>NZ_CP107902.1:5386368-6633491 GCF_036013935.1 Streptomyces sp. NBC_00461
CGACCTGAAGGACGACACCGTATGACGAGCAGCCGTAGCCCCATCCGCGTACTGATCGCCGACGACCAGCAGATGGTCCGGCAGGGCTTCACCGTGCTGCTCAACACCAAAGCTGACATCGAGGTGGTCGGCCAGGCGGTCGACGGCCTGGACGCCGTGGCCAAGGTCGCCGAGTTCGTCCCGGACGTCGTCCTGATGGACATCCGGATGCCCGAGCTCGACGGTATCGAGGCCACCCGCCGCATCACCGGGGCGACGCCCCACATCAAGGTGCTGGTGCTCACCACCTTCGACCTCGACGAGTACGTGTACGAAGCGCTGCGCGCGGGAGCGTCCGGGTTCCTCCTGAAGGACGCGTCGGCGGACCAGCTGGCCGAGGCGGTGCGGGTGGTGGCGGCCGGCGACGCGCTGCTGGCACCGGGCATCACCCGACGGCTGATCGACCAGTTCTCCCGCCTGGACGGCCGGCCTCGCACCCCCCTCAAGGAGCGGGTCGGCGATCTGACCGAGCGCGAGACGGAGGTCCTCGCACTGATCGCGGAGGGGTTGTCGAACGCGGAGATCGCCGAGCGCCTGGTCGTCGCCGAGCAGACGGTGAAGACCCATGTGGGCCGGATCCTGGTGAAGCTGGGCCTCAGGGACCGCACGCAGGCGGCGGTGTTCGCGTACGAGTCGGGGCTGGTACGGCCGTCCGGCTACTGACGGCCGTCCGGCCACTGACCAGGAGCCTGCGTCGGCGGCCGTGTCGCGCCGTACCCGTAGTACCTGAGAGGGAGGCGGAAGGACCCTTCTCACTGGTGACGACCGCGCGCCCGCCACCGCCTACCGTTTTCATCGTGACCGACACGACCCAGACGCAGCCGACGCCACCGGAGCCGCCGGACGGCGCCTTCGAGCCGTACAAGCCGCGCAGCCCCGAGTTCCGGGCGGCGATGGACGCCCTGGGCGGGCTGCGGCAGGACCTGTTCCATGACGCGTTCGCCTACCGCCCGCTGCCTCGTGCGAGCGCTGACGGCCGTTTCGCCCGGCGGCTGTCCGGCCGGATGCGCGAGTACGTGACGTGGGCGCCGCACGCCCTGATCACGGCGGCCGGCCTCTTGGCGATGCTCATCGCCTCCAACGTCGGCTTCCGTGGCGCGGGCATCAACCTGGCGCTCGGGCTGCTCGCGCTGGCCCCGGTCCTGCTGACCATGGTCCGGCCGGTGGGCGCGTTCTGGCTGTCGATGGCCGCGACCCCGGTCGCAGCGGTGTTCGACGGCTCCTGGGACGCTGACTGGCCGTGGCCGGCCGGCAGCTTCGCCTGCCAGCTGATGGTGCTCACGATCGTGGCCATCCGCACCAGGCCGCGCACGGCCGCCTGGATGTGGGCGCTGACGGGGGTGTACGGGTTCCTGGCCGGCAGCTTCGGCGGCGGCCACTACTTCGGCTCGAACACCGTGGAGCTGTTGTTCGTCTCGGCCATCGCCCTCCTCGCCGTCACCGTCTGGCACATTCGCCGGGACGCCCGGCAGGAGGTGACCGCGCAGCAGACGGTGACCGCGCACGAGCGTTCCCGGCGCACCCTGCTGGAGGAGCGCACGACGATCGCGCGCGAGCTGCACGACGTGGTCGCGCACCACATGTCGGTCGTCGCCATCCAGGCGGAGGCCGCCCCCTACCGGGTGGAGAACCCGCCGCCGGAGCTGGAGCGCGCCTTCGTCACCATCCGGGAGAACGCGGTCGCGGCGCTCGCCGAACTGCGCCGCGTGCTGGGCGTCGTCCGCGCCGAGGACTACGAGGCACCCGACGCCCCGCAGCCCACCCTCGGGGACCTGGACGCACTGCTCGCCAATGTGCGGGACGCGGGCCTGAGCGTCGACAAGGCGGTGACCGGGGCGGTGCGCGAACTCCCGCAGGGCGTCGAGCTGTCGGCGTACCGCATCGTCCAGGAGGCGCTCAGCAACAGTCTGCGGCACGCGCCGGGTGCGAGCGCCAAGGTGGAGGTCTCCTACGTCCTCGGCGGCCTGGGCCTGCGCATAGTCAACGGCCCGCCGCCCGCGCCGAACCTGGTGAAGCCCTCGCCGGGTGCCGGGCACGGCATCACCGGCATGCGCGAGCGCGTCTCGATGCTGAACGGCGAGATGACGGCGGCCCGTACGAACGAGGGAGGCTACGAGGTGGCGGTGTTCCTGCCGGTCGCCGGCGTGACGGAGGGTGAGGCATGACCATCCGCGTCCTGATCGCGGACGATCAGATGATGGTGCGCGAGGGCTTCTCGGTCCTGCTGAACGCGATGCCGGACATCGAGGTCGTGGGCGAGGCGGTCAACGGCCGCGAGGCGGTCGACCGCGTCCGTGAACTGGCCCCCGACGTGGTCCTGATGGACATCCGCATGCCCGAAATGAACGGCATCGAGGCGACCCGGGAGATCGTGGCCGCCGACAGCCCGTCGAAGGTCCTCGTCCTCACGACCTTCGACCTCGACGAGTACGTGTACCAGGCGCTGCGCGCGGGAGCCTCCGGCTTCCTCCTCAAGGACGCCTCGGCCCGCCAACTCGCGGACGGCGTAAGGGTGGTGGCCTCCGGTGAGGCACTCCTCGCACCGACCGTCACCAAGCGGCTGATCACGGAGTTCTCGAAGCTGTCCACGTCCCCTCGCCTCATGCAGTCCGCCCAGGCGGCGTACGGCGATCTGACCGAGCGTGAGACGGAGGTCCTGGTCCTGATCGCGCAGGGCCTGTCGAACGCGGAGATCGCCGGGCGCCTCGTGGTCGCCGAGTCGACGATCAAGACCCACGTCAGCCGCATCCTGGTCAAGCTGGGCCTCAGGGACCGCACACAGGCTGCGGTGTTCGCGTACGAGGCGCGACTGGTGACACCGGGCTGACCGGCGGGCCGGCCGCCGGGGTGGCGGTCCCCGGCTGGCTGACCGGTGGGGTGGTGCTCAGGGCAGGCCGTTCCAGAAGGCGCAGTGGTGGTGGGTGGTGGTCTGGGTGGGGCCCGTGTGGTTCGGGGCCAGGGACTGGACGGCGTCGCTCGGCCAGTGCGGCGTACCGGTGGCGTTGGGGTCGCCGGTGCGGGCGAAGCGGGTCCAGTAGTCGATCATGGTGTCGGCCAGGTGGTGCTGGGCCGGGGTCATGGTGCGGGGGCGGCCGCCGAGGTCGTACAGGTAGGGAAGCTCACTGGCATGGGGTGCGCCGAGGGGGAACGGTGGCGTGCCCGGGGTGAGCGGCGGGGCGTGCTCGTCGGCGAACTCGTAGCGCCAGACGGGGACTTGGGCGCCGAGCAGGTCGCCGGTGCGCAGGGTGGGGCAGGCGAAGTCGGCGTCGCCGATGACCGCGCCGAACACTGGGCCGCCGTTCGACGGAGTCACCGGGTACTCGTGGACGATCGCGCTCGCCCGGTCCCGGCCGGGGAAGAAGGTGGCGGCGACGTCGGGCCAGGTCTCGGGGGTGACGGGGTTACCGGCCTGGATGATGCCGGCGGCCCAGCCGTTGCCCTCGTCGTGGTTGCCGCCGATGAGCACGGGCACGTGCGGGAAGCGGCCGGCGGCGACGGCGGTCGCGGGGTCGTGGGGCAGCAACGGCGTTCCGTAGGCGGGCTGTTGGTCGGTGGCCTGGGCGGCCAGCACACGGGAGACGCTCTTCCCGCGCAGACAGGCCAGGACGTGCCGGGCGGAGGAGCAGCCGGCCTTGGCCGCGAACCGTGCGCCGGTCTCACGCGCTGTGGGCAGTGAGGCGGCGGACGGGGCGAACGGCCGGTCCGGGCGGCCGGTGCACGGCCCGCTCTGGATGATCGCCCGCTGGAAGAGCCCCACGGCGGCGGGCGAGGCGAGTTGGGCGCAGACGCTGTAGCCGCCGGCCGACTCGCCGGCCAGCGTCACGTTGCGCGGGTCGCCGCCGAAGGCGCCGATGCCGTCCCTGACCCAGCGCAGTGCCGCCTGCTGGTCGGCCAGGCCGAAGGTGCCGGAGCCGGGCAGTCCGGCGTGGGCGAGGAAACCGAGGGCGCCGAGGCGGTAGTTGACCGTGACGACCACGGCGTCGCCGCGGGTGGCCATGCGATGGGCGTCGTAGGAGCTGCCCGCGCCGGTCGTGAAGCCGCCGCCGTGCAGCCAGACGATCACCGGCCGCGGGTGCCGCGGGGTGGCGGCGTCCGGCGCGGTGACGTTCAGGTGGAGGCAGTCCTCGTCGGTGCTGCCACCGGGCACCTCGCCCGCCGCCTGCGGGCAGGCGCTCGCGGGCCGGGTCGCGTCCCGGGTCCCCGTCCAGGGCCTTGCCGGCTGGGGCGGCGCCCAGCGCAGGCGGCCCTCCGGAGGCGCCGCGTAGGGCAGGCCCTCGAAGGTGCGGTAGCCGTCGTGGGCGGTGCCCCGCACGGCGCCGTCGTGGGTGCGGACCACCGTCCCGACGGCCGGACGATCCACCTGTCGCGCCGACAGGGCAGGCTGCGTCCGCAGCGCGGGCCCGGCGGCCGTGGCGAACACGGCGGTCAGCGCGCAGGCAGCCAGGCTGGTCAGGCTGGTCAGGACACGGCGCGTGTTCATACGTTTCCCCCGTTTCATACGTTTCCCCCGTTTCATGCGTTTCCCCGTCTCTTGGATCGCCCGGCTTCCTGGCCCCGGGTTCTCGGGTTCTGGTGCTGTCGGTCAGCCGCCGCCCATCCCGCCCTGGGCGGCGATCATGGTCATGGACAGTCCGCGTACGGTCTTCTCCAGGCCGGGGGCGAGGGTGCCGAGGCGGCCGGTGCAGGCGTCGATGCGGTCCCGCAGCTCTCGGGCGTCCTGCCGCGAGACCACCGACCGGTTCTTGCCGGCCGCGGCCAGTGCCGCCAGAGCGGCGTCGGCGACGGGAATCCCGGCGACGGGTGCGTTGCCGTGCAGGACGGCCGACACACGGTCGCGCACCGCCCGGAGCGTGCCCGGATCCGACACGGTCACGCGCCGTCCGCCCAGGCGAAGCCGCGACGACTCGACGGTGAGGAGCCCCAGCGCGGCCAGCTGGTCCTCCACCGCCGTCAGGGTGCGCCCGCTGTGCCGCCGGACCAGCTGCTTCCAGCCGTGCCCGGGAGCCTCCCGCAGCATCTCGTCCAGAACGGGATCCCCCGTCGATCCCGTTCCGGCGACCGCCACGCTGCCGCCGCCGGTCTCCACCAGCCGCCCGCGCAGGGCGAGTTCGACCAGGACGGCGGTCCGGACGAGCAGCCCGGTCCGGGAGCGGTCGTACGGCCCCCGGGCCTCTTCGTCGTAGGCGAGCAGGTACATGCGGTGATGGAGCGATTCGGTCATACCGATGACGCTACGGTCCGGCGGCGCGCCGTTGATCGGCCGCGCGAACGGATCCGCTCTGGGAGCACAGGAGGGAGCGGCGCGGTTTCTCCTCCTCAAGGATGAGCCGCCCCGCGGTCCCGCAAGCCGCGCTCAGGGGTTTCTCGCTCAGCAGTTTCCCGCTCACGGGTCTCTCGGCCGGACGAGGCCGTGATCGTACGCGGCGACCACGGCCTGTACCCGGTCCCGCAGGCCCAGCTTGCGCAGTACGCCGGTGACGTGGTTCTTGACGGTGGCCTCCGACAGGTCCAGCCGCCGGGCGATCTCCGCGTTCGACAGGGCCTGCCCGATCAGGGTGAGCACCTCCCGTTCCCGGCCGGACAGGCGCTCCAGGTCCGGCGGCGGCCGCAGGTCGGGCGCGGTGCGCAGGAAGCGGTCCAGGACACGGCGCGTCACCGAGGGCGCCAGCAGGGCGTCCCCGCGGGCCGTGAGACGGATCGCCTCCACGAGTTCGGCGGGCCGGATGTCCTTCAGCAGGAACCCGCTGGCCCCGGCACGCAACGCCGCGACCACGTGCGTGTCGAGATCCCAGGTGGTCAGTACGAGCACGCGGGCCGGGCTGCCGCAGGCCACGATCTCCCGGGTCGCCTCGATGCCGTCCCGCACGGGCATCCGTACGTCCATCAGCACCACGTCCGGCCGCAGTTCCCGCGTCAGCCGCACGGCCTCCTGGCCGTCGGACGCCTCGCCGACCACCTCCAGGTCGTCCCGCGCGTCGATGATCATCCGGAAGCCGGTACGCACCAGGGCCTGGTCGTCGGCCACCACCACGCGAAGGGTCACGACGCGTACTCCATCGGCAGTTCCGCCTCCACCGCGAACCCGCCCCCGGCGGCCGGGCCCGCCCGCAGGCTCCCGCCCAGCATGCGGGCCCGTTCCCGCATCCCCACCAGGCCCCGTCCCGCGCCCGCCCTGGCGGACCGGGCGGGCGGCGTACGCCCGTTGTCGGCCACGGTGATCCGGATCCGCCCACCGTCGGCCGTCACCGACAGGCGCACCTCGTCGGCGCCGACGGCGTGCCGCAGCGCGTTGGTCACGGCCTCCTGCGCGATCCGGTACGCCGCGAGGTCCACGGCCGCCGGCAGACCACCGGCCGGAACGCCCTCACGGTCCAGACGCACCGTCATGCCCGCCGCCCGCACGGCATCGGCAAGCTCGTCCAGCCGCGCGAGCCCGGGTCGCGGAGCCCGCTCCCCGTCGACGGGATCCCCCTCCGCCGGATCCTCCGCCGCCGAATCCCCGGCCTCCGGATCTCTCTCCTCCGGATCTCTCTCCTCCGGATCCCTCTCCTCCGGACCGAACGCCCGCAGCAGCAACCGCAGTTCGTCCAGCGCCGAGCGCCCCGCGGTGTCGATCGCCCGCAATGCCTGCCGGGCCTGCTCGGGACGATCACCGAACACGTCCTCCGCGGCGCCCGCCTGAATGACCATCACCGACAGGGTGTGAGCGACCACGTCGTGCACCTCCCGCGCGATACGGGCCCGTTCCTCCGCGACCGCCCGTCGTGTCTCCGCCGCCGCTCGCGCCCGTTGCGCCCGGCGCCACTGCCCCACGGTCCATGCCAGCAGCACCGCCAGCAGACAGATGGCCACGGCCCCCGGGCCACCGGAGACGAACCCGAGCCCCGACAGGGCGCACATCCCCGCAAGCGCCGCCACCGACACCCGCCTCGGCCGCGTGGCCGACAGCACGCACAACGCGACCTGCGCCGCGAGCAGCGCCCCAGTCAACGTCACTGCGGGAAGCAGCGCCCACACGGCGACACCCGTGATCACACCGACGCCCAGTACGGCGAGGGGCCCGCGCAGCACCCACCTCAGAGAACCGGCCTGCGCGACGACCAGAACGACCCCCGCGGCCAGCCGCCAGCCCGTGCCGACGGCGAGCACCGACGTGCCGAGCACCCCGAGCACCAGACCGGCCGACCCGCACCACAGCCAACGCGCGTCCCGACTCACGCCCCGACCCTACCGAGCAGTTCGCACCAGACGTACTTGCCACGGTTGCCGAATCTGGACAGCGGCTGCCAGCCCCAGAGGTCGGAGCAGGCCCGTACGAGGGTGAGGCCCCGGCCGCCCTCGGCGGTGAGGTCCGCCGCCTCGGCCGGGGAGTCGGGCGGTTCGGGGTCCGCGTCCCATGCGCCGAGGCGGAGTACGCCGGGGGAGTAGCGGACGCGGAGGGCGGCGGGGCCCTTGGTGTGCAGTACGGCGTTGGAGATCAGCTCGGTTGCGAGGAGCTCCGCGGTGTCGACCAACGTGATCAGGCCGTGCATGGTCAGGATCAGACGGAGGGTGCGACGACACACGGTGACGGCGCGGGGGTCGTTGGGGATGTAGAGGGAGTACTCCCAGGACTCGGGATCGTTTTCGGGCACGGCTGAACTCCTGTGGGGCAGAGGGGAGTTGAGGAGGGGGCAGGTGGCAGTGCCGCCGCCGTCGTGGCAGGACGGTGCGGTGCGCTTCCGGCACCCCGGGGTTTCGCAGCGTGTGCGTCGCGTCACTGACGGTATGGCATCAATTCGTGCCAGCGCAACCGGCTGTCGTAACCTGACACCCGAACGTGCCGTACCGGCAGAGGCGTTGAGAGCAGGAGGGTGCATGCCGCCGAGGAGTAACCCCACTGCGCGTCAGGTGCGGTTGGGGACCGAACTGCGCAGGCTGCGCGAGGCTGCCGGGCTGAAGGCGCGGGATGCGGCGGCATTCCTCAACTCGACTTCGGGCCAGATGAGTCACGTGGAGCTGGGCATCGCGGCCATCAGCCCGGAGCGGGTTCGCAGGCTTGCCGCCTACTACGCCTGCATGGACGATGCGTTGATCGAAGCGCTGGTGGTGATGGCGACCGATCGGACGCGTGGCTGGTGGGAGGAGTACAGGGGCGTTCTGTCGCAGGTGAACCTGGACGTGGCCGAGGCCGAATACCACGCGAGATACATGCGGGACATCGTCATCACCCGTATCCCGGGGCTCCTGCAGACCCCCGACTACGCCCGAGCGGTGTTTGCCTACATGAATCCGGGGCTCCCCGAGAGGGAAGTGGACGCCAAGGTGGAGTTCCGCATGAGGCGTCGTACCGCTGTCGACGGCGACGACCCCGTCCCGTACGAGGCGATCATTCACGAGATCGCACTGCGGCTCCGGGTCTCCGGCCGTGAGGTCTCGCGTGCCCAACTGCGGCAAATCTTGGACCTGGTGGAGCAGGGGCACGCCACTGTGCGCGTTATCCCCATCGACCAGGACGGCTTCGCCGGTTCAGGAGCATCGATGATGTACGCGGGCGGCCCCATTCCGCAGCTGGACACGGTGCTACGGGACTCGCCCGCCGGCGTCGGTTTCATTGATGCCGAAGCCCAGCTGAATCGACTGCGGACGTTGATTCATAGGGTGGAGGAGGCGTCGCTGGACCCCATGGCGTCGCGCGACTTCATTCACCGCCTGGCGAAGGAAATCTGATGAATTGGCGTAAGTCCACGTACTCCGATGGCGGCGAGGGCGACACCTGCGTCGAGGTAGCCCCCCTCCCTACCCGAATAGCCATCCGCGACTCCAAGGCCCCGGCCCGAGCCACCCTCACCTTCCCCACCCCCGCTTTCACCGCCCTGATCGACCACCTGAAGGAACACCCCTGGTCAGAGACGGGGATCCCGGGCTAGCGTCCCTGCATGGCTGTCTTTGATCCCTGGGACCCGGCGTTCCTCGCCGACCCGTACCCCGCCTACGCCGAGCTGCGTGCCAAGGGCCGTGTGCACTACTTCGAGCCCACGGGCCAGTGGCTGGTGCCGCACCATGCCGATGTCTCGGCGCTGCTCAGGGACCGGCGCCTCGGGCGGACGTATCTGCACCGGTTCAGCCATGAGGACTTCGGACGGACCGCGCCCCCGGCGGAGCACGAGCCGTTCCACACGCTCAACGACCACGGGATGCTCGACCTGGAGCCCCCGGACCACACCAGGATCCGGCGCCTGGTGTCGAAGGCGTTCACGCCGCGGACGGTCGAGCAGCTCAAGCCGTATGTCACCGACCTCGCCGCGGACCTCGTGGACCGGCTCGTCGAGAAGGGCGGCGGGGACCTGCTCAGCGATGTCGCCGAGCCGCTCCCCGTCGCCGTCATCGCAGAGATGCTGGGTATCCCGGAGTCGGACCGGGCCCCGCTGCGGCCCTGGTCTGCGGACATCTGCGGGATGTACGAGCTGAACCCGCCGCGGGAGACGGCGCGGAAGGCGGTGCGGGCCTCGGTCGAGTTCTCGGAGTATCTGCGGGAACTGATCGCCGAGCGGCGCAAGGAGCCCGGCGAGGACCTCATCTCCGGGCTGATCGCCGCGTACGACGAGGGGGACCGCCTCACCGAGCAGGAGATGATCTCGACCTGCGTGCTGCTCCTGAACGCCGGTCACGAGGCCACCGTGAACTCCACCGTCAACGGCTGGTACGCCCTCTTCCGCAACCCCGACCAGCTCGCGGCCCTGCGCGCCGACCGCTCCCTCGTCCCGTCCGCCGTCGAAGAGCTGATGCGCTACGACACCCCGCTCCAGCTCTTCGAGCGCTGGGTGCTGGACGAGATCGAGATCGACGGGACCACGATCCCCCGGGGCGCGGAGATCGCGATGCTCTTCGGCTCGGCGAATCACGACCCTGCGGTGTTCCAGAACCCCGGGCGGCTCGACCTCACCCGTCAGGACAACCCGCACATCTCCTTCAGCGCCGGCCTCCACTACTGCATCGGCGCCCCGCTCGCCCGTATCGAACTGGCGGCGTCCATGACGGCCCTCCTCGACCGGGCCCCGACACTGACCCTCGCCGCCGAGCCGGAGCGGAAGCCGAACTTCGTGATCCGGGGGCTGGAGGGGCTCGCCGTCACGGTCTGAGTCACGGCCTGAGACGTCGGACCAGCGCCCACACGACCAGGGACGCGGCGGTTCCGCCGAGGATCGCCAGCGGCAGTTCGGCGTAGAGCACGCTCCAGTCCGGGCTCTGTTCGAACCGCCACAGCCGCGCCCGGACGTCGACCGCCCACACCGCGAGCCCGGCGCCCGCGCCCACGGCCGCGGTCAGACAGCCCGCGGCGGCCTGCATGCGTTGTCCCATGTCCGGCATGGACGCCCGCAGGCCGCTCGGGGGTTCCCCGCACAGGTCAGCTCGTGGTCGGTCGTGCCTGCTCAGCTCGTGAGGTCCCGGCGTCGTAGACCGGCCAGTCCCGCGGTCACCAGCGCCGCCGCCACCCCGAGCAGGATCAGTACCGGGCCCCACTCCATCGCCCCGCCGGGCAGCTTCGGCAGGTGGCCGAAGGGGGACACGTCGAGCACCGCCTGCGGGACGTCCAGTGCGGGGCCGACCCAGCCGATCAGCAGCACCGCCCCCGCGACTCCCCAGGCCGCCAGCGCCAGCCGAGGCGCCACGCCGTACAGCAGCACCGCGATCCCGCCGATCACCCACACCCCGGCGACCTGCACCAGGCACGCCCCCAGGATCGACCCGACCTCCTTGCCGTAGCCGACGGTGAAGCCGAGGCCCGTCAGGAGCATGAGCAGTACGGATCCGCCGAAGGCGATCACCAGGTGGCCGGCGGCCCACCGCACGCGCCCCACCGCGTTCGCCAGGACCGGCTCCGCCCGGCCCGACGTCTCCTCGCCGTTCAGGCGCAGGACCGAGCCGACGACGTACAGCGCGGCGATCAGGCCCATCATCCCGACCATGGATGCCAGGAACGCGTCCGTGATCCCGCTCCGGCCGCCCATCCGCTCGAAGATCTCGCGGGCCTTCTCGTTGTCGCCGACCAGGTCGGCCACGCCGTCCGCCAGGCCGCCGTAGACGACGCCGACGACGAAGAAGGCGATGCCCCAGCCGTACACGCTGCCCCGCTGCAGCCGCCACGCCAGCGCGCCCGCCGTGCCGAGCCGGCCGACCGCCGGTCCGGGGCGGGTCGGCAGGAAGCTCATGCCGATGTCCCGGCGGCCCGCGAGCCCGTAGGCCACCGCGCCCTGGAGCAGTACCGCCCCCGCGAACAGCAGCAGCACCCACCAGCGTTCGTCGGCGTACGGGCGCAGGTTCTCCAGCCAGCCCAGCGGCGACAGCCAGGTCAGTACCGAGGAGCCGTCGTCCGCCGCCGAGTCGCCCGCCGCGCGCAGGACGAAGGCCAGGCCGAGCACCGCCGCCGTCAGGCCACGGGCCAGCCGCGCGCTCTCCGTGAGCTGGGCGACGATCGCCGCCATCGTGGCGAAGACCAGGCCCACCGCCGCGAGCCCGAGGCCCAAGGCCACGGCCCCGGTCGTTCCCTGCCCGGCCAGGCCACCGGCAACCAGCAGCGCCAGTACGGCATTCGCGACCGCCGCCGCGAGGAGGGCCGCCGTCAGGGAGGCCCGGCGACCCACCATCCCGGACGCCACCAGCTCCTGGCGGCCGCTCTCCTCCTCGTCCCGGGTGTGCCGTACGACGACCATCAGACTCATCGCCGCCGCGAGCGCACCCGCGTACACGCCGACGCGCCAGGCCGTCAGTGCACCGACCGAGGTGTCGAAGACCGGGCCGATCAGCGCGCGGAAGGAAGCGTTGGTCGCCACCTGGTGGATCAGGTCGGCGCGTTCGGCCGGGGTGCCGTAGAGGTTCTTCAGCGTGTTCGGCATGGAGAGGACCATGAGCGCGTTCACGCCGACCCAGACCGGGATCATCACGCGGTCACGGCGCAGGGCGAAGCGCAACAGGGTTGCGGTGCCCGCGAGTTGGCGGCTGCCCGACCTCGGTGCCGAGAGCGTCGTCATCGTGGTCATCGGGCCGCCACCTCCTCCTGCCCGTCCTGGTAGTGCCGCAGGAACAGCTCCTCGAGGGTCGGCGGGGTCGAGGTCAGTGACCGTACGCCCGACTCGCTCAGCGAGCGCAGCACGGCGTCCAGCTTGTCGGTGTCGACCTGGAGGCGGACCCGACGGCCCTGCACGTCGAGGTCATGGACGCCGGGCAGGTGCGCCAACCCGTTGGGCGCGCCCGCGAGTTCGGCCGTCACGCTCGTCCGGGTCAGATGGCGCAGCTCGGCCAGCGAGCCGCTCTCCACCGTGCGGCCCTTGCGGATGATGCTCACCCGGTCGCAGAGCTCCTCGACCTCGCTGAGGATGTGCGACGACAGGAGAATGGTCCTGCCCCGGTCCCGCTCCTCCTCCACGCAGCGCTGGAAGACCTCCTCCATCAGCGGGTCCAGGCCCGAGGTCGGCTCGTCCAGGATCAGCAGGTCCACGTCCGAGGCGAACGCCGCGACCAGGGCGACCTTCTGGCGGTTGCCCTTGGAGTACGTGCGGCCCTTCTTGGTGGGGTCCAGCTCGAACCGTTCGATCAGGTCGGCACGGCGGGCCGGGTCCAGACCTCCGCGCAGACGGCCGTAGAGGTCGATGACCTCACCGCCCGACAGGTTCCTCCAGAGCGTCACGTCGCCGGGGACGTACGCGATCCGGCGGCGCACCTCCACCGCGTCCTGCCACGGGTCGCGGCCGAGCACCTGGGTGGCGCCGGCGTCGGCACGCAGCAGGCCGAGCAGGACGCGGATGGTGGTGGACTTGCCGGCGCCGTTCGGGCCGAGGAAGCCGTGGACCTCGCCGGTGTCGACGTCCAGGTCGAGGCCGTCCAGGGCGTGGGTCCCGCCGAACGACTTGTGGAGCCCGGAGACGGTGATTGCCTTCGTCATGATTCTGAACGTACGCTTCTTTCAGAAATTTGTGAAGTTAAGGAAGCGTATAAAGCCCGGATAGGGTGGTGACCATGGATGAGGTGGGGCGTGACCAGGAGGCGGTCTCGAAGTTCGTCGAGTCCTTCGCGGCGCAGCTCGTCGAGGCCGGGATGCAGCGCATGCCCGCCCGGGTCTTCGCCGCGCTGCTCTCCTCCGACGAGGGCGTGATGACCTCCGCCGACCTGGGTGAGCAACTGCGGATCAGCCCCGCCGCCGTATCCGGGGCGGTGCGCTATCTGGCCCAGACGCACATGGTCTCGCGCGAGCGGGAGCCGGGCTCGCGCCGCGAGCGCTACCGGGTGCACGGCGACCAGTGGTACGAGGCCCTGACCAACCGTGAGGCCCTCATCAAGCGCTGGGAGGGGGCTCTGCGCGAAGGCGTGGACAGTCTCGGCGCCACGACGCCGGCCGGACGCCGCATGGCCGAGACGCTCGCCTTCTTCGAGTTCATCGAGGGCGAGATCTCGGCCATGATGGAGCGCTGGCGGGTGCACCGGGAGAAGACGTTCGGCGCGTGAGCGGTCGTCGCGTCAGGGCCTGGTGATGCGGTCGCGGAGTCGGGCGTGGCGGAACTGGTAGACGGCCCCTGCCTGGCGCAGGACGCCTCTGCGGTGGGCGTCTTCCAGGAAGGCGCCCGGGTTTCGGGGCAGTCGGCCGGTCAGCGGTAGCCAGATGCGGGCGAGGGTCACCCAGTGGCCCCAGGCGGTGAGGCCGAGGCCGAATGCGAGGCCGAGCCCGAGGCCGCCCATGGTGGTGAAGATCAGCCAGTCCACGAACTGGCCGTTGAGTCCGTAGAAGAGCCCTCCCACGAGCCCGAACACCAGCGTGCTCACGAGCGATCGATGGAGCATCGTCCTGCGGTCGGTCTTCAGGAGGTCGGAGGGGCTGACCGCGGAACTGACCGGGATCGGGTCGGCGAGTGCGACCGCCAGGCCGTACACGAGCCCGACCACGAGGCCGTATCCGAGTCCGCTCCTGAGTCCGAATTCGAGTGAGTCCATCAGCAGGGACGTGAATCCGCCCGGGGTTCCCAGCGCGAGCCCGAACGCGAGCGTGTCCACGAACCAGAACGCGAACCCGACCCCGAACCCGGCCGCGAGCCCGATCGCCAGCCGGGGCGCGATCCGCTCACGGAACTCCCTCATGCCGTCCGCGAACCGCAGGGGCTCGTCCGACGGCTCACTCGCTCCGCCCGCGTACGCGAACCCCAGGAGCAACCCGCTGACGAGACCGCCGATGACGCCGTTCAGCAGCCCGTACAGGAGCAGCGCCATGGGGGTCGACCCCGACAGGAGCCCGTACGCCAGCCAGTTCACGAGCCAGGACACGAACCCGAATCCGAACCCGCCCGTGAAACCGGCCGACAGGCGCGGGAGATACGTCTTGCGAGACCGAGTCCTCCTGCCGAGGATCCGCATGCGCACGCGCGACGGTTCGCGTGCCGCACCCCCGTCCAGGAGCCCGTACGCCAGCCCGAAGGCCAGGCCCGACACCAGCCCGAAGACGGCCCCGTTCGCGAGTCCGATCAGGAGCCCGTCCACGGGACCGTACGGCAACACGAACCAGGCCAGGGACCAGCCCACGAGCGTGTCCATCCACCCGAAGACCAGCCCGGTCACCAGCCCCACGACCGTCATGCGCACCGGCCGCCGCAGGGTGCTGCCCAGCTGCCACCACTTGAGGTCGGTCGTGTCGAGCAGTTCGAGGTGGCGGGCGAGGTGGGCGAGCCAGTCCTGGACGCGTTCGCGCTGGGCGAGGGGCCTGTCGCGGTAGACGGTCGGGACGAAGCTGTCGAGGAGATGGTTCTCCAGGGCTTCGGTGGTCGGGAACAGGTCGGTGAGCAGGTCGCGTGGGTCGTTGTCGGGGACGTCGCTGTAGACGGTGCGGGCGAGGGCGACCATCAGGGGAGTCCTCAGGGCCGTGGCCGCCGGGCCTTCGGGGTCCTCACGCAGGCGTTGCAGGACCTCGTTCCACTCGGTTGTCCTGGCGCCCGCGCTGGTGTACGGCAGGTATGTCTCCAGGTCGTCCAGGGAGAGTTTCTCCAGTTCGATCGTCGCGGCGGACAGAACACGACCGGTTGTGGGGTATCCGTCGTCGCGACTGGTCAGCAGCAGCGGCATCTTGGAGCTGGCGGTATCGCTGAGCTTGACCAGGGCGGACGGCCGCAGACCTTCGGCGATCTCGTCGAAGCCGTCCAGGACGGGCAGGATGCGGCCGTGGCCGACCAGTGCCGCGGCCAGCGTCGAGTTGCCGGGGCCGTCCGCCGCCAGACCGGGATGGTCGCGCTTCAGCTGTGCGGCCAGCCAGTCCCGTAGAGGCGTCTCGGGGTCCCAGGAGCCAAGGCTGAAGATCACTGGTACGACGGCGACACGGGTGTCGGGGGACCCCAGCATCTCCAGCGCGAACCGTATGGCCAGGGCCGACTTGCCCGATCCCGCCCGGCCCAGCACCACCAGCCGCTTGGTGGGCACCTGACTGTAGAGATCCGTGATCCCGCGCAACTCACCGTCCGGCGGCAGCGGCGCGTCGTCCGGTGAGCGGCGGACCGTCCGCCAGCGGACCGGCAGCGAGTCCGGGGCCCACAGCCGCTGCCGTTCCGATTCCCTCCACCACTGCTCGCGCAGCGCCTGGGCGAGTTCGGCCGCGGCATCGTCCAGGGCGATCGTGGTGCTGGAGCGCGGGGGATGGGCGATGTTGATGGTGGTGTCGCGGATGTCCCGGCCCATGAAGACCGGGCCGTGCGCGACGCCGGAGAACTCGCCGTGCACGTCGCCCGGCCCGGTCACGGGTGTTGCAGCCGCTTCATGAACAGGCCCACGAAGTCGTTCATGTCGGCTTGCAGACAGGCATCTTGGGCGTGCTTGCCGGTGCAGCCCTTGGCCCAGGTGCTGCCGTCGCCGTAGTCCGCGAAGCGGTACGGGATACCTGTCGCGTCGAGATCGGCCGCGGTCGTCAAGGCCGTCTGCCGGACTGCCTTCTCGCTCAGCGCCTGGACGTCCTCGTTCGGGTCGAGGGTCAGTGCGCCGCCGTCGCCCGCGTACATCGCGACGCCCATACCGCGCAGCTTCGCGACGTGCTGGGCGGGGCTCACCTTGTTCCACACGCCGTCAAGGGGCCAGACCGGCGGCCCGAAGACCGCGTCGGGGGCGGCGATCGGGCTGCCGAAGCCCGGCAGCAGCTCGCTGCCGGTGACGGCGGCGCGCATCACCGGATCCCGCATATCGAGGTCGCCGGAGAAACTGCCCACGTAGCTGAACAGTTCGGGCCGGTCCTCGGCGTAGTGGAAGGCGCCGAAGCCGCCCATCGAGTGGCCGGTGATCGCCCGGCCCTGCCGGGTGGGGACGGTCCTCAGGTTGGCGTCGATGAACGGGATCACCTGGTCGAGGTGGAAGGTCTCCCAGTTCTGGGAGCCCCGTGAGCCGGGCTTCACCCAGTTCGTGTACCAGCCGCGGCCGGAGCCGTTCGGCGTGACGGTGATCAGCGGGACGTCCTTGGTCGCCCCCTCGGCCATGCCCATGTACCGGGTGCTGTTCGGGAGTTCGCCGGCTCCGTGCAGGTCGTACAGCACGGGGTAGCGGGTGCTCGCGGCGCCGTCGTATCCCCTCGGCAGGGTGACCATGACGACGTGCTCGCCGGAGACCTGGCCGGACATCGCGCCGTAGGCCGGGACCTGGGCGGACCTCACGGTGAGGACGAAGGTGCGGTGGTTGTCGTCCGCCCATTTCGGCTGGCCCACGACGCTGATGCCGTGGCCGTTCGCGAAGTGCGGTGGCGCCGGTGACGTCCGGGCGGAGGCGGCTGGTGCGAAGAACAGGCCCATGAGGGCGGCGAGGCCGAGGACTACGGGGGTGCGGCTGCGTAAGACGGCCTTGGACAGGGTCTGCATACGACGTCTCCCGTTGTGCGGGCAGGCCAGGCCGAAGCTCTCACCGGCGTGGTGTGCCGGGAGCACCGGCAGCGCGGGGTGGTGCGGTGCGGTGCTGCCGTGACTGGCCTGACGTGGATCTCAGATGGTGCGGCGGTCCGCCATGTTGAGTCAACTGCCTTGTGTGGTAAGGAAGTTGAGGTGTGGTGAGGAAATCGTCGACGGATGGACACCGACGTTCTTCTGGCGGTCAATGGGAGAGGGGCAACATCCGAGCCCGGAGGTGTTCGTGGAAACGATCGCGGTGGGACTGCTCATGGCCTTCGCGGGCAGTACGGCGAGTGCGGCGGGTCAGCAGGCGTGGCAGTCGCTGCGTGGTCTGGTGACGCGGCGCTCGGAGGAGGACGGGGGCGAAGCGACCGGCGGGCGGCGGGAGTTGGCGGCCCTGGACGAGCAGCCGGACAGCGTGGAGCGTGCCCGGGCGTTGGCGCATGCGCTGGCGGTGCGAGCCGAGCGGGATCGCGAGTTCGCGCGGCAGTTGCAGGTGTGGCGGCAGGAGGCCGAGGCGGCGCGCGGCGAGCAGACCGGCGCGGGCGACGTGCACGTCGAGTTCTCCGGCACCTCGAACGGTCCGGTCGTCGTGGGCCGGGACTTCCACGGAACGATCAACCTCGGCTGAGCCGGTACGGAGCCAGGGCACCGCTACCGGCCCCTGGCACGGATCCGCCGCAGGCCCCACCAGCCGCACCCCAGCACCCCCGCCCCCACGGCCAGGGACACCGCGAGCACCCGCAACGGCCCCACGGCGCCGGTGCCGTCGGCCTCGGCTGCCGCCGGGGAGGCCGTGCCGGGTGCGCCGGGGCGCGAGGCCGCCGACGTACCGCCGGGTGCGCCCGCGGACGCCGCGCCCTGCGCGGACACGGAAGCGGACACGGAAGCGGAGGCCGAATCCGATGCCGAGCCGCTTTGCTGGCCGGACCCTTGGCCGGATACCCGACCGGATCCCGCCCTGCCCGAGCCGTTCGCCGAGTCGTCCGCCGAGCCGTCGCCCCGCGGCGAGCGTCCCGGTCCCTGCGACGTCTTCGACCTCCCCGGGGCGGTCGGCTCGCCGGCAGTCGGCTGGATGGTGAAGGTCCCCACCACCCCGTCCTGCCCGGAGTTCAGGTGGCACGGTGCGTCGATCCTGCCCACCGGAGTCCCGCCGCCCGAGTCCCTGGGCGTGAGGTGCAGGTCGATGCCGCCGAAGACCAGCTTCGCCCTGCCCGCCCGGGCGAAGGTGAGCGAGGGCAGGGACCCGCTCGCGTCGACGCTCAGCGGCCCGGACTGCGGGATGGCGGTCCTGGGCACGTCGAAGGTCAGGGTGACGGGGATGTCGCCCCCGGGCGCGGCCACGACGGCGTGTACGTCCGCCGAGCCCTCGACTGTTGCCGCCCCGACCATCCGGAGCGACTGGCTGACGTTCCCGCCGACCGCCGCCGGGGCGTCGACGGGTGACCGGGGGGCGGCCCGTCCGGCCACGTACGTGCGTGCGGCGGTCCACGTGACCGATGCCTTCATCGGCTTGTCGCCGATGAAGGGGAACGCACAGCTGTAGGTGAGAGAGCGCGGAGCCGGGGCCGCCGTCGCGGACCCGGCTCCGAGAAACCCGGCGCTTCCCAAGAGGGCAACTGCCATGACGTACCGGGTGACGTGCCGCCGTGAGCCGGCGGACGGTAAACCAGCGACCATGCTTCGCAGGGTACGAAGCCCTGCCCGCCCGGCACTACCGGAACGCCGGAGCCCTTACGGCTCCCCCGTAACCTCTACGGCTCCTGCGCCACCCCGCTTGCGCCTGCCGCCCCCGCGTCACCGCACCCGCACCTACCGCTCCTTGGTCTCCTCCAGCACCGTCCGCCCCAGCAGCGCGTACCGCTCGGGAGCGCGGCGCTTGAGGTACTGGGCGTAGCCGACGCCGGTCGCCGCGACCAGGGCGACCAGCCAGGGCGTCGCCTTCAGCACCAGCGAGCCGGACTCGGCGCCCGCCGCGACCCCCATGTTGGACACCAGCAGGACGACCACGGCGAGCATCGCGATGCCGCCGACCAGCGGAGCGGTGAAGGTCCTGAACCAGTGCCGGCTCTCGGGGTGGTGGGTGCGGAAGTAGACCAGCACCGCGAACGAGCACACCGCCTGCACGATGAGGATCGCCATCGTGCCGAGGATGGCCAGCAGCACGTAGAGCGCGTTGTACGGGTCCTTGCCCGCGGCCCAGAACGCGCCGATCAGGACGGCGGAGACGACGGTCTGGACCAGGCCCGCGATGTGCGGGGAGCCGTGCCGGGCGTGGGTGCGGCCGACCGTGTTCTTCAGCGAGGGGAGCACGCCCTCGCGGCCCAGCGCGTACATGTAGCGGGCGGCGCAGTTGTGGAAGGCCATGCCGCAGGCGAGCGAGCCGGTGATCATCAGCCACTGCATGACGTCCACGGCCCAGTGACCGACGTAGCGCTCGGTGGGGTTGAAGAAGAGCGCGAGGGGGTTGTCGGTGGCGACCTTCACGGCGTTCGCCTCGCCCGTGCCGGAGATGGCCATCCAGGAGACGAAGACGTAGAAGACGCCGACGCCCAGGACGGAGATCATCGTCGCCCTGGGGATGATCTTCTTCGGGTTGCGGGACTCCTCGCCGTACATCGCCGTCGACTCGAAGCCGACCCACGACCAGAAGGCGAAGAAGAGGCCGAGCCCCGCGGACGTCCCCTTGAAGGCGTTGACCGGGTTGACCGGGTCGAGGCTGAAGCCGTGCGGGCCGCCGCCGTGCAGGGCGACCGAGATCGCCATCGCGGCGAGGACGGTCACCTCCGTCGCCAGGAGGACGACGAGCAGCTTCTCGGCGACCGAGACGCCGAACCAGGTGCCGGTCGCGTTGATGACGAGCATCAGGGCCGCGAAGGCCCACCAGGGGATGTCAAGTCCCGTCTGGTCCTTGAGGGTTGTGGTGGCGAACGTCGAGAAGATACCGATGAGGGCCGGTTCGAAGACGGCGTAGGCGAAGGTGGCGAGCAGTCCCGACGCCAGGCCCGCGGTGCGGCCGAGGCCGTAGGAGATGAAGCCGTAGAAGGCGCCGGTGGAGGTGATGTGCTTCGCCATCGACGTGAATCCGATGGAAAAGATTGCCAGGACGACCATTGCGACGAGGTAGCTCGCGGGGGCGCCGATGCCGTTTCCTGACGACACCATGAAGGGCACGTTCCCGGTCATCGCGGTGATCGGGGCGGCGGTCGCGACGGCCATGAACACCACGCCGAGCAGCCCAACTGCGTTGGGTTTGAGCCGGTGAACCGTGCTGTCGTCCTCCGCTTTCGCCGCCGGGGCGACGCCCTCGTCCACTGCCATCGGGTGGCCCCTCTCCCTGGTGGTCCACTGGTGCACTGGACCGGAACTCTGTAGCCCGAATGAGTCGGTCAAGAGTGCCGAGGGGTTAAATGTTTGTCAACCATACCTTTAAGAGGGAGATGTGTGACTGATCGGCTACTCTGGGTGGCGGCTGGTCTGCATCCAGGGGAGGGCGCATCATGACGTTGATGACTGAGCGACCGACGACAAGCGGCACTGAGCCCTGCAGCGGTTTCGAGGAACTCCTGGACCTCCTCGACGAGCTGAATGTGCCCGACGGCTACAAAGCAGAGATCATCAGGGGGAACATCGTTGTGTCGCCGTGGTCGAAGGGCTACTACACCCGCGTGATGCGTCTGGTCTGCCGCCGGTTGGAGTCGCGTCTGCCCGAGGGGCACCAGATGGATTACGCACCTCTCCTGTTCGTCTTCCCCGGGGAAGCAAGTGCATTCGGGCCGGACATCTACGCAGCACACGAACAGGTCTTGGAGACGGAGAGCAGTCACTTGGACGGCGAAGGTCTCTCCTTCGCCGCCGAACTCACCTCTCCGTCCACCCGGAACAACGACCTGACCGTCAAGGCCGACGTCTATGCCAGGGTGGGCGTCCCGGTCTATCTGCTCCTCGACATGCAGGAGGAGCAGGCCACAGTCTTCTGGACTCCTTCCGTCAAGGGCTACGAGTCCCATTGCACGATGCCGTTCGGGGGGATGCTGCCCATGCCTGCCCCCTTCGACTGCACCCTCGACACCGCAGGGTTCCAGGCACCTGGCTCACGTTGACGGCACCGTAAGCCCCCAAGCCCCCTCCCAGACCGTCCACGTCCGCCTCCGTACGGGCCCCCACACCCCCGCGTCCGCCCGGTACCGGAAGTCCGCGCCGGACACGCTCACCAGCCGCCCCTGAGCGAATACGGGCGACGCCTCCGCGCCCACCGACAGCGGCCGCACCTCGATCTGGGCCATCCCCGCCTCCCCGGGCGTCACCGACACCGCCTCGACCGGCTGGTCCAGGTCCACCAGCGTGACCCCGTCGACCTCCACCCGCAGCCGGGCGGGCCGGGGCCCGGGGACCGTGGCCTCGCGGGCGGGCACCAGGGTTCGTACGAGGGACTGGGCGGTGCGCAGCCATGGGTGTCCGGACTCCAGTGACGGTGCCTGTGTCCGCGCCTGCGCCTGCGACTGCGGGGTCAGCGGGGGAATCCGCAGCGCGCCGAGCACCACCCCGTCGCTGTCGTCCACCAGCAGGTCCAGTCGCCGCTCCACCCCTTCGAGCACGGCCCGCGCCGCCGCGACCGCCCCCATGGGCACCCCCAGCGACCGCGCCACCGACAGCGCGCCGCCCACGGGCACCATCGACAGCGCACATCCGGCCAGCTCCCGCTGCCGGTGCAGGAGGGAGACCGCACGCACCAGCGCGCGGTCGTCGCCCACCACCACGGGCCGGCGCGAGCCCCGCCGGGCCAGCGCCCGGGCGAATTCCTCCGGCCCGTCCGGCAGGCACACCTTCGCCCGCGCACCCGCGCTGAGCACGTCTTTTGCGATGCGTACCGACTCCCCGTCCGTTCGCCGGGCGACCGGATCGATGACCACCAGGAGCTGATCGGAAGTCGCGGAAGTCGCCACCTCGGTCCTGCCTCGCTTCCTCGGGTAGCATCTTTGTGCAAGAGCCCCTTGCGCTATTGCGCCAGGGGCTTCGTCTATTCCGGGGCATCCGGTCCGACGGTTTGCGGCCAACGACGGTCGCGGTGCACGCGGCGGTGAACCCTACGCGTACGCCCCTGACCTTGGACATGCCCCGCCCGGAAGGGGTGTACGCGCGTGCCCGCACTTGTGCTGCTCGGTGCTCAGTGGGGTGACGAAGGCAAGGGAAAGGCGACGGACCTGCTAGGCGGATCCGTTGACTATGTGGTGCGCTACCAGGGCGGCAACAACGCCGGCCACACGGTAGTCGTGGGCGATCAGAAGTACGCCCTCCACCTGCTCCCTTCCGGAATCCTGTCCCCGGGGTGCACCCCGGTCATCGGCAACGGTGTCGTCGTCGACCCGTCGGTCCTGTTCTCCGAGCTGAACGGGCTGAACGAGCGTGGCGTCGACACGTCCAAGCTCCTGATCAGCGGTAACGCTCACATCATCACGCCCTACAACGTGACGGTGGACAAGGTGACGGAACGCTTCCTCGGGAAGCGGAAGATCGGGACCACCGGCCGCGGAATCGGCCCGACCTACGCGGACAAGATCAACCGCGTCGGCATCCGGGTCCAGGACCTCTACGACGAGTCGATCCTCACCCAGAAGGTCGAGGCGGCCCTCGACATCAAGAACCAGGTCCTCACCAAGCTCTACAACCGGCGCGCGATCGCGATCGAGCAGGTGGTCGAGGAGCTGCTGACCTACGCCGACCGGCTCGCGCCGTACGTCGCCGACACGGTCCTGGTCCTCAACCAGGCCCTGGAGGACGACAAGGTGGTGCTGTTCGAGGGCGGCCAGGGCACGCTCCTGGACATCGACCACGGCACGTATCCGTTCGTGACGTCGTCGAACCCCACCGCGGGCGGCGCCTGCACGGGCGCAGGTGTCGGCCCGACGAAGATCAGCCGGGTCATCGGCATCCTCAAGGCCTACACGACCCGGGTCGGCTCGGGGCCCTTCCCGACCGAGCTGTTCGACGCGGACGGCGACGCGCTGCGCCGTATCGGCGGCGAGCGGGGTGTGACGACGGGCCGGGACCGGCGCTGCGGCTGGTTCGACGCCGTGATCGCCCGGTACGCGACCCGGGTCAACGGCCTGACGGACTTCTTCCTCACCAAGCTCGACGTCCTCACCGGCTGGGAGCAGATCCCGGTCTGCGTGGCGTACGAGATCGACGGCAGGCGCGTCGAGGAGCTCCCGTACTCGCAGTCGGACTTCCACCACGCGAAGCCGGTCTACGAGAACCTGCCGGGCTGGTCCGAGGACATCACCGGGGCGAAGTCCTTCTCCGACCTGCCGAAGAACGCCCAGAACTACGTGAAGGCGCTGGAGGAGATGTCGGGCGCCCCGATCTCCGCGATCGGCGTGGGCCCGGGCCGGGACGAGACGATCGAGATCAACTCGTTCCTGTAAATCCCATTCGTTCTGCGGGTGTTGGGCCGGTCATGGACTTCCTTGACCGGCCCATGGCTTGCTCCTGGTTCCGTGCGGAAGTGGTGGGGCGCAACTATCTACGCGGGTAGCCGCCGTCCCGCGTCCTTCTTCACTCTTCTCCAGCACCAGGAGTCCCGTATGCCCGTCAGTCCGATGAACCGCCGGGAGTTCGTGCAGAAGTCGGCCGTCACCGGTGCCGCAGTCGCCGCCGCGGGAGCGGTCGGCACCGGCAGCGCCGAGGCCGCCGACCGCAGCATGCCCGGCAAGCCCGGGAAGAAGGCGCCCAAGACCTGGTCGTTCTCCATCCTGGGCACCACCGACCTGCACAGCCACGTCTTCGACTGGGACTACTACCTGGACAAGGCCTACAGCGACAAGGCCGGCAACTCCGTCGGCGTCGCGCGCGTCGCCACCCTCATCAAGCAGCAGCGCGCGGCCAAGGGCGAGGAGCACGTCCTGCTCGTCGACGCCGGCGACATCATCCAGGGCACCTCGCTCGCCTACTACTTCGCCCGCGTCGACCCGATCACGGGCAAGGACGGCAAGAAGGGGCCGCGGCACCCCATGGCCGTCGCCATGAACCACATGCGCTACGACGCCGCCGCGCTCGGCAACCACGAGTTCAACTACGGCATCGAGGTGCTGCGGAAGTTCGAGCAGCAGTGTCACTTCCCGCTGCTGGGCGCGAACGCGCTGGACGCAAAGACCCTGCGCCCCGCCTTCGCCCCGTACACCGTGAAGCGGATCTGCGTGCCGGGCGCGCCCGACATCAAGGTCGGCATCCTCGGGCTCACCAACCCCGGCATCGCGCTGTGGGACAAGGACAACGTCGCCGGCAAGATGGTGTTCCCCGGCCTGGTCGAGCAGGCGAAGAAGTACGTGCCGAGGCTGCGCGCGCTCGGCTGTGACGTCGTCTTCCTGACGGACCACTCCGGGCTCGACGGATCGACCTCGTACGGTGACGCGCTCCCGTACGTGGAGAACGCCTCCAACCTCGTCGCCGAGCAGGTGCCCGGCATCGACGCGATCCTGGTCGGCCACACGCACGTCGAGGTGCCCTCGTACACCGTGAAGAACGAGGAGACCGGCGCGGACGTCCTGCTCTCCGAGCCGTACTGCTGGGGCTACCGGCTCAGCGTCTTCGACTTCGAGCTCGAACTGCACCACGGGCAGTGGAAGGTGACGAAGAAGACGGCCCAGACCCTCAACCCGAACACCGTGGACGAGGACCCGGAGGTCAAGAAGCTCCTCCAGGCCGACCACGAGCTGGTCGTGAAGTACGTCAACACGGCCGTCGGCACCTGCACCCAGGACCTCTCGGGGGCGGAGGCCTGCTGGAAGGACGTGCCGATCATGGACTTCATCCACCAGGTCCAGATGGACACGGTGAAGGCGGGCCTGTCGACGAGCGATGCCGCGCTGCCGCTGATCTCCGTCGCCGCGCCCTTCAGCCGGACCGCCGACATCCCGGCGGGCAGCGTCACGATCAAGGACATCGCCGGCCTCTACATCTACGACAACACCCTGTACGGCAAGAAGCTCACCGGCGCCCAGCTCAAGGACTACCTGGAGTTCGCGGCGAAGTACTACCACCAGGTGCCGGTCGGCACGAAGGTCGACACCGCCACGGTGACGAACGCCAACAGCTTCTGGGACTACATGTACGACACGGCCGCCGGCGTCTCGTACGACATCGACATCGCGCAGGCGGAGGGTTCGCGGATCAAGAACCTGACGTACAAGGGCGCGGCCGTCGCCGACGACCAGGTCTTCGTCGTGGCGGTCAACAACTACCGGGCGAACGGCGGATCCGGCTACCCGCACATCGCGACGGCCGACATCGCGTACAGCTCGACCAACGAGATCCGCCAGCTGATGATCGACTACGTCACCGCCAAGGGCGCCCTGGACCCGGCGGACTTCGCGTCCACCAACTGGAAGCTGACGCAGGACGGGACGGCGGTGTTCTAGGGCGAAAACCTCGGCGGCGGTGCGGCAGTTGGCGAGCCGGGCCCGCCGCCGGGGCATGGTGTCCCGGCGGCTGCGCAGTCGGAGCAGGCGGGCGGCAGGCCGAGGCAGGCGTGCACGACCTGGCTCAACCTCCGGTCGATGGCCGCTCGTTCAACGGCGGGATCCGGCGAACTCTGCGACGGGATGAGCGCATACGGCATCGCTGCCGTCAGCACGGAGAGCGTGACCGTGTCCTGCTCGCTGCCCCGCGGCAGATGGCCGGTCACATGCTCACCCAGCCAGTGCCAGGCTTTTTGGTGCCACACGGTGGTCAGACAAAGGATGGCGGCGTACGTCAGCGCCGGCTCGGTCCGCGCCATGGCTCCTACGACCGGGTGCTCCCGCAGCAGCCGGGCCGCTCGCACCACGACGCGAACCGCGCAACACCGTGGTGGCGGCAGCGGGCCCGGCACCTCCCGGGCCGTGTCCAGCAGGCGTGTCAGCTCGTGCAGCGTGGCATCCCGAAGCAGAACCCGGGGACTGGCCCAGTTCCGGTAGAGGAACGGGCGGTTGGTGCCGGCCAGCCGGGCGATGTGCGTCACGCCGACGCGCCGGGGGCCGTACACGGCCAGCGCGTCCAGAGTCGCGCGGTACACGGTGGCCATCCCGGGCGGCGCCTGGAGGTGTGGGGATCCGCTCATACCGGTCAGCGTGGCGCGGAGGAGGGATGCGTGTCCCGAGGAAAGTGTGTCGGTTTCCCCGAAAGTGTCACGATTTCTTGGCGGAGGGGGCAGCTGGAGCCGCGGGGAAGGTGGACATGGGTTGCTCTACGCTCGATGCACGATGTCCGTCGAGCGAATCGCGGAGGGTGTCCGTGGAACCGATAGCACCTGAACTGCTCATGGCGCTCGCGGGAGGCACCGCGGGCGCGGCGGGACAACAGATCTGGACATCCCTGCGTGATCTGGTCCGGCGTAGACCAGCTGCTGGAGAGCCGCATGGGGAGAGCGAGTTGGCGGCCCTCGCCGAAGCGGCGGACAGCGCGGAACGCGCCAGGCTGCTGGCCGCGGCGTTGGTCCTGCGCGCCGAGCAGGACACCGCCTTCGCCCAGGCCCTGGCGGAATGGCGGCGGAAGGCCGAGCCCCTGGTCGGCCCGTGGACCGGCGCCGGCGACGTGCACAACGAGATATCGGGGGGAACGCAGGAGACCGTCATCATGACGCGGGACATCCACGGTTCCATCAACCTTGGCGGCTAAGCGTTCCGTGGCGGAACACGGGGAAGCCGAGGAGCGACCGGGGACGCACAATGAGGTCTCCGGCGGAACGCACAGGAACGTCATCCAGGCGCGCGACATCTACGGCGGCGTGCGCATCGTGGCGATGGGCCTGCGAGGCCTGGTCGCGGTACTCGGCCTCGTACTCCTCGCCGCACACCCCGAGTTGCCGCTGCCGCGGCGTTACGACGTCGGTCCGGTGTGGGCGGGCTGGGCGCTGCTGGGCATGGCCCTCGGGTCCGAGCTCTGCGTACGTCTGCTCGCCTGGGTGGAACGGCGACGCAGGCGGGCCTGGCAGGCGGAGCGGAACGTCCGGCGCGTCGCCGACACGCTCGCGGAGGCTCTGTATCAACGGTATGCCCGGGATGAGCGGCTGGCGAAGATCGAGCCCCATCCCATCGAGGTGACGTGGCTTCCCCTCGGTGAGGACGCGCGGGAGGGCCGACTCCCCTCCATATCCGAGTACTTCGAAAGGACGGAGGGGCAGCGGCTCGTCGTCCTGGGCGGTGCGGGCGCGGGCAAGACCGTGCTGGCCCTGCGCCTTGCGCATGAGCTGCTGCAAAGGCGTGTGCGCGGATCCAACGAGCCTCTGCCCCTGGTCGTCTCGCTGGCCTCATGGGATCCGGATCAGGGGCTGTACCAGTGGCTGGCACGGCAGTTGGCGGCCGAGTACCGCGAACAGTGCACCCCCGCCGCGGGCGTGTTCGCCTACGACGTCGCCCTTCACCTCCTGTGGTACACCGGGTGGGTCCTGCCCGTGCTCGACGGTTTCGACGAACTGGCCCCGAACGTCCGGAAGAAGGCCTTCGAAGAGCTCGCCAAGAGTACGAGGGCGAGGGACCGCAAGTTCGTGTTCACCAGCCGCAAGGACGAGTACGACGAGCACGTGCCTGACCCCAGCGTCTTCCAGCGGACCGAGATCGTCCTGCAGGACCTGACGGACAGCGCCGTGGAGGCGTATCTCAGTCCGGAGGGGGCGCCCAGTCCCCGCTGGGGACCCGTCCTCGCGGCGCTGCGCAAGCGCCGCAAGCCGTCGGCGGAGGTCGCGCAGTTGCGCCGGGTGCTGCGGGTGCCCTTGATGGTGGGCCTCGCACGTGTCGCGTACGGCTGGGGGGACAAGGATCCGCGGGAACTGCTGAGCCCCGGCGCATTCCGGGATGACCACGCCCTGGAACGGCACTTGTACGACGCCTTCCTGGACGTCGCGTACGGAGACTCCCCGGACGTACGGGCGGAACACGGAGGATGGGACCCGGGGGAGGCCCGAGACTGGGCGGGCTACCTGGCCGGGCGGATGAGGGACGCGGACCAGCAGGACTTCGCCTGGTGGCGGCTGGAGCAGGAGGTGCCGTGGCCGGTCAGGGTGGCCGGCCTGCTACCGGCGTACGGGGTGGCCGGTCTGCTGGTTGTCCGGGTGGGGTTCGGGGAGATGTGGTGGGGAGGGTGGCTGCCGCTCTGGGGCGCGTTCGTGGCGCTCGGTCTGTTGATGCTGCTGGCATTCCCGATATGGCGGGACGACGAGACGTGGTCCGTCCCGTGGCGATTGACCCCGCCGTCACGGCGGCAGTTGGGGCGGGTGCTGCGGCGCTGGAAGGTCCTTTTGAGTGTCGGTGTCTCCGTACTCGGCCTCGGGGCTGCCCTGGTGGCCGGGCTGGGCCACTGGTCAGGTCACTGGAGGTGGTATCTGGTGGTGGGCGGCGCCGCCACCCTCCTGACCTGGGTCCCTGACACGGTACGAGCCGTGTGGCGGCCGGCGGATCCGGCGTTCGCCCGGACACCGGCGGCACTTCTGGCAGCCGACCGGCGCGCTGCGCTGGTCGTTGGCTGGGTGGTCCCGCTCAGACAGCGGGAGGAGTGGCCGCTGTTCCCTCTCCTGATGCCTCCGGCACTGCTCGGCGCCTGGCAGCTCTGGGGCGGCGGCAGGTACGTCGTCGGCGTCGGAGACTGGTTGATCACCGGGGTCGGCACGCTGCTCGTCTGCGCGCTGTACTCGGTTGGATTCTCCGCCTGGGGCCGGTACACCGTGGCACGTGTCTGGCTGGCCGCCGCCGGTCGGCTGCCCTGGAGACTCACGGCGTTCCTGGAGGACGCGCACGCCCGCGGAGTGCTTCGCCAGTCCGGAGGTGAGTACCGGTTCCGGCACATCGAGTTGAGGAACCGCCTCGCCGACGCCGCAGTCACCGATGACGGAGCCCGGACACGCAAAGGTGGTGCGCGAGCCGGGGGCCTTGCGGACGGCTGGGCGTTGCTGGCCGGGGCGGCGGCGCTGGTGCTGATGGTCATGATGGGTCTCGGTTCGCTCGGCGCCCGGCCGCCTGCGGACCCCGTCCGTTCCCTACCCCCGGCTTGCTCGCTGCTGGACGCCCGGGACATCTCGCAGCTCATGTCCGACGGTGCGAAGCTGCATGACGACTTCGCGCCGGGCGTCCTGCTCCTGGGTACGAAGGCCGACGAGTGCACCGTTTCCGAACAGTCGCCCTTCGCCCGTGAAGCGCGGATCGGGATCGGCGCATTCGTGCAGCAGGCGGATGACAGGTCGAGTGGTACCCGGAACGCCGCGCAAAAGTTCCGCACGGACAGGTCGAGCACCTTTGCCCGGGGACACGTGATGGTGGACGCGCTCGGTGACGAGGCCTATGTGAACGTGGGACGTTACCTGTGGGCCTCCGACTCCTCGGAGCCGGGTTCCTATCCGTGGGGCGCGCGTGTGCAGGTGAGGGCCGGCAATGTGCTGCTCAACGTGACCTACGCCGAGGAGTTCGCCGGCCGCGAGCGGACCGTGGAGGTCGCCGAGATCCTGACGCGGCACGTGCTGCGGAGTGTGGGCCTGGGCTCCTCCGGCGGACGGGAACTCGCCGACGTGCCGCGTCCCCGCGTCCCGGTCAAGGACAACCGGCTTGCGGACTACTCCCGAGGTCGCGCGCAGTCCGTGCACGGGGCGACCTGGCAGGGTGACGAGCCCTCACACCTGTGGAAGTCCGCGCGACTGCCCTTCGCCTTCCGCGCGCCGAACCACCTCTCCTGCGAGACCGGCGACGAGAGGGACCTCTTGGACTTCTCGTGCGAGGACGAGGGAGTGGCACAGCTTGAGGGCCTCGTCCCGGACATGAAGGTGCGGATCGCATTCCACCTCGGTTGCGGCACGTCATGCCACGAGGGTGAGCTCAGCGCCTTCGAACGCGGGCTTCTCAAGTACGGGAAGCCGCGGTGGAAGAAGGCCGACACCGATCCCCGGGACCAGGGCCTGACCTATTACGCCGAACAGCCCGGAAAGGGGAAGCGCTACGAGATGTTCCTGCGTCGGCAGCTCGGTTGGAACGACAAGGGCAAGCCGCTGACCTGGCGGATCTGGGTGCAGGTCGATGTCCCGGAGAGCGACAGGGCACTGGCTCAGAAGATCGTGAACGACATCTTCACGCAGACCGCCGGGTTGGGGCGCGTCAAACGGTGATGCCGCCGACGGCATGCGCAAGGGGCTTGCCTCGCCCGCGTCAATCCGCGAACGCCCCCGCGTGCTCCCGCGCCCACTGCGCGAACGTCCGTGGCCGGCGGCCCAGTGCCTTCTCCACCGTCGGAAGCACTTCTGCGCCCCGGTCGCTCTCCAACGTGCGCTGCATGATCGCGTCCACGACCTCCGGAGGGAAGCCGTAGTGGGCCATGCCCGTGCGGGCCGCGTCGTCCGGGACCGGGCGCAGGCGCGGGTCGCGGCCCAACGCCTCGCCCAGGATGGCCAGTTCGTCCGCCGGAGTCAGGGACTGCGGGCCGCTCAGTTCGTACGTCGCGCCCGCGTGGTCGTCGGTCGTCAGGGCCAGTGCCGCCACCTCCGCCAGGTCCGCCGGGTCGATGCTCGCCGCCGGGCGGTCCGCGAAGGGCGTGGAGACCTCGTCGCCCGCGCGGAGTTGGCCCGCCCACTGGAGTGCGTTCGACATGAAGCGGCCGGGGCGCAGCAGCGTCCAGGCGAAGCCCGGGGACGGGTCCGTCACCGCCGCGTCCGCCTGTGCGTGCCAGCGGGCGATCACGTCGGCTCCCGCGCCGCCGTCCAGCACCGACAGCTTCACCAGGCGCCGTAGGCCTGCCCGGGCCGCCGCCTCGGCGAGGGCGAGGTCGTGCGTCGGGCCGGGGGCCGTGCCGACGCCCTGGGCCGACATCAGGAAGGCGCCCTCGGTGCACGCGAACGCCGCGTCGAGGCTCGCCGGGTCGTCCGCGTCGCCGTACACCGCCTCCACACCCTCGGGCAGCCGTGCCTCGGCCGGGCGGCGGGTCATCGCCCGTACCGGCTCGCCCGCGGCCACCAGCCGCCGTACCAGCTCGCCGCCCACATGGCCCGTCGCCCCGGTCACCAGGATCATCGCCGTCTCCTCTCGTCGATGCCTCCAGGCTGCGCGTCCCCACCTCCCCTGTGCATCGCGCGTGCGGAGGTACCGGCCCTGCTCCCGGGGGAGTACCCGCCGCCACAGAACAAGGCGCCCATTTCGGGCATACGCTGAGGGTGTACCTGTGGATGCGACAAGCGCGGGATGCAGAGGAAGGTGAGTGCCATGCGCATGCTGCTCAAGGCGTCCTTCGACACGGAGAAGGCGAACGAGGCCATCAGGAACGGCACGCTGTCGAAGCTGGTCGAGGAGGCGGTGGAGCACATCAAGCCCGAGGCGGCCTACTTCACCGCCGACGAGGGCCGGCGCACCGCCTTCATGGTCTTCGACATGCAGGAAAGCTCCCAGATGCCGGCATTCAGCGAGCCGTTCTTCCTGAACCTCGACGCCAAGATCTCCTACACGCCGGTGATGAACCTGGAGGACGTACAGAAGGGCCTGTCGCAGCTCGGGCGCTGACCCTCAGCTGAAGACGATCATCGACCCCTGCGCCAGACTCCGCGTCGCCGCCGCGTGCAGTCCGAGCCAGACGTGGCGTTCGCGGGCGAAGGGGCTCGGGTCGTACGGTGCCGGGACGGCCGGCTCCTCCAATTCCGTGGGAGCGCGCGGCGGTTCCGGCGCGGCCGGCGGGTTGGCCGGGTCGATGCCGATCGCCGGGGCCACGTATTCGAGTTCGCGCAGGAGGGCCTGCGCGGAGCCCAGCGGACCGCCGCCCGCGAGGAGTTCGTCGTTGGACAGGGGCTGGGGGAAGTCGACCGGGACGTACGCACCCGCGTGGTCGTAGTGCCAGACGAGATGCGACTGCTGGGCCGTCGACTCGAACATCTCCAGCAGCTGCTCGTAGTCGCCGCCCAGTTCGTCGACCGGAGTCACCGGCAGACCGCACACCTGCAGCAGATACACGCGGCGCAGGAAGTGCAGCGCGTCGTAGTCGAAGCCGGCCACCGGGGCGACCTCGCCGGACAGACCCGGCATGTACTGGTACACGGGCACCGGCGGAAGGCCGGCCGCGTTCAGCACGCTGTTGTACTGCGCGAGTTCCTCGGCGAACGGATTGTCGGGGGTGTGGCACAACACGTCGACGAGCGGTACCAGCCACAGGTCACAGGCCAAAGAGGGCTCCTCAGACAGGGTGGTCAAGGCCGGGCAGAAGGCAGGGTAGTCGGTACGGCTTCGGGTGACCTCCTCCAGGACAGGTCAGCTGCCCTTGTGCAGATCCCATACCCACACGCCGTGCACCCACTTCCCGTCACGGCCCACCAGTTCGGTCACCGCCTTGCGCAGGGCGTCGTCGTGCGGCTGCGGCGCCACCACCAGCGCTCCTGCCTTCCAGTACGCGAAATCCCGCTTCGCCTGCGCCTGCCAGTTCTTGCCGATCCTGGGAATCACGCCGGTGTAGCGGACATCACGCAGCATCTGCGAGGTGTAGCGGGGGGAGGCGCCGTAGATGCCGATGCGGTCCTCGCCGTAGGGGCCGTTGAAGTAGCCGCCGGGGACGCTGAAGCCGAGGCCGGCCTCCTGCTGCCAGTGCAGGGCCTCCGCGTCGCCGGGATCGGGCAGCGGCACGGGGACGAGGGACTCGCCCTCGCGGACGTACGGCTTCCACGCCCCGTCGGTGAAGAAGGCCGGCGTCGGCGGGCGGTGGACCGTCTTCAGCGGGGCCGGGATCAGCGGGAGCAGCGCGAGACAGAGCCCGAGCAGGCCGATGTACTGCGTGCCCAGGTTGCGGTTCGCCGGCAGCCGCTCCAGCGACAGGGCGAGCAGCATGCCCAGCGCCGGGGCGCAGACCATCGCGATCCGGCCCTCGATGACCGACTCGAACAGCGGCAGCTTCGCGGCGAGCGCCCAGGGGCCCGGGTAGACGTCGTCCGTCATCGGGATACGGAACTTCGGGCCCAGGGACAGCAGCGCGGCGCCGACCGCGGTGAACGCCAGCGCCTTCACCAGGGCCTGCTCCCACAGCCGTACGACGATCGCGAAGGCGACGAGGACCAGCGGCCAGCCGTAGAAGGCGTTCTGCTCGGTCGGGTTGAGGGAGAGCGAGTTGGCCCGCTCCGCGTTGCCCGCCAGCAGCGAGCGCTCCGCGAAGGAGAGCAGGGCGAGCGGGCTGTTGCCCGCGTTGTCGCCGTGCAGCACGCTCTTGTAGCTCTGCGGCCCGGCGAACTGCCAGGCCAGTGCCCACACCACGAGCGGCAGGCAGACGGCGGCGGCGATCGCCAGGCCGTTGAGCAGCGGCCGCCAGGACTGCCGGGCCACATCCCTGCGTACGACGGAGTAGGCGCCCGCGAACAGCGCCATGCCGATCGTCGCGAGCAGCAGCGGCTCCTCGCCGAGGAAGACCTGGTAGGCCGCCATCAGCCCGAGCACGATCCCGTTCCGCACGACCCGGGCGCCCGCGCACAGGCGCAGCGCGCGGTCGATGATCAGCGGGATCATGAACAGGATCACGAAATTGGGGTGCGCGTTGGCGTGGCTGACCATGGGTGGTGCGAAGGCGGCCAGCGAGGCGCCGACGAAGGCCGCGGAACGCCGCCGTACGACGTGCTTCACGATCAGCCAGTACCAGGCGCCCGCGGTGGCGGCGATGCCCAGCGTCATCACCACGCTGAGGGAGACGGCCGGTCCCGCGAGCAGGGTCAGGGGCGCGAAGGGGACGGAGAGGCCGAGCATGACCGTGTTGGCCATGAGGTTCACGCCGTCGGGAAAGCCCTGCAGACCGGAGAAGAGCGGGTTGCGCAGGTGGGCGACGTTGTCGGCCGTGACCGCGAAGAACCACTCCCACTGGTTCTGGTCCTGGAGGGAGTCCGGGAGGTAGCGGTGGTCCGGGTCGGCCAGCCGGCCCGAGTAGAGGGCCACCGCCATCAGCAGGAAGAGGGCGACGGCGAAGACGTCGGCCGGGCGCAGGGAGCGGGCGCGCAGGCGGGTGAGGTCGGCGAGGACCCGGACGTAGTCGAGGGACCGTATCTTCGAGCCGGGCCGGTGGGACCAGCGGACCGGCACCTCGGTCATCTGCCACTCGGCTCGGTGGAAGTGCCACAGCACCTCGACGTCGATGCCGTAGCCGTCGAGCCTGGAGGCGGCGAAGGCCTCGCGGCCCCGGTCGCCGTCGAAGAGCTTGAAGCCGCACTGGGTGTCCCGTATGCCGGGTACGGCCATGCGCCTGATCAGTAAGTTTCCAGCGCGGCCCAGCAGTTCGCGCAGCGGGTGCTGACGGTCCTCGATGGTCGCGCCGGGTATGGCCCGGGAGCCGATCGCCGCCGTGTTCCCCTCGCTCAGCGCCTTGTCGAGCTGCTCCAGATCCTCGATCGGGGACGCCAGATCGGCGTCCGTGACCAGTACGCGCCGGCCGCCGCAGGCGGCGACGCCGATCCGCAGGGCGTTGCCCTTGCCGCGGTTGCGGGGGCTGGTGACGAGCTGGACGCGGGGATCCTCGCGGGCCGTGACCAGCTCACGGGTGCCGTCCGTCGACCCGTCGTCGGCGACCACGACCTCCCACTCGCCCCAGCGGCCCTCGTTGTCGCGCAGATAGCCGGTGACCGCGTCCAGGGTGGGCCCCAGACGCTGCTCCTCGTTGAACGCGGGGATGACGACGGAGAGGTCCACGACCCTGGCCAGGGTGCTCATTCGTCCGCAGGCCCCTCGATGAGGCTCAGCGAGTGCGCGTTGTACTCGGCGACGAGCGCACGCGCCGTCGTGGTGTCGCGATGCGCCAGGGCATCGACCAGATCGGTGTGGGCGCACCACAGGGCGCCGCGCAGCTCGGTCAGCCGCCGCAGATGCTGCACCGCGCACACCCAGGACTGCACGCCCAGCCGGTGCAGGAAGTCGGCGAGGTACGGGTTGCCGTAGAGGGCGCCCAGCTCGCGCCAGAAACGCAGGTCGTAGCCGATCAGCACGGTGAGGTCGCCGGCGGCCGCGGCGCGCTGCGCCTCCTCGCCGCGGCGGCGCACCCCGGCGAGGGCGGCGACCGCGCGGGGCTCGTCGAACCGCCGGTTCCGCTCGGGCCTGATGTCGAGCTCGTGGAACATGCCGTCGGTGACCAGGGTGCGGGCCTCGACGATGCCGCGGTAGTCGCCGGCCGAGTACTCGTGGACATGGAAGCCACGGTGCTGGTCGGCGTCGAGGAGCCCCTGCGCGGACAGGTCGACGAGCGCCTCGCGCACGGGCGTCGCGGAGACCCCGTACTGCTCGGCGATCTCCTTGACCGTGAACTCCTGGCCCGGCTGCAGCCGCCCCGCCAGCACCTCGTCGCGCAGCGCGTCCGCGATCTGCTGGCGCAGGGTGCTGCGGGTGACGGGGCCGTTTCCGCTGCTGCTGGGCATGGGTCGGGCGTCTCCTCGTCGCGATCGGCTGGCGTGCACGTCCATATGTACGAGCACGCCACCTTACGCGTTCGGGTTCCGCGTGTTGACCCGCGTAGCTACCGGCGGGTGGTAGGGCGGCCGGGCGGCCGCGGACGGCTAGCGCGTGTACTCGTCCGCCACCGAGAGCGCCGCGTCCAGCGCCGCGAGCCCCTCCTTCAGCTCGGCCTCACTCACGTTGCACGGGGGCACGACATGGGTGCGGTTCATGTTGATGAAGGGCCAGATGCCGTGCTTCTTCGCGGCGGCACCGAAGGCGGCCATCGGGGCGTTCGCCTCACCGGCCGCGTTGTACGGCACCAGCGGCTCGCGCGTCTCCTTGTCCTTCACCAGGTCCAGCGCCCAGAACATGCCGACACCGCGCACCTCGCCGACGCTCGGGTGCCGCTCGGCGAGCTCGCGCAGGGCCGGCCCGACGACCGTGGCGCCGAGCTGCCCCGCGTTGTCGACGACGCCCTCCTCCGCCATGACGTTGATCGTCGCGACGGCGGCGGCACAGGCCAGCGGGTGCCCGGAGTAGGTGAGACCACCGGGGTAGGGCCGCTTGCCGAAGGTCTCGGCGATCGCACCCGAGATCGCGACCCCGCCCAGCGGCACATAACCGCTGTTCACGCCCTTGGCGAAGGTCATGAGGTCGGGTACGACGTCGAAGAGATCGGCCGCGAACCACTCACCGGTCCGCCCGAACCCGGCCATCACCTCGTCCAGGACGAAGACGATTCCGTACTTGTCGCATATCTCACGTATGCCGGCGAGGTAACCGGGCGGCGGCACCATGATCCCGGCGGTTCCCGGGATGGTCTCCAGGATGATCGCGGCGACGGTGGCCGGCCCCTCGAAGGCGATCGTCGTCTCAAGGTGCTCCAGCGCCCGCGCGCACTCCTGCTCCTCGGTCTCGGCGTAGAAGCGGGAGCGGTAGAGGTACGGCGCCCAGAAGTGCACGACACCGGCCGCGGCGCCGTCGGAGGCCCAGCGGCGCGGGTCGCCGGTGATGTTGATCGCCTGCTGGGTGCCGCCGTGGTACGAGCGGTACGCCGACAGCACCTTCGGGCGCCCGGTGTGCAGCCGCGCCATCCGCACGGCGTGCTCCACGGCGTCGGCCCCGCCGTTGGTGAAGAAGATCTTGTCCAGGTCGCCGGGTGTCCGCTCGGCGATCAGCCGGGCCGCCTCGGAACGGGCCTCGATCGCGAAGGCGGGCGCGAACGTCGTCAGGTGTGCGGCCTGCTCCTGTATCGCGGCGACGACCTTCGGGTGCTGGTAGCCGATGTTGGTGTAGACGAGCCCGCTGGTGAAGTCCAGGTACCGCTTGCCGTCGTAGTCCCAGAAGTACGACCCCTCCGCACCGGCGACGGCGAGCGGGTCGATGAGCTCCTGCGCGGACCAGGAGTGGAACACATGAGCACGGTCCATGGCCTTCACGGCGGCGCCGGCCTCGGGGTTTGGCTGAGGGGTCATGGCGCGAGCGTAGATGTCCGAGGTGCCCGCTCGGTATCGGCTTCCTGTCTGTGAAGTGGGGGTTTCCGCGACAGGTTGTCCACGGAGGGGCAGGTGGCCACTATTGACAGCAGGCTGTCGAATTGGCAGCCTGCTGTCATACTGCTTTTCGCCGGAGGAGGAATCATGAGCCGCAAGCCTGTGCACCTCGCCGTCTACGACACCCTCGCCGACTGGGAGACGGGGCACACGACGGCCTATCTCGCCCGCGCCGGGTACGAGATCCGCACCGTGGGGCCGACCCGGGAGCCGGTGCGCTCCATCGGAGGCCTCCGCGTCCAGCCCGACCTGGCCCTGGACGACGTACGGCCCGAGGACAGCTCCTTGCTGATCCTCCCGGGCGCCGACCTCTGGGACGCCGGCGACGAGCTCGCCCCCTTCGCCCGCAGGGCCCGCGCCTTCCTCGATGCGGGCGTCCCGGTCGCCGCCATCTGCGGAGCCACCGCCGGGCTCGCGCGAGAGGGACTGCTCGACGGCCGCGACCACACCAGTGCGATCTCCTTCTACCTCGCCGCGACCGGGTACCAGGGCGGCGAGCGGTACGTCGACGCCGACGCCGTCACCGACGGGAACCTGATCACCGCAGGGCCCACCGAGCCCGTCGCCTTCGCGCGGGAGGTCTTCCGGCTGCTCGGGGTGTACGAGGGCGAGGTGCTGGACGCCTGGTACCGGCTGTTCCACGACTCGGACGCGCAGGCCTACGCCGTCCTGGAGAAGGCCGGCCGGTGACCCGCGAACGCCAGGACCTGCTCAGCCGCAGTGCCCTCGGGGTCTTCCGGCTCAACGGCCAGTTCCTCGCCGTCGCAGAGGAGTTGGCGAAGCCCGCCGGACTCACCGCCGCCTGGTGGCAGGTGCTCGGCGCGATTCTGGGCGAGCCGCTGTCCGTCGCCGGGATCGCCCGCGCCATGGGCATCACGCGGCAGAGCGTCCAGCGGATCGCCGACCTGCTCGTGCAGCGCGGCCTCGCCGAGTACCGGCCCAACCCCGCCCACCGCCGCGCCAAGCTCCTCGCGCCGACGGCCCAGGGGCGCGCGGCGAACGCGCGTATCGGCCCGGGTCACGCGGCCTTCGCCGACCGGCTCGCGCAGGAGTTCGGGGAGGCCGAACTCGCCGAGGCCGTCCGCGTACTGGAACGGCTGTCCAAGGTGCTGGACCAGCTGGGGCCGCCCGTTACGGAACCGTAGACACCGCTCCGTCCACCTCCCCGTACGCCCGCACTATCGTTGGGATGTTGCACAGCGCGTATCGGGGGATTTCGGGGGACCTGCGATGGAGAAGCTCGGGGCTGGGGATCCGCTGGGGGTCCCCCCAGGTTTCAAGCTCAGGGGGCGGATCGGGACGTACCGGCTGCTGGCGCGGCTCGGGGCCGGCGGGATGGGGCATGTGTATCTCGCCCGGTCGGACCGCGGCCGTACCGTCGCCGTGAAGCTGGTGCGGGAGGAGCTGGCCGCGCAGGAGGAGTTCCGGGCGCGGTTCCGGCAGGAGGTGCAGGCCGCGCGGCAGGTCGGCGGGCACTGGACGGCACCCGTGCTCGACGCCGACACCGAGGCCGCCGTGCCCTGGGTCGCCACCGGGTACGTCGCCGGGCCGAGCCTGCAGCAGGTCGTCGGGCGCGACCACGGGGCGCTGCCCGAGCGTTCGGTGCGCATCCTCGCGGCCGGGCTCGCGCACGCGCTGCAGGACATCCATGCCGCCGGGATCATCCACCGCGACCTCAAGCCGTCCAACGTGCTGGTGACCATCGACGGTCCGCGGGTCATCGACTTCGGGATCGCGCGGGCGATGGAGACCGTGACGGACGGCGGGCTGACGCGGACCGGCGCGCTCGTCGGGTCGCCCGGGTTCATGGCGCCCGAGCAGGTGCGCGGCGACCGGATCACGCCCGCCTGCGACGTCTTCTGCCTGGGCTCGGTGCTGGCGTACGCCGCCACCGGCCACCTTCCCTTCGGCGGCGCCAACAGCGGTGTGCACGCCCTGATGTTCCGTATCGCCCAGGAGGAGCCCGACCTGGAGGGGGTGCCGGAGGGCGTCGCCGACCTCGTACGGGACTGTCTGAAGAAGGACCCCGGCGCCCGGCCGGCGCTGGACGACGTGCTGGAGCGGACCGGGGCCGAGGACACCGTGCTCGGCGGTCGCTCGCGGGACCCGTGGCTGCCGAGCGCGCTGGTCGCCCAACTCGGGCGGCACGCCGTGCAGTTGCTGGACTCCGAGGACCCGGAGGAGGCGACCGGGCCCGAGGGTTCGCGGGGCGCGGGAGGGCCCTCGCTGGAGAAGGCGGCACCCGAGGCCTCGCCCGAGCACGCCTCCGCCGCCGACTCCGCACCGGAGCCGGCTGCCCCCGCCGCGCCGCCCCCGCCGGGGCAGCCGGGGACCGGGGCGCCGCTGAACCACCTCCCGACGATGGTCGGGGGACAGGGCACCCAGACACCCCAGCCCGGCCATCCGGCCCACCCGGCCTACGGCTATCCGCAGCAGCACCCCCAGCAGCAGCCCGGCTACGGCTACCCGCAGCAGCCGCCGCCCGGTGCCTACGGCTACCCCCAACAGCCGGGAGCCCACGGAGGCCTGGGCTCCACCCCGCCGTACGGCCCGCCCTACGCCGGCCCGATCCCGCCCGCCCCGCAGGAACCGCCGAGGAGGAGCGGCCGCTCCACCGCGGCGCTGATCGCCGTCGCCCTGGTCGTCGCGCTGGGCGCCGGCGGCTCGGTGTACGCCCTCATGAGCGGCGGCGGCGACAAGTCTGACGACAAGTCCGGCCCGGCCCCGACCACCGGCGCACCCCGGACGTCCGGCCCGACGACGTCCCGGCCGGACCCGACGAGCCCGCACCCCGCCACCTCCGCCCCGGCCGACGGCGTGATCCCGACCGGCTACCTGGGCGCCTGGACGACCACCATCACCAACGCCGACGGTGAGAACACTCGTGAACTCACCATCCAGCAGGGCGAGGTGGGCGACACCGTCCTCTCCCTCGTCGCCGACGGACCCACGAGCAACGGCACCTACCACTGTGTCTTCCAGGCCGACCTGACCTCGGCGCCGGGCAGCGGCGGCATGCTCCAGATCGGCCCGTCCACCGTGACGTCCGGCGACTCGGGCTACTGCAAGCCGGGCGACGCCACCGTGATCAGCCTGCTGCCGGACGGCAGTCTGAGCCGCGAGAACAGCAGCAACGGCGAGAAGCTGACGTACACCAAGGAGTAACCGCAAGTCCCTTTCTCCGCAAGACCGTTGAGATCACCCAGCCGCACGTGGCCCCGGTGGAGTGGCTGAGCGCAGAGAACGTCGTGGCCGTCGGCACCGCGGCGCCGGGGGCACCTCCCACGCCCTTGAGGCAGTGGGGGAGGATCGGCTACCGGGTCCAGATGGACAACCCGACAGGCGATGACGTCCGGATGGGCAGAGCCAACGTACGGCTGGGGCTGTTCGACGAGGCCCCCGAGATGTCCGACGCCGCCCTCGTCCTGCTCCGCTTCGAGAACGACGGCCCGCGCGGACTGGAACCGCTGTCGCTGCGGCAGCCGCGCTCACCTCGGCTCGGGCGGCCGCTGGCGTGGCATGTTGGGGCGTGCGCCCGCCCCCGGCGGCAGCGGGAAACGGCCCTGCGCGCTGCCGATCTCCTGGCGCCCGGCGCCGGTCCCGGCGGACTGGATACTCATCGGCGCGGTCCCCGTCCGGAACTCCACCATCCAGTCGGCTGTCTCCGTGCGCACCAGCTCGGTCACGTCCTCCGAGAACCGCCGCAGCACCCCGAGACACCGCTCCGCGGCCTCGCTCGCCGTCCCCTCCGCGGGTCCCAGCACCTCCCGCACACTCTCCGAGGCCCAGTCGAACTGCAGCACCTGCAGCCGCCGTTGCACGGCCTGCGCGGTCGCGACGTCCCTTATCCATCCCGACGTCACACCGAAGAACCGGTCCACGGCCACGCACGCCACCGCGAGCAGCAGCGCCAGGTACCCCCACGCGGCCAGCCCCGCGACCATCCCGGTCAGATCCAGCAGGGGCAGCGCGGCCCCGGTGACGGCCCCCGCCGCGGCCCCCGTGCGCAGCGCCCGCGCGCCCCGCCGTTTCCACGCCCGGTCCGCGAGATACCAGGCCGCCGTCTCAAGCGCCCCCTGCTCCACCCACCGGTACAGCTCGTGCAGGCGCTCGGCCGGCTCGCCCCAGTCCCCCAGGGGGAACGCGCGCCCGGTCAGATCGCCCGGCCGCAGTCCGGCCGCACCCTCTCCCCACCCGTCCTGGGGCGGACCCTCGGGCTGCATCTCCGGCTGACCCACCCGCACTCCCTACTGATCACGAGACTGATCACGAACGAACACGTTGCGTGACACCCGATGCTGATGTGCCGGACCCTTCCTACCGCCCAATGGGTGGCGAAGCCCCGGGATTCACCTCTTTTCCGCTCGGAAGTGGGTCTTGATCAGGTATAGGACTCGGCAAAGGCTCACTCGAAAGAGTGCTGGGGCGATGGCTGCCGGGACCACGTAGGCTCGTGCCAGGCGGGAAAAACTCGCCCAGACAGCCGTACGAAACCAGGAGCTGATCGTGATTCCCGGTGGTGGCCAGCCCAATATGCAGCAGCTGCTCCAGCAGGCCCAGAAGATGCAGGAGGACCTGCAGCGTGCGCAGGAGGAACTGGCGCAGACCGAGGTCGACGGGCAGGCGGGCGGCGGCCTGGTGAAGGCCACCGTCACCGGCTCCGGCGAGCTGCGTGCGCTGAAGATCGACCCGAAGGCGGTGGACCCCGAGGACACTGAGACCCTCGCGGACCTCGTCGTCGCGGCGGTCCAGGCGGCCAACGAGAACGCCCAGAACCTCCAGCAGCAGAAGCTCGGCCCGCTCGCGCAGGGCCTGGGCGGCGGCAGCGGTATTCCCGGCCTGCCTTTCTAAGACGGGTGTCCGCCAACTACCGTACGTACTGAAGGAACCCCAGGAAGGACGGCAGTCCGTTGTACGAAGGCGTGGTGCAGGACCTGATCGACGAACTGGGGCGGCTGCCCGGCGTCGGTCCCAAGAGCGCCCAGCGGATCGCCTTCCACATCCTGCAGGCGGAACCGACGGACGTACGGCGCCTCGCGCAGGCCCTCATGGAGGTCAAGGCGAAGGTCCGCTTCTGTGCGACCTGCGGCAACATCGCGCAGGAAGAGCTGTGCAACATCTGCCGCGACACGCGCCGCGACGCCTCCGTCATCTGCGTGGTGGAGGAGCCGAAGGACGTGGTCGCCATCGAGCGCACACGTGAGTTCCGGGGCCGCTACCACGTCCTGGGCGGAGCGATCAGCCCCATCGAGGGTGTGGGTCCCGACGACCTGCGTATACGAGAACTTCTCGCGCGGTTGGCCGACGGGACGGTCACGGAACTGATCCTGGCCACGGACCCGAACCTGGAGGGCGAGGCCACAGCCACCTACCTCGCCCGCATGATCAAGCCCATGGGCCTCAAGGTCACCCGCCTGGCCAGCGGCCTCCCGGTGGGTGGCGACCTGGAATACGCGGACGAGGTGACCCTCGGCCGCGCCTTCGAGGGGAGACGACTCCTAGATGTCTGACGCCACGCTGCATGCCACGACGCATGACCCGGACGACTTCGCGGTCCAGATCGCGGACCAGGTGGAGAGCTTCCTGGTGGCCGTCACCGAGGTGGCCAAGGGCGACGAGCCGGACTCGGCGGTCCCCTTCCTCCTCCTGGAGGTCTCCCAGCTGATGCTGGCCGGCGGCCGCCTCGGCGCGCACGAGGACATCGTCCCCGACGAGCGCTACGAACCCGACACGGGCCCGGACGCCGACGTGGACGAACTCCGCGAGAACCTGGCCCGGTTGCTGGAGCCGATCGACGTCTACTCCGAGGTCTTCGACCCGTACGAGCCCCGTACCGCACCGGTCCCGGCCCGTATCTCCGACGACCTGACCGACGTCATCACCGACCTCCGCCACGGCATGGCCCACTACCGCGCGGGCCGCACCTCGGAGGCCCTGTGGTGGTGGCAGTTCTCCTACTTCTCCAACTGGGGCTCCACGGCGTCGGCCACGCTGCGCGCCCTCCAGTCGATCGTCGCCCACGTGCGCCTGAACCAGCCCCTGGAGGAGCTGGACGGCCTGGACACGGACCAGAGCATGGGCGACGAGACGCTGGAGTTCGAGGCCGGCAAGGTGATGCAGGAGGAGATCGCGGCGCCGTTGGGGATGCGAGAGGTCAAGTAGCCGTCGGGTCAGGACGTGGCCGCGCGAAGCAGTGCTTCCGGGGCCACGTACGGCACGGCCGACATCACAGCCCCCACAATCCCTTTCCCAACGCCGTGACCCCGCCCGCCAGGGCCAGCACCAGCACGAGCAGGCGGGCCCGCTGCTCGGGTATGTGTGAGGCGAGCCCTCTGCCGATCAGCCCGCCCACGAGCATGGCCGTGACCGCCGAGGTCCACCTCGTCCCGCTCAGCTGCGGCACCCCGTTCGCCGCCACCGAGAACGCGTTGACCACCACCCCGTAGAACTGCGCGTTCGGCACGAACTCCCGTACCGTCCAACCCGCGTTGAGTGCGTACAACGACACCGGTGGCCCGCCCACCCCCGCCGCCGAGTTCATGAACCCGCCCACCGCGCCCGCGGCGACCGCGCCCTTTGTGCCGCGCAGTGCGGGCACCCGGGCGCCGCGCATGACCAGCAGCACGGCTGCCGTCACCAGGCCGCCCATCACCAACAGCAGGACGGGCTCGGGGAGTTGACGGGTCATCCACGCTCCAGCCGGCACCGTGCACGCCGCCGCCACGCACAGCGGCACCATCGCGCCGGGGCGCACCCGCCGCCAGCCGCCGGCCAGCCCCACGATGCTGATGGCCCCGGCCGCGCAGTTGGCGAGGACGACCCCGTCCACCGGCCCCAGCAACAGCACCAGCGCGGGCACGGCGACCAGCGCGAACCCCATGCCGGTGAGCCATTGGACCGAGGAGCCGAGCAGCACGATGCCCGCCAGAAGTACGTCGCCCGGCCAGCCGTTCGTCGTCATGACTCGGCATCCTGCGGTCCGTGGGGTGTAGTCCGCTACACCCCCGGTTCGGGAGGGCACTCCCTCGTTGCAGTCCCCGGGAGACGGGATCGTTGATCTCACCAGGTCAACAGCACCGTTCCGAAGGAATACGCCATGAAGTCGCTGCTCGCCTCCAAGCCCGCCCTCTGGTTCCTGTTCCTCTTCAACGCCGTCGTCGCCGTGGTCGCCCCATTCGTGGTCGACGGCGCGCAGGGCGTCATGACCGCGGTGGGAATGGGCGTTGTCACGGCCGGAGCGGGCGTCGGTCTCATACGCGGCCGAACGTGAGTGAGTAGTCACTCCGCGTGAGTTGGGTGCGTCTTGGATGTGCGCTGCACGACGCCTGCACGGGCCCTAACCAGTGAAGAGCGAGTCTGGAGTCACTTCCTCAGCAGGAACCGCAGACACAGATACCGCGGAGAACGTGAAGGGAGCCCACCGCCCAGATCCGTACCGCACTGGAGACAGCGATGACCCGTCGTTCCATAAGCAAGCGCGCAGCCATCGTCACCGCCACCGCCACCGCCGTCGTCGCCCTCGGCGCCGTGGGTACCGTCGTCGCCACCGCCGGCCCCTCGGCCGAGGCCATGCCCGCCAAGTCGCAGATCGCCGGCCTGTTCGACACCTGGAACAAGGCCCTGCAGACCGGTGACTCGGACAAGGTGGCGGACCTGTACGCGAACAACGCGGTCCTGCTGCCCACCGTCTCCAACAAGGTCCGCACCGACCGTGCCGCGATCGTCGACTACTTCGACCACTTCCTGCAGAACAAGCCGGTCGGCACGAAGGTCAAGACGATCGTCAACGTCCTCGACAGCAACTCCGCGATCGACACGGGCGTCTACAAGTTCACGCTCACCGACCACGACACCGGCAAGAAGAAGGTCGTCGAGGCCCGCTACACGTACACGTACGAGAAGATCGACGGCAAGTGGCTGATCGTCAACCACCACTCCTCGGCGATGCCCGAGAAGTGACCGTCAGCCGCCGGTGCGCTGTGCGGCCGCCCGCAGGCGGATCTCCACGCACAGCCCGCCGCCGGGAGCGTCCCGCAGCGCCACGGTTCCGCCGTCGTCCGTCACCAGCTGTTTGACGACGGCGAGGCCGAGGCCCGAGCCGGAGCGCCCGGTCAGGCCCTGGCCGCGCCAGAAGCGGTCGAAGGCGCGGGACTTCTCCGCGTCGGACATGCCGGGGCCCTCGTCCAGGACGGAGAGGATCACCTCGTCGCCCGCGGTCTCGAACCGGGCGGTGATCGTGCCGCCGTCCGGCGAGACCTCCAAAGCATTCGAGAGCACGTTGTCCAGCACCTGGTCCAGATGACCGGGGCTGGCCAGCACAGACGGCCGGCCGTCGGCACTCCCCCAGAGCGTGATGGTGACTCCGCGCTCGTCGGCGGCCGGCCTCCACACCGACAGGCGTTCCTCGACGATGTCCCGCAGGGCGAGCGGCTCCGCGGCCGTGACCTTCGCCTCCGCGCGCGCCAGCACCAGCAGGCCGTTGACCAGGCGGCTCATCCGGACCACCTCGGCCGTCGCCTGCTCGACGTCCTCCCGTACGAACTCGTCGTCCACCCCGTCCGCGATGTTGTCCAGCGACAGCCGCAACGCCGTGAGGGGCGTACGGAGTTGGTGGGAGGCGTCGGCCACGAAGATCCGCTGGGATGCCACCAGGGTGTCCAGGCGTTCCGCGCCCTGGTTGAGGGTGCGCGCCAGCGTCTGCGTCTCCGGCGGACCCGTCACCGGCGAGCGCGCGGTCAGGTCGCCGTCGCTGAACTTGCTCGCCATGGAGTTGAGTTCGCGCAGCGGCGCGGTGATCCGGCGGGCCGCGAACGCGCCGATCAGCGCCGCCACACCGAGCACGGTGACCGCGAGCCCCGCCCTGAAGCCCCAGATCGTCCACAGCCTGTGGGCGAGATGGGACGTCGAGTACACGATCCGGACGGCGCCGACGACCTGTCGTCCGTCGTCTCTGGCGGGGACCGTGATCACCAGGTCGCGGCCCCAGATGAAGTCCGAGCCCCAGTCGGTGGTCGAGTCGCCCTTCTCCAGGGCCCTCGTCAGGGCCGCGTCCCCCTCGGGACGGGGCACGTCCGCCGTGCACCGGTCGGTGGTCGTGACCTGGACCTCGTCGTCGGTCTCCGCGGCGTACGCCTTGGCCATCGTCGTCAGCGCCCGGCACGACGGCTCGTCGCCGGTGCCCAGCAGCAGTGCCATGGTGGTCGCCTCGCGCTTGAGGGACAGCTCGGTGTCGTCCCGCAGCTGCTTGGTGAGCGTGAAGGCCACGGGCACCGTGAAGAGCAGGATGGCGACCGCGACGAGCAGGATGTAGCTGCGGATGAGCTGACGGTTCATCAGGCGCCGCTGCCGCCGGCGTCCCGCGCGATCTCCAGCCGGAAGCCGACGCCCCTGACGGCCTCGATGGTGATTGCCCCGGCGAGCTTGCGCCGCAGCGCCGCCACGTGCACGTCCAGCGTCTTCGTCGGCCCGAACCAGTTCGCGTCCCAGACCGCCTCCATGATCTGCTCGCGCGACATCAGCGCGCCGGGCTCCTCGGTGAGGAAGGCCAGCAGGTCGTACTCCTTGGGGGTCAGCGACACCTCCTCGCCGGCCAGGCGCACGCGGGCCGCCTTGCGGTCGATGGTGAGCCGGGTGCCGTACCGGTCCGGGGCGCTTTCCGGAGCAGAGGCGGTACGGGGCTGCACGCGCCGCATGACCGCTCGTATCCGTGCGATGACCTCCCGCACCCCGAACGGCTTGGACACGTAGTCGTCCGCGCCGAGCTCCAGGCCGACCACCCGGTCCGTCTCGTCGCTGCGCGCGCTGATCACGATGATCGGCACGTCACCGCGCTCGCGCAGTGCCTTGCAGACGTCGAGCCCGTCGGTGTCGGGCAGCCCGAGGTCGAGGAGTACGACGTCGTAGGGGTCCGCGTGGCTCAGCGCAGCGCCGCCCGTGGTGACCCATGCCACCTCGAAGCCGTAACGCAGCAGTCCTCGCCGTAGTGACTCGGCGACCGATTCGTCGTCTTCCACCAGCAGTACGCGCACACGCGAACCATAGTGGTTGAACTTTAAAGACGGCCGGTCGCCGAGCAGCGGCAGCGTCAGCAGGTGACCTGGCCCACTTTGCGGAGTGTTCACGTGCCGGGCGGGCAGGGACCGTGCTGGAGCGCCGGATCTCACCATGTGGTTTCACGAAGGTCTATTTCGGGCGCTCGATAGAATGAGCCGACCGCAGTGCATGCGTATCTGCGGTAAGAGACGGACGAGCGAGGAGCGCACGTGGGCCTTGTCGTGCAGAAGTACGGAGGCTCCTCCGTAGCCGATGCCGAGGGCATCAAGCGCGTCGCCAAGCGAATCGTGGAAGCGAAGAAGAACGGCCACCAGGTGGTCGTCGTCGTTTCCGCGATGGGCGACACGACGGACGAGCTGATCGATCTCGCCGAGCAGGTATCCCCGATGCCGGCCGGGCGTGAGTTCGACATGCTGCTGACCGCCGGAGAGCGTATCTCCATGGCACTGCTGGCCATGGCGATCAAAAACCTGGGCCACGAGGCCCAGAGCTTCACCGGCAGCCAGGCAGGCGTCATCACCGACTCGGTCCACAACAAAGCCCGGATCATCGACGTCACGCCCGGCCGGATCCGTGATTCGGTGGACGAGGGCAACATCGCCATCGTCGCCGGCTTCCAGGGCGTCAGCCAGGACAAGAAGGACATCACGACCCTCGGTCGCGGTGGTTCCGACACGACCGCCGTCGCGCTGGCCGCGGCCCTCGACGCCGAGGTGTGCGAGATCTACACCGACGTCGACGGCGTGTTCACCGCCGACCCGCGTGTGGTGAAGAAGGCGCAGAAGATCGACTGGATCGCCTTCGAGGACATGCTGGAGCTGGCCGCGTCCGGCTCCAAGGTGCTGCTCCACCGCTGTGTGGAGTACGCCCGCCGCTACAACATCCCGATCCACGTCCGCTCGTCCTTCAGTGGACTGCAGGGCACGTGGGTCAGCAGTGAGCCGATCGAGCAAGGGGACAAGAAGGTGGAGCAGGCCATCATCTCGGGTGTCGCGCACGACACCTCCGAGGCCAAGGTCACGGTCGTCGGGGTCCCGGACAAGCCGGGCGAGGCGGCGTCGATCTTCCGCGCCATCGCCGACGCCCAGATCAACCTCGACATGGTCGTACAGAACGTGTCCGCCGCCTCCACCGGGCTGACGGACATCTCCTTCACGCTCCCCAAGACCGAGGGCCGCAAGGCCATCGACGCGCTGGAGCGGGCGAAGACGGCCATCGGGTTCGACTCGCTGCGCTACGACGACCAGATCGGCAAGATCTCGCTCGTCGGCGCCGGCATGAAGACCAACCCGGGTGTCACGGCGACCTTCTTCGAGGCGCTCAGCGACGCCGGGGTCAACATCGAGCTGATCTCGACCTCCGAGATCCGTATCTCGGTCGTCACCCGCGCCGACGACGTGACGGAGGCCGTGCGCGCCGTCCACTCCGCCTTCGGCCTCGACTCCGACACCGCCGAAGCGGTCGTCTACGGGGGCACAGGCCGCTGATGGCCGGGACAGGGTCGGTCCGGCCGACGCTCGCGGTCGTGGGTGCGACCGGAGCCGTCGGCACGGTCATGCTCCAGATCCTGTCCCAGCACGCGGACATCTGGGGCGAGATCCGGCTGATCGCCTCGCCGCGCTCGGCCGGCCGCAAGCTGGCCGTGCGCGGCCAGCAGGTCGAGGTGGTGGCCCTGACGGAGGAGGCCTTCGACGGGGTCGACGTCGCCATGTTCGACGTACCCGACGAGGTGTCCGAGCACTGGGCGCCGATCGCCGCGGCCAAGGGCGCGGTCGTGGTGGACAACTCGGGCGCCTTCCGGATGGATCCCGAGGTGCCCCTCGTGGTGCCCGAGGTCAACCCGCACAAGGCGCGCCTGAGGCCCCGCGGGATCATCGCCAACCCGAACTGCACGACGCTGTCCATGATCGTCGCCCTGGGCGCGCTGCACGCCGAGTTCGGGCTGCGCGAGCTGGTCGTCTCCTCGTACCAGGCCGTGAGCGGGGCGGGACGCGCCGGTGTCGAAACGCTGCGTCAGCAGCTGGCGCTCGTCGCCGGTACGGAACTGGGGACCAGCCCCGGTGACGTGCGGCGGGCCGTGGGCGACAACACCGGCCCGTTCCCGGAGCCGGTCGCCCTGAACGTCGTGCCGTGGGCCGGGTCGCTGCGTGAGGACGGCTGGTCCTCGGAGGAGATGAAGGTGCGGGACGAGACCCGCAAGATCCTCGGCCTTTCCACCCTGCCCGTGGCCGTGACCTGTGTACGGGTGCCGGTGGTCACCACGCACTCCCTCACCGTCCACGCCCGCTTCCAGGGCGAGGTCACCGTCGACGGGGCCCGCGAGATCCTCGCCACCGCCCCCGGCGTCGTCCTCTTCGACGACCCGGGCGCCGGGGAGTTCCCCACACCCGCCGACGTCGTGGGCACCGACCCGACCTGGGTGGGCCGGGTGCGGCGGGCGCTGGACGACCCGACGGCCCTCGAACTCTTTGTCTGCGGCGACAACCTGCGCAAGGGCGCGGCCCTGAACACCGCACAGATCGCGGAGCTGGTGGCGGCGGAATTCCTGGGGTCGTGACGGAGCGTGACGATGTTCGCGCTCCCATGACGTGCCGTGTCGTGCGCAACACATCCACAAGTAAGGGGTTGCCGCCGGAAAAGCCCTGGCTGTAGCCGGTTTGATTTGTAGGATCTGTGGGCTGGGTGTGGTTAGGGCAATGGTCCGTACCACTTGCCCCGGACCCCCTCGGCATCCGAAGATTTTCTCCCCGCCCTCCGCAACCGCGCGGAGGGCGGGGAGCGTCTTTGCGAACGCCCTTCGGGGTGTGGGGATGCGCTGCGAGGCGTGGGGACGCCTCGGACATTCAGGACACAGGGGAAGAGCGGGTAAGCATGAGGGCGTTCGACGCACGGTCGGTTGTGCTGCCTGACACCAGACAGCCGGCTGCGGCACATGACGCAAAAGTGACGCTCGGCACGTACAACCCTGACGGGGGGAAGCGTGTCCAACTGGCGTGGCAGAGGTTCTCGACTTCAGTGCGGCGACCCGCGGTACGGCCCTACGGCCTCCCCGGGCGTCCCTCCGACCCCGCTTGTCCGGCGCGCCCGGCGGCGGCATGCCGGTGATCGCGCCCATGCCTGCAGCGCGGCCCGCCCGCATACCGAATCAGCGCGACGGCGCCGAACTCGCCGATGACTCCGCGGCGGCCGGCACCACCGTCGACCACCTCACCGAGACCTATCGGGCGCACTACCGCTCCCTGCTGGGTCTCGCGGCCCTCCTGCTCGACGACACCGCCTCCTGCGAGGACGTCGTCCAGGAGGCCTTCATCCGCGTGCACTCGGCACGCAAACGAGTCCGCGACCCGGAGAAGACGCTCGCGTACCTGCGTCAGACGGTCGTCAATCTTTCCCGCTCCGCCTTGCGCCGCCGCATCCTGGGCCTCAAGCTCCTCTCCAAGCCGATGCCGGACATGGCGAGCGCCGAGGAGGGTGCGTACGACCTGCTGGAGCGCGACTCCCTGATCAACGCGATGAAGGGACTGCAGCGCCGCCAGCGGGAGGTGCTGGTCCTGCGGTACTTCGCGGACATGACCGAGGCGCAGGTGGCCGAGACGCTCGGGATATCGCTGGGCTCGGTCAAGGCGTACGGCTCCCGCGGCATCGCGGCCCTCCGTCTCGCGATGGAGGCATCGGCATGAACAAGGACGGCGCGGGACGTGACTCCCACGAGCGTCATGAGCCCTTCGCATGGCATGAACCGACGCGAGGGCACGAGCAAGACCACAGGACAACGCACGCTGGGAACGGAACTGTGAACCACGGCCCCGACGACCAGAGCCCCGACGACGGGCTCGACTCGGACGAGCTGGCTCTGCGCAGGATGCTGCACCAGGCGGTGCAGACGGTCGAGCCGCGCGACGGCACGCTCGACCACCTGCGGCGGGCCGTACCCGCACGGCGCGCCCGGAAGCGGCAGGCCGTCGTCGGCATGGCGGCCGCCGCCCTGTTCATCGGCACCGCCGTCCCGGCCCTGCTGCACGTCTCGAACGCCATCGGCTCCGACGTCAACCCGTCCGTCGCCGGCCAGGCCTCACAGGCGCAGGGCGGCGCAGGGCAGGGAAAAGACGCGGACGGCAATGAGAGCACCGCCGGGGGCAACTCCGGCAAGGCCGAGGACCACGGCAAGGGCAGCCCGAAGGGCGACGGCAAGGGCAAGGGCACCGGTACCGGCCCGGGCAGCAGCGCGGGCACCGGCCCCGCTGCCACCAGCGCGGCGGGCGTCCCCGTCTGCACGGCCGAACAGCTCGGCTCGCCCACCCAGTCCGTCGACGCCCCCGATTCCGCGAACACGGTCTACGGCACCTTCCGCGTCGTCAACATCTCCACCACCGTCTGCGCCGTGGGCGGCCCCGGGTCGGTGAGCACCCTGGCGCAGGGCGCCGCGGACGCCACCAAGATCGTCACGCAGCGCCATGTGTCCGGAGACGCCGCGGCAGGTCTGCCCGACCCCTCCACCGAGGTCACGGGACTGCAGCTGCAGCCGGGCGCGGCGTACGAGGTGAAGTTCGCCTGGGTGCCCTCGGCGACCTGTCCCACCACGGGCAGCGGTGACGGCGGCGGCGACGGCGGGCCCACCGCGAGCCCGAGCCCGACCGAGGAGACCGGCACCACGTCCGGCACCACCGGCACCGACAGCGGTGTGACGACTCAGATGCTGGCGGCGGACGGCACGGCGGACGGCAGCGTGACCGTGTCCCACACGAGCGAGGCGGGGTCGCCCACGGTGTCGGCGACGGTGCCCAACGCGTGCTCGGGGACGGTGTACTACACCGGGCTGCTGGCCGGGGCGTGACCTTCCGGCCGTAGGGGCACCGCGCAGGGGCGTGCTGGAGGCCCGATGATGCCGAGCGGCGTCAGAGGTGTCCCGTTCTGATGCCGGCAGGCGTCAGACGGTGACCCGTTCCTCCTCCGTCACGAGCCCCATTTCCGCGTCCCGGGCGAACTCGACCTCGCGGCGCAGCAACCGGAACCACATGAACACCACGAACCCGGCGAAGACGAACCACTCGCCGGTGTAGCCGAGGTTCTGGAAGGCCTTCAGGTCGAGGCCGGAGTCCGCGGGCGCCGTCGCAGGCACGGCCGTCATCCCGGCGTCGGCCTTGTCCAGTGTGACCCACGCGTCGTACACGTCGTACGGCACGAGGTTCACCAGGGACGCCGAGCTGATCGCCGCGGTCTGACCGGCCGGCAGCCCGCCCTGGGCACTCACCCCGTTGTCCCCCGGCGTCTCGGAGGCCTGCAGCGCACCCGTGACGGTGACCTCACCGGTGGGTGCGGCGGGCGCCTTGGCGGTGTCGGCGGAACCCGGCAGCCAACCCCGCACCACCGGCAGCGCCTTGCCGCCGTCGGTGCGCAGCAGTGTCAGGACGTAATAGCCGCGCCTGTCGTCGAGTTCGCGGCCGGGGACGAGCAACTGCTTGCCGTAGCGTCCGGTCGCGGTGATCTGCCTGCCGGACGTCGCCTTGTCCACGGGCAGCAGCTCCCCGAGGGGACGGGCCGTCTCGTGCCGGTCGGTCGTGACCTGCTCGGTCGCGTCACGGTGGTCCTGCACACGGTCCTCGAACCGGCTCAGCTGCCACGACCCCATGAAGATGCAGAAGGGGATGGCGAGCAGCACGAAGACGTTGATCCCCCACCAGCGGCGCGTCAGCAGAAACCGGTACACGCCATCCAAGGTACGGGGCTGCCGCGCAGGGCCTGGCCGCGGGGTCAGAACCGCTCGGTGAGGTGGTCCCGGCCGGCCGGGGGCTCGTAGGGCTCGGGCCAGAAGTCGGTTATGGACGTGATCCGCCCGTCCCCGGAGAAGAACGAGATCCCGTACATCTCCTCCAGTCCGACCGTGAAGTGGACCCAGGTGACCACCTGTCCGGGCTCGGCGACGATGCGCTCGACCCGCAGATGCCAGTCGCCCGGGTACTCCCGGTTGAACTGCACGTACCTCTGCCTGCCGGTGATTTTCTCGCGTGTCTGCGGCAGGGTGTAGACGACGTCCTCGGCCAGGGTGTCGGCGAACGCGGTCCAGTCCCGGGACTCGGCGGCCGCCCAGAACCTCTCGACTGTCTTGCGCAGATCGGTCATGCCGGGAAGTCTGCACCCCGCCACTGACAACCGGCCCCGGGCCGGTACGGGTAAGGGACCGGTAGAAGTTGTCCACAGGCTGAGGATCCCGTCGGCGCATTGTCACCGCGAGCAGGCACTATGGGGCCATGACTGAGAGCAACGGGTCCGCTGCGCCGGAGCGGAACGAGGAGATGCCGGACTGGGAGAAGCGCTTCCGAGCACCACGGGTGTCGCTGCCGGACTGGGCGGAGGACGCGCCCGAGCGTTCCCTGTTCGTGTCGAACGCGACGGGGACGTACGAGCTGTACGCCTGGGACCGGGCGACGGGCGGCCAGCGCCAGGTGACGGACCGGCCCAACGGGACGACGGACGGCGTGCTCACCCCGGACGGCGCGTGGATCTGGTGGTTCGACGACAAGGACGGCGACGAGTTCGGCGTCTGGCGCAGACAGCCCTTCGACGGTGGCCCGGACGAGCCCGCGGTGCCCGGTCTGGAAGCCTCGTACCCGTCGGGCCTGGCCCTCGGCAGGGACGGCCGTACGGCGATCGTCGGCCGCTCCACGGACGAGGAGGGCACGACGATCCACCTCGCTCGCGGGGGCGAGGACCCGGTGGAGATCTACCGCCACCGCGAGTCGGCGGGCGTCGGCGACCTCTCGCGCGACGGTTCGCTGATCGCGATCGAGCACACGGAGCACGGCGACGCGATGCACTCCGCGCTGCGCGTCCTGCGGGCCGACGGCACGGCGGTCGCCGAGCTGGACGACACCGAGGGAGGCAAGGAGGAACTGGGCCTGGAGGTCCTGGGCTTCGCCCCCGTCGACGGCGACACCCGCCTGCTCATCGGCCACCAGCGCCGCGGCCGCTGGGAGCCCCTGGTGTGGGACGTGGCCACGGGCGAGGAGACCGACCTGGCGCTCGACCTGCCCGGCGACGTGAGCGCCGAGTGGTACCCGGACGGCACGGGCCTGCTCATCGCGCACGGCTTCGAGGCCCGCAGCGAGCTGTTCCGGTACGACCTGGCGAGCCGCACCCTGGACAGGATCCCCACCCCGCCCGGCTCGGTCTCCGGCGCCACACCCCGCCCCGACGGCAGCGTGGAGTACCTCTGGTCCTCGGCGGCCGAGCCGTCGGCGGTCCGCTCGACGACGGGCGAGGTCGTCCTCGACCCGCCCGGCTTGAAGTCCCCGGGCTCGGTGCCGGTTCAGGACGTGTGGGTGGACGGCCCCGGCGGCCGCATCCACGCCCTGGTCCACAAGCCTGCCGACGCGACGGGCCCGTTGCCGACGGTCTTCGACATCCACGGCGGCCCCACCTGGCACGACAGCGACGCGTTCGCGGCGGGCCCGGCGGCCTGGGTCGACCACGGGTACGCGGTGGTCCGCGTCAACTACCGCGGCTCCACGGGCTACGGCCGCGCCTGGACCGACGCACTGAAGCACCGGGTGGGCCTGATCGAGCTGGAGGACATCGCGGCGGTCCGTGAATGGGCGGTCAGCTCCGGCCTGGCGGATCCCGACCGGCTCGTCCTGACCGGCGGTTCCTGGGGCGGCTACCTCACCCTCCTCGGCCTCGGCGTCCAGCCGGACGCGTGGACCCTGGGCATCGCGGCGGTCCCGGTCGCCGACTACGTCACGGCGTACCACGACGAGATGGAAGCCCTGAAGGCCATGGACCGCACCCTGCTCGGCGGCACCCCAGAGGAGGTCCCGGAGCGCTTCGAGGCCTCGTCCCCCCTCACCTACGTCGACCAGGTCAAGGTGCCGGTCTACATCTCGGCCGGAGTCAACGACCCCCGCTGCCCCATCCGCCAGATCGAGAACTACGTCGAACGCCTCCAGGCACGCGACGCGGCCCACGAGGTGTACCGGTACGACGCGGGACACGGTTCGCTGGTGGTGGACGAGCGGATCAAGCAGGTGCGGCTGGAACTGGACTTCGCGGAACGGTACTTGGGGGGTGGGGCCGCATAAGAGGCCGGGTCTTCGGCGCCGGGTGGCTATTTTCAGCCCGTCCGGCGTTTGAGGACGAGGCCGTTCAGGCCAAAAGCGGGGTCTGGGGGCGGCAGCCCCCAGCAACGCCCGCCCCTGCACAGGGCACCGTCAAGCCCCTGCACAGGGCACCGTCACGCTCCGGCCCGCTCCCTCGGGCGCCTCCCCAGCAGCTCCGCCAACCCCCGCCGCGTAGCCGCCAGTACCACCCGATCCGACCCCCGCAGCACATACGTATCCGGTAGATCCCACACCAGCCCGGCCCCGGCCACCGACCGAACATCCTCGTACGCCTCCTCCGCGGCAGGTTCCTCCCGCCGCCCGCCGGAGGCCTTCGTGTCGAGCGCCAACACCCGCCACGCTCCCGCCCGGAACGCCTCAGCGACCGTCTTCCCCTCCAGCTGCGGATGCCCACCCACGTCCACGGCGGCGAACAGCAGCACCCGCCGCTCCACCGGAATCGCCCCCAGGATCTGCCGCCCCATCATCGCCCCGGCGAAGGCGGGCGCCGCCAGGTGGGACACGCTGCGGCTCCGGGTGGACGCCCGTGGATGGGCGGCCCGCAGCGTCCGGTAGACGGCGGTCGCGAAGTCGTCGTCGTACAGCCGCAGCACGACCCGTAGATCCGGCCGCACGGACCGTGCGTACAGCGCGGCCTCCAGGTTGGTGGTGTCCGCGCTGGTCACCGCGAGCAGCGCGTGCGCGCGGTGGATCTTGGCGGCCTCCAGGACGCCCTCCTGGGTGACGTCCCCGAGCACCACAGGCACCCGCAGCCGCCGCGCCGTGGCCAGCCCGCGCGCGTCGGGGTCGGACTCGACGCACACCACGGGGATGTTCAGCTCCCGCAGCCGGGTCAGCACCCGCGTACCGATCTTGCCGAGCCCGAGGAGGACCACATGACCGCCCAGCCCCCGGGGCGGCTTCCGCAGCGCGGACGCGGTCCGGAAGGTGCCGAGCGCCTCCAGCACCGCGGCCAGCAGCACCGGCAGCAGCAGCAATCCGGTGAGCCCGGAGAGGAGTTGCAGGATCTGCCGCCCGACGGACGCACCGATGGCGGGATCGTCGATGGCGAAGAGGTCGAGCAGCGTCAGATAGAAGGCGCTCAGCGGATGTATCCCCGTCACCAGCCACAACGCCACCGCGAGCGCGAGCACACACGCGATCATGCCGGCCAGCGACCAGCGCAGCCGCCGCGAGAACAGCGACGCGAAGACAACGCCCCCGCGCGCGGACGGCAGTTCGGGCCCGGTGTACGACACCTGTTCCAGTACGACGGTCCCGCGGCCGGTCGCGGCCCGGGCCGCCGCCGCGTCGGGCAGCAGCTCCGGTCCGTGCTCCTCGCCGTGCTCGGCCCCTTCCGCGGACAGCAGTGCCAGCGTGGCCAGGCCCGGTTCGGCCACCTGCCCGGCCCGTGGCGTCCGTTCCACCGCCCGCAGCAGCAGCCCGTCGGTCTGTACGACCTTGCTGGTGCCGGCGACGGCGGTGGCGGCCAGCGCGGGCGCGGCCGTGTCGGCGTCGGACAGTACGGTGGTGGAGGCGTCGCCGCCGGAGGACTCGCCGTCGCCCGTCGCCAACGCGGCCGCCTGGTCGAGGAGTTCCTCGATGTGCTGGCCGAGCCGCCGGTTGTACAGCCGCAGGACCAGCCGCAGCCGGGGGTTGAGCCGGCGGGCGGTGAGGGCGGCGCGGATGTTGGTCTCGTCGTCGTCGTACACGAGCGCCAGCGCGGTCGCCCGCTCCACTCCTGCCGCGCCGAGTGCCTCCTCGGTCGCCTCGGCGGCCTCCACGAGCTGGGCGTTTCCCACGGGTTCGGCGGCGGCGCCGTTCGCCCGGTTGACGGTCGCGTTCACCACGCGGTCGAGCAGCGCAGCCGTCGTAGCCCGCGCGCGTCCGACCACCGGCGGTCGTACACCGCGGTCGGCGGGCGGTACGACGAGCGTGACCTGTTCGCCGTAGACACCTCGGAGTTCGGCGGCCAATCGATGCGCCAGTCCGTCGTCGCCGCACACCACCATGTGCGCGGACCCGTCGCCGCCCGGCTGACTTTGATTCGGAACGCTCGCCACGAGGGAGAAGACTGCCTCACCGGGAGGATAGGTTCCACAAACAGCCGAAGGGAGTCACTGAACGATCGCCCCTTCTCCACCGTATTGAGGGGGAGGGAGCCAGCGCCCCGCCGCACCACCGGAGGTACCTCGCCCGTGGCCATCACCAAAGCAGCCCCTACGGGGGCGGACAGCCATGAGCCGCTGGGCCACGAACCGGAGCCCGGGAAACCGGGGCAGAAGAACACGGCGGAGAAGCCAGAGAAGCCCGAAAGGTCCGAGAAGTCGGAGGAGCCCGAGAAGCCGGGAAAGCCGGATGAGCAGGCGGCCGACGGGGGGCGTGAATCGAAGTCGCCGCTCGTCCTGACCATGCTGCTGCTCGTGCTGGTGCTGCTGCAGGGCCCGATCCGCAGCGCGCTGTCCGCACCCGTCATGCAGAGCTGGATGACGGTGTTCGTGGCCGTGCTCGTGCAGGCGCTGCCCTTCCTCGTCCTCGGTGTGCTGCTCTCGGCGGCGATCGCCGTGTTCGTCCCGGCGTCGTTCTTCGCCCGCGCCCTGCCGAAGCGGCCCGCGCTGGCGGTTCCGGTCGCCGGGCTGGCGGGCGCGGTGCTGCCGGGCTGCGAGTGCGCGTCGGTGCCGGTGGCGGGCGCGCTCGTGCGCCGGGGTGTCACCCCGGCCGCCGCCCTCGCCTTCCTCCTCTCCGCCCCGGCGATCAACCCGATCGTGCTGACGGCGACCGCGGTCGCCTTCCCGCGCAACCCGGAGATGGTCCTCGCCCGGTTCGTCGGCAGCCTGCTGGTGGCGTGCGTGATGGGCTGGCTGTGGCAACGCCTCGGCCGCACCGACTGGCTGCGCCCGCCGGAGCGCCCGCACTACGAGGGCCGGAGCAAGGGCGCCGCCTTCTGGGGCTCGGTCCGGCACGACGTGATGCACGCGGGCGGCTTCCTGGTCATCGGCGCGATGGCCGCCGCGACGCTCAAGGCCGTCGCCCCGGCGAGCTGGCTGCGCACGGCGGCGGACAACCCGCTGGTGGCGATCCTGGCGCTGGCCGTCCTCGCCGTACTCCTGTCCATCTGTTCGGAGGCGGACGCGTTCGTGGCGGCGTCACTCACCCAGTTCTCGCTCACGGCCAAGCTGGCGTTCCTGGTCGTCGGCCCGATGATCGACCTGAAGCTGTTCGCGATGCAGGCGGGCACGTTCGGCCGCGGCTTCGCCCTGCGCTTCGCCCCCGCCACCTTCGCCCTCGCGATCGCGGGCGCCGTCCTGACCGGGGCGGTGCTCCTGTGAACCGCCAGGCACAGGCCGCGGTCCTGTTCCTCATCGGTGCGGCCCTGCTGCACGCGGGCTTCACCAACCTGTACCTGCGCTACGTCAAGGCGGGCCTGCAGCCGCTGTTGCTGCTGTCGGGCGGGGTGCTGATCGCGGCGGCGCTGGCGACGGTCTGGTACGAGTGGCGGGAGCGGAAGGGGACGGGGGAGGGGAACAGAGGCGTCGATCCGGAGGACGGGCACGGTCACGGTCACGGTCACGTCCACCGTGAACCCCGCGTCTCCTGGCTCCTCGTCCTCCCTCTCCTCGCCCTCATCCTGGTCGCCCCGCCGGCCCTCGGCTCGTACAGCGCGATGCGCACCGGTACGGCGCTGCAGCAGCCGTACGGCTACAACAAGCTGCCCGCCACCGGCCCGCTCCGCCTCAACGTGGTCGACTACGCGACCCGCGCGGTCTACGACCACGGCCGCCTGATAGCGGGCCGCCCGATCGAGATCACGGGCTTCGTCGCCTTGGACAAGGCCGGCCACCCCTACCTGGTCCGCATGGCTCTCAACTGCTGTGCGGCGGACGCCCAGCCGGTGAAGATCGCCCTGACCGGCAAGATCCCCCCGGTGCTGCAACCGGACAAGTGGCTGGAAGTGACCGGGACGTACACCGCCAGGCGGACCAAGGACCCCGTCAACAACGGGCCGATCCCCTATCTCCAGGTCACGGCGGCGACACCGGTGGCGACGCCGAAGGATCCGTACGACGAGTCGTGGAACAACTGACGACCGTCCACCCGGCCTCGCGCGCCGCGGCGACGGCCGGCTCCTCGGCGTCGTCGGCGGCGGAGTTCAGGGACGGGTCCCTGCCCGGCGCCGGTCCGCCGGCCGCGACCGCGGCGGCCTGAGAATCGGCGAGGGCGGCTCGCAACGCCCGGAGTGCGGCCTCGCTGCCGTCGGCCGAGTGAGCGACCTGTGCGGCAAGTGCGGCCGCGGCGGCGGCGTTACGCGCACAGCGGGCGTCGGCCGCGGGGTCGGGTGCGGCGTCGGGTGCGCTCGCGGAGAGCGCGTCGAGGGGACGGGCGGATAGGCGCAGGGCGCCCGCTGTCCGCCCGGCGGGAGTCTTCGCATGCATCCCTGGATATCTGACTGACCGTCAGTTATCGTCCCCCTGCCGCGCAGCTTCCGGAAGGGTCATGAAGGGGTGAACGCAGTGGAGACGACGACACGTCCCCGGAGTCCGCAGCCGACCGGGACGCCACGCTGGGTCGCGCAGTTCTACCAGCCCTCCTCGGCGTCCTGGCAGGTGTGCGCCGAGTCGCCCCACCGCGCGCCCGTGCAGTACGCGCTCGGCGAGATGGCCCACACCGTGCGAGCACGCGGCGGCGACCTCGCGGTCAGCCTCTGGGGTCCGGAGGACGGTGCGTGGCAGCGCTACGACGTGTCGACCGCGGCCCCCGCCGATACGGCACCGCAGGCGCCGTCCGTCGCTCCTGGGGAACCGAGCAGACTCACGGAACGCATGAACAGCCGCCGGCAGCAGGTGCTCCTGGCCGGGCTGAGCAAGGCCGGTGTCTACGACCTCGCGCCGGACGACCTGACCGCCGTACAGGAGATCGTCGACCACCTCGACGAGACCACCGTACGCAGGATCGCTCACTGGCTCGCCGCCGCCGGCGGCAGCCGCTAGCCGCGCCTTCTCGACCGGTGCCTGCCGCGGCACTGGCATCCGCCGCCCGCCCGCCCAGCCCTGCCGGAACATGTTCGCGATCACTTCGTAAGCTTTCGCCATGAGTCCCGGAGAGGCCCGCAAGAACAAGATCGTCTCGGTTGTCACGCCGGTGCACGGAGAGGGCGTGAGGTTCCTCCCGGAGGCGTACACATCTCTTCGCTCCCAGGACCTTCCTGACGGATGGTCATGGGAGTGGTGTGTGCAGGAGGACGGAGACGACGTGCAGAGCTCCGCGCATCTTCCGGCGGACGATCCGCGCATCCGGATCTCGGCATCCCGGCGCGGCGGCCCACACGTGGCGCGGACCTTGGCGTTCGCCCGGTCGACGGGGGTCTACGTGCGGAACCTGGACGCCGACGACCAGCTCACCGCCAAAGCTCTCGCGCGCGACATCGCCGTGCTGGAGGAGCACCCCGCGGTGGGCTGGACCACGTCCCGGGTGCTCGACCTCCTCGATGACGGCAGCACCGTCTCCTTCGACGGCGATCCGGAACCCGGCCGGCTCCCGAGAGGGAGCGCGTACGCGTTCTGGGCCGAGCATCGCCGGCCCGGGATCCACCCCGCCACGCTGTGTGTGCGGCGCCCTCTGCTGGCGCTGCTGGGCGGGTGGATGGCCCTGCCGGCCTCCGGTGACACGGGACTTCTGCTCGGACTCGACGCTCTGGCGGACGGATGGTTCACCGGCGACACCGGCCTCATGTACCGCAAGCACCCGGGGCAGATCACCACGCACCCGAACCACCGGGCCGGGGCGGAATGGGAAGCCCGGATGTCGTTGATCGAGGAGCACACCAAGGCCCTGCACGCCTGGGCCGGCCTCGCGATCGAGCCGGAGGCCGAGGCGCTCGTCACCGCCCTCCGCGAACTCCGCGGCGGCCGGTGATCCACCGGAGAGACGGGCGCTGCGGGGCGTACGAAGGCCCGACCGCTGGCGACGGGGGATGCACCAGCGATCGGGCTGCGGCCCAGCCTAACAAGGCCGCGGCCGCCGCGGGAGCCGATGGCCCGGCCGCGGCTCGTGGTCGTGGCTGAGATCATGTGGTCCATAACGGTCAACGCGCAGGTGGCGCACCGCAGTTGGTGATTCCGGCCATCCTCGAACACCGTGCGTTCTACTGGCCGCACGGAGGTTTGTACGAGAGCCGCGGCAGATATTCGTGCCACTTCTCCGGTGTCAGGACGTCCCGCGTGGTCGAGCAGATGTGCCGGATGGCGTCGTCGGGGTCCAGGTTCCACAGCCGGACGGTGTCGGCGCCGCTGGAGACTCCCAGCATGTTGCTCGTGGGACTGAACGACAGGAAGTTGCCGGTCTTGGCGTTGGGGCTCATCGACTGCCCGATCGGGGCGGCCTCGGAGGAGTCGGCGACGTTCCACAGCCGGACCGTGTTGTCGTTGCCGCCGCTGGCCAGGATGTGGCCGTCCTGGTTGAAGGTGAGCGACGCGACCGCTTCGGTGTGGCCGGTCAGCGGCCTGCTCAGCCCGGTCGCCCTGACCGGGTCGGCGACGTTCCACAGCCGGACCGTGTCGTCGTCGCTGCCGCTGGCCAGGGTGTGGCCGTCCCGGCTGTAGGCGAGCGAGTTGACCGGACCGGAGTGACCCGTGAGGGGAGTGCCGAGCGGGGTGGTGCGGCGTGGGTCGGTGATATCCCAGAGCCGGATGGTGCCGTCCGCGCTGCCGCTGGCGAGGGTGTGCCCGTCCGGGCTGAACGCGAGGGCGTTGATGTAGCCCTTGTGGCCGGCGAGCGGCGCGCCGTACGGCACGACGTGCGAGGGGTCGCCGACGTTCCACAGCTGGAGCGCGCGGTCGGTGTACGCGGTGGCGAGCGTCCGCCCGTCCTGGCTGAACGCCAGCGCGTCCGGCCCCATGAACCGGGTCTGAAGGACGATGGGCGGGCCGTAGGGGACCGGCTTCGCCGGGTCGCCGACATTCCACAGATACACCGTGCGGCTCGCCGTCAGCACCGCGAGGGTGTGGCCGTCGGGGGAGAACGCCAGCGCACCGTCACCGCCGCTCCCGGGCTTGAACGGCTTGTTCAGCGCCCTGGGCCGGCCGGGATGCCGTACGTCCCACAGCCGGATCCGTCCGTCGCTCGCGGTCGTGGCGAGCACCCGCCCGTCCGGGCGGAACGCTCCGCTGCGGCCGACCATGTCGGCCGTCGGCACCGACCACAGACGGACCTTGCTGTCGCCGCTGCCGGTGGCCAGGGTGCGGCCGTCGGGGCTGAAGCCGACCGCGTACATCTCGCCGCTGCTTCCCGCGAGCGGCTCGCCGACCTGCGAGGGATAGGCGGGATCGCTGACGTTCCACAGACTCGCCGTACTGTCCGCGCTGCCCGCGGCGAGCATGCTGCCGCCGGGGCTGAAGGCCACGGACCACACGGGACCGGTGTGGCCGGTGAGCGGCGCGCCGAGCTGCCCTGCGCGCCGCGGATCGGTGACGTCCCAGAGCCGGATGGTGTCGTCCGCGCTGCCACTGGCGAGGGTGTGCCCGTCCGGGCTGAAGGCCACCGAGTGCACCGTGTCCGTGTGACCCTTCAGCACGGCGTCGATCGGCTTCGCACGGTGTGGATCGGCCGTGTTCCACAGCCGGATCGTGTCGTCGTCGCTCCCGGCCGCGAGCAGGCGCCCGTCGGAGCTGAAGGCCACCGAGCGCACGGCGGCCGTGTGACCGGTGAGGGCGCCGAGCGATGTGGGACGGCTCGTGCTCATGTCCCACAGACGTACGGTGTGGTCCTCGCCGGCGGAGGCCAGGGTCCGTCCGTCCGGGCTGAAGGCGAGCAGGTAGATCGTGCCGGTGTGGCCGGTCAGGGGCGTACCGAGCGGCCTCGGGTGGCCGGGATCCCGTACGTCCCACAGCCGGATGGTGCCGTCGTCGCCGGCGCTGGCGAGGGTGCGGCCGTCCGGGCTGAAGACGGCGGTGCTCACCCAGCTCGTGTGGCCGGTGAGCGGCGTGCCCAGCGGTTTCGGGCGCGAGCGGTCGCTGACGTCCCACAGGCGGACCGTCCGGTCGTAGCTGGCGGTGGCCAGGACCTTGCCGTTGGGACTGAACGAGGTGAGGTAGACGGCGCCGGTGTGGCCGAGCAGCGGTGTGGCCAGCGGCGCGTTCACGATCGAGATCAGCCGGTTGTTCGTGGCCGCGTCACCCGGCCGCAGGTCATGGGCCACCAGGTCGAGTTGGGCGGAGAGCGAGGGGTCGGTGTACTGGACGCGGTCGGCCTCGGCGACCACCTGTTCGAACACCGCGTCGTTGCGCTGCTGCCACGCGAGCACCGCCGCGCCGACGGCCAGCATCGACAGCACCACCAGCGCTGACACCGCACCGCGCCGCATCACGAGCGTGCGCCTCCGCAGCCGTACCGCTGCGGCCAGGAACTCCACCGCGCTGCGGGTCAGGAAGGTGTCACCGGCCGACTTCGCCCAACTGCGGGCCTGCTCCAGACGGGAACCCCGGTACAGCATCGACGAGTCACGGGCCGAGCCCTCCCAGGCCCGGCCGTCCTCCTCCAGCTGCTGGCGCAGCAGATGGTCGTTGCGGTCCTCGTCGATCCAGTCGCGCAGGCGCGGCCAGGCATGCAGCAGCGCCTCATGGGTGATCTCCACGGTCTCCGCGTCGAGCGTCACCAGCCGGGCGCGGACCAGCGCCTCCAGCGACTCCTCCGTCTTGCCGGGATCCGTCGACTCCTCCGCCAGCTGACGCCGTGTGCCTCGCCGACGGGTGGCCTGGGTGTCCTCGCCCAGCCGGACCAGCCGCAGCAGCAGCAGCCTGGCGGCCGTACGGGCCGGCGGATCGAGACTCGACCAGGCCCGCTCGGCGGTCGCGGCCACCGCGCCCTGGATCCCGCCCGCGGCCCGGTAGCCGGCCAGCGTCAGCCGCCCCGCCTTCCGCCGCTGCCAGGTGGCGAGGAGCGCGTGGGAGAGCAGCGGCAGCACACCGGCGTCGTGCGTCCCACGGGGCCCGTCGGTGCTGACCTCCCGGACGATCAGTTCCGCGAGGCCCGGTTCGAGCTCCAGCCCCACGGCCTTGGCCGGCCCGGTCACCGCCTCGCGCAGCTCCGCCGTGCTCAACGGCCCCAGCACCATGTGCCGGTGCTGCAGCGCGTCGGCCAGCTCGGGATACCTCAGGCACTGCTCGTAGAAGTCGGCGCGGATGCCGAGGACCACAAGCACGGGCGCCGCCTCGTCCGGTCCCGCGGGCGAGCACGCGGCGTGCAGGATCTGCACGAACGCACGCCGGCTCGCCTCGTCGGCACAGAGGGTGAAGGCCTCCTCGAACTGGTCCACGATGACGACGGGCCGCTCGGCGGAGGGCGCCTCGCGCCGCGCCCACGTGGCGACGGCCCCCCGGACGGCACGCGCGAACTGCGGAGTACCGGGCTCTCCTTCCCCCGCGTGCTTTGCTTCCGCGTGCTTTGCTCCCGAGCCCGCCGGCACCCTGTCCCCGGCCGCGGGCACGACAGGGGCGAGGGGTACGAGTTCGGGGATCCGCCGGGTCAGCTCCCCGACGGGATCGGCCCCCGGCACGAGCTGCACCACACCCCTCGGCCGGCTGTCGTCGTCGCTGAGCGCGCCGTTGTGCAGGGCGGTCACCAGACCGGCGTTCAGCAGGGAGGACTTCCCCGCGCCCGAGGCGCCGACGAGCATGACCAGCCCGCCCGTCCTCTCCGCCGCCCGGAGCTGGTCGACGAGGGCGCCCGTGCTGCGCTCCCGGCCGAAGAACCAGCGGGCGTCCTCCTGCCGATAGGAGGCCAGCCCCCGGTACGGGCACACGCCGGGCGCGGTCGGCGCCTCGTCCGAGGATCGTTCCTCCACGTCGGCGGTCGCCGCCGGACGGTCACCGGCGGGGTCGGCCACGGCGCGCTCCCACAGGCGCTGCCACTGGCCCATGTCATACAGCCCGGCCGACACCGGCGCCGGACGCGAACGCCGGGCCTGGGGTATCAGCACGTGCAGCACCGCGGCGAGTGCGGCGAACTGCGCGGGCACGTTCTTGGCCCGCCGCCAGTCACTGATCCGCTGGGCGGACACCCGTACGGGCCGCCCCCGCTCGTCCACCCGCTGAAGCTGCACGACCGCCTCGGCCACGCGCGCGAGGGGAGGGTTGCCGGCCTCCTTGTACAGCAGCGCGAGCCGCTCCGCGAAGGCGTTACGCGCCCCTGAAGGGGAACTCAAGGCCCCCACCCCTTACTTCCCCCGCGCTTGGACCTCCGGATGGACATCCGGACCGGAAAACTCACTTTATATGGCTGACCTGGGAATTAAGTCTCCGGACCGGACCCGGAATCTCCTCACGGGGAGCCACGGCTGGCAGGATCACGGCGCAGGGCGAACCACCCCGCACCGTCAGTGCGGGCCGTCAGCGCAGGCCGTCAGCTCAGCGCACGTGGAAACAGTCCATGACGCCGAACGTTCTCGGTCAGCTTCCACAGGATCCACGAGACGGCGGCGCCGGTCTCATGGCCTGAGGCCGACAGCCCGCCCCGCAACGTTCGGCACCGGTCCCCACGAGGGGAGGGACCGGAGCCGAACCACGCGGGGCGCGGGGCGGGAGCGCGCCGGGAACTGGCAGGAGCGCTGGGGCGGGGGCACGGGGCAGGAGGACGGGGCAGGATCAGGCGCCGGTGCCCGCCCGGGAGCCGTTCGCCGTCGGGGAACCTTCTCGTCCGGCTCGGGCGCACCTGCCCGGTGACGGCGTGATCTTCACAGGACTTCCCGATACGAGTTCGGGACCCGGGCGTGGCTTCTGCCTGCCGGAGCCGCCCACGACGAGGGCCCCGCCACCGGGCGCACCCGGGTCGCCCCGCCCAGTGTGCTCGGCTGTGTTTGCCAATCGAAACGTTCTACCCGAGTCGCCGTCGGGCCAGCCGTCTCCGGGACGTGCGCCTGCAGAACTTGCAGAACCTGCAGAACCCGTGTGCCGACCGGTCCGCGTTCCTGGCGACCCTCCCCACCAACAAGCAAGACGCTCGTGCCGATAGGGGCCCCACGCGCCAGGCCGCACCCCGCATGAGCCAGGTGGCCACTCGGAGGATAGATTCCCCCATCCAGCCTTGGGCAGGCTTCCGGCCTCGTCGCGGTGCGCGCGCAGGGACGGTCCGGTGCCCGCCCACCCTCCCGTGTCCCCGTCACGGGAGAAAACGCCGGCCGCACTCAGGCCGGCGCTTCCCGCTGCCCCCCAAACCGCAGACGTGTTCACAGATGAGGAAGCCGTGCAACTACCCACCCGTGGTGACACGTTCGGTATATGTGCCGCGATAGCGGCCTCCACGCTCGTCCTTGCGACGGCGTCTCCCGCCTCCGCGCACACCCCGCGTTCCTACGCCACCACCCGTACGGTGCCGACCGTGTCCAGCCCCGTCAGCGCGTCCCCCGCCCGCACCACGACCGCGCACGACGCGAGCCCGGCAGAAGCATGGACGAGTGCGGCGGCCGAGAAGTTCTGGACCCCCCAGCGGATGGCCCAGGCCACCCCGGACAGCCCCCGCGGCGGGGCCCCGGCCGGCTGGAGACCCGCATCCACCGTCAACGGGGCGGCTGCGGCTAGGAACGGCAGCTACTTCGCGGGTGTCCCCACGGTAGGAACGTTTTTCCACTACGTGACGGACCCGGCCACCGACAAGCTCATGGGACGTTTCTGCTCCGCGAGCGTCGTCGACAGCCCGCAGGGCAACGTCATCCTGACCGCCGCGCACTGCTCCGGCGGCTCCAAGGGCATGTTCGTGCCCCGCTACGACGGCGCCGCGACGAACCCCGCGCCCTACGGCCGGTTCGCGGTCCAGCGGTGGATCCGCGACGCACGCTGGTACCAGGCCGACGGCCACCCCACCCGCGATGCCTACTCCGACTTCGACTACGCCTTCGCTCGGGTCGCCGACAACAAGCGAGGCCAGAATGTGCAGAAGGCTGTCGGCGCAGCGCTCAAGCTCGGCAAGGTGAACGGCCAGTACAAGCAGAACGTCACCGTCATCGGCTACCCCGGCAGCCACAACCCGAAGAACCGGCCCTTCATCTGCGCCGGTATCGGCACCCGCCAGTTGCCCGGCTACCACCAGATGCGCATGGACTGCGGCGGCTTCTACGGGGGCACCTCCGGAAGCCCCTGGATCACCGGCCTGAACGAGAGGACCGGCAGCGGAACCGTCATCGGCAACCTCGGCGGCTACTTCGGCGGCGGCCTGGAGAACAACAGCGACCGCATCTCGTTCGCCGCCACGTACGACCAGCGGGCCTTCGAGATCTACGATGCCGCGAAGAGGAACACCACCCCCCGCCAGTACCCGCGCGGTTACAGCATGTACCCCACCGGCGGAGGCGTGTGGCAGCACGCCATGAAGACCGCCTCCGGTGACTACACCGGCGACGGCAGGACCGACATGATCGCCATCTGGTCGGACGGCGAAGTCACCCTGTACATCGGAAACGGCAACGGCGGCTTCTCCGGCGAACGCCGGATCGCGAAGTCCTCGACCTGGACCCACGCCAAGACCATCGCCGGCGGAGACTTCAACGGCGACAACGTCTCCGACCTCATGGTGGTCTGGTCGGACGGCGAAGTCACCCTCTACACCGGAGACGGCAACGGCGGCTTCGCCAACGAAACCCAGATGGCAAAGCCCGGCAGCACCTGGAAGGACGCCGTCCAGATCACCGCCGGCCGCTACAGCGCCAACCAGTGGACCGACGACCTCATGGTCCGCTGGGCCGACGGCGAAACCACCCTCTACACCGATGTCGACAGCCGCGGATTCCTCCACGAGAACAAGCTGAAGTCCCCTAACGACACCTGGCGCCACGCCACCGTCCTCGCCGCGGGAAACTTCACCGGAGGCGCCAACTGGGACGTCATCGTCCGCTGGTCCGACGGCGAACTGACCCTCTACCGCGACTCCTCCGCCTCCGGCGTGGGAACGGAGATCAAGCTGAAGTCCTCTAACAAGCTGTGGACCCACGCCACCGTCATGACCGCCGGCGCCTACACACCCGGGGACCCCAACGACCTGCTCGTGCGCTGGTCCGACGGCGAGACCACCCTCTACACCGACACCACGACGACCCTCGGCCGCGAACACGTACTCGTCCCGCCGAAGGCCAGCTGATCACCGTCCAGGAAGGCGAGGCAGCACCGATGTACCTGCGCGTAGCCGGCATCGTCCTCACCGCGACCGCCCTCGGTCTGGCAACTGCCCCCGGAGCCCACGCAGCCGATGATCCGGGCCTCGCCGTCAGCCTCGCCCCCACAGACAGCGACAGCACCCCCGACGGGCCCCTCCAGCCGGGCGCGCCCGTCGAGGTCACCTCAGGCGTTGACCTGACGTCCCTGGCCGTGGGTGACAACGGCGGCTTCACAGTGACCTCTGGGGCGTTCGCGCACCCCGTCAAGGTGACCATGCAGAAGAACAGCTACGGCCAGGGCGAAGGCGCGATCCGTTGCGGCATCAAGCCGGGCAGCTATCCCGTCGACATCGCCGGACACCACGAAGGATCCGGGCTCACCGCGAAGCAGACGCATACGACCATCACCATCGCCGGGGGCGGCTCGCACTGCGATCAGGCATCCGGATCGTCCGCGAAGAGCACCACCACCCTCGCGGCCGTCGGCGGCGGCGCCGTCCTGGCGGTCGGAGCATTCGCCGTCGCCCGGCACCGGCGCAGCAAGAAACAGCGAGGCTAGCTGCTCTTGGCTTTCTGGGACTCCGGAGGTCTCCTGGCGTGGTGCTGCCGGCGACGGGAGGCTCGCTGGCGCGGAGGGCGGGTCAGCGTGATCTGACGGACCAGTTGTTGGAAGCAGGCCAGGGAGGCGACGGCCGGCAAGGCGGCCGCGGCGACACTCGTGAACGTCCTCTCGGCCTCGGCCATACAGAGGATCATCGCGAGGGAGGAAAACAGCAGAACGACGAACCAGGAGTGCACGGCACGGCGTTGGTGCAGGGCGGTCCGCAGGATGGACAGTGAGGCCACCATCCAGGGGCCATAGATCAGAAGAGGCCAGGCGTAAGTCGTGGCGCCCCGTGCACCCGGCGCGACGTGCTGCAGAGGTGAGTAGGCCACCATTCCGCCGAAGACGCTCACCATCGACACGATGGCGGCCGCCAAGGCGGCGATCACGAAGCTGACAGTCTGCAGCCACGTGAAGCGCAGTTTGCGAGAACGTACCTTCCGATGCCCGGCAGAGAAGCGCCGGATGGGTGGCAACTCAGCAGTGAGTTGTACCAGGTTGTCCATCGCATCGTCGGCGTCGGCGCCAGAGGACGGCTTGCTACGAGGGGGCCGGGCGGCAGCCCCCTGCTCTGCCGTCGCGACATCCTGCAAAAGGTGGGTGAGTTCCTCGACCGGGTCCCAGTTCTCCTGCGGGGGTGACATCGAACGCAGCGTGTCGGAAGCGCCCCTATGCCAATCGGTCGACTGTTCGTCGGTGTACGTACCGGGATACCGACTTTGCGGGGCGAACCAATGATCCGGATAATCGTGATTCACGAAATCCACCCCTCGTTACGCGCGGGATGCGTGGCAATCGGAACGCCCCTGACTGTTCCAACGCCGGCTGAGTTCCTCCTGGGTCGTATCCAGCAGGGTCAGGAGGTCACTGAGCAGCGGCTCAGTGACCCGCAGTTCGACCTTCGCACCGTCTACATGCAGGGTGCCGCGGGCATCGGGCGATGAGTACGCCGCGGCGGGCGTGAAGATGTATCGCCCTACCACCACAGCACGGGTCGCGGGAAGATTCTCTGCCGTCGCTCCCGAGTGGGGCGAGGGAAAGAGCCTTGCTTTCGTCATAGTCCGCTAACGCATGCCGCGCTTCTCCAGATGCGCGGCAAACGAGTGAGGCAATTTGGTGAAATTTTTAGAGAGGGAATTAATAATTAGAGCCAACCGGGCTGCGTTCAATGGCTAAAGAGTCGAAAGGTTTGTCCTTTGAGCTTTTTTCGGAAAGAAGGAACAGCTCGCCGCTCACGGATGGGGCCCGGCGGCATCTTCAGGGGACTTCGGGCTCGGCCGTCGCGGCATCGCTCAGTCGATCACGATCGGCGACCGCGAGCGCCACATCGAGAAGGATCCTTCCGGGATCGTGCAGCGCACAGACCCCGGCGCCACAGCGAGGGCTTCGGTCGGTCCCTGTTTGGCCCCCGAGCACGACAGAGGGCCAATCGCGATCACGCGATTGGCCCTCTGACTGGCGTCGGGGTGGCGGGATTTGAACCCACGACCTCTTCGTCCCGAACGCGATAGGGCTCTCTGTGGCCTTGGCTTGGTGGTGCTGACCTGTTGGTTTGGCTCCGGGATAGTCCACCATCGTCCAGGACCGTCTTGACTCGGTCGCTTCGTTTGGCCCCCTGTTTGGCCCCCGGACATCCGCTCTCGGGGCAGTTCGTGGCTAGGAGCTGGCTCCAGTGGACTTCTCACGCTGTGGCCGATTGCCCCTGCATCTCGACGGCATGTTCAGGCGCCGTAGCCACGACCCAGCGGCTGGTTGGCATGAGTGCAAGGTCTAAACCTCGACGACAGACTCCCGTCTACAAGCGCAAGGGGTTATAGTATGGCCTTCGTCACGTCTGGGGGGACTGTATGGCGTCAAGTGGTGCGCGCGGAACCAACTTCAGCATCGGCGGAGAACAGGCCGAGGCCGATCCGCTTTTGATGGAAGCCTTCTATGAATCCGATGATTACAGGACAGTGTCATCGCGGGAAGATCCTCGTTGTTTCGTCATTGCACGCACCGGTGGAGGCAAATCCGCCCTTCTGCAGCGACTAGAAGAAGAACATCCCGACCACGTCGTAAGGGTGGCCCCTGAGGACCTTTCACTGGGCTACATTACGAGTCTTGGCGTGATGCGGTATTTGGATGAGTTGGATGTCAGCCTTGACCCCCTTTTCATTGCGCTTTGGAAGCATGTTCTGCTCGTCGAACTGATACGTCATAGGTACAAGGTCGATTCCTATGCAGCCAAAATGAACTTCCTTACGACGCTGCGAGAGAAGATCAAAAGAGATCCCGGAAAACGCGTTGCGCTCGACTACTTGGAGGACTTCCAAGATCGATTCTGGGTGGAAGCGGATGAGCGTGTTCGGGAGATCACAGAAAAATTCGAAGAAAAAATAAATAGCGAGACTAAAGGAACCTTCGGCCTAGCCAGCAATCAGGTGGCAAATGCGTCAGCCACCGTAGGGTCGGGGACTGCGGACACTTTCGCCACCGAAACCCGTCGGGAACTCACGGAGCGATTTCAGCGCATCGTCAATGAAACTCAGATGGCGCGCCTAAACAAAATGATAAAGGTTCTCGACGAGGACATCCTCGACAGTCGTCAGAACTTCACCTACGTGGTCATTGACGACCTGGACCGTGACTGGGTGGATGAGAAAATATCGAATGCTCTAATCCGGTGCCTCTTCCGGGCCGTGCTTGACCTGCACCGCGTGAAGAACCTCAAAGTCATCGTCGCGCTCCGCACGAACATCTTCGAGAACCTAGACTTCGGGCACAGAACAGGTGGACAGGAAGAGAAATTCCGCTCCCTATCTCTCCATATGCGATGGGGCCCGGCAGAATTGCGCGACCTCGTCAGCAGCAGACTTCGCGTTGCGACAAAGAAGCACGGCGTACCAGTTAACTCCATATCCGACGTGCTTCCACGCGTCAACACCGCACGCGGTGACGCTTTTGATTACATGCTCGCCCGAACCCTGATGCGGCCGCGCGACATCATCGCCTTCGTGAATGAGACATTCGCGATATCTGCGGGCAGCGGCAGGACATCCTGGGAAGACATCAAAAACGCCGAGGACTCTTACTCGTACAAAAGACTCCTGGCGCTACGCGACGAATGGAAGATGACTTACCCTGACATTGACAGGGTCTTCGCGATATTTGCGGGAGCAGTAGTTCCAATGTCCAAGGAGGAATTCACGCGGCGCATTGACGACGCTGCTCTACTACTAGCTGATCCGTACTTTCGCGGCACAGAGTGGCTAGACTACATGACTTCAAACATGTGGAATAACCCGGCAGCAAGTTGGGTCGGCTGGTACGGTCCTCTACTCGCGCTCCTCTACAATATTGGATTCGTGGGGTGTACGACGGGTAGACAAAGCACCGTTCGCTATGTTCGCATGTTTCCCGACTTTGCGGAAAGAGTCAGTAACCTAGAAGCTGCAGACGGTTTCACAATCCACCCCGCATTCCAGGCTGCATTGGATGTAAGAGTGGATAGTCTCCGTCAGAGCGGCTGAGCACGGTGTGACTCTCTACGCTGCTATTGCCGTGCGGCATGGGCAATAAGCGACGCTGAATTTCGTGTTTTCTTTGATTTACCGAGGCATGAATCCGGGCTTCTGCTCAGCGAGCGAGTGAAGTCGTCCGAGGTAGTCCTGTGCCGCCGGTTCGGAGCTGTACCGGCGCCGCATCTCGGCAGCGAGTTCGCGGCTGGTCATGATGAGCGACGGCACCGACTGCCGGTCACCTTCGAGGGCCCGCTCGCCCATGATGAGTGCCTGCTCCAAGTCGCCTTCACGCGCCGCTGTGACGCCTAGCGTGACGCGGGCTTCAGCGTTGCGCATGGGCGAGCGCTCGATGCCGTCAAAGTCCGTTCCTGCCCTCAGCACCTCTTCGGCGAGTGTGCGCGCGAGCTTGTCCTCACCGACCAGGCGATAGCAGTCCATCGCGTAGAAGTCGAACTTGGCCGGGTCCACCACGAAGTGGTTGTCCAGGTTCTCGGGATACGGCATCCCTTCGAGCAACCGCCGCCCCTTGTCCAACGCCACTTCGACCTGCCGGCGGTCCCCGATCCGCGCCCACGCCTTGGCCTCCTGGGCTGCGAGCTGCACGGCCACGCCGTGGTGCTGCGCTGTCTCGGCTCCGGCCCGCGCCGCCGCGATGACGCCGCGGTAGTCGCCAGTCGTGAGAGCGAACCAGGCCCGCATCTCGTGTGCCCACCCGGCGACCTCCGCGTGGTCAGCCTCGGTCGCGAGCGAGAGCGCGGCCTGTCGCGTCGACTCGGCTGCGTGGCGGGCGCCTGTGTCGTACTCGACACAGCCGACCAGAAGCGCAAGCCAACCGGACAGTGCGAGAACTTCGCGGTGCTGCGCGAGCGTGAGGCTCTTCGTGTGTAGTTCTACGACACGACGAAGCCACTGCCGCCCCTCGATAAGGAGCTGTTCGCTCGGCATGAACGGGTATTCCGAGGCGAGCCGGTCCGCCGTGATCCGCAGTGCATCAAGCGTGGCGTTGTCGACGTCAGACCGGTTGAGGCGACTCACGATCTCCAGCGTCTCCATGCCGGACGCTGCCAGAATCTCCGTGTCTCCGTCCCGCCGGGAAGGCGCCGGGAAGAGTGCGTGCGTCACGGTGCCGAAAACGGCTGCGATGATCGGTTGATAGAAGTCGTTCGGCATCTGGCCTGACTCCCAGCGCTTCCACTGGCGAATCATGCTGTCTTCCGCGGGCAGCTCTGTAGGAGCGTGCCCCCGCAGCGCCCTTACGGCGTCACGCTGCGACCAGTCGCGGGCCGCCCGTTCGGCAGCGATGCGCCGCGCCCATGCGGGCCTGTCGTCGTTCATGCGCCCTCCTCCGAGTGCCTGCTCCGAGTCTCGCGCGCGAGCCGGGGGGACAGGGAAGGTGACAGGCGGGTGTCACCGGACATGTCCCCTCCTCCGATCTTCCGTCCCCTGGCTGTCACTTACCTCTCAACTCCCGTTCCCCGCATGCTGGTTGCAGATCACGTACCACCCGGCGCGGAGCGGCTTTCGAGCGCTTCGAGCCTGCCGCGAAGTTCCGAGACTTGGGAGGTGAGATGTTCGAGGCGACGCAGGACTTCGGGAAAGTCGATACCAGCGTCACCTTCGCTGGCTTCGGCGGCTTGCTGCGGATCGCGGGCGTAGCTGCCGCGCGACGTGGTCAGAATGAGCCCGTCCTCACGCAGGAGCGCAAGGGCTCGCTGCACCGTCATCCCCGAGATCTTGAACCGTGTGGCCAAGTCTCGCACGGAGCCCACGTGGGCCCCCGGCTTGATGTCGCCACACAAGATCTCTTGCCGCAGGATGTCGGCCGCCTGCTCGGACTCCGGTCTCGGGTCATCTTTCGAGATTTCAGCGCTCATCACGCCATCGAGCGTACCCACCACTAGTACGACCTAGCACGAATCTGTGGCGTCCACTTGCGCCGTGGTGCGTGCTAGTACATGCTGTTACATGGCAGCACGGTGAGCCCGGAAGGGCTTCACCGGCTGTGCCTCGCAAGTGCTTGACCTGCATGAACTGGTTCGGGATTGCCCGTATGACTGCCGCTCGCGGCGGTCGGAAGGCGACTTCGGTCGCACGCCGCGGGCCCCTTGCTGATCGTCCCTTGAGAACTGCATAGGTGGGCCCCGTCTCCCCGAGTCGAAAAGACGGCCGCGCGGCTGTGACCGCGCATGTCTCTCCGTTCCGCAACGCCCGTGTGGCGCTGCGGCTGGCTGCCTCCCTCGCCCGTCCGGCCGCTTGCGCGCCGTACGGGCGAGGGCGTGGGGAGCCGGAACACCCCTTCGTCTCTTGGGAGTTCGCGTGATTGCAACGCTCATTGCCGTGCTGGGCACGCTCGCCGGGACCGCGGTCGTCGCGTTCGTGCAGCACCTGACCACTATCCGCACCGCCCGCGCCGACGAGTCGGCATCCGGCCGCGTCACCGACCGCACCGGTGCGACATGCGCACTGATCTGGTGGCACCTCGGCCGCTGATCGGTTACCCGATCTTCCGTACTTCCGCCTCGATGGTCGCAGGCCGGGTTCGACTCCCGGTCGGGGCGCTTTCCCCTGCCGCACTGCGGTGTGGGGCTTCCGGAGTAGCTGTCGTCTCACCACGCGCCTACGGCTGCCCGGCTCGTATCCCTCCGACTGAGGAGCAGTAGTGAACCAGAACGACCTCAACGACATCGGTCGCCGCATCGGGTCGGCCGCGCTGGAGTTCGCCCCGAGCCACCGCCCGACCCCTGCTCAGATGGCCGACGCCGCCTCGGTCCTGCGCGACATGATCCAGGCGACCGAGATCCACGGCGTGACGTTCGCGGACTTCGACGCCGTTGCCCACTTCGCTCGGCTGGCCATTCAGCTCGTTCAGGCCCGCGACGAGAGCCGGTGACCGCCGTGGACGCTGCCACCTTCGCCGCTGTGTTCATCGCCCTGTACGTCGCCCACAGCGTGGGCGACCACTGGGTGCAGACCTCTCACCAGTCCGCACACAAGGGCCGCCCTGGCTGGGTCGGCCGCCTCGCCGACGCCCGGCACGTCGCCACCCTCACCGCCACCAAGGCCGTCGTCCTGCTGCCGGTCGTCTGGCTGCTGGACCTGCGCCTGTCCGTGCTCGGCATCGTCGCCGGGCTCGGCATCGACGCGGTCACACACTGGTGGGCTGACCGGCGCACCACGCTCGCGTGGCTGGCCAAGGTGACCGGCAAGGGCGAGTTCTACCGGCTCGGCACCCCGCGCACCGGCCACGACGACAACCCGCACATCGGCACCGGCGCGTACGCGCTTGACCAGTCCTTCCACCATCTTTGGCTTCTGGTCGCCGCGCTCATCATCGCCACCGTCTGACCCGCATCACCGCCCCGGCATCCCGCCGTGAGGGCGCCGGATCGAATCCGGCCCGGGGCACTTTCCCTCGCCGCGCTGCGGCTCGGGATCTTCCGGAGCAACCGCCGTCTCACCAACACGCCTGCGGCTGCTCCGGCTCTCAGTCCCTCCCACTTCAGGAGCTTTCATGCGTACGTACATTGGCCGCCAACAGGCCATCTCTGCCCAGGACTTCGCGGAACTCGCGCTCGGCACCCCGGTTGAGCTGTGGCTCGGGGTCGCGGGCGAGACGGACGAAGAGCGCGCGGCTCGCGAGGACGCGGCGCGCGACATCCTCGCCGACAACCCCGAGCTTCCCGACGACCTGGTCCGCATCGCCGCGCAGGTCATTGAGGAGAACCCGGACCTGTTCGACGTCGTCCCCCTGGTCCGTCCCGCCCGGCGTCGCACGGCGCGCAAGGGGGTTGCGGCATGACCACCGTCCCCGCCCCCGAGGCGCCCGCGCCCGGTGTGCCGCCGCTGACCCGCCCGGAGCTGGGACTTGCCGGAGTCGGCGCGTTCGCTGCTGCCGCGGTCGGCGCGCTGGGTCTGATTTCCTCCTTCGACGCGGTGTCCGCCGCCGCGGTGAGCTGGGGCTTCCACTCGCCGTGGATGCTGCCGGTCGGTATCGACGTGGCCATCCCGGTGTTCACCGTCGCCAACCTGCTGCTGATCCGCATGGATATGGCGCTCGCGTGGGTGCGGTTCGTGCCATGGCTGCTGACGCTGATCACGTGCGGGCTGAATATCGCGGCCGGACACTCCCTGTCCGCCAAGGTCGCACACGGCACCATGCCGCTGCTGTGGGTCGTGTTCTCCGAGATCGGCGCGCACGTCTACGCGGTCCGCATCGGCGCGGCGACCGGTCGCCGGATGGAGAAGATCCGGTTCTCCCGCTGGCTGCTTGCCTTTCCCTCCACCTTCGCGCTGTGGCGTCGCATGACGCTGTGGGAGGTCACCTCCTACAGCGAGGCACTGGCGCGGGAGAAGGAACGGCAGTTGGCCCGCGCGGACCTGCGCGAGCAGTACGGCCGCAAGTGGCGGTCCAAGACCCCGCGCCGCGAGCGCGTGATGCTGCGCATGGGCGACCTCGCCCCCGCCACCGAAGAGACCACCCCCGCCCCGGCAAAGCCGCCAGCGCCCGCGGCCGACCCCAAGCCGCGCCCGCGCCGGCAGCCCGCCACCAAGGCCAAGGCGAAGGCACAGCGCACCTTCGAGGAACTGCTGACCGAGGCGCGCACGGTCACCGCGGAATGGACGGAGACGGTGCTGACCGCGGACCGCATCCGCAACGCAGTGCACTGCTCGGCAACCAACGCCCGTGCGCTGCGCGAATCGTTGAAGGCAGAGCGCGCCGACAGCCGCGCCGTGCACTCCGTAGAGGCCCCCGACGCCGCATTGACCGGCGAAGGGGTGGCCGCCTGATGGCCGCGTACGGCAAGTGCTTCGACCCGTCCGGCGTCCAGTTCGGAGTGCCCACGTTCCCTTGGCGGTTCGCCCCGGACGGTTATGCCACCCGTCGGCAATTGCGGGCGCGCGGGTTACGGCCCGGCGGTCAGCCGGTCGCCGCTCAGGTGATGCGCCGCCACCGGGGCCGCAAGGCGGGAGTGCAGGTCGCCTACCTCTACCTCATCGACCTGGCCAAGCCCGTGCGGCCGATGACTTCCCGCAGATGCGGTGCGCTCGCGCTGGCGATGCTCGCTCGCCGCACCTGCCCCGAGTGTCAGGTCATCTACGACTACTGCCTGCCGACCTCGCTCGGCATGTGCGTGCTGTGCGCCTACCCCGACACCACCACCCCCGCCACCACGAACGCCAACCACGCGTCCATGAGGAGGGATTGACCATGGCCAAGCCCAACACGAACCGCCTGGACCGCGAGATCCGGATCACCACCCGCAAACTCGAAGCGGTCCGCAAGGAGGAGATGTGGCCGCTGACCGGACAGGAGAGGCGGGCGGTGTTGAGGGCGCTCGCTGGAGGCTCGTACAAGGTCGCCCGAGGCAAGAGCACCGGCCGCGCGGAACGGAAGCTGGAGACGCTGTGGCAGTCGGTGCTGACCCGGCTCACCGCGGAACTGACCGCGTTGCAGACGGAGCGGCAGCGGATCGTGGGCGAGGCAGCCGCCGCCAAGGCCGCCAAGAAGTCCTCGGGGTGGTGGTGACCATGGCCGCACAGCAGACGCCTCCGGGTGAGTGCCCGCAGTGCTGGCAGCACGCCCACGACCGGCGCATCCATCGCAAGCTCCGTCCCCGCGAGGACTGCCAGCCGTGCCTGGACCACATGCACAACGGCTGCCCCTACCTCGTGCCCAAGAAGAAGTCGAGCTGGTGGTGACCCGGCACGAGCGTGCCGCTGAACGCCGCCTCACCTCTGGGCTAGGACGTAACCCACTACTTGGCCCCGGTTACTCGTCACCGAGTAATGGGCTTTGTCCCTGGTGCCGAGTTGTGCCACGCGAAACGCTCACCTTGCACCCAAGCACAGGGCCCGGCCTTGCCCGCCAAGACAGCGGCCGGGCCCCTGCTCATCCCCTCCCGAGGAAGGAACGTCTCAAGTGAACCAGCCCGACGACAACGAACTGTTCAACCGGCTCGAAGCCGAGATGTCGGCCGACTCCGGCGCCGAGGTAGTCGACCTCGGCAAGGCCCGATCCGCCCGCACCGGGTCGCCCGCCCCGACTCCCGACCCGGTGCCCGACTCCCGCCCGATCGAGTCGGCCGACTTCGACGATGAGGAGTCGGCCGACTCGGTCGCCCGACCGGTCGACCGGCCCAACCTTCCGGCGCCGGGTATCACCACCTACAAGCGTCGGCCGATCCTGCCGAGTTGGCTCACCTCCAAGCCGGGGTTCGTGGCCACCACGCAGTGGGCGACCGCCAACGCCTTCTACGCCACCGCCTTCCACGGCATCCGCACCCCCTGGTACGCCCTCCAGCTCACCCTCAACTCGCCGCGCGGTGCGGCCCGTTTCGTGCGGGACACCAACCGGTGGGTGTGGGACGCGGAGGGTGCTCCGCTGCGCGAGTACGAGGTGCGCCGGGAGAACACCGCCGAGTACCTGAAGCTGTCGCGGCAGCGGGACGGGCGGGTGCGGCTGCGCGTGCTGGTCACCACGGTGGCGCTCGTCTTCGGCGCCGCCTTCGCGCTGACCCTGTACGTCATGGCCCCCGGTTGGCTCGCGGTCCTAGCTTCCGCCGCGGTGCTGGTGGCCGGATTCTGGGGCGCCCCGCAGGACCATCCCGTGATCGGGCCCGCGGTCCTGAAGACCGAGATCCAGAAGCTCACCGGACCGATCGTGCTGCGCGCCCTGGACAACATCGGCAACCCGAAACTGACCGCCGCCATCAAAAAGGGCGGCGACATGAACGGGATGCGCTTCACCTCCGAGATCACCCGCGATGGCCCCGGCTACCGCGCCGACCTTGACCTTCCCTGGGGTGTGACCCCGGAGGACATCATGGAGGCCCGCAAGCCGCTGGCGTCCGGGCTGCGCCGCAAGGTCGGCTGCGTGTGGCCCTCAGCCGACCCGACCGAGCACGAGGGACGGCTGATCCTATGGGTGGGCGACAAGCCCATGAACGAGACCACCAAGCCCGCCTGGCCGCTGCTGAAGTCCGGCAGCGTGGACCTGTTCAAGCCGGTCGTGTTCGGCAACGACCAGCGCATGGGCGACGTGGCCGTGACCCTCATGTTCGCGAGCGTGGTGGTCGGCTCCATCCCGCGCATGGGCAAGACGTTCCTGATGCGGCTGTTCCTGCTCATCGCTGCATTGGACCCGCGCGCCGCGCTGTACGCGTTCGACTTCAAGGGCACCGGCGACTTCGGCGCCCTGGAGCCGGTCTGCCACCGCTACCGGGCCGGAGACGAGGACGAAGACATCCTCTACGTCCTGGAATCGCTGCGGGAGCTGCGGGCGGAGCTGCGCCGCAGGGCGAAGGTCATCAAGTCCCTGCCGCGCTCGCGCTGCCCGGAATCCAAGGTGACCCCGGAGCTGGCGAACGACAAGTCCCTCGGTCTGCACCCGATCGTCGCCGGATTCGATGAGTGCCAGGTCCCCTTCGAGCACGAGAAGTACGGCGCGGAAATCGAAGAGATCGCCACCGACCTGGGCAAACGCGGCCCGGCCCTGGGCATGGTGACCCTGTTCGGCACCCAGCGCCCGGACGCCAAGTCGCTGCCCACCGGCATCTCAGCCAACGCCGTGCTGCGGTTCTGCCTCAAGGTCATGGGCCAGCCCGCCAACGACATGGTGCTCGGCACGTCGATGTACAAGGCGGGGTACCGGGCCACCATGTTCTCCCGCTCCGACCGCGGCATTTGCTGGATGGCCGGTGAGGGCGACGACCCCCGCATCGTGGCGAGCGCGTTCGTCGACGCGGTCGGCGCCGAGCAGGTCGTCGCCCGGGCCCGCAAGATGCGCGAGGCGTACGGCAACATCACCGGCCACGCCATCGGCGAGACGCCCGACAGCGGTGAGGCCGCCTTCGACCTGCTCGCCGACATCCTCAAGGTCGTGCCGGCCGATGAGGACAAGGTGTGGAACGAGAAGGTCGCCGTCCGGCTCGCCACGCTGCGGCCGGAGGTCTACGGCGGCTGGAAGGCCGAGACGGTGACCACGAACCTGCGCCCGCACGGCATCGCCGCGCAGGACGTGTGGGGCACCACCGACAAGGGCAAGGGCACCACCCGCCGCGGCATCGCCCGCGCCGACATCACCACCGCCATCACCCAACGTGACGGAAAGTGGTCCGGGGGCTGACCGCGCACGGGTGCTAGGTCTAGCAGCCTCCGCTGCTAGACCTAGCACCCCCGCTAGCACCCCAAACCGGCTCTGATCAGCAACCTCGCACCTAGCATCCGACCTGCGAGAACGCCGGAAACCCCGCCTGGGAGGCATCCGATGACCCTCGTTCTCCTTGCTAGCGCCTGCCTACTCGCCGTCACTCTCGGTTACGCGAGTCTGTGTCGGACGAGTCCGTACGGCGACTGCCGCAAGTGCCGCGGCTTCGGCTTCGCGATGAAGACCGACCGCAAGGGCCGCCTCAAGCGCGGCAAGGACTGCCGCCGCTGCAAGGGCCACGGCAAGCGCATACGCGTCGGCCGTCACCTCTACAACCTCTGGCTGCACGTCTACCGCGACGGCAGCGACACCCCCGCCAAGACACCTCCTGCGAAGGGATAACCCGATGGCCGTCACCGTCTCCCTGGTCGCCCTGTTCGGCCTGGTCCTGTTCTTCCTGCTGCGCTCCCACAGCCTCGGCTACGGCTCCGCGTTCGTCGCCGTGATGTTCGGCTTCTACCTCGCCTCCACCGGCGCCTCCGGCCCCGTGAACGAGCTGACCGCCGCCGTCGTCGACGCCCTCGGCAAGATCTAGGAGACCAGCCATGAACGAACCCATCGTGGCCCGCCACTGGCTGGCCATCGCGGCGCCCAAGGCCGCACCCGCCATCGCCACCACGACCGTGCTCGCGCTGGCCCGGATCTGGAACGCCAACGGCGCCGAACACTCCGTCGGCAACGCCGCGTTGATGACCGTGCTGTCCGCCGGTGCCGCCGCCGCGGGGGTCTGTGCGGGCAGCCACACCGCAGACAGCACCCTCGTCGGGACCGCGTTCGCCGCCTCCGGCGCGCTCGCCTTCGCGGGCGTGGCCGGATACGCCGACGGGCTCCCGCTGCCGCTGCTGCTGTGGTCGCTGGCCACCGCGGGCGCCTACGGGCTCGCCGCCCGCTACTGGCGCACCGACCGCCGCGAGACGGTGGCGTACGAGCGGCAGACGAGCGAGCGGCGCGAGGAACAAGCGCACATCGAACGCGTCGAAACCCTCCGCGCCACCACACAGATCGAAGTGGCCCGCACCGGCGCCGCCTACGCCGAACAGCTCGCACAGGCACTCGTTACCCGCGCCATGCTGCCCGGCTTCGACCCCACCGCCCTGGAACGCGCAGGCCTGCCCGAACTCCCCACCGATGAGAGGAAGTCCGCATGACTCGCAAGACCGACCCGATTGAACACCCGCGCAAGGCCGCTGAGGCGGTGCGTGCCTTCAACCACGCCACTCTGCCCGCCCGCGACGCGCGCCCCGGCATCGCCTACCCGGGCACCACGTACCGCGCCATCGGCGCCTTCACCTCGCTCGCCCACCGGCTGCCGCAGTCCTTCGACCACATCGGCATGGACCTGGCCGACCTCCACAAGGCCGGACACCTCACCGCCGATCACGGCACGCCCACCGAACAGGCTGCCGTGACCTGTGCGGCCCTGCGTGAGGCGGAGCGGCACGCGACCGCGATGGCCAAGGCCCTGGAACGCGCCCAAAGCGCCTCCGGCACCCTCGGCTACTCCGGTCCGATCGACGACTCCGACGACGACCAGTAGCTACGCCCGAGGCGGGCGCCGTCTCACCACAAGCCTGCGCCCGCCCCGGTTCTCCAGTCCCTCCAAGAGAGCAGGAGATATCCAGCATGACTCAACGTCGTGCATTCGGCGAGGGCCGTCCGGCCCATGCCACCCCATCGAGCACGTCGGGGGTGACGACATGAACCGTCACCTCCTGTACGCCGCCCTCGACGCTGCGGAGCGAGGGTGGGCAGTCCTTCCTCTGCGCCCCGCTGACAAGCGTCCGGCCCTGCACGGTGAAAACGTCTGCCCTGGTATCGGGGACTGCGCGGGCGGTCACCGCAAGTGGGAAGAGCGCGCCACCATCGACCCGGACCGCATCCGCCGCGCGTGGGGCGACCTGCCGTTCAACGTCGGCATCGCGACCGGCCCGTCCGGGCTGGTCGTCGTCGACCTCGACATGCCCAAGCGGAAGAGCAGTGCGGACACGCCTAACGGCGTGACGACCTTCACGGCGCTCTGCGAGCGCGCCGGACAGGCTGTGCCCACCACCCGCACGGTGCGGACCGCGAGCGGTGGGGTCCACCTGTACCTGACCGCCCCGCCCGGCGTTCGGCTCGGCAACACGGCCGGACGTCTCGGCAAGTGCATCGACACCCGCGCGTGGGGCGGCTACGTCGTTGCTCCCGGCAGCCTCACCCCTACGGGCGCCTACGCGGTTGTCAACGACACGCCGCCCGCACCTCTGCCGGAATGGCTGTACGCCCGCCTGACGGTCCGTCAGCCATCGCGGGCACTAACGGCTGCACCGTCATCAGCTAGGGCGTCCAGCTACGCCGCCGCGGGCTTGAACGCGGAAACCGCGTCCGTACGGCAGGCCCCGGAGGGCGAGCGCAACGCCACGTTGCTGCGGGCGGCGCGAGCCCTGGGGCGGTTCATCGCGTGGGGCGACCTTCCCAGGGAGCAGGTTGAGGAGGCTCTTCAGTGGGCGGGGGAAGAGGCCGGTCTTGCTCCGCGGTCGTGCGAGGCGACCATTCGCAGTGGTCTGAACTGGTCGATTACCCGCAATAGTCAGCGGAGGGCGGCATGAGCGCCCCTTCCCGCCCCTCCCTGAAGAGCCTTCCCGCCACCCCCACCGGTCCGCGCGCCGCTGCACAACCGGCGCCCGGTCCGGCCGTGGGCGAGCCGAAAGACGTCGCCGTAGGCGTCCGCACTGCTCTTCGCTCTGACCCGCACAGGAGTGACGGCCGGTACCCGGTCGCGTGGCTGCAGATCAGCGCCCCGCGCGGCGCCGTGCCTACCGCCACCTCGAAGTGCCTGTGCGGCAGGGACCGCAGCGCCGTCGGTCACACGAAGGTGCTGGCCCTGATCACCGACCACACCGCCCACCGCGACGCATGTCCGCTCCGCACCACCCAGGAAGGGAGGGCCGCGGCATGACCACCAATCCGCCGGCACACCCCATGGACGGCTCCGCTCTCCTCGATGAGGTCGAAGCCTTCCACCGTCGCTTCAACGTCTTCCCCCTCGAAGCCGCCTACGTTGCGGTCACGCTGTGGAACGCGCACGCGCACCTGCTCGACTGCTTCGACGCCACGCCCCGTATCGCGTTCCTGTCGCCGGAGCCGGGCTCAGGGAAGTCGCGGGCGCTGGAGATCGTCGAAACCCTGGTGCCCAAGCCGCTCGTTGCGGCCAACGCATCCGCCTCGGTGCTCTTCCGCGCCGTCTCCACCCTGGAGACCCGTCCCACCATCCTGTTCGACGAAGTGGACACCGTCTTTGGCCCCAAGGCCGGAGATAACGAACCCCTGCGCGGGTTCCTCAACGCTGGCCACCGGCGCGGGGTCGGCATGTGGCGCTGCGTCGGAGACGGAGCTAACCAGCAAGTGCAGGAGTTCCCGTCGTACTGCGCGGTGGCGATGGCGGGGCTCGGCTCTCTGCCGGACACGATCCTGACCCGCTCGGTCATCATCCGCATGCGCCGCCGCGCGAGGAACGAGTACGTGGAGCCCTACCGGCAGCGCATCCACGAGAAGGAAGGCAACGCGCTGCGCGACCGGCTCGCCAACTGGGCACAGTCCGTGGCGCACCTGGTCGACGGAGTGTTTCCCGAACTGCCGCCGGAGGTCACCGACCGGCCCGCGGACGTCTGGGAACCGCTCATCGCGGTTGCCGACGCTGCCGGGGGCGAGTGGCCGGAGCGAGCCCGCACGGCATGCGTGGAACTGGTCAACGCGGCCAAGGTCGGAGACAAGGGCAGCGTCGGTATCCGGCTGCTCACCGACCTGCGCGACCACGTGTTCAACGGCATCGACCGCCTGCCCACGGTGGCCGTGCTCGACCGCCTTCACAGCCTCGACGAGGCGCCGTGGGCGGACATGAGCGGCAAGCCGCTGGACGCGCGGGGACTGGCGCGGATGCTGCGCGAGTACATGACCGCGGACAACACCCCGGTAGCGGCGCGGAACATCAAGGCGGGCGGCAGCGTGATGAAGGGCTACTACGCCGCCGACCTTCACGACGCGTGGGAGCGGTACTGCCCCCCACCCCCTGAGAGTCCGCTACTTCCGCTACCTCCGCTACCGCGCAGGACAGAGGCCTAAAAAAGGTAGCGGCAAGCCCGGATTTTGCCGCTACCCGCACCGCTCTATCCGCTACCGGTCCCGCACCACCCCGAGGGCCGGTAGCGGATTTATCCGCTACCGCCACCCCTATCCGCTACCTCGATCATGCCCCTGACCAGGGCGGTAGCGGAGGTAGCGGAAGTAGCGGACCTGACAGGAAGGGGGCCACCGTCCCCGGACCCTGCCGAGGAGGCAACGCCGCATGAGCACCGCTGCCATACCGGCCGAACAGCTTCTCTACCGACCCGAAGAGGCTGCCAAGGCTCTCAGGATCGGCCGCTCGATGGTCTACGAGGAGATCCGCCTCGGACGACTTCAGACCGTCCGCATCGGCCGTCGTCGACTCGTGCCGCCGGAGTACATCGAGCAGTACGTCGAACTCCTCAAGCGCGAGGCAGAAGCCACCGCCTGAACTCCCCAACCACCCATCGCAACAGGGCTGCGCCCCTCAAGGCGCGGCCCTGTCCTATGGAGGCGCAACACAGAATGACCGAGACCCCGAAGCGCGCCCAAAGGGCTGGCCACGGTGCGGACACGATCTATTGGGACCCCGTCAAGAAGAGCTATGTGGGAGCCGTCTCCTTGGGGCACGCCCCGAACGGCAAACGCCGTCGACCGAAGGTGTACGGCAAGACGAAGACCGAAGTCCGCAACAAGATCCGGGACTTGAAGAAAGAGATGCAGACCGGCGTCAAAGCGCCGGCCAACTACACCGTGGCCGATGCGGTGAACGACTGGTTGGAGCGCGGACTGAAGGGGCGCGACGAGAAGGGCACCATCGGCAAGAACCGCTCGATGGCGAACAAGCACCTGATCCCGCTCATCGGCAAGGCCAAGCTGAAGGAACTCAGCGCGGACGATGTCGACGACTGGTTGGACGACAGGGCTGAATTCCTCGCGACGCGGAGCCTTCGTGACCTGCTCGCCATCCTGCGCCGCTCCATCGTGCACGCTCAGCGTCGCGACATGGCCGCGCGGAACGTCGCCCTACTCGTCACCGCACCGGAGGGGCGCCCCGGCCGACCGAGCAAGGCACTGAACCTGGAGCAGGCGAAAGCCGTGCTCATAGCCGCGCGCCCGTCACGCCTTTACGCCTACCTCGTGCTCTCGCTTCTCAGCGGCGTTCGCACAGAAGAGGCGCGTCCCCTCACCTGGGATCACGTCTTCCTGGAGACGAAGGACGGCACTCCGCCCCACGTCGCGGTGTGGCGCTCTGTGCGCAAGCATGGCGAGACGAAGACCCGGAAGAGTCGCCGGACAATCGGGCTGCCGAAGCAGGTGGTCGATGTCCTCGAAGAGCACATGCGATGGCAGAAGCAGGAGCGGGCGTCGGGAGGGATGGAGTGGAGTCCAGCGGGCCGCGTCTTCACGACCCGGACCGGTGAGCCGCTCGATGCGGCCAACGTCCGCCGCGACTTCAAGGCCATCGTGCAGAAGGCGGGACTGAAGCCGGAGTGGACGCCGCGAGAGCTCCGGCACAGCTTCGTGTCCCTGCTCTCCGACCACGGCATTCCGCTGGAGCGAATCGCGCTCCTGGTCGGCCACAGCAGTCAGGCCACCACGGAGGCGGTCTATCGCAAGCAGCTCCGTCCGGTGATCACAGAGGGCGCCGAGGCGATGGATGACATCTTCGCTGAAGATCGAAAGGAGAACCCCACGCGAGGCTGATTGGACCCGCTGGGGCGCTACGCCAGCAACCCGTTCCTGATCACAGGATGGGTTGCTGGCTTGAGGCGGGGCACGGTCAGTTGTCCAGTAGCTTCCTGCCAAGCACGGTGAAGGCGTCCAAGGCCTCGTGGCTCTCGTCCTTGCCTCGCAAGACCTCCGGTACGCCCACTATCGTGGCACCGCTTGGAGGTACGAAGCGTCCCTCATCTACGGCGATGGCGAGGGCCAAGGAGTTCGCCCAAGCTCGTACAGCGCCGACCAGTTCCGTGGCCGCGACGTCTGCTTCTTCCGGTCCCTCCAGAGCTACGAGACTCAATGCTGTGTCTAGCTCACGAGCGCATTGGAGGAACTGTTCAGCAAGATCTGTAGAGGTTGGCTCGCTCTCCTGATAGGCCTCCGCAGCCCTGCCGCCTAGCCTGATGGCCGCAGTCGTTTGGCTCACAAGTTGGCTGTAGGCGCCCCGTCGCTGCTCATGTCGCTGATTCCGCCTCTGATCTTTCCCGGTTAGCCGTGTGGCCCCCAAGGTGCCCACGACACCGACCGCAGCTCCGACTAAGCCTGCTATGCCTTGATCCACCGCATCAGTAAAGCTCACTACGTCTGACCGCGGAGCGAGATCAACTTGCTTTGGCCCCCTGTTTGGCCCCCAAGCACGACAGAGGGCCAATCGCGATCATGCGATTGGCCCTCTGATCAGCGTCGGGGTGGCGGGATTTGAACCCACGACCTCTTCGTCCCGAACGAAGCGCGCTGCCAAGCTGCGCTACACCCCGATTGTCGCTGCTGGTCCTGCTCGTCGCGGCGACGTCGTTTACTTTAGCCCACCGGTGGCTGGAGACGAAATCCGGTTTTCCCGCGGTGGCGGACCGGGTTCGGGCGGGCGTGGTCGAGGGCCACCATGAGGACGGCGAGGGCGTAGAAGCCGAGGCCGAGGAGAAGGGCGTTGGCGAGGACGTTCTTGTAGCTGTGCAGGTCGACGTCCAGGAACGGGTAGAGATAGCGGCCCGGTGTGCCGGGCAGGATCAGCTCGCCTCGGGCGAAGGAGAACAGCAGGTAGGCCAGGGGGTAGAGCAGCCACGTCGCCGCCTGGCGGAGGTGCAGGCGGCCGGGGGGTGTCAGGAACAGCCAGTCCAGCAGCGCCGCGATCGGGACCGCCGTGTGCAGGATCTGGTTGCTGATCCACTGCCAGCCGGCCGGGGGCGCCGCGCTGCTCGTCATGGAGAACGGGCTGGAGGCGCCTGCCAGGAGCAGGTGGTACACCAGCCCGGTGATGGAGATGTAGAGGAGCGTCGCACCCGCCAGGGCGGAGGGGAGCGGCCGGCGGGCCGACCAGGCGCGGCGGGCCGAGAGCACGAAGACCAGGGCCAGGAGGATGTTGCTCTGGATCGTGAAGTAGCTCAGCACCCGGACGGGACTGCCGAGGAGCAGGTCGAGCGTGACGCCCGCCGCTGCCATCAGCGCGACCAGCAGGCGGTATACCGCGGTGAGCGGGTGGCGTACGGGGGTCACCACCGCGGAGGCGGGGACGGAGGAGGGCAGCAGCGTGGGCACACCGGGCAGGGCGGGGAGGTCCGGGATGTCCCTGGGTATGGGGGCGGTCATGCCCCCAAGCTAGGCAATAGGGGTATATCGGGCCATGTGGGCGGGCCGTGCGGGTTACGGCACGCCCGTCACACCGGAGCCGCGCCCCGTCAGGCCGGAGCCGCGCCCGTCATCCTGGAGTCGGCCCCCATCCCCCAGTGCCCGCGTCACCGCCACCTCACCGCGCCTCCTCCCGGCTCACCAGCGTCAGCAGTGTCGCCTCCGGCGGGCAGGCGAACCGTACGGGTGTGTAGCGGTTCGTTCCGCAGCCCGCCGACACGTGGAGGTATGACGTGCGGCCCTCCGCAGTATGCCGGGACAGGCCCTTCACGCGCTCCGCGTCCAGGTCGCAGTTGGTGACCAGGGCGCCGTAGAACGGGATGCAGAGCTGGCCGCCGTGGGTGTGGCCCGCCAGGACCAGGGGGTACGCGTCCGCCGTGAAGGAGTCCAGTACGCGCAGGTAAGGGGCATGGACGACGCCCATCGAGAAGTCCGCGGCGCCGGACGGGCCGCCCGCCACATGCGTGTAGCGGTCCCGCTTGATGTGCGGATCGTCCAGGCCCGTCAGCTCCACCGAGACGCCCTCGACCTTGAGCGTGCCGCGCGTGTTCGTCAGGTTCAGCCAGCCCGACGCGTCGAAACCGTCCCGCAGGTCCTCCCACGGGTTGTGGATGACGCCGGCCGCCGGTGGGTTGCCGTTCAGACCGTGCCGGCCCTGGGCCTTCTCCAGCAGGTAGCGGGCGGGGTTGCGGAGCTTGGGGCCGTAGTAGTCGTTGGACCCGAAGACGTATGCGCCCGGGAACTCCATCAGCGGGCCCAGCGCGTCCAGGACCTCCGGTACGCCCTCCGGGTCGGACAGGTTGTCGCCCGTGTTGATCACGAAGTCGGGGCGCAGGCCGGCCAGCGAGCGCAGCCAGCGCTGCTTCTTGCGCTGTCCGCCCACCATGTGGATGTCGGAGACCTGAAGGATGCGCAGTGGGTGCATTCCGGTGGGCAGGACGGGGACCGTGACCCGTCGCAGGCGGAAGGAGCGGACCTCGAAACCCGCCGCGTACACCACACCGGCGGCGCCGGCCGCCGCGATCCCCAGAGGTACTCCGTATCGAGCGCGCATACCTCCATCGTGTCAGACCCGGAAGGCGCCCCGAGCCCTACCGCCCTTTAAATGAACGGGCATCGGGCGCTCGGCACCTGCGACAATCAAACCCATGACCACCACGCTCAAGTCGAAGCTGCAGGAAGACCTCAACGCTGCGATCAAGGAGCGCGACGAGCTCCGCTCCTCGACGCTCCGGCTGACGCTCACCGCGATCACCAAGGAGGAGGTCGCGGGCAAGGAGAAGCGCGAGCTCTCCGACGACGAGGTGCAGAAGGTGATCACCAAGGAGGCGAAGAAGCGCCGGGAGGCCGCCGAGGCCTTCGCCCAGGGTGGTCGTGCCGAGTCGGCCGAGCGGGAGAAGGCGGAGGGCGAGGTGCTCGCCGGGTACCTGCCCAAGCAGCTCAGTGACGAGGAGCTGGAGCAGATCGTCGCCCAGGCCGTGGGGGAGGCGAAGGCGGCCGGCGCCGAGGGCCCGCGTGCCATGGGCGCCGTCATGAAGATCGTGAACCCCAAGGTCGCGGGCCTGGCCGAGGGCGGCCGTGTCGCCGCGGTGGTGAAGAGGCTGCTGGCGGGCTGAGCGGGGCGAGAGACGAGAGCGGCCCCTGATCGTCGTACGGAAGTAGTCCGCGTACGACGATCAGGGGCCGTCGGTCTGCTCGGGCCCGCGTGGGTCGTGGCGCGTCAGCCGCGCCGTCCCCCGTTCCCGTTGCCGTTGCCGCCGTCCTGGCCCTGGAACAGGTTGTCCGGGATGGAGAAGGTGGGGTTCGGGAAGGCGCCGCCGTCCGTGCCGCCGTCGGTCGTGCCACCGCCGGTCAGGCCGCCGTTGCCGGTGCCGCCGTTGTCACCGTTGTGCCCGTCGTCGTGGCCCTTGCCCTTGCCCTTGTCGGGGTCGGGGATGTTGACGAGGTTGAACTCCTGCACCGGCTTGCCGTCCAGGGCGCCGTCCATCATGTCCCGCCAGATCGGGCCGGGGACCTGACCGCCGTACACCTTCTCGTTCCAGACGCCGCCGATGCTGATGTTCTTCATCTGGCGCTTGTGGGCCGGGTCGCCGACCCAGACCGCACCCGCCATGTTCGGGGTGTAGCCGACGAACCAGGCCGCGTAGCGGTTGTCCGTCGTACCCGTCTTGCCGGCGCTCGGGCGGCTGTCGAGGCCCGCCTGCTGGCCCGTGCCGTCCTCGACCACGCCCTTGAGCAGGGTGCTCACGGTGTCGGCGGTCTTCTCCGACATCGCCCGCGAGCAGGTCGACTTGGGCACCTCGAGCGACTTCTTCTGGCTGCCGACGGTCTGGGTGATCGACTCGATGGCCACCGGCGTGCAGTACATGCCGCGGGAGGCGAAGGTCGCGTACGCGTTCGCCATCGTCAGCGGGGACATCTCCTGGGTGCCGAGCGCGATGGAGGGGGCCTGCTGGATCTTCTTTCCGTCGGCCCGCTCGACGCCCATCTTCTGCGCCATCTGCGTCACCGGGCAGATGCCGATGGCACTGATCAGCTGCACGTAGTAGGTGTTGACCGACTTGGCGGTCGCTTCCTTCATCGAGTACGGGCCGTGCTCCGACGCGTTCTCGTTGGTGAGCTTGACGCCCTTCTCGTCCCAGGTCCTGCCGTCACAGGCCGAGACCGGGGCCGGGTAGTCCATCTCGTACGGCGACGAGTACTGCTGCGTCGCCGGCGTGCCGCCCTCTATGGCGGCCGCGGCCACGATCGGCTTGAACGTCGAACCGGGCTGGTAGCCCGCGCCGCCGCCCATGCTCTGGTTCACGGACAGGTTTATCTGCGTCTCGTGCTTGCCGAAGCCGTACGGGCGGGACTGGCCCATGGCGAGGATCTTGCCGGTGCCGGGCTGGACGATGCTGGCGGCGGTGGCCACGTCGTCGGTCTTGTAGACGTGGTCCTTGATGGACGCCTGGACGGACGACTGGGACTGCGGGTCGAGCGTCGTACGGATCGTCAGGCCGCCCTGGTTCCAGAGCTTGGCCCGGGTCTCCTTGGTCTTGCCGAACATCGGGTCGGTGAGGAACACCTCGCGCACGTAGTCGCAGAAGAAACCGGCGCCCTTGACCGCGGTGATGCAGCCGTTCTTCGGCTTGCTGGGGTTCAGGCCGAGCGGCGCCTTCTTGGCCTTGTCGGCCTCCGTCTGCGAGATGTCACCCATGTCGGCCATGCGCTGCAGCACGACGTTGCGGCGCTTGGTGGCCTCCGCCTCGTCGTTGACCGGGTCGTAGCGGCTCGGCGACTGCACGATGCCCGCGAGGAGCGCCGACTCCTGGACGTTGAGGTCCTTGGCGTGCTTGGAGAAGTAGCGCTGGGCGGCGGCCTCGACGCCGTAGGCCTGCTCGCCGAAGAACGTGATGTTCAGGTAGTTCTCGAGGATCTTCTTCTTGCCCAGCTCTTCTTCGAGCTGAATCGCGTACTTCAGCTCCTTGATCTTGCGGCCGAGTGTCTGCTGCGTGGCCTGCGCGACCTTGGTCGGGTCGTCGCCGGCCTCCTCGATGGCGACGTTCTTCACGAGCTGCTGCGTGAGCGTGGAGGCACCCTGGGCGACCCCGCTGCTCTGCACGTTCTTGTTCAGTGCGCGCAGGATGCCCTTCAGGTCGACCGCGCCGTGCTGGTAGTAGCGCGAGTCCTCGATCGCGACGATCGCCTTCTGCATGTACGGCGACATGTCCTTGAGGCCGACCACCGTTCGGTCGCGCGAGTAGACCGTGGCGATCTGGCCGCCGTCGGCGTCGAGGATCGTGGTGCGCTGACTCAGGGGCGGCGTCTTGAGGTTGGTGGGAAGCTCGTCGAAACTCTCCACCGAACCCTTGGCCGCGAGTCCCAGCGCGCCGAAGGCGGGCAGCGCGATGCCGGCCAGCACTGCTCCCGCGAGCACACTGACACCGAGGAACTTCGCGGCCTGCTGCGTTGGCGACAGGCCACCGCCCGAGCGCTTCTTTGGCATGAGGGCAGCCTACGTTCTCATTCGCCGGACACACGTCAATGCCTTGGCCTAAGCTGCTCTCAACTGTCACAGCAGTAGGGCTACGTATCAATACGTCCGGCGACCCCGAATCGTTCCGGAGGTTCCCCAACTTTTTTGGTGGGGACGTGTCCGAATCCGCCTTGTGTGTCACCCGGCGTCCGTTGTGACTCAACAGAACTGTCCCGGTTTGCCGGGAAAATCACGCATGTCGCCAGCTCACTCCCCCGGGTGATCTGCCGCTTACGCATAGTCCGTTCGGGCCATTCAAGATTGGGCCCGAAGGGGGTGTTGCGCTGTGCCCACCTTCCGTAACGTCCTCAACTGGCGGCGGTGAATATGCCGCTGCCGCCGTGGGGGAGCCTCGATTCGGGAGAGGACGGCGCCGGTATGGGCTGGGTAACCGACTGGAGTGCGCAGGCCGCCTGCCGCACTACCGATCCGGATGAACTGTTTGTTCAGGGAGCAGCGCAGAACAGGGCCAAGGCGGTGTGCACCGGATGCCCGGTACGCACCGAATGCCTGGCTGATGCGCTCGACAACCGCGTCGAGTTCGGCGTGTGGGGAGGCATGACGGAGCGGGAGCGCCGCGCACTGTTGCGCAGGCGACCCACCGTCACCTCCTGGCGCCGGCTGCTCGAGACGGCTCGTGTGGAGTACGAGCGCGGCGTGGGCATCCTGCCGCTCGACGACGACGAGGTGTACGAGCACTACGCGGCGGTGAGCTGAGGGCACCACCCCTTCAGGGGCAACCCTCAGGCGCGCGTCTCGGGCAGCTCCGGCCGATTGGCCGCGAGCCGGTCCCCGATGTCCCGCAGCCCCGTGAGGTCATGCACATCGCCGGGCAGCGCGGCCACTTCGGCCACCGCCACCTCGGGGTGGAGCGCGGTGAAACGGTCGCGCGTGCGCTGCTCGCGGGAGAGCAGCTGCATCCGCTCGGCATGCAGCTTCAACAGGCCTGCGGTGAGCCGGTCGACGCTCTGTCCGTCGCCCTGGTCCTCCTGATCCGGACCGGGGGAGCCGGGCTCGGACGGGGGAGACTCGACGGGCGCGGGTGTGGGGGACGACTCGGAGGATTCTGAACTGCCGTACGTGTCGGGAGAGTTACGAAGTCCAGCTTTCCCGCCGTCCTGATCGACAATGCGGGGCTCCACAAGATTTTCCGCGGCGGCGAGCGCACGCTCGGCCGACAGCCGGACGGCGCCGCTGCCGTGGACCCGGTTGAGCACCAGACCCGCGAGCGGCATGTCCTCCGCGGCCAGCCGCTGAACGAAGTACGCGGCCTCGCGCAGCGCGTCCCGCTCCGGCGCGGCCACCACCAGGAACGCCGTCCCGGGCGCCTGAAGCAGCTTGTACGTGGCGTCCGCGCGCGTGCGAAACCCACCGAACGTCGTGTCCATGGCGGCCACGAACGTCTGGACGTCCTTGAGCAGTTGACCGCCCAGCAGCTTGCCGAGGGTGCCCGTCATCATCGACATCCCGACGTTCAGGAACTTCATGCCGGCCCGTCCGCCGAGCTTGGCCGGGGCGGTGAGCAGCCGGATCAGTCGGCCGTCCAGGAACGAGCCCAGCCGCTTGGGCGCGTCCAGGAAGTCGAGCGCCGAGCGGGACGGTGGTGTGTCCACGACGATCAGGTCCCATGCGTTGCGCGCGTGCAGCTGACCCAGCTTCTCCATCGCCATGTACTCCTGCGTGCCGGCGAAGCCCGCGGAGAGCGACTGGTAGAAGGGGTTGTTCAGGATCACGGCGGCCCGCTCGGGGTCCGCGTGCGCCTCGACGATCTCGTCGAAGGTGCGCTTCATGTCGAGCATCATGGCGTGCAGTTCGCCGTCGCCGTCGACGCCCTTCACCCGGCGCGGGGTGTTGTCGAGCGAGTCGATGCCCATGGACTGGGCGAGCCGGCGCGCCGGGTCGATGGTCAGCACGACCACCTTGCGCCCCCGCTCGGCGGCCCTGAGGCCCAGCGCCGCGGCGGTGGTGGTCTTGCCGACGCCGCCCGAGCCGCAGCACACCACGATCCGTGTCTTCGGGTCGTCCAGCAGCGGGTCGACGTCGAGCACACGCGTGTGGGAGAGGCGGTGACGGGCGCTCTCCTGGGCGGTGGCCGGGTCCGGACTCATGACATCCCCTGCTTCCGCAGCTCGGTGGCCAGCTCGTACAGCCCCGCCAGGTCCATGCCCTCGGCGAGCAGCGGCAGTTCGTGCAGCGGCAGGTCCAGCTCGGCGAGCACGGCCCGCTGTTCGTGCTCCAGCGCATACCGCTCGGCGTACTCCTCGGCCTGCTGCAACAGGGGGGCCACCAGCTTCTCGGCGTTCCCACCTCGTCGCGCGCCGCCCAGCCCCGCCGCCGACAGTGCCCTTGCCACAGATGAACGCGGCACGCTCCGTACGAGTTCCAGATCCGTCCCGTCCAACACCTCCGGCCGCACCATGTTCACCATGATCCGGCCCACCGGCAGCTTGGCGGCGCGCAGTTCGGCGATCCCGTCCGCGGTCTCCTGGACTGGCATCTCCTCAAGGAGCGTGACCAGGTGCACGGCCGTCTCCTTGGACTTCAGCACCCGCATCACGGCCTGCGCCTGATTGTGTATCGGGCCGATCTTGGCGAGGCCCGCCACCTCGTCGTTCACGTTCAGGAACCGCGTGATGCGGCCCGTGGGGGGCGCGTCCATGACGACGTAGTCGTACGCGAACCGTCCGCTCTTGTCCTTCCTGCGCACCGCCTCGCAGGCCTTGCCGGTCAGGAGTACGTCCCTGAGACCGGGTGCGATGGTGGTGGCGAAGTCGATCGCACCGAGTTTCTTCAGGGCTCTTCCGGCGCCCCCCAGCTTGTAGAACATCTGGAGGTAGTCCAGAAGGGCCAGTTCGGGGTCGATGGCGAGGGCGTACACCTCCCCGCCCCCGGGAGCGACGGCGATCTTTCGCTCCTCATAAGGCAGCGCTTCCGTTTCGAAGAGCTGCGCGATGCCCTGGCGGCCCTCGACCTCGACGAGAAGCGTCCGCTTCCCCTCGGTCGCGAGGGCCAGCGCGAGGGCGGCGGCGACCGTCGTCTTTCCGGTCCCGCCCTTGCCGCTGACGACCTGGAGCCTGCTCACGTCATCGAGCCTAACCAGTCTGTGTGCCAAGCACGCGACAGCCTGTGGACAACGCGACCGCGGGAGGCGGGTGGGCAGCGGCTAGAGTCGGCCACATGACCAAGTGGGAATACGCGACTGTGCCGCTGCTCGTACACGCCACGAAGCAGATTCTGGACACCTGGGGCGAGGACGGCTGGGAGCTCGTCCAGGTCGTGCCCGGGCCGAACAACCCCGAGCAGCTGGTGGCCTACCTGAAGCGGGAGAAGCCGTAATGGGAGCCGTCGAGGCGAAGCTGGCCGAGCTCGGCCTGACCCTGCCCGAGGTCGTACCGCCGCTGGCCGCGTACCAGCCGGCCGTGCAGTCCGGCGTGTACGTCTACACGGCCGGCCAGCTTCCGATGGTGGAGGGCAAGCTGCCCGTCACGGGCAAGGTCGGCGCGGAGGTCACGCCCGAGGAGGCCAAGGAGCTGGCCCGCACCTGCGCCCTGAACGCCCTGGCCGCCGTCAAGTCCGTGACCGGCGACCTGGACCGCATCGCGCGCGTGGTGAAGGTCGTCGGCTTCGTCGCCTCGGCGTCGGACTTCACCGGCCAGCCCGGTGTGGTGAACGGCGCCAGCGAACTGCTCGGTGAGGTCCTCGGCGAGAAGGGCGTGCACGCGCGCAGCGCGGTCGGCGTGGCGGTGCTGCCGCTGGACGCACCGGTCGAGGTCGAGATCCAGATCGAGCTCGTACCGTAGCCACCGCTCTGACCTCGGGGCCTCTCGAACATTCGCGCACCACGGGATAGCCTCCGCCCATGGCGAATGGGCAGTGGTTTCCGCAGGACTGGCCGGAACGCATCCGCGCACTCGCGGACGGCACCCTCACCCCGGTCGTCCCCAAGCGCGCGGCGACCGTCATGCTCCTGAAGGACACCGACCTCGGCCCCGTCGTGCACATGCTGCGCAGACGCGCCTCCATGGCCTTCGCCGGAGGCGCGTACGCGTATCCGGGCGGGGGCGTGGACCCCCGTGACGACGAACATCACGTCCGCTGGGCGGGCCCCACGCGCGCGTGGTGGGCCCAGCGGCTCGGCGTCGACGAGCGGGAGGCCCAGGCGATCGTCTGCGCGGCCGTCCGTGAGACGTACGAGGAGGCGGGGGTCCTGCTGGCCGGGCCGGCCGCCGGCTCCGTGGTCGGCGACACCACGGGCGAGGACTGGGAGGCGGACCGCGCGGCCCTGGTCGCCCGCGACGTCTCCTTCGCCGAGTTCCTGGACCGCCGCGGCCTCGTCCTGCGCTCGGACCTGCTGGGCGCCTGGACCCGCTGGATCACCCCGGAGTTCGAACCCCGGCGCTACGACACCTGGTTCTTCGTGGCCGCCCTCCCGCCCGGCCAGCGCACGCGCAACGCCTCCACGGAGGCGGACCGCACGGTGTGGATCCGGCCCGAGGACGCGGCTGCCTCGTACGACAAGGGTGAGCTGACGATGATGCCGCCCACCATCGCGACCCTGCGCCAGCTCGCTGCGTGGGCCACGGCCGCCGACGCGCTCGCCGAGGCCCCCGAACGCGATCTCACCCCCGTCCTCGCGCAGGCCCGGCTGCTGGACGGCGAGATCCTGCTGTCATGGCCGGGCCACGACGAGTTCACGAAGCACATCCCGACCGACCTTCCGACCGGTGGAGCCTCGGCATGACGGACGCAGCAGCCCTTCCCGGCCAGCCGCGGGGCGGGGTCCTCACCGGCCCCGCCACCTCCCGCGCCGTCAACGTCCTGGCGCCCAACGCCTCGGCGATGACCCTCGACGGCACCAACACCTGGATCCTCGCCGAGCCCGGCTCCGACCTGGCCGTCGTCGTCGACCCCGGACCGCTGGACGAAGGACACCTGCGCAACGTCGTGGACACGGCCGAGAAGGCCGGCCGGCGCATCGTGCTCACCCTGCTGACCCACGGCCACCCGGACCACGCGGAGGGCGCCGTACGCTTCGCCGGGCTGACCGGCACGAAGGTGCGCGCCCTGGATCCTGCGCTGCGGCTGGGCGACGAGGGGCTGGCCGCGGGGGACGTGATCGCGGTCGGCGGCCTGGAGCTGAGGGTCGTACCGACGCCCGGCCACACCTCGGACTCCCTGTGCTTCCACCTCCCGGCGGACCAGGCCGTCCTGACCGGCGACACCGTGCTGGGCCGCGGCACGACGGTCGTGGCGCACCCCGACGGCCGCCTCGGCGACTACCTCGACTCGCTACGGCGGCTGCGGTCGCTGACGGTCGACGACGGCGTCCACACGGTGCTGCCGGGCCATGGCCCGGTCCTGGAGGACGCCCAGGGAGCCGTCGAGTTCTATCTCGCCCACCGTGCCCACCGCCTGGCCCAGGTCGAGACGGCCGTCGAGGACGGCTACGGCAGCCCGTCCGAGGTCGTCGCCCGCGTGTACGCGGACGTTGACCGCTCCCTGTGGCCGGCGGCCGAGCTGTCGGTACGGGCACAGCTGGACTACCTGGAGGAGCACGGGCTCATCTAGGGCGTCCGGGAGGGGGAGGGGCGGGGCCCGGGTCCGGGCTCTTCCCGGCCCGGGCTCAGTCCGGCCTGGGGGCCTTCACGCCGTGCACGCGCGCGTACTCGTCGGCGAGCCATGGACCCAGGTCGTCGACGTACGACCGCAGCACGGCGGGATCGCCGTTCGGCTCGCGTCCGAGGACGGCCGCCGCGCGCAGTTGCTCGGCCCGCTGGGGGTAGTAGGCGCCGAAGACCTCGGCCATCTCCGCCAGGTCGCTGGTCCAGCCGTTCCAGCGGGGCATGACGAGCGTGAACGCGGTGCGGACGAGATGCCGGGACATGAATCGTACGAGGGGCCGCCGTGCCTCGTCCGTGTCGTCGCCGGCCGCGATCCGCTGCCGCCAGCGGGGCAGCAGCAGGGCCAGGTCCCCGTTGGTCTCGCGGGCGAGCAGGGAGTCGGGGCGATAGCGGGGCAGGTACTCGGCGAGGTCCTCACCGAGCAACGGCGTACACAGACAGGCGACGAACCAGCCCAGGTCGTACGTCTCCGCCTCGCTCAGCAGCCGCGCCCGGCCGTACAGCAGCGTGCCGACCCCGTCGATCTGCGCGAACTCCCTGTCGACGGTCTCACCGAGCGCCCGCACGGCCTCCCGGTCCCCCGCGGTCGGCTCCTCCCGCAGCGCGACCAGCAGATCCAGGTCACTGCGTCCCACGCGCGCGTGGCCCCGCGGAATCGACCCGTAGAGGTACGCGCTGTGCAGCCGCGCCCCGAACACCCCGAGCAGCCGGTCCCGGGCGGCGGCCACCACCGGGCGGAACGCGCGCGAGACGAGGCCGAGAGAGCCCTCGCGCTCGATGTAGCCCTGGGAATCAAGGCCCTTGGGGCTCGCGTTTTCCGACATGGGGTCACTACACCAGCCCGTCCGGCGTTTGCGGACGATGCCGTTCAGGCCGAACGGGGGTCCGGAGGCTTTGCCCCCGGACCACGGATCGGACGAGGCGTCAGCGGGACCGCTTGGCCAGCCGCTCGATGTCCAACAGGATCACGGCCCGCGCCTCCAGGCGCAGCCATCCGCGCTGCGCGAAGTCGGCCAGCGCCTTGTTGACCGTCTCGCGCGAGGCGCCGACCAGTTGGGCCAGCTCCTCCTGCGTCAGGTCGTGGACGACGTGGATGCCCTCTTCGGACTGCACGCCGAAGCGGCGGGAGAGGTCCAGCAGGGCACGGGCGACACGGCCGGGGACGTCCGAGAAGACCAGGTCGGACATCTGGTCGTTGGTCTTGCGCAGGCGCCGCGCGACGGCGCGCAGCAGGGCGCCGGCCACCTCGGGCCGTACGTTCAGCCAGGGCTGGAGGTCGCCGTGGCCGAGGCCGAGGAGCTTGACCTCGGTCAGCGCGGTGGCCGTGGCGGTCCGCGGGCCCGGGTCGAAGAGCGACAGCTCGCCGATCAGCTCGCTGGGGCCGACGACGGCGAGCATGTTCTCGCGGCCGTCGGGGGACGTGCGGTGGAGCTTCACCTTGCCCTCGGTGACGACGTAGAGCCGGTCACCGGGGTCGCCCTCGTGGAAGAGCGCGTCACCGCGCGCGAGGGTCACCTCGCTCATGGAGGCGCGAAGCTCCGCGGCCTGCTCGTCGTCGAGCGCCGCGAAGAGCGGGTTGCGCCGCAGAACGTCGTCCACGAGTACTCTCCTTGTCGACCTGCTCAGGGGATCTTGCTCCCCCTTGGTACCAGGGGACCGTGTTCCCCATTTTGCCGGACGGTCCAAACAGTGTGATCTGTCACAAGGATGCCGCACACCTGTCCCGAGGTAAGCGGCAGGGGTCCAATTGGGGGCCGATCTTCCGGGTCCGGGGCGGATGTCAGTGCCGGGCTTTAGGCTGGCCGGGTGTCCAAAACGCCGGTGAGAGCACAGGCCAAAGGGGCTGGGCGGGTGGTTGTACGTCGTGATTCCGCTGTGGGCGAACAGAACTCCGGTGGTGGAAAGAAACCGGCAAAAGCGACGAAAAGCGCTCCGGTGAAGAAGGCCGCGCCAAAGAAGCCCGCCGCGAAAAAGGCAGCCTCCGCCGGGAAAAAGTCCGCGGCCGTCAAAAACGCGACAGCCGCGCCCAAGAAGGTGACCGCAGTGCCCAAGAAGGCGACCGCCGCGGTCAAGGACGTTTCTCCCGCGAAGGCCGTGGCCAAGCCGCCGAAGGACGAGTCGCGCACCGCGCTGGTCCGCCGCGCCCGCCGCATCGACCGCGAGCTGGCCCAGGTGTATCCGTACGCCCACCCGGAGCTGGACTTCGAGAACCCCTTCCAGCTCGTGGTCGCCACGGTCCTGTCCGCCCAGACCACCGACCTCAGGGTCAACCAGACGACGCCGGGGCTCTTCGCCAAGTACCCGACCCCGGAGGACCTGGCCGCCGCCAACCCTGAGGAGGTCGAGGAGATCCTGCGCCCGACCGGCTTCTTCCGGGCCAAGACCAAGTCCGTCATGGGGCTGTCGAAGGCGCTGGTGGAGCAGTTCGGCGGGGAGGTTCCCGGCCGTCTTGAGGACCTGGTGAAGCTGCCGGGCGTGGGCCGCAAAACCGCCTTCGTGGTGCTGGGGAACGCGTTCGGCCGTCCCGGCATCACCGTGGACACGCACTTCCAGCGGCTGGTGCGGCGTTGGCAGTGGACCGAGGAGAGCGACCCGGACAAGATCGAGGCCGCCGTCGGTGCGCTCTTCCCCAAGAGTGACTGGACGATGCTCTCGCACCATGTGATCTTCCACGGCCGCCGCATCTGCCACGCCCGCAAGCCCGCCTGCGGCGCCTGCCCCATCGCCCCGCTCTGCCCGGCGTACGGCGAGGGCGAGACGGATCCCGAGAAGGCGAAGAAGCTGCTCAAGTACGAGAAGGGCGGCTTCCCCGGCCAGCGCCTCAACCCCCCGCAGTCCTACCTGGACGCGGGCGGCAGGCCGGCGCCGCCGCTGGGGGCCGGATGACGGGCGGGCCGTCGGGCCGCGCGGTCCTCGCCGGCTCAGGAACGATCGCGGGGCTTTGGGGCGTTGGACTCGGCAGGACGGGGGTGCGATGACGCGCGCGAGTGATACGCAGGGTGGGTCGGTGACGATCAGCAAGGACGGGCTGCCCGAGTGGCTCGGCCCGGTGGTGCGGGCCGTGGAGACCGTGCAGCCGTTGCAGCTGAGCCGCTTCCTGCCGCCGGAGGACGGGGCGGGGCGGCAGTCCGCCGTGCTGATCCTCTTCGGCGAGGGGGAGCGCGGCCCCGAGCTGCTGCTCATGGAGCGGGCGAGTTCGCTCAGGTCGCACGCCGGGCAGCCCTCCTTCCCGGGCGGTGCCCTCGACCCCGAGGACGGCGACCCGAAGGGCGACGGGCCGCTCAGAGCCGCGCTGCGGGAGGCCGAGGAGGAGACAGGGCTCGACCCGTCGGGCGTCCAGCTCTTCGGCGTCCTGCCCAGGCTGTACATCCCGGTCAGCGGATTCGTCGTGACCCCGGTGCTCGGCTGGTGGCACGAACCGAGCCCGGTCGGGGTCGTCGATGTAAACGAGACGGCGCGGGTCTTCACCGTCCCCGTGGCGGATCTCACGGATCCGGGCAACCGGGCCACCACCGTCCACCCCAGCGGCCACCGAGGTCCGGCATTTCTGGTCGAATCGGCCCTGGTCTGGGGCTTCACGGCCGGGATCATCGACCGCCTGCTCCATTACGCGGGCTGGGAGCGGCCCTGGGACCGGGAGAAGCAGGTCCCGCTCGACTGGCGGTCATGACAGGGTGTCTGCCGTGCAGTGTCTTTTCGGGGGACGCCGTATCCGATCGCCGCTGTGCGGTGCGCCGGCCCCCGGCCGACCTGAGGTGACCGCGAAGTGATGAGGCGAGGCTCGAACCGGTGAACGTGCTGGACATCCTGTTGCTGGTCGCCGCCGTGTGGTTCGCGATCGTGGGCTACCGCCAGGGTTTCGTCGTCGGCATCCTGTCGGTGATCGGCTTTCTCGGCGGCGGTCTCGTGGCCGTCTACACCCTGCCCGTCATCTGGGACGCGCTCACCGAAAAGGCGGAGGTGAGCACGACCGCCGCCGTGGTCGCGGTCGTGGTCGTCATCGTCTGCGCCTCCGTCGGCCAGGCCCTCACCACCCACCTGGGCAACAAGCTGCGCCGCTACATCACCTGGTCCCCGGCCCGCGCCCTGGACGCGACCGGCGGTGCACTGGTCAACGTTGTCGCGATGCTTCTGGTGGCGTGGCTGATCGGTTCCGCCCTCGCGGGCACCACACTGCCGACCCTCGGCAAGGAGGTCCGCGGCTCCAAGGTGCTCCTGGGTGTCTCCCGGGCCCTGCCCAACCAGGCCGACACCTGGTTCGCCGACTTCTCCTCCGTCCTCGCGCAGAACGGCTTCCCGCAGGTCTTCAGCCCGTTCTCGAACGAGCCGATCACCGACGTCCGGCCCCCCGACCCGGCCCTCGCGAACAGTCCCGTGGCCACGAGCGCGAAGCGCTCCATCGTCAAGGTCATGGGCACCGCGCAGAGCTGCGGCAAGGTCCTGGAGGGCAGCGGCTTCGTCTTCGGCGACCGCCGCGTCATGACCAACGCGCATGTCGTCGGGGGCGTCGACGAGCCCACCGTGCAGATAGGCGGCGAGGGCAGGAAGTACGACGCGACGGTCGTCCTCTACGACTGGCACCGCGACATCGCGGTCCTCGACGTGCCCGATCTCAAGGCGCCGGCCCTGAGGTTCAGCACCACGGACGCCAGGAGCGGCGACAGCGCGATCATCGCCGGCTTCCCGGAGAACGGCTCGTACGACGTCCGAGCCGCACGCGTGCGTGGCCGTCTCCCGGCCAACGGCCCGGACATCTACCATCGCGGCACCGTCCGCCGAGACGTCTACTCGCTGTACACGACCGTCCGCCAGGGCAACTCCGGCGGCCCACTGCTCACGCCCGAAGGCCATGTGTACGGCGTGGTCTTCGCGAAGTCCCTCGACGACACCGACACGGGGTACGCCCTCACCGCGGACGAGATCCAGGAGGACGTCACCAAGGGGCGTACCGCGAACCAGCAGGTGGACAGCGACAGCTGTGCCCTCTGAGGCTTCGCGTGGAGGCTTCGCGTGGGTGAGAAGGGCGTCAGCCTCGAGGGTGACGCAGGCGTACCGTGACCCAGCGGGCCCGGCGGCGCAGAATGCGTGGAATGCCCACCCTTGGGTCCGTATCCGGCATTTGCCGTGCACCGCCTCGCTGGTGGGAACTCAGGCCACTGCCCGAGCGGCGAGTGCGTGCTACGTCACTGTAGTCGTGCGTCCAGCCCATACCCCGACGTCTGCCCCCGCCCCAAGGTCGATAACCGCCTCGTGGGCCCCCAATTGGCCTATGCGCCAGGCAATTGGCCGTTCGTAGGACACGTGTTCCGGTCCGGATACCGGGCGCATCGGCTCGGTCACCGATCGGGCTCGGGATCTTTCAGCCAATTGGTCAGTTCTGCGGAGAAAGCGATCGGATCCTCCGCGTGCGGACTGTTCAGCGGTCCGGTTCGGGGTCCTTGAGCCAGTTGACCAACTCCGTCGAGAAGGCGACCGGATCCTCCTCGTGCGGGAAGTGCCCCAGCCCGTCGAACAGCCGCCAGCGGTACGGGGCTTCGACGTACTCGCCGGATCCGGCGGCGCTGCGCGTGCGCATCACGGGGTCGAGCGAGCCGTGGAGATGGAGGGTCGGGACCCGGAGGGGGCGCTTCATACGGCGGTTGAACTGGATGCCGTCCGGGCGGGCGATGGAGCGGACCATCCAGCGGTACGGCTCGATCGAGCAGTGCGCCGTCGACGGGATGGACATCGCGCGGCGGTACGTCTCCACCGCCTCGTCGTCCGGCGGGTTCGGCCCGGACCACTCCCGGATCAGCTCGGCGACGAGCGCGCTGTCGTCCGCGTTCAGCTGCCGCTCGGGGATCCAGGGGCGCTGGAATCCCCAGATGTAGGAGCCCGCGCGGGTCTGCTTGACGTCCGAGAGCATCGCCGAGCGCCAGCGCCGGGGATGCGGCATGGACTCCACCGCGAGCCGCCGCACCAGCTTGGGGCGCATCACGGCCGCCGTCCACGCCAGGTATCCGCCCAGGTCGTGGCCGACCAGCGCGGCGTCCGGCTCGCCCAGGGAGCGGATCACGCCGGTGATGTCGAGCGCGAGGCCCGCGGGGTCGTAGCCGCGCGGGGTGCGGTCGCTGCCGCCGACGCCGCGCAGGTCCATGGCGACGGCCCGGAAGCCCGCCTCGGCCAGCGCGGTCAGCTGGTGCCGCCAGGTCCACCAGAACTGCGGGAAGCCGTGCAGCAGCAGCACCAGCGGCCCGTCGCCGACCTCGGCGATGTGGAAGCGCGCGCCGTTGGCGGCCACGTCACGATGCGTCAGCTTCGTCCCGTCGGGGAGGGCGTCCGGTCGCACGACCGAAGTGGGTTGGGTGGAAGGTGATTGCCCCGGAGGGAGGGAGGAGCCCGTCATGAGGACGAGCGTGCCACAGCCTCGATGGCCTCGGGGGCCCGGTCCTCGATCGCCCTGGGCTCGGGCCGGGGGTGCGGCTTGGCCTTCTGCAGCACGCCCGCGCTCTCCTTCATCGACGCGGCCACCTTCTGCGGGCCCTGGCTCTTCTTGGCCTTCTTCGCGAAGACCACGCCGATCAGCGCCAGGACGACGGCGACCAGCACGTTCGCCGCGAACGACAGCAGGAAGCAGATCGCGAGGTTCCAGTGGCTCCAGGTCCGGATGCCGTACGCCAGCGCGAAGTTCAGCATCGGCAGGGAGAACAGCAGGATGGCCGCGGCCACCGAGAACGCGCCGCCGCTCGTCGCGCCGCGCTTGACGTCCTGCTTGAGCTGCGCCTTGGCCAGCGCGATCTCGTCGTGCACGAGCGCCGACATCTCGGTCGTCGCGGAGGCGAACAACTGGCCGATGCTGCGTTCGGCGCCGACCGGGCTGCCGTCGGGTGCGCTCATCGCGGTCTCCCTCTTCTGCCTTGCGGCTTTCGGACGGTCCTTTTGTACCGTCCCGTCAGATCATGCCGGACGGCCGTTGTCCTCGCCTGCCCCGCCCGGTACTTCGGCAAGCGCGCGTCGCTCGGCGGCCTTCTCTTCGGCGATCCGGCGGTGCTCGGCGGCCTTGCTCTCGTGGATGGCCGCCATCCGCAGGTGGTACGCCGGGTCGTCCTGCTCGTAGATGTCCGGGATGCCGTCCAGGTCCTCGTCGCGCTCCTCGGCCTCGCACAGGCGGCGGTACTTGGCGTTGCGTACCTTCAGCAGCACCGTGGCCAGCGTCGCCGCGAGCAGGGAGCCCGTCAGTACGGCGGCCTTGGCCTCGTCCGTCAGTACGGCGTCCCCGGCGAAGGCGAGCTCGCCGATCAGCAGCGACACGGTGAAGCCGATGCCGGCCAGGGCCGCCACCGCGAACACGTCCGCCCACGCGAGGTCCTCGCTCAGCGACGCCCGGGTGAAACGGGCTGTCAGCCAGGTGCCGCCGAAGATCCCGATCGTCTTGCCGACGACGAGCCCGAGGACGACGCCCAGCGTCTCCGGCTTGGTGAACACGTCCCCGAGCGCGCCGCCGGACACCACGACACCGGCGCTGAACAGCGCGAACAGCGGTACGGCGAGGCCTGCCGACAAGGGCCGCACGAGATGCTCGACATGCTCGCCGGGGGAGTGCCGCTCGCCCTCCTGGCGGTGGCAGCGCAGCATCAGGCCCATGGCCACGCCCGCGATGGTGGCGTGGATGCCGCTGTTGTACATCAGCGCCCAGATCACGAGCGCGAGCGGGACGTACACGTACCACCCGCGGACGCCCTTGCGCAGCAGCAGCCAGAAGACCACCAGGCCCACGACGGCGCCGCCCAGCGCGGCGAAGTCGATGGAGCCGGTGAAGAAGACCGCGATGATCAGGATCGCGAAGAGGTCGTCGACGACGGCGAGGGTGAGCAGGAAGGCACGCAGGGCGCTGGGCAGGGACGTACCGATGACCGCGAGGACCGCCAGGGCGAACGCGATGTCGGTGGCGGTGGGCACCGCCCAGCCCTGGAGCGAGCCACCGCCGGTGATGTTGGTGAGGGTGTAGACGAGCGCCGGTACGGCCATGCCGCACAGGGCGGCGACCACCGGCAGCGCGGCCGCCCTGGGCTCCCGCAGGTCACCGGCGACCAGTTCGCGCTTGAGCTCGATGCCGGCGACGAAGAAGAAGACCGCGAGGAGTCCGTCGGCGGCCCAGTGCGCGACCGACAGGTGCAGGCCGAGGGCCCGGGGTCCGAAGTGGAAGTGACTGACGCTCTCGTAGCTGTCGTGCAGCGCGGGGATGTTCGCCCAGATCAGCGCCGCGATCGCGGCGAGGAGGAGCAGCACACCGCCGACGGTCTCGGTGCGCAGAGCGTCCGCGACGAAGGTCCGCTCGGGCAGGGAAAGGCGTCCGAGAACCTTGCGGGGGGCGGTCGCGCGGGGCGCTCTCACGGGGAGACCTCCAGTCGGTGGGCAGGGCTGTACTGCTTGCCGACCAGACTTCCCGGCACACCTTGAGGGTCACGTTGTTTTGTTTAGTTTACCTAAAAGGGGCGCCCTGCGCTCTTCGCGCCGGACGCCCCTTCGGGGACGGGGGACTCCGCGGGGTCTCAGTCCTCGCTCGGCGCCGCCGGCAGCTTCGTTTGGATCAGGTCCATCACCGTCGAGTCCGTCAGCGTGGTCACGTCACCGAGCTGGCGGTTCTCGGCGACATCCCGCAGCAGGCGCCGCATGATCTTGCCGGAGCGCGTCTTGGGCAGCTCGGCGACCGGAAGGACCCGCTTCGGCTTGGCGATCGGGCCGAGCGTGGTGCCGACGTGGGCTCGCAGGTCGGCGATGAGGTTCTCGTCCTCGGCGTTCGCCGTGCCGCGCAGGATCACGAAGGCGACGATCGCCTGGCCCGTCGTCTCGTCCGCGGCGCCGACGACGGCCGCCTCGGCGACCGAGGGGTGGGACACCAGCGCCGACTCCACCTCCGTCGTCGAGATGTTGTGCCCGGACACGAGCATCACGTCGTCGACCCGGCCCAGCAGCCAGATGTCCCCGTCGTCGTCCTTCTTCGCCCCGTCACCGGCGAAGTACTTGCCCTCGAAGCGCGACCAGTACGTGTCGAGGAACCGCTGGTCGTCGCCCCAGATGGTGCGCAGCATGGACGGCCACGGCTCGGTGAGGACCAGGTAACCGCCGCCGCCGTCGGGCACCTCGTTGGCCTCGTCGTCGATGACGGTCGCGGAGATGCCGGGCAGCGGGGTCTGCGCGGAACCGGGCTTGGTCTCGGTGACGCCCGGCAGCGGCGAGATCATCATCGCGCCGGTCTCGGTCTGCCACCAGGTGTCGACGATCGGCGTCCGGTCGGCGCCGATGTGCTTGCGGTACCAGATCCAGGCCTCGGGGTTGATCGGCTCACCCACGGAACCCAGCACCCGCAGGCTGCTGAGATCGAACTTCGCGGGGATGTCGTCGCCCCACTTCATGAACGTACGGATGGCGGTCGGCGCCGTGTACAGGATCGTCACCCCGTACTTCTGCACGATCTCCCAGAAGCGGCCCTGGTGCGGGGTGTCCGGCGTGCCCTCGTACATGACCTGCGTCGCGCCGTTGGCCAGCGGCCCGTAGACGATGTACGAGTGTCCGGTGACCCAGCCGACGTCGGCCGTGCACCAGTAGACGTCCGTCTCCGGCTTGAGGTCGAAGACGGCGTGGTGCGTGTACGCGGTCTGCGTGAGGTAGCCGCCGGAGGTGTGCAGGATGCCCTTCGGCTTACCCGTCGTACCGGAGGTGTACAGGATGAACAGCGGGTGCTCGGCGTCGAACGCCTCGGGCGTGTGCTCGGCCGACTGCCGCTCGACGATCTCGTGCCACCACACATCGCGGCCCTCGGTCCAGGCGACCTCCTGACCGGTACGGCGTACGACGAGGACGTGGTTCACGTTGTCCACGCGCGCGACGGCGTCGTCGACGGCCGGCTTCAGCGCGGACGGCTTGCCGCGCCGGTAGCCGCCGTCGGTGGTGATGACGACCTTGGCGTCGGCGTCCTGGATACGGGTGGCGAGGGCGTCGGCCGAGAAGCCGCCGAAGACCACGGAGTGTGCGGCGCCGATCCGGGCGCAGGCCAGCATCGCGACCGCCGTCTCCGGGATCATCGGCATGTAGACGGCGACCCGGTCGCCTGCCTGAACACCCAGCTCCAGCAGGGCGTTGGCGGCTTTCGACACCTCGTCCTTGAGCTCGGCATAGGTGATCGCCCGGCTGTCGCCGGGCTCGCCCTCGAAGTGGATGGCGACCCGGTCGCCGTTGCCCGCCTCGACATGGCGGTCCACGCAGTTGTACGCGACGTTGAGCGCGCCGTCCTTGAACCACTTGGCGAACGGCGGGTTCGACCAGTCCAGCGTCTCGGTCGGCTCCTTGGCCCAGGTCAGCCGACGTGCCTGCTCGGCCCAGAAGCCGAGCCTGTCAGCCTTGGCCTGCTCGTACGCCTCCGCCGTGACGTTGGCGCCCGCGGCGAGGTCAGCCGGCGGCGCGAAGCGTCGCTCCTCCTTCAAGAGGTTGGCCAGGCTTTCGTTGCTCACGACATCTCCCTTTCTCAGGGTGTCCGTTGTGTCCCAGGCCACAGCTCATCAGACCCGGGGGGCCGGTGACAAGGGCCGACGGTAAATTGGTTTAGACCTGTCGGCGGGGGTGGTGCGGCGCCCGGCGTCATCCGTACCCACGGACACCGACGGGGCGGAGTTCAGCACTTGTAACGCCTCTCACATCCCAGTGCACCGACGCCGCGTGGACCTTGTCACGACTTTAGTGGCGCAGGCGTGCCGGGGGGCGGTCCGCCCCCCTGAACGCACCCCGGGTGTGCGGCCCGCGTCGATCCGGCCGCACACCCGGGGCGGACCGGCACCGGTCAGGCGGACAGGCCGGCCGCCTCCACGTGGTCGAACACCTCGTCACCATCCGTCCCCGTCAGCAGATACGCCTGAGCCTCGCCCACGTGGAAATACATGCCGTGCAGCTCCAGCGCACCCTCCCGCAGGGCCCGGGACACCGACTCGTGGGTGTGCAGGTGCTCCAACTGCTGGACCACATTGGTCAGACAGAGCTGCTCGACCGCGTCGGCCGGCGCCCGGCCCGCGAGCCGTGCCCACGGCCGGCCGTCGTCGGCCATGCGCTCCAGGCTGGGCAGCCCGTGCCGCAGCCACCGCTTGAGCGGCGTCGGGGGGCCGACCGGTTCGGCGGTGAGCAGCGCCTGCATGGCCCCGCACCCGGAGTGCCCGCACACGGTGATGGACCGCACCTTCAGCACATCCACGGCGTACTCGATCGCCGCCGCCACCGAGTCGTCGCCGCTCTCCTCGCCCGGCAGGGGAACGAGGTTGCCCACGTTGCGCACCACGAACAGGTCGCCGGGACCACTGGAGGTGATCATCGACGTGACGAGCCGTGAGTCGGCGCAGGTGAGGAAGAGCTGGGACGGCCGCTGCCCCTCCCTGGCCAGACGCGCCAGCTCACCCCGCACGAGCGGTGCGGTGTTGCGCTGGAACGCACTGATACCGCGCGCGAGTTGATGCCCGCTCCGGCTGTCCCGAGCGCTCCGACCGATCTGTCCGCTGGGGTTGCTCGGCCCACTCGGCTCGCTCGAACCACTCGGCTCGCTCGGCGCGCCGGTGTGGTCCGCGGGCGCCGCGGACCGCGACGGTTCGCACTGGTGGTTGCGCCAGGGCGTCCAGGGACGGCAGAGGCAGCCGACGGAGGACTCGCCGTGCCCCTCGGCGAGCGGCATGGGCTCGCTGCTGCGGGTACCGGGTCTGCGGCCGGTCAGCTCGACGGAGCCGCCCTGTGCCGTGTGCGTGTTCTGCCAGTCCTGCAGTGACTCGTACGCCGCGTGATCCATGAAGGACCCGTCCAACTCCACCACGGCGTGGGCGTCGTGGGGTACGAGATGCAGGGCCCGGCTGAGCCGCGGCACCGCGAGGAACGTCAACTGGCCCCGGACACGTACATGATGGACTCCTTCCCTCTCTTCGTGCGTGATGCGGGTGCGGGCCAGGCGCTGCATGGCGACGGCGACGGCCACGGCGATCCCGAGGGTCACGCCCTCCAGGACGCCTAGGACCACCACGCCGAGTGTGGTGACGGTGTACACCAGCACTTCCCGGTGGCGGGTCACCGTGCGGATGTGGTGCAGGGACACCATCTGGATGCCGACGGCCATCACCAGGGCGGCGAGTGAGGCGAGCGGGATGAACTCCAGGATCGGAACCATCAGCAGCGCGGCGACTACTACCAGAACGCCGTGCAGCATCGTGGAGTTCCGGCTCACGGCACCCGCGTTCACATTCGCCGAACTTCTCACGGCCACTCCGGCGACCGGCAGTCCGCCGAGCGCCCCGGAGACGATGTTGGCGGCGCCCTGCCCCAGCAGTTCGCGGTCCAGGTCGGCGCGGCCGACGCGGGCGGTCAGGCCGGGGCGCGCGGCGGCCAGCTTGTCCACGGCGACCGCACCGAGCAGCGACTGCACGCTGCACACCAGCGTGGTGGTGAGCACGGCCGCGATCAGGCCGAGCACCGGGCCCTCGGGAAGTCCGGCCAGGGCATGGCTGCTCCAGGACGGCAGGTCGACCTTGGCCATGCTCAGCCCGGCGAGCGAGGCGGCCGCGGTGGAGCCGGCCACCGCGACCAGTGCGGCCGGGATCCTGCGCAGCAGGCGCCCCACCCGACCGGGGATCCGCGGCCAGAGCAGCAGCAGGGTCAGGGTCAGCACGCTGACGGTCACCGCGGCGGGATGCAGGTTCGCCAACTGGGCCGGCAGCGCCCGGAGGTTGTCGAGGACGGAGCTCTGCGGGGTGCCGCCGAGGACGATGTGCAGCTGGGCCACGGCGATGGTGACGCCGATGCCGGCGAGCACGCCGTGCACGATGGCGGGGCTGACGGCGAGCGCGGTCCGGGCCACGCGCAGGCAGCCGAGGCCCAGTTGGGCGAGGCCGGCGAGGACCGTGATGGCACAGGTCGTACGCCAGCCGTAGTGGTGGATGAGGTCGGCGGTGACGACCGTGAGGCCCGCGGCGGGGCCGCTGACCTGGAGTGGACAGCCGCCGATCCGCCCGGCGACCAGTCCGCCGACCGCGGCGGCGACCAGGCCGGCCTGGAGCGGGGCGCCGGTGGCGAGGGCGATGCCCAGGGACAGGGGGAGGGCGATCAGGAAGACCGCGATCGAGGCCGACACATCGGCTCCGGCGACGCGGAAGCGGCGGTGCGGGGCCGGGGGTGGACTGTGGGGCTGGTGGACGCTCTCGGTCCGAGTCGAGTTGGTGGTGCGAGTGGGGGCACAAGCTGACATGTTCCCGTCTCCTCCGGGGCAGCGCGGTCGCGGATCAGGTCGTCCCGTCGATGGACGGGGGCGGGTCGCGGCCGTGGGTCACGGCGTGCAGCGGCGGGATAAATCAACGCTCGGTAAACGAATCGTAATTCAGAGTAAAGGCCAGGCATAGACTTTCCTGGCAAATGGGGCAACCACTCACTCCAATGAGTGAAGCGGTCATTTCATCGGCTTGTCGTACTAATTCCTTCTCGGCCCCGTGCGACCTTGGCGGCGCTGTCGGGCCTGCCCGGCACACCACCAGAAAACGTCCTCATCGGCGTTGACCTGAGAGAAGGAAGAAGGTGAGCGGAACATGGCCGCCACCCACAGGATCGCCGCGGGCGCAGTGATCGCCGTGGCCTGTGCCGCATCGGTCGCCGGCTGCGCGATCGGATCCAACGGTCCCAAGGCAGGTTCTCCCGGTCCGCCGAAGGCCCGGCCGGTCCAGGCGCCGGGAAGCGCGGTCCGGTTGATCGGCGACGGCTCCACCGCGTACACCGGAGCGCAGCCGCACCTGCCGAGACCCGAGCGTCTGCGACCGGGCCAGAAGCCACCGCAGTTCGTCGTCTTCTCCTGGGACGGCGCGGGCGAGGACAGCCAGAAGCTGTTCTCCCACTTCCGCAAGCTCTCCAAGGCCAACCACGCGACGATGACGTACTTCCTCAGCGGCGTGTACATGCTGCCGCAGGAGAAGCGCGACCTCTACAAGCCCCCGCAGCACTCGCCGGGCCGCTCCGACATCGGCTTCAACGACGAGAAGGGCATCGCCGACACCGTCAAGCAGCTACGCCTGGCATGGCTGGAGGGCAACGAGGTCGGCACCCACTTCAACGGCCATTTCTGCGGCAAGGACGGCGGAGTCGGCGAGTGGTCGGTCGACGAGTGGAAGAGCGAGATCAATCAGGCCAAGCAGTTCGTGAAGAGCTGGAAGACCAACGCCGACATGAAGAAGGCGGCTCCACTGCCCTTCGACTACGACAAGGAGCTCATCGGAGCGCGGACACCCTGCCTCGAAGGCCAGAAGAACTTCATGCGGGCCGCGAGCCAGATGGGCTTCCGCTACGACACCAGCGGGGTCAACGAACAGCTCTGGCCGAAGAAGAAGGAAGGCCTCTGGGACCTGTCCATGCAGCTCGTGCCCTTCCCCGGGCACTCCTACGAGCAGCTCACCATGGACTACAACTTCATGGTCAACCAGTCCGGCACCCAGACCCAGGGCGACCCCGACAAGTACGACTACTGGGGCGACCAGATGCGCGACGGCCTGCTCAAGGGCTTCCGCCGGGCCTACGAGGGCAACCGCGCGCCGCTGATCATCGGCAACCACTTCGAGTCCTGGAACGGCGGCACCTACATGCGGGCCATCGATGAGGTCGTCGAGAACGTCTGCAACAAGCCCGAGGTGCGTTGCGTGTCGTTCCACCAGCTCGCCGACTGGCTGGACGCCCAGGACCCGCAGACCCTGGCGAAGCTGCGCGCCCTGAACGTCGGCGAGGCCCCGAAGCAGGGCTGGGCGTCCTTGCTGTCCGGCCGCCCCGCCCCGGCCCCGAAGGGTGCGCCCGGGGCGCCGGCGGTCAAGCAGTGACGGTCACAGGGAGGCGGTGACGCTCTCACCGAGCACGAACCCGGGGTCGACCTGCGCCGCCAGGTCGGCCCCGGTGCGCGCGTTGCCCCACGAGTCCGCGTTCTTCAGGTGGAAGTGCACCATCTGGCGCATGTAGCGCTCCCGGTCGCGCAGCTCGTACGTCGCGTCCACGGCGACCTCAAGGGTGCGCAGGGCACGGCGGTTGGCGTCCTCCAGGAGCTCGAACCGGGGCGGGCGGCCCTTCTCCATGGCGCGCACCCAGTCCGAGTGCCCGACGGTCACCAGCAGGTCGTCCCCGACCTCGGCGCGGAGGAAGTCGAGGTCGTCCTGGCCCTGCACCTTGTTCCCGACGACCTTGAGCACGACGCCGAAGTCACGGGCGTACTCCTTGTACTGGCGATAGACGGAGACCCCCTTCCGCGTCGGCTCGGCGACGAGGAAGGTGATGTCGAAGCGGGTGAACATGCCGGAGGCGAAGGAGTCGGAGCCCGCCGTCATGTCCACCACGACGTACTCCCCGCGCCCGTCCACCAGGTGGTTCAGGCACAGCTCCACCGCTCCCGTCTTGGAGTGGTAGCAGGCGACCCCCAGGTCGGCGTCGGTGAAGGGGCCGGTGACCATCAAACGGACGGCGTCGCCGTCGAGTTCCACCGGCCGGGCGCAGGCCTCGTAGACCGGGTTGTCCTCGCACACCCGCAGCAGCCGCGAGCCCTCGCCGGGCGGGGTCGTCTTGATCATCGTCTCGGCGGAGGCGATGCGCGGATTCGAGCCGCGCAGGTGGTTCTTGATCAGTGGCAGCCGGTCGCCCATCGCGGGCAGTGCGGCGGCCTCCGCCTCGTCCAGGCCGAGCGCGGCCCCCAGATGCTGGTTGATGTCCGCGTCGACCGCGATGACCGGCGCACCGGTGGCCGCGAGATGGCGGATGAACAGGGAGGACACGGTCGTCTTGCCGCTGCCGCCCTTCCCGACGAAAGCAATTTTCATGTTCACCAAGGGTAGTGAGTTGATAGCTGTATGTGGCATCGGGAGTGAAGAAGACCACTCAAACGTGGGGCACGCGCCCGAGGTGGCTAGGGTCGTACTCATGAGTACGACAGGCGCGTCCGCCGATCCGCTCGCGGCCCTGGGTTCGCTGCCCGGTGTGACCGAGTCCGTGGAGTCCGTGCGCAAGGCCGTGGACCGGGTCTACGGACACCGGGTCATGAGGCGCCGCAGCAACGAGATCACCTCCGAGGCGGCGCTGCGCGGCGCTCGCGGGTCCGCGGCACTGTCCGGTGCCGACTGGGCCCTCGAAGAGGTGCGCCGGCGCACCGACTTCAGCGGTGACGACGATGCGCGCGTGGTGGGTGCGGCCCTGAGGCTGACCGCCGAGGCGGGTCAACTGCTCTCCATCTGGCGGCAGTCGCCGCTGAGGGTGCTGGCGCGACTGCACCTGGTGGCCGCGGCGGGCAACGGGGACGAGGTGGGACGGCCGCGACAGACGGGCGAGCCGGTCGACGAGCCGCTCATCGAACTGCCGCTGCCGGACGCCGACGAGGTGCACGGCCGGTTGGAGGGCCTGTCCGAGCTGGTCATCACCGGCAGCTCCGCGCCCGCCCTGGTGACGGCCGCCGTCGTCCACGGCGAACTCCTCGCGCTGCGCCCCTTCACGTCCCGCAACGGCCTCGTCGCGCGCACCGCCGAACGCATCGTCCTGGTGGGCAGCGGCCTCGACCCGAAATCCGTGTGCGCCGCCGAGGTCGGCCACGCCGAGCTGGGGCGCGCGGCCTATCTGGCGGCGCTGGACGGATACGTCTCCGGTACTCCGGAGGGCATGTCCGCCTGGATCGCCCACTGCGGCAGGGCGGTCGAGCTGGGCGCGCGCGAGTCCACGGCCGTGTGCGAGGCGCTGCAGCGTGGGGCGGCGTAAGAAACCGGGGAAAAGGGTTGCGGCGGTACGAGGATTCGTACCGCCGCTGGCATGTTCACCGGGTTACCAAGCGTCCTCGATGTATTGCCCATCAGGCCGGGAACGTTGCCCGTCACCTGGTGCGGCTGGCCCGTAATCGACGGGTCGACGTCGCGTGGGTGCTCGATGTCCATGCTCGGTCCGTGGGCCAAATGCGTTATTAAGGTGATCCTTTCGGATGTCCTTGGTCTCGCGGGCCGTTAACCCCTTTGTACTCCAGGACCGAAGCAAGCGGAACCCCCGGCTGTGCTTCTTTACTTTTAGTCTCAAATAGGTTGCAAACGGGCGTCGGTATATCGAACGAGGTCGGGCAGTCGGTGAACCGGCAGTTCAGGCGACCGCCGACCGGCGTCGGCTCGCGTACCAGACCAGACCCGCGGTGGCGGCCGCGGCGCCTATTGCGGCGGCCGCGACGAGTGCCGGACGGGGCGGTACGGAGAATGTCGGGATCCGCTGCTTGAGCCGGACCGGCCGGTGGAAATCGAGAATCGGCCACCCGCGCGCGAGTGCCTCGCGGCGCAGCGTGCGGTCCGGGTTCACGGCGTGCGGATGACCGACCTCCTGCAGCATCGGCAGATCGGTCGCCGAGTCGCTGTAGGCGTAGCAGCGGTCGAGGTCGTACCCCTCGGACCGGGCCAGTTCCTTGACCGCCTCCGCCTTCGTCGGGCCGTACGCGTAGTACGCCACCTCGCCGGTGAAGCAGCCGTCCTCGCCGACGACCATGCGCGTCGCCACCACGCGGTCCGCGCCGAGCAGCTCGCCGATCGGCTCCACCACCTCGGCGCCCGACGTCGACACGATGACGACGTCGCGGCCGGCGGTGTGGTGCTCCTCGATGAGGGAGGCGGCCTCGTCGTAGATGATCGGGTCGATCAGGTCGTGCAGGGTCTCGGCGACGATCTCCTTGACCTGCTGGACGTTCCAGCCACGGACGAGCTGCGAGAGGTACTTGCGCGTCCGCTCCATCTGGTCGTGGTCCATGCCGCCGACGAGGAAGACGAACTGGGCATATGCGGTACGCAAGGCGGCGCGGCGGTTGATCAGCCCGCCTTGGTAGAACGACTTGCTGAACGTGAGCGTGCTCGACTTCGCAATGACCGTCTTGTCCAGGTCAAAGAAGGCAGCTGTGCGGGGCGAGGAGTGGTTTTCCACGACCCCGAGCATAGGCGCAGCCCATTCGGCGTAAGGTGTGGCGCGTGGGTTTGCCTGAGAAGGCTCTCGGGTACACCATGGAAGTCACGGATCGTTCGCGACCGTGCTAACGCGGTCCGGCTCCTCCCCCCCCGAGTCGGCCGTGAAGGCGACCCCCACTCTCCCCCCCGGTGGGGGTCGTCGCATGTCCGGGTGGGTTTTTCCTCTTTTCATGCGGCTGTACGGCCGTTGCGAGGCGGCTGCGGCCGCCTCTTCCGCATGCCCGCGATCCGTCACTGTGCGTAGCCGTCGAGCTGCTCTGAGGAAGTCGCGCGGAGGTCGTCGAGGGCGCCACCGGTATGGGTGACGGCGATATTCACAACCGCCGACTTGTCCACAGTTATCGACCAAGATCCACACGATTCCCGGGATCGCTGCACCGTGATTCAAACGCGTCCGCTCACGCCGAGTTCATGACCGGTTCCGGTTTGTCGGGCGGGTTTGGCCGGTTCGTATCGGCCGTTCATATGGAGACCGCTTGCCGGTTCTTCACACGTTTGGGAATCGCGTGGCCGCAGGGGCTGCGCGAGAGATGCAGCGATGGGGGATGGAAACCGTGACCGGAGCCGTCACACACGAACCACCGCCCGCCGCCTCGGGGCGGCAGGCCGGACCACTGATCGTCACGGAGGACGTCGAGCTGCTCGACGACCTGCTGCGGCTGTGCGCCGCGGCGGGCGCGACGCCCGAGGTCCACCACTCGTTTCCGCAGCGTGCGGGCGGTTGGGAGGCCGCACCGCTCGTCCTGGTCGGCGACGACGCGGCACGGCGCGTGCGCGGGGCCGCACGCAGGCGAGGAGTGGTGCTGGTCGGCCGTGACCAGGACGACTCCGGGGTCTGGCGCCGGGCCGTCGAGATCGGCGCCGACCACGTGCTGATGCTGCCCGACGGCGAACAGTGGCTGGTCGACCGGATCGCGGACGTGGCCGAGGGCGTGGGGCGGCCCGCCCTCACCGTGGGCGTCATCGGGGGCCGCGGCGGGGCCGGAGCATCCACACTCGCGTGCGCCCTCGCCGTCACCTCCGCGCGCGAGGGACTGCGCACCCTGCTCGTGGACGCCGATCCACTGGGCGGTGGACTGGATGTACTCCTCGGCGGCGAGAGCGCCGAGGGGCTGCGCTGGCCCGCCTTCGCCGCCTCCCGCGGGCGGGTCGGCGGCGGCGCCCTGGAGGAGTCGCTGCCACAGCTCCACTCCCTGCGGGTGCTCAGCTGGGACCGAGGTGACCGTATCGCCGTCCCGGCTCAGGCCGTACGGGCGGTGCTCGCCGCGGCCCGGCGACGCGGCGGCACCGTGGTCGTCGACCTGCCGCGCCGTGTCGACGACGGGGTCGCCGAGGCCCTTGCCCAGCTCGACGTCGGGCTCCTGGTGGTCCCCGGCGAACTGCGCGCCGTGGCCGCGGCCGGGCGGGTGGCGTCCGCCGTCGGCATGGTCCTGCGCGACCTGAGGGTCGCGGTACGGGGTCCGTACGCACCCGGGCTCGACGACCGTGAGGTGGCCCGGCTGCTCGGACTGCCACTGGCAGGCGAACTGCCCGTGGAGACGGGCCTGCTGCGCCCGGGGGAGAGCAAGGCACCGCCCGCTGCAGGCGGCCGCGGGCCCCTGGCGCGCTTCTGCAAGGAGTTCTGGGAGCGGGCGCTGGTCGAAACGGGTGGCGCATGAGTGGCGGTCCGGGCGCTTCGCAGGCGCCGTGGAGGTCGAGCGGCATCGCGGCCACTGCGACGACCGGTCCGGGCCCGTCGCAGGGGCTCCTGGACGGCGTACGGCAGTGGCTCGTCGAGAGCGGGGCCGAGCCGACACCCGCGCGCGTGGCGCAGGCGTTGCGGGAGCAGGGGCGGGTCCTGGGTGACGCCGAAGTCCTCGGCGCGGCCGAGCAGTTGCGGTCCGAACTGGTCGGCAGCGGTCCACTGGAACCGCTGCTCGCCGATCCGTCGGTCACCGACGTGCTGGTGACGGCCCCGGACCGGGTCTGGGTGGACCGGGGCGGCGGACTGGAGCTGACCTCGGTGTCCTTCCCGGACGCCGGTGCCGTACGACGTCTCGCGCAGCGCCTGGCCGCGGTGGCCGGACGGCGGCTCGACGACGCCCGGCCGTGGGCAGACGCCCGGCTGCCCGACGGGACGCGACTTCATGCGGTGCTGCCCCCCGTGGCCGTGGCCTGCACATCTCTGTCGCTGCGCGTCGTACGGCCCCGGGCGTTCACCCTCGACGAACTGGTTGCGGCGGGCACGGTGCCGCCGGGCGGGGACCGCGTGCTGCGCGCGCTGCTGGACGCGCGGCTGTCGTTTCTCATCAGCGGCGGGACGGGCAGCGGCAAGACGACGTTGTTGAGCGCGTTGCTGGGGCTGGTCGGACGCGGCGAGCGGATCGTGCTCGCCGAGGACTCGGCGGAGCTGCGGCCGGACCATCCGCATGTCGTCCGCCTCGAGACCAGACCCGCCAACCAGGAGGGCGCCGGACTCGTCACGCTGCAGGACCTCGTGCGGCAGGCACTGCGGATGCGGCCCGACCGGTTGGTCGTGGGCGAGGTGCGCGGGCCCGAAGTGGTGCATCTGCTGGCCGCGTTGAACACCGGCCATGAGGGGGGCTGCGGCACCGTGCACGCCAATGCCGCCGCCGATGTACCGGCCCGGCTGGAGGCGCTCGGTACGGCGGCCGGGCTCGACCGGGCCGCGCTGCACAGCCAGTTGGCGGCGGCGCTGTCGGTGGTTCTGCATCTCGTGCGGGACCGGACCGGGCGGCGGCGGATCGCCGAAGTACACGTCCTGGAGCGAGATCCGTCAGGGCTGGTGCGGACGGTGCCGGCGCTGCGGTGGGGCGCGGAGGCGTTCGCGTACGAGCGGGGGTGGGAGCGGCTGCGGGGGCTGCTTCAGAGCGAGAAGCAGTAGCGGGACCAGGAACGGGAGCGGGACCAGGAACGGGAGCGGGAGCGAGAGGGAGCGGTGACGGGGATGGAGATCGGGATGGGCGGGACGGCGATGGGGGCGGCCGTGGTGTGTGCCGGTGCGGCTGCCCTGCTGATGGGCGGATGGCACTCCGGGGCGCGCCGGGCCCAGCTGTTGCTCGCGGGCGGCGGAGTGGTGGGCGCCGGGCCGCCCTCCTGGCGGGATGCGGCCGGGGAGCTGCGGCGCATCCGCGGGCGGCTGCGGGCCGAGTGGTGGGCACTGTTCGCGGGCGTGGTGCTGGCGATTCTGGGTGCCTCGGTGCTGCCGGTCGTCGCGGGGGCGGCCGGGGTGCCCCTGCTACGGAGGGTCCGGCTGGCCGGGGAGGCCCGGCGGGACCGGGAGAGCCGCGGGGAAGCCGTGATCGCGCTGTGCGGGGCGCTCACCGGGGAGGTGCGCGCCGGGCGGCAACCGGGAGAGGCGCTGCTGCGTGCCGCACAGGATTCCGGCGGGCTCGGGAGCGGGCAGGCCGTGGTGCTGGCGGCGGCGCGGTTCGGCGGCGATGTGCCGGGCGCGCTGGCGGTGGCGGCGCGCCAACCGGGCGCCGAGGGACTCCTGGGCCTCGCGGCGTGCTGGCGGGTGGCCGTGGACCAGGGCGCGGGCCTCGCGGCCGGACTCGACCGGCTCGAAGGGGCGTTGCGCTCGGAGCGGGATCAACGCGCCGATCTGCGCGCCCAGTTGGCGGGGGCGCGGTCCACGGCGGTGATGCTCGCGGGGCTGCCGGCGCTGGGACTCGCCCTCGGCACGGCCCTCGGGGCCCACCCGCTGCATGTGCTGCTGCACACCGGAGCCGGGCTCGGCTGTCTGTTGGCCGGCGGGTTGCTGGAGGGTCTGGGGATGTGGTGGGCGATGCGGATCGTGCGGGGAGCGGAGGCGGCGTGAGTGCGGAAGTTTTCCACAGGCTGGGGGTGACCGTGGGGGCGTTGCTCGTCCTCGGGTGGCTGCTGCTCCGGCTGGAGACGGTACGGCGTGAGCGGAGGGTGATCAAGCGGTTGGCCGGGCTTGTGGCAGGCGTCGAGGTGACGCGGGCCAGGCCGCGCTTGGAGGTGCGGGATGCCGCGCGCCGATGGCTGCCTGCCGTCGGGGTGGTGTGCGCGGGGTGGGTTCTGGTCGGCAACCTCGCCGGTGCCCTGGTGGGGCTGGTCGTCGCGGGCGGGCTGTGGCGGTGGCGTGCGCGGCAAGCGGCGGCAGGCGGTGCGGAGATCAACGACGCGAGCGAGGCGGCCCGTCAACTCCCGCTCTCCGCCGACCTGGTGGCCGCCTGCATCGCCGCCGGCGCGGGGACCGTCGTCGCGGCGCGGGCCGTCGGCGAGGCGCTGGGCGGCCCCGTCGGGGACGCGCTGGCGCGAGGCGCGGCTGAGGTGCGGCTGGGCGGCGAACCGGCCGAGGCCTGGCAAAGGCTCGCCGCGCTGCCGGGCGCAGGACCTCTGGCGCGGCTGCTGGAACGGGCCGACGTGTCCGGGCTGCCCGCCGCCACACCGGTCGCGCGCCTCGCGGCGGACGTCCGCGCCGACTGGGCCCGCGCCGCGACGACACGGGCCCGGCGGGCGGCCGTCATGGTCACCGCACCGGTAGGCCTGTGTTTCCTGCCCGCGTTCATCGCGATCGGCGTACTGCCTGTGGTGATCGGGCTCGCTGGCGGGGTGCTGGGAGGAGGTGGTGGATGACGGGAGTGACGGGAGTGGTCCGGACGGACGGCACCGGGAGGGTGCCGAGCAGCAGGCAGACGAGGTCGAGCGGCAAGGAGCCGACGTCGACGCGAGTGTCAACAGGACTGAGCCTTACGGGGGTTGAGATGTGCAAGGCGGTACGGGCGCGGCTGCGTGCCCTGGTGTGGGGGGCGCGAGCGGCGCAGAGGGACGCGGGGATGGTCACCTCGGAGTACGCGATGGGGATCGTGGCGGCGGTGGCCTTCGCGGTGGTCCTCTACAAGGTGGTGACGAGCGGGCAGGTCAGCGCGGAGCTGCAGGGCATCGTGAAGCAGGCGCTCGATGCGCGGATGTGAGAGCGGATGCGAGGAGGGTGCGGACAGGGGGTTCGTGACGGCGGAGTCGGCCGTGGTGCTGCCCGTGCTGGTGATGTTCACGATGGCGCTGGTGTGGGGGCTGCTGATGGTGGCCGCGCAGATCCAGTGCGTGGACGCGGCGCGGACGGGGGCGCGTGCGGCGGCCCGCCAGGACCCGGCCGACTCGGTGGTCGCGGTGACCCGCGAGGCTGCCCCGCGCGGTGCGGAGGTCACGGTCGACCGGGAGGGGGACCAGGTCCGAGTGGTCGTGGCGGCGAAGCCCCCTGCCCTGCACGGTCTGCCCTTCGAGGTGCGGGAGCAGGCCGTGGCTGCCACGGAGGAGACCGTGGGGGCGGGGTCGTGAGAGCCGGGTTCACAGCCGGGTTCTCGGGGCGCCGGTGGGCCCCCGGCCGGGACGGTGACCGTGGGTCCGCCACGGTATGGAGCGTCGGTGCGATCGCGGTGCTGTGCGTGGTGTTCGGCGTCGTGCTCGCCCTGGGGCAGGCCGTCGTGGTCCGGCATCGTGCGGCCGGCGGTGCGGACCTCGCGGCGCTGGCGGCGGCCGATCACTGGGCGGACGGGGCCGCGGGTGCCTGTTCCCGGGCCGACCGGGTCGCCCGGGCACAGGGCGCGCGGTTGGTGCGGTGCGAGGTCGTCGGCGAGATCTCGGACGTGACGGCGGCGTCGGGACGGGGGCCGTTCGCGGCGGAGGTCAGGGCACGGGCGGGACCTGCGGGGCCGGAGCCGGCACCTCCGTCACAGGCTCCGCCCCTGCCTTCTCCTCCGGAGCCCCCCGCAGCAGCACCGTGAGCAGTCGCACCGCCCCTGTCTTGTGCAGCGGATCGTTGCCGTTGCCGCACTTGGGGGACTGGATGCAGGACGGGCAGCCGGCCTCGCACTCGCAGGAGGCGATGGCCTGGCGGGTGGCGGTGAGCCAGGCGCGGGCGGTGTGGAAGGCGCGCTCGGCGAATCCAGCGCCGCCCGGGTGGCCGTCGTAGACGAACACGGTCGGCAGGAGGGTGTCGGGGTGCAGCGGGACCGACACCCCGCCGATGTCCCAGCGGTCGCAGGTCGCGAAGAGGGGCAGCATGCCGATCGAGGCGTGCTCGGCGGCGTGCAGGGCACCGCCGAGGATCTCCGGGTTGACCCGGGCCTCATCCAGCTGGTCCTCGGTGACCGTCCACCACACCGCGCGGGTGCGCAGCGTACGAGGAGGGAGGTCGAGTTTTGTCTCGCCGAGAACTTCACCGGTGATGAGCCGACGACGCAGGAAGGAGACCACCTGGTTGGTGACGTCGACGGAGCCGTAGCACAGGCGGCCGTCGCCCCAGGGGATCTCGGTGTCGGTCTCCAGGACGGAGATGGACGTCGTGTCGCGGGCGACCGTCGAGTACGAGGGGTTCGCCTGCTCGACCAGGGCCACCGAGTCCTCCAGGTCCAGGGAGCGCACGACGTACGTACGGCCCTGGTGGAGGTGGACCGCGCCTTCGTGGACGGTCGTGTGCGCGGCGCCCGCGTCGACCGTGCCGAGCAGGCGACCCGTGCCGGACTCGACGATCTGCACCGGCCGGCCGCCCCCGCCGCGGATGTCGGTGAGGTCGGCGGCCCGCTCCCGGCGCGTCCAGTGCCAGGCCTTCGTCCGGCGGCGCAGCAGCTTCGCGGCCTCCAGCTGGGGGAGCAGCTCCTCGCAGGCAGGGCCGAACAGGTCCAGGTCTTCGTCCGTCAAGGGCAGTTCCGCGGCGGCCGCGCACAGGTGCGGGGCCAGGACGTACGGGTTGTCGGGGTCGAGGACCGTGGACTCCACGGGCTGGTCGAACAGTGCCTCGGGGTGGTGGACCAGGAAGGTGTCCAGGGGGTCGTCACGGGCGACCAGGACGGCCAGCGCGCCCTGCCCGGAGCGTCCGGCGCGGCCTGCCTGCTGCCACAGGGACGCGCGTGTACCCGGATACCCGGCGATCACCACGGCGTCCAACCCGGAGATGTCGATGCCGAGTTCGAGGGCGGTGGTCGCGGCGAGGCCGAGGAGTTCCCCGGAGTGCAGGGCCTGTTCGAGGGCGCGGCGTTCCTCGGGGAGGTAGCCGCCGCGGTAGGCGGCGACGCGCCGGGCGAGGGAGCGGTCGACCTCGGCGAGGCGTTCCTGGGCGATCACCGAGACCAGCTCGGCGCCACGCCGGGACCGTACGAAGGCGACCGACCGGACTCCCTGCACGGTGAGGTCGGTCAGCAGGTCGGCCGTCTCGGCGGTGGCGGTACGGCGGACGGGGGCGCCTTTTTCGCCCTGCAGTTCGGTGAGCGGGGGCTCCCAGAGGGCGAAGACCAGTTCACCGCGCGGGGAGGCGTCGTCGGCGACCTCGACCACCGGGAGGCCGGTGAGGCGACGGGCGGCGACCGAGGGCTCGGCGGCGGTGGCGGAGGCCAGCAGGAAGACCGGGGAGGCGCCGTAGCGCGCGCACAGGCGGCGCAGACGGCGCAGCACCTGGGCGACGTGGGAGCCGAAGACGCCGCGGTAGGTGTGGCACTCGTCGATGACGACGTACTTCAGCGACTTCAGGAAGGAGGACCAGCGGGAGTGGGACGGGAGTATGCCGCGGTGCAGCATGTCCGGGTTGGTCAGGACGTAGTTGGCGTACTGGCGGACCCACTCGCGCTCCTCGAACGGAGTGTCCCCGTCGTACACCGCAGGACGGACGGCATTTCCGAGAGATTGTGAAAGTTCCTTCACAGAACGGCACTGATCGGCCGCAAGAGCTTTCGTGGGCGCCAGGTAGAGAGCGGTGGCGCCGCGGCCGTTCGGTGCCTCGGAGCCGTCCAGGAGCTTCGAGAAGACCGGAACCAGGTAGGCCAGGGACTTGCCGGACGCCGTGCCCGTGGCGACGATCACCGATTCGCCGTCCAGGGCGTGCTCCGCGGCGCGCGCCTGGTGGGTCCAGGGATGCTCGATACCCGCGGCCTGCACCGCGGCGACGACCTCCGAGCGAATCCGGTCAGGCCACACGGCATGGCGACCCTCACGCGGGGGCAAGTGCTCCGTATGAGTGATGCGCGAAGCCCGGCTCGGCCCGGAGGCGAGCCGGCCCAGGATCGTGCCTGGTTCGGGCCGGGAAGCGGGGCCCGCCGGGGATCGATCGGTTCGGTGATTCTTGGCCATCGGCACCGAGTGTGTCACTGGCGTGACGGACAATGGGACCAAGGCGTCGTGCACGCCTGCCGTAAGTGATTGAATGCCATCGCGGCTGGCGAACCGTTCCGGGGGCTCTGCCGAGGTGTCCCGAGGGACGACCGCTCGATTAGCAAGGTGCTGGAGGATCCGTGGACCTGTCCCTGTCGACCCGTACCGTCGGCGATCGTACGGTCGTCGAGGTCGGTGGAGAAATCGACGTATATACCGCGCCCAAGCTGCGCGAGCAGTTGGTCGAGCTGGTGAACGACGGGAGTTTCCACCTCGTCGTCGACATGGAGGGCGTGGACTTCCTCGACTCCACCGGGCTCGGCGTGCTGGTCGGCGGCCTGAAGCGGGTGCGTGCCCATGAGGGCTCGCTGCGCCTGGTCTGCAACCAGGAGCGCATTCTGAAGATCTTCCGTATCACCGGCCTCACCAAGGTGTTCCCGATCCACACCTCGGTCGAGGAAGCGGTGGCGGCCACCGACTGATCAACGTCCCTGGGAGCGGGACATGACCGCTCCCGGGACGGAAGAAGTTCCATGTGGGGGTCCGGGGCTTTCGGTGGCCCGGTCCCCCGGACAGCACGCCCGTAGTTCAGAGGGGGATGCATGGCCACCGTTGAACTCCGCTTCAGCGCGCTGCCCGAGCACGTCAGGACCGCCCGGCTGGTGGCGGCAGCGGTGGCGCGCAGGGCCGGAGTGGACGAGGCCGTCCTCGACGAGGTGAGACTCGCCGTCGGCGAGGCCTGTACCCGTGCCGTCGGACTGCACCAGAGCGCCGGCATCACGGCGCCGGTGAAGGTGCAGTTGGTCGAGGAGGAGAAGCAGTTCTCCATCGAGGTCGGTGACGAGGCACCCCGTTCGGTTCCCGGAGACAGGGCGCCGGGCTCGGCGGGCGAGGACATCGAGACCGAGGAGGACGAGATGGGCCTCGCGGTCATCAGTGGGCTTGTCGACGACGTCGAGGTCATCGCCGGAGAGCATGGCGGGCAGATCCGTATGACCTGGCCGACCACGCCACCCACCGCGGTCCTCACCTGACCGCACCCTCGTACGACATCCCGGGGCCCTGCTGAGCAGGGCCCCTTGGTGTTTTTCCGGACGTTCCCGCGAATTCGTGAATGAATTCACGATCAATGCTTGATAATTTGATCAAGCATCAATGCAGCGTCAATGCCTTTGAGGCGTTACCTCTTTCGGGTTCTGTGGCGTGACGTCGATCATTTGCTGAAGAGCATGTGAAGGCTAATTCCGTTTACCGTGCTCTGTTTTGATCAGGTGCGGGGTACCTAGAATCCGTCCACATCTTGAGCTCAGCCCAAGCGTCAAGGAGGACGAATGGCGGGGCTTTCTACCCCTCATCAGTTGGATCACCCCACAACCCTCGCAGCGGCAGTACTCACGGACGACAACCGGATCATCGTGATGGTCATCGGGGTCGTCGCACTGGCCGCGCTCGTGGTCGCAGGCATCCTGGTGCGCCAGGTGCTCGCGGCGGGCGAGGGCACCGACAGCATGAAGGAGATCGCGGCAGCGGTCCAGGAAGGTGCGAACGCCTATCTGGCCCGGCAGCTGCGCACGCTCGGCGTGTTCGCAGTGGTCGTGTTCTTCCTGCTCATGCTGCTGCCCGCGGACGACTGGAATCAGCGCGCCGGACGATCGATCTTCTTTTTGATCGGTGCGGCGTTCTCGGCGGCCACCGGCTATATCGGCATGTGGCTCGCCGTGCGCAGTAATGTCCGTGTCGCCGCGGCGGCCCGGGAAGCGACTCCCTCGGAGGGTGAGCCTGAAAAGGATCTCACCACCGTTTCGCACAAAGCCATGAAGATCGCTTTCCGCACGGGCGGCGTCGTCGGCATGTTCACGGTGGGGCTCGGTCTGCTGGGCGCCTCCTGTGTGGTGCTGGTGTACGCGGCCGACGCACCGAAAGTGCTCGAAGGCTTCGGCCTCGGGGCCGCCCTGATCGCGATGTTCATGCGTGTCGGCGGTGGAATCTTCACCAAGGCCGCCGACGTCGGCGCCGACCTGGTCGGCAAGGTCGAGCAGGGCATTCCGGAGGACGACCCGCGCAATGCCGCGACCATCGCCGACAACGTGGGCGACAACGTCGGCGACTGCGCGGGCATGGCGGCCGACCTCTTCGAGTCGTACGCCGTGACCCTGGTCGCCGCGCTGATCCTCGGCAAGGTGGCCTTCGGCGACGCCGGACTCGCCTTCCCGCTGCTCGTGCCCGCGATCGGCGTACTCACCGCGATGGTCGGCATCTTCGCGGTCGCTCCGCGCCGGTCCGACCGCAGTGGCATGTCCGCGATCAACCGTGGCTTCTTCATCTCCGCGGCGATCTCGCTCGTGCTGGTCGCGGCGGCCGTCTTCATCTATCTGCCCGCGAAGTACTCGGACCTCGACGGCGTCACCGATGCCGCCATCAAGGCCAAGGACGGCGACCCGCGGATTCTCGCGGTCGTCGCGGTGGCGATCGGCATCCTGCTGGCCGCCGTCATCCAGCAGCTGACCGGCTACTTCACCGAGACCAACCGCCGTCCCGTCATGGACATCGGCAAGAGCTCGCTGACCGGCCCGGCCACCGTCGTCCTCGCCGGTATCTCGGTCGGTCTGGAGTCCGCGGTCTACACCGCGCTGCTGATCGGTCTCGGTGTCTACGGGGCGTTCCTGCTCGGTGGCACGTCGATCATGCTCGCGCTGTTCGCGGTCGCGCTGGCCGGCACCGGCCTGCTCACCACGGTCGGCGTGATCGTCGCGATGGACACCTTCGGTCCGGTCTCCGACAACGCGCAGGGCATCGCCGAGATGTCCGGCGACGTCACGGGCGCGGGCGCCCAGGTGCTCACCAACCTGGACGCCGTCGGCAACACCACCAAGGCGATCACGAAGGGGATCGCCATCGCCACCGCCGTCCTTGCGGCGTCGGCGCTGTTCGGGTCGTACCGCGACGCGATCACCACCGGCGCGCACGACGTGGGCGAGAAGCTGTCCGGAGCAGGCGCGCCGTTGAACCTGATGATGGACATCTCGCAGCCCAACAACCTCGTCGGCCTCATCGCGGGCGCGGCGGTCGTCTTCCTCTTCTCGGGGCTGGCGATCAACGCGGTGTCGCGGTCGGCGGGTGCCGTGGTCTACGAGGTGCGGCGGCAGTTCCGCGAGCACCCCGGGATCATGAACTACACCGAGAAACCCGAGTACGGGCGCGTCGTCGACATCTGTACCAAGGACGCGCTGCGGGAGCTCACGACGCCAGGTCTGCTGGCGGTCATGGCGCCCATCGCCATCGGGTTCACGCTCGGTGTCGGCGCGCTCGGCGCGTTCCTGGCCGGCGCGATCGGCACGGGCACGCTGATGGCGGTGTTCCTCGCCAACTCCGGTGGTGCCTGGGACAACGCCAAGAAGCTGGTCGAGGACGGTCACCACGGAGGCAAGGGCAGTGAGGCCCACGCCGCCACGGTGATCGGCGACACGGTCGGTGATCCCTTCAAGGACACCGCCGGTCCCGCGATCAACCCGTTGCTGAAGGTGATGAACCTGGTGTCGCTGCTGATCGCGCCCGCGATCATCAAGTTCAGTTACGGCGACGACAAGAGCCTCGGGGTGCGGATCACGATCGCGGTCCTCTCCCTGCTCGTCATCGCCGCGGCGGTCTACGTCTCCAAGCGGCGAGGGATCGCCGTGGGCGACGATGGGAACGCCGATCGGGTGGCCAAGTCGGCGGATCCCGCGGTGGTTTCGTAGGCGGTCTTACGAGGCTCGGCTCAAGAGGCGGGCGGTCCGACATCCTCATCGTGAGGCTTCTCTCGCCTGGTGCAAATGGTTCTAAAAGGCCTCTTAGTGGACCTTCCGAATGCGGTTGTCGCCCGGTTGGCGTGTATGTTCCGGGGCCGAGAGCCATGGAAGGGGCCAAACCGGTGAACAAGAAGCTCGCGGCCGTACTGTCCGGCGGTGCGGTACTGGTACTGGCGCTGTCGGGATGCAGCAGCGACAACGGCAACGACAAGCTGGACGCCTGGGCCAAGCAGGTCTGCGACGCGGTGCAGCCGCAGGCCAAGAAGATCGAGGCCGCCAACGCAGCGATCCAGAAGGAGACCTCGGACAACAGCACGCCGGAAGAGGTCCGGAAGACCGATGCGCAGGCCTTCCAGGACATGTCCGACGCCTACAAGGCGATCGGTGCCGCGGTGCAGAGGGCCGGGGCGCCCAATGTCGACAACGGCGAGAAGAAGAAGACGGACGCGGTCAAGGAGCTCAACGACATCGCCGCCTCGTACGCCTCGCTGAAGACGCAGGTCGACAAGCTCGACACCAAGGACCAGGCGAAGTTCGCCGACGGTCTCAAGGACATCGCGACCTCGCTGGACAAGCTGAGCACGAGCGGCAACGACGCCCTGAAGAACCTCGAGGAGGGCGACGTCGGCAAGGCGATGGCCAAGCAGGACAGCTGCAAGACGGCGTCCGCCCCCGCCTCGTCCGGCGCGACGGCGAGCTGAGCCGGAGCTGCAGCGGACCCCTCGTCCCCGCCACAATGGGGGTGTGAGTACCTCCAGCCTGCCTGCCCTGCCCGCCACTCCCGCTTCCGGCCGTACCGGCGTGACCGCCCGGCTGCGGGACGCCCTGCTCGGGGCGTCCTTCACCGCCGACGGGCTGCTCGAACTGCTCGGCGCCCCCGCGTACGCGGCACTGGCCCGCAGCGAGACCGTGCCCGCGCTCAGGGCGACCCGCGGGGACACGCCCCTGGAGGTGCTCGTACGGCTGTTCCTGTTGCAGCAGCCGGTGCCGTACGCGCGCGTGGTGGGCGTTCTGCCGGTCGACGCGTGTCTGGAGAGCGGCTGGCTGGTGCGGGCCGGCGGAGCACTTGAGGGCAACGTCGCCGCGACCGTGGATGTACGGCCGTACGGCGGGCCCGACGGCGAGGACTGGTTCATCGTGTCCGACCTGGGGTGCGCGGTCGGCGGGGCCGGCGGGATCGGCAGCCGTGAGGAGGGCGTCGTCCTCGGCGTCGGTGGCGCCTCCACCACTCTCGCGGGCATCACCGTCCGCGGGCCCGTCTCCGCCGCCCTCGACCTCGGCACCGGCTCCGGCATCCAGGCACTGCACGCCGCGCAGCACGCCACGCGCGTGACGGCGACGGATCTCAACCCGCGCGCGTTGCACATCACCGGGCTCACGCTGGCCCTGTCCGGCGCCCCTGCGGCCGACCTGCGCGAGGGCTCCCTCTTCGAGCCGGTGCGCGAGGACGAGAAGTACGACCTGATCGTGTCGAACCCGCCCTTCGTGATCTCGCCGGGCGCGCGACTGACGTATCGCGACGGTGGGATGGGCGGGGACGATCTGTGCCGCTCGATCGTTCAAGGGGCGGGAGAGCTGCTGAACGAGGGCGGGTTCGCGCAGTTCCTCGCCAACTGGCAGCACGTGGAGGGGGAGGACTGGCAGGACAGGCTCCGGTCGTGGGTGCCGCGCGGGTGCGACGCCTGGATCGTGCAGCGCGAGGTGCAGGACGTCACGCAGTACGCCGAGCTGTGGCTCAGGGACGCCGGCGACCACCGCGGGGACCCGGCCGAGTACCAGGCGCGGTACGACGCGTGGCTGGACGAGTTCGAGGCACGCAAGGTGAGGGCCGTCGGGTTCGGCTGGATCACCCTGCGCAGGACGGGTGCCGCGGTGCCCTCGATCACCGTGGAGGAGTGGCCGCACCCGGTCGAGCAGCCGCTGGGCGACACGGTACGGGCGCACTTCGGCCGTCTCGACTACCTGCGGGCGCACGACGACGCGGCGCTGCTGGCGGCGCACTTCAGGCTCGCCGACGAGGTCGTCCAGGAGCAGGTCGGGCTGCCCGGCGCCGAGGACCCGGAGCACGTCGTGCTGCGCCAGCACCGTGGCATGCGGCGGGCCACCAAGGTGGACACGGTCGGCGCGGGTTTCGCGGGCGTCTGCGACGGTTCGCTGAGCGCGGGCCGCATCCTGGACGCGATCGCCCAACTGGTGGGCGAAGACCCGGTGTTGCTGCGCGACCGCACACCGGCACAGATCAGGCTGCTGGTGGAGCAGGGGTTCATCGAGCCGGCCTGAGAGCTGCGACTCGGGGCGGCACGAGAGTGCCGTCCTCGCGTCCGTCTCCGGTAGGCGCCTGTCTGCTTCCGGCGGGCGCCCGTCCACCTCCGATGAGGCCCGTCCGCTCCCGGCGGCGCGCGTCACGGCTGGGGCGGGCCCGCGCCCCTGATGCCCCTGTGCCCGATCTGGCGGGATTGCTCCCGAAAAGGGCTCCTGTCAGTGGCAGGTGCGAAGCTACCTTCGAGAGACAGGTTCCACGCGTCCTCGGGGGAGGCGCGCTGTCTCGGGGGAGGCACGATGACGGGGGAGACACCGGACCACGGCGAAGGCCGGGTCATCAACGGGCGGTACCGGCTGCTGCGGACGCTCGGCGCGGGCGGCATGGGCCGCGTATGGCTCGCGTACGACGAGGAGTTGGCCTGCGAAGTCGCGATGAAGGAGATCGCCCTTCCGGACGTGCCGATGGACGCGAGTGAGCCCGCCCAGCGCATCGCGCGCGCCCGCAGCGAGGCCCGGCACGCGGCCCGCCTGCGCGGACATCCGCATGTGGCGACGGTGCACGACGTGGTGGTGCACGAGGGGCTGCCCTGGATCGTCATCGAGTACGTGCCGGACGCGGTCGACCTCCAGGCGGTCGTACGGCGTTCGGGTCCGCTGCCGCCCGCCCAGGTGGCCCGCATCGGGCTCGGCGTCCTCGACGCGCTCACCGCCGGACACCGCATCGGCATCCTGCACAGGGATGTGAAACCGGCCAACATCCTTCTGGCGTCGGACGCTTCGGGCGACCCCTACGCGCGCGTGCTGCTCACCGACTACGGCATCGCGCTCATGCCGGAGTCCCGCGAGCCGCGGCTCACCGCCACCGCCGGCATCCTCGGCACACCCGGCTATCTCGCCCCCGAGCGCGCGCGTGGCGAACCGCCCACGCCCGCCGCGGACCTGTTCTCCCTGGGCGCCACGCTGTACGCCGCCGTCGAGGGCCGCGGCCCCTTCGACCGGCACGGCGACTACGCCACCCTGACCGCGCTCCTCGGCGAGGAGCCCGCACCGGCGGCCCGCGCGGGCGAACTGGCGCCCGTACTGCAGGGGTTGCTGGTCAAGGACCCGGTGCGCAGGTCCTCGCCGGAGAGGGTCGTGCGCGGGCTGGAGCGGGTGATGCAGGCTGCCTCGCCGGCCGGGTGGGGCGGGAGAGCGGTGGCGGGGGGCTTCGGGCCGCCACCGGGAGGCTTCGGGCCGCCCGAGGGGTTCGGGGCGGTGGCGGCGTCCGCCGAGGGGCGCGGCGGGAAGCCGGAGGGCGCCGGGGGCGGTGGCACGCCCGGAGGAGCAGGCGTGGCGCCCGGTGGTGCGGGGGGCTCCGGAGGTCCGGTCGCGGAGGGCCCGCCTCCCGGACACGTCGGGAGCGCGCCGCCCGCGTACGACGGCGGTGTGCCTCCCGGATACGTCGGTGGACCGCCTCCCGGATACGTCGCGGGTGCGCCGTACGCCGGCTGGAGCGGAGGTCAGGCGTCGGGCACCCCGCAGGCACCCGGCGCGCCACCGGCTCCCCACACCCCGCAGACACCCCACACCCCGACGGGCGCCCCCGACACCCCGGGAGCCCGCGCCGCCGGTCCGGCCACACCGGGCGGTGCGCCGGGCGCGCCGCCGTACGACGTGTGGCGGCAGCCCACCCCACAGCACCCCGCCGACCCGGCCAACCCGTACGCGCAAGGACCCGGCTCGCCCTACGCCGGCGGTGGCGCGCAGTCTCCGTACGCGGGCGGCGGAGCCTCGCCGCCGACCCCGGGGAGCGCGCCCGCGCCCCCGTACGCGGGTGGCGGCCCTACACCGTCGTACGGCGAAGCGGGCACCCAGCCCCCGTATGCGGGCGGCGGCGCGGCACCTCCGGGCGCGCGACCCATGTACGCCACCGGTACCCCGGGCGGCTACTGGAGCGCTCCGACCGCGCCCGGTACGGGCGGTCCGGCGCTGCCGCCTCCGCCGCGGGCGAGGTCCGCCGGGAAGAAGCGGCCGGCGATCGTCGCGCTGGTCGTCGGCGCCCTCCTCGTCATAGCCGGTGGCACCTGGGGGGTCGTCTCGCTGACCGGTCGGGGCCACGAGGGGGGCAAGAACAGCGCGGCCACCAAGAAGTCGCCCTCGGCGAGCGCGTCACGGCGGTCGCCGTCACCGACCGGGCCCGCGTTGCCGTACGGCGACGTGGTCGGACTCAGCAGGCCGCTGGAGACCGGGGACTGCGTGAAGGCGGTCTGGTCGGGGACGCCGTTCAGGTCGGCGCCGAACCTGGGCGTGGTGGACTGCGCGGACGACTGGCCCGACGGCCAGGTCGCGTCGGTCGACACGGCCACCGACTACGCCGACGCGCGTGCCCAGGGTGCGAGGCGCTGCGGAAGCCAGACCAAGGCGGTCGTCGACGCGCTGCCGGACGCGGAGGGCTACGCCGTCCTGCCGACCAGGGACGGGTTCGCCGCGGCCGGCAGCGGTACGGCATGCCTCGTACTCGGACGGCATACCGCGATAGGCGGCGAGGTGGGCCGATTCCGGGACGAGGGCTCGAATTTGTGGGTCGGTCAGATGAGTGTCGGTGACTGCTGGGACTACAAGGAAGTCGACGACGGTTACAAGGCACCGCTGACCGACTGTGCCAAGCCCCACACCGAGCAGGTCATAGGGGCTGTTCAGGCTCCCGACAAAATGACCTACAAGAAGGGCATCGACAACGCGAACAAGCTGTGCAGCAACAAATTCGAGTCGACCTGGGCGCCGGGGCCCGAGCGCGTCGTGTACGGCTGGGTGGCTGACCGGAGCGACTGGGACCACGGCTTCAGCAAGGCGGTGTGCACGGTGAGCCGGACCGACAACAAGAAGACGACCGGAAAGATACCCGTGCCCGGTTCGGTCTGAGCCGGGCCGGAGCCGGGCCGCGGTGACGGCCGGGGACGGGTGAGTACACAAGCCTGTCGGCTCCGCGTTCACCCCGGGTTCGCCTGTGCGCCGTCCGCGCGTGTCAGTCTCCCTGGACTGGGCACCCGCGAAGGGGAGAAAAGGGGCACGGCAAGCCATGGAGAGCGGATCGGCGATCTTCGCCGGAGTGGTGTTCGGCCTGTTCGGAGGGGCGCTGCTGGTGTGGGTCGTGGCCCGGGTACGGCATGGCCGCCCCGTCGCCCTTGGTGTGAACCCCGTCGCATCGGCGACCCTCGCGGGACTTGCCTCGGTGATCGCGCTCGGCCTCGGAACCTGGTGCTTCACAAGGGTCTGAAAGCGGCCCCGGAGCTGCGGCTCGGTTAATTGGGAGGTGATCCTCCGGACAGGTTCGAAAAGGCCGGTGGGCACTCCGGGCGGCAGGAATGGCGGTAGTCGGGTTACCGTTCGAGTGGCCGTTGTGGGCTTTTCCCGTTTGACACGGGGGCGGGATGTACCGTCACACTCCGCAGCGTCACCATGACCCGACCCCGGGACGAAGATCCTGGGGAGGCCCCAGCCTCGACCGGAGAGAAGAGCGAAGTTGTCCCCGACCAGCGAGACCGCACACGGCGGCCGCCGACTCGTCATCGTCGAGTCGCCCGCCAAGGCGAAGACGATCAAGGGCTACCTCGGCCCCGGATACATCGTCGAGGCGAGCGTCGGGCACATCCGAGACCTTCCCAACGGCGCCGCGGAGGTGCCGGAGAAGTACACCGGCGAGGTCCGCCGCCTCGGCGTGGACGTCGAGAACGACTTCCAGCCCATCTACGTGGTCAACGCCGACAAGCGGGCCCAGGTCAAGAAGCTCAAGGATCTGCTGAAGGACTCCGACGAGCTCTTCCTCGCCACCGATGAGGACCGAGAGGGCGAGGCCATCGCATGGCACCTCCTGGAGGTGCTCAAGCCCAAGGTCCCGGTCAAGCGCATGGTGTTCCACGAGATCACCAAGGACGCGATCCGTGCGGCCGTCGCCAACCCGCGCGATCTCAACAAGCGCATGGTCGACGCCCAGGAGACCCGCCGCATCCTCGACCGTCTCTACGGCTACGAGGTCTCGCCGGTCCTGTGGAAGAAGGTCATGCCGCGTCTGTCGGCCGGCCGTGTCCAGTCCGTCGCCACCCGGCTCGTGGTCGAGCGGGAACGCGAGCGCATCGCGTTCCGTTCCGCCGAGTACTGGGACCTGACGGGCACCTTCGCGACCGGCCGCGCGGGAGATGCGTCGGACCCGTCGTCGCTGGTCGCCCGTCTGCAGACCGTCGACGGCAGGCGCGTCGCCCAGGGCCGCGACTTCGACTCCGTGGGACAGCTGAAGAGCGCGAACACCCTCCACCTCGACGAGGCGAACGCCCGCGCACTGGCCGCCGCCCTGGAGCAGACGCGGTTCTCCGTCCGCTCCGTCGAGTCGAAGCCGTACCGCCGCTCGCCGTACGCCCCGTTCCGCACGACGACGCTGCAGCAGGAGGCCAGCCGCAAGCTCGGCTTCGGCGCGAAGGCCACCATGCAGGTCGCGCAGAAGCTGTACGAGAACGGCTACATCACCTACATGCGTACGGACTCCACGACGCTGAGCGACACCGCTGTGACCGCCGCCCGCGCCCAGGTGACGCAGCTCTACGGGGCCGACTACCTGCCGCCCCAGCCGCGCACGTACGCCGGCAAGGTCAAGAACGCGCAGGAGGCGCACGAGGCGATCCGTCCCTCGGGTGATCGTTTCCGCACGCCCGCCGAGACCGGTCTGACCGGCGACCAGTTCAAGCTCTACGAGCTGATCTGGAAGCGGACCGTCGCCTCCCAGATGAAGGACGCGACCGGCAACTCGGTCACGGTGAAGATCGGTGGCGCGGCCGCCGACGGCCGGGACGTCGAGTTCAGCGCCTCCGGCAAGACGATCACCTTCCACGGCTTCCTGAAGGCGTACGTCGAGGGTGCCGACGACCCGAACGCCGAGTTGGACGACCGCGAGCGCCGGCTGCCCCAGGTGGGCGAGGGCGACCCACTGTCCGCCGAGGAGATCACGGTCGACGGGCACGCCACCAAGCCCCCGGCCCGCTACACCGAGGCCAGCCTGGTCAAGGAGCTCGAAGAGCGCGAGATCGGCCGCCCGTCGACGTACGCCTCGATCATCGGCACGATCCTCGACCGCGGCTATGTCTTCAAGAAGGGCACGGCACTCGTCCCGTCCTTCCTGTCCTTCGCCGTGGTCAACCTCCTGGAGAAGCACTTCGGGCGGCTCGTCGACTACGACTTCACCGCCAAGATGGAGGACGACCTCGACCGCATCGCACGCGGCGAGGCGCAGGCCGTGCCGTGGCTGAAGCGGTTCTACTTCGGCGAGGGCACCAACAACGGCAACGCGGCCGAGGCGGGCAACGGCGACGGGGACCACCTCGGTGGCCTCAAGGAGCTGGTGACCGACCTGGGCGCGATCGACGCGCGTGAGGTGTCGTCGTTCCCGGTGGGCAGCGGCATCGTGCTCAGGGTCGGGCGCTACGGCCCGTACATCGAGCGTGGCGAGAAGGACTCCGAGAACCACCAGCGGGCGGACGTGCCCGAGGACATGGCCCCGGACGAGCTGACCGTCGAACTCGCCGAGGAACTGCTCGCCAAGCCGAGCGGCGACTTCGAGCTCGGCGCCGACCCGGTGTCGGGGCACCAGATCATCGCCCGGGACGGCCGCTACGGCCCGTACGTCACCGAGGTGCTCCCCGAGGGCACCCCGAAGACCGGCAAGAACGCCGTCAAGCCGCGTACGGCTTCGCTGTTCAAGTCGATGTCCCTGGACACGGTGACGCTTCAGGACGCGCTCAAGCTGATGTCGCTGCCGCGCGTCGTCGGCGCCGACGCCGAGGGCCAGGAGATCACCGCGCAGAACGGCCGCTACGGCCCGTACCTGAAGAAGGGCACGGACTCGCGCTCGCTGCAGACCGAGGACCAGCTCTTCACGATCACCCTCGAAGAGGCCCTGGAGATCTACTCCCAGCCCAAGCAGCGCGGCCGCGCGGCCACCAAGCCGCCGCTGAAGGAGCTGGGCGTCGACCCGGTCAGCGAGAAGCCGGTCGTCGTCAAGGACGGTCGCTTCGGGCCGTACGTCACCGACGGGGAGACCAACGCGACCCTGCGCTCCGGCGACAGCGTCGAGGAGATCACCCCGGAGCGCGGCTTCGAGCTGCTCGCGGAGAAGCGCGCGAAGGCGCCCGCCAAGAAGACGGCGAAGAAGGCCCCCGCGAAGAAGGCTCCGGCCAAGAAGGCGACGGCCGCCAAGAAGACGGCGGCGAAGAAGACCACGACCGCCGCGAAGAAGACGACCGCCAAGAAGACCACCGCGAAGAAGGCGACGGCTTCGAAGACGGCGTCGGACGAGTGAGCCGAGGCGGACGACCGTGCCGAGGCGACTGAGCCGAGGCGGCGTCTTCCGTCACGGAGACTTCGCAAAACGAACGCCCCGATATCGCTTTGGTGTCGGGGCGTGCGCGCGTTCGGACGCGCGCCGCAGGCTGTCAGTCCGTCCCGATAGGCTGAACGCATGACGCGAGCCGAGCAACCAACGGCCCACCACCCGGCCCCCGACGACGCCCTGGTCGCGGACTCCCGCGAGCGGGCAGTCCGCGCCCTGCTGCGCCGGCCGCAGCTGAGGCGGTTGTGGAGCGCGCAGCTCGTGGGATCGGTCGGCGACACCCTCGCCCTTCTTGTGCTGGTGCTTCTCGCCCTTCAAGCGGCGATCAGCGAGGGCTCGTTCGGTGGTGGCTATCGCGGCGTCGCGTTCGCAGTGGCGACCGTTTTCGGGGTGCGCATCCTGGCGACGCTGCTCTTCGGAGCCGTCCTGCTCGGCCCCCTGACCTCGCTCACCTCGCAGGAGGGGCCGCTCGACCGCCGCTGGACCATGGTCGGCGCCGACGCCGTGCGGGTCCTCGCGCTGATCGTCGCCCCCCTGTGGATCGACTGGACGCCGGACGACGCGCTGGCCGTCCTCCTGGTGACCGCCTTCGTGACCGGAGTCGCCGAGCGCTTCTGGACGGTGTGCCGCGAGAGCGCGGCGCCCGCGCTGCTGCCCGCGCCGCCCCTGGAGGGCGCGACGGTACGGCCGCTGCCGGACCACATGGACGCCCTGCGCCGCCTGTCGCTGCGTACGTCCTTCGTCGCGATCCCTCTCGCGGCGGCCACCCTTGTCGTCGCGGGGCTGCTCAACAACCTGCTGGGCGCCGGGATCGACTGGTTCGGGCAGCACCAGGCGGCGCTCGCCTCGTACGTGGCCGCCGGACTGTTCGCCGCGTCCCTGTCCGTGGTGACGTTCCTGGAACTGCCCGACACGCGTACCCCGCGAGCGCGTTCGCCGCTGGAGGGACTGCGCCGCCCCAAGACGGGCACGGGCGTGGACAAGGGCCGTACGGGGGCCATTCCGCTGCTGGTGCTCGCGTGCGCCGCCGTCGCGGGTGCGATCTCCGCGGCCGTCGCCGTCTGCGTGCTGCACGCCAAGGACCTGGGCGGCGGCCCTGTGATGTTCGGGCTGCTGGTCCTCGCGCTGACGGGCGGAGTCGTCGTCGGCATCCGCACGGCACCCTCCGTGCTGCCCACCCTTTCGCGCCGCAGGCTGCTCGCGCTGGCGATCGCCTTCACCGGCGTCGCGCTGCTGGCGGCCGGCCTCGTCCCCGACGTCACCTCGGTCCTGCTGATCGTCGCGCTGGCCGGCATCGGTGCGGGCGTGGCCGCCAACACCGGGCACACACTGCTGGACCAGGAGGCCGAGGACTACCGCCGGGCGCGCACCACGGAGCACCTGCACGCGGTCGTACGGGTCTGTGTGGCGCTCGGCGCGGTGATCGCGCCCGTGGTGGCGGCGGGGATCGGCCCGCACCGGCTGGAGAACGGCAAGTTCGTGTTCACGCACGGCGGCGCCGCGTTCACGCTGATGCTGGTCGGCGCGCTGCTGCTGCCCGTGGCCGCGCTGGTCCTGGCCAAGGTCGACGACCGCTCGGGGGTGCCGCTGCGGCACGACCTGCGGGACGCGCTGCTGGGCGGCGACGACCCGGTCGAGACGCCCACGACGACCGGTTTCCTCATCGCCCTGGAGGGCGGCGACGGAGCCGGCAAGTCCACGCAGGCCGAGGCGCTCGCCGAGTGGATCCGGGCCAAGGGTCACGAGGTCGTGCTGACCCGCGAGCCGGGCGCGACGCCGGTGGGCAAGCGGCTGCGGTCGATCCTGCTGGACGTGTCGAGCGCGGGGCTGTCCCACCGCGCGGAGGCGCTGCTGTACGCGGCGGACCGCGCGGAACACGTCGACACGGTGGTCAGGCCCGCACTGGAGCGGGGCGCCGTGGTCGTCTCCGACCGCTACATCGACTCCTCGGTGGCTTACCAGGGAGCGGGCCGCGATCTGTCCCCGACCGAGATCGCCCGCATCAACCGCTGGGCGACCAACGGCCTCGTACCGCATCTGACCGTGCTGCTCGACGTCTCGCCGGAGATCGCTCGCGAGCGGTTCACGGAGGCTCCGGACCGGCTGGAGTCGGAGCCGGCCGAGTTCCACGCGCGCGTGCGGTCCGGTTTCCTCACGCTGGCCGCGGCCGACCCCGGGCGGTACCTGGTCGTGGACGCCGGCCAGGAGGCCGAGGCCGTCACCACCGTCGTACGGCACCGGCTCGACCAGATGCTGCCGCTGTCCGAGGCCGAGGTGAAGGCCCAGGAGGAGGCGCGGAAGAAGGCCGAGGAGGAGGCCCGCCGCAAGGCCGAGGAAGAGGCCGCGCGGAAGGCCGAGGAAGAGCGTCTGGAGCGCGAGCGCCAGGAACAGCTCGAGCGGCTGCGCGCCGAGGAGGAGGAGCGCAAGCGGCGCGAGCTGGAGGAGGCGCAGCGGCGCGAGGCCGAGCGGCAGGCGGAGGAGGCCCGGCTGCGGGCCGAGGAAGCGCGTCGCCGTGCCGAGGAGGAGCAGGCACGACTCCTCGCGGAGGAGAAGGCACGCGCCGAGGAGGAAGCCCGCCGCAAGGTCGAGGAGGAGCGGCGGCGCAAGCAGGCCGAGGAAGAGGCCCGGCTCCATGCCGAGGCCGAGGCACTGCGCCTGGAGAAGCAGCGCAAGGCCGAGGAGGCGCTGCTGCGGGCCGAGGAGGCCAGGCGGCTCGCCGAGCAGGCCGCGGCCGCCGCGGATGCCGGGCCCAGGCAGCCGACGCCTCCCGCGGCTCCGCCGGAGGCGTCCACCGTGCCGACGCCTGTGGTGACGCCGACCAACGCGTCGGGCGGGCCGGTGGAGGAGACCGCGGTGCTGCGCCCGGTACGGGACGAGCGGCAGCGCGGAGCGCGAAGCGACCGTCCGGCCGGTGAGTCCGAGTCCGAGGTGACGGCGAAGCTGCCGCAGCCGCCGGCACCTGCCGGGGCGGCGGACGAGACGGCTGTGCTGCCGCCGGTGAGGCCGGGTGCGGCGGACGAGACAGCGGTACTGCCGCCGGTCGTGCCGGGTGCGGCCGACGAGACGGCCGTGTTGCCACCGGTGCCTTCCACGGCCGCGGACGAGACCGCTGTACTGCCTCCCGTGCGCGCCGACGATCCCGCGCATCGGGTTCCGCCGGGCTTCTTCCGGGACGAGCAGCGGGCGGCACGTCCGGACGGGGCCGAGGACCGTACGCGCGAGATGCCACAGGTCGGTGCCGAGGGCGAGCCCCGGCGACGGGCCCGCTCGGACTGGGCCGAGGAGACCCCGCTGGACGATCTGCCGACACTGGCGGACGAACTGCTCGGCCCGCGCGAGGACGAGGCCGACGACGATGCGGGCCGGGGGCGCCGGGGCCGCGGGCGTCGCGGCTGAGGGCATAGGGCGGCGGGCGTCGCGGCTGAGGGCACCGCGGCTCAGGGCGTCGCGGCTGACGCCGGTCGCGCGACCGCCGTTGTCAGTGCCACCCCGCACAATGGGTCCCGCAACGTGAGACATGACGAAGGGGCGGGGTGAGCTCATGACCGTCTGGGACGACCTCGTCGGCCAGGAGAAGGTGGCCGAGCAGCTCAATGCCGCTGCCCGGGACGCCGACGCGCTGGTCACCGCGGCCGCCACCGGCGCGCCGCCGCCCGAGGCGTCGAAGATGACGCACGCGTGGTTGTTCACGGGGCCGCCGGGCGCGGGCCGGACCCAGACGGCTCGGGCGTTCGCCGCCGCGCTGCAGTGCGTCAGCCCCGACCGCGCGCTCGGCGGGACCCCCGGCTGCGGGTTCTGCGACGGCTGCCACACCGCCCTCGTCGGCACGCACGCGGACGTCACCACCGTCGCCGCCGTCGGTGCGCAGATCCTCGCCGATGACATGCGTGACACCGTCCGCAAGTCGTTCACTTCACCGGCGAACGGCCGCTGGCAGGTCATCCTCGTCGAGGACGCCGAGCGGCTGAACGAGAAATCGGCCAACGCCGTGCTGAAGGCGGTCGAGGAGCCCGCGCCGCGCACGGTCTGGATGCTGTGCGCGCCCTCTGTCGATGACGTGCTGCCCACCATCCGTTCCCGCTGCCGCCACCTCAGCCTGCTGACGCCCTCCGTGGACGCGGTCGCCGACATGCTCGTGCGGCGGGAGGGCATCGAACCGCCCGTCGCCGCCATGGCGGCGCGCGCCACGCAGGGGCACGTCGACCGGGCCCGCCGCCTGGCCACCGACCCGGCCGCCCGCGAGCGCCGCGCCGCCGTGCTGAAGCTGCCACTGCGGGTCGCGGAGATCGGCGGCGCGCTCAGGGCCGCCCAGGAACTCGTCGACGCGGCCGCCGAGGACGCCAAGCAACTCGCCGAGGAACGGGACGGCAAGGAGACCGAGGAGCTGAAGACGGCCATGGGCGCGTCCCAGGGCGGCCGGATGCCGCGCGGTACGGCGGGCGTGATGAAGGACCTGGAGGACAAGCAGAAGCGCCGCAGAACGCGTACGCAGCGCGACAGCCTCGATCTCGCCCTGACGGACCTCACCGGTTTCTACCGCGACATCCTCGCCCTCCAGCTCGGCTCCCGGGTGGCGATCGCCAACGTGGACGCCGAGGACGCCCTGGAGCGTCTCGCCCGCGAGACCTCTCCCGAGTCCACCCTCCGCCGCATCGAGGCGATCGCCGCCTGCAGCGACGCCCTCGACCGCAATGTCGCCCCGCTGCTCGCGGTGGAGGCGATGGCAATGGCCCTGAGAGCGGGCTGACGGGCGCACGGGGCCCGCTCCGTCCAGCTCTGCTCCATCCAGTGATCAACGGGAAGTTGACGGTGTAATCCGTACGAGCCACGGCGGGCACGGAAGGCATTCAGATGACTGCGGAGAGTTACGCTCGCCAGATGTACATCTGGCGCAGCTCCCGTCCCTGCCGGCCCCGAACCGCCGCCACTCTCCTCGCCGCGGCCGCGCTGCTCGTCTCCGCCTGTTCCTCCGGAGACACGGCGAGCACCAGCGGCAACGCGGCGGACGCGGCCCTGGCCGCACTGCCGCAGTCGACGCCGTCCACCCTCTCGTCGTACTACGGGCAGAAGCTGAGCTGGCGCACCTGCGGAGTCCCCGGTTTCCAGTGCGCCACGATGAAGGCGCCGCTCGACTACGCCAGGCAGGGCGCCGGGGACATGCGGCTCGCCGTCGCCCGCAAGAAGGCGACGGGCAAGGGCAAGCCGCTCGGTTCGCTGCTCGTGAACCCGGGCGGGCCGGGAGGCTCGGCGATCGGGTACCTGCAGCAGTACGCCGCCATCGGCTACCCGGCGAAGGTCCGCGCCCGCTACGACATGGTCGCGATCGATCCGCGCGGCGTCGCCCGCAGCGAGCCCGTGGAATGCCTCAACGGCCGGCAGATGGACGCGTACACACAGACGGACGCCACGCCCGACGACCGGAAGGAGACGGACCAACTCGTCGGCGCGTACAAGAAGTTCGCGGAGAGCTGCGGGAAGCACTCGACGAAGCTGCTGCGGCATGTCTCCACCGTCGAGGCGGCTCGCGACATGGACATCCTGCGGGCGGCGCTCGGGGACGCGAAACTGACGTACGTGGGGGCGTCGTACGGGACGTTCCTCGGGGCGACGTACGCCGGACTGTTCCCCCACCGGGTGGGGCGGCTGGTGCTGGACGGCGCGATGGACCCCTCGCTGACCGCGCGCCGCATGAACCTGGACCAGACGGCGGGGTTCGAGACGGCGTTCCAGTCCTTCGCCAAGGACTGCGTGCAGCAGACGGACTGCCCGCTCGGCCGCAAGGGCACCACACCGGACCAGGTCGGCGACAACCTCAGCGCCTTCTTCAAGAAGCTGGACGCGCACCCCGTGCCCACCGGCGACGCCGACGGCCGCAAGCTCGGCGAGGCCCTCGCCACCACCGGCGTGATCGCGGCGATGTACGACGAGGGCGCGTGGGCGCAGCTGCGCGAGGCGCTGACGTCGGCGATGAAGGAGAACGACGGCGCCGGCCTGCTCGTCCTCTCCGACAGCTACTACGAGCGCGACGCCGACGGCCGCTACTCGAACCTCATGTCCGCGAACGCCGCCGTCAACTGCCTCGACCTCCCGGGCGCCTTCTCCGGCCCCGACCAGGTGGAGAAGGCGCTCCCGTCCTTCCAGGAGGCATCCCCGGTCTTCGGTGAGGGCCTCGCCTGGGCCTCGCTGAACTGCGCGTACTGGCCGGTGAAGCCCACGGGCGCACCGCACCGCATCGAGGCGGAGGGCGCCGCGCCCATCGTCGTGGTCGGCACCACCCGCGACCCGGCGACCCCGTACCGCTGGGCCCAGTCCCTGTCCCGTCAGCTCTCCTCCGCCCGCCTCCTCACCTACGAGGGCGACGGCCACACCGCCTACGGCCGCGGCAGCACCTGCATCGACTCCACGATCGACGCGTACCTGCTCCGCGGAACCCCTCCGACCAAGGGAAAGCGCTGCTCCTAGCCCGGCGGCCGGCCCCGCGGATCCCCACCCGGGGCTGGTACGGAGCACCCTCCGAAACTGTGTAGACTTACCGACGTTGCTGATCGCACCATAGTGCTGACAGCGCGCCGCCTTAGCTCAGATGGCCAGAGCAACGCACTCGTAATGCGTAGGTCTCGGGTTCGAATCCCGAAGGCGGCTCTTTTTGAACCCCAGGTCAGGCCTTTGACCTGGGGTTTTCTTTCATTCATGCTGTCTCGTCCGGGCGGGATCGCGGCTGTTGACCTGCGCAGCCGCAATGCGTTGGTCGAAGGTTTGTGGTGGTGTGGTTCGCGGGGAGTACGTGCGGGTGCCCCTCTGGCCTTGTGGGTTCGAGGGCTCGCCGCCGCCTGATCGGTTCTGGTCGGCAATGGCGTGCGGGAGGGGAGCGCATCCGTGTATCTGTGGTGCAGCAGCTGGCATTGATGGCGGGCGTCCGAGCGGGAAGCGCTGGCTATGGCCAAGTTGCCCATGTCGCACAACCCTGCGCGGGAAGGTTGGCTCGGTCGGTTCCGCCGGCCCGGTGATGCCGTCCGGGGCGAGGGCGGGAGTGTGAATGCCGTACGCGCGCGAGGTGCATGTTGGTACTCCCGGAGCCGTCCGGACGGCATGAGTTGAAGGCCGACGATGCGGAGATCCTCGCGGCCTCGAACTCCGGCTACGGCGTGCCCCCACTGCTCGGCTCGATCCCGCCCGCCTCCTCATCGAAGGTCTACGACACCTCCACCCGGCCGGAAGAGCCGCAGGGCGGCCCGGCGGCACGAACGCGGAAGGACCGCGGAACGAGCCGGAATCCTCAACGGGCACATCGGCTGAAAACGGCGGCACCGGTCTTCGCCTCGCGAGATCGGGAGTCGATATCGCCGAGCGAGGGTGACGAATAAATTCAGCTATAATAACTCCATCTATATGCTGGAGCTGGTGCTGTGGACAAGCCTGCCGAGATGTTCGACCGTGTCTTCGAATGGGCCGAGCTGACCCGGTTCGCCACCCTGCCTGGCCCGCGGGCCACGCTGGGCGTGGTCTCCGGTCGCCGCCGGCAGGGCAAGACCTTCCTGCTCGACGCCGTCACTCGTGCCAGTGGCGGCTTCATGTTCACCGCCACCGAGACCACCGAGGCCGACGCCCTGCGTCAGTTCGGTGAGGCACTGGCCCGTTATCGCGGGCAGCCCACTCCGTTCCGTTTCGCGCACTGGGACGAGGCGGTCGCGGAACTCATGCGCATCGCCGACGCGGGCGGCCCCACCGTGGCGGTCATCGACGAGTTCCCTTTCCTCGCCAAGGCGTCTCCCTCCCTGCCTTCGATCATCCAGCGCGCTCTGGACCCTGCTGCCCAGCACACCAACACTCCCGTGCGTCTGCTGTTGTGCGGCTCCGCGCTGTCGTTCATGGGCCGGTTGCTGTCCGGCAATGCTCCGCTTCGTGGCCGAGCCGGCCTCGAACTCGTGGTCCCGACCCTGGACTTCCGGCTCGCGGCCGAGTTCTGGCAGATCGACGACCCGCGCACGGCGTTGCTGACCAATGCCATCGTCGGGGGTACCCCCGCCTACCGTCGTGAGTTCACCCAGGGGGACACCCCTGCCGAGCCGGACGACTTCGACGACTGGGTCATCCGCGCCGTCCTCAACCCGGCGCGTCCGCTCTTTCGGGAGGCACGCTACCTTCTCGCCGAAGAGCCCGAACTCCACGACACCGCGCTGTACCACTCGGTGCTGGCAGCCATCGCCGCGGGTAACGCGGCTCGTGGTGGCATCGCCGACTACCTGGGGCGCAAGTCCACCGACCTCGCCCACCCGCTGAGCGTGCTCCAGGACGTCGGCATGATCACCCACGAGGCCGATGCCTTTCGCCGCAACCGCTCCGCCTACCGCATCGCCGAGCCGCTCGTCACCTTCTACCACGCGGTCATGCGCCCGGCCTGGGGTGATCTGGAACGCCCCGGGCGGGCCTCCGACGTATGGCGCCGCGCCCAGTCCACCTTCCGCAGCAGGGTCGTCGGTCCGCACTTCGAGCAGGTCTGTAGGGAATGGGCCCGCTGGCACGCTGCGCCCGACACTCACGGAGGGCATGTCACGCGGGTCGCCAGCGGTGCCGTCAACGACCCCGCGGCCAGGACGAGCCACGAAGTCGACGTCGCCGTCCATGGTGAGTCCCACGAGGGCCGTCAGGTGCTGCTTGCCATTGGAGAAGCGAAGTGGAGCGACGTGATGGGAGCCGGCCACCTGGAACGTCTGCGGCACATCCGTTCCCTCATGACCAGAAGCGGCACGGCCACCGAGGCGACACGGCTGTTCTGCTTCAGCGGCACCGGCTTCACCGATGAACTGCACCACCTCGCGAAGGGCGACCGCACGATCCAACTCATCGACCTGCCTCGCCTCTACCACGGCGAGTGACTGCTGATCAGCAGCACAGGGGAGCGGGTTGCCGCGCCGGTTGACGTACCCGCATGAGGAGTTCGGGCTCTTCGGAGAGGAGGTCGCGGGTTCCTACGATCATCCGCGACCCGTCGCCGGACGGTCAGAATGAGCGCGGGCAGCCACTACGACATGTTGGTGACGAGCCGTTGATCCTCGGCCGAGAGCGGTGCTCGCAGTTCGGCGGTAGCGTGGCGAGGCGAGCAGGGCTGCGGACAGGCGGGGCGGATTCATGCGGATGCGGTGCGAAGCCGGGGCCGAGGAGGAGTTCGAGGCGGCGTGTGGGCTGTTGGTCGCCGTCCGGGGCTTCGATGCCGTCGCTCCGCTCTGCTCGCGGGCTGCTGTGTGCATGCTGCGGTAGCCCTGGACGTAGTGGGCGTGGTGGACGGACAGGGCGGAGATCTGGTCCTCGAACTGCTCGCCGTCGGGGAAGCCGCGATCCCTTGCCAGGCCTGCAAATGAGCGCGTCCGCCTCGGTGACGGCCTGCTGCGGGCCTCGGTGACGGCCTGCTGCGGTGATGCGACGAACTGCTCCTGGGCGGCGGCCCATTGAGCCACGCAGTACTCGCGGGCGTCGGGTGACAAGGGCCGCTCGGTGAGGGATCCGTGCCGTTCCACGCGCTTGCCGAGTTCCTGCTCGGCGGCCTTGGCGTCGCCGTCGTGGCGGGCGACGGTGCGGGCGTACTCGAGGCCGAAGCGCCGCTTCAGCCCGCGTCGGCCACTGCCCTGCACCCGTCCACGTCCGAGGTAGAGGAGGGTGGCCAGACCGATGACTATCACAGCGGTGATCACGACGGTGAACATGGCCGCCTTCTCTGGCTTTCGTCTTGCACGTCGGTCGGCTTCATTGCCGTCAATTCCTGTCGGATCATTGGGCGTTGAGGCCTACCTGGTGGTGTCCGCGCGACGTGGGAACCGCCTCGGGGCGTCCTTTGTCAGAGCTTGAAAGTGTCCTTGGCTTTGTCCCCGGCCTGCTTCAGGTTTCCGGAGACCTGGTCGGTCCTGCCGCGCCGCTGCAGTCGCCTGTTGCGGGTGGTTCGGCCGATGCGTTCGGTGATCCGGCCTTTCAGCGCCTGTGTCCTGTGCCTGATCGTCCGTCCGACGGTCATGGCCGCCTCCTGTTTGTCCGGTGAGTGGGCTCCCGCGTGTGATCGCCGTACAGGCCGCTTGTTCCTGCGGGCAGGATCGAGCTCCGGAACGGACTACCTGCGGCTGTACCGGCGGCGGCCACCACTGCGCCCCCGCATGGCGAAGCCGGCGATCCAGACGATCAGCAGGGCGGCGGCGACCCACCACAGGATCTGCATCGTGAAGCCGAACCCGAACACCACCAGGATCAGCAGTAGGAGAAGAATCCAGATCATTGCCGGGCCTCCAGATCGCGGGGATTTCCTGAGTTCCGCGGGGTCCGGGCGAAGCGGGGAGGTGGAATGCTGCGCCCCGATGGTCCGGAGCAACATGGCCCTACGCCGTGCTGTCAGTCAACGCCCGGCAACCTCCCCTGTCAACGTGGTGTCGGCACTGAGGAGTTGTGGGAGCGGCACAGGCGCCGGCGGGGTGAACGGGGCCTGAGTGAGGGCCTCGGCCGGCTCGGCCGGCGGCGCCGGCAGGATGTGGTCCTCCCACCACGACAGGGCCATCACGACGGCGAGCAGGACGAAGGGGGTCGAAGCCGGAACGATCAGCGCGTACATGCGTACCGCCTGGTGTGGGATACGTGCGACGCGGCGGGCAGCAGGTCGGTGCCCGCCTGGGGGCGCATCAGGGCTTCGCCGGGGTCGTGTGACGAGGGGCGTGTGCGGGAACGGCCTCGCTCGTGACGTGGCGGGTTCCGGCACTGATGCGCTGGGTGCGCCCTCTGGGGAGCGCGTGGGCGGTGCGACGCTGCCGGGGGCAGGGGCGGCATGGCGCACGTTAGCCCTCGCAGCAGTGCTCCGACAGGTGCCAAGTAGCCGTCCACGCCGGGCAGGACGCGCTGACGTCGGCCGTATCCGCAACCTCCGGACAGGACTACGCTGGAGGCCAGGCCCCAGTCCCCGGTATCGATGCTGTGTCCCGCTCCCGGGGAGGCCCACCGTGTTCGTCCTGCCCCTCATCCTCATCGCGGTCCTGTTCGGCTTCGGCTTCCTTCACCCCATCTGGTGGGTGGCCGCGGCGGTGCTGGTCTACGGCGCAACCCGGCACGGCCGCGATCGTGGCGAAGGCCGGAGCCGTGGCGGCGGTTCCGATCTCGGGGACTACCGGGACTATCAGGAGCGCCGGGATCGTCAGGACCGCTGGGACCGCCGCTACAGCCGCCAGAACCGGGCGCGCTGGCGGCGCGAGGACCGTCGGGACCACGAAGACCGCAGGTGACCCGTGGAGCGACCTGGCAGTCATGTGTTCCGGACGGCTTCAGCCGGGCCGGGCACGTCGAATTCGCTGAGAGGTACATGCCATGCATCGCACAACCCTGCTGCATGAGGACCACTGGAAGCTGCGGGCCGAGGCCACGTGGGGGGAACGCAGCCGCTGGAGAGGATCTCGTCGCACTGCGCGCCGAGAACGATCAGCTGCGGCGGGCGCTGGCCGGCCGTGCAGTCGTGGACCAGGCCCGCGGCATGCTGATGGTCCTGACCCCTTGCAGCCGCGGGACGGCCAGGGACCTCCTGGTCGACATCTCGCGGCAGTGCCACACCAAACTTCCTGAGGTGGCCGCAGCCACGGTCGCCGCCTGGGAGGGCAAGCCGCTGCCGCGGCAGATGCAGCCGGGTGCCCCGTGGGAGTGCCGAGGACGCCGGGCGAGGAGCGGGCGGAACACCGCGCGGACGCCCAGGCGGCGTTCAGGCCACCGGCTCACGCCGAGCCTGTTGCAGCCAGGCCGCCCTTCGGAACCGGTGGCCCGGATCGCAAGCACGGCGGGACGACAGCGGGCTTCGCGTCTTCCGGAGGAGAGTCGGTCACCACCTATCGTGGTGGCTCCGTCCGGAGATCCATCGGATGGAGGAAATACGCCCTGGCGACGGGCCTGGTGTTCGCCCTGGCGATGATCACGGTCACCCGGTGGAGGTGATCATGGGCAAACCGGTGGCGGCCGTGGTCAGGAACGAGCCGGGCAGGGGAACCTCGGTGGGCGGTGGCTCGGCCGGTACCCCGGGTCCCGGCGACAGCCGGACACCCACCCCGGGTGCGTCCAGCGGCACGGCGCCACAGACGGCCGGCTCCGCCTCGCCGGACGCGAGCGCGGCGCCGGACACCACTTCTGGTGCCAGCTCCAGCCTCAGCGATTCGGCGTCGTCCGCGCCGTCCAGCGGCGCCGCCATGAGCAGTCCGACTCCACGCTGAGCGAGCAGTGACGAACCTCCAGAACTCGGCGGGCGTCGTCGTCGGCGAGCGGAGCGCGTAGGACCTGGTCCGAGAGGCGTCGGCCTGGCCTGCGGTTCCCATGAAGAGCACTTGTTCTCCGCGTACTCACGTTTCCGTTCCGCTGCGCCGGCCTCGCGCCGAGACCGTACTAGCTCGCGCCGTACGGTGCGGCCCATGGCAGGCGATGCGGCGTGCGCCGGTCAGGAACGGGGCTCAGCCCCAACAGAGCCGTCGGGAACGCCCGGTCATGTGGTCGGTGGGCTCGTACCGCTGGTGGACGGCTCGACTCCGTGGCCGTCCCGTCTTCGCACGACTGACGGTCGCACCTTCCTGGTGGGGCCGCTGAGAATCGACCGTCCGCACCCGGAGACTGCCTCGGGCAGCCACGCCCGCGTCTGCCCGGGCGAGGCCCTAATGCACCCGGTCCTCGCCGGTCTCCTGCGTGTCCTCGTCCGGCAGGTGCACGTCGTTGACCGCGATGTTCACCTCGACGACTTCCAGGCCCGTCATCCGCTCCACCGCCGCGATCACGTTCTCCCGGACCTCTGCGGCGAGGTCGGTAATGCTCACCCCGTATTCGACGACGACCTGGAGGTCGATGGCGGTCTGCTTCTGACCGACTTCGACCTTGACGCCGCGCCCCGCGCTCGATTGCCCGCCCGGGACCCGGTCGCGCATGGCTCCCATGGTGCGTGTGAATCCGCCGCCCAGCGCGTGGATTCCGGGGACCTCCCGTGCGGCGATGCCGGCGATCTTCTCCACCACCCCGTCGGCGATGGTGGTCAGGCCGCGGGTCTCCGGCGGTTCCTGCGGCCCGGGCCGTGCGGCGTGCAGCGTCGTGCCGGTGCGGGGCTCATCAGAGCCGGGCTTGGGCAGGGTCGAACCGTTCTGCTCCGTCATGCGAAGCCACCTCCTCGGGTGGTGCACGGACTGCCGTGCCCGGGCGGCCGTCGGCCGCCGCCTGTCGTGCGGCTTGCCGAGTACCGCGCTGCGCCTCGTCCACGCCCGCGTACGGCATCACATCGCGGCCACGGTCCAGGCCCTGGGAACAGGCGGGTTACCGGCCACCCACCGGACCGCACCGAGGACTATGCTGCTGTACGGACGTCCCAGACCCCGGCGGCTTGTCGTTGCTCGACACAGATGGCGCGCGGAGCGGACTCGTAGTCCGTCACCCGGCGGCATCCCTGGAGGGAACCGGGTGGTCCTCTGTCCTGGCGCACAGGCGGTCGGACCGGCCTTCGCTCCGACTCCGCCGAACGTACGCCCCCACCGGGAGCGCGCCATACAGGCCGGGTATCCGGCGTCACCGCGCCCGCTGCCGGATGGTCCCCAGAACCGAGGCGTCATGCCCCTCCCGCAGCTCACCGTGTGTCGCCATGACCGGAGGAAACGGGCACTGATCACCCTGGCCGGTGAGATCGATCTGGAATCGGCGTCACTGGTGCGCGCGGCACTGGAGCGGTGTCTGTACGACGACATGCACACCATCGACGTCGACCTCACCCCCGTCACCTTCTGTGACTGCAGCGGACTCAACGCCTTCCTGTACGCCGCGCAGCAGACCACCCTGGCGGGCGGGACCCTGCGACTGCACCACCCGCCGCCTATGCTCGCCCTTGTCGTCGGCCTCGCCGGCTGCGGGTTCCTTCTCCTCGGCACTCCGTTCGGCCCCCTGCCACCTCCTCTCGGGGACACCGCGGCCATGCCCGCTCCAGCCCCGCCACACCGGTCTGTCCCGCTTGCGCCTGTTCTCTCGGGCGATGTGCGATGACGGCCGGAGTCGGGCGGGGACAGTCACGGAAGCCGGGAGACGGCGAGCCCTGCTCCATGGCTCCGGTGCGGTTGCGTGGGCTGAACCGTTGGCTGGTGGAGGACATGCTTGAGGACCTGGCGGGACTGTATGCGGAGTCCCGTGCGACGGCGCCGGGTGAGGCGTACCGCTGTCCCGGCCGCCAGAACTTCCTGAACCGTCTCACCACGGACATGCGCCGGCCGGGATTCGCCATGGTGATCGGCGAGACGGACAGACTGATGGGATGCGCCTTCGGGTTCCCTGCACGCGGCGACGGCTCGTGGTGGTTCGGTCTCGACGGAGTACTGCCGCGCAGCATCGATCAACTCACGCCGACCGACCGGGTCTTCGCGTTCGGTGACATCCTGATCCGGCCGCACCTGCAGGACCGGGGCCTCGCCCGCAGGGTGCAGGAGCGGCTGCTGACCGACCATCAGGCGTCACTCGGCGCCGCGCTGGTGGACCGGGCCGATCGTGCAACCTCCGCTGCGTTCCGCTCCTGGGGGTGGCTGGACGTCGGAGAGCTTCGCAGGCCGGCCGGTCCCACCAGGTTCCGCGCGCTGGTGCTTCCCGTCGGGGAACGCACCACGGCGAGGCTGGAGGGCCTTGTCACGATGCCTGGAGGCGGTGGCCCGGGTGGTCCCTGAGAGGCGGTCGGCCCGCATTCAGATGCTGGTGGCCGAGCAGGCGGCCCGGCGCGGTGCCCGGGTCGGTGTGGTGGACGTGTGTACCGCGGCTGTGGCCGCGCTGCCGGTCGGCGGGGCCGGGCTGTCGGCGATGTCCAAGGCCGCGCCGAGCCACCCGCTGTGCAGCACCGACGACATCAGCGAGCAACTGGAAGAGCTCCAGCTCACGCTGGGCGAAGGGCCCTGTGTGGACGCCTTCCTGCACGGCTCGGCCGTCCTGACACCCGATCTGCTCACCCGTGACCTGCAGGACCGCTGGATGGTCTTCGCCGAGGCGGCCCTGGAAGCCGGGGCACGCGCGGTCTTCGCGCTCCCTCTGCAGATGGGGGCGATCAGCCCGGGAGTTCTGGACCTGTACGCCGATGTTCCGGTCCGGTTGGACGCGGAGGAACTGGCGGACGCGCTGGCGTTCTCCGATCTCGCGACTTTGGTACTGCTCGACGCGCGAATCGACGAGACGGGCGGGCCGCGCGATGGTCCCGTCGGGGACCTGGGCACATACCGGGCGGAGATCGACCAGGCCAGCGGGATGCTCACGGTCCAGCTCGGGGTCGGCATCGAGGAAGCCTTCGTAAGGCTCCGCGCCTACGCCTATGCACAGGGACGCCGGCTCGCCGACGTGGCCGCGGACGTGGTGGCCCGGCAGCTTCGTTTCCCACCGGACGCGGAGCCGGGGCAGGCCGAGGAGAAAACCTGACGCGGCGGTGCCGGCCGAGGAACGTGCTGTACTTCCCGCCCCGTCGGGCCGGGACTAGGCTCAATTGAGGGTGCCCACGATGAATGAACAGCTTCTGGCCAAGACCTTCGTTGAGCTGGCCGACAACCTGGTCGCCGACTTCGACCTCATCGACTTCCTGCGCCTGCTGACCGACCGCTGCGTCGGCATGCTCGACGCGAGCGCCGCCGGGGTGCTGCTCGCCGACCGGGACGGCAAACTCCGCGTCATGGCCGCCTCCGACGAACACGTGCGTGTGCTGGAGCTGTTCCAGCTCCAGAACGACGAAGGCCCCTGCCTCGATTGTTTCCGCACCGGCGCACCGGTGATCATCCCCGACCTGACCCGGGAGGTCGACCGCTGGCCGCGTTTCGTCACGGCGGCCCACCGCAGCGGGTTCGGGGCCGTCCAGGCTCTGCCCATGCGCCTGCGGGACGAGACCGTGGGCGCCCTGAACCTTTTCCGCGCCGTGCCCGGCCCCTTCGAACCGCCTGCCACACTCATCGCCCAGGCCCTGGCCGACGTCGCCACCATCAGCCTGCTGCAACAACGCACCGCCCAGCGCAGCACGGTGCTCAACGAGCAGCTGCAGACGGCGCTGAACAGCCGGGTGCTGATCGAACAGGCGAAGGGCAAGCTCGCCGAACGCCAGGGCATCGACATGGAGCAGGCGTTCAGCGCGCTGCGCGGCTACGCCCGTTCCCACAACCGGCGCCTGTCCGACGTGGCCCGCGCCTTCATCGCCGACTCCGAACCTCTGGCCGGTCTGGAGTCCTGACCCACGCCGCGGCGGGGCCCGCTACCGCTCTGCGCCGTCCTCGATCAGACGGCGGTGCAGTTCCGTGGTCATGACGTGGATGGCCCGGGTCAGCTCGGTGTTGGTCTTGAGTTCCAGCTCCTGCTCGACGAAATCGTGGTCGGCCTTGATCTGCTGGAAGGCCGCCTGCCGGTTCTGACCGATCATGACGAACGTGGACAGGAAGATCGCTTCCAGCGACACCACGAGCGTCAACGTGGGCCAGGGGCTGCCCTCGACGAACAGCATCCAGAGCACGAAGGCGACGGCGTGGAGGTAGACGAACGGCATCGAACCGGCGAACTTGGTGATGGCGTCGGCGATCCGCAGTTGGGCGTCCCCGGCACGGCTGTTGCGGTGCGCAACGACTGCGGGGTGGTGCATGGCCTGGCTGTCCTGCTCGCTCATCGCGCCGCGCCTCTCGCGTTTCGGGGCTTCGCGGGGCACCGCCGACCACAGGCAACGGCCCCCGCGCATCCCTGGAGCCTAGCCGCGGGGCTCGGCCATCACCTGGTCGCGCAGGCGCGCACAAGTGCGGGTGATCAGACGGGAGACGTGCATCTGCGAGAGACCGAGCTGCAGGGCGATGCGGTTCTGTGTCATCTCCCCGAAGAACCTCATGTAGAGGATCTTCCGTTCGCGTTCGGGCAGGGCCCGCAGCAGCGGGCGCAGCGCCTCACGGTCGACGATCACGTCGAAGCGCGGCTCCGGGCCACCGAGCGTGTCCGTCAGTGGGTGGCTGTGCCCGGAAGGGCCGGGTACGGCGTCCAGGGACAGGGCGGTGAAGCTCTCCAGTGCCTCCTGGCCGAGCCGTACCTCCGCCTCGGTGAGGCCGGCGTGCGCGGCGATCGCGTGAACGGAGGGTTCGTGGCCGTGGAACGAAGCGAGCTCATTCCCGGCGGAGCGGACCCGGCCGCGAAGCTCCTGCACGCGTCGCGGCACATGTACGTCCCAGAGATGGTCACGGAAATGCCGTTTCACCTCACCGAGGATCGTCGGTATGGCAAAGCTCGGAAAGGCGGTGCCGAGGCTCGGGTCGAAGCGGGTCACCGCCTTGACCAGGCCGAGTTGGGCGACCTGCGTGAGGTCTTCGAAGGACTCGCCGTGATGGCGGAAGCGCCGGGCGAGCCGTACGGCCATCGGTGCCCAGGCGCGCACCACCTCCTGGCGCAGCGCGGTCTTCTGCGGGCCGTCCGGCAGGGCGACGATACGGCGGAACGCGGCATCGGTGTCCGGGGCGTCGTCGTGGGCGTAGGGATGTGCGCTTCTTGGGCTCTGTGTGCGTACGTCCGGCATGGGCACGTGTCTCCCCGATGGGTGGCGTCACTCACCGTGGGAGCCGGCAGGCCGCAGCACGTTGGGGAGCAGCGACAGCTGCTCGCACGGGCGTGCCTCCGGTCTGAAGCACACTCGACGAGTTCCCGGACAGCCCGCGTTCAAACAGGGTTTCCGCCCCGACTGCGGCTGCCCATGGATGGTGTGCGGGCGAATCCCGTTCGTCGCCGCGTTCCTCTTCGTGATCGACAAGTCGGTCGGCTCACTCACCGTTCAGTTGCCCGGGGCCGCAATGGCCCCGTGCCCCCAACTGGCCCCGGTACGGCGCCGATCCGGGGCTACGCTGGCGTACAGACGTCCCGGACCCCGGCGCCGCACCGCCCATCGGCCACGATGGCACTCCCGTACATCTCCCGGTCTACTGAACCGAGGCGCCCCATGAGCAGTCCGCGGCACCCGCACGAACCCGATGGCTCAGAGCGTCCCGTCCTGGACACGGTGCGGCTGCGCCGGCTGAACCGCTGGCAGGCCGAGGGCCTGCGGGAGGATCTGGCGGATCTGTACGTGGAGTCGTCCGTCACCCCGCCCGGTGAGGAGTTCCACGGCCGGCAGGGATTCCTGCGCCGGCTGGAGCGCGACGTACGGCTGCCGGGATTCGACATGCTGGTCGCCGAGGCAGAGGGTTTGACCGGCTGTGTCTCAGGGATTCCCATACCGCGCGACGGCTCCTGGTGGGAGGGGTTCGACGGACCGATGCCACAGAACCTGGAGCAACTGACCGCGTCCGGGCATGTCTTCGCGATCCTCGAAACCGTAGTCCATCCGCACCGGCACGCCCCCGGGCTCGCCCGCCGGCTCCAGGAGCGTCTGCTCGCCGACCACCAGTCCTCGCTCGGCGTCACCCTGGTGAATCAGTCCGCCCGTTCGGTCTGTGCCGCTTTCAAGGACCGGGGCTGGCAGGAGGCGGGGCAGATCCATCGCCTGCCCGGTCCAACGGCCCTGTGGGTACTGGTCCTTCCACTTGGCGGTCGCACGCAGGATCATCCGGACGGCCTCGCTCACAACGACCGGACCCAACGGCCCCAATAGCCGCCCGCAGCGGCCGGACACGGCGCGTACCGAGACGTGGAGGAGCGGGTGGACGACATCCTGGACACTCCGCCCGACGGTGCCTTAGACCGGATCGCCGCGCTGGCCGCCCGCCTGTTCGACGCGCAGGCCGCGACGGTGACGCTCGTGGACACCGACCGGGTCTGGTTCAAGGCCGCGTACGGTCTGGCTGGGGTCACGCAGATCGGCCGGGACCCGGGACTGTGCACCTCGGCGATCCTCACCGGCAGCCCTCTGGTCGTCCCCGACACCCTCCGACGTCTCGGGCACCGCACACACCAGCGTGCCCCTCCCACTCCCCGACAGCACATGACCGGGCCGAACGGGCGATGAGCCGACAGGACGACCCGCCGGGCGCGCACGCCGTCATCTCCGGTCCGCCGAACGGAGGCGCCGCAGTGCCTGGCGCAGCTCCTGTCGTACCCGTTCCGGGAGCGCCTCGTCCTTCGTCGTGGCGACCAGCGCCGCGGCCACGTCCCGGAGCTTGATGTTGCAGCGCTGCGACACGTCCACCAGCAGATCCCAGGCCCTCTCACTGGAACAGGGCGCCAGGGCCATCACCATGCCGCGCGCCTGGTCGATCACCGCACGGCTCACCAGCGCCCGCCCCAACTGCTCGTTGCTGGCGCGCAGTTCGACGACCTCGGCCAGCAGAGCCGCAGCCGCAGTCGTCGACAGCGGCTGCGCTTCACGGGGCGTGGTCACCTGGTGCATGGTGCGTACCTCACAACGCAGTCATCCTGTCCATGGGTGGTCGGCGGCATGCCAGTTGCCGTTCGCCGGCCGCGCCGGACTGGTAAGGGCGGGCCGTGGTGTCGGTCACCTGCGGTGCTCGCTGCCCCGACGGACCTCGCGTCTCCGCCGAGCCCGATGCCGACGGCGGTCCCGGTGGTCCCAGTACTCCCCGGGACCGGAAGTGCCGCCACGGTCCCAGCCCCCGCCTTCACCACGGCGGCCGTATTGGGCGGCGCCGAACACCAGCACGACCGAGGCCGCGGCCACCCACCAGATGGGGTGGAGGAAGCCGAAGCCGGACAGGACCGCGATGAGGATAAGGAGCAGGACGAACACGACGGGCCCCCGGAGCGGAACAGAGCATCACAGCCGGGGGCCGGGGCCTGTTCGGACAGCCTAGCCCTGCCAAGGGACTGCTGGTAGCGCCCCGTGTAACGGTCTCGCACCCGGAGCGGACGGCCACTTGCCGGCTGTTCAGGGAGCGCGGCAAGGGCTGGTGTGCGCGGTACGGCCCGAGCCGCCGCCGGTCGAAGCCCCCGCCGAGGCTCCGGTCATCCCGGCGCCCCCTGCGCAGCTCCCAGAACTCCCGGGTGTCGACACCGTGTCGACAGGGGAGGTTGCCGGGCGTTGACCGGCAGCACGGCTTAGGGCCATGCCACTCCGGATCATGCGGTCACGCATTCCACCTTCCCGATTCGCCGGACTCCGCGGAACTCAGGAAATCGCCGCGATCCGGAGGCCCGGCGATGATCTGGATGCAGGCTCCGGTACAGGCGCAGGTGGTCACCAGGGGAGGATCCGCTGCCGCCGCGGATGCTGACGGCGACGGCGGGCAGCGGCATCACCCCGGTGGCGGGAATGCCGCGCACGCTCGCGCGCCGCCGCGCCGCCGCGCCTCCGGACCCGCCCCCGGCGTCGTACTCCTGCAAACCGAACCCGGCCCGGACGGGTTTCCTCTTCCGGCCTCGCGGAGCGGCGGCGCGTCCGCCACGAGGGCCGGCACGACCGGACCGGGAGATCACGCAACGGTTGCAGCGCGGGTGGGCATGGCAGGGATCCATCGCACCGGCGTATCCATCGAGGGTGCGAGGCGCACCAGCCGCAGTACCATGGATCGTGGGTTGGCTCACTCTCACGTGCAGTCGCCCGGAAGGGCGACTCCGGCGTGGTTGCGCCGGAGTCGTTGGCTCAGCCGCAGTGCCGTTTCCGGCCGGGCGGCGACCTTCCAAGGGACGCGGCCCGCGTCGACCGGTGTCCGGCTCGGGAGGGACAGGGCATGATCCACGCAGCCGACATCCGCGAGTGGCGCACCCATGAGGTCGTCGACCCGAAGGGGCACAGGATCGGCGTGCTCGAAGCGGTCTACGTGGACACCACCACCGACCAACCGGCCGTGGTCACCATACGGACCGGGCTGCCGACTCGCCGTCACCTGGTCTTCGTGCCCGTCGACGACGCACTCCTGGGTCCGGGCTACGTGAAGATCGCCTACACCAGGAGCCTGGTCAGGAAGGCTCCTTCGATGGGCATGGACGACATCCTGCCCGCCGAGCAGGAGGAAGCGATCTTCCAGCACTACGGGATGACGTACCAGCCGGGCGCGAACGGCGAACGCAAGCTCGCACGCCGCTGAGCGACGGCACGGTCCAAGGGAGGTGTCCGAGTCGTGGCGTACTTCCTCTTGTTCGCCCTCGTTGCCGTCGTCCTGGGGATCATCGGCGTGGCAGCCGGAGGTCTGGGCTATCTGCTGATCATCGGCATCGTGGTTCTCGTGGCCGATGTGACCGTGGCCGCCGTGTGGCTGTCCCGGCGAGCCCGGCGGCGTCCTCTCCGCTGACGACGACGGGTGGCAGCGGACGACCACGACCTTGCAGCGCGCCGACCTGCGGTCGAAGAGCGGATGCCGTCTTCTGCTTCGCCGCCGCGGGTTCTGGACCCGCTGTGGGGGCGGATCACGCCCGTCACCGTGAACCCCAGACCCGCTCCCGGGCCGAGTCCCAGTCGGCCTCGGCCGCATCCCAACGCGGGCAGGACGCCCTGCCTCTCGCGCCCCCGCATCGGCCGGCCCCGGCCGTCCCCCCCCCGGAACGCACAGTCAGGCGCGCTTCTCGGCCGACTTCGGGGATCTCCCTGGGGGCGAGGGTTTCCGACCTCCCCCGATCAGCGCTCCTGTACCAGCAGCATCTCTCTGAGGCTGACGCCCGACGAGAGTCGAGGCGGGCACGTGCTCTGATCACCGTTTGGGTCCCGCCCGGAAGCACGCCCCCGTCGAGAGCCCACGCGATGGGAGCGCGTGCGCCCTGGGGGCACGCGACGGGCGGGGCGTGGTTGAGGTGGCCCACCACGGTTCGGGTGCGCGGTCTTGGTCTACGGGACGAGTGGCGGAAGTGCTGTTCATGAGTTCTGGTCGACGTCGTTCCGCCGGAGCCGGCGAGTGTTCGGAGCGGCCGAAAAGGGTGCTCGCTCTCATCGGGCCGGAAGATCTGACCTAGTGTCAAGAATGGCTGCGCCGACGCCTGTTGTCCGGTCGGAGTGGCCGCGCAGGAGCGCCGAGGAGGACACGGTGCCTTGGATCGATCCGTATGTGGGGAACGACGGCGCTCAAGTCCGGGGAGTCGGTCGCTGTGCTCCGGGCCCTGTCGCTGTCCGGGGGCAGGGTGAGCCGCCGGCCGCCGGTGCGGCGGACTCGTAAGTCCCCGAAGCGTGTCCCGGCCCCGACGAAGCCGAGAGGGCCCCAGCCGTTGGTGCTGGGCATGGCGGCTGCCGCGGGTGTCGGGTTCTGCGGCGCCGTGGGGCAGTGGCTGCTGGGCAACTGGTGGCTGCTCGCCGTGCTCGCCGCCGTCGTGGCCGGGGCCGGCGGTCTCTGGCTCACGCAGTGGGCGGTGAGCGCCCGCTGCTGGGAGCGGGTGCACGTGCGGAGGCTGCGGTACAGGCTCCCCCAGCTCGACGGGCTCCACCATGAGGACTTCGAGTTCGCGGTACGGGACCTGATGTGCCGTGACGGCTGTGCGGTTGCGGTGCAGGCGGGCGGGACCGGGGACAACGGCGCGGAGCAGATGTCCCGACGATCAGGACGCCTCGGAAAAGTAGGGACGATCCGTTGACTTCTGTGCGGTCGGAACCCTAGCTTCAGCGTCAGCCGGTTCGGTAAACCGTGCACCGTTCGAGATATCGACCAACCTGTGTGTTCGGTTGTCGTGCCTCCGGAAGGAACCCGCATGCCCGTTCAGGGTCTCGTCCCCCGTACAAGACGCCTGTGCAGAGCCGTCCTCGTCCGTACCGCGGTGCTCGCGATGGCCGCCGGTGCCCTGGTCGGCCTCCAGCACCAGCAGGCCACCGAACTGGGCCAGGCGGAACCGGTCGCGGTGACGTCCAACCAGATCGCGGTACCCCCGGCGCCGATGGGCTGGGCCTCGTGGAACACCTTCGTCGCGAACATCGACTACAACGTGATCAAGGCGCAGGTCGACGCGTTCGTCGCAGCCGGACTGCCGGCGGCCGGGTACAAGTACATCAACATCGACGAGGGCTGGTGGCAGGGCACCCGGGACAGCGCCGGCAACATCACCACTGACGAGTCCGAGTGGCCCGGCGGTATGAGCGCCATCGCCGACTACATCCACAGCAAGGGCCTCAAGGCGGGCATCTACACCGACGCCGGCAAGGACGGCTGCGGCTACTACTACCCGACCGGCCGCCCCGCCGCGCCCGGCAGTGGCAGCGAGGGCCACTACGACCAGGACATGCTCCAGTTCTCGAAGTGGGGCTTCGACTACGTCAAGGTCGACTGGTGCGGCGGCGACGTCGAGGGCCTCGACGCGAAGACGACGTACCAGGCCATCGGCGACGCCGCCGCCAAGGCGACCGCCACCACCGGCCGCGAGCTGAAACTGTCCATCTGCAACTGGGGCAAGCAGAACCCCTGGAACTGGGGCGCCGGCATGGCCGCCCTGTGGCGTACCAACACCGACATCATCTACCACGGCCAGTCGCCGTCGTGGGACAGCATGCTCGCCAACTTCGACACGAACGTGCACCCCTCGGCCCAGCACACCGGCTACTACAACGACCCGGACATGCTCATGGTCGGCCTGGACGGCTTCACCGCCGCCCAGAACCGCAGCCACATGAACCTGTGGGCCGTCTCCGGCGCCCCGCTCCTCGCCGGCAACAACATAGCCACGATGAGCACCGAGACGCGTGACATCCTCACCAACCCCGAGGTCATCGCGGTCGACCAGGACCCGCGCGGCCTCCAGGGCGTCAAGGTCGCCGAGGACACCACCGGACTGCAGGTCTACAGCAAGGTCCTGTCCGGCACCGGCAAGCGGGCCGTCGTCCTGCTCAACCGCACGGGCAGCGCGCAGAACATGACCGTCCGCTGGTCCGACCTCGGCCTGACCGGCGCCTCCGCCACGGTCCGCAACCTCTGGACGCGCTCCAACGTGGGCAGCTTCGGCACCAGCTACACCGTCTCCGTCCCCGCCAAGGACTCCGTGATGCTCACGGTCACCGGCGGCACCGAGGCGGCGAGCGCCACGTACGAGGCAGAGGCCACCGCCAACACCAAGGGCGGCTCCGCGGCCAACGCCACCTGCGCCAACTGCTCCGGCGCCACCAAGGTGGGCAACGTCGGCAACGGCGCCGCCAACACCCTCCGCTTCAACAACGTCACGGCCGACGCCACGGGCACCAAGGTCGTCGACATCGCCTACACCAACGGCGCCAACGCCGCCCGTACGGCCGTCCTCCAGGTCAACGGACAGCAGGCCACCACGGTGTCCTTCCCGCCGACCGGCTCCTGGACCACGCCCGGCACCGTCTCGGTCGAGGTGTCCCTGGCCAAGGGCTCGTCGAACACGCTGACGTTCTCCAACTCCTCCGCCTGGGCACCGGACTTCGACGCCATCGAGGTCCGCCCGCTGCCCGGCGCGAACGGCGCCCAGGTGGTCGGAGCGCAGTCGAACCGCTGCCTCGACATCAACAACAACACCATCACCAACGGCACCGACGCGCAGCTGTGGGGCTGCAACGGCGGCGAGAACCAGTCGTGGAACAACACCTCCCGCAAGCAGCTCGTGGTCTACGGCAACAAGTGCCTGGACGCCTACAACCGGGGCACCACCAACGGCACCAGGGTCGTCATCTGGGACTGCAACGGCCAGAACAACCAGCAGTGGAACGCCAACGCGGACGGCACCATCACCAACGTGAACGCCGGCCTCTGCCTGGACGCCAACGGCGGGGGAACCGCCAACGGCACCAAGCTGGTCCTGTGGACCTGCAACGGCGGCAACAACCAGAAGTGGGCCCTGTCGTAGTCCGCACGACAGTGCGAGGGACTGCAAGGCGTTCGGTGTAACTCCCGATCATGGATGTTGCATCGATGACCAGTGAGAACGTGTCCGAGTCCGAGGCTGTCGAGTCCACGAAGGCCGTGGACGACCAGTTGATGTGACGAGTTGGCGGGCCGGGCCCGGGCCGATATGGCGATCATGTCGCTCGGACCCCCACCGGCAAGGGCCAGGCCCGCTGGACCATGCGCTGGAAGACCGCGCTGAACGCCTTCGACATCACTTTCGACGGCCGCCTGTCGGCGGCCCGTCACCAACCCCAACCACTCCAGTCCCAAGGACGGAATCGTGGACATCACCAGACGTCAGCTCGGCCGGCTCGCCGGGGTCGGCACCGGGGCGCTCCTGCTGCCGGGCCTGCTGCCACCGAGCACGGCGGCGGCAGCCACGCCTCCGGCCGGCACGTGGGGCGACCAGGGCGACGGCACCTACGTCAATCCCATCATCCCGGGCGACTTCAGTGACTGGGACTGTATCCGGGTCGGCGCCGACTACTACGGCATCACCAGCACGTTCGGGTACTCGCCCGGCGTGGCCGTCCTGCACTCGAAGGACCTGGTCAACTGGCGCACGCTCGGCGGCGCGGTCGACGATCTCACCAGCATCGGGCCTGAGCTGAACTGGGACCGGATGAACCGCTTCGGCCGGGGCGTGTGGGCCGGGGCCATCCGGTACCACGCGGGCCGGTACTGGGTGTACTTCAACACGCCCGACGAAGGCTTCTTCATGACGTCGGCCCCGTCGCCGACCGGGCCCTGGGACCCGCTGACGGCGGTGTGGCGGACCACCGGCTGGGACGACCCGTGCCCGTTCTGGGACGACGACGGCCAGGGCTACCTGGTCACCACGCACTACGCGGACAGCTACAAGGTGAACCTGTTCAAACTGTCCGAGGACGGCAAGTCGCTGGTCGGTTCGCCCACGGTCATCCACCAGTCGCCGGGCAGCGAGGCCAACAAGCTGTACAAGATCAACGGTCTCTACTACCACCTCTTCAGCGAGGTGAAGTCCGAGGGCCGGGTGCTCATGATGAACCGCGGCTCCAGCCTCTACGGCCCGTTCGAGACCCGGCAGCTGCAGCACGTCAACGCCTCGGTGGACCGCGAGCCCAACCAGGGCGGCCTGGTGCAGGCCCCGGACGGCACCTGGTACTTCGTGACCCATCACGGCCACGGCGACTGGGAGGGACGCGTACTGTCCCTGCTGCCGGTGACCTGGGTGGACGGCTGGCCGATCCTGGGCTCGGTGGGCGCGGACGGCATCGGCAACATGGTGTGGACGGGCCAGGTGCCCGCCGGCGGCACGCCCGGTCTGCCGGTCGACGCGCTGCCCTCCGTGGTGACCAGCGACCTGTTCACCGACACCCGCCTCAGGCCGCAGTGGGAGTGGTACTACCAGCCGCGCGCGGACCGGTGGTCGTTGACCGAACGCCCCGGCTACCTGCGATTGAAGGCGTTCGCACCGCTGGCGGCCGACAACCTGACCAAGGTCGGCAACACCCTCACCCAACGGGTGCTGCGCACGGCGGGCGGCGCGACGGTGACCGTCCGCCTCGAACTGGCCGGCCTCGACGACGGCCAGCACGCCGGGCTGTGCCACTACGCGGCCACCTACGCCGGGCTGGGTGTCCGGCGCTCCGGGACCACCACCACGATCGCGCACAACGCCGGCGGCACCCTCACCTACGGTCCGGTGATCACGCAGAACGCCGTGTGGCTGCGCACCTCCTGGGACGTCAACGGAGTCAGCCACTTCTCCTACAGCCTCGACGGGAACGCGTTCACCACGTTCGGCGGCACCTACCAGCTCACCTGGGGCGGTTACCGCGGTGACCGGGTCGGCCTCTACACCTACAACCCGAACGGCACCGGCTACGTCGACGTCGACTCGGTGCAGTACACCCTCGCACCCACCAGGGCCTACAAGTGCGTCAGCGTGCGCAGCGGCAAGGTCGCCGACGTCTCCGGCGCCTCGAACGTGGATGGCGCCGCCGTGATCCAGTGGCCCTACTCCGGCGCATCGAACCAGCAGTGGGCCTTCCAGTCCACAGCGGACGGCTACCACACCATCATGTGCGTCCGCAGCGGCAAGGTCCTCGACGTGGCAGGGTCCTCGACGGCCGACGGCGCGCGGATCGTGCAGTCGATCCCCGACGGCCGGACCAGCCAGCAGTGGCAGTTGGGTCCGCAGACCGGTGGCGTGTTCGCCGTGGTCAACCGCAACAGCGGCAAGGTGCTCGACGTCAGCGGAGGCAGCACGGCCGACGGCGCCGCACTGATCCAGTACCACGACGTCGGCAGCTCCAATCAGCGATGGACCTTTCAGCGCGTCACCGGCTAGTACTCCACCTCGATCCACCGGGCTGATCTCGGTGAGCGGGAACCTCGTACCTCATCCGGCGAGCGTCCGCGCCAACCACGCCCCTGCCCCTTCGCGGCTGTCAGCGGCAGCGCCGCAACCGCGCCGAAGAGCCTCAGCGAGCCGCGTCATCGGCCGGTACAAGTGAGGGTCGGCTGCCGTCGGCAGCCACCGCCCGAACCCAGCGGCCACAACAGTTTCTGGAGGTCTGAATGCCGTCTGCTTCTCTCAACCGCCGATCCTTGCTCAAGGCCGCCGGTGTCATAGCCGCCGCAGCAACCGGCGCCACCGCGATCGGTGATTCCACCGCTGAAGCGGCGGAATCACCGGCGCGGTCCGACATCGGCGTCTCGGCCTACGCGTTCGACCTCGGCCAGGTCCGGTTGACCACCAGCCGGTGGCTGGACAACCAGAACCGGACCCTGGCGTACCTGCGCTTCGTCGATGTCGACCGGCTGCTCTACAACTTCCGCGCCAACCACGGGCTGCCGACAAACGGCGCGGCGGCGACCGGCGGATGGGATGCCCCCACGTTCCCGTTCCGTACCCACATGCAGGGGCACCTCCTCACGGCCTGGGCCCAGGCGTATGCCGTACTCGGCGACACAACCTGCCGGGACAGAGCCAACTACATGGTCGCCGAGATGGCCAAGTGCCAGGCGAACAACACCGCCGCCGGGTTCACCGCGGGCTACCTCTCCGGCTTCCCGGAGTCCGACTTCAACAGCCTCGAATCGGGCACGCTGGGCAATGGGAACGTGCCGTACTACTGCATCCACAAGACCCTGGCCGGCCTGCTCGACGTGTGGCGCTACATCGGCAACACCCAGGCCCGCGACGTGCTGCTGGCGCTCACCGGCTGGGTCGACCGGCGCACCGGTCAACTCAGCTACAGCCAGATGCAGAGCCTCATGAACACCGAGTTCGGCGGCATGAACGAGGTGCTGGCCGACATCTACCAGCAGACCGGCGACGGGCGCTGGCTCACCGTCGCCCAGCGGTTCGACCACGCCGCCGTCTTCGACCCGCTGGCGTCCAACCAGGACCAGCTGGGCGGCCTGCATGCCAACACCCAAGTACCCAAGTGGATCGGCGCGGCCCGGGAGTACAAGGCCACCGGCACGACCCGCTACCGGGACATCGCCACCAACGCCTGGAACCTCACCGTCGGCGCGCACACCTACGCCATCGGCGGCAACAGCCAGGCCGAGCACTTCCGTGCCCCGAACGCGATCGCCGCGTACCTGACCAACGACAATTGCGAGCACTGCAACAGCTACAACATGCTGAAACTGACCCGCGAGCTGTGGCTGCTGAACCCGGACCAGGCGTCGTACTTCGACTTCTACGAACGCGCGCTGATCAACCACGTCATCGGGGCACAGAACCCGGCCGACAGCCACGGGCACATCACCTACTTCACCCCGCTCAAGCCCGGTGGCAGCCGTGGCGTAGGTCCGGCGTGGGGCGGCGGCACCTGGAGCACTGACTACAACAGCTTCTGGTGCTGCCAGGGCACGGGCCTGGAGACCAACACCAAGCTGATGGACTCCATCTACTTCTACAACGGCACCACGCTGACGGTGAACCTGTTCTTCCCGTCAGTGCTGAACTGGAGCCAGCGCGGCATCACGGTCACCCAGACCACCAGTTACCCGGTCAGTGACACCACCACCCTGACCGTCACCGGCAACGTCAGCGGATCGTGGTCGATGCGGATCCGCATCCCCGACTGGACTTCCCATGCCAAAGTCAGCGTCAACGGCGTGGAGCAGAACATCACCACCACCCCGGGTACGTACGCCACTCTGACCCGTGCGTGGGCCGCCGGCGACACGGTCACCGTCCAGCTCCCCATGCAGGTGGCCCTGCACGCCGCCAACGACAACGCCAACGTCGTCGCGGCCACATACGGTCCGGTCGTGCTGGCCGGAAACTACGGCAGCACCACGCTGTCGTCGCTGCCGTCGCTGACCACCTCCTCGGTAGCCCGAACCAGCACCTCCTCGCTGGCCTTCACCGCCACCGCCAACGGCGCCACGGTCAACCTCGGCCCGTTCCACGACGCGCAGGGCTACAACTACACCGTCTACTGGAACGCCGACGGCTCGGGCGCAGGCGCGACCCAATACCGTATGGTCAACGCGGCCAGCGGGCTCGTGCTCGGTGTCCAGAACATGTCGACGGCCGACGGTGGGCCGGCCCTGCAGTGGACCGACAACGGCACCGCCGACCACAACTGGGAGATGATCACGGACGGCACCGCTGTCCGGTTCCGCAACGCCAACAGCGGCAAGGTGCTCGGCGTGCAGAACATGTCCACCGCCGATGGCGCGGTGGTCCTGCAGTGGACCGACAGTGGCACCGACGACCACCGCTGGACGATCGTCGACAACGGTGACGGTACGCACAGGATCCGCAATGTGAACAGCACCAAGCTGCTGGCCATCCAGAGCGACTCCACCGCCGTCGGCGCGCAGGCCGTCCAGGACTCGGACAACGGCAGCGCGGACAACCTGTGGCGGTTCGTCCCCAACGGCGCCCGGCGGATCCAGAACCTGGGCAGCGGCCTGCTGCTCGGCGTACAGAACATGTCCACCGCCGACGGCGGCCTGGTCATCCAGTGGGGCGACAACGGCACCGCCGACCACTTGTGGACCGCGGTCGTCGACTCGGGCGGGTACATCCGACTGCGCAACTCCAACAGTGCCAAGGTGCTCGGCCTGGAGAACGCCGATACCGCCAACGGCACCCGCGCCGTCCAGTTGCCGGACACCAGCTCCAACGACCGCCTCTGGCGGCTGAAGTACACCGGCAACGGGTACTTCCGCATCCAGAGCGCCAACGGCGGCCGTCTCCTCGGCGTAAGCGGTGCCTCCACCTCCGCGGGCGCCCAGGTACTCATCTGGGACGACAACGGCACCAACGACCACCTCTGGCGGTTCGTGTGACCATGCGGTGACAGTGGACCTGCGACCCGGCAAGCGCCCTCAGCACCAAGAAGAACCAGATCTGGCGCCTGCAAGGCATCAGCTGACTTGAGGGGCTTCTCCACAGGCAGGCCCCGAGCCGCGCCCGCTCCAGCAAGATCAGCGCCGGGAGGCGTCAACGCAACCCGCGCCGACAATGCTGACAGGACTAATGACGCCGCGTATGCACGCTTCCAGCGTCCGACCGCTTCACCGAACGGTATTCGGTATATCGATCAGGCCGGCGTCAGCGGGTGCCCTTGACCGCGACGCCGTACCAGCGGAGGCCATTCACGTGCCGCACACTCGCCCACCTCCGGCTGGCTGCACCGCATCCTCGTCGGCCGCTTCACCGTCCTGCCGCAGCCGCCCGTCCGACCGGAACAAAGAGATCCATGCGCCGACGAAGGCTCAGCGTGAGCGATGGCCCCACGCCTGGAGCACCTGGGGTCTGCCGTACCGCACTCGTGCCGCAATGGCGTATCGGCCGCTGTCCGTTGGACAGCCAAGCCTTCCGTGGCCTCGGATCCGTTCGTACCTGTTCTCAATCGATGAACCATCGCCCTTGGAGACGACATGAACCTCAGATCACCGATCCACCGGAGACTCCCAAGACGGACCTCACTCCTGGCCGCCCTCTCCCTCACCGCCGCTGCGCTGGTGAGCTGGTCGGCGCCGGCGGCACAGGCGGCCACCGCGACCTCGATCACCGTCGACGGCTCCGGCACGGGCCGGACCTTCGACGGTGTGGGCGCGATCTCTGGCGGCGGCGGCAACACCCGGCTGCTGATCGACTATCCGGAGCCGCAGCGCAGCCAGATCCTCGACTACCTGTTCAAGCCCGGCTACGGCGCCTCGCTCCAGTCCCTCAAGATCGAGACAGGCGGCGACACCAACACTACTGACGGCGCCGAGGCCAGCCACGAGCACACCCAGGGCGTGGTCGACTGCAACCAGGGCTACGAGTGGTGGCTCGCGGAGCAGGCCAAGGCCCGCAATCCCAACATCAAGCTCTACGGGCTCGCCTGGGGCGCGCCCGGCTGGGTCGGTGGCGGCAGCAACACCTTCTTCACCTCCAACGCGATCAGCTACCTGACGGACTGGATGGGCTGCGCCGCCCAGCACAAGCTCAACATCGACTACCTGGGCGGCTGGAACGAGCGCGGCTTCAACAAGACTTGGTACGAGAACCTCAAGTCCGCCCTGGTCTCCAAGGGCTACGGTGCCACCAAGCTGGTCGCGGCCGACGACAACTGGTCGGTGGCCGACGCGATGGCCGGCGACCCGACGTTCAAGAACGCGGTGGACGTCGTGGGCGTCCACTACCCCTGCGGCTACAGCAACGGCGGGGCCATCGGCAACAACTCCGACTTCAAGAGCTGCGCGAGCACCAGCACCGCGCAGAACCTCGGCAAACCGCTGTGGGCGAGCGAGAACGGGTCGGAGGACGCCGAGGCCGGCGCGACGTCGGTCGCACGGGCCGTCAACCGGGACTACATCGACGGCCGTATGACGGCCTACTACAACTGGCCGCTCGTCGCCGCGCTCTATCCCAACACCTACTTCGCCTTCAACGGGCTGGCCGTCGCCAACCAGCCCTGGTCGGGCCACTACAGCATCGCCAAGACGGCCTGGGTCCTCGCACACACGTCCCAGTTCGCGCAGATCGGCTGGCAGTACCAGGACTCGGCCAGCGGCTACCTGGGCGGCGCTTCGTCCAACGGCAGCTACGTGACACTGAAGTCGCCGAACCACAGTGACTACAGCACCGTCATCGAGACGGTGGACGCCACGGCCGCGCAGACCATGACCGTTCACGTCACGGGCGGCCTGTCCACCGGCCAGGTCCACGTCTGGGGCACCAATCTCAACTCGCCCAACGACAGCGACCACTTCGTGCACACCACCGACGTCACCCCCTCCGGTGGCAGTTACACGCTGACACTGCAGCCCGGCTACGTGTACACGGTCACCACGACGACCGGGCAGGGCAAGGGAACCGCCACCGCGCCCTCGGCGGCCCCGCTGAGCCTGCCGTACTCCAACAACTTCGAGACCCCGGCGACCACCACGTCCCCGAAGTACTTCACCGACATGAACGGCGCCTTCCAGACCGTGGCCTGCGGCGGAGGGCGCACCGGCACCTGCCTGCGCCAGATGGCACCAGCGGCTCCCGTCCGCTGGACCAACGAGAACTACTACGCGCCGTACACCCTCATGGGCGACGACTCATGGGGCAACTACACCGTCACGGCGGACACGATGTTCGAGCAGTCCGGAGCCGTGGAGCTGCTGGGGCGCATCGGCATGCAGGGCCGCAACGACAACGGCCTGCAGGCGTACCACCTGCGGGTGAGCAGCACCGGCACGTGGTCGATCGTCAAGTCCGTTGTCAACAGCAATAACACGTGGGGGTTCACGACCCTCGCCAGCGGCACTACAACGGCACCGGGCACCAGCCAGTGGCACACCGTCTCACTGACGATGCAGGGGTCGACCATCAGCGCCAAGCTCGACGGCACGGCTCTGGGCAGTGTCACGGACAACAGCTACACCCACGGCCGCGCCGGACTGGGCACCGTGGACTCCACCAGTAGCGTGAACGGGGGCGGTTACCAGACACAGCAGTTCGACAACTTCTCCGTCACCCCGGGGAGCAACCCGATCCCCACCCGTTCGGGCCCCGTGCCCTCCGGCCTCGCCGGCAAGTGCCTCGACCTCAACCAAGGCAACACCACCAACGGCACCGCGGTGCAGCTCTACGACTGCAACCAGAAGGCAGGGTCACAGACCTGGACCTACAACGCCGACGGCAGCCTGACCATCGGCGGGAAATGCCTGGATGTCGTAAAGCAGGGCGTGACCAACGGCACTCTCGTCGACATCTGGACCTGCAACGGCGGAGACAACCAGAAGTGGACTCCGCAGGCTGACGGCAGCCTGCGCAGCATGCAGTCCGGACGCTGCCTGGACGTCCCCGGCGGCAGCACCGCCAACCTCACCCAGCTGAACATCTGGTCCTGCAACAACGGCACCAACCAGAAATGGACCCTGCCGTAGGCGAGCAGCGCAGGTCTCAGGGACTGGGCCGCAGCCCCGCGCGCCCAGCCCCCTGTGAGGTCGCCGAGCATTTCCCGCGTTCTCTTATGCCGCTCCCTGCAAGCTCGTAGGCCGAGCGCCGAAGGGCGAATCCTCTGAAGCTTGTAGGGTTGCCACAATCGGTGTGGCGGGCACGTGAGACGCCAGCGCTCGCGGCCGTGGCGCTCACGGTGGCCGGACGCCTTGGGTGACGTCGTTGTCGGCGGTCATGCATTCCCCAGGATCTTCATGATCAGCGTCACGTAATTCCCCACCTGGGCTGGGGCCGTGACGGGCCGCCCGACCACTGAGTGTGCGGCTGGTCCGGTCGGTCAAGGGCGCCTTCGGCGGCGCTCCGCGCTGGCCTTGCGGCCACCCTGGACAGCCCTGACCAGCCTGAACGACGGTCTGGCTATCGGGCGGCCCGGGAACTCTGGCGCCCTGGGGATCTCGACGCACGGTCACCGTCCCCATGTCCGCGACGGTCGCGGCGTCAGCGTCCCCCTGGCCCATTACATGACGTTCTGGGCGGGGAATTGGCTGACCGTCGACACCGTCGTCGATCGGGCCGGGCACCGTGCGGCCAGTGCGACTTTCTGTACTGGTTCAAGGCCCGCGCACGGCGAGGGCGCGCGCCGCCTCTCCGGCGCGGCCTGCCTCCTGTCTGCGCCCCGGCTGGCCGCGCCCGACAGCGCGCTACGTGGGCAGCCCCCGCAGCTTGGTCTACTGTCGGGGACTGCCCTTTTCCGATCGGGTAGCTCCCTGCGCGGGCAGGGGCGGCGGGTTACGGGAGTGTGGTCCACTTCTGGTTGTTCTGGCCGTTGCAGGTCCACAGGATGAGCGGGGTCCCGTTGGTGGTTCCTGCCTGGTCGGCGTCCAGGCACAGCCCGGCGTGAACGTTGCGGATCGACCCGTCGGCCTGCGTGGTCCACTTCTGGTTGTCCTGGCCGTTGCAGGGCCAGATGATGACCTGCGTGCCGTTGGTGGTGCCCTGGTCGGAGGCGTCCAGGCACTTGTCGCCGTAGACGCGGATCTCGCCTCCGGCCCACGTGGTCCACTTCTGGTTGGCGGCGGTGTGGCAGTCCCAGATCAGCGTCGTCGACCCGGCCGCGGTGGAGGCCTCGTCCACATCCAGGCAGCGGCCGGACCCGGTACCGCGCAGGCGGGCGGTGGTGGAGGCCAGCGGGCTGCCGCCGGTCATCTTGAACACGGCGACACCGTGCGCCGGGACGCTCGCCGAGATCGGGCCGGAGGTGCTCTGCGTGCCGCCGGTCCACAGGTCGGTGAGGGTGAACGGCCCTCCGGTGAGGCCGACCTGCGCGGCCGTGGCGGTGATGGTCGCGGTGCTGCTGCCCCGGTTGAACAGGCCCACGGCGACCGAGCCGTCGGACAGGGGCTTGGCGAACACCTCGGTGTTGCCGTCGTCGCGCACCCGGCGCCCGCCCGCGCCCAGCGAGTCCTGGTTCACCGCCAGCAGGCGGGGGTTGCGCAGGATCGCGCTCACGTCGCTGGACATGGTCCGGATGTCGTTGCCCGCGATGAGGGGGGCCGAGAGCAGCGACCACAGGGCGAAGTGGGACTGGGACTCGGTCAGCGTCAGACCGGGGCGGCCGACGACGAGCATGTCGGGGTCGTTCCAGTGGCCAGGACCCGACTGAGCGGCCAGCGGCGCGTCGATGTCGAGGACGTTGCCCACGCCCATCGGGTAACTGTTGGTGTTGCCGTTCTGCCAGACGTCGAGCAGGTCCTCGGTCGTCCGCCACAGGTCGGCGACCTCGCCCCAGTTGTATGTGGAGCCGGTGATGGCGTGCAGGCTGTTGGGGTTGATGCTGTAGATGATCGGGCGGCCGGTGGCGCGCAGGGCGTCGCGCATGAGGGTGAACTGTGCGACCTGCTGGTCCCGGGTGCCGCTGGAGGAGCACCAGTCGTACTTGAGGTAGTCCACGCCCCATGAGGCGAACGAGGCGGCGTCCTGGGCTTCGTGGCCCTTGCTGCCGGTGGAGCCGGGGTAGTTGCCCACGGCCTGGGCGCAGGTGCGTTCGTTGGGCGCCTCGTAGATGCCGAACTTCAGGCCCTTGCTGTGGATGTAGTCCCCGAGCGCCTTCATGCCGCTGGGGAACTTGTTCGGGTCGGCCTGCAGGTTGCCCGCGCCGTCACGCTGCGGGTTGAACCAGCAGTCGTCGACGACGACGTACTGGTAGCCCGCGGCCTTCATGCCCGAGGACACCATCGCGTCGGCGGCCTGGCGGACCTGCGTCTCGTTGACACCGCATCCGAAGCTGTTCCAGCTGTTCCAGCCCAGCGGCGGGGTGAGCGCGGGGCTGCCCGGCGCGGCCTCGGCGGTCGTGCCGGCGGAGGCGGTGACGCAGGCGGAGAGGGTCAGTGCGGTGGCTGCGAGGAGGCGCAACATTCGTCTGTGTGACCGTATGGGAACCATGGAGGGTTCCTTCCTGGAGGCAGAGCGGAAGCCGCTCGTTGTGGGCCTGGCGGGCACGGTCACGAGCTTGTGGTCATGTGCGCGACTGTACGGCTTTGCGTGTTCTGGGCGTCGAATTGTGTTCGACTATGTGGCGTCTCGGATCATAGAGAGGCGTAGGGGCGTGTCAATACCTCCCGCAAAATCTCGCGCTCGCGGGCCGCAGAGGCATCCGATCGGGAAAGCGGTTGCCATGGCCGCTGTGCAGGGCGCGCCGAGGGAGTGGCATTGGGTGGCCGGAAGGGCAATCCGGCCCTGTGCGTTTCCACCGGCTCCCTCTTCCGGGGTGGCGGAGAAGACTGGGACACGCAAGTGCCGGAGAGTTGCAGGTTGCCCGCCTGCCGGGCAGGGAGCGGAATCCCTACCAGTACACGCCCCGGGGCGTACGCCCTGGCCTTGATCGGCTACACCACTCAGCGGGACGCCATCGGGTAGCCGAACTCCACGCTCTCGCCCACTCGCTTGGGATAAGGCCAGGTGAGTGCCTCGTCGTCGGGCACGTGCAGCAAAAGTGCCGTCCACGGCCACGGTCCGAAGCCCTCGGTAGAACGAACCGGCCTGCCCGAGGTGGGCGACGGGCCCGGCGAGGATCTCGAACAGCCGCCGCAGCGGTGCTGCCCCGACCCTGCCCGCCGAACCGGCCGCCGTGAGCACCAACCAGATCGGCGTCACCCCGCCGCCGATGGGCTGGGCGTCCTGGAACTGGCCGCCGTCGATGGCTGCGGATGCTGTTGCCCGGTGATGGGCGGTGGCAGCCCGTTCAGCCGGTGGCGGGGTATACGAACAGCTTGGTCTTCCAGCCGTCCACCTTCGCCAGGGCGAGGCCCGCCGAGCCGTTCACCAGGACCGGGGCGATGCGGGGGCTGGCGGGCAGGTCTTGGCCCGTGCGTGCGTCCAGGGCGACCGGACCGTTCTCGGTCTTGCCGTAGGCCCGGCCGTGCCAGGCGGTGGTGATCTCGGGGGCGATGCGGTCGGCCTGTTTGTCGGGTAGTTGCCACAGCGTCCTGCCGGTGGTGGCGTCCAGGCCGAAGGCGGCGTCGTCGTCCGTGCCGGCGCCGGTGCCGTGGCAGACGAGCGTGCTCTTCTCGTCGTACACGCAGGTGCCCTTCGAGAGTTGGATGGGCAGTTGTTGTCCGGTCTTGCCGGTGGCGGGGTCGAGGAGCTGGACGTAGGGCTTCTCGCTGCCAAAGTGGCCGCCCTGGAGGAGGACGAAATGCGGGCCCAGCGCGGACACGGTCTGGCTGACCATGGATTGGCCCTGCCAGCGGGGCGCGCCGGTGGCTGCGTCGTGTCCGGCGGCGAGCGTTTCGTGGTTCTCCGTGGTCCAGCCGACCGCGGTGCCCTCGGCGATTCCTGTGGCCGCGAATCCGTCCTGGACCCAGATCTGGCGATGGGTTGTCAGGTCGATTCCGTAGGTGACGGCGTGGGAGTTGCTGTCGGACACCGCCACCAGGCCGGTGTTCCCGTTGGCGCCGACTGCTGTGGCGGTCAGCTCGGCGTTCGGTTCGTCGGCCCACTCCGGCAGCCGCAGGGTCACCTGCCATCGCACCTTGGCGGCGTCGGGGTCGCTGGCGGTGATCTCAACTGCCTTGTGGGAGGCCTGGGTTCCCGTACCGGACTGTTCGACCGGGAACGGTGTCAGCAGGGCCGGTGTGCCGCCGATGGTGACGATCGCGGGCGCCCCGGCCTTGTGCTCGGTGCCGTCGCCCTCGACCAGTGCTTTGCCTGCGGGCTCGATGGTTGCCCTGACGTGTCCGTTGGTGGTGTCGATGGCCTGCACGTGATCGAACGCGCCTACGAACGCCGTGCTTTTGTACAGAGTGACCGGGGGCGGCCCGACGAGTCTGTTGTCGAGGTCCAGGATGTCCACGATCAGCCCGTCGGGCATTTCGGCGCCCGTCGTCGCGAACGTCGCCGGCGGATCGTGGACGGGCCGCGACGTGCGTGCGGCGGCCGGCGGGGCGTCGCCGGCCGCCTGGGAGTCCTCGCCCGAACCGCAGGCCGTCAGCACGCTGCCGACAAGCGCCACGGCCGCGAGCATCAAACCCCTTGAGGGCTGAGGTATTTGGGAGTTTCGCATGGGTGTCCCCCGTCCAGTTCATTCCAAACGGTGGTCACCTTAGTGCCCCCGCTCCGGCACGGCTCGTGACGGGGGAAGCCAACCCGTGTTCAGACGGCAGGTCCGCCCACGCCACCCCCGTGACGTTGCCCGCTACGCACCTCGTTCCGGCGTCCCCGTCGGCTGTGGGGCTGTCCAGCTGGTGAGGAGTTGCAGGGCTCGGGTGGTGTCGGAGGCGGGTTCGACGTTGTAGACGCACAGCGTCTGGTCCGTGTCACCGGGCACCTGGAAGGACTCGTAGGAGAAGTGGAGTTCGCCGACCAGGGGGTGGTGGTAGTGCTTGGCGCCGTGCGTCCGGCGCAGCACCCTGTGATCGTTCCACCAGGTGGAGAACTCCGGTGACTTCAGCGTGAGTTCGCCGACGAGGTCGGCGAGCTGGCGGTCATGGGGGCTTCGGCCGGCTTCCAGCCGGAGCATGGCGACGGTCTCGGCGGCGATCTGTTCCCAGTCGCCGACCCGTTCACGGGCGACGGGGTCCAGGAGGTAGTAGCGGGCCAGGTTCCGGCGGGGTGCGGGCAGGGCGTCGAAGTCGGTGAGGACCTCGCGGGCCAGGCGGTTGGAGGCCAGGACGTCGGTGCGCCGGCCGAGGATGAACGCGGGCACGTGGTCCAGGGTCTGCAGCATCAGGTGCAGTCCTGGACGCACGCGCTGGGGGCTGGTCGGAGCTCGGCGGGCCGGTGCGGGGCGTGCCAGGAGGTCGGTGAGGTGCTCGCGCTCGGAGGGGTCCAGCCTCAGGGTGACGGCGAGGGCTTCGAGGACTTCGGGGGAGGGGTTCTGTGCCCGGCCCTGCTCGATGCGGGTGTAGTACTCGGTACTGACTCCGGCCAGTCTGGCGACCTCGTCGCGGCGCAGGCCGGGCACGCGGCGGGCCCGGCCGTCCTCGGGCAGCCCTGCTTGGTCGGGGGTGACCCGGGCACGGCGGGTGCGCAGGAAGTCAGCGAGCTCGTCACTACGGTCATCCATATCCCCAAGTGTGGCGGGCGAGAGTGGGACATGTCCCGGGCCGGGTGGTACTGCCAGTACCTTCCTTGCGGATACCTGCCTGGTCAGGGCCTTTCTCGGCGCCCCGTGAGGCGTCTGCGGGTGGTGTTCTTGTGGAGGGAGCCGATGGCGACAGGCCGCGGCCCCGAGCCCCTCATCCCATTCACCTTGAAAGGTGTTCCATGACCACGCAGACTTCCGCCCGTCCCCTCTCCGGCCGCGTCGCGGTCGTCACCGGTGCCTCCAGCGGTATCGGCGAGGCGTCGGCCGAGCACCTGGCCGGACTCGGTGCTCGTGTCGTCGTCCTGGCCCGACGTGCGGACCGGCTGGACGAGTTGGTCGTCCGGATCGGGAAGAACGGCGGTCAGGCCCTGGCCCTGGCTGCCGACGTGACCGACGCGGCGGCCGTGCGGGCGGCCGCGGACCGGGTCGCCGCCGAGTTCGGCGGTGCCGACCTGCTGCTCAACAACGCGGGCGTCATGCTTCCCGCCCCGATCGAGGAGCTGGCCACCGAGCAGTGGCAGCACCAGATCGACCTCAACATCACCGGCCTGATGAACGTCATCGGCGCGTTCACGCCGCAGCTGGTGAAGGCCGCTGAGGAGCGCGGTGTCGCGGACCTGATCAACACGTCGTCGATCGCGGCGCAGAACATCTTCCCGAACTTCGCTGTCTACTCCGCGACGAAGGCATACGTCACCCACCTCTCCCGGCACCTGCGGGCCGAGCTGGGTGCGAAGAAGGTGCGTGTCTCGGCGATCGAGCCCGGCATCGTCGGTACCGAGCTGCAGAGCCACGTCACCGATGAAGGCGCTCGTGCGTGGCTGGAGGGATCGAAGGAAGCCATGGAGTGGCTGGCGCCCGAGGACATCGCGCAGACCGTCGGGTTCGTCGCGTCCCTCCCGCCGCGGGTCAACCTCCAGCAGGTCACCATCATGCCGACCGCCCAGGCCAGTTGACCGTTCCCTGCCGGTCCGCCCCGGCCGTGGGTGATGCTGGGGCTCCGCGCCTGGTCGCGCGATGACGGCACCCGCGTACGGCCTCGCCGATGAACGAATGCTGTCCGATGATCCGGACCTGCTGAGGGTCGAGGTCCGACGCCATCGACTGGCCCCGTTCAGCGTCTCGTCCGGATCGGTGAGTGACGCCGGCCCGGTCGGGCCGGCGACGCTCACCGGGTTCTTCGCCTGCATCGAGACATTCCGCGACCGCAGGCGTCTACGGAAGCAACCCGGCCGGGGCTATTTCACCGCGTGGGAGATGCGGCAGCGACACGAACAAGGACATGCCCTCGCGGCGCAGGCGCAGGCGCAGGCGCAGACGTCGGCGTCGAGTGTCGTCACGGGAACTTCGCACTACCGAGGTTGGTCGGTCGCGGTGGGCGCGGGTGCGGGGTTTGGCTGCGAGCGGCTTTCGGCGCGGGTCTTGAGGGCCTGGTTGAGGGCGGCGAAGTTCTGCCGGGTGGCGGAGATGGTCTTGGCGGTGAAGGGGACGAGCAGGCCGGAGAACTTCTCGGCTTGCAGGAGCTCGGTGCCGCCGGTCGCGGTGGTGGTGAGCGTGAAGCGGTGCTCGCCGTCGAAGATGCCGGGCAGGACGAAGTGGCCGATCCAGCGCAGCTCCACGCCGGGGTCGGCAGCCAGGACGCGCGGGCGGAACGTCATCGGCTTCCCGTCGGCGGGGAACATCCTCAGCGTGAGCCGCTGACCGACTGTGACGTCGCCGGACGCCTCGCGGATGAAGGGATTCCAGTCCGAGTAGGCGGCCAGGTCAGTGAGCACCTCCCAGACTTCCGCGGCCGGAGCGTTGATCTCGATCGAGTGGGAGATCGTCTTCATCGTGGGCCTTCCTTGCGAGGATCAGGGGCAATATACTTTCTTCTGATCCGATATATTGAGTGCGAGGAAGGGGTGATGTCAATGGAGGATCCAGCGGAGATCGTGGGCCGGACACTGGCCGCGAACCTGCGGGCGATGCGGCAGTTGCGGGGCTGGCGGCTGGATGACCTGGCGTCACGGTCGGGGGTCAGCCGGGGGATGTTGCAGCAGATCGAGACCTGCCGCACCAACCCCAGCGTCGCCACGCTCGCCCGGATCAGCGCCACTCTGGGCACCTCGATCGGCCGTCTCGTCGAGCCGCCCGAGGAACTCGGCCAGGTGGTGCGCGCGGCCGACGCCGAGGTGTACCGCGCTGGACAGCACACTGTGGGGCGGCTGCTCATCAACGACGGCCAGGCCCCGTTCATCGAGTTCTGGGACTTTCTCATCGCCGAGCACGAGGAGATGGGCTCCCCCGCGCATCCGCCAGGAACACGGGAACTGCTCCACCTCTACGAGGGGCGGCTCGAGGTCGAGGTCGGCGGCGCCGTCTTCACCCTCGAAGCAGGCGACGCCCTGCGCATGCGCGGCGATCGCGACCACGTCTACCGCAACGCCGGCCCCGGTCCCGCCCGGCTGACCATGGCCGTCACCTACTCCGGCGACCGCGACCCCCGCTACGCGCCCCCTCCAGCCCAATGACCACACGTCAGTCAGGGGCAGGTAGGCGCTGGATGTCGGGCCGGGCCCAGTACCGGAGCATGCGGTCGGGGGACAGGTTGACGATCTCATCGGTGCTGATCAGGGAGATGAAGCTGTCGGCCCAGTGGTCCGGTGCCCCGGCGCCAGAAGGGAGGAAGCCGCCGAGCAACTTCGACGGAGCACGTCACATTCTTGAGCCGCGCTCCGTCATCGAGTTGAGAGCCCACCAAGAGCCCACCATCGGAACTGTCCAAGGAAGGTAGCCATCATGCAGAAGTCCAGCAGGATCGCAGTCGTCGGAGCGACGGGCCGGGTCGGCAGGCACGTTGCGCGGGTGCTTGAGGAGCGCGACCACCAAGTCGTGCCCATCTCACGCTCCTCGGGCGTGGACGTGGTCACCGGGGATGGCCTGGCCGAAGCCCTGAACGGCGTCGAAGTGATCATTGACGTGTCCAGCACGCCATCGCCCGAGCAGGCGGCGGCCACCGAGTTCTTCACCACCACGGCTCGTAACCTGCACCAGGCCGGACACAAGAACGGCGTCCGCCGGATGGTGGTGGTGTCGATCATCGGCATCGACGGCTCCACCACCGGCTACAACGCGGCCAAACTGGCCCACGAGAAAGCAGCACTGGCCGGCCCGCTCCCCACCCGGATCGTGCGGGCCGCGCAGTTCCACGAGTTCGTTGAACAACTGGTCGGCTGGGGTACCCAGGGCGACGTCGCCTACGTACCCAACATGCGCACCCAGCTCGTCGCCGCCCGCACCGTCGCCGAGAAACTGGTCGAGGTCGCCACCGATGCGGATCCGGTGCCCACAGGCGCGCCGTACCCGGAGATCGCCGGCCCCCGAGCCGAGAACCTGGCCGACGCGGCACGCCTGCTGGCCGCTCGGCAGGGCAGCCCGTCCCGCATCGAGGAAGTGAGTGACCCGGCCAACCCCGACCGGGACTTGTTCGAGAACGGCGGCCTGCTCCCCGGCCCACACGCCACCCTTGCCGGACCGACCTACGCGGACTGGCTCGACCAACCCACCCCCTGAAGCGCAGCCCAGCCCAGGAAGTTGCCCTCTGCGACTGGGTTGTTGATGTCCGACAACTGCCCTGTGTAACTACCGAGGTGTGGCGCAGGTGGCCCGGGGTGGCCAAGGGGTGGCCGGACGCCTTGGACTGTTCGGCATGAGTTACGCGTGCTCGACGTGGGGCATGTGGTCTGATCAGGCTCGATGGCATGAGCCGTCATGAGCCGTCATGAGCCGTCATGAGCCGTCATGAGCCGTCATGAGGCGACATGATCGCTCGTGTTCTCGTAATGCGTACGTCTCGGGTTCGAATCCCGAAGGCGGCCCCATGGGGAACCCCAGGTCAGGCCTTTGACCTGGGGTTTCTATCTTTCGTTGACCTTGAAATACGGCGTCCCGTGGCGCCCGCGAAGGGGGCCTGGGTGCGGGTGCCCGGCGTGCCGCGCGGCAATGGGCGTCAACTCGCCCTGGGTATAGCCGTGTTCGCGCCCGGCATCACCGCCACGTCGCGCTCGCACGGATGTCGGCTCACAGACGTACGACCTGCAGAGCAATCTGACGCCTCCGGGCGACGACAACGCGATCGAATTCGCCGTCACCTCGAACTTCTGGCAGCTCGCCCGCCGTTAAGGCCCGGAGAGGCTGGCGTGCAGGGGGGCGGACGCCGATGCAGGTTTCCAGCTGTCGGTCGCCCCCTGCCCGTCCACGACTCGTCCGGCTACACGGCGGTTGCCGCCGGGGCCAGTGCCTGGCGGTACCAGCTCTCGTATTGGGCGAAGCGCTCGCCGAAGGCGCCCGGTGCGCAGTCGAGGTCGGCCCACAGCGGTTCGCCGTCGAACCAGTGGTCGGTGACCAACATGTCCAGGTCGTGCCGCGAGCCTCCCCGCGCCCGCAACCGCTCGGCCGCCTCGTCGAGGGTCAGGTCGCGCTCCGGCCAGGGAACGGACGCGAGATCGCCGACCGCTCTCAGGACGGTGTGCCAGGGCACGGGTTCGGGGTGGCAGGCGTGGTAGACGGGCGCGGTGAGCCGTTCGCGGGGTGCCAGGGCGGCGGCGACCAGGGCGCGGGCCAGGTCCTCGGCGGCGACCAGCGACACCCGTGCGCGCCAGCCCTCCACCGTGCCGGGCAGAGCGCGCAGCAGCCGGGCCAGCGGGGGTCCCACCCGGGTGTCCCCCTCGCCGTAGACGAGATGCGGGCGTACGACCGTGCCGCCCGCGGCCAGTACGGCGTCCTCGCCGGCCGCCCGGGTCCGCGAGGTGACCGAGACCGGCGCGCGGTCCAGGTCCTGTGGCCGGGCGTGCAAGAAGGTGCCCCGCCCGTATACGGCGGCGGTGCTGAGGTGGACGATGCGGCCGACCCCCGCCCGGCGGGCCTCCGCCACGAGCGCGGCCGTCCCTCGGGCGTTGACCGCCTCGCACAGCGCGTCCGGACCGCCGATCTGCGAGGCGCAGTGCAGCAGGGCGTCGGCGCCGTCGCACAGGCCGTGCAGCGAGCCGGGGTCGGTCAGGTCGGCGGGGACGATCGTCGTGCCCGGCGCGCCGCTCGTGCGCACCTGGCTGCGATGGGCCGTCAGCCGCAGAGTGAGGCCCCGGCGTTCGGCCTCGCGAAGGACATGGCGGCCGACGAATCCGCCGGCGCCGGTGATCACCACAGTGGGCAAGGTTCGACTCCTACAGGGCCTGGTGCGGGCACGGGGTCACTCGGTGGAACTCGGCCGGGTCCCGCCGGGCGAACACGTCCAGCATGACGTCGACCGCCAGGTCAACCAAGGGGAAGGGGTGTGGGCGTTCCCCCACGGACAGGGAGGAGTGGACCCGCGGTCTGATACAACGTCACCACCTCAAGGGCGGCGTCCGCGACGCGGATGCCGCCCTTTCGCATGTCCCGAGGCCATGCTGTACGCCGCGTGGGACTTCGATAAACCCCCGGCTAACGCGGCCTGGCCATCGACGTCCCGCGCTACACCTTCCAGCCCGGGCTGACCAACGGCACCACCGGCCAGGCCGCCGCGGCCGTCACCGCCGCCGGCCGCATCCCCGAGCCGTCGCTCTTCTCCGACCCCGCGCTCACCCACCCCGGCGCGAGAGCTGACCCGACCGCCCCGCCTCCGGGCCGAGCGTTCTCCCCAGGCCGGGGCGGCAGTGGTCCAACCCAGCCCCCCGGCCGCCCTTTTCGGATCCCGACCACCCGGGATCCCCGAGATCACCCGGGATCCCTCACGGACACCGCGAACCCGGCGGCCGGCCCACGGACCGCGGGAACCGGCCTCCCTGCCCGGCGGGCGTCCGGCACACGACACGGGGCGCCCGCCGACCGCCTTGCCGCCAAGATCCGGCGTATTAAAGAAGTCCTTACCGTGAACGGCTAGCATCGCGGGTCGGAAATCGTCGGTGGCCGGGATGGGGTGAAGGACATGGAGGACCGGGCGCCGAGGATCGCCGTCGCCGTGGTGACCATGGGGAACAGGCCCGACGAGGTCGACGCCCTGCTGGAGTCCGTCGCCAAGCAGGACGTGGCACCCGCCCGCATCGTGGTCGTCGGCAACGGCTGCCCGCTGCCCGACTTCGCCGACCGCCTGGCGCTCCCCGGCGAGGTCACCCTCCTCGAACTCGACGAGAACCTCGGCTGCCCCGGCGGCCGGAACCAGGCACTGGTCCGGCTGCGGGAGTTCGGGGACGTGGACGTCGTCGTGGAACTGGACGACGACGGGCTGCTCGTCGACGCGGACGTACTGCGACGGGTACGGGACCACTTCGCGGCCGACCCGAGGCTCGGCATCGTCGGCTTCCGTATCGCGGACGAGCACGGCGAGACACAGCAGCGGCACGTGCCCCGGGTCGGCGCATCCGACCCGATGAAGGGCGGCTACGTCACGGGATTCCTCGGCGGCGGCCACGGCTTCCGCACGGCCATGCTCGACGAGATCGGCGACTGGCCCGCCGAGTTCTTCTTCGCTCACGAGGAAACCGACATGGCCTGGCGCGCCACCGACGCCGGCTGGCGGATCCTGTACGCACCCGAACTGCTGCTCCAGCATCCGAAGACCTCACCGGCCCGGCACGCCATCTACTACCGCGTGAACGCCCGCAACCGGGTCTGGCTGGTCCGCCGCCGACTGCCCATCCCCCTGATCCCGGTCCACCTGGGGATCTGGACGCTGCTCACACTCCTGCGGACGCGCTCGCGGGCCGGTCTGCGGGCCTGGTTCGGCGGGTTCGTCGAGGGGCTGCGGGAGCCGGCCGGCGAGCGGCGGCCCATGCGCTGGCGGACGGTGTGGCGGCTCGCCCGGCTGGGTCGGCCGCCCGTCATCTGAAGGCAGGACGAGGGTCCCGGTCGTTCACCTCCGCCGACCGGGACCCTCTCGTGTCCCCGGATCCGGCCGCGGCAGCGACACTCCCCCGAGTTACGCGTTCTACGCGCGCACCCCCGGGCCAGATCCGATGAGGTGATCACATCAGGCCCTGCCAACGGATCGCTAACATGTGGCCAACGGGTCTGCGGTCAGGCGTCGGTCGAATGGCGTGAAAGCCGCCGGCCGCCGACGCCGGACGGCCGCAGCCGCGGCGGATTCGAACGGAGACCGTCGAGAAATGGGTGGCGGGAAACCGTCGTGACAAGGGCGGAAATCCGCCAAGAAGGCGGAAACGCAGTGGACGGCGTGAGGCGGCACGAGCTGCGCTTCGGACTGCTGGGACCGCCGGTTCTGTACGACGTCCAGAGCGCCCCAGGTGTGTCCGGCGCCGACGACGAGGCCGGTGTCAACGCGATCGGCAGCCCCAAGGTCCGTACCCTCCTTGCCGCCCTGCTCCTCGAAGCCGGCCGTGTCGTATCCGTCGAGACGCTCAAGGACGCGCTGTGGGGCGGGGCGCCGCCCGCCTCCGCACAGGCCTCGCTGCACAACCACGTGGCCCGGCTGCGACGGCTGCTGGACGACCCCGAGCGGCTACGGGCCGTGCCGCCCGGATATGTGCTGAGGGTCGAACAGGGCGAACTGGACGTCCATGTTTTCGAACGCCATGTCGCGGCGGCACGCGGTGCGCACGCCGACCGCGACTGGGAGCGGACCGCGCGTGAGTGCATGTCCGCACTCGCACTGTGGCGCGGCACCCCGCTCAGCGGGCTCCCCGCCGAGCTGAGCGGATACGCCTTCGTCCAGCGTCTGCAGGAGGCGCGGCTGCTGCTGCTGGAATGGCGCCATGACGCCGAGCTGGCCGCCGGCAGCGCCCGACTCGACGTGCTCGTACCGGAGTTGGCCGCCCTGACCGCCGAGCATCCGCTGCGGGAGGCCTACCACCGCCAGCTGATGCTCGCCCTGCACCGCACCGGCCGGCAGGCCGAGGCCCTCGCCGTCCACCGCGACCTGCGCACCCGCCTGGTGGAGGAACTGGGCGTCGAACCGGGCGCGGCGGTACGCGAGGCGCATACGGAGGTACTGAAAGGCGCCGACCCGGCAGGCGCCGATGGCGGGCAACGCCCGCCCAGGCCACCCGCACCCCGCGACGAAAGCAGTACGGGTGGTGGAGCACATGGGCTCTCGCACCACGTCGAAGGCCGGGTGCCACCCGCCACGTCACCCTCCACGCCACCCGCGCCGGCCCAACTCCCTCCGCCCCCACCCCACTTCACCGGCCGCGCCCCCGAACAGACGGACCTGCACCGGGCCCTGCTCGACCGGCGCAGTCACGCCCTCACCGTCATCAGCGGCATGGCAGGGGTAGGCAAGAGCGCCCTCGCCCTGCACGTCTCCCATCAGTTGCGGGAACGTTTCCCCGACGGTCAGCTGTACGTCAATCTGCACGGCGCCACCCCCGGCATGACCCCGCTCACCTCCGCCCAGGCGCTCACCGCCCTGCTCCGCGACCTCGGCACAGAGCCCCGCCGCATCCCCGAACACCCGGACGCGGCCGCCGCGTTGCTGCGCTCGCTGCTCGCACCGACCCGCACGCTGCTGGTCCTGGACGACGCGGCGAACGCCGCACAGGTGCGGCCGCTGCTGCCGGCCGGCGCCGGGTGCGCAGTGATCGTCACCAGCCGTTCGCCGCTGACCGCCCTCGACGGCGCCCGCCGCTTCCCGCTCACCCCCTTGAGCGACGAGGAGAGCGCCGCGCTGCTGCGGGCGCTCTCCGGCCGCAGCGCCCTCGACGCGGCCCACCCCCTCGTCGAACTCGCCGGCCGCCTCCCGCTCGCCCTGCGCATCGTCGCGGCCCGCCTCGCCGCCCGCCGCGCGCTCACCCCTGACGTACTCGCCGGTCAACTGGCCGCCACCGAGGGGCGGTTGCACCATCTGGAGTACGACGACCTGAGTGTCCGCCGCTCCCTGGCCGTCGCCCACGGCGCGCTCGCCGCCTCGGAGCGCGAGGCCGACCGGGACGCCGCCCTCGTGCTGCGCGGCATCGGCGCCCTCGATCTGCCCGCGTACGGCGCCCCCTTGCTCGCCCACCTCGTCGGCATCGACGCGCGCCGCGCCGAGGCCGCGTTGGACCGGCTCGTCGACGTGGCCCTCCTGGAGGAGACGGCGTACGGCCGCTACGCCCCGCACGACCTGGTGCGCGACTTCGCCCGCGAACTCGCCGCCGACGAGACCGACGCCGTCGACTCCGCCCTGCCCTGGTACGCCGCCGCGGCCGAACTCGCCCTCGCCGCACTCGTCGAACCGGGCCTGGACCGGGACGACCGCCGCCGCCCGACCGCGGCCCAGCCGCCGGACCACGCGGCGCACGTGGCCGCCCTTCCCGGCTTCGAATCCTCCGGACAGGCCTTCGCCTGGGGCGACATGGAGCTGGGGAACGTCGTCACACTGGTCGAGCGGCACGCCGAGGACACCGACGACCTGAGGGCCGCCCGGATCTCGGTGCTGATCCGCCTCTTCTTCCCGTATGTGCAGCGCAGTGGCCGTGTCGCCGAGATGGAGGTGCTCGGCCGGGCCGCGCTGAGCGTGGCGCGCCGGCTCGGTGACGAGGCCGCCGAGGCGTACGCGCTGGGGGACCTGGCCGGCCTGCACTTCCTGACCGGGCAGCAGAGCGAGGCCCTCGACCTCAACGACCGGGCACTGGCGGTCTGGCGGCGACTCGACCGCGTCTCCTGGATGCGCCGCTGCCTCAACAACCGGGGCCTGCTGCTCGAAGGACTCGGCCGCTACGAGGAGTCCGAGCGGGCCCTGCGCAAGAGCCTGGAGTACTCACGGCAGTTGAACGACCCGCACGGCGAGGCCGTGACCCACAGCCACCTCGGCAACCTGTACGAGCACACCGATCCGCGGGCCGCGATCGAGCAGCACCGGCGCTCGCTCGCCATCGGCCACGAGATCGGTGCCGTGATCGTGCAGCACTCCGCTCACTGCAACATCGGGTACGCCCATCTCACCCTCGGCGAACCGGCCGCCGCCGTCCCGCACTTCGAGGAGAGCCTGCGCATCCTGGGCGGACACGGAGACTGGCACGGAGAGTCGCAGACCCGGCTCGGGATGGTGCGCGCGCTGCGGCTGCTCGGCCGTACGGACCGGGCCGGCGGCGAGTGCGCCGAACTGCTCCGCCGCGCGAACGCCCGCTCCGACTGCTACACGAGCGGTCTCGTGCGCCATCAGTACGGCCTCCTGCTGCGGGAAGGGGGTCACGCGCTGGAGGCGTACGAGGAGTGGCGCGCGGCGCTCGACGCCCTGGACGGGACGGACGAGAAGACGGTGGTGACGGAACTGCGAGAACTACTGGCCGACCCGGAAACCCGCTGACCCCCGAACTCCGGCCCGCCCCCGCCTGCCGCGCACCCCTCACTTCGCGTCGGCATAGCACTCCACCACCGCCGTGGTGAACGGGAACCGTACCGGCGTCTCCCCGAACGTCAGCCGCCCCGCCAGCTCAGCCGCCTCCCGGATCGCCGTCACCACCGCCTCCGCCTCCCGCTCGGGGCAGTGCACGATCACCTCGTCGTGCTGGAAGAAGACCAGCTCGGCCGCCATGCCCGCGCAGGCCTGGCGCAGGGCGGCGAGCAGCAGCAGGGCCCAGTCGGCGGCGCTGCCCTGGACGACGAAGTTGCGGGCGAAGCGGCCGCGGGCGCGGGCGTTGGTGGAGGCGTAGCCCGGCACCCAGTCGGTCCCGGCGGGGGTCTCGGCCGGTTCGTCCTGCGGGATGCCCGCCTCCTCCGCCGCGTCGTCGCCCGCCCCGGCGGCGGGCGGACACGTCCGCCCCAGCCAGGTCCGCACGAGCCGTCCCTCCTCGCCCGCGCGCGCCGCGTCGTCGACGTACGCCACCGCCCTGGGGAAGCGGCGTCTGAGCGCGGCGAGGTTCTTCAGGCCGTCGCCGGAGGTCTGGCCGTAGACCGCGCCCAGCACGGCGAGCTTGGCCTGGGCCCGGTCGCCGGAGAAGGCCCGGTCGGAGACGGACTGGTAGAGGTCGGTCTCGCGGCCGGCCACCTCCATGAGCCCCGGGTCGCGGGAGATGGCCGCGAGCACACGTGGCTCCATCTGATCGGCGTCCGCGACGACGAGCCGCCAGCCGGGGTCGGCGACGGCGGCCCGCCGGATCACCTTGGGGATCTGCAGCGCGCCCCCACCATTGGTGACCCATCTGCCCGTGACGGTCCCGCCCGCGAGGAACTCGGGTCTGAACCGGCCGTCGCGCACCCAGTCCTGCAGCCAGGACCAGCCGTGGGCGACCCAGATCCGGTACAACTTCTTGTACTCCAGCAGCGGCTTCACGGCCGGGTGGTCGACGGACTCGATCTCCCAGCGCCGGGTCGACCTGACCTTGATCCCGGCCTGAGCGAACGCCTTGATGACGTCGGCGGGCAGATCGGGCCGGACGCGGCGCCCGAAGGCGGTGGACACCTCGTCGGCCAGTTCGGCGAGGCGGCGGGGCTCGCCACCGCCCGCGTACCGCTCGCCGAGGAGTTCGTGCAGCAGCCGGCGGTGCACGTCGGTGCTCCACGGCAGTCCCGCCCGGTTCATCTCGGCGGCGATCAGCATGCCCGCCGACTCGGCCGCGGTCAGCAGTCGCATCCGGTCGGGGTGCGCGGTGGCGTCGTGCCGGCGCTGCTGCTCGGCGTACACCTCGGCCAGGTCGGGCAGCGGCACATGGACGGTCTGCGGTTCGAAGAGGGGGGACTGAGCGCCTGGCTCGGCGGAGCGCTGCGGCGGGTCGGGCGGTACGGGGCCGCCGCGCAGCCGGGCCAGGGCGGCGGCCGCCGAGTGGGGTTCCCCGTACCGTCCCTCGTGGCCGAGGAGGAGGGTCTCGGCGTCCTCGATGTCGTAGCACCGCTCCACTCGCACCCCCGTGGCGAGCAGGCGCGGATAGACCTCGGTGGTGGATCGCCACACCCAGCGCGCGACCTCGGGCCGCACCCGCACGGCCGTGGCGAGGTCGGGCTCCCAGCGGACCGCTCCGGCGAGCAGCCCGTCCGGACCGAGGGGGGCGATCTCCACGCCACCGTCCTCGGCCGGAGCGAGCGCCCAGCGATCGGTCATGGTGGCGAGTGTCGCAGGGGGGTCTGACAACGGCCTCCGCGGGCGACGGTCTCAGCCCTCCTCGCCAGGGATCTTCAGATAGCCCGCGAGCGCCTTGGCGAGCTCGGCCTCCACCGGTTCCTTCTCCAGCCCGAGGCCGGCCAGCACTCCGGAGCCGTGCTCGAACTCCAGCAGCGCCAGCAGGATGTGCTCGGTGCCGACGTAGTTGTGGCCGAGGCGCAGGGCCTCGCGGAAGGTGAGTTCCAGGACCTTCTTGGCGTCGGAGGCGTACGGGACGAGCTCCGGGGTCTCCTCGGCGGCCGGCGGGAGCGCGGCGGTCGCCGCCTCGCGCACGGAGTCGAGGGAGACGCCCTGCTGAACGATCGCCTTGGCGGCCAGGCCCTCCGGTTCGGCGAGCAGGCCGAGGGCCAGGTGCGCGGGCACGACCTCGGAGTTGCCGGTGGTCTTGGCCTGGTTGTGGGCGGTCATCACCACGTTGCGGGCGCGCGGCGTGTAGCGGCCGAATCCCTGGTTCGGGTCGAGGGCGGTCGACTCCTTGGGCACGAACCGCTTCTGTGCGGCCTGCCGGGTCACGCCCATGCTCTGGCCGATGTCCGTCCAGGAGGCGCCGGACCGCCGGGCCTGGTCCACGAAGTGACCGATCAGGTGGTCGGCCACTTCACCGAGGTGATCGGCGGCGATGACCGCGTCCTGGAGTTGGTCGAGGGGTTCGGAGTGAACCTTCTTGATGGCTGCGATGAGGTCGTCGAGACGTACGGACGACGTGGTCGGATTCGTCGACATGTGTCAACCCTAGGTTGACACTCCCCGCCCTGTCAACCCTTGGTTGACAGTCGGTCGCCTCGCACGTGCGCCGCGCCGAAGCGCGGAGCCGACCGACAGGTGGGTGAGGCTGAGAGAGGACCTGATCCGCGGCCGGCCAGCCGCGCTGTCAGTGCCTCGTGGCACGATCGACGAGTGAGCAGCACTGCCTCCAGCACCGTCGAAAGCGCCTTCCGGGCCGCCCTGTACGCCGAGACCGACACCGCCCTCGACGCGGGCGCCTCCCTGCTGGCCGCGCACCCGGCAGCGGACGAAGAACTCGCCGACCGCGGCCGGGAGTTCGTGGCGACGGCATGGCGGCGCGGCTGGCAGCCCGCCGACGTCGTCCGGATGGTGCGGCGCGAGCTGGAGGACGTACACGTACGCCTGGCGTCGGCGCTGATCCGCGCGCAGAGGCCCGACGACCGCCCGCGCGGCCCCCGCTGGACCGCGCAGCTGGACGAGCTCACGGCCGAGGCGGCCGAAGCCGAGGCCGGCGGCCCGCCACCGCGCACCGACCGCTTCACGCACGCGACCACCGTCCTGGAGCTGTACCGCCTGCTGCTGCGCCTGCCGACCCTCGACCCCCTCGACGAGCCCACGCGGCAGCCCGGTGCCGGTGCCGGTGCCGACGCCGGTCCCAGATCCGAGTCGCGCATGCTCACCCGTATCCGCGCACTGCTCGCCAAGGCGGAGGCGACCGGCTTCCCCCAGGAGGCGGAGGCACTGTCCGCGAAGGCGCAGGAGCTGATGGCCCGCCACAGCATCGACGAGGCGCTGCTCGCCGCCCGGGCGCCGTCCCCCGACGCCCCCGGAGCGTGCCGGATCGGCGTCGAGGCGCCGTACGAGCAGGCGAAGGCGGTGCTGCTGGACGCGGTGGCCACCGCGAACCACTGCCGGGCCGTGTGGAACGAGCCGCTGGGCTTCTCCACCGTCGTCGGCTTCGAGGCGGACCTGGAGGTGGTCGAGCTCCTGTACACCTCGCTCCTCGTGCAGGCCACGACGGCCATGACGAAGGCGGAGACGGCCCAGCGGGCGGGCGGCCGCAGACGCACCAAGACCTTCCGGCAGTCCTTTCTCGCGGCCTACGCCCACCGGATAGGCACGCGCCTGGCGGCGGCCGCCGAGACGCAGGTGACCGACGACCTGCTCCCGGTGCTGGCCTCCCGCGAGGTCGCGGTCACCGCGCACACGGACCGCATGTTCCCGCAGACGACCACGTCCCGCCTGCGCGGGGTGAGCGACGCCGCGGGCTGGACCGAGGGCGCGCAGGCAGCGGACCGGGCCCAGGTAGGGGCCCGGCCACGGCTTCCGTGAAGGCGTACGGGCGTGAGACGTACGGGCGTGAGACGTACGGGCGTCAGTCGCCGGCCTGCTGGAAGGCGGTCACCGAGGCGTTCGGGCTGCTCGCGCCGCTCTTGAGAGCGACGTCGCCGTAGGACCACTTGAAGCTGTGGGCGGCGCTGGAGCCGGGCAGGGTGAACGCCGCGGTCTTCACCGCGAGGCTCTTGCTTCCGCCCGCCTCGCCCCGGACGTAGGCGATCGTGAAGGAGGCGGTCGCGTCCTTGGCGAGGGTCAGTTTCTGGGCCTTGGCGGCCTTGTCGGCAGGGACGGTGCTGGAGTCGGCGCCCGCGTGCAGGCCGACACCCGGGAAGCCGTTCAGGGTGCACTTGGAGCCGCGGTTGGTGATCGTGACGGTGACGTTGCCGGAGTCCCCGGCGCCCGGGGCCGCGCTCGCCGCGACCTGCACACCGACGCCGTCGAGCGTGCAGGCGTCACCGGCCTTGCTCTCGCTCGTGCCGCTCTTGTTCGTGTCGCCGCTCGCGGCGCCGTCACCGCCGTTGTCGTCGCAGGCGGTCAGCAGAAGGGCCGCGGCGAGGGCGGCGACGGTGATCGGGGTGGCGCGCATATGGGTCCTCTGGTGCTCTGCGGCGTGACGCCGGGGATCGCGTGCATGGATCATCACGCACGCACCCGTGCGGCGGTTGCCCGCCCCTGCCTGACTACGGCCCGACTACTGTTCGACTACTGCCCGAGGCTCGCCGTGGGCAGCCCCGTCGGCAGGCCGCCGCCCTTCGACTTGGTGTACGTCTCCTTGCCGACACTGCCCGACCAGGTGATCTGCAGCGAACCCTTGGACACGGAGTCGACCATCCCCGTCGCCCGGTCCTTGCTGCCGTCCGTGCAGGTGAGGCGGATCATCTCCATGCCGGCTTCCTTGCCCGCGGTCCCGCTGCACACGGTCCCGCCGGTCGAGAAGAGCCCGGCCTTCTTGTCGGTGATCACCAGCGCCACGGCCTTGCCGCCGGTCGTGGCGAGCCAGCTGCCCTGCAGGTCGTCGGACGCGCTCGTCGCCCCGCCGGTGGCGCCGCCCGTGTCCGCCGTCGGCGCCGCGGAGGAGGAGGGGCTGGACGAGGAGTCGTCCGTGGAGCCGCCGCCGCTGCACGCGGTCAGCACGAGCGCGCCCGCAAGCCCGGCGGCCGCCGCCGCGATCCGCACCTGCCGGCGCGACACCGTGCGAGAGGGACGCGTGAAGGTCGCCGAAGTCACTGGAAGCTCCCAAGCTGTAGCGGGCGGTGGCCGGTCGCCCGGCCGCGTGGCCGAAACGCCCGCAGCAAGCTACCAGCAGCGGCCGCCCGCCCCATGGGGAGCGCCTGTGAGATTTACCAGGAGGACTTGCGCACGCCCGGCAGATATCCGGCATGCGCCTGTTCCCGCAGCGACACCCGCGACAGCCCGAAGACCCGGAAGTACCCGCGCGGCCGTCCGTCCACCTGGTCGCGGTTGCGTACGCGCGTCGGGCTTGCGTCGCGCGGCTGGCGCCGCAACTCCCGCTGGGCGGCGAGCCGTTCGGCATCCGTCGACGACGGCCGGCGGATGATCTCCTTCAGCTCGGCGCGGCGCTCGGCGTACCGGGCGACGATCTCCCGCCGCTGCTCGTTCTTCGCGATCTTGCTCTGCTTCGCCATCAGACCCGCACCCCGCGCGCGCGGATCCGCGCCACGGCCGCCTCGACGCCGATCGTGTCGACGGTCCTGATCCCCTTCGTGCTCAGCCGCAGCCGCACGTGCCGGCCTTCGCCCGGCAGCCAGTACCGCTTGCTCTGGATGTTGGGGTCGAAGCGGCGGGACGTGCGCCGGTGGGAGCGGGAGATGCGGTTGCCGAAGCCGGGCCGGGCGCCGGTCAGCATGCAGTGCGCGGACATGGGTGTCGTAGCCTCTCTGGAATCATTGTCGCTAATGGAATTCATTTTCAGTAAACCATAGCGGCGCCGGGCCGGGCGGGCCGAAATACCGGAACATGTGCGGACGGGGGAACAGGAAGGCCGCGGCGTGCGTCTCTTCCTTTGTGTGTGCACGGGGGCGGCCCGGCATGTGATGCGGGCGTCGGGGCAGATGATGGCGCGGATGCAGAAGTACGTACGACCATGTCGGGCCTCGTACGCCACATCCGTAACCGCAGCAACACCCCGCGTGCACGTGCATCTGCTCATGCATCCGCACGTGAACACGGCTATGATCCGGATCAGTTGACCACTGCATCAATGGCCCCAAGGCCACCGCACCACCGGGGAGCGACCTGTGGACCACGACGTGTACAACGGCATGGCGGCCACGGAGCTGAACGGAGTGGCCTGGCAGAAGAGCCTGCACAGCAACTCGCAGGGATCCTGCGTGGAGTTCGCGAGACTGCCCGGCGGGGACGTGGCCGTGCGCAACTCGCGCTTCCCCGAAGGTCCGGCGCTCGTCTACACGCGCGCCGAGATCGAGGCGATGCTCCTGGGCGTCAAGGACGGCGAGTTCGACCACCTCGTGGTGGGCTGACGCCGGGCTGGGCCCGAGCCTGAGTCAGGGCCCGGGGCAACTCGGGGCAATCGGCGCCTTACGCACTGTAACGCGCGTAGAACCCCGGCGTCAGTGGATGCTGGGGTTCGTCATTGCGCGGGCAGTGGCTGAGGTGCTTGCGGCAGCCGGAACAGCGCCCAGACGACCTTGCCGCCGAGGGTGCCGGCCATCGGGTGCCAGCCCCAGCTGTCGGCGAAGGAGTCGACGAGGAACAGGCCGCGGCCCGACTCGGCGGAGAAGTCGTCCGCCTCGCGGGCGACCGGGCTCGCGTGGCTCGGGTCGCGCACCGCGCACACCAGCCGCTCGGTCCAGCGCATCAGGTGCAGACGCACGGGCGGGGTCTGCACCGCCGTGCACAGGGTGCCCGCCGGCAGGCCGTGCCGCAGCGAGTTGGTGACCAGCTCGGAGACCACCAGACAGACATCGTCGAAGCGGTCGCCTATGTCCCACTGGTCGAGGGTTCTGCGGGTGAACCGCCTTGCCTCGCGCACTGCTTCGTAGCGGGCGGGAAGGGCGCAGGATGCGGCGTTGGACACGGCCGCGGGATCCAGCGGCGGAAGGCCCTGCCGTAACGGCTCGAGCATGGTCGATCCATTCGTCCCCATGCGAGGCACTCCCCGGTGTTCGCGGTCGTTGCGATGCAGCGGTTGCGCGGGACCATGGTTTCGGATGCGCGGTGCAGATGCAAGGTGCAGATGCACGTGCACGTGACCGAATTGGACGTTCCCGTACCGCTTCTTGGTCATTTTTTCCGCCATCTTCTCTCCCTCTACTTGCCAACTCCTTCCCGCTTCCTGAGCGGAATCTTCGACTTCCTCTCTTCTCTGTAATCGGACGAGTACTGCTCGGAGTGTTTTAGTGGCAGACTTCGGCCCCTGAAGGCGTTGGGGAGGCTGGCGAACGTGAGCGTGGGAGAGCCCGGATCGGTGGTGCGGCGCATGCTGCTCGGCTCGCAACTCAGGCGGCTGCGCGAGGCGCGTGGCATCACCCGCGAGGCGGCGGGCTACTCGATCCGCGCGTCCGAGTCGAAGATCAGCCGGATGGAACTGGGCCGGGTGAGCTTCAAGACGCGTGACGTCGAAGACCTGTTGACGCTGTACGGCATCACGGACGAGCAGGAGCGCACCCAGCTCCTGTCCCTCGCCCGCGAGGCCAACGTCGCGGGCTGGTGGCACAGTTACTCGGACGTGCTGCCGAGTTGGTTCCCCACCTATGTGGGCCTGGAGGGCGCGGCGCATCTGATCCGGGCCTACGAGGTGCAGTTCGTGCACGGCCTGCTGCAGACCGAGGCGTATGCACGTGCTGTGGTGCGGCGGGGGATGAGGGGGGCGAGCCCCGCCGACATCGAGAAGCGGGTGGAGCTGCGCCTGGAGCGGCAGAAGAACCTCGTCTCCGAGCGCGCGCCCGACTTCCACGTCATCCTGGACGAGGCCGCCCTGCGCCGCCCGTACGGCGACCGCGAGGTGATGCGCGGTCAGCTCCAGCACCTGATCGAGATCTCGGCACGGCCGAACGTGCGGCTGCAGATCATGCCGTTCGGCTTCGGCGGCCACTCGGGTGAGAGCGGCGCGTTCACGATCCTCAGCTTCCCGGAGTCCGACCTGTCGGACGTCGTCTATCTGGAGCAGCTCACCAGTGCGCTCTACCTGGACAAGCAGGAGGACGTCGGCCAGTACGAGAAGGCGCTGAAGGAACTCCAGCAGGACAGTCCCGGGCCGGACGAGAGCCGCGACCTGCTGCGAGGTCTCCTCCAGCTCTCCTAGGGTTCTCCCCACGACTTCGCGCTCAGTCCCCAACTCGCTTGCGTCGCCCGTACGATGACGTGTGATCAGACCGTGACGTTGATCGTGTCTGCTAGCGATTTGGGGATCACATGTCGTCGTACTTCACCGACCTGGCTCAGCAGTACATCGACGGCGAATGGCGCCAGGGCACGGGCTCCTGGGACATCATCGACTTCAATCCGTACGACGGCGAGAAGCTGGCGTCGATCACGATAGCCACGGTCGACGAGGTCGACGACGCGTACCAGGCGGCGGCCCGCGCCCAGAAGCAGTGGGCGAAGACCAACCCGTACGCCCGCCGCGCGGTGTTCGAGAAGGCGCTGCGGCTGATCGAGGAGCGCGAGCAGGAGATCACCGAGGTGATCATCGCCGAACTCGGTGGCACCCGTCTGAAGGCCGGTTTCGAACTCCACCTGGCCAAGGAGTTCCTGCGCGAGTCGATCCAGTGGGCGCTGCGCCCCGAGGGCAAGATCCTCCCGTCGCCGGTGGATGGCAAGGAGAACCGCCTCTACCGCGTCCCGGTCGGCGTGGTGGGCGTCATCAGCCCCTTCAACTTCCCCTTCCTGCTGTCGATCAAGTCGGTCGCCCCGGCCCTGGCCCTCGGTAACGGCGTGGTGCTCAAGCCCCACCAGAACACCCCGATCACCGGCGGCTCCCTGGTCGCGAAGATCTTCGAGGACGCGGGTCTCCCGGGCGGTCTGCTCAACGTCGTCATCACGGACATAGCGGAGATCGGCGACGCCTTCATCGAGCACCCGATCGTGAAGGTCGTCTCCTTCACGGGCTCCGACAAGGTCGGCCGCCACGTGGCCACCGTCTGCGCCTCGCACTTCAAGCGCTCGGTCCTGGAACTCGGCGGCAACAGCGCGATCGTGGTCCTCGACGACGCCGACATCGACTACGCGGTCGACGCGGCGGTCTTCAGCCGGTACGTCCACCAGGGCCAGGTCTGCATGGCCGCCAACCGCGTCCTGGTCGACCGTACGATCGCCGACGAGTTCACGGAGAAGTTCGTCGCCAAGGTGAAGACCCTCAAGGCGGGCGACCCGCGCGACCCTGAGACCGTCATCGGCCCGGTCATCAACTCCTCGCAGGCGGACGCTCTTTCGGGTGTCGTCGAGCAGGCGGTCGCCGAGGGTGCGACGGCCCTGCTGCGCGGCACGACCACCGACAACCTGGTCGAGCCCTCGGTCCTCACCGGCGTCCCCGCCGACTCGCCGCTGCTGCGGCAGGAGGTCTTCGGCCCGGTCGTGTTCCTCATCCCCTTCGACGGCGAGGAGCAGGCCGTGCGCATCGCCAACGACACGCCGTACGGCCTGAGCGGCGCCGTCCACACGGGCGACGTGGAGCGGGGCGTCGCCTTCGCCAAGCAGATCGACACCGGCATGTTCCACGTGAACGACGGCACCGTGCACGACGAGCCCCTCGTGCCCTTCGGCGGCGAGAAGAGCTCCGGTGTGGGCAGGCTGAACGGCGAGACGACCATCGACTCCTTCACCACCCTGAAGTGGATCTCGGTGCAGCACGGCAGGAGCGGGTTCCCGTTCTAGTTCTTCGTGACCTTCCGGTCTACGTGACCGTGGCGGGCCATTGAGGACAGACTCTGACCTCAATGGCCCGTAGCTTCGTCGGTGTCAGGCAGGGGGGACGGACTCCCTGCCACCGGCGAAAGGCGGCGGTCATGGTCACTCACGTACTGGTCGAGGAGCGGGGCGACGAGCGGGGGGCGCTGCTGTCCTTCCTGGCGGAACAGCGTGGCGGCATCCGCCGGGCGGTGCTCGGGCTGACGGACGAGCAGGCCTCGTCCCGCCCCAGCGTCAGTGAGCTGTCCCTGGGGGGTCTGGTGAAGCACGTCGCGGAGACCGAGCAGGGCTGGGTGGCCCGCGCGCGGGGCGAGTCGCCGACCGTGCACCGTGATCCGTCGAACTGGCACGAGTGTTTCGCGCTCCTCGACGGCGAGACCGTCGAGTCGCAGCTCGCGTACTGGGAGAAGGTCGCCGCCGAGACCGAGGCCTACGTCCGCTCGGTGCCGAGCCTGGACGACACCTTCCCGCTCCCGGACCAGCCCTGGTTCCCGCCGGAGGGGCGCGTCTCCGTGCGCTGGCTGTGCCTGCACCTGATCCGCGAGACCGCCCGGCATGCCGGGCACGCCGACATCATCCGGGAGTCCCTCGACGGGAAGACGGCGTTCGAGCTGGTGGCGCTCGCCGAAGAGTGAGGCCATTGGCCGAACAGTGAGGTCATTGAGAGGCCATAACCTGGACCGCATGTCAACTATCCGTCTCCTCGTGCTGGGCGCGGTCCGCCAGCACGGGCGGGCCCACGGCTACCAGGTGCGGAGCGACCTGGAGTACTGGGGGGCGCACGAGTGGTCCAACGCCAAGCCCGGCTCGATCTACCACGCCCTGAAGCAGCTGGCCAAGCAGGGACTGCTGCACGCGCACGAGATCGCGCCGTCCACGGCCGGCGGGCCGCCGCGCACGGAGTACGAGATCACCGACTGGGGCACCGAGGAGTTCCTCCGGCTGCTGCGCGAGGCGCTGACCTCCTACGACCAGAAGATGGACGTGAAGTCGGCGGCCATCGGCTTCATGGTCGACCTGCCGCGTGCTGAGGTGGTGGCCCTGCTGAAGGAGCGGGTCCGGCGCAGCGAGGAGTGGCGAGGGGCCGTCACCGAGCACTACGTCCCGGAGGACGGCCCCGGACAGCTCGGCCACATCGGCGAGATCATGAACCTCTGGGTGCATACGGCCGACGCCGAGGCCGAGTGGACCGAGGGGCTGATCGGCCGCATCGAGGGCGGGGCGTACACGTTCGCGGGGGAGGGTGAGCCCTTCGTCGGTGTCCTGGCCGAGGGGGAGGAGAACCCCTACGCCACGGGGGAGCGCCATCCCGGGGACGACCACTAATCAAGTTTGACCAATCGCCTCGACGGCGTTACTTTCGAGGAGTAGTCAAGTTTGACTAACGAGGGAGTGGCAGTGGCCGACGCGGCGATCACCGTCGACGGAGCACGCAAGAAGTACGGCGAGAAACACGCACTGGGCGGGCTGGACCTCACCGTCGCCCGCGGCACGGTGCACGCAGTCCTGGGCCCGAACGGCGCGGGCAAGACAACCCTGGTCCGCATCCTGTCCACCCTGCTCGCGCCCGACGCGGGCCGCATCGAGGTGGCCGGGCACGACGTCGTGGCCGAGGGCCGGGCGGTGCGGCTGCGCATCGGCCTGCTCGGCCAGCACGCGGCCCTCGACGAGGAGCTGAGCGGTCGGCAGAACCTGGAGATGTTCGGCCGCCTGTACCACCTGGGCGCCCGCCCCGCGCGCGTGCGGGCCGGCGAACTCCTGGAGCGCTTCGGCCTCACCGGCACCGGCCGCAAGCCGGTGCGCGCCTACAGCGGCGGCATGCGGCGCCGCCTGGATCTGGCCGCCTCACTGATCAGGGACCCGGAGGTGCTGTTCCTGGACGAGCCGACGACCGGCCTCGATCCCCGCGGCCGCGCCGAGGTGTGGGCGTCGGTGCGCGCCCTGGCCGGCGGCGGGACGACGGTCCTGCTCACCACCCAGTACCTGGAGGAGGCCGACCAGCTCGCCGACCGCATCTCGGTCGTCGACGCCGGCCGGGTGATCGCCGACGGCACGGCGGACGCCCTCAAGGCGGCCACCGGCGGCGACCGCATCGACGTGGTGCTGCGGGACGCCGGGCAACTGGGCGCGGCGGTCGCGCTGTTGCCGGTGGAGAAGGATGAGATCTCGGTCGACCCGGACCGCCGGCTGCTCAGCGCCCCCGTCACCGACCGCATGGCGGCGCTCTCCGGCGTCGTACGCGCCCTGGAGGACGCCGGTATCGAGGCCGAGGACGTCGGTCTGCGCCGGCCGACGCTCGACGAGGTGTTCCTGCACCTGACGGGACCGACGGGACCGACGGGACCTGTGCGGCGGGACGACCGTACGAAGGAGGCCGTCGCATGAGCAGCGCCTACGTACTGAACGACTGCTGGACCATGACCCGCCGCGAACTCGCCCACTGGGCACGGCAGCCCGTGCAGGTGCTCGTCGGCCTGGTCTTCCCCGTGATGCTGCTCCTGATGTTCGGGTACCTGATGGGCGGCGGACGCGGAGTCGCCGGCGGCTACGTGGACTACCTGGTGCCGGGCATGCTCGCGCTCACCATGGCCTTCGGCCTGGAGGGCACGATGCTCAACGTCACCCAGGATCTCAACAAGGGCGTCGTGGACCGCTTCCGCTCGCTGCCGATGGCCAACTGCGCGGTTCTGGTGGGGCGTTCGGCCGCCGACATGCTCCAGTCGGCCGTCGGGCTCGCGGTCCTCGTCGGTGTCGGGCACGCCCTCGGCTGGCGTGTGCACGGCTCCCCGGCCGCGTTCCTGGGCGCGATGGGCCTGTTGCTGCTCTTCCGGTTCGCCATGCTGTGGATCGGCATCCAGCTCGCCCTGGTCGCCGGGAAGCCCGAGCTGGTGCAGGCCGTGCAGATCCTGGTCTGGCCGGTCGGCTTCCTCTCCAATGCGATCGCCACGCCCGGCTCGATGCCCGGCTGGCTCGGTACGGTCGTCGAGTGGAACCCGATGTCCCGGACCACGACGGCCGTACGGGACCTGCTGGGCGGCCCCGGCGGGGAGCCGGGGCACGTGTGGGCGGCCGTCTGCTGGCCGCTGGGGCTGCTGGCGGTGTTCTTCCCACTCGCCCTGAGGCGGTTCGCGCGCCTCGGCCGATAGCGCGTCAGTGGTGGAAGCCGGTGGCCGTGCCCTTGTCCTGGGTGAACGGGTGCGGCTGACGGCGCAGTTCCGGCAGCAGCCGCGTCAGGTCCTCCACGAACAGGTCGGCGAGGTCCGTCGAGAAGCCGTTGCGGCACACCACCCGCAGCACGGACAGGTCCTCCCGGTTCGGCGGGAAGGTGTACGCGGGCACCAGCCAGCCGCTCTCCCGCATCCGCCGGGACACGTCGAAGACGTCGTACGAATCCACGCCGTCGGCCGTCGTGAAGGCGAAGACCGGCAGTTCGTCGCCCCGGGTCAGCAGTCGGAAGTCGCCGAGCGCCTCGACGCGTTCGGCGACGCCCACGGCCACGTCCCGCGTCGTCTGCTGCACGGCCCGGAATCCCTCGCGGCCCAGCCGCAGGAACGTGTAGTACTGCGCGACCACCTGGGCGCCGGGACGCGAGAAGTTGAGGGCGAAGGTCGGCATGTCGCCGCCCAGGTAGTTGACGCGGAAGACGAGGTCCTCGGGCAGCGACTCCTTGTCGCGCCACAGCGCCCAGCCGACGCCCGGGTAGACCAGTCCGTACTTGTGCCCCGAGGTGTTGATGGACGCCACGCGCGGGAGGCGGAAGTCCCAGACCACGTCCGGGTCGAGGAAGGGGGCGACCATGCCGCCGGACGCGCCGTCCACGTGCACCGGGATGTCCAGACCGGTGCGCTCCTGGAGGGCGTCGAGCGCCGCGCAGAGGTCCGCGATGGGCTCGTAGGAGCCGTCGAAGGTCGAGCCGAGGATGCCGACGACCCCGATGGTGTTCTCGTCGCACAGGTCGGCGGCGGCCTGCGGGTCGAGGTGGAAGCGGTCGCCCTCCATGGGCACCTGGCGGGCCTCCACCTCCCAGAAGTTGCAGAACTTGTCCCAGCACACCTGGACGTTGACGCCCATCACCAGGTTGGGCCGCGCCCCCGGGGTGGGGTTCCGCTTGCTCCAGCGCCGCTTGAGCGCCATCCCGGCGAGCATGCACGCCTCGCTGGAGCCGGTCGTCGAACAGCCCACGGCCGTCGACGGATCGGGCGCGTTCCACAGGTCGGCGAGCATCGCCACGCACCGCTGCTCCAACTCGGCGGTGCGCGGGTACTCGTCCTTGTCGATCATGTTCTTGTCCCGGCACTCCGCCATCAGGACGCCGGCCTGCGGCTCCATCCAGGTGGTGACGAACGTGGCGAGATTCAGCCGTGAGTTGCCGTCCAGCATCAGCTCGTCGTGCACCAGCTGATACGCCGTCATCGGCGGCATCGCCGCGTCCGGGAGCCGGTGCCTGGGCGGCGCCTCGGTCATGCCGGCGACCGGATTGGCCTCCCCGAAGAAGGGATTGACCGACACCGGGCGCTCGTCGCGCTTCTGGGGGCCTTTGTGGAGTGCCATGACCTTGTCTCCTTGTCGTTCGAAGAGCGGGTGTCAGCGGATCGGGGTTCCGTCGGCACGCAGTTGCATCCGGGGCCGGCCGGTCACCAGCAGCCAGGCGGGCAGCGAGGCGAAGCACAGCAGGGCGATGATCGCGGGTGCGGACACCAGCACCGCCGCCGTGAACAGGCTCACCCAAGCCTGGCGGGTGACGGCGAGGAGTGTGCCCAGTACGCCCATGGCGACACCGAGCGCCGGGTGAACGGCCGGTAAGAGGGCGTGCGCGCCCAGCCCGAAGGCGACGCCGACGAGTACCGCCGGGAAGATCCGTCCGCCCCGGAAGCCGCAGGACGCCGCGACGAGGTGGGCGGCCAGTTTCACCACGGCCATCAGGGAACCCGCCCGCCGACCAGCCGTTCGGATCACGCGCCGGCTCCGCGATCTCGTCCAGCCCCTTGAAGAGCGTCAGATGACCGCCCAGGGCGCCCAGCAGCCCCAGGACGAGCCCACCGGCCGGGAAGCGCCACCATCGGGTGCCCGAGGCGCCGGAAGGCGCCGCGGACGTACGGGAAGGCGTGGACCGCGCACAGGCCGAGCGCCGCCGCCGGCGGCGCGATCACCGGCGCGGCCGGCAGATCGCCCCAGCCGGGTCGGCCTATCGGGGGCAGGTGCAGGTCGAAGCTCGGCTCCGCCACCAGGGTGGTCGTCATGGCGCCCGCCCCGGCGGCCACCAGCGGACCGAACACGTGGTCCCACAGCAGCCCCCTCAGCTGCCGCCCGGCCAGCGCCTCGGAGATGACCAGCGCCGCCGCCACCGGCGTCCCGAACAGCGCACCGATCGTCGCCGCCTCCGCCAGTGCCGCCCACACTCCGCCCGGCATCCGGCGCACCAGCCGGCTGCCCAGCCAGAAGGCCGGCGCCACGTTCACCGCGATGATCGGGTTCTCGGGGCCGAGGCTCGGCCCGCCCGCGAGCATCAGGGTCGTCGCCAGCAGCAGGCCGGGCAGCACGGCGGGCGGCAGCACGGGCGCGTTCAGCTCCATGGACGCCGGATCGGGCCCCGCGTGCCCGGGCACCTTCCACACCACCAGACCGACCAGCACACCGGTCGCGGTGAGCATGACGAGCATCCAGGGAACGGAGTACCGCCCCACTCCCAGGGCGTCCGGCAGGTTCCGCCACAGCACGTGCTGGAGCTGCTCGGCCGCCGCACTCACCCCGATGAGCAGCAGGCTCGCGCCCACGCCCACCACGAGAGCGGGCAGGATCAACGGCGGCAACGCGCGTGCCGGTGCCGCGGGCGCGGCCGGCGCCTGCTGCGCGGTGTCGTGAGCCACTGGCCCACCATAAGCGGACAAAACAGGCGCAACATCCGGAATGGATACCCCGGAGATCGGACTTGCACCTCACGTCACGTGAGGCCCCACCGTGGAGTGCGTCACAAGAAAGGAGCGGACGAAGTGAGCTACTCCGTAGGACAGGTCGCGGGTTTCGCCGGCGTCACGGTGCGCACGCTGCACCACTACGACGACATCGGCCTGCTCGTCCCGAGCGAGCGCAGCCACGCGGGCCACCGGCGCTACGGCGACACCGACCTCGACCGGCTGCAGCAGATCCTGTTCTACCGGGAACTCGGCTTCCCGCTCGACGAGGTCGCCGCCCTGCTCGACGACCCGGCCGCGGACCCGCGCGCGCACCTGCGCCGCCAGCACGAGCTGCTGACCGCCCGGATCGAGAAGCTGCAGAAGATGGCGGCGGCCGTGGAGCACGCCATGGAGGCACGCACGATGGGCATCAACCTGACACCCGAGGAGCGGTTCGAGGTCTTCGGCGACAAGGACCCCGAGCAGTACGCGGAGGAGGCGCAGCAGCGCTGGGGCGGCACGGAGGCGTACGCCGAGTCACAGCGCCGCGCGGCCACGTACACCAAGGAGGACTGGAAGCGCATCCAGGCCGAGGTCGACGACTGGGGCCGCCGGTACGCGGCCCTCGTGGCGGCGGGCGAGCAGCCCTCCGGCGAGGCGGCCATGGACCTCGCCGAGGAACACCGGCAGCACATCGGCAGGCACTACTTCGACGTCCCTTACGAGATGCACCGGTGCTTCGGCGAGATGTACGTGTCCGACGAGCGCTTCAAGGCGTTCTACGACTCCATGGGGCCCGGTCTCGCCGAGCACCTGAGGGACGCGATCCTCGCGAACGCCGACCGCCACACCTCCTGACCGTCCTGGCCCGGGGGCTCACTCCCGGGCCAGGACCACCGCGGTCCCGTACGCGCACACCTCGGTGCCCAGGTCCGCGGCCTCGGTCACGTCGAAGCGGAACATCAGCACCGCGTTGGCCCCACGCGCGCGTGCCTGCTCGACGAGCCGCTCCATGGCCTGGTTGCGGGTCTGCACCAGTGTCTTGGTGAGCCCCTTGAGCTCACCGCCGATCATCGACTTCAGTCCCGCGCCGATCTGGCTCCCCAGATGCCGGGAGCGCACCGTCAGCCCGAAGACCTCGCCGAGGACCTCCTGAACGCGGTGTCCGGGTACGTCGTTCGTCGTCACGACCAGCACGTCGGGCTGAGGGCCCTGACCGCCGCCGTATTCATCGATGCCCATAACCCCACAGCTTCGGGCCAGTCGGCGCACAGTGCATCCTGGAGACACCCGTGGAACCTGGGGCGGACACCCTGCGTTGATAGCTTTGGGCGCCCGTACAAGGACGCCCCGTACCTTCCTCCACCCCTCAGGAGCCCGGAACCGTGACGACGCTTGCCCTCGGCCCGAGCTGGCTGGATCCGAACTACCTCCTGGACACGTTCGGCATCTGGGGTCTGCTCCTCATCGTCTTCGCGGAGTCGGGCCTGCTCATCGGCTTCTTCCTGCCGGGCGACTCGCTGCTGTTCACCACCGGCCTGCTGATCACGACCGACCAGCTGAACTTCCCGCTGTGGGCCGCCATCGCCCTGATCTGCGTCGCCGCGATCCTGGGCGACCAGGCGGGCTACATGTTCGGCAGGAAGGTCGGCCCCTCGCTCTTCAACCGGCCCGACTCCCGCCTCTTCAAGCAGGAGAACGTGGCCAAGGCCCACGAGTTCTTCGAGAAGTACGGCCCCAAGTCCCTGGTCCTGGCCCGCTTCGTGCCCATCGTGCGCACGTTCACGCCGATCATCGCGGGCGTCAGCGGCATGAAGTACCGCTCGTTCTTGACCTTCAACGTCATCGGAGGCGTCCTGTGGGGCGCCGGTGTCACCCTGCTCGGCTCCTGGCTCGGCAAGATCGAATTCGTCAACAAGAACATCGAGGCGATGCTCATCCTGATCGTCCTCATCTCGGTGATCCCGATCATCATCGAGTTCCTGCGCGCCCGCTCCAAGGCCAGGAAGGCCCCCACGCAGCCGACTCCGGCCCGACAGCAGGCCCAGCAGCCCCCCGTCATGGACGACGCGACGACTCAGCTCCGCCGCATCCCGCCGACGGACGACCAGGACGCCTACCGCCACCAGCAGTACCAGCAGCAGCCGCAGCAGCCGTACGACCCCAACCAGCAGCCGTACGACCCCAACCAGCAGCCGTACGACCCCAACCAGCAGCACTACGCCCAGCAGTACCCGCAGCCGCCGTACCAGCAGGGCCAGTACGGCGACCAGCAGCAGTACCCGTACAACCAGAACCAGGGTTACTGAAGGGGCTTTGAGGGGCGCGGGGAACTGCGCGATCAACCTCGGACAACCCGCGCTCAGCGCGAGGCAGATCGCACCGAGGTCGTAGGCGCTCAGAACCCCCGTGTCCGCTTCGCAGCACGCCGACCCGCCGCCGAAGCCCCGCCGGGAGTCCGCAGGAACAGCCGCGAGATCTCCGACCCGAGGTTGACCCCGATGGCGATGGCCATCGCGAGGGACGCGGCCGTGGCCAAGGAGACCAACCCCTTGTCGACCTCGTTCTGAGCGATCGACAACAGGCCGAAGTAGGTGGCGGAACCCGGCAGCAGGGGCCCGATCGCCGCGGTCGTGAACGGCAGCGCGGAGGCGAACCGGTACCGCGACAACAGCTGCCCGAAGAGGCCGACCAGCCCCGCCGCCACGGCCGTGGAGGCGACCGGCGAGATCCCGCCGGTGTAGTGCAGCGCGCCGTACACCGACCAGGCGACGCCACCGTTCAACGTCACCCACAGCACGGTGGACCGTTCCTGCTGCAACAGCACGGCGAACGTCAACGACAGAAGCATCGACGCACCGATCTGCCACCCGGGCCGCGGGTCGATGCTCAGGGCCACGTCGGGGTTGAGCTTGGCCCCCAGGTTCACCCCGAAGTACAGGACCACGAGCACACCGACGACGATGCCGACGAAGAGGTACATGACCTCCAGCAGCCGCGCCGACGCGGTGATGTAGAACCCGGTCAGCCCGTCCTGCACGCCCGCCACCAGCGCCCGCCCCGGCAGCAGCGCGAACAGCCCACCGGTGATGACGGCGGACGCCTTGACGTCGGCGTGGGCGGCGGTCAGCGCGACCCCGATGGCCGCGGGCGGCATCGCGGCGACCGTGAACTGGTAGAACTCCGGCAGCCCGCGTCCCGCGCACAGCCAGGCCAGCCGGTCGCCGAGCATCGCGCCCAGCATGGCCGCGAGGAACACGTTCACGTCACCGCCGACCAGCACGGAGGCGGCGCCCGCGAGCAGCCCGCTCGCCCCGGTCAGCACCCAGCCCGGATAGGGATGCCGGTTACGGCGGATCTCCGCGAGCCGCCGGTAGGCATCCTCCAGCGAGAGGTGGGTCTCCGCGTCGCTGAGGTCGTCCACCAGGCGGAACACGGCCGCCAGCCGCGTGTAGTCGGTGGCCCGGCGCCGCACCGTCCGGGACGCCGTCACCGGGTCGTCCACCAGGGACGGCTGGTACGAGATCGCCAGCAGCGTGAAGGTGACGTTCGGCTCACAGCGGTCAAGGCCGTAGGACCGGCACACCGCGAACATCGCGGCCTCCACGTCCTCGGCGCCCTCACCGCCGGCCAGCAGCAACTCGCCGATACGCAGGGTCAGGTCGAGCACGCGCGGGACGGCCGGACCGCCCTCCTCCGCCTTCGGCCCCGGCTCCGGCGCGGGCCGTTCGGCCACCGGCATCCGCAGCATCGTGCGCATCCGGTCCTGCCAGGGCACGTCCTTGGTGAGGCTGACCACCGGTATGCCGGACGCCGGCGTGAACGCGGCCGGGGCGAGCCTGGAGCTGTAGGTGTTCGGCGTACTGAACGCCGAACCCTCGGCATCGGCGGCCGACGACTGCGGGACGTCCAGCCCGTCGGGGACGGCGAACTCGGACGTGGTCTCCGGTTCGGCGACCACCCTGGGGGCGGCGAAGCCCGCGGGAATGGCGAACTCGGATGTGATCTCGGGGTCGAACGTGCCTCTGACCTCGTCCGACTGCGGCTTGCGGTCCTCCGCCTCCGTCACTTGAGTAACGCTCCCTGTACGACGCGTGCAGCAACGCCCAGTATGCGCACAGAAATGCAAACGGGCCGCACGCGTGCGCGTACGGCCCGTTGCACGACCCAGGGCTCAGTGGCCGCCCGTCTCCTTGAACCGCTTGTAGGAGCGCTCGATCTCGATCTCGGCGTCCGTACGACCCACCCAGTTGGCGCCCTCGACGGACTTGCCGGGCTCCAGGTCCTTGTAGACCTCGAAGAAGTGCTGGATCTCCAGACGGTCGAACTCCGACACGTGGTGGATGTCACGCAGGTGCTCCTGGCGCGGGTCCGTCGCCGGCACGCACAGCAGCTTGTCGTCGCCGCCGGCCTCGTCCGTCATCCGGAACATGCCGATCGCGCGGCACTTGATCAGGCAGCCGGGGAACGTCGGCTCGTCCAGGATGACCAGCGCGTCCAGCGGGTCACCGTCCTCGCCGAGGGTGTTCTCGACGAAGCCGTAGTCGGTCGGGTAGGCGGTCGAGGTGAAGAGTCGACGGTCCAGGCGGATCCGACCGGTCTCGTGGTCCACCTCGTACTTGTTCCGCGAACCCTTCGGGATCTCGATCGTGACGTCGAACTCCACCGGTGGCTCCTCCATGATCAACACATAGTTCTGGTGGTTAAGTGTCCCTCACGCAGGTGTGTGATCGCGAAAGGGGCTGGTGGTCGTGCCTGAGCTGAGGCCTTGGCGGGCCGCGAGACCGCATGTGGCGCGGGCGGCGAACGCCGTCCGACCGCATCTGGCACGGGCCGCCGGGACCGTACGCCCGCAGCTCGAACGAGCCGCGAACGCCGTGCGACCGGGCCTCGAACGGGCCGCGGCCGCGGCGAAACCGCAGCTCGCGCGGGTGCGGCCCGCACGGAAGCAGCTCAGCCGGAACACGCGGACGAAGTCCGTTGGGACCTGGCAGTACACCGCGGGTGCCGCCACCGCCGGTGTGGCGCTGGCCGTCACCGTGGCGACCGCCGTCGGCCCCTGGGACTCCACCGGTCAGCGTACGGCCGAGGCGGACCGCGCAGTTGCCCTGGAACGAACGGGTGGCGCAGATCACGGCCGTAATTCCGATACGTCTGGTTCATCCGGTGCGGCGGCCGGGGCGCCCCGACCCGCCCCCAGCGCCGCCTCCGTCCTGACCGGCCTGGGCGGCGCCACGAACACCGTCAGGTCGGCCCCGACCGGTCCGGCCCTCTCCGACGTCCTGGGGCCCCTGCTGGGGAACGCGGCGCTCGGCACCCGCCACGCCGGCGCGGTCGTCGACATCGCCAGCGGCAAGCGCCTCTACGGCACCGGCGCCGACGACGCCCTGACCCCCGCCTCCACCACCAAGATCGCCACCGCGGTCGCCGCCCTCTCGGCGATGGGCGCCGACCACCGCCTGACCACCCGCGCGGACCTGGAGCCCGACACCGGGGAACTCGTCCTGGTCGGCGGCGGCGACCCGACCCTGACGGCCCGCAGGACGGCCGAGGGCACCTCCCGCCAGGGCGAAGCCGAGAGCGGAGAGGGCTGGGCGAGCCTGCGGGACCTGGCCGACAAAACGGCGAAGGCGCTGAAGAAGCGCGATGTGCGGTCGGTGACGCTCTCCTACGACACCACCCTGTTCGCGGGTCCCGCGCTGCACCCCATCGGCGTCGACGGCAACCTCGCGCCCGTCAGCGCCCTGATGGCCGACGAGGGCCGCATCAACGACTCGACGAGCGGCCCCGCCAAGCGCGTGACGGACCCGGCTGCGGACGCGGCCCGGACGTTCGCCACGTTCCTCGGGAAGCGCGGCATCACGACCACGCCCCCCGGCCCGTCCAAGGCGACGACCCGGGCCGAGAACCTCGCCACCGTCACCTCGCCCCCGCTCTCGGCCCTGGTCGAGCGCATGCTGACCAACAGCGACAACGACATCGCGGAGGCCCTGGCCCGCCAGACGGCCGTCGCGACGGGGAAGCCCGCGAGCTTCGCCGGCGGTGCGTCCGCGATCGCCGGCGCTCTGAAGAGGCTCGAACTCCCCCTCAAGGGCGCCGAGTTCCACGACGGCAGCGGCCTCAACAGGGACGACAGGCTGACGGCCGACCTGCTCACGGCCCTGCTGGTGAAGGCCGGGGATCCCTCCCACCCCGAACTCCGGCCGGTCCTGACGGGCCTTCCGGTGGCCGGCTTCACCGGCACCCTGACCACCCGCTACGCCGACGGCGCGGCAGGAGTCGTACGGGCGAAGACGGGCACCCTGACGGGCGTGAACACGCTGGCGGGAACGGTGGTCGACCAGGACGGCCGCCTGCTGGCGTTCGCCTTCCTGGCGTCGGACACGACCAGTGCAGGCGAGGCCCAGTCCGCGTTGGACAGAACGGCCACCGCTCTGGCGGCGTGCGGCTGCGGGTGACCGCCGCCGGAAGTCGCCCCGCCGACCGACGCAGGCCGCGGTCGACCGCCGCGGCCTGCCCCAAGTGGGAACGCTCACGTACCGTTGACGCATGACGAGCATCGGTGGTGCCGAGATGGTCGACTGGAATCTCGCGGTCGCGACCGCGACCCGGCTCGTGCGGCCGGGCCCCGACGTGAGCCGCGACGAGGCCCGGGCCGTCGTCGCGGAACTGCGCAGGCATGCCAAGTCCTCGGAGGGACACGTCCGGGGCTTCACCCGTATGGGCACGGAGGAGACCCACGACACCCCGGTCCTCGTCGTCGACCGCCCCGGCTGGGTCCGGGCGAACGTCGCAGGCTTCCGGGAAATCCTCAAGCCGCTCCTGGACAAGATGCAGGAACGGCGCGGCAACACCCCCGGCGGCGCGGTCCTCGGCGCTGTCGGCGGCAAGGTCACCGGCGTCGAACTGGGCATGCTGCTGTCGTTCCTGGCCTCCCGGGTCCTCGGCCAGTACGAGACCTTCGCCCCCGCCACCCGCGAACTCCCCGCTGGGGAGAACGGCGGCGGCCGGCTGCTCCTCGTCGCCCCGAACATCGTGCACGTGGAGCGTGAACTCGACGTACAGCCCCACGACTTCCGCCTGTGGGTCTGCCTGCACGAGGAGACGCACCGCACGCAGTTCAGCGCGGTGCCCTGGCTGCGCGACCACCTGGAGGGCGAAATCCAGTCTTTCTTGGGGGAGACCGACGTCGACCCCATGACCGTGCTCGAGCGTATCCGCGAAGCCGCCCAGTCCCTCGCCGGCGGACGCCCCGAGGCCGAGGAGGACGACGGCGGGCGCTCCTTCGTGGAGATCGTGCAGACCCCGGCGCAGCGGGAGATCCTCGGACGCCTCACCGCCGTGATGTCGCTCCTGGAGGGCCACGCCGACTTCGTGATGGACGGCGTCGGTCCGGACGTCGTGCCGAGCGTCGCCGAGATCCGCGAGAAGTTCCAGCAGCGCCGGGCGAAGGGTGCCTCGCGACTGGACACGGCCCTGCGCAAACTGCTGGGTCTGGATGCCAAACTCAGGCAGTACCGCGACGGCGAGCGTTTCGTACGGGCGGTCGTGGACGAGGTGGGCATGGACGGCTTCAACCGCGTGTGGACGTCCCCGAACACCCTCCCGACCAAGTCGGAGATCGCCAAACCGGCGGACTGGGTCGCGCGGGTGCACCGCAAGCCCGAGTCGTGAACGCCGTAGGCGAGTGGTGAACGCCGTAGGAAGGTCGTGAAACGAATCCGGCCGACGGCAGGCGAACGCCCCTCAGATCACCCGTCCGAGGGACCGTGAGCGATGGGTAGGCGTGCGATGCTCGGGGAACGCCCCGGTTCTGTCACCATCTACACACTCTGAGTGACCGACCCCGGGCTCACCCCCCGACAACTTCATGAAGGGAACCGGACATGGGTCCCCATCCTGCGGTCGCGGCGATACGCCTGGCGGTCCGCCACGTCCTGCACGACCTCCTCAACGACCAACAGACGACCTCCCGGGCCCCCGGGCTCGTCGAGCAGACCCCGCACGAGCGCAGGCCCTCGCCGCTCGTGCTCGTGGCCTGCTCCGGCGGCGCCGACTCCATGGCCCTCGCCTCCGCCCTCGCGTTCGAGGCACCCAAGCTCGGCATCCGCGCCGGCGGCGTCACCGTCGACCACGGCCTGCAGCCCGGCTCCGACCTGCGAGCCGAGGAAGTCGGACTGCGGCTGCGCCAACTCGGCCTCGACCCGGTCGACTCCGTCGCCGTGACCGTCGGCCGCGAAGGGGGACCCGAAGCCGCCGCGCGCGACGCCCGGTACGCCGCCCTCGACGCCGCGGCCCTGCGCCACGGCGCCGCCGCGGTCCTGCTCGGCCACACCCGCGACGACCAGGCCGAGACCGTCCTGCTCGGCCTCGCCCGCGGCTCCGGCATCCGCTCCCTGTCCGGAATGGCCGCGGTCTCGGGGGCCGACGGCCGCTACCGGCGCCCCTTCCTCCAGCTCGACCGGCAGACCGCCCGCAAGGCCTGCATGGTCCAGTCGCTCCCCGTCTGGGACGACCCCCACAACGCGGATCCCGCGTACACCCGCTCCCGGCTGCGCCACGAAGGCCTGCCCGCCCTGGAGAAGGCCCTCGGCAAGGGCGTGGTGGAGGCTCTCGCCCGCACCGCCCAGCTCTCCCGCGACGACGCCGACGCCCTGGACGCCTGGGCCGGCCAGGCCGACGCCACTGTGCGCGACGCCACAGGGTTGCTGGAGTGCGCCAAGCTCTACGCCCTGCCGCCCGCCGTGCGCCGTCGCATCCTGCGCAGGGCCGCCATCCAGGCCGGGGCGCCCGCCGGTTCGCTGTTCGCCCGTCACATCGAGGAAGTCGACCGGCTGATCACCGGCTGGCGCGGCCAGGGGGCCATCAATCTCCCGGGCAAAGTCGTCGCGCAGCGCCAGGGTGGCAGACTGGTGATTCGGCAAGGCTGAAACCTTGCCCCCCTTTGGGGGGTGCTGGGCGGCCGTGGTGGGACGACCGAAAGTGATGCGGGTGGACGCGAAAGACATGGGCACCGACCTCAAAGAGGTGCTCATCACCAAGGAAGAGATCGACGCGAAGCTGGTAGAGCTCGCCGCGAAGATCGACGCGGAGTACGCGGGTAAGGACCTGCTCATCGTCGGTGTGCTCAAGGGCGCCGTGATGGTCATGGCCGACCTCGCCCGGGCGCTGTCCACCCCCGTCACCATGGACTGGATGGCCGTGTCGTCGTACGGCGCGGGCACCCAGTCCTCCGGTGTGGTGCGGATCCTCAAGGACCTCGACACCGACATCAAGGGCAGGCATGTCCTGATCGTCGAGGACATCATCGACTCCGGCCTGACGCTGTCCTGGCTGCTGTCCAACCTCGGCTCCCGCGAGCCGGAGTCGCTCAAGGTGTGCACGCTGCTGCGCAAGCCGGACGCCGCCAAGGTCGCGATCGAGGTGGAGTGGGTCGGCTTCGACATCCCGAACGAGTTCGTCGTGGGCTACGGCCTCGACTACGCCGAGAAGTACCGCAACCTCCCGTTCGTCGGTACGCTCGCGCCCCACGTCTACGGCGGCTGAGCCGGTCGGGCCTTCTTTGTAGGACGATCGGGAACCCCAGCGGGTTTCGCGCCGTTGGAGCATGCAGACGGGTTTGGCAGCCGTCCCGTGCGGCTGCGGGCCACAATGCTGGGGTACCGTCAGAAGAACTGTCTTATCAAACTCACTATGGCAGGAGGGACGGGGCGACACCGCTCCGTATGGATGGACGTGAAGCGATACTTCCGTGGGCCGGTCATGTGGATCGTGCTGGCCGTCCTTGCCGTGGTCGTGTTGATGCAGGTCGTCGGCTCGTCCGGCGGCTACAAGACGGTGGACACCGGCCAGGTCGTGGCAGCGATCAATGACAACAAGGTCGAATCAGCCAAGCTGACCACCGGCGACGAGCAGACCGTCAAGGTCCAGCTCAAGGACGGCGTAAAGGTCGAGGGCAGCTCGAAGATCCAGGCGAGCTACATCGGCGATCAGGGCGTGACCATCGCCAACACGCTGCAGACCAAATACCAGGACAAGCAGATCCCGGACGGCTACACCGTTTCGCCGTCCAAGCAGAACCCCTTCCTGGGCATCCTGCTCTCCCTGCTCCCCTTCGTCCTCATCGTGGTCGTCTTCCTGTTCCTGATGAATCAGATGCAGGGCGGCGGCTCCCGGGTCATGAACTTCGGCAAGTCGAAGGCCAAGCTCATCACCAAGGACACTCCCAAGACGACGTTCTCGGACGTCGCGGGCTGTGACGAGGCCGTCGAGGAGCTCCACGAGATCAAGGAGTTCCTGCAGGAACCGGCGAAGTTCCAGGCCGTCGGTGCCAAGATCCCCAAGGGCGTGCTCCTCTACGGCCGTCCCGGTACCGGCAAGACGCTGCTCGCGCGTGCCGTGGCCGGCGAGGCCGGGGTGCCCTTCTACTCGATCTCGGGTTCCGACTTCGTCGAGATGTTCGTCGGTGTCGGTGCCTCCCGAGTCCGTGACCTGTTCGAGCAGGCCAAGGCGAACGCTCCGGCGATCGTCTTCGTCGACGAGATCGACGCGGTCGGCCGCCATCGCGGCGCCGGCCTCGGCGGTGGTCACGACGAGCGCGAGCAGACGCTGAACCAGCTGCTCGTCGAGATGGACGGCTTCGACGTCAAGGGCGGTGTGATTCTCATCGCCGCCACGAACCGCCCGGACATCCTCGACCCGGCGCTGCTGCGTCCCGGACGCTTCGACCGCCAGATCGCGGTCGACCCGCCGGACCTGCAGGGTCGCCTGGAGATCCTCAAGGTTCACCAGAAGGGCAAGCCGGTCGCCCAGGACGTCGACCTCGCGGCCGTCGCCCGTCGTACCCCCGGCTTCACCGGCGCCGACCTGAGCAACGTCCTCAACGAGGCCGCTCTGCTCACGGCGCGCAGCGACAAGAAGCTGATCGACAACCTCAGCCTGGACGAGGCGATCGACCGCGTGGTGGCGGGCCCGCAGAAGCGGACCCGGATCATGTCGGACAAGGAGAAGAAGATCACCGCGTACCACGAGGGCGGTCACGCCCTGGTCGCGGCGGCTTCCCCCAACTCCGACCCGGTCCACAAGATCACGATCCTGTCGCGCGGCCGGGCCCTCGGTTACACGATGGTCCTGCCGGACGAGGACAAGTACTCCACGACCCGCAACGAGATGCTGGACCAGCTGGCCTACATGCTGGGTGGCCGTGCGGCCGAGGAGCTCGTCTTCCACGACCCGACGACGGGCGCTGCGAACGACATCGAGAAGGCCACCACAACGGCCCGCGCGATGGTCACGCAGTACGGCATGACCGAGCGTCTCGGCGCCATCAAGTTCGGGGGCGACAACAGCGAGCCGTTCCTGGGCCGGGAGATGTCGCACCCGCGTGACTACTCGGAAGAGGTCGCCGCGCTGGTCGACGAAGAGGTCAAGAAGCTCATCGAGACGGCGCACAACGAGGCCTGGGAGATCCTGGTCGAGAACCGCGACGTCCTCGACCAGCTGGTCCTCCAGTTGCTGGAGAAGGAGACGCTGAACAAGGAGCAGATCGCCGAGGTCTTCGCTCCCATCGTCAAGCGTCCCCCGCGGCCGGCCTGGACCGGTTCCTCCCGCCGCACGCCGTCCACCCGTCCGCCGGTGCTCTCCCCCAAGGAGCTCGCACTGACGAACGGGGCCAACGGCGCGACCCCGGCGATCACCACCGTCAAGGCCACCGCTGCGGAGTCCGCTCCGGTGACCGAGCAGGCCCCGGAGGAGCGTCCGGAGAGCTGACCACCGCTCTCCCGGCCGCCTCGTCAGGCCCGGAATGACTGCCGCGCCCCCCAGGTTCTAGCCTGGGGGGCGCGGCATTTCCGTATGTCCGCAGATGAGGCGCGTGGCCCACACGTGTGACCCGCACAGGAACGAGGCACCACATGACCGACCCCGTGACGCTCGACGGCGAGGGTGAGATCGGCGTGTTCGACGAGAAGCGCGCCGAGAACGCCGTACGCGAACTGCTGATCGCGGTCGGCGAGGACCCCGACCGGGAGGGACTCAGGGAGACGCCGGCGCGGGTGGCGCGGGCCTATCGGGAGATCTTCGCGGGACTGTGGCAGAAGCCCGAGGACGTGCTGACGACGACGTTCGACCTGGGGCACGACGAGATGGTGCTCGTGAAGGACATCGAGGTCCTGAGCTCCTGCGAGCATCATCTGGTGCCGTTTGTCGGCGTCGCCCACGTCGGTTACATCCCGTCCGCCGACGGCAAGATCACGGGCCTGTCGAAGCTGGCCCGGCTCGTGGATGTGTTCGCCCGTCGGCCTCAGGTGCAGGAACGTCTCACCACGCAGATCGCCGACTCCCTGATGGAGATTCTGGAGCCGCGTGGCGTGATCGTCGTCGTCGAGTGCGAGCACATGTGCATGTCGATGCGGGGCGTCCGCAAGCCCGGGGCCAAGACCATAACGTCGGCGGTGCGCGGCCAGCTGCGTGATCCGGCCACCCGTAACGAGGCGATGAGCCTGATCATGGCGCGCTGACGCCGGGCGGGCGGCTGGGACGGCGGGGGGCCCGGTGGGGCCGCCTCAGGCCGTCGTCGCCGCCCCGTTGTTGTTCTCGTCGTCCTCCGGGAGCCGGCACACGCGCTCCAGGAAGATGGCCGCCACTATGACCGCGATGCCCGCCACGACCGCGAAGCCGGCGTAGATGGCCTGGTCGCGGCGGGCGGGGATGTCGAGGAGCTCCAGGAGGAAGACGCCCGTGCCGCCGTACATACCGGCGACGAGGGCGGCCACCAGGGCGCTGGCCTGGCCGAAGACGACCGCACGGGCAGCCATCATGGGGTCGACGCCCTTGGCCTCGGGGCGGCGCTCGCGCTGGGCCTTGAAGCGGGCACGCAGCGAGAAGGCGGTGGCCAGCAGGACCACCGCGATCAGGGCGAGGACGATGGGGGCGGCCAGGGGGACGCTGGGGAGGGTCCCGATCGAGTTCCAGAGGCGGGCTCCCGCCCAGGACAGGATTCCGGCCACGATGAACACGCCTGCCAGCACCCTGATGCGCAGCTCTCTCACGGTGTCCCTTCAGCTCCCCCAGGTCCTGCGGACCGTCCCGCAAACAGTGGTCGTCCTGACCTTAACGACTACTCGGGCAGGTGGAGTTCCAGGTCCTTGCGCGGCGTCACGCCTTCGCGGGTGACGGCGTCCAGGAGATCGGCGACCGTCCCGCGGCCGGGCAGCTGGGCGTCGGGGTCGACGTCGTGCCAGGGGGCGAGGACGAACGCGCGCTCGTGTGCGCGGGGGTGAGGGAGCGTGAGATGCGGGTCGTCGTCGACGACGTCGGCGTACGCGACGATGTCGACGTCGAGGGTGCGGGCTCCCCAGCGCTCGTCCCGTACCCGGTGGAAGGCCTCCTCGACCGCGTGGGCCCGCTCCAGGAGCGAGGACGGGGGGAGGGTGGTCTTCAGGACCACGACCGCGTTGAAGTACGCCGGCTGGCTGCCGGGCTCGACTCCCCAGGGCTCCGTCTCGTACACCGGTGAGACGGCCTTGATGCGGACGCCCGGCGTGTCCTCCAGCGCGTCGATCGCGCCCTGGAGGGTCTCCAGCCGGTTGCCGAGGTTCGCGCCGAGGGAGACCACGGCCCGTTTCGGATTGTGGAGGGTCGTGTCGGCGGCGTCCACCTGCGCCACGACGGAGGCGGGTACCGGCTGTACGGTCGGGTCGCTGTGACCCTCGGTGAAGGACGCGGTCATACTCGGCTCCGGGTGATGGTGACGGTCACGTCGTCGAAGGGGACCGTGATCGGTGCGTCCGGCTTGTGGACGCAGACCTCGATTTCCTGGACCCCGTCGTGCTTCAGACAGGCCTGGGCGATGTGCTCGGCGAGCGTCTCGATGAGATTGACGGGCTCGCCCTGGACGACGGCCACGACCTCCTCCGCCACGATGCCGTAATGCACTGTCTTCGCCAGGTCGTCGTCGGCGGCGGCCGGGCGGGTGTCCAGGCCGAGGACGAGGTCCACGATGAAGGTCTGGCCCTCCTCACGCTCCCTGGGGAACACACCGTGGTGCCCGCGGGCCTTGAGGCCGCGCAGCGCGACACGATCCACGCGAATCACTCCTGCAATCGTCGGTAACGGCCGGTGCGTACCGTGTGCGGACGGCACACCGGCATCAAATGAATCTACCTGCGGGCACTGACAGGGCCGGGCCACGGGGGTGTGGGCCTGCGCCGGGACCAGGAGGTTCATCGGGTGTTCTCCCTGGGGAACCCAGCGGCTCACGGGTTGGTAGCCGCCCCTACCCAGGGGTCCGTGATTCCAACCACTTCTTGGTCCCAGTGGGTTCCGGCCGGTCGCGCGAGCACGTCCGGCCGGCTGCCCTCACCGACTGCCACCGGCTGCCGTCAAAGGTCGCCTACCCACTGGCGCCTACCCACTCAGGACGGCGTGTCGTCGTCCTCGGCCTCGTCGTTTTCGGCCATTACCGGGGAGGCGTGGTGGGACCAGAGCTTCCAGCCGGCGGGGGTGCGGCGGAACACGTTGGTGGCGACCACCAGCTGGCCGACCAGCGGGCCGAGTTCGTCGCCGCCCTCGGGGGCGGGGCCGCCGCTGAGGATGTTCTCGGTGCAGTTCACCAGGGCGGTGTCACCGGTGACGGAGACGTGCACGTCGGTGAGGAAGAACTGGATGTAGTCGGTGTTCGCCATGATCAGCGCGTACGACCTCAGGACCTCGCCGCGGCCGGTGAGCACGGGCCAGCCGGGGTGCACGCACGAGACCACGCCGACCTCCGCCGGATCGTGGTACTCCTCGTCGACGCCCAGGTCGGACGGGGCGAGCCAGAGCGAGGACAGTTCCTCGAAGTCACCGCGCTCCATCGTCTCGTAGAAGGTGGTGTTGGCGGCTTCCACCTGCTCGACGTCCGTGTGGGGGGCGCTCACCGGGCTCCTTCTGCACCGTGTGCACCGGGGGCGCGCTCCGTCGTCTGCGCCCCGCTCACGGGGGCGGCGCCCGGCGCGATGCCCGCGGCGCGCGCACCTTCCACGGCGCGCGCGACCTGTACGGCGTCCGCCGTCGCGCGCACCTCGTGCACACGTACCGCCCACGCTCCGGCGTGCGCCGCGAGTGCGGAGACGGCGGCCGTGGCGGCGTCGCGCTCGCGCGCGGGCGGCGGGGCCCCCTCCGGTCCGGCCAGCACGCGCCCGAGGAACCGCTTGCGGGAGGCGGCGACGAGCAGGGGGTGACCGAGGCCGAGCAGGCGGTCGAGATGGGCCAGCAGGACGAGGTCGTGCTCGGCGTCCTTGGAGAAGCCGAGGCCCGGGTCGACGACGATGCGGTCGGGGGCGACGCCGCCCGCCAGAACGGCCTCCACGCGTGCGTGCAGTTCGTCGACGACCTCGGTGACGACGTCGTCGTACACGCCCTTGACGTTGCCGCCCTCCAGGAAGCCGCGCCAGTGCATGACGACGAAGGGCGCGCCGGCCTCTGCCACCACCGGGATCATCGTGGGGTCCGCGAGGCCGCCGCTGACGTCGTTGACGAGGCCGGCGCCTGCGGCGAGGGCCTGTGCGGCGACGGACGCGCGCATGGTGTCGACGGAGACGGTGACGCCCTCCGAGGCGAGGCCGCGGACGACAGGGATGACGCGCTTGAGTTCCTCGGCCTCGTCGACGCGGGTGGCGCCGGGACGAGTGGACTCGCCACCGACGTCGACCAGGTCCGCGCCCTCGGCGACCAGTTCGAGACCGTGTTTGACGGCGGCCGTCGTGTCGAAGAAGCGGCCGCCGTCGGAGAAGGAGTCGGGTGTGACGTTCACGACCCCCATGACCGCGCAGCGGTCCCATTCCGGAAGGCCGACGACGCGCCCGCGTCCGTTCTGCTTGCTCATACGTTCAGCGTAGGCCCAGGGCCCGCCCGCGAACCGCCACGGCGGGAGTGGAGCTCCCCCGCCGCGGCCGGAGGGGAAGCGCGCCGGGCTCCGGGGGAAGCTGATCGCTTCCGGCGGGAGCGGGAGGCCGCCGGGCCGGAGTGGAAGCTGATCGCTTCCGGCGGGAGCGGGAGGCCGCCGGGCCGGAGTGGAAGCTGATCGCTTCCGGCGGGAGCGGGAGGCCGCCGGGCCGGAGTGGAAGCTGATCGCTTCCGGCGGGAGCGGGAGGCCGCCGGGCCGGAGTGGAAGCTGACCGCTTCCGGTCGGAGCGGAAGCGCACCGGGCCGCGGTGGAAGCTGACTGCCACGGTCGGAGTGGAAGCCCACCCTGCCGCGGCGGGAGGGGAAGCGCGCCGGGCTCCGGGGGAAGCTGACCGCTTCCGGCGGGAGCGGGAGGCCGCCGGGCCGGAGTGGAAGCTGATCGCTTTCGGTCGGAGCGGAAGCGCACCGGGTTCCGGGGGAAGCTGACCGCTTCCGGTCGGTCGGAAGCGCACCGGGCCGCGGTGGAAGCTGACTGCCACGGTCGGAGTGGAAGCCCACCGCTACCGGCCGGAGCGGAAGATCAGCGCCACGGCCCGAGCGGAAGCCCCCGTGCCCGAGGGGGCGAGGCTTCCGCTCCGGCCGGCCTGTCACGGTCGGTCGGGCCGCCGGTTGTCCGGTCGCCCGCTCACGCCGCGCGTACGTCCCGCTCCGCGACCGCGTGGGTGCACGCGCGCGGGGCGGCCGTGCGGCGGCGCAGGAAGCGCGGCAGCGGGAGGGCGAGGGTGACGAAGCCCTCCGCCTGCATGGCGGCGAAGCCGATGCGCGGCAGGTCGGCCGACGCGCGGTAGACGACGAAGCGCGGTTCCCAGCGGGGCTGGAACTTCGCGTTGAACTTGTACAGGGACTCGATCTGGAACCAGCGGGAGAGGAACACCAGCAGCCCGCGCCAGGCGCGCAGCACCGGGCCCGCGCCGATCTTCTCGCCACGCGCGAGTGCCGCGCGGAACATGGCGAAGTTGAGCGACACGCGCGTGATGGCGAGTTTCGGCGCCGCCTGGAGGGCCGCGACGATGAGGAGTTCGTTCATACCGGGGTCGGCCGAACGGTCGCGGCGCATCAGGTCCAGGGACACGCCGTCCTCGCCCCACGGGACGAAGTGCAGGATCGCCTTCAGGTCGCCGTACGCACCCGGCTGGTCGTCCGCCTTGTGCGCGGTGGCGATCAGGCAGTCGCCGTCGGAGCCGTCGCCGATGCGGCCGAGGGCCATCGAGAAGCCGCGCTCCGTGTCGGTGCCGCGCCAGTCCTCGGCGGCCTGCCGGATCCGCTCCAGCTCGGCCTCGCCGACGTCACGGACACGTCGTACCCGGGTTTCGTAACCGGCGCGCTCGATGCGCTTGACCATTTGCCGCACGTTGCGCATCGCGCGGCCGGCGAGGGAGAAATCCCCGACGTCCACCACCGCCTCGTCGCCCAGTTCGAGGGCGTCGAGACCGGTCTCACGGGTCCACACCTCGCCGCCCGTCTCCGAGCAGCCCATGACGGCCGGCGTCCAGGAGTGGGCCCTGGCCTCGTCCATGAAGCGCTCGATGGCACCCGGCCAGGCCTCCACGTCGCCGATGGGGTCACCGCTGGCGAGCATCACCCCGGACACGACCCGGTACGTCACCGCAGCCTTGCCACTGGGCGAGAAGACGACCGCCTTGTCGCGGCGCAGCGCGAAGTGGCCGAGGGAGTCGCGGCGGCCGTGCTTCACCAGCAGGGCGCGCAGGCGCTCCTCGTCGTCCTCGGTCAGACGCGCGGCCGGGTGTTCGGGCCGGAACGCGAGGTAGATCGTCGTCACGGCGGTGATCAGGCCGAGGGCGCCCAGTGAGAAGGCGACCGTCCAGGAGGTGTTGCCCTGGTAGTCGACCGGGCCCTCGAAGCCGAACAGGCCGTACAGGACGTGCGTAATGCGATCGGCCAGGCTCGGGTCGCCGACCATCCGGTTCGGGTGGACGCTGACGATGATCAGTCCGAGCACGAGGGAACCGGCGCCCATGAGGACGAAGTTGGCGAGCGCACGCCAGCGGCTGCGCGGATCGGGCAGCGCCGCGAACTGGTCGCGGTGGCGCAGCAGCGGCGCGAGCAGCAGCAGCGAGATGACCACTCCGATCATGGAGTGGCGATATGTGAACTGCCCCACAGCACCCGCCGGCAGCAGCGCCACCGCGGCGCGCCAGGCCCGCCGCTTGCACCGCCTGAGGCCGTGCGCGAGCAGCAGCAGCAGGATCCCCGCGCTGAGCGACAGCGCGGCCGCGAACGGGCCGAACGAGCCGGGCAGCACCTCGGCGAGGCTGTGCATACGGCTGTGCCTGAAGCGCGGGAACACGCCCGCGGCGATGTCCAGAACGCCTACGAGTGCGCAGGCTCTGGCGACGAGGACGGGGACCGCCTCGGGGCGCGGACCACGGAATACGCGCCGCGCGCTGTGTGTTCGGGAGGGAACCCCACCCGACATTTCCTCATCTGTCCTGACAGACATCGCATCCCGTAGTTCCGCGAGAGATCTTGGGTCCGGTCCCGATTCGGGCATCCGGCGACATTGCGCCCTCTAGGACGGTGTCTTGAGGGGAGAGGTTCCAGCCTCTCCTCAAAGCCGGTCCAAAGGCCAAGGAAAGTCCCGGACAAGCCCTTGCGAAGGAGCGGGGGAGCCGGATGGAAACCGCAGGCAGGAAGCAGGTCATGGGTCTTACGAGCAACAAAGTGCTGTGGCTGGCAGTCGCGTTCGCCGTGTTGTTGTTCGCGGGGACGGTGTGGCTGTGGCCGCGTCTGGCGCGGCGGAACTGGCGAGCCGTCAGCGGGCGCGTCGGTCTGCTGCTCGGCACCCAGCTGGCCCTGTTCGCGTCGGTGGGCCTCGCCGCCAACCAGGCCTTCGGGTTCTACGCCAGCTGGGCGGACCTGTTCGGGCAGGAGAAGGACCAGGGCGTGGTCGTGAACCACACGGGGCTCGGCGGCTCGGGCGGCCCGCTCGAAGTGGTCGACACGGCACGCGTGAGTGGAGTGGGCGGTTCCCGGCCACAGATCGGCGGTCAGGTCCAGAAGGTCGACATCGTCGGCCGTACGACGAAAATCGCCACTCCCGCGTATGTGTACCTGCCGCCGGAGTACTTTCAGCCGCAGTACCGCACGCGTACGTTTCCCGCGGCCGTGGTTCTGACGGGATATCCGGGAACCGCCCAGGCGCTCGTGGACAAACTGCACTACCCGCGCACCGCCCAGGAGCTCGCGAAGAGCGGCCGTATGCAGCCGATGATCCTTGTGATGCTGCGGCCGACGGTGGCGCCACCCCGGGACACGGAATGCGTGGACATCCCGGGCGGTCCGCAGACGGAGACGTTCTTCGCGAAGGATCTGCCCGATGCCGTACTCGCGCACTACCGGGTGGGCAGGAAACCGGGCAGCTGGGGCATCATCGGCGACTCCACGGGCGGCTACTGCGCCCTCAAGCTCGCCATGCACCACCCCGGGTCGTACGCGGCCGGGGCGGGCCTGTCGCCGTACTACAAGGCGCCGACCGACCCCACCACGGGCGACCTCTTCCGCGGCGACAAGGCGCTGCGCAATCGCGCCGACCTGTGGTGGTGCATCAAGCATCTGCCGGCGCCCGACACTTCACTGCTCGTCACCAGCAGCAGGATCGGGGAATCCAACTACAAGTCGACTCTGAAGTTCATAGAGCGTGTGCAGGCCACCAAGCTGACAAGGATCTCGTCCATCATCCTCGAAAGCGGCGGGCACAACTTCAACACCTGGCGGCGGGAGATTCCGGCGACGCTGCAGTGGATCAGTGGGCGGCTGAGCGACCGGTGACGGGGGTTACGGCCGATGATGATCTTGCTGAATTCGGTGAGGGCCAATTCCTGATGCGCCGTGAACGTTTCGGGATGGCTGCGTTTTTACGGGGCGGGGCACCAAGGCTCGCCTACTCGCGGTAAGTTTCTGGCCATGCCACGTGGACGTCACCGCCATTCCCCGCCCTTGCACAGGCTGCTGCCACCGTCGGCGATCGCAGGCGTCTCCTTCGTCTGCGCCTTCGGCCCCTGGGTGTTCACACAGCACGCCGTGCTCCGCGTCATCGCCGCGCTCGCCGCGGCGACGGCGGTCGTGGGCGCGGCCGTCATGCGCCGCTGGGACACCCAGGCCGGCAAACAGGTCGCCGACCTTACGCGCGCGCGTGCGAGCGACGAGTGGCGGCACGAGGAGCGGGTCGCCGAACTGGAGACCGACCTCGAGGAGTCGCGCGAGCTGCGCGCCAAGCTGGAGCAGCGGCTGCGGTCCAAGCGCACGGAGCTGGCGGGGCTGCGCAACGAACACGCGGCGCTGCTGCGGCGGTACGCCACCGCGGAGACCGAGCGCGCGAGCGCCCTGGAGGGCCGCCGTCTGCTCGAGATAGAAGCCGGGGTGCCTCAGGCACGCGCGCTGCCGCCCGTGCCGGTGGACGAGGCCCTCGCGGAGGCGGAACTCGCGGAGGAGACCGAGGCTGTGGCTGCCTCGGTCGACACCGACACCGACACCGACACCGACGCCGGCACCATCGAGGCCGCGGGCGACTCGGACGGCACGAAGCAGGCCGACGAGACGCCGGCGGATCCCGCGGTCTTCTCTCCCCAGGGTTCCCAGCTGTTCCTGCGGGCGAAGGCGGCACTCAAGCGGTTCGACGAGGACGGTGAAGGTTCCCCGGAGGGCGGCTCCGCGGCGGACGCCCCGGCCACTGACAACTCCCTGGACGGCGCCTCCCTGGAGGAAGCTTTCCCCGAGGGAGTTGCTTCGGACGACGTTGCTCTGGAGGACGAGTCGCCGGCGAACGATCCGTCGGGGGACGCGCTGTCGGAGTCCGAGCTGTCGCAGGACGGCTTCCCGAAGAGCCAGGACGCCGCGAAGGACGACTCCTCGCCCGACGACGACGGTTCCCCGAAGGGCGACGGTCCCACCAAGGGCCACGCCTCCCGTAAGCGCGAGCCGGTACGGGCGAAGGCCGGTTCCGCCGCCACCGAGGCGGCCACGGCGACCGGGACGGCGCCCGGCGCCACCGGTGCCGCCGCCGACGCAGGCACGGAGGCCGCGACGCAGGAGGACGAGGCGCAGGGGCAGCCCGAGGCGGTCGACGGGCATGAGCGCGCGGCCGCCACCACTTCGGCCAGGCACGCCCCCTCCGGTGGGCCCGTGCGCCGGCCCGCCGGTCACTTCGTCGAGCCGACCGCGGTGGCCGTCGTGCCGGCCGCGCCCGTGCGACGCCCGGCGGTCGAGGGCGGGTTCGACTTCTTCGGTACGAAGGCGGAGCAGACCGGGGACGCCCTGGAGGCCGTGCAGAACGAGGACCTCGCCGATGTGGTCGGCCAGGAGGCGCTCGCCCTGCACAAGGCCGAGGCCGAGTCGGAGTTCAGGCCGGCCGACGAGAAGGCGCGCGCGGTGGGCCAGGTGATCGACCTGACGGCCCACGACGAGACCGAGCAGATCGACCTGCAGGGACTGCGCAGCGCGGCTTCCTGACGTCTACGACGCCATCCAGCGGTCGGGGCGCGCGTCCCTGCGTCCCGTCCGTGACCTCTCGGCCTGCGCCCGCAGCAACTCCGCCGCCTCCTGAGCGCCCCGCAGCCGAGCTGTCACGGACTTGTTGGCCCCCGTGTCCACATGCACGTCGGCAAGCCGCCACAGTCGCCGCCAGGGGCCCTGAGTGAGTCGTACGCTCTGCACCTTCGCGTGCGGGACGAGCGCCAGGCTCCGTCGCAGGAGTCCGTGCCGGGTGGCGAACACCGTGTCGGTGACGGCGAGTCCGTACCCCCGCCACCACACCGGTACGCAGCGTCCGGCCCGGCGAGGGGGCCGTGACAGCTCCTCCGCCGACGGCACGGTCACACCGGGCAGCACGCGCGCGACGACCGACTCGGCGACCGCCCGCGGAGCGACCGGCACCAGCACGGAGTTGGACGATCCGGCCACATCCAGCTCCACCCGCACCCATCCGCGCCGCCGCCACAGCAGCGGCTCCACGATCCGCACGGTCTGCACCCGGCCGGGCGGCACCGTCTCGTGCGTACGGTCGAGCAGCCCGTGGTCGATGCGCAGCCCGTCCGGCGACTCGCCCACCGTCCAGTCGTACTCGCCGACGAACCGCCCCACGCTGCTCGCGCCCGCCGTGCCCAGCAGCGGCAGGGCCGTCGCGAGGACGGTCCACACGCTGTGGGTGGCCAGCCACAGAACGGGCGGTACGACGAGGGCGGCGACCAGGGAGCCCCAGGTGGCGCCCGTCAGTACGACGGAGATCGCGAGGTCGAACGGGGGAGTGCGCAGCAGCTCGCGCGCGGGCGCCTCGCCGACCTCGTGCGCCGTCTCGGGTGCGAAACCGGCCGCCCGGGCGAGGAGTTCCGCGCGCAGCGCACGCGCCTCGCGCTCTCCCAGGAAAGCGAGTTCGTCCTTCTTGTCGGCGCCTATGACGTCGAGCTTCAGCTTGGCGACGCCCGCCACGCGCGCGAGGAGCGGCTGGGTGACGTCGACCGCCTGGATGCGTTCCAGCCGGATGTGCGCGGTGCGCCGGAACAACAGGCCGGTACGGATGCGCAGTTCGCCGTCGGTCACCGCGAAGTGCGTGAACCACCAGGTGAGGAAACCGTAGAGGGCGGCGGCCGGGACGAGAACGGCGAGCGCGATCAGCAGGGTGGTGGTCGTCAGTCGCGTCAGCTGGTGCTGCGCCTGGTCGGGGTCGTGCACCGCCCACCCGATGACGACGGCCACCGGCGCCCACGCCCGCCTCAGGGGCGTCACGGGGTGCAGCCGCCGTTCGGTGACGGGTTCCTTCGCGCGTACGGCGTCGTCGACGCCCGGCGCGGTCACAGGCCCGCCGATCGGGCCTCGCCGAGTTCGCTGAGCCGGTCGCGCAGCCGTTCCGCCTCGGCCGGGTCGAGGCCCGGGATGGTCGCGTCGGTCGCGGCGGCCGCCGTGTGCAGCTGCACGCTGGCCAGCCCGAAGTGCCGCTCGACGGGCCCGGAGGTCACCTCGACGAGCTGCATCCTCCCGTACGGCACGACGGTCTCCTCGCGCCACAGCACGCCCCGGCTGATCAGCAGGTCGTCGGCGCGCTCGGCGTACCGCCACGAGCGCCAGTTGCGGCCGAGCAGCACCCAGCCCCTGGCGATCAGTGCGAGCGGCAGCAGCGCGAAGGCGGCCCAGACGGGTCCCGCGAGCAGTCCGAGCAGCAGCCCCAGGGCGAGGGCCAGCAGCCCCAGCCACACCACCAGCAGCAGCCGGCGCATCCGCAGCAGTCCGGGCGGCAGCCCGATCCACTCCGGCTGTATCGATTCGTCCCCCGTCGTCCCCGTGTTCAGCGGGCTCCCCGTCTCCATGACGCCAGACTACGTAGGAGAGACTGTGTGCATGACTCCCACGACGGAGACCACGGTCGGGATCGGCGGCGCCGCGGAGAGCACCGACATGGTGCTCAACATCGGACCGCAGCATCCGTCCACGCACGGCGTACTGCGGCTGCGACTGGTGCTGGACGGCGAGCGCATCATGCACGCGGAGCCGGTGATCGGGTACATGCACCGCGGCGCCGAGAAGCTCTTCGAGGCGCGCGACTACCGCCAGATCATCATGCTCGCCAACCGCCACGACTGGCTGTCGGCCTTCTCGAACGAGCTGGGTGTGGTCCTCGCCGTGGAGCGCATGCTCGGCATGGAGGTCCCCACGCGCGCGGTGTGGACGCGCACGCTGCTGGCGGAGCTCAACCGGGTGCTCAACCACCTGATGTTCCTGGGCTCGTACCCGCTGGAACTCGGCGGCATCACGCCGGTCTTCTACGCGTTCCGGGAGCGTGAGGTCCTCCAGAACGTCATGGAGGAGGTCTCCGGCGGCCGTATGCACTACATGTTCAACCGCGTCGGGGGCCTGAAGGAGGACCTGCCGGCGGGCTGGGCCGCCCGTGCTCGTGGCGCCGTCGCCGCCGTGCGCTCGCGCATGGACGTCTACGACGACCTGGTGCTCGGCAACGAGATCTTCCGGGGGCGCACCCGGGGCGTCGGCGCGCTCGCGCCGGAGGCCGTGCACGCGTACGGCGTGAGCGGCCCGATCGCGCGCGCCTCGGGCGTCGACTTCGACCTGCGGCGCGACGAGCCGTACCTCGCGTACGGCGAGCTGCAGGACACCCTGAAGGTCGTCACGCGGCAGGAGGGCGACTGTCTCGCCCGCTTCGAGGTGCTCCTGGAGCAGACCCACGTCGCCCTCGACCTCGCCGACGCCTGTCTCGACCGGCTCGCCGACCTGCCGCCCGGACCGATCAACCAGCGGCTCCCCAAGGTCCTGAAGGCGCCCGAGGGCCACACGTACGCGTGGACCGAGAACCCGCTCGGCATCAACGGCTACTACCTCGTCAGCAAGGGCGAGAAGACCCCGTACCGGCTGAAGCTGCGCTCGGCCTCGTACAACAACATCCAGGCGCTCGTGGAACTGCTGCCGGGGACGCTGGTCGCGGACATGGTGGCGATCCTGGGATCGCTGTTCTTCGTGGTCGGGGACATCGACAAGTAGCGGACAAGTAGCGGACAAGTAACGGGCAAGCAGTGGGCAAGCAGCGGGCAAGTAGGTGTAGCCGAGCGGTGGCCGTCAGGCCCGCTCAGCGAGCCCCGGCCGTTGTGGGTGGCCGAGTGGACGGTCCAGTGGGTCCGGAATTCGGTCCGGAATTCCAACCGGCTGGAGAAGCCACCCGAAGTCGCCCAGCCCGCCCGTCGCGGTGAGCTCGGCTGCCTCGCCGGCGCTCGCGAGGGCGCGTACGTAGGCCAAGGGGTCGGTGGAGGCGAGCGTGAGCGGGGGGCGTGCGCCGGAGAGGCCCAGGGCGCGCAGCGCGTCACCTTGCGGGAGCAGGCGTGCCCCGGGGAGCGCGCATGCGTCCAGCGCCACGTGCGCCGTGATGTCGCACGAGCCGTCCGGCACGGGGTCCGTCCCGCGCCCCGCGCGAAAGCCGGTGAGCGTCCCGAACGGGGGGCGCGCGTCCAGGGTGTGCGTGTAGTCGACGGCGACCGCGAGTCCCCGGTCGACCGAGGAGACCGCGGCCGCCCAGGCCTCGTCCCTGGGGAGACCGATCTCGGCCCGCAGCCCCTTGTCGGCCGGCAGCGGCCACCACCGGGCGAGCCACTCCGCCTCCGCCCCCGTAGCCGTATCCGTGCCGTCGACGCGATCCCCGAGCCGCTCGGTCCCGTCCTCTCGTACGAGCACCCACCGCGGCACACCCTCGGAGTCCACTTCGACGACGTCCACCGGGACGTTGTCCAGCCACTCGTTGGCGAACAGCAGCCCCGTGACTCCCCGCGGCGGTTCGGTGAGCCACTCGATCCGGTCGTCGAGGCCCTGAGGGCGGTCGGCGATCTCGACGGCGTACGCACGCGTGCGTGCCGCCACCTCCGCGGGCAGCGCGGCCAGCACGCCGCCGGCCAGTTCGCCCCGTCCCGCGGCCATGTCGACGAAGGCGAGCGAGGCGGGCCGGTCCAGGGCCGTGTCCACCCGGCACAACAGCCGGGCCACGGCCTCGGCGAAGAGCGGCGACGCGTGCACGGACGTACGGAAGTGCCCGGCCGGGCCCTCGGGCCTGCGATAGAAGCCGTCCGGCCCGTACAAGGCGGCCTCGGCCGCCGCCCGCCAGCCCTGCCACCGGCCCGATGTCTCTCCCGTCACAGGCCCAGGCTAGGCGCTCAGGAGAATGGGGCCTCCACCTTGGGGAGTAGGCGCACCGGGTGCGGATCGGTCCTCCGGTTGACCCATGCACGCATCACGCTTCCCTACGCTGGGTTACGTGCAGCGCCTCTATGACTTCCTCCGCAGCCACCCGACAGGGGTCGACAGCTTCTGGGCCGTCTTCCTGTTCGGGATCTCGCTGGTGGGCGAGGTCGCCCGCCGGGAGGCCCGGGGCACGGACTCCCCGGCCGTGATCGTTCCGATCGTGCTCCTGCTCTGCCTGGTGATCGCGCTGCGCCGCCGCATGCCGGAGAAGATGCTGCTGCTGACGATCGGGCTCGGCCTGGCGCAGGTGGCACTGGACGTCGAGACGACGGCCGCGGACTTCGCGATGCTGGTGATCGTCTACACGGTGGCCGCGACGGGAGCCCGCTGGGCCTCGTGGCTCGCGCTCGCCGTGGGCCTGTGCGCGGCCCCCACGGCTCAACTGCGCTGGCCGAACGAGCACTCCAGCGGCCTGGGCAACCTCGCGACCATGGTCTTCATGACCGTGCCCTTCGCGCTCGCCTGGGTGCTCGGCGACTCGATCCGCACCCGGCGCGCCTACTTCGCGCAGCTGGAGGAGCGCGCCGCCCGGCTGGAGAAGGAGCGCGAGGCGCAGGCCAAGGTCGCGGTCGCGGCCGAACGCGCCCGCATCGCGCGCGAGTTGCACGACGTGGTCGCGCACAACGTGTCGGTGATGGTGGTGCAGGCGGACGGCGCCGCCTACGTTCTGGACGCCGCCCCCGACCAGGCGAAGAAGGCCCTGGAGACCATCTCCTCCACCGGCCGCCAGGCCCTCGCCGAGATGCGCCGCCTGCTGGGCGTGCTGCGCACCGGCGAGCACAAGGAGGTCGGCGAGTACGTCCCGCAGCCGGACGTCGAGCAGATCGACGACCTGGTCGAGCAGTGCCGCACCTCCGGTCTGCCCGTCGACTTCAAGGTCGAGGGCACCCCGCGCCCGCTGCCCAGCGGCGTCGAGCTCACCGCGTACCGCATCGTGCAGGAGGCGCTCACCAACACGCGCAAGCACGGCGGGCCCAACACGGGCGCGAGCGTGCGCCTGGTCTACTTCGACGACGGTCTCGGCCTGCTCGTCGAGGACGACGGCAAGGGCGCCCCGCACGAGCTGTACGAGGAGGGCGGCGCCGACGGGCAGGGCCACGGCCTGATCGGCATGCGCGAACGGGTCGGTATGGTCGGCGGCACCCTGGATGCCGGCCCGCGCCCCGGCGGCGGATTCCGCATCAGTGCGCTGCTGCCGCTGAAACCCGCACACTGACGTTACGTACGTCCCGTGTTGACACCTGTAACGACCCTGCCCCGCACAGTCGGAAGAGAACGGAAGAGGCCCCGATGGCGATCCGCGTGATGCTCGTCGACGACCAGGTGCTGCTGCGCACCGGGTTCCGGATGGTGCTCGCCGCCCAGCCGGACATGGAGGTCGTCGCGGAGGCGGGGGACGGCGTCGAGGCCCTTCAGGTGCTGCGCTCGACGGCCGTCGACGTCGTCCTGATGGACGTGCGCATGCCGAAGCTGGACGGCGTGGAGACCACCCGGCGCATCTGCTTGGAACCCGAGCCGCCGAAGGTGCTGATCCTGACCACCTTCGACCTCGACGAGTACGCCTTCTCGGGACTGAAGGCGGGCGCCTCCGGCTTCATGCTCAAGGACGTGCCGCCGGGCGAGCTCCTCGCCGCCATCCGTGCCGTACACAGCGGGGACGCGGTGGTGGCGCCCTCGACCACGCGCCGGCTCCTCGACCGGTTCGCGCCGATGCTGCCGAGCGCCGGCCAGGAGCCCCGCCACAAGGAGCTGGAGCGGCTCACCGAGCGCGAGCGCGAGGTCATGATCCTGGTCGCGCAGGGCCTGTCGAACGGCGAGATCGCGGCCCGGCTCGTGCTGTCCGAGGCGACGGTGAAGACCCATGTCGGCCGCATCCTCACCAAGCTGGGGCTGCGCGACCGGGTGCAGGTGGTGGTCCTGGCGTACGAGACCGGGCTGGTGCGCGCGGGCGGGCACGGCTGATCCGCGGGGACGTCGCTCCCGCGTAACCGCCGCCCACTAGGGTCTGCGCATGCTCCTGTGGATCAACGGCCCCTTCGGGGGCGGCAAGACACAGACCGCGCACGAGATCCAGCGGCGGCTGCCCGGCAGCGTCGTCTGCGACCCCGAGCACGCCGGATTCGGTCTGCGCCGGATGCTGCCGCCCGAACTGCGCGGCAACTTCCAGGACCTGGCCTCCTGGCGGCAGGGTGTCGTCGAGGTGCTCGACCTCGCCCTGACCCGGCACAACGGGGTCGTGATCGCACCCATGACGGTCACGGACTCCGGCTACTTCGGGGAGACCGTGGGCAGGCTGCACGAACTCGGCCACGACGTACGCCACTTCACCCTCCTCGCGCAGCGCGACACCGTCCTCAGGCGGCTGCGCGAGCGCGGCTTCGGGCACCTCCTTCAGTACGTCGGCGGGAAGAACTCCGGCCTGGGCAGGGAGACCTGGGCCGTGCAGCAGCTCGACCACTGCCTGGAACGGCTGCAGGAGCCGGAGTTCGCCGAGCACCTGTGGACGGACCACACGACCGTCCCGAAGACGGCGGACCGCATCGCCGTGCTCGCGGGGCTGCGTCTGCGGCCGAACAACGAGGGCGCACTGCGGACGCGGCTCCGGCAGGTGCGCGTGGGGATCAGGCACATCCGCTTCGACTGACGGGCTTTTCGAGGGGAGTGCTCCGGCGGACCTGCTCTAGCGGAGGATCCCTTCCAGGAAGTCGCTGCCCAGCCGGGCCACTACCGTGACGTCCAGCTGGTGCAGGACGTACCGTCCGCGGCGGCGGGTGGTGATCAGGCCCGCCTTCTTCAGGACGCCGAGATGACGGGATATCTCCGGGGGCGTCATCTCGTGCACCTGCGCCAGCTCGCTCGTGGTGTAGGAGCTACGGGCCAGATGGCGGCAGATCCGCATCCGGGTCGGGTGGGACAGGGCGGTCATCCGCAGGGCCAGCTGCTCCACCGACGGTGGGGCCGCGAGCTCCGGGGAACCGACCGGGTAGTGCAGCACCGGCTGCCAGCCGGTCCGGTACAGGACCGACAGGTGCGGCCAGCCCAGGCTGGTCGGAATGAGGAGGAGGCCGCCGTCCTCCGTGCCCGTACGGCCCACGCCCAGCTTGTCGACCGTGATCTGCCCGGCGGCCTCGTCGAGCGTCACCGCCGGGGACACCGCGCCCAGCGCCTCGGCCAGCCCCTTGTGGCGCAGCAGGTCGGTCTTGTGACGGGCGTCCGCCCCGAGCTGGTGGCGCAGCCGGGACCAGGCCTCCGCGAAGAACGCCTCGTCGCAGTCCTGCAGGAACTGCCTCAGCCATGCGCGGATGCGGGGCGGGTCGTTCAGCAGCCGCTCGGTGAAGCCCATCTGCTGCGGCCCGCGCGCCGCGGCCAGCTCAAGGGCGAGGCGGCGCAGCCCGGCGTCGGCGAGCGGGCCGGGGCCCGCGCCGTAGGGCATCGCGCACGTGAACTCCAGTGCGGCGTCCACGAACTGGTCGTCCGTCAGCTTGTCGAGCAGGTCCAGCTCCTCCGCGAGCGTGGCCCCGGGGAGAGCCGAACGGCCAGGGATGCCCGCGTACGGCAGGAAGAGGTCCGAGAACGTCGTCCGCCACAGGAAGTCGGCCTCGCACATCCGGTCGGCCAGATGTGAGTCCAGCCGGGCCGTCACGCTCGTCACCCAGCCCTGGAGGCCCGGGTGGTGCCCCGGCTCGGAGAGCGCGTGCAGCGCCATACCCAGCTCACCCAGGGGTGAGGGCACGACGGCGATCCTCTCCGGCCGCAGCCCCGCGATGTCGATGCGCACGCTCATGACCTCATGGTGCACCTCGCCACTGACAACGCCGACCTCGATTGACGGCGCGCGTCAATCGACGCGACTTCACGGGCGTACCGGCGCAGCCTGGGACGACCGGGGCAGCCGCGGAGCCTACGGATCCCAGTCACGTCCCGAGAAGGCGATCGGTCATGAGCATCACGCAGCAGTACCTCCTCGACACCTACCGTGCCCGGCAGCTCGGCGAGCCCGTCCCGCCCGCGCCCGGGTCCCATGACCGGCAGGTCGTGCTGGAGTGGCGCGAGCACCGGCAGTTCCGCGCGGTCGTCGCCGGGCGTTCGGCCCACGGACGGATACGGGCGGCGCTGGGCCGGTGGCTGCGTCCGCGGCGGCGTTCTACCGGCTGACCGCCCCCGTCGCGCCTCCTCCTCCCGCCTTGTCGGCCTCCTCGGTGAGGCGGGACACGAATTCCGCGACCGCCGCCTTCACGTCGTCGGACGTCCACTCCAGGGCCGCGGCGCGGACGTTCACCTCGGTGAGGGCGATTCCCGGGCCCTTCTCGTCCCAGGCGTCGGCGAACAGGAGCGTCTTCGTCTCCTCGCCCTGCCGGATCGCGGCCTCCGAGAGGACGTCCACGTCGTACGGGAGCCAGACCTGGAACTCGTTGGTGTGCGGCACCTCGGGGTGGACGCGCGTCCACGGGACGCCCGCCGCCGCGAACCCCTCGCGCAGCGCGTCGGCCACCACGCGCGCGTGGGCGACGTACTCGGGCAGCCGGGGCAGCTCCCGCTCCAGGCCGACGAGGGCCGACAGGGCCGTCGGGAACTGCTGGAAGATCTGTCCCCCGTACCGGTGCCGCCAGACCTTCGCCTCGTCGATCAGCGTCTTCGGGCCGGCGAGCACGGCACCGCCGTAGCCGCCCAGGGACTTGTAGAACGACACGTACACGCTGTCCGCCAGGCCCGCGATCTCGTCCAGGGGGCGGCCGAAGTGGACGGTGGACTCCCATAGGCGCGCGCCGTCGAAGTGCACCATCGCGTCGCGGTCGTGCGCCGCCTCCACGACCTCGGTGAGATCCTCCCAGGAGGGCAGCACGAAACCGGCGTCCCTGAGCGGCAGTTCGAGCATCAGCGTGCCGTAGGGCTCCTCGAAGTCGCGTACCTCGTCCGCGGTGGGGAGCCGTGGCTCGCTCGTCACGCGGACCGGGCGCAGGCCGCTGACCTGGCTGAGCGCGTTCCGCTCGTGCACCTCGGGGTGGGCCAGTGCGTGCAGGGCGACCGTGGGGTTGCCGGTGCGGGCCGCCCAGCAGCGCAGCGCCACCTGTTGGGCCATCGTGCCCGTCGGGAAGAACGCGGCGGCCTCCGTACCGAGCAGCCCGGCGACCTTCGTCTCCAAGGCCTCGACCACGCCGTTGCCGTAGATGTCCGACAACTCGTCGAGGTCGTACAGGTCGTCAAGCCCGTCGAGGAGCGTCAGGCGCTCCCGGAGCGTGTTCAGGAAGCCGGGGCGCCCGAACACGCGCTCCGCGTTGCGGTGCGCGCCGATACGCCTCTCCCGCCGCTGCTTGAGTCGCTCTTCCTCGGACATCTGCTCGACCTGCTCCGACGCATCACTCATGGCCCGGATCATGCCTGGCGCCGGTTCGTGCGGGCACCCGGATTTCCACAGGTTCTCCCCTCCGTCGCCGACGTGTGGAAACCCACAGCCTGTGGACAACCGGACGCCGCTCGAACCGATCGCGTTAACATGACGAGAAATCGTCCGGTACCCGGAGCGGACTGGAACGGGAAGGCCGCCGTCGCGTGACTACAAGCCAACAGCCAGACCCCAGGGACCGTCCCGCACGGCTCACCGTCGGCGTGGTCGGCGCCGGCCGGGTCGGCCCCGCACTCGCCGCCTCCCTCCAACTCGCCGGGCACCGCCCGGTCGCCGTCTCCGGGGTCTCCGACGCCTCCCGCAAGCGTGCCGCGCAGATGCTCCCCGACGTGCCGCTCGTGGCGCCCGCCGAGGTCCTGAAGCGCGCCGACCTGGTCCTGCTGACCGTCCCGGACGACACACTGCCGGGGCTGGTCGAGGGCCTCGCGGAGACCGGGGCCGTCCGGCCGGGACAGCTGCTCGTGCACACCTCCGGGCGCTACGGCGCGAAGGTCCTGGACCCCGCACTGCGCGCGGGCGCGCTCCCGCTGGCCCTGCATCCCGCGATGACCTTCACGGGCACGCCCGTGGACGTCCAGCGCCTGGCGGGCTGCTCGTTCGGCGTCACCGCCCGCGAGGAACTGCGGCTGGCCGCCGAGGCCCTGGTCATCGAGATGGGCGGCGAACCGGAGTGGATCGCCGAGGAGATGCGCCCGCTGTACCACGCTGCGCTCGCGCTGGGCGCGAACCACCTGGTGACACTGGTCGCCCAGTCCATGGAGCTGCTGCGCGAGGCCGGCGTCGCGGCCCCCGACCGGATGCTCGGCCCGCTGCTCGGCGCCGCCCTCGACAACGCCCTGCGCTCCGGCGACGCGGCCCTGACCGGCCCCGTCGCGCGCGGGGACGCCGGCACGGTCGCCGCACACGTCGCCGAGCTGCGCAGGCACGCCCCGCAGACCGTCGCCGGCTACCTGGCGATGGCGCGGGCCACCGCCGACCGGGCGCTCGCCCACGGGCTGCTGAAGCCGGAGCTCGCCGAGGACCTCCTCGGGGTGCTCGCCGACGGGACCGGCGGGACGGGCGGGACCGGCGGGACCGACGGGAGCGAGGGAGACGCCCGATGACCACCACCCTGCTGAGCACCGCCGACGAACTGCACGCACGCACGCGTACCGGCCGCCGCGCCGTGGTGATGACCATGGGCGCCCTGCACGAGGGCCACGCCACCCTCGTCCGCACCGCGCGCGAGATCGCAGGGAGCGACGGCGAGGTCGTCGTCACCGTCTTCGTGAACCCTCTCCAGTTCGGCGCGGGCGAGGACCTCGACCGCTATCCGCGCACCCTGGACGCCGACGTCAAGCTGGCCGAACTGTCCGGTGCGGACGTCGTGTTCGCCCCTTCCGTGGACGAGGTCTACCCGGGCGGCGAGCCCCAGGTCCGCATCAGCGCGGGTCCGATGGGAGAGCGGCTGGAGGGCACCTCCCGCCCCGGCCACTTCGACGGCATGCTCACCGTCGTCGCCAAGTTGCTGCACCTCACCCGCCCCGACGTCGCCCTGTTCGGCCAGAAGGACGCCCAGCAGCTCGCCCTGATCCGCCGCATGGTGCGGGACCTGAACTTCGGCATCGAGATCGTCGGCGTACCCACCGTGCGCGAGGACGACGGCCTCGCCCTTTCCAGCCGCAACCGCTACCTCTCGCCGGAGCAGCGGCGCACCGCGCTCAGCCTGTCCCGCGCGCTGTTCGCGGGCAGCGACCGGCACGCCGCCCAGGAGGCGCTGCGCGCCCGAGCGCGCGAAGTGCCCGCCACGCACGCGCGTGCCGAGGCGCTCAGCGCCATAGGCGAGTCCCGCGCGGCCGCCGACGCGCACGCCGTCGCCAAGGCGCTCCCGGGCGCCCCGTCGGCCGTCCGCGCGGCCGCCCGGCTGGTCCTCGACGACGCCGCGCGGCTCTCTCCGCCGCTCGAACTGGACTACCTGGCCCTCGTCGACCCGTCCGACTTCACCGAGATCGACGACGACTTCACCGGCGAGGCCGTCCTCGCCATCGCCGCCCGGGTCGGGACGACCCGGCTGATCGACAACATCCCACTCGTTTTCGGAACCTTCGGAGCCGCCTCGTGACCAGCACAGGCATACGACTGCACGCGCCCGCGCCCGGGTGGTCCATCGCCGCCGACGTCGTGGTCGTCGGATCGGGCGTCGCCGGACTCACCGCGGCCCTGCGCTGCGAGGCAGCCGGTCTGCGCACCGTCGTCGTCACCAAGGCCCGCCTCGACGACGGCTCCACCCGCTGGGCCCAGGGCGGCATCGCCGCGGCCCTCGGCAAGGGCGACACCCCGCAACAGCACCAGGACGACACCCTGGTGGCCGGTGCGGGCCTGTGCGACGAGGAGGCCGTACGGATCCTCGTCACTGAGGGCCCGGACGCCGTGCGGCGGCTCATCGCCACCGGCGCGCACTTCGACGAGTCCGAAGAGGGCGACCTGCAGCTCGGCCGCGAGGGCGGCCACCACCGCAGGCGCATCGCGCACGCCGGCGGCGACGCGACCGGCGCGGAGATCTCCCGGGCACTGGTCGAGGCGGCACGCGCGCGTGGTGTGCGCACGATCGAGAACGCGCTCGTGCTGGACCTCCTGACGGACGCCGACGGCCGCACGGCCGGCGTGAGCCTGCACGTCATGGGCGAGGGCCAGCACGACGGGGTGGGCGCCGTGCACGCCCCCGCGGTGGTCCTCGCGACCGGTGGCATGGGCCAGGTGTACTCCGCGACCACCAACCCCTCGGTGTCCACCGGCGACGGAGTGGCGCTCGCCCTGCGCGCGGGCGCGGAGGTCTCCGACCTGGAGTTCGTGCAGTTCCACCCGACCGTGCTGTTCCTCGGTCCGGACGCGGAGGGCCAGCAGCCCCTGATCTCCGAGGCCGTACGCGGCGAAGGCGCCCACCTGGTCGACGCCGACGGCGTGCGCTTCATGGTCGGGCAGCACGAGCTGGCCGAGCTGGCTCCCCGGGACATCGTCGCCAAGGGCATCATGCGCCGTATGCAGGAGCGGGACGCCGAGCACATGTTCCTCGACGCCCGGCACTTCGGCGCCGACATGTGGGAGCACCGCTTCCCGACGATCCTCGCCGCGTGCCGCGCCCACGGCATCGACCCGGTCACCGAGCCCATCCCGATCGCCCCGGCCGCCCACTACGCCTCCGGCGGCGTCCGCGCCGACTCCCGGGGCCGTACGACCGTCCCGGGCCTGTACGCCTGCGGAGAGGTCGCCTGCACCGGCGTGCACGGGGCGAACCGGCTCGCCTCCAACTCCCTCCTTGAGGGCCTCGTCTACGCCGAGCGCATCGCCGCCGACATCACGGCGACGCACGCGGACAACGGCCTCCACGCGCGCGTGCCCGCACCGGTCGAGCTCCCCGAGGTGCCCGCGCACCCGCTGCTCGCCCCCGAGGACCGGTTCGCGATCCAGCGCATCATGTCCGACGGCGCGGGCGTCCTGCGCTCCGCCGACTCCCTCGCCAAGGCCGCAGGACAGCTCCAGCAGCTGCACACCGAAGCCCGTGACGCCCTGGCCGAGAACGGCAAGACGTCCGAGCCGGGCGTCGACACCTGGGAGGCCACCAACCTCCTGTGCGTGGCCCGCGTCCTGGTCGCCGCCGCCCGGCTGCGCGAGGAGACGCGCGGCTGCCACTGGCGCGAGGACCGTGCCGAGCGCGACGACGCGGCATGGCGCCGCCACATCGTCGTACGGCTGAATCCGGACCGCACACTCGCCGTACGCACCACCGATACCGCAGACTTCCCCCCGACCCGGCAGCCCCAGCCTGCGCACCGTCCCCAGGAGCAGTGACAGAAGTGAGCACCCCCGACCTCCCCCTCGCGCCGAACGGCGGCTGCGGCGACGGCTGCGCCTGTGGCGCCGACAGTGCCGACAGTGCCGACAGTGCGGCGGAATATCTGGAGTGCGGGCTCGACCCCGCGCTCGCGCAGCTGCTGGCCGACGCCGGACTCGACCCCGTGGAGGTCGAGGACATCGCCAACGTCGCCATCCAGGAGGACCTCGACCACGGCCTGGACGTGACGACCGTCGCGACCATCCCCGAAGAGGCCGTCGCCACCGCCGACTTCACCGCGCGCGAGGCGGGCGTCGTGGCGGGCCTCAGGGTCGCCGAAGCGGTGATCTCGGTGGTCTGCACGGACGAGTTCGAGGTCGAGCGGCACGTGGAGGACGGCGACCGGGTGGAGGCCGGGCAGAAGCTCCTGTCGGTCACCACGCGCACGCGTGACCTGCTCACCGCCGAGCGCAGCGCGCTCAACCTCCTGTGCCGGCTGTCCGGCATCGCGACCGCCACACGCGCGTGGGCCGACGCCCTGGAAAGCACGAAGACGAAGGTCCGCGACACCCGCAAGACGACTCCGGGGCTCAGGTCGCTGGAGAAGTTCGCCGTACGGTGCGGCGGCGGCGTCAACCACCGCATGTCGCTCTCGGACGCGGCACTGGTCAAGGACAACCACGTCGTCGCCGCGGGCGGCGTCGCACCGGCCTTCAAGGCCGTACGGGAGGCCTTCCCGGAGGTGCCGATCGAGGTCGAGGTCGACACCCTGCACCAGCTGCGCGAGGTCGTCGACGCCGGCGCCGACCTGATCCTGCTGGACAACTTCACGCCCGGCGAGTGCGAGGAGGCGGTGGCCCTGGTGCACGGCCGCGCCGCCCTGGAGGCGTCGGGCCGGCTCACCCTGGCCAACGCGCGGACGTACGCCGACACCGGCGTGGACTACCTCGCCGTAGGCGCCCTGACCCACTCCTCGCCGATCCTCGACATCGGTCTCGACCTGCGAGCGGCGGAGTAGGTACCGGCCATGCTGCTGACGATCGACGTAGGGAACACGCACACCGTCCTGGGCCTGTTCGACGGGGACGACATCGTCGAGCACTGGCGCATCTCCACGGACGCGCGCCGCACGGCGGACGAGCTGGCGGTGCTGCTGCAGGGCCTGATGGGCATGCACCCGCTGCTCGGCGACGAACTCGGTGACGGCATCGACGGGATCGCGATCTGCGCCACCGTGCCGTCCGTGCTGCACGAGCTGCGTGAGGTGACGCGCCGGTACTACGGCGACGTGCCCGCGGTGCTGGTGGAACCGGGCGTGAAGACGGGCGTGCCGATCCTCACCGACAACCCCAAGGAGGTCGGCGCCGACCGCATCATCAACGCGGTGGCGGCGGTCGAGCTGTACGGGGGGCCGGCGATCGTCGTGGACTTCGGTACGGCGACGACGTTCGACGCGGTCTCCGCACGCGGGGAGTACGTCGGCGGGGTCATCGCACCGGGCATCGAGATCTCCGTCGAAGCCCTGGGCGTGCGCGGTGCGCAGCTGCGGAAGATCGAGGTGGCGCGGCCGCGGAGCGTGATCGGGAAGAACACCGTCGAGGCGATGCAGTCCGGCATCATCTACGGGTTCGCCGGGCAGGTCGACGGGGTCGTGGGCCGCATGGCGCGGGAACTGGCCGCCGATCCGGACGAGGTGACGGTGATCGCGACCGGCGGACTGGCGCCGATGGTCCTCGGGGAGTCGTCGGTGATCGACGAGCACGAGCCCTGGCTGACCCTGGTCGGGCTGCGGCTCGTGTACGAGCGGAACGTGTCGCGCATGTGAGAGCGGCCCCGTGGCGCAACCGGGTGGCTCGGTCGCGCCACACCCGCCCCCCTGGTTGAAATATGTCGAATTTGTCCGATTAGCGCGTATCGTCGCCGCATGCCCACGCCACACGGATCCCGCGGCGGCATGGCGTTCGGCGCGGAGGAGCTGCGTGTGCTCCGCCGCGCCCTCGCCCTCGCCCTCCAGCCCGGCCCCACTCCCGCCGGGGACGTCCAGGACTGCCTCCGCCTGGCCGAGTCCCTCGACGAGGCGATGCGTGAGGGTGCCCGACTGCGCGCCTTCCTGGTGGCCGACCTCGCGCGCTACCGCGCCGCCCTGCCCGGCACCACCGCCGGCTATCTCGTACTCCTGGAGGAGGCGCTGGCGGCCGGGTACCGCCCGGAACCCGACGACCTCGCCGCCCTGCGCGCCCTGCGCGGCAACCCGGCCGCCTCCGTCCTCCTCGGCCGCTGCCGGATGCTCGCGGAGCAGGACCTGCGCGCCCGTCTCGCGCGCGGAACGACCCGCACGGCCGTCCCGACCGTCCCCGCCGCCCGCAGCGGCCTCACGGCCCTTCCCGGCGGCCTGAGCGGCATCGTGGCGGACACTGCCGAGGGCGCGGAGCGGGATCCCGCCAGGAAGCCGGAGAAGAGGCCCGCCCAGAAGCCCGCCTCTCCCAAGCCGGCCCCCGCCCCGGCCGCCCCGAAACCGGGCCGTCCCATCCCGACCCCGGGCGAGGTCTTCCCCCGCCGCAAACCGGCCCCGCCGTCCGGCTCCAACCCGCCCCGTCACCTCGCCGCGGGCTGAGACGCCCGAACCGCCCGGAACCTCACCAACCCCGCCCCGTCCGCCCCCGCGGTCCGTGGCTACCCTGGACGCATGGACTACGTCTCCGCGCTTGTGCCCCCGATCGTCATGGCCGTGTTCTTCATCGGCGTGATCCGGGTGATCGTGAAGACCCAGGGCGGGGCCAACAAGGCCAAGGAGGACGCGGCCGTCGACGCCGTCCTCGCGCGCACCGAGGGGGCCCGGACGGGCTCCCCGAAGACCGACGGCTGACCCCTCCCGCGGCGCCCCCCGGCGTACGACTCCCGCGCGTGCTCGCGCTTTCCGAGTCGTACGCCCTTTTTGTTCCTGTTTGTTGGCAAATGCGCACGTCCGGCACGCCAATGGGGAGTTCTCCCACTATTGTGCTGAGGTGTGCCTCGCCCATTGGGAGAACTCGAAGACGCGGTCATGACGCGGGTGTGGAAGTGGAACCGCCCGGTGACCGTTCGAGAAGTCCTGGAAGACCTTCAGCAGGAACGGTCCATCGCGTACACCACGGTGATGACCGTTTTGGACAATCTCCATCAGAAGGGCTGGGTGCGCCGAGAGGCCGAAGGCCGGGCCTATCGATATGAGGCCGTCTCCACCAGGGCCGCCTACGCGGCTGCTCTGATGAACGACGCCTGGTCGCAGAGCGACAACCCCGCCGCCGCTCTCGTCGCCTTCTTCGGGATGATGAGCGAGGAACAGCGGCAGGCCCTCAGTGACGCCGTACGCATGGTCCAAGGGCCGGAAACACCCGAAGCGGCCTCGGATACCGGCGGCGAAACCGCCCGTGAGAACCCCGGGTCGGCGCAGGAGCCCGACGGGCGATAGCGTCCGCACATGTCAGCAGAGAGTCCCGAAGGCCCAGAAGGCCCCGAAGTCAGCGCTAAAGCCATCACTGTCCGGAGGGCCCGCACCAGCGATGTCCCGGCCGTGCGCCGTCTCCTTGACACGTACGTCCGCGGCAGCATCCTGCTCGACAAAGCAACGGTGACGCTTTACGAGGACATCCAGGAGTTCTGGATCGCCGAACGGGACGACAACGCCGAGGTGGTCGGCTGCGGTGCGCTGCACGTGATGTGGGAAGACCTCGCGGAAGTGCGCACTCTCGCCGTGAAGCCCGGCATGAAGGGCGCCGGTGTCGGACACCAGTTGCTGCAGAAGTTGCTGCACACCGCGCGCTGGCTGGGCGTTCGGCGCGTTTTCTGTCTGACCTTCGAAGTGGACTTCTTCGCCAAGCACGGCTTCGTCGAGATCGGCGAGACACCTGTCGACACCGATGTCTACGCGGAGCTACTGCGTTCCTATGACGAGGGTGTAGCAGAGTTCCTGGGTCTCGAACGGGTGAAACCGAACACCTTGGGCAACAGCCGGATGCTTCTGCATCTGTGATCACCGATCACCGCGGTGTATTCCGCCGGCCCGTGCCCAGGTTCCCTATGTCCGAAACGCGTATGTTTCCGGACGGGATGGGCCGTCCGTCTCCCGCTTGCTTCGCAGCGATGGCACGGCCGCTCTCTCGGCTCGTCTCTCAGTCAGCTCTCAGTCCGTCTCTCAGCCGGTCTCTCAGCCGGTCTCTCCGAGGGGTTTGTGTTTTTCCCCCAAAAGCGGTTTGCTTTCCGACGTACTGCAGTACTGCATATAACAGGGGACGGCGAAACGGCGGACGCCGCAGGCCCCCGGCCCTCAAGTTATCGATGAAAGGAAATCCGGTGGCACAGAAGGTTCAGGTCCTTCTTGTCGATGACCTCGACGGCGGCGAGGCGGACGAGACCGTCACGTTCGCGTTGGACGGCAAGACTTACGAGATCGATCTCACGACCGCCAATGCGGACAAGCTCCGTGGCCTTCTCGACGCTTACGTGAAGGGTGGTCGTCGTACCGGAGGCCGTGCTTCGGGCGGACGCGGAAAGACGCGCGCCGCTTCCGGTGGCAGCCAGGACACCGCGCAGATCCGCGCGTGGGCGAAGGAGAACGGTTACGAGGTCAACGACCGCGGCCGTGTTCCCGCGTCCATCCGCGAGGCCTACGAGAAGGCCAACGCCTGACCGATGGCCTACGGCAGGGCCAAGGGCTCGGCGCACACGCGCCGCAGCCGCAGCCGGTGGCAATGCGTGGCCACCGTGTCCACGAGTCGTACGAGATCGGGGGCGCCCCCACCGCCCCCCACGGCCGACAGTGCCGGCAGCGAGGCCTCGACCTCGCACCCCGGCTCGGGGGGTCGCAGCCACACGGCGGCCCCCTGCAGGGTGCCCGGGCGCCCCACCCGGGGCAGCAGCGGCGCATCCATGACGCCGCCCTCGCCTGTCGCGGTCAGATCGAGCGTGAGCGCGCCCCATTCCAGCCAGGCCAGCAGCCCCGGCAGCTCGTCGGCGCTCCCCGCGGCCACCAGCAGCCGCATCCGGTCACCCTGCACGGCCACCGGCGATGCCGGCGCGAGATGGCGCAGGCCCGCGCGGCCCGCCTCGGCCGGCACGTCCAGGACGTCGAAGCGGTCGCCCACGCGAAGCCGTAGCGGAGCTCCAGGACGTTCCGCCCGCGCGGGCACGGTCGCCCAGCCCAGTTCGTTCTCGTACCAACGGCGGGCCCGATCGACCGGATCCACCGGGTCGAGCGGTCGACGGGGGAGCGGGACAATGGAGAGGCTGCCAACCATGCCAAGCGCAACCACCAAAAAGGCTCGCGAGTTACGCTGGGTGTTCTAACGGATGCGCAGAGTGCCGGAAATGAGGGCGCGCGGGGGTGTGGGGTGGCGCAAGGTTGTTCGCCCGTAGCGGAGGGAACCGGTGCGCGCGGCATGGAGTGTCAGTCCCAGCGGGTAAGACATCCCTAGTGGGAGGGGGGCGACACGCAGGACCGGGCGTCTCACGTTCGCCATCGGCGTACTGATGGTGAGGGTAACCACCTGGCCTGCGGGAACATCGTCTCGCACCATCGGGTTGGAGCAGATGTCGGCGTTCGGGGTCAGGAGGCAGTGTTGGTTCTCGGTCCGGTGTCGGCAGTTGGAATGAGCGGTCCCCGCTTGCGGGACTAAGCTGCGGAAGGACAGAGAGGGGAAGTTCCCCCCACTGCCTGACCGCTCTGAGGAGCGATTAACGATGTTCGAGAGGTTCACCGACCGCGCGCGGCGGGTTGTCGTCCTGGCTCAGGAAGAAGCCCGGATGCTCAACCACAACTACATCGGCACCGAGCACATCCTCCTGGGCCTGATCCACGAGGGTGAGGGTGTCGCCGCCAAGGCCCTTGAGAGCCTCGGGATTTCGCTCGAGGCGGTCCGCCAGCAGGTGGAGGAGATCATCGGCCAGGGCCAGCAGGCCCCGTCCGGGCACATCCCCTTCACCCCCCGTGCCAAGAAGGTCCTGGAGCTGTCGCTCCGGGAGGCCCTTCAGCTGGGCCACAACTACATCGGCACGGAGCACATCCTGCTCGGCCTGATCCGTGAGGGCGAGGGCGTCGCCGCCCAGGTCCTGGTCAAGCTGGGTGCCGATCTCAACCGGGTGCGGCAGCAGGTCATCCAGCTGCTCTCCGGTTACCAGGGCAAGGAGACCGCCGGCGCCAGTGGCGGCCCTGCCGAGGGCACCCCCTCGACGTCCCTGGTCCTCGACCAGTTCGGCCGGAACCTCACCCAGGCCGCTCGTGAGTCCAAGCTCGACCCGGTCATCGGGCGCGAGAAGGAGATCGAGCGGGTCATGCAGGTGCTGTCCCGCCGTACCAAGAACAACCCGGTCCTGATCGGTGAGCCGGGCGTCGGCAAGACCGCCGTCGTCGAAGGCCTCGCCCAGGCCATCGTCAAGGGCGAGGTGCCCGAGACCCTCAAGGACAAGCACCTCTACACCCTGGACCTCGGCGCGCTGGTCGCCGGCTCCCGCTACCGCGGTGACTTCGAGGAGCGCCTGAAGAAGGTCCTCAAGGAGATCCGCACCCGCGGCGACATCATCCTGTTCATCGACGAGCTGCACACGCTGGTCGGTGCGGGTGCCGCCGAGGGCGCCATCGACGCCGCTTCGATCCTGAAGCCGATGCTGGCCCGCGGTGAGCTGCAGACCATCGGCGCCACCACGCTGGACGAGTACCGCAAGCACCTGGAGAAGGACGCCGCCCTCGAGCGCCGCTTCCAGCCCATCCAGGTCGCCGAGCCGTCCCTGCCGCACACGATCGAGATCCTCAAGGGTCTGCGCGACCGGTACGAGGCCCACCACCGCGTCTCCATCACGGACGAGGCGCTGGTCCAGGCCGCCACACTGGCCGACCGGTACATCTCGGACCGCTTCCTGCCGGACAAGGCGATCGACCTGATCGACGAGGCCGGTTCCCGGATGCGCATCCGCCGGATGACCGCGCCGCCGGACCTGCGCGAGTTCGACGAGAAGATCGCGGGCGTGCGCCGCGACAAGGAGTCCGCGATCGACTCGCAGGACTTCGAGAAGGCCGCCTCCCTCCGCGACAAGGAGAAGCAGCTCCTGGCCGCCAAGGCCAAGCGAGAGAAGGAGTGGAAGGCCGGCGACATGGACGTCGTCGCCGAGGTCGACGGCGAGCTGATCGCCGAGGTCCTCGCGACGGCCACCGGCATCCCGGTCTTCAAGCTGACCGAGGAGGAGTCCTCGCGTCTGCTGCGCATGGAGGACGAGCTCCACAAGCGGGTCATCGGCCAGGTCGACGCCGTCAAGGCGCTGTCGAAGGCGATCCGTCGTACGCGTGCGGGCCTCAAGGACCCGAAGCGCCCCGGTGGCTCGTTCATCTTCGCCGGCCCGTCCGGTGTCGGTAAGACCGAGCTGTCCAAGGCCCTCGCCGAGTTCCTCTTCGGTGACGAGGACGCGCTGATCTCCCTCGACATGTCGGAGTTCAGCGAGAAGCACACGGTGTCGCGTCTCTTCGGTTCGCCCCCCGGATACGTGGGCTACGAAGAGGGCGGCCAGCTGACCGAGAAGGTCCGCCGCAAGCCGTTCTCCGTCGTCCTGTTCGACGAGGTCGAGAAGGCCCACCCGGACATCTTCAACTCGCTGCTGCAGATCCTGGAGGACGGTCGTCTGACCGACTCCCAGGGCCGGGTCGTGGACTTCAAGAACACGGTCATCATCATGACGACCAACCTCGGCACCCGGGACATCTCCAAGGGCTTCAACCTGGGCTTCGCGGCCGCGGGTGACACCAAGTCCAACTACGAGCGCATGAAGAACAAGGTCTCGGACGAGCTCAAGCAGCACTTCCGCCCCGAGTTCCTCAACCGCGTCGACGACGTGGTCGTCTTCCCGCAGCTGACCCAGGCCGACATCCTCTCGATCGTCGACCTGATGGTGGCCAAGGTGGACGAGCGCCTCAAGGACCGGGACATGGGCATCGAGCTCTCCCAGTCCGCCAAGGAGCTGCTGTCCACCAAGGGTTACGACCAGGTGCTGGGTGCGCGTCCGCTGCGTCGCACCATCCAGCGCGAGATCGAGGACACGCTGTCGGAGAAGATCCTCTTCGGCGAGCTGCGTCCCGGTCACATCGTGGTCGTCGACACGGAGGGCGAGGGCGAGACCCAGACCTTCACCTTCCGCGGCGAGGAGAAGTCGGCGCTGCCCGACGCCCCGCCGATCGAGCAGGCCGCGGGTGGGGCAGGACCCAACCTGAGCAAGGAGGCGTGACCCTGCGGGGTTGAGCCGATGAAGAGGGCCGGTGCCGTTGGGCACCGGCCCTCTTCGCATGGTCGGAGGAAGCAGGGGTGGGGGAGGTCCGTCGCTCCCGTGAGTCCCGCGACGGATGGAGCCCACCCGGTGGTCAGGACAACTGGCCGTCGTAGTCCGGGAGTTTGAAGGCCTTCTCGGCGTGGCCGCCCGACAGGTCGGTGGCGCTGTTGCCGACGTTCGCGATGACCGTGTAGCCCTTGTTCTCGATGTCGACGCGCTGGGCGGTCTTGTACGTGGCGACGTCCTTGAACAGGTCGAACAGGCCGCGGACGTAGAGACCGGAGACGTCGTAGCCGTCGTGTTCCAGGTTCCACTCGGTGGGCGCGTAGATGATGCCGGGGCGGGCGGTGACGAAGAACAGGGAGACGCCGTGCGCCTGGGCGTACTCGGCGAGGTTCAGGACGGGCCTGTTGGCCGGCTGCGGGAAGCTGAAGCCGAAGTCGGTCTCCAGCGTGGTGTTGTCGATGTCGAAGACGATCGCCTGCTTCTCGCCCGGCCTGGCCGCGGCGATGCGCTGCTTCACGTAGGGCAGGGCCTGGTCCATCACCGTCTGGCAGTCCTTCTGCCAGGTCGCGTAGTCGACGCCCTCGGTGCTCGGCGCCGCGTTGGCGGGGGCGGCCAGTGCCATGAGGGCGGAAGCGGAGACTGCGGTGACCGCTGCGCGGCGCGCCCAGGGGCGTCGGCTTGTCATGTGTGGGGGTCCTCTCGCGTCAATATGCCGTTGTCTGGTGCATGTTCGGTGGCGAGGGTGGCGCGAGGGGAACCGTAGGGTTACTGGAGGGTAGGTGACCAGAGATGTGCGTCACATGACGGCATGGAACTTGGCGGCCGGGGGTGCCAAGTCCCGTAGCGGCTCTGGCCGTTCGCGTGGATCGGCGGGCATGCGTGACGGCGACCGTGAACCGACCGTACGCGAACCCGGTGTCATGACCCCCGGGTCCATGCGGCTTTCCCCTGGGTCTCGTTGAGGGGGCGACGGGGGTAGTCCCGGTCACATTGCCGAGGGTGTGGATCTTGCTGTCCGGTGACATGCCGCACAGGCGATTTGTCCGTTACTAGGGCGGATAGTGGGAGCCCTGATGCGGGCAAAAAGGACTTTTGCTTTGGAACCTCAGGGGCGGTTTTGTCGTCGTGGGGTGGATCGGCTCCCGATCTGTCCCCGATGGCCGTTGTGTCAAGAAGTGGGAAGTTTTGCGATGAAGTACTAGCTTCCGTCGTAGATCACGGGTTTTGGGCTCCGTGGGTCTCGGGGTTACCAAGGGATGGCCCACCCGACGGCCGCCTGTGCGCCGGGTGGTTCTTCTGTCCCCGTCTTCCCGAGGTTTCTATGTCTTCGCGTGTCACGTCCCGCTCGTCCCGTACGTCCCTGCTCCGCACCCGCGCAGCCGTCCTGGCCGCCGGCCTGGGAGTGTCGGCCGTGCTGGGTGCCGGGGTCGCGGCCGCCGCCGACGCCACCTCCGCCTCTGCCTCCGCCTCCAGCGTCGCGAGCGCCGTCGAGGCGCAGGCCGCCGCGCAGGCCAAGGCCGCCAAGGTCACGGCGAGCGCGAAGGTGAAGGCGCAGGCGGCCGCGAAGAAGAAGGCCGCTGCCAAGAAGGCCGCCGCGGCCAAGAAGGCCATCTCCTGGGTGCACCCGGTGAAGAAGTACAAGCTGTCCGCGAAGTTCAACCAGGCCGGCGGCATGTGGCAGTCCACCCACAGCGGGCAGGACTTCGCCGTGTCCAGCGGCACGAACGTCGTCGCCGCCCACGGCGGCACGGTCGTCAAGACCGGCGGGAACGGCGCCGGCGACGGCCCCGCGTACGGCAACGCCATCGTCATCAGGCACGGCAACGGCACCTACTCGCAGTACGCCCACCTGTCGCGGATCGATGTCAGGGTCGGCCAGGTCGTCGCCACCGGCCAGCACATAGCCCGGTCGGGCAACACGGGCAACTCCAGCGGCCCGCACCTGCACTTCGAGATCCGTAAGACCCCGAACTTCGGCTCGGCCGTCGACCCGGTCGCCTTCCTGCGCGCCAAGGGCCTGTCCCTCTAGGACGGGGGCGTCTGGGACGGGGGCGTCTAGGACGGGTGCGAGGCCTGGTGTGCCTGAGTCACCAGGTCCGTGGCGACGTCGAGGACCGCCTTGCGCTTGTCCTCGGGGTCGCCCTCGATGTCGTTGAGGACGAACATCCCGGCGTGCAGCGTGAACATCGCGCTGACGCAGCGGACCTGGTCGATCAGTTCCGCCTGCGGGTCGATGAGGATGTCGCGCATGCCCATCATGCGGCTGCGGAACGTCTCGCCGATGCTCAGTTCCTTCACCGTCCCCTGGTTCTCCTGCATGAAGCGGAAGAGCGGGGTCGCGCCCGCGAGGGCGTCGCTGTAGCGGCGGATGATCTCGTGCTTGGTCTCCAGCGTCTGCGGCTGCTTCCCGCCCCACTCGATCAGTTCCACGATCGGCTGTGAGAGGTCCTCGAAGATGCTGACGAGGATCTCTTCCTTCGTCTTGAAGTGGTAGTAGAGCGCCGCCTTGGTGACGTCGAGGCGCTCGGCGATCTCGCGCAACGACGTCTTCTCGTAGCCCTGCTCGGCGAAGAGTTCGAGCGCCACGTCCTGGATGCGCTGGCGGGTGTCTCCGCGGCGCTGCTGCTTGGTGCCGTCCATGGTGCCGCCCATCCTTGCACTCCCGAAAAACTTACTTGACGCCCGGCTAGTTACAGGTCTACCTTCCCAGTGTAGTCAACTAGCCGGGCGGCAAGTAAGTAGCTGGCCGGGGGGAAACGCCCAGGGAGTGGGGACGATGGCGGACACACAGACAGTCGAGACGAAGCCCGAGAAACAACCGAAGAGCGTGCGCGTGGTGCTGCTCGCTCTCATGATCACCATGATGCTCGCGATGCTCGACAACATGATCGTGGGCACGGCGATGCCGACGATCGTGGGCGAGCTCGGCGGGCTCGAGCACCTGGCGTGGGTGGTGACGGCGTACACGCTGGCCACCGCGGCGTCCACCCCGGTCTGGGGCAAGCTCGGTGACATGTACGGCCGCAAGGCCACCTTCATGACCTCGATCGTGATCTTCCTGATCGGCTCCGCGCTCAGCGGCATGGCCCAGAACATGGGCGAGCTGATCGGCTTCCGGGCCGTGCAGGGTCTCGGCGCCGGCGGTCTGATGGTCGGCGTGATGGCGATCATCGGCGACCTGATTCCGCCGCGGGAGCGCGGCAAGTACCAGGGCATGATGGCCGGCGTCATGGCACTCGCGATGATCGGCGGTCCGCTGGTCGGCGGCACCATCACCGACAACTGGGGCTGGCGCTGGTCCTTCTACATCAACCTGCCGCTCGGCGTGGTCTCCCTCGCTCTCATCAGCGTCGTACTGCACCTGCCGAAGAAGCGCTCCCAGGCGGGCATCGACTACCTCGGTGTCGTGCTGCTGACCGTGGGCATCACCTCCATCGTGCTCGTCACCACCTGGGGCGGCTCGCAGTACGCCTGGACGTCCGCGCGGATCATGGAGCTCATCGGCATCGGTGTGGCCGCGCTGATCGGGTTCGTGTTCTGGCAGACCAAGGCGGCGGAGCCGGTCGTGCCGCTGCACATCTTCCGCAGCCGCAACTTCACGCTGATGTCGGTCATCGGCTTCATCACCGGCTTCGTGATGTTCGGCGCGACGCTGTTCCTGCCGCTGTACCAGCAGTCCGTGCAGGGTGCCTCCGCGACCAACTCCGGGCTGCTGCTCCTGCCGATGCTCGGCGCGATGCTGGTCACCTCGATGGTGGCCGGACGGGTGACCACCAACACCGGCAAGTACAAGGTGTTCCCGATCGTCGGCAGCGTCCTGATGATCGTCGGGCTGTACCTGCTGTCCACGATGGACACCGGGACCTCGCGGTTCATGTCCGGTGTGTTCATGGCGGTCGTCGGGCTCGGCATGGGCTGTCTGATGCAGATCACCATGCTGGTCGCGCAGAACAGCGTCGAGATGAAGGACATGGGCGTCGCGTCCTCGTCGACCACTCTGTTCCGTACGCTCGGCTCCTCCTTCGGAGTCGCGATCATGGGAGCCCTGTTCAACAACCGCGTCCAGGACGTCATGACCGAGCGGGCCGGGGCACTGGGCGCGAAGATCACCGAGAAGTCGGCGTCGCTGGACGCGAAGAGCCTGGAGAAGATGCCGACGGCGGTGCGCGAGGCGTACCAGCACGCGGTGTCCGCGGGCACCCACTCGGCCTTCCTGCTCGGCGCGATCGTCGCGGTGGTCGCGCTGGTGGCGGCGGTCTTCGTGAAGGAGGTCGCGCTGCGCGGGACGGGACCGAAGCCGGAGGAGGGTCCGACGGACGGTGCGGCAGTGCAGCCGTCGGTCGTCGAGGCCGTCTGATCGCACAGTGAGCCGAAGGCCCCCGGCAGGTGTCCGCCCCGGGGGCCTTCGTCATGCCCGACACGGCTCGGGGGGCGTTGTCAGTGCCCCGTGCGACCATCGGGCTCATGGACAAGATGCGGCAGTTGCGGCTGGCCAAGGACGCCATGGACCGCGACTGGGCCGATCCTGAGCTGGACCTTGGCGCGGTGGCCGCGCACGCCGGGTACTCGCGCTACCACTTCCTACGGGCCTTCAAGGCGGCGTACGACGAGACGCCCGGCCACTATCTGACGCACCGCCGCATCGAGCGGGCCGAGGAGATGCTCCGCAGCGCCGATCTGAGCGTCACCGAGATCTGCCATCTGGTCGGCTTCAGCAGCCTCGGCACGTTCTCGGCCCGCTTCAAGGCCCGCACCGGGCTGACGCCGAGCGAGTACCGGACCAAGCACGTCGGCCGCGGGGCCGCGCTGATACCGGGCTGCTACGCGATGCTGTGGGCCGGCGGCTTCCCGCGCCGGGCGGCGATTCAGGAGCGCAACTCTGAAGAAGCGTCCTGACCCCCGCCCTGCCTACGGTGACGGACAGAACACCGGAACCGAGCCGGAAAGAGCAGAGCCATGATCTTGGGCCTGGGCATCAGCACCGTATGGACCTTCGACCAGCAGCGCACCAAGGCCTTCTTCACCGAGAAGCTGGGCTTCGAGCTGCGGGACGACGTCTCCATGGGAGACATGAAGTGGATCACCGTCGGCGCCAAGGACCAGCCGGGGGTCGAGCTGGCCCTGATGAGCCTGGACGGCCCGGGCCTCGACCCGGAGTCCGCCGAGGCGCTGAGGAGGCTGGTCAGCAAGGGGGTGCTGGGCGCGGGGGCGTTCCGCACGGACGACTGCCGCGGGGACTACGAGACCTTCAAGGCGCGCGGCGTGGAGTTCCTGCAGGATCCGCAGGAGCGGCCGTACGGCATCGAGGCGATCTTCCGTGACGACAACGGCAACTGGTACTCACTGACCGAGCGCAGCGAGGAGCTCGACTTCACGAAGGACTTCGGGTGACCACCGTCGCCGCCGAGCACACAGCCGTCCGCGTGGCCCTGTGGCGGGCCCTGCATCTGCGGGCCGATCCACCGCCGTACGTCATGGAGGACGAGATCGGGCTGCGGCTCGTGGATCCGGGTGACGGGTGGCGCGACCGGCCCGACATGGACGTGCACGCCACACGCCGCACCAGGGCGTCCATCGTGGCCCGGGCCCGGTTCGTCGAGGACCTGGTCGTGGAGCGGGCGGAGGAGGGCGTGGATCAGTATGTCGTCCTCGGTGCGGGGCTCGATACGTTCGCGCAGCGGCGGCCGGAGGCCGGCACCCGGGGGCTTCGGGTGTTCGAGGTCGACCGGCCCGGGCCGCAGGCTTGGAAGCGGCGGCGTCTTTCGGACCTCGGCCTCGGAGTGCCCGAGTGGCTGCGGCTCGTGCCGGTCGACTTCGAGGGGGACTGGTGGGGGCAGCTGGTCGGGGCCGGGTTCGACACCGGTCGGCCCGCCGTGGTGGCCTCCGCCGGCGTCACGATGTATCTGACCCCGGAGGCGATCGAGGCCACCTTCCGGCTCGTCGCGGGCCTCACCCCCGGCTCGACGCTGGTCACGACCTTCCTCCGGCCGATCGAGGACGTCGAACCGGAGGAGCAGCCACAGCTCAGGATTGCCATGAAGGGCGCCCGCGCCGCCGGGACCCCCTTCCTCAGCTTCTACCGGCCGCCGCAGATCCTCGCCCTGGCCCGCGAGACCGGCTTCCGGGAGGTCCGGCACATCTCGGCGGCGGATCTCGAACAGCGGTACTTCGCGGGCCGGACGGACGGGCTGCGGCCGTCGAGAGGGGAGGAACTGCTGGTCGCCACCACCTGAGAGCCTGTGAAGGGCCCTACGGCAGCATCGGGTAGGTGCCCGTGTTCGTCGGCGCATGCTCCGGCAGCCACAGCACCGCCACGGCGCCCTCCGCCGGTACGTGATCCGGTGCGCCCGCCGGGCGTACGTTGCGGAAGGTCAGCCGGGCGCCCAGCACGCGGGCCTGGCCGGCAGCGATCGTCAGGCCGAGGCCGTGGCCGTGGCCCGCGCGGTCGGCGCTGCCCGTGCGGAAGCGGCTCGGACCGTCGGCCAGGAGGTCGGAGGGGAAGCCGGGGCCGTGGTCGCGGACCCGGATGACCCGGCCCTCGACGGTGACCTGGATCGGCGGCTTGCCGTGCCGAGCGGCGTTGGCGAGCAGGTTGAACAGCACGCGCTCCAGGCGGCGCGGGTCGGTCGTGAGCATCGACTCGTGCACCACCCGCACTTCGACGGCCGGGTCCTTGGCCGCCACCCGCCGGGTCACGAACTCGCCGAGCACGATGTCCTGCAGCTCGGCCCGCTCGGAGGCGCTGTCGAGGCGGGCCACCTCCAGCACGTCCTCGACGAGGGTGCGCATGGCCTTCGCGCGGTCCAGGACCAGCTCCGTGGGGCGGCCGGGCGGGAGCAGTTCGGCGGCCGTCAGCAGGCCCGTGACCGGGGTGCGCAGCTCGTGCGCGATGTCCGCGGTGACCCGCCGCTCGGCGTCCAGCCGCTGCCGCAGCGCGTCCGCCATGGCGTCCACCGCGCGCGCGAGATCGTCGGTCTCGTCCCGTACGACCCCGCCGATGGCCTCCCGTACCCGGACGTCGGTCTCGCCCTTGGCGACCTGGTTCGCGGCGGCCGCCGCCTTGCGCAGCCGCCGGGACAGCTGCCCGCCGATCATGACGCCGAGCGCGCTGCCGCAGAACACGACCGCCAGGGAGCCGATGACGAGCGCCTGGTCGAGGTCCTTCATCACATTCGTGGACCGGTCCGGCACACGGCTGTGCAGGGACAGCACCCGTCCGTCCTTGGTCGGCACGGCCGCCCAGATGTCCGGCACCCCGCCGTGGTCGGTGACGTCGCTGGCCTTGCGGCCATCCAGGACCTTGTCGCGCATCGCGTCCGGCAGGTCGGGGTCGTCGATCTTGATGTTGGGGAAGTTCGGCCGCCGGTTCAGGTCGTAGTTGCGCTGCGCGATCTGGACGCGCTCATTGGCCAGGTCGCGCGCGTTGTCGAGCATCGAGACCCGGGCCGCGTTGTGCACCACGAGGCTCAGAGTGATCGCCACCAGGCCGGCCACCAGCGCGATCGCCGCGCTGAGCTTCCATCTGAGCCCGGTGCGCAGGCCCGCGCGCTCCATGCGCCGGACCGGGGAGCGAAGGATCCGCCGCATGGCCCCGCTCAGGCCTTCAGCTTGTAGCCGAAGCCGCGGACCGTCTCGATCCGGTCCTGGCCGATCTTCTGCCGCAGCCGCTGCACATGCACGTCGACGACCCGGGTGTCCCCGCCCCAGCCGTAGTCCCAGACACGCTCCAGCAGCTTGTCGCGGGAGAGCACGGTGCCCGGCGCGGAGGAGAACTCCAGCAGCAGGCGCATCTCGGTCGGGGTGAGCGCGACCGGCTGCCCGGCCCGGCGCACCTCCATGCCCTCGGTGTCGACCTCCAGGTCCCCGAAGGTGAGCACGGCACCGGTCAGCGGGTCCTCCGCGATCTCGGTCCGGTCGCTGCCGCCCGCGTGTCCGAAGCGGCGCAGTACGGCCCGGATCCGCGCGACCAGCACGGCCCCGTCGAACGGCTTGGTCACGTAGTCGTCGGCGCCCGCCTCCAGGCCGAGGACGACGTCGATGGAGTCGGCGCGCGCCGACAGCATGATCACCGGAACGGTGGACTCGTCCCGGATCCGACGGCACAGGCTGACGCCGTCCAGACCGGGGACCATCACGTCCAGCAGGGCGATGTCGGGGCGGTCGGCCCGGAACGCCTCCAGCCCCGACAGGCCGTCGGGCATGGCGGTGACCGCGAAGCCGTCCCGCTCCAGGGCGAGCTGGGTGGCCTCACGGATGACATCGTCGTCCTCGACGAACAGGACGTGGGTCTGCTCTGCCATCCCGTTGCTCTCTGTCCTCGTGGTGTGCGTGCGTGTGTGTGCGTGCGTTGGGGGGGGGTCAGTGGTCCGGCGCGGGCGTGGGCGTGTCGTCGTCGCCGGAGTCGAGTTCGCTGTAGTCGGTTTCGTGGGTGCTGTGCTGGGCGAACCGGCCCGCTTTCCATCTGTACGTGGTCACGGTCTCTCGGGACGGGTTCGACACCGGGTCGTCCGTGTCGTACACCTGCTTGGCCACGGTCAGGTCGGTGCCGTCGATCTCGGCGTAGACCGGCGACTCCTCCGCCTTGAACACATTCTCGTACGTGCCCTTGACGTCCCGGTACACGTACGTGGCGATGCCCACGAAGTCACCGCAGCTTGAGATGTTGACGAGGACGTCGTTGACGGAGCCGCCGGTCAGATAGCCGTAGGAGACCTCGACCGGGTAGTGGTCGGCGTTGCACGGCTTCAGCTCCCGCTTCACCGTGGCGGAGACCTTCGGGTCCTCCTTGACCAGCGAGACCGCGTCCACCCGCCGGTAGCCGCCGGACGGGCTCGGTGAGGGGGAGGCGACGGCTTCCGCGACCGCGGTCGCGTGCGCCGGGCCCTCGTCCCGGGCCCCGGTGCCCCCCGTGCCGCACGCGGTGGTGACAAGGGCGACGGCGGCGAACACGGCCCCCACCGTGATCACCGCCTGTGAACTGCCTCGGGCCCGTTCGGGCCCGGCCCCGGTCAGGCCGCGCAACGCTCCCGCTCCCCACGCTCCAGCGCGCGTGCGTCCAGATCGCGGCTCTCCAGCTCCTCGCGGAGCCGGGCGAGCGCCCGGTGCAGCGTGCTCTTGACCGTTCCGGCCGACATGCCGAGTGCGGCGGCCGTCTCCTCCGTTGACATCTGCTCCCAGTGTCGCAGGACAACCACACTGCGCTGCTTCGGTGCGAGAACTTTCATGATGTCCATGAGCAGCGCCCGGTCCGCGTGCTGCTCGGTGTTGTCGTCGACCGAGGCGTCCGGCAGCTGCTCGGTCGGGACCTCCTCCAGTTTCCGGGCCCGCCACCACTCGGTCCGCGTGTTGATCATCACGCGGCGCAGGTAGGCGTCCGCCAGGCGCTTGTCGGCGATGCCCTCCCAGCGGCCGTAGGTCCGCACGAGCGCCGTCTGGAGCAGGTCCTGGGCGTCCACCGGGTCCGGGACCAGCCGGCGGGCGCTGCGCAGCAGCGCGTCCTGTCGCGTGCGGACATACTCCTCGAACTCGAGCACCTCGCCCTGCGCCATCTCGAACCGCCTCCCGATCCCCGTTCCCGGCCGGCTTGATCGCCGTCGGTCTGTTCCGTAACAGCCCGCTTCTGCCGGGCACGCAAATGAAGCTACGGAGGTGTTGTCACGGCGCTGTCCGAAGCAGCGCTCGGCTAGCAATCAGCTGTCCGTCGGTTGTGTAACGGACGCAGGAACGGGGTAAACAGGTGCGCCTAATCATGTGGCTATGGGGTGATTTGGCAGGGTGATGGAGTGTGATGCGGCGTGATGTTACGAGCGGTTACGTCAACGGCAGCCGATACAAACCACCGGGAAGTGGCTCCACGAGTCCGTCCGAGACGAGCCCGTCGAGCGCCCGCGCGCGCTGCACCGGTTCGTGCCACACCCGGTCCAGGGCCGTGTGCGGCACGGGTGCGTGGGCCTCGCGCAGTACGGCGAGCAGCTTGCCGCGCACCTGCCGGTCCGTCCCCGCGTACGTCTGCCCGCGCCGCGGCGGCCCCGTGTGCTCGGGCTTGCCCGCCAGCCGCCACGCGCACTGCGCGGCGATGGGACAGCGCCGGCACGTCTCGTTCTTGGCGGTGCAGACCAGCGCGCCGAGTTCCATGGAGGCGGCGGCCCAGAGTGCGGCGGTCGGCTCGTCCTCGGGCAACAGGGCGCGGGCGAGCTTGCGTTCGGCGGCGGTGGTGGCGTTCGGCGGGTACTGGACGCCGGTGACGGCGCGCGCGAAGACCCGGCGGACGTTCGTGTCGAGCACCGCGTGCCGCTGCCCGTACGCGAACGAGGCGACCGCCGCGGCCGTGTACTCGCCGATACCGGGCAGTGCGAGGAGCTGGGCGTGGTCGGTGGGTACGTCCCCGCCGTGCCGCTCCGTTATGGCCACGGCGGCGCCGTGCAGTCTGAGGGCGCGGCGCGGGTAGCCGAGCCGGCCCCAGGCGCGGACCGCCTCGCCGGGGGCCTCCTCGGCCAGGTCGGCGGGGCGCGGCCAGCGGGCAAGCCACTGCTCGTACACGGGCAGCACGCGGCTCACCGGTGTCTGCTGCAGCATGAACTCGCTGACCATCACGCCCCAGGGGCCGGCTTCCGGGAGCCGCCACGGAAGGTCACGGGCGTGTTCGTCGAACCAGTCGATGACGGGGGAGTGCAGGTCCTCGCCGAGAGGGGAGCCCGCGAGGGCGTCGGCAGCGTCGTCGGCGGGGCTGCCGTGCGGGGGCTTCGTTGGCGCAGTCATGGGCTACCGATCCTGCCATGGCGCCGGGCGGTTGGGCGGTCGTCGAGCGTGCGGTGCGTCGTGCGGGCCGGCACGCCCCGCGAACCGGGATGATGATCCGGAAAAGTTGTCGCACTGGCGGCGGGTGGGGCAAGTGCACGCGCCGATCTCTCGTACAGTTTGCGCCGTGGGATCTATGCGCAATCCTGTCGGGCCGCTTCCCTCCACCATCTACTGGCGCCGGAGGGCCGTACTCGTGTCTGTGGTCGCCCTGTTGGCGCTGCTGACCACGTGGATCGTCCTGTCGGGCGGTGGCGGCGCCAAGAAGGACGACGGGGCGAACGGCAACACTCCCGCGCCCACGATCACTGCGGGGCCGTCGAGTTCGGGTCCCGCGATCAGCCAAGCGCCGGGCGGTCGTGACGAGTCGGGCGGCGGGGACTCCAGCGGGTCGGATTCCGGGGGCAGTTCGGGGTCAGGATCCGGCTCGGACTCCGGGACCGGGGGCTCCGAAGGGGCGGCCGGCGGCGGTGCGGGCGGTGCCGGTTCCGGCATCGGGGTCGGCCGGGGCGACGCGATTCCGGCGAGTTCCTCGATCCCCAACTGCACGACGAGCTCCGTGAAATTGTCCGTGCGCAGCCTTCGCAACACGTACTCGCCCGGTCAGACGCCCATGCTGCTGCTGACCGCCGCGAACACCTCGGGCTTCGACTGCAAGATCGATCTCGGGCCGAAGAGCGCGGTGTTGACGATCACCCAGGCGGGCAGCCACAGCAACTACTGGTCCTCCGCGGACTGCCCCCAGGGCTCCGGGAACCTGGTGTTCCGGGTGTCCAACCGCAGCAGTATCACCTACTCGGTGAAGTGGGACCGGAAGCCGAGCGCTCCCGAGTGCGCGACGCCTGCGGCGGGGTCTGCCGGGGCCGGCACGTATCTGGTGGAGGCGGCGGCGCCCGGGTTCGGGAAGGTGCAGGCGTCTTTTGTGCTGTCGGCCGACTGAGCAGGGACTCTGCGGGCCGTCCGGGACGGTCGGGAAAGGGGACACCCCCGGTCTCGACGAGGCCGGGGGTGTCTCTTCACTGTGGTGTGAACTGAGGTTCAGCTCCAGTGCTGGGCCGAGTTCGTGGAGGCGCCTCGCCTGTCGGTGTAGACCACTCCGGTGCCCCCCGTGTCGAGGACGAGCCCGGTGGCCTTGTCCTTGAGGACCCAGCCGGTGGACTCGTGGATCTCGTACCACTTCTGGTAGTCGCCACCGTTGCAGGCGAGAAGGTACACGTCACCGTCGCTGTTGCTGTCGAGGCACTTCCCGTTGCCAGTGAACTTCAACAAGTAGGTGCCGTCGGACTGCCTGTACTCGGTCCAGCCTGTGGAGTAGCCAGTGCCGGAAACCAGACGGACGCGGGAGTTGTTGTACGCCAGGTAACCGTCGGTCCAGTTGTTCTTCCAGGTGACCGGGTTGCCGGCGGCGAATGCCTGCCCTGAGCCCGCAAGGGCCAACGCTGGGGCGAGAACCGCCGCCGCGGCGAACATTCCTATCAGGCGTTTCTTCATGGAGTTCCCCCTCCGAGTTCGAATTGAAAATCGAACGAAACGGTCGGCGTCACGCTACCTCGCATGATCACTCCACGCAACGGTATTTGGGTCAACCGGGGGGAAGTGCCCAGGCGTTGGGGCACCGGGGCAGGAACTCAGACGTACCGCTCCAGAATGGAGGACTCGGCCAGCCGCGACAGACCTTCCCGAACGCTCCGGGCCCGTGCCTCGCCGACGCCGTCGACGGTCTGCAGGTCGTCGACGCTCGCGGCGAGCAGCTTCTGCAGTCCGCCGAAGTGCTCCACAAGACGGTCGATGATGGCGCCCGGGAGACGCGGCACCTTGGCCAGCAGGCGGAAGCCGCGCGGCGAGACCGCCGAGTCCAGGGTTTCCGGAGCCCCGGTGTATCCCAACGCCCTTGCCACCGTGGGCAGTTCGAGAAGCTCGGCGTGGGCGAGGGCATTGAGTTCGTAGAGCGCCTCGTCGACCGTGCGCGAGCGCTTGGCCGTGGGCTCGGGGACGTAGTCCCGGACCACCAGCTCGCGCTCGGGCTCCACGCCCGCGATCAACTCGTCGAGCTGCAGGGCCAGCAGACGCCCGTCGGTGCCCAGTTCGACCACGTATTCGGCGATTTCGGTCGCGATGCGGCGCACCATCTCCAGACGCTGGGCCACCGCCGACACATCGCGGACCGTCACCAGGTCCTCGATCTCCAGCGCCGACAGCGTGCCCGCGACCTCGTCCAGGCGGAGCTTGTAGCGCTCCAGGGTCGCCAGGGCCTGGTTGGCGCGGGACAGGATCGCCGCGGAGTCCTCCAGGACGCGGCGCTGGCCGTCGACGTAGAGGGCGATCAGGCGCATCGACTGGGAGACGGAGACGACCGGGAAGCCGACCTGCTTCGAGACGCGGTCCGCCGTGCGGTGCCGGGTGCCGGTCTCCTCGGTCGGGATCGTCGCGTCGGGCAGGAACTGCACGCCCGCCCGCAGGATCTTCGACAGGTCCGAGGACAGCACGATGCCGCCGTCGAGCTTGCACAGCTCGCGCAGGCGCGTGGCCGTGAACTCGACGTCGAGCACGAAACCGCCCGTGCACATGGTTTCGACGGTCTTGTCGAAGCCGAGCACGATGAGTCCGCCGGTGTTGCCGCGGAGTACGCGCTCAAGGCCGTCGCGCAGGCCGGTACCGGGAGCCACGGCGCTCAGCGAGGCGCGCATCAGGCCATCGGCACCGGAACTCCCACCGGATTTTCCGGGAGCTGCCGCCCGGTCGTTGGCTGCCACTGCACTCCTCCGGTCGCAGGTTCTGGGACGCCCCCGTTTCGCACACTTGGTTCGTACGGATGGGCGAGACCAGGGCAAAGTCTACCGGCGGTCCTCCTGGTCCTGTGGGGCCTCTCGGCGACGGGAGCGCGGAAGGACCCTCAGAGCGTCCCCTATGTCGGCTACTTCCAGGACCTTCATGCCCGGAGGGATCTTGCCGGGGTCGCCCGGAACGAGCGCGTGCGTGAAGCCCAGACGGTGCGCTTCGGCGAGCCGGCGCTGGACGCCCGTGACCCGTCTCACCTCGCCCGCGAGGCCGACTTCACCGATCGCGACCAGGTTCTTGGGCAGAGGGGTGTCGCTCGCGGCCGACGCCAGCGCGAGGGCGACGGCGAGGTCGGCGGCGGGCTCGGAGAGCTTCACTCCACCGACCGTCGCGGAGTAGATGTCCCGCTTGCCGAGCGCGCTGATCCGGCCGCGCTGCTCCAGCACCGCGAGCATCATCGAGACGCGGGAGGTCTCCAGACCGGACGTCGTACGCCGTGGGGAGGGGATCTGTGAGTCGACGGTGAGCGCCTGGACCTCGGCGACGAGGGGGCGGCGGCCCTCCAGGGTGACCGTCAGACAGGTGCCGGGGACCGGTTCGTCACGCCTGGTCAGGAAAAGTCCGCTTGGGTCGGCAAGGCCTGTGATGCCCTCGTCGTGCAGTTCGAAGCAGCCGACCTCGTCCGTGGCGCCGTAGCGGTTCTTGACGCCCCGTACGAGACGCAGGCGCGCGTGCCGGTCTCCCTCGAAGCTCAGGACGACGTCCACGAGGTGTTCGAGAAGGCGCGGGCCCGCGATCGCGCCGTCCTTGGTGACATGGCCCACAAGGAGCGTCGACATGCCGCGCTCCTTGGAGACGCGGATGAGCGCGCCGGCGACCTCGCGGACCTGCGCCATGCCGCCGGGGGCGCCGTCGATCTCCGGGGAGGCGACGGTCTGCACGGAGTCGAGGATGAGAAGCGACGGCTTCACCGCGTCCAAGTGGCCGAGCACGGCGGCCAGATCGGTCTCGGCGGCCAGGTACAGATGGTCGTCGATGGCCTTGATGCGGTCGGCGCGCATCCGCACCTGGCTCGCCGACTCCTCACCCGTGACGTACAGCGTGCGGTGCTCGTCGCTCGCCGACTTGGCCGCGACATCCAGCAGCAGCGTCGACTTGCCGACGCCGGGCTCGCCCGCGAGCAGCACCACCGCGCCGGGCACGAGCCCGCCGCCGAGCACCCGGTCCAGCTCGGGCACGCCGGTCGAGCGGGCGGTGGCCTGCCGGCCGTCGACCTGGCCGATGGGCACCGCGGACGTGGTCACTCGGCCCGGAGTCGTCGTACGGACCGCGGGCGCGCCGTACTCCTCGATCGTCCCCCAGGCCTGGCACTCGGGGCAGCGGCCGAGCCACTTGGCCGTCTGCCAGCCGCACTCCTTGCAGCGGTAGGACGGACGGTCCTTGGTGGTCTTGGTACGGGCAGCCATGTCGAGAACCGTAACCGGCGGCACTGACAACGCGGGTCCGAAAGGGGCGCCCTACCGAGCGCGTGAGCCGCGGTGCCTGGCGTAAACCAGCCAGTCACACCGCGAACCAGCCACGGAACGAAAGGTTCCTGTCCCCTATTGAGGGATCGTTTCACCCGTACGGAGTAAATGTGCGCAAGGGGGAAGAAGCCCCTGGTCTCCGCCGCCTACGGTCCACGGATGACGACCAGCAGTCCGGAGACCTCGCCCCGCATCACCGGCGCACACCGGGCGCGCCGGGAGGCGCGCGACCGCGCAGCGGCGCGCACGCTGGCGCAGCGGCCGCCCGCGCGCTACGAGCCGTATCTGGACGGGCTGTTCACCTACTGCCTGTCCGTGCTGTGCGACCACGATGCGGCGACCGCGGCCCTCGGCGAGGCTCTCGCTCTCGCCGAGCGGCGTCGCGGCCCGGAGACGTCGGGGGACCGCCGGGCCTGGTTGTACGCGCTGGCCCGCTGGGCCTGTCTGCGCAAGCTGGCCGAAGCCAAGCAGGAACGTCTGAGCACCCACGCGGCGGGTCGGGGCGGCGCCGAGCGGAAACGCTCCGCCGAACCTGTGGCCGACGAGGTCCAGGAACAGCGCCGCAGCGAACTCGCCCTGCTGGCCTGGCCGGAGGCCGCCGGCACCACTCCGGAACAGCGCGAGGCGCTCGAACTCGCCGTGCGCCACCACCTCGCCGCCCACGAGGTCGCCGCCGTGCTCGGCCTGGACCCCGCCACCGCCCGCGAACTGCTCGCCTCCGCCGCCTGCGAGGTGGAGCGCACGCGCGCGGCCCTCGCCGTCGTCGAGACCGGAGGCTGCCCGAGCGTCGCCCGGCTCACCGGCGACAACCAGTTGGTGCTCAGCTCGGCCCTGCGCAAGGAGCTCGTCCGGCACGTCGACGACTGCCCGTGCTGCCGCCGCAGCGCCGAGCGCGCGGTCCCCGGCCGCTGGCCCGGGGCGATGGTCACCCCTGCCGAGCTGCCCGTCCTGGAGGCACCCGGCGCGGCCCTGCACGTGGCGCACAGCCACCACCCACGCGCGCGTGGCACCGCCGTTCCCCGCTTCGACCGGCGCGGCTTCCCGATGGACCCCAAGGACCGCGCCGCCCGCCGGGACCGCCTACGCGCGCGTGCCGTCACGACGACGGTCGTCGCCACCGTGGTGGCGGCCCCCGTGCTCGCCCTGTGGGCCGCCTACCGGGGCTCACCGGCCGACGCGGGCACCGACGGCCGCTCCGTCACCGCCAGCGAGGCACACGGCCCCGACAGCCTCGCCGGAGAGGCGGCGGGCGGCGGCTACGAGAACGCCGGCAACGCCCGCACCACACCCGGCGGCCGCTTCGGCAAGGGCAACGAACCGGACGTCTCCGTGGAGGTCCTCAGCGTCGCCGGCGCCATGGGAAAAGGCACCGGACGCCTCGACGTCTCGGCCGGCAACAACGGCGACACCACGCTCGTCACCCTCACCGCCACCGGACCCGGACCGGTGCGCTGGTCCGCGTCCACGGGAGCCTCCTGGCTCTACCTGAGCCAGTCGTCGGGAACGCTCGCGTCCGGCGAATCGTTGACGATCAAGGTGTACGTCGACCATCTGCGCGAGCCGTCCGGCTCCTGGCGTGCACAGGTGGCGGTGGCACCGGCCGGCGCCGTCGTGACCATCGAGGGCTACGGCACCGCGCCCAGCCCTACCGCCCCCGGTCCGGGCGGCCCCGGGAACCCACCGCCCTCGTCCCACCCGACCCCGACCACCTCGGCATCCTCGGACCCCACTCCGAGCGCCCCGCCTTCCTCGCCCGGCCCGGACCCCACGCCGACGGCCTCCGCCCCGACGGCCCCGACCGGCTCGACGCCACCACCCGGCGACGGCGAGGACCCGAGCCCCGGGACGTCATGAGCGCGGGCCCCGACGACTGCCCGCCGGACCGACCCGGCGCCGCGGGCGCCCGGCCCGCACTCCTCCGAAGCGGGGGCCCGGCCAACACTCCTCCGGAGGGGCACCCTCGCAGCAGTTCTCCGGTCGCGGACCCGATCCCGATCCAGGTCCACATCCCGACCAGGCCGACCAAGAGGCGCCCTCTCCCGCGGCAGGCCCGGTGCGCCCGACCCGCCCTAGCCGACCGGGTCCGCCGGATGCGCCGCCAGCAGCGGCAGCTGGGAGGCCAGCCGCTCCTCGCACAGCTCGACGAGGCGGTCGTATCCCGCCTTGCCCATCAGCTCGGTCAGCTCCGCCCGGTAGGACACGTACACCGGGTCGCCCGCGCCGTGCGCCGAGGTCGCCGACGTGCACCACCAGTGCAGGTCGTGGCCGCCCGGACCCCAGCCCCGGCGGTCGTACTCGCCGATCGACACCTGCAGCACGCGTGTGTCGTCGGGCCGGTCGATCCAGTCGTACGTCCGCCTCACGGGCAGCTGCCAGCACACGTCCGGCTTGGTCTCCAGCGGCTCACGGCCCTCCTTCAGGGCCAGGATGTGCAGCGAGCAGCCCGCGCCGCCCGCGAATCCGGCCCGGTTCTGGAAGATGCACGAGCCCTGGAAGGGACGGGTCTGACGGTCGCCGTCCTCGTCCTCCGAGACCCAGCCGTGCTCCACGCCCTCGTCATGGTGCTGCCAGATCTCCGGCGTGAGCCTCGCCACATGCCCTGCCACGCGCTTCTCGTCGTCCTCGTCGGAGAAGTGCGCGCCCAGCGTGCAGCAGCCGTCGTCCGCGCGGCCCGCCTGGATGCCCTGGCAGCCGCTGCCGAAGATGCAGTTCCACCGGGAGGTCAGCCATGTCAGATCGCACCGGAAGACCTGTTCGTCGTCTGCCGGATCCGGAAACTCCACCCATGCGCGCGCGAAGTCGAGGCCCTTCTCGTCGGCTTTCCGGGCCTTTTTCGACATCATCGCCTGCTTCGGCGGCTTCACCTGCGAAGAGCCCTTGGCGGACTCGGCAGACCCTGCCGACTTGTCGGCCTTGGCCGTTTTCGTCTTTGGCACAGGACCAGCGTAAGGCTCCCGACGCTCCATCGAATACGGAAGAGCGCTCAGCTGGCAGTAGCGTTCCGTACATGAGACTCGGTGTCCTCGACGTGGGATCGAACACGGTGCATCTGCTGGTGGTGGATGCGCACCCGGGCGCGCGCCCCCTGCCCGCGCATTCGCACAAGGCGGAGCTGCGCCTTGCCCAACTCCTCGACGAGTCCGGAGCCATCGGCCCCGACGGGGTCGACAAACTCATCGCCGTCGTCCACGAGTGCCTGCAGGCCGCCGAGGACAAGGGCGTCGAGGACGTGCTGCCGTTCGCGACCTCCGCGGTGCGCGAGGCCAGCAACGCCGACGACGTCCTCGCGCGCGTGCAGGCCGAGACCGGCGTCGAGCTCCAGGTCCTCACCGGCGCCGAGGAGGCGCGGCTCACCTTCCTCGCCGCCCGCCGCTGGTTCGGCTGGTCCGTGGGCAAGCTGCTCGTCCTCGACATCGGCGGCGGTTCCCTGGAGATCGCCTACGGCATGGACGAGGAGCCCGACGCGGCTGTCTCCCTGCCGCTCGGCGCCGGGCGCCTCACCAACGGCTGGCTCCCCGGCGATCCGCCCGACCCCGAGTCCATAAGGGCCCTGCGCCGGCACGTACGCGCCCAGATCGCCCGCACGGTGGGCGAGTTCACCCGCTTCGGCGCCCCGGATCATGTCGTGGCCACGTCGAAGACGTTCAAGCAACTGGCGCGCATCGCCGGAGCGGCACGGTCCACGGAGGGCCTGTACGTCCAGCGCGACCTGAAGCGCGAGTCGCTGGAGGCCTGGGTCCCCCAGCTCGCAGGCATGTCGGTGGCCCAGCGGGCCGAACTCCCCGGAGTCTCGGAGGGCCGCGCGGGCCAGCTCCTCGCAGGCGCCCTGGTGGCCGAGGGCGCCATGGACCTGTTCGGCGTGGAGAGCCTGGAAATCTGCCCGTGGGCCCTGCGAGAGGGCGTAATCCTGCGCCGCCTCGATCACATGGGTTCGGCGTAGGGCGCCCCAAGGGGGCGCGGGGCTGTGACACTTGCGGCTGCGCCGCGGGGCGCGAGCAGCCACAAATCCCCGCACCGCCCGTGGCGAACCCCACAACGGCCAATAGGCGCCCCGCAGCAGCCAACGCCAACCCGTAACCTGTCCCCCATGGCGGAGCCAGTCGTGCGCATCCCGGATGCGAAGGTCGCGCTGTCCACGGCCTCGGTGTACCCGGAGTCCACGGCGACGGCCTTCGAGATCGCCGCGCGCCTCGGGTACGACGGGGTCGAGGTCATGGTGTGGACCGACCCGGTCAGCCAGGACATAGAGGCACTGCGCAGACTCAGTGACTACCACCGGATCCCGATCCTGGCCGTGCACGCCCCCTGCCTGCTCATCACGCAACGCGTGTGGTCCACCGACCCGTGGGTCAAGCTCCAGCGCGCACGGGCGGCGGCGGAGAAGCTGGGGGCGACCACGGTCGTGGTGCACCCCCCTTTCCGCTGGCAGCGCCAGTACGCCCGCGACTTCGTGAGCGGCATCTGGCGCATGGCGAACGAGACGGACGTACGGTTCGCCGTCGAGAACATGTACCCCTGGCGCTACCGCGACCGCGAGATGCTCGCGTACGCCCCCGACTGGGACGTGACGAAGGAGGACTACCGTCACTTCACGATCGACCTCAGTCACAGCGCGACGGCCCGCTCCGACGCGATGCACATGGTCGACCGCATGGGCGACCGCCTCGGCCACGTCCACCTGGCCGACGGCAGGGGGTCGGCCAAGGACGAGCACCTCGTCCCCGGGCGCGGCACCCAGCCCTGCGCCGAGCTGCTGGAGCGTCTCGCCCTGACCGGCTTCGACGGGCACGTCGTCATCGAGGTGAACACCCGGCGCGCGATGTCCGGCGCGGAACGCGAGGCCGATCTGGCGGAGGCGCTGGCCTTCACGCGCCTTCATCTGGCGTCCGCGGTGAAGGTGACCCGGCGGTGACCGAGGCGCCCGACCCGACCGCCCGGCGCCGGGGACGTCGTACGCGTACGGAGTCCGCCGACACCCGCGACCGCATCCTGACCGTCGCCCGCGAGGAGTTCTCCGAACGCGGATACGAGAAGACGTCGGTACGGGGCATCGCGAAGGCGGCCGGTGTGGACTCGGCGCTGGTGCACCACTACTTCGGCACCAAGGAGCAGGTCTTCGAGGCGGCGATCGAGGTCGCCTTCGCGCCCGCGCTGAACGCGCCGGAGGCACTCGCCGACGGCCCGCAGGCCGACGTCGGAGAGCGGCTCACCCGCTTCATCTTCGGCATCTGGGAGAACCCCACCACCCGTACGCCCCTGCTGGCGATCGTGCGCTCCGCCGTGAACAACGAGGCCGCGGCCGCCGTCTTCCGCCGGCTGATCGCCTCCCAGCTGCTGCGCCGGATCGCCCCCCAGCTGGATCTGCCGGACGCGGAGCTGCGGGCCGAGCTGGCGGCCGCGCAGCTCGTGGGATGCGCGATGCTGCGCTACGTGATCAAGGTGGAACCGCTGGCGTCGGCGGACGTCGAGCAGATCATCGCGCGGGTGGCACCGGTGGTGCACAGGCATCTGACCGGGCCCTGACCGGCCTCCGGTCCGTCTCCGGTCCGTCGCCGGTCGGCCTCCGCTCCGTCTCAGGCCGGCCCGTGACCTCTGAACGAGACGCGCGTCCCGCATTCCGGACACGGTGTCCATCCCTTGGAGCAACGGGCGTACGCTCGACTCAGTCAGAACTCTCCGAAGGAGCGAGCGACGATGCCCGAGCTGAGGTCCCGCACAGTCACCCACGGCCGCAACATGGCGGGCGCCCGCGCCCTTATGCGCGCCTCCGGTGTACCCGGCGCGGACATCGGCCGCAAGCCGATCATCGCGGTCGCCAACTCCTTCACGGAGTTCGTGCCGGGCCACACCCACCTGCAGCCGGTCGGCCGGATCGTCAGTGAGGCGATCGTCGAGGCCGGCGGCATCCCGCGCGAGTTCAACACGATCGCCGTCGACGACGGCATCGCGATGGGACATGGAGGGATGCTCTACTCGCTCCCCTCCCGCGACCTGATCGCCGACAGCGTGGAGTACATGGTCGAGGCGCACTGCGCCGACGCCCTGATCTGCATCTCCAACTGCGACAAGATCACCCCGGGCATGCTGAACGCGGCCCTGCGCCTGAACATCCCGACGGTCTTCGTCTCCGGCGGCCCGATGGAGTCCGGCCGCGCGACGCTCGTCGACGGCACGGTCCGTACGCTCGACCTGGTCGACGCGATCTCCGACGCCGTGAACGACAAAATCTCGGACGAGGACATCCTCCGTATCGAGGAGAACGCCTGTCCGACCTGCGGCTCCTGCTCCGGCATGTTCACCGCCAACTCGATGAACTGCCTCACGGAGGCCATCGGCCTCTCGCTCCCCGGCAACGGCTCGGTCCTGGCCACCCACACGGCCCGTAAGCAGCTGTACGTCGACGCGGCCCGCACGGTCATGGACGTCACCCGCCGCTACTACGAGCAGGACGACGAGACGGTCCTGCCGCGTAACGTCGCCACCATCGCGGCCTTCGAGAACGCGATGGCCCTGGACATCGCGATGGGCGGCTCCACCAACACGATCCTGCACCTGCTGGCGGCGGCCCAGGAGGCGGGCGTCCCCTTCGGCCTGGAGGAGATCAACGAGGTCTCGCGCCGCGTGCCGTGCCTCGCGAAGGTCGCCCCGAACGTCGCCAAGAACCGCACGTACTACATGGAGGACGTGCACCGCGCGGGCGGCATCCCGGCCCTGCTGGGCGAACTGCACCGGGCCGGCCTCCTGAACGAGGACGTGCACTCGGTCCACAGCCCCTCCCTGGCGGACTGGCTGAAGACCTGGGACGTGCGCGGCGGCTCCCCGTCACCGAAGGCGCTCGAACTGTGGCACGCGGCCCCGGGCTGTGTCCGCTCCGCCGAGGCGTTCTCGCAGTCCGAGCGCTGGGCGGCGCTGGACGAGGACGCGGCCGAGGGCTGCATCCGTTCCGCGGAGCACGCCTACTCGAAGGACGGCGGCCTGGCGGTCCTCAAGGGCAACCTGGCGGTCGACGGCTGCGTGGTGAAGACCGCCGGCGTCGACGAGTCGATCTGGACCTTCGAGGGCCCGGCGGTCGTCTGCGAGTCGCAGGAGGAGGCCGTCGAGAAGATCCTCAACAAGCAGGTGACCGACGGCGACGTGGTGGTCATCCGCTACGAGGGCCCCAAGGGCGGCCCCGGCATGCAGGAGATGCTCTACCCGACGTCTTTCCTCAAGGGCCGCGGCCTCGGCAAGACCTGCGCACTGATCACGGACGGCCGCTTCTCCGGCGGCACCTCGGGCCTGTCCATCGGCCACGCCTCCCCCGAGGCGGCGTCCGGCGGCACCATCGCCCTGGTCCAGGACGGCGACCGCATCCGCATCGACATCCCGAACCGCACGATCGACCTCCTGGTCGACGACGCCGAACTCGCCCGCCGCGAGCAGGCGTTGGGCGGCGTGTACGCCCCGAAGAACCGCGAGCGCAAGGTGTCGGCGGCGCTGCGGGCCTACGCGGCGATGGCCACCAGCGCGGACAAGGGCGCGGTACGGGACGTGTCGAAGCTGGGCTGAGCTGAGCTTGCAGCTGGGCTGAGCGTTCGGCTGGGCTGAGGATTTTCCGGGCGGGCCGTCTCTTCGGGGGCGGCCCGCCCTTGTGTCACCAGGCGGAGGGCTTGCGGGCGTCCACGGCGAAGACGGTGCCGTCGGGGGCCGTGGCGTAGACGCGGGTGCCGATGATCACGGGCTGCGGCAGGGAGCCCACGACCTGGCCCGAGTTCCCGCCGAGGCGCGGCGGGGTCTGTCCGGCGAAGGTCCCCTTGCGTGCGTCCACGGCCAGCAGGCGCCCGTCGGCGGTCGTGACGTACACGTGGCGGGAGTCGGCGACCGGCTCGGAACCCCGGTTCACGGAGGTCTCGACGTGCCAGAGCAGCTTGCGGGTGTTCATGTCGACGGCCTCCAGCGAGCCGCCGGCGGCGAGGAGGTGGACGACGCCCCCGCGCACGGAGGCCCGGGCATCCACGAGCGGTACCGGGAGCGCCATGCGGTGTGAGGTCCGGGATGCCGGCGAGTAGCGGACGACCGCTGTCGTGGTGCCCTCGGCGCGGTCGACGGCCAGGAAGTAGACCGACCCGTCGTCGGCGCCGACGGGCGTGAGGTCGCCCTTCAGCCGTGCGTCCCACCGCACGTCGCCCGTGGTCGGATCCACGGCCGTGACCCGGGTGTTCGACGCGTCGGAGGTGTACGTGGTGTAGGCGAGGGGATCCCCGGGGAACGAGGCGAAGTAGGGATCACGCCGACCGGGGAAGTCCCGTTTCCATTTCGTACGGCCCGAGGAACTGTCCACGCCCGTGACCGACGCGTCGGAGCCGGTGACCAGCAGCATGCCGCCGGCGCTCTGCAGCCCGCTGTACGCGGACAGGCTCCGCTGCCAACTCACCCTGCCCGAGGCGGGATCGAGTGCCGCCAGGTGCTCGCGTCGGTCCGTCAGCGGCTGGACGAGACCGCCCGACACGACCGGTGGTCCGTTCCTGACCGTCTCGGCGACGGAGTGCCGCCACAGAAGGCTGCCGTCGGACGCATCGAGAGCGAAGACGACCCCGCGCTGGGCACACACCAGCCGTCCCGCTCCGGACGAACACTGCGGCATACCCGCGTCGGTGGAGACAGGCTTCGCCTCCCAGCCGCTGAACCTGCTCTCGGGAGACCCGCTCCGTGCGGTGCTGCTTTCCGCCGTGGGGCCGCCGCCGTTCAGCAGCGGAACCGAGGCGAGCGCGGCGACCGCGACGACGCCGAGCGTGACGGCGGCCAGGATCCACTTTCTGCGCGAGCTCGGGGCGGGCCGCCGCTCCGGCTCACCGCCGGGCTCGGGTCTCGTCACCTGCCCCGTGCGCTGTGCCGGTATGAACGCCTGCGTGTCGTACGAGGCCGCGACAGACCGCAACTCGTGCATCAACTCGTCCGGTGTGGGCCGGTCCTCGGGCTCCTTGGCGAGGCAACGCAGCACGAGCGGTGCGAGATTCTCCGGTACGCCGGTCAGGTCCGGCTCGTCGTGCACGACCTGGTAGGCGACGACGTACGGGCTGTCGGAGTCGAACGGACCGCGCCCGGTCGCCGCGTGGACCATCACGGACCCGAGCGCGAACACATCGGCGGCGGGGCCGACTTCGCGGGGTCTTCTGAACTGCTCGGGCGCCATGAACGGCGGAGTGCCGATCAACTTGCCCGTCTCGGTTCGCAGTTCGCTGTCCTTTGGCCGAGAAATGCCGAAGTCGATGACCTTCGGACCGTCCTCGGCGAGCAGCACATTGCTCGGCTTCAGATCTCGGTGCACGACGCCGACGCGGTGGATGTCGCGCAGTGCCTCGGCGAGTCCCGCCATCAGCCGACGCAGCTGCGCCGGAGGCATCGCCCCATTCCGCTTCACATGATCGGAAAGGGTCGGGCCGGGGATGAACAGGGTGGCCATCCAGGGCCGTTCGGCTTCCGGGTCGGCGTCGACGACGGACGCCGTAAAGGCGCCGCTGACTCTGCGCGCCGCGGCCACTTCCTGCCGAAAACGCCCCCTGAACTCGGGATCCCTGGCGAACTGGCCGTGTACGACCTTTACCGCGAGCTTCATCCCCGAGGTGCTCCGGGCCAGGTGCACGACACCCATGCCGCCCGAGCCGAGACATGACTCCAGACGGTAGTGCCCGGCGTATGCGGGATGTTCCGCTTCCGCGCCCGCTCCCGTGTTCTGCTGTGGCGCCATGGAACCACCCCCGTGCTGTTCTTCCGCGCGCGCGACGCACGGAGCCTAGTCGATGACTCGTGCGAGACGGAGGCGGCTTGCTAGCCTTCGTGTGCGAGTTGTGTACGTGTGTTTCATGGCGTGTTTTATGGGAATCATCGGGGCCCCATGGCGTTCATGGGGTCCAACGGGGGAGGTTTTTCATGTCTGTTGACCGCGCAGAAGAGGCGGCGGGAACCGGCGAGGCGATCGCCGCGGCGACCGTGAAGACGTATCAGGTCGCACCGGGCTTCCGTGTCAACGTCCGCAGCGGCCCCGGCACCGGCTACACGGTCGTCCGCGTGCTGCCTGAGGGCTCTCGTGTGCCGATCTACTGCCAGACGCCGGGGACGAATGTGGCAGGCCCGTACGGCACCTCGAACATCTGGGACAACGTCAGCAACGGCGAATACATCTCGGACGCGTACGTACTCACCGGCAGCGACGGCTACGTCGCCTCCCGCTGCGGCTGACTGACTCTCACCACTCGGAGAATCCAGATGACATCCCGAAGACGCAGATCCGTCCTGCTCGCCGGCGCCGCCGGAGCCCTCCTCATGGTGCTCGGCTCGGCAGCCACGGCGAACGCGGCCTCACTGCGCTACTACGACGTGGCACCGGGCGCGCGACTCAACGTGCGCAGCGGTCCGGGCACCCAGTACGGCATCGTCCGCGAGCTGCCCGTGGGCGCGAAGGTCGCGATTTTCTGCCAGACACCGGGTACGACGGTGTCCGGCTACTACGGCACGTCGAACATCTGGGACAACGTCGACAACGGCGAGTTCGTCGCGGACGCCTACGTCAACACCGGCAGCGACGGCTACGTAGCCTCCCGCTGCGCCTGATCCCAGGGGAGCCCGCGCCCACCCGGGAGCCATAATCGTCCTGTGAGCGACGAAACCGGCACCCAGGACACCGTGGGCTCCCCAGGCCCCCGCCCAGAACCCCTGCGCTTCTTCGGCACCACCTGGGTGGGGCACGACAACGGCTACACCGCCCGCCGCATCGCGGTCGCCGTCGGCTCCCTGGCGACCGCCGCCGCCTCCTGCCTGGTCCTGCGCTTCGCCTTCGAAGGCCTCCAACTTGCGGACACCGGTGCATTCGTGAGCATCCTCGTCGTCGCGATGTTCGCGATCTGCAGTGCCCTCGCCTTCCGTCACACCTGGGACGCCTTCGCCAAGCGCCCCGACCTCGAGCGCCAGTCCTCCCTCCGCGGCCTGCTCGCCATCGGCTTCGTAGGCTCCCTCCTCGCCTATTTCTTCCGCTCCCTCACCGAGGCCCCCGGCGAGAAACTCCATCGCGAGGAGTACGAGGCAGCCCTCGACCAGCACAAGAAGCGCAGCACCCGCCGCACGGGCAACCCGTCGAAGAAGCGCCGCCGCTAGGCCCTGCCACCACACTCCCGTCTGCTCACGACGCCCTCGCGAAGCTCTCGCGATGCCCATGCACGCATCGAACCCCGCTCGGGCCGGCAAGGACGCACCACTCCTCACGGCCGACCTGATCCAAACAACACCCCCTGGGCCGCCCCCCGCTCGCCGGGCCATCGCCTTCTCACCAAAACTCGCTGCCTCCTGCACCCACCCCGCGCCACCATGGCCTCATGACCGCCTCGTCGCAGCCCACCCGCGCCCACTCCTTCAACGCCGCCGCAGCCCAGTACGCCGCCAACCGCCCCTCCTATCCACCGGCCCTCTTCGACGCGATCGAGGACCTCGCCGGCCGTCCGCTCAAGGGCGCGCGCGTGGCGGACGTCGGCGCCGGGACCGGCATCGCGACCGCGCTCCTGGCCGCTCGCGGTGCGGACGTCGTCGCGGTGGAGCCCGGCGACGGCATGGCAGCCGAGTTCCGCCGTGCCCACCCCGGAATCCCGATCGTCAGGGGCAACGGCAACGACCTCCCCCTCGCCTCCGCCTCCGCCGACCTCCTGACCTACGCCCAGGCCTGGCACTGGACCGAGCCCGCCCGCTCGGTGCCGGAGGCCCTGCGGGTACTGCGGCCGGGCGGAGCACTCGCGCTGTGGTGGAACAAGAGCGCCCCGGACGTCCCGTGGATCGACGAGCAGGCCGTCCGGATCGGGCGTCACTTCGGCATCGACAGGGCCGTGGACAGAAACGGCAGCGGCGACCGCTCCGCGCTCGCCGACCCCACCGGCCGCCTGCGGTTCTCCGACCGCCGGGTGCGCTGGAGCCGCCGCGTCCCCGTCGACACCCACCTCGCCAACATCGGCAGCCACTCGATCTTCCTGGTCCACGGAGAGGAGAGCAGCGCCGCCTTCCTCACCGAGGAGCGCGGCCACCTGCTCGCTGCCTTCCCGGACGGGGCCGTCGAGGAGACCTACGTCGTCGAACTGCTCGTGGCCACCAACTCATGACCCCGTGCGGCGGCCCACCCCTCCAGGGCCGCCGCACACGCGTGGTCCACATGCCGCAGACCGCCCAGGTCCAACCGCACCTCCCGGTCGTGCGGCAGCGCCTCCAACGCGTCCAGCAGCTTCGGCAGCCGCAGGAACGTCGCATGCCCCAGCACCCGTACGACGATCCCCGCCTCGCCCCGGTCCTCGGTCTCCACCTGCACATGACTGGTGTCCCACGCCGTCTTCGCCACGGCCGGCGTCAGCCCGACCACCACCCCCTCCAACAGGTTCCCCACCACGATCGCCCCGGCCGTCACCACCAGCACGACGGCCTCCCCACGATGCTCCCGCCACAGCCCCCGCACCTCCCGCACCGGAACGAGCCGGCACCCGGCGTGCACCAGCAGCGCGGCCAGTGCCGCCACCGGAATCAGCCCGAGCACCCCGGGCACGACGGCCGTGAACAGCAGCAGCCACACCCCGTGCAGCACCCGCGAGGCCTTGGTCCGCGCCCCGGCCTGCACTCCCCCAGAGGGGGCACCCCCAGCCGCGCTCCACACGATCACCGCCGTCATGGGCAGCGCACCGAGAGCCCCGCACACCGCGTTCCCCGCGCCCTGCGCCATCAGCTCCCGGTCGTAGTCCGTCCGAGGTCCGCGGTGCAGCCGGTCCACCGCCGGGCTCGACGAAGTGAAATCCATTGCGGGAACGGGAGTTGGTTCCGCATCCGGTTCGTGTTTCCGGCCCGTGAACGCCGACGCACACCAACCGGACCCTCCGCCTCCGATCACACCTCCACGCGCCTGCGCCGCCGAACACGCCCCTTGGTGATGCCGCTTGACGACACCACCACGCGAGAGCATTATTCATCGCATGATGAATTACTCGCCGAGTCCGCCCGCGGATCCCCCCGCGCCCGCCGTCCGGGCCGAGGACCTCACCGTCGTCCGCGGCCCCCGCACCGTCCTGCGCGGCCTCGACTTCACCGTCCCGCGCGGCCAGATCACCGGCCTCCTCGGCCCCTCGGGCTGCGGCAAATCAACCCTCATGCGCTCGATCGTCGGCACCCAGGCCAAGGTCACCGGCACCCTGGAGGTCCTGGGCAGCCCGGCCGGCCACCCCACCCTCCGCACCCGCATCGGCTACGTCACCCAGGCCCCCTCCGTCTACGACGACCTGACGGTCCGCCAGAACCTCGACTACTTCACGGCGATCCTGGCCCCGGGCCGCAGCGCCGCCGACCGCCGCCAGGACACCGACCGCGTCCTCACCGACGTCGACCTCACCAGCCACGCCGACTCCCTCGGCGGCAACCTCTCGGGCGGCCAGCGCAGCCGCGTCTCCCTGGCCGTGGCGCTCCTGGGCACCCCGGAACTCCTCGTCCTCGACGAACCCACCGTCGGCCTGGACCCGGTCCTGCGCCGCGACCTGTGGAACCTCTTCCACTCCCTCGCCGCCGACCGCGGCGCGACCCTCCTCATCTCCTCCCACGTCATGGACGAGGCCGAGCGCTGCCACCGCCTCCTCCTGATGCGCGACGGCGAGATCCTCGCCGACGACACCCCCGACGCCCTGCGCACCCGCACCGGCTCCGCAACGGTCGAGGCAGCCTTCCTGCACCTGGTCGACGAGGCGACCGCCGCCACCCGCGAGAAGGAGACCACCCGATGAGTACGACGACGACCACGACCGGCACGACGACGGCGACCGCCCCCACCGGCGCCCTCAGCGCCTCCCGCACCACCGCCACCGCGGCCCGGGTCCTGCGCCAGCTCGGCCACGACCCACGCACCATCGCGATGCTGATCCTCATCCCCTGCGTGATGCTGTTCCTGCTGCGCTACGTCTTCGACGGCAGCCCGCGCACCTTCGACAACATCGGCGCCTCACTCCTCGGCATCTTCCCCCTCATCACGATGTTCCTGGTCACGTCCATCGCCACCCTGCGCGAACGCACCTCCGGCACCCTCGAACGCCTCCTAGCCATGCCACTGGGCAAAGGCGACCTGATCGCGGGCTACGCCCTCGCCTTCGGCACCCTCGCGATCATCCAGTCGGCCCTGGCCACCGGCCTCGCGGTCTGGTTCCTCGGCCTGGACGTCACCGGCAGCCCCTGGCTGCTGCTCCTGGTCGCCCTGCTGGACGCCCTCCTCGGCACCGCCCTCGGCCTCTTCGTCTCGGCCTTCGCGGCCTCCGAATTCCAGGCCGTCCAGTTCATGCCGGCCGTGATCTTCCCCCAACTCCTCCTCTGCGGCCTGTTCACCCCCCGCTCCTCCATGCACCCTGCCCTCGAAGCCATCTCCGACGTCCTCCCCATGTCCTACGCCGTCGACGGGATGAACGAGGTCCTCAAACACACCGACATGACAGCCACCTTCGTCCGCGACGTCCTGATCGTGGCGGGCTGCGCGCTGCTGGTGCTGGGTCTGGGCGCGGCAACCCTGAGGCGCAGGACGGCGTGACGTCTCGAACGCCGATCCGTACGACTCAGCCCGCCCGGCGTTTGAGGACGAGGCCGTTAAGGCCGATCGGGGGTCCAGAGGGCGGAGCCCCTTGGCGGGGTCGAAAGGGCAGAGCCCCTGGGGACGGGACGGGTAGGGGCGGCGGGGCGAGAAAAACCCGACGGCCACCCGCAGGGCAACGTTCCGCCCACCGGACACCGGAGCCGCCCTCCCGCCCGCGGTGCGAGGATGGACCCCGGACGACGCACCCCCGGAGGGCACCCCAGCCATGACCCAGAAAGTCGCAGTCCTCGGCACCGGCAAGATCGGCGAGGCCCTGCTCAGCGGAATGATCCGCGGAGGCTGGGCGCCCGCCGACCTCCTGGTCACGGCCCGCCGCCCGGAGCGAGCCGAGGAACTCCGCGCCCGCTACGGAGTCACCCCGGTCACCAACCCGGAAGCCGCCAAGACCGCCGACACACTGATCCTCACGGTCAAGCCGCAGGACATGGGCACCCTCCTGGACGACCTCGCCCCGCACGTCCCCGCCGACCGCCTGATCATCAGCGGAGCCGCCGGTATCCCCACCTCCTTCTTCGAGGAGCGCCTGGCCGCCGGCACCCCCGTCGTCCGCGTCATGACGAACACCCCCGCCCTCGTGGACGAGGCCATGTCCGTCATCTCCGCCGGCACCCACGCCACCTCCGACCACCTCGCCCACGCCGAGGAGATCTTCGGCGCAGTCGGCAAGACCCTCCGCGTCCCCGAGTCCCAGCAGGACGCCTGCACCGCACTCTCCGGCTCGGGCCCGGCGTACTTCTTCTACCTCGTCGAAGCCATGACGGACGCCGGCATCCTGCTCGGCCTGCCCCGCGACAAGGCCCACGACCTGATCGTCCAGTCCGCGATCGGCGCGGCGACGATGCTCCGCGACAGCGGCGAACACCCGGTCAAGCTCCGCGAGAATGTCACCTCTCCCGCGGGCACGACCATCAACGCCATCCGCGAACTCGAGAACCACGGCGTGCGAGCCGCCCTCATCGCTGCCCTCGAAGCCGCCCGCGACCGCAGCCGTGAACTGGCCTCCGGCAAGAAGGATTGACACCCTCCGGTTCCTTGAGCGCACCGACCTGCCGATGCCCGAGGTGGCCCGCCGCGCAGGGTTCGGCAGCGAGGTCACGATGCGCCAGCACTTCGCATCGCATCGCGTCTCGCCACCAGCCCACGCGCCTACCGTGCAGCGTTCAGCGCGACCCCCGTATCGCCCGCATCGGCACCGGCCGCACCCGCACCTGTATCCGCAGCAGGCGGCAGCAACCCGATCGCGCGATAAGCGGCATCGACGGTCGGCCGGGCCATCGCCCGCGCCCTCTCCGCACCATCCCGCAGCACCCCCTCCACGTAACCCGGATCGGCGCACAGCGCCCTGTGCCTCTCCTGTACGGGCCTGAGGAGCTCGACCACGGCCTCCGCGGTGTCCTTCTTCAAGGACCCGTACGTCTCATATACACCGCTCAGCTCCTCCGGGTTCCCACCCGTACAGGCAGCCAGGATCTCCAGCAGATTCGCGACCCCCGGCCGCTCCTCCCGGTCGTAGACGACGTCCTGCCCACTGTCGGTCACGGCCCGCATGACCTTCTTCCGCACCACGTCCGGCTCGTCGAGCAGATAGACGATCCCCGGCCCGGAGTCGTCGGACTTGCCCATCTTCGAAGCCGGCTCCTGCAGGTTCATGACCCGTGCCGCCACTGAGGGAAGCGTGGCCCGAGGCACCACGAACGTATGCCCGTACCGCTGGTTGAACCGCACCGCCAGGTCCCGAGCCAGCTCCACATGCTGCGCCTGGTCGTCCCCGACCGGTACCTCGTGAGCCCCGTACGCCAGGATGTCCGCCGCCATCAGCACCGGGTAGGTCAGCAGGGAGAGCCGCACACTCCCGCCCCGCTCACGCTCGCGCGCGGCCTTCTCCTTGTACTGGATCATCCGCCGCATCTCGCCGTCGGTCGCCACACACTCGAGCAGATACGACAGCCGCGCGTGCTCGTCGACGTGACTCTGCAGGTACACGGTGCACAACGCCGGATCGAGTCCCACCGCAAGCAACAGCGTCGCCGACTGCCGACTGAGCCTGCGCACCCGCGCCGGATCGTGGTCCACGGTCAGGGCGTGCAGATCCACGACGCAGAACAGCGCGTCCGCTCGGTGCTGGTCCACCGCGGCCCACTGCCGCATGGCTCCCAGGTAGTTCCCCAGCGTCAGATGCCCGGTCGGCTTGACTCCACTGAAAACCCGTCCCATCCCTGCTCCACCTCCTGGTCGAGGCCGCCGTCCCCGGCCGGCCGACCCTCAGGAGCTCTGGAGGGAGAAACGAGAACGGCCGCCGAGTCGGCGGCCGTTGAACGCATACGTGAGCGCGGCCGCCGTCAGGCGGCCCACCACAGCTGGGTGCACGTACACGTAGTCATGCCGCAGAGAGTACGCCTCCCGGGTGCCGTCCGGAGTCAAGTTGACACGCCCTCTTCCGCTACGTAGTGTTCTCCGAGTTGTTCGACGTGAGCGCCGACTCCGGTCGGTCCCCGGACAATCATTCCGCAAGTACCAACCACAACTCGGCGACCAGTCGAAATCTGTCTGGGTGCCGCGTCATTGGCGTGTGTATTCGCGAAATGAGGAATCCACGTTCGAAAGGACGCGGACCCCGATTAGCTCGGGGGCCGGGAATCCGCTAAAGTCTCACTCGTCGGAACGGCCCAACGGCCGCGAGGACAAGCCCGCTGACTGGGAGTCAGGCCCGAAAGGATCTGATAGAGTCGGAACCGCCGGAAAGGGAAACGCGAAAGCGGAAACCTGGAAAGCACCGAGGAAATCGGATCGGGAAACGGTCTGATAGAGTCGGAAACGCAAGACCGAAGGGAAGCGCCCGGAGGAAAGCCCGAGAGGGTGAGTACAAAGGAAGCGTCCGTTCCTTGAGAACTCAACAGCGTGCCAAAAATCAACGCCAGATATGTTGATACCCCGTCTGCCGGAATCATCCGGTGGTCGAGGTTCCTTTGAAGCAAAACACAGCGAGGACGCTGTGAACGGCTGGGCTTATTCCGCCCGGCTGTTCCGCTCTCGTGGTGTCATCCCGATTACGGGACAACATTCACGGAGAGTTTGATCCTGGCTCAGGACGAACGCTGGCGGCGTGCTTAACACATGCAAGTCGAACGATGAAGCCCTTCGGGGTGGATTAGTGGCGAACGGGTGAGTAACACGTGGGCAATCTGCCCTTCACTCTGGGACAAGCCCTGGAAACGGGGTCTAATACCGGATATCACTGCCACTCGCATGGGTGGTGGTTGAAAGCTCCGGCGGTGAAGGATGAGCCCGCGGCCTATCAGCTTGTTGGTGAGGTAATGGCTCACCAAGGCGACGACGGGTAGCCGGCCTGAGAGGGCGACCGGCCACACTGGGACTGAGACACGGCCCAGACTCCTACGGGAGGCAGCAGTGGGGAATATTGCACAATGGGCGCAAGCCTGATGCAGCGACGCCGCGTGAGGGATGACGGCCTTCGGGTTGTAAACCTCTTTCAGCAGGGAAGAAGCGAAAGTGACGGTACCTGCAGAAGAAGCGCCGGCTAACTACGTGCCAGCAGCCGCGGTAATACGTAGGGCGCAAGCGTTGTCCGGAATTATTGGGCGTAAAGAGCTCGTAGGCGGCTTGTCACGTCGGGTGTGAAAGCCCGGGGCTTAACCCCGGGTCTGCATTCGATACGGGCTAGCTAGAGTGTGGTAGGGGAGATCGGAATTCCTGGTGTAGCGGTGAAATGCGCAGATATCAGGAGGAACACCGGTGGCGAAGGCGGATCTCTGGGCCATTACTGACGCTGAGGAGCGAAAGCGTGGGGAGCGAACAGGATTAGATACCCTGGTAGTCCACGCCGTAAACGGTGGGAACTAGGTGTTGGCGACATTCCACGTCGTCGGTGCCGCAGCTAACGCATTAAGTTCCCCGCCTGGGGAGTACGGCCGCAAGGCTAAAACTCAAAGGAATTGACGGGGGCCCGCACAAGCAGCGGAGCATGTGGCTTAATTCGACGCAACGCGAAGAACCTTACCAAGGCTTGACATACGCCGGAAAGCATCAGAGATGGTGCCCCCCTTGTGGTCGGTGTACAGGTGGTGCATGGCTGTCGTCAGCTCGTGTCGTGAGATGTTGGGTTAAGTCCCGCAACGAGCGCAACCCTTGTCCTGTGTTGCCAGCATGCCCTTCGGGGTGATGGGGACTCACAGGAGACCGCCGGGGTCAACTCGGAGGAAGGTGGGGACGACGTCAAGTCATCATGCCCCTTATGTCTTGGGCTGCACACGTGCTACAATGGCCGGTACAATGAGCTGCGATACCGTGAGGTGGAGCGAATCTCAAAAAGCCGGTCTCAGTTCGGATTGGGGTCTGCAACTCGACCCCATGAAGTCGGAGTTGCTAGTAATCGCAGATCAGCATTGCTGCGGTGAATACGTTCCCGGGCCTTGTACACACCGCCCGTCACGTCACGAAAGTCGGTAACACCCGAAGCCGGTGGCCCAACCCCTTGTGGGAGGGAGCTGTCGAAGGTGGGACTGGCGATTGGGACGAAGTCGTAACAAGGTAGCCGTACCGGAAGGTGCGGCTGGATCACCTCCTTTCTAAGGAGCACTTCTTACCGATCCCTCCGGGGTGAGGTCAGAGGCCAGTTCATCGGCGAACGTCCGATGCTGGTTGCTCATGGGTGGAACGTTGATTATTCGGTCCGGTTCACGGGTCGGAGGCTGCGAGTACTGCTCTTCGGAGTGTGGAAAGCATGATCTCCGGGCGGGGGCCGGGTCGGGCACGCTGTTGGGTGTCTGAGGGTGCGAGCGTTGCTCGTCCTTCTGATGCCGGCCCCAGTGCACTCGGACTTAGGTTCGGGGTGATGGGTGGCTGGTCGTTGTTTGAGAACTGCACAGTGGACGCGAGCATCTGTGGCCAAGTTTTTAAGGGCGCACGGTGGATGCCTTGGCACCAGGAACCGATGAAGGACGTGGGAGGCCACGATAGGCCCCGGGGAGTCGTCAACCAGGCTTTGATCCGGGGGTGTCCGAATGGGGAAACCCGGCAGTCGTCATGGGCTGTCACCCTTGCCTGAACACATAGGGCAAGTGGAGGGAACGCGGGGAAGTGAAACATCTCAGTACCCGCAGGAAGAGAAAACAACCGTGATTCCGGGAGTAGTGGCGAGCGAAACCGGATGAGGCCAAACCGTATGCGTGTGAGACCCGGCAGGGGTTGCGTATACGGGGTTGTGGGATCTCTCTTTTACGGTCTGCCGGCCGTGAGACGAGTCAGAAACCGTTGATGTAGGCGAAGGACATGCGAAAGGTCCGGCGTAGAGGGTAAGACCCCCGTAGTCGAAACATCAGCGGCTCGTTTGAGAGACACCCAAGTAGCACGGGGCCCGAGAAATCCCGTGTGAATCTGGCGGGACCACCCGCTAAGCCTAAATATTCCCTGGTGACCGATAGCGGATAGTACCGTGAGGGAATGGTGAAAAGTACCGCGGGAGCGGAGTGAAATAGTACCTGAAACCGTGTGCCTACAAGCCGTGGGAGCGTCGGAATGTGCTTGCACATTCTCGTGACTGCGTGCCTTTTGAAGAATGAGCCTGCGAGTTTGCGGTGTGTTGCGAGGTTAACCCGAGTGGGGAAGCCGTAGCGAAAGCGAGTCCGAATAGGGCGGTATAGTAGCGCGCTCAAGACCCGAAGCGGAGTGATCTAGCCATGGGCAGGTTGAAGCGGAGGTAAGACTTCGTGGAGGACCGAACCCACCAGGGTTGAAAACCTGGGGGATGACCTGTGGTTAGGGGTGAAAGGCCAATCAAACTCCGTGATAGCTGGTTCTCCCCGAAATGCATTTAGGTGCAGCGTCGTGTGTTTCTTGCCGGAGGTAGAGCACTGGATAGGCGATGGGCCCTACCGGGTTACTGACCTTAGCCAAACTCCGAATGCCGGTAAGTGAGAGCGCGGCAGTGAGACTGTGGGGGATAAGCTCCATGGTCGAGAGGGAAACAGCCCAGAGCATCGACTAAGGCCCCTAAGCGTACGCTAAGTGGGAAAGGATGTGGAGTCGCACAGACAACCAGGAGGTTGGCTTAGAAGCAGCCACCCTTGAAAGAGTGCGTAATAGCTCACTGGTCTAGTGATTCCGCGCCGACAATGTAGCGGGGCTCAAGCGTACCGCCGAAGTCGTGTCATTGCAGCAATACTCCCAACGGAGGCTGTGATGGGTAGGGGAGCGTCGTGTGCCGGGTGAAGCCGCGCCGGAAGGCAGTGGTGGACGGTTCACGAGTGAGAATGCAGGCATGAGTAGCGATACACACGTGAGAAACGTGTGCGCCGATTGACTAAGGGTTCCTGGGTCAAGCTGATCTGCCCAGGGTAAGTCGGGACCTAAGGCGAGGCCGACAGGCGTAGTCGATGGATAACCGGTTGATATTCCGGTACCCGCTGTGAAGCGTCAAACATTGAATCAGGCGATGCTAAGTCCGTGAAGCCGTTCCGGACCCTTCGGGGAATGGAAAGTGGTGGAGCCGACGGACCAGACTTGTAGTAGGTGAGTGATGGGGTGACGCAGGAAGGTAGTCCAGCCCGGGCGGTGGTTGTCCCGGGGTAAGGGTGTAGCCCGTCATCCAGGTAAATCCGGATGGCATGTGGGTGAGACCTGATGCCGAGCCGATTGTGGTGAAGTGGATGATCCTATGCTGTCGAGAAAAGCCTCTAGCGAGTTTCATGGCGGCCCGTACCCTAAACCGACTCAGGTGGTCAGGTAGAGAATACCGAGGCGTTCGGGTGAACTATGGTTAAGGAACTCGGCAAAATGCCCCCGTAACTTCGGGAGAAGGGGGGCCATCACCGGTGATTGGATTTTCTCCATGAGCTGGGGGTGGCCGCAGAGACCAGCGAGAAGCGACTGTTTACTAAAAACACAGGTCCGTGCGAAGCCGTAAGGCGATGTATACGGACTGACGCCTGCCCGGTGCTGGAACGTTAAGGGGACCGGTTAGTGCGCTTTCGGGCGTGCGAAGCTGAGAACTTAAGCGCCAGTAAACGGCGGTGGTAACTATAACCATCCTAAGGTAGCGAAATTCCTTGTCGGGTAAGTTCCGACCTGCACGAATGGCGTAACGACTTCTCGACTGTCTCAACCATAGGCCCGGTGAAATTGCACTACGAGTAAAGATGCTCGTTTCGCGCAGCAGGACGGAAAGACCCCGGGACCTTTACTACAGTTTGATATTGGTGTTCGGTTCGGCTTGTGTAGGATAGCTGGGAGACTGTGAACTCTGGACGCCAGTTCAGGGGGAGTCGTCGTTGAAATACCAGTCTGGTCGTGCTGGATGTCTAACCTGGGTCCGTGATCCGGATCAGGGACAGTGTCTGATGGGTAGTTTAACTGGGGCGGTTGCCTCCTAAAGAGTAACGGAGGCGCCCAAAGGTTCCCTCAGCCTGGTTGGCAATCAGGTGTTGAGTGTAAGTGCACAAGGGAGCTTGACTGTGAGACCGACGGGTCGAGCAGGGACGAAAGTCGGGACTAGTGATCCGGCGGTGGCTTGTGGAAGCGCCGTCGCTCAACGGATAAAAGGTACCCCGGGGATAACAGGCTGATCTTCCCCAAGAGTCCATATCGACGGGATGGTTTGGCACCTCGATGTCGGCTCGTCGCATCCTGGGGCTGGAGTCGGTCCCAAGGGTTGGGCTGTTCGCCCATTAAAGCGGTACGCGAGCTGGGTTTAGAACGTCGTGAGACAGTTCGGTCCCTATCCGCTGCGCGCGCAGGAATATTGAGAAGGGCTGTCCCTAGTACGAGAGGACCGGGACGGACGAACCTCTGGTGTGCCAGTTGTTCTGCCAAGGGCATGGCTGGTTGGCTACGTTCGGGAGGGATAACCGCTGAAAGCATCTAAGCGGGAAGCCTGCTTCGAGATGAGTATTCCCACCCACTTGATGGGGTAAGGCTCCCAGTAGACGACTGGGTTGATAGGCCGGATCTGGAAGCCCAGTAATGGGTGGAGGTGACCGGTACTAATAGGCCGAGGGCTTGTCCTCAGTTGCTCGCGTCCACTGTGTTGGTTCTGAAACCACGAACAGCCCCGTTGTCGGGCCACGACAACGGGGCGGCTGAACAGTTTCATAGTGTTTCGGTGGTTATAGCGTGAGGGAAACGCCCGGTTACATTCCGAACCCGGAAGCTAAGCCTTACAGCGCCGATGGTACTGCAGGGGGGACCCTGTGGGAGAGTAGGACGCCGCCGAACAATCTTTGAGAAAACCCCCGTGCCATCGGCACGGGGGTTTTCTGCGTTTAGGCTCATGGTATGCGCTATGACCTCGTGATCTTGGACAATGACGGAGTGCTCGTCGACAGCGAGCCGATTTCCAACCGGCTCCTGGCCGCCTGTCTCACCGAACTCGGGCACCCGACCTCCTACGAGGACTCGCTTCGCGACTACCTGGGCTCTGCCATGCACCGGATCCATGACCTTGTCCTGGAGCGGACCGGGCAGAGGCTGCCGGACGACTTCGACGACGTCTTTCACGCGCGCGTGTTCGCCGCGTTCGAGAGGGAGTTGGAGCCGGTCGACGGGGCCGTCGGGTTCGTGGAGAAGCTGGCCGCTGACGGGGTGCCGTACTGTGTCGCGTCCTCCGGGAGCCATGAGCGGATCCGGGTGGGGCACCGGACGACCGGCCTTGACCGGTGGTTCGAGGACGGGCGGATCTTCAGTTCGCAGGATGTCGGGCGGGGGAAGCCGGCGCCGGACCTGTTCCTCTACGCCGCCGAGCGGATGGGGGTCGCGCCGGAGCGGTGCGTGGTGGTCGAGGACAGTCCGCTCGGGGTGCAGGCGGCTGTCGCGGCCGGCATGGACGTCTTCGGCTTCACCGCCATGACGCCTGCCGAGAAGCTCGTAGGAGCGACTCAACTCTTTTCAAGCATGGGTGAGTTGGCTGACCTGCTGGTCTGACATTTGTCATGCCGAGCTCCGGACGATCGTTCCTACTGGCGCCGGGGTGCCGGACGGCAAGCTGAGGGCATGACGACGAAGACGAACAAGAAGAACCCCTTCACCCCGCTGATCGTGGACGTGGCGGTACCCCTCGGTTCGTACTACCTGTTCAAGGACGGCTTCGGGATGAGCACGTTCGCGGCGCTCGCCTGGAGCAGCGTGGTGCCGGCCGCGCGGACGGTGTGGAGCGTGGTCAAGGAGCGGGCGACCAACGGGCTGGCGCTTCTCATTCTCGTCGTGAACGTCGTCGGGCTGCTGCTCAGCTTCGTCACCGGTGACCCTCGGCTGATGCTCGCCAAGGATGGCGGGGTCAGCAGCACGGTCGCGATCGGCATCCTGGTCTCCGTGGCGCTCGGCAAGCCGATGATGACCGCGGGCCTCAAGCCCTTCCTGGTGAAGGGGGATACGGCGAAGGAGGCCGCCTGGCAGCGGCTGGCGGGCGGAGGCGCGGCCGGGTCGGCGGACTTCCGGCGCAAGGAGCGGGTCTTCTCCGTCATCTGGGGTGTGGCGCTGCTCGGTGAGTGCGTCGCGCGGGTCGTGGGCGCGTACACGATTCCCGTGGACACCATGGTCTGGCTCGGTGGGGTCTTCCTGGTCGTCGCGATCGCGCTCGGGATGGTGGTCGGCGGCGCGTTCGGCGCCGGGCCCATGGAGCGGATGCTCGCCGAGGAGACGAAGACCGCGAACGCGCCTGAGCCCGAAGTCGCCGTCGCCGCCTGAGCGCACGGGCAAAGCTGAGAGAAATTCATCTTTGGCTGGATCTACCCACAGGTAGCCCGGGGCCCTACGCTCGCCGCCATGACAGATGTGCTGCGGCGCGGTAGGGCCTCTTTGGCGTTCAGCTTCTTCGCTCAGGGCGCCACCTTTGCCCTGCTGGTGACCCGCATCCCGGCTATCCAGGACCGGTACGGCGTCTCCGACGCGCTGCTGCCCGCCTTCCTGGCCGCCGTGCCCGTCCTGGCCGGCGTCGGGAGCGTGACGGCCGAGCAGTTGGTGAAGCGACTGCCGCCGAGTCTGCTGCTGCGGTGCCTGCAGCCTGTCGTGCTGCTGGCGCTCCTCGGTGTCGGGGCGGGGGAGAACCTGGCCGAGCTGGGGATCGCGCTGGGCGCGTTCGGGCTTGCCGTGGGCGGGCTCGACGCCTCGATGAACATGCTCGGGGTGAGCCTGCAGCGGGCGTACGGGCGCAGCATCATGCTCAGCTTCCATGCCGTGTTCAGTCTCGGCGGGATCATGGGTGCCTCGCTGGCCTGGGCGGGGGCGCACTGGCATCTGGCGCTGTGGGTGTCGTATCTGCCGGTCGTCGCGGTGCTGTTGCCGGCCACGCTGGTCGGGAGTCGGTGGTACGTCGGCGGGGAGGCCGGTCCCGGCGAGCAGGCGGTCGAGGCGGGCGGGGGCCAGTCCCTCGTCTTCAAGCTGCTGCTGCCGCTGTGTCTGGTGATGACTTTCGCCTACATCGGGGACTCGACCGTCTCCAACTGGAGCGCCAAGTACCTGAAGGACGTGCTCGGGAGTTCGGAGCAGCTGTCGACGGTGCCGTACAACGTCTACATGGTGACCACGCTGGTGGGGCGGTCGCTGGGGGACTTGGGGGTACGGCGGTTCGGGGCCGTGGCGGTGGTGCGGCTGGGGGCGGTGGTGGCGGCGCTCGGGTTCGCCGTGGTGGCGGTGGCGCCCGGCGCGTGGGTCGGGATGCTCGGGTTCATGCTGCTGGGGCTCGGACTGTGCGTGCTGGTGCCGCAGACCTTCGCGGCCGCCGGGCGGCTGTTCCCGCACGCGTCCGACGCCGCTGTCGCGCGGCTGAACATCTTCAACTACGTCGGCTTCCTGGTCGGCTCGCCGCTCGTGGGGGCGCTGGGCGACACGTGGAGCTATCGCGGGGCGATGGTCGTGCCGATGGTGTTGGTGCTGGTGACCCTGTTCTACGCCCGTTCGTTCGCTCCTCAACCGGACCGATACGGTGGCGGGCATGAGCGGCCGCGCACAGCTGATGTGGGACGAGGCAGTAACGGGCTATGACTTCGGTCCGGACCATCCGATGGATCCGGTCCGGCTCGCCCTGACCAGGCACCTCGTCGATGCCTTCGGGCTCGACAAGGACATCGACGTGGTGGCGGCGAAATCCGCCGGGGAGTCGACCCTGCGGCTCGTCCACCGGGAGGACTACGTCGAGGCCGTGAAGGCGGCTTCGGTGGATCCGGAGGCGGCGGACGGGGCGTACGGGCTCGGGACGATCGACGATCCCGCCTTTGCGGGGATGCACGAGGTGTCCGCGCTGATCGCCGGGCAGTCGGTGGGCGCGGCCGAGGCGGTGTGGCGCGGAGAGGCGCTGCACGCGGTGAACTTCGCGGGCGGCCTGCATCATGCGATGCCCGGGGGCGCGTCCGGGTTCTGCATCTACAACGACGCCTCGCTCGCCATTGCACGGCTGCTGGAGCTGGGGGCCGAGCGGGTCGCCTACGTCGATGTGGACGTGCATCACGGGGACGGGGTGCAGGCGGCCTTCTGGGAGGATCCGCGCGTTCTGACGATCTCGCTGCACGAGCATCCGCGGACGCTGTTTCCGCAGACCGGGTGGCCGGAGGAGACGGGCGCCGACTCGGCGGAGGGCTCGGCCGTGAACCTCGCGCTGCCCGCCGGGACCGGGGATGCCGGATGGCTGCGGGCCTTCCACGCCGTCGTACCGGAACTGATCGCCGATTTCCGGCCGCAGGTGCTGGTGACGCAACACGGGGCCGACACGCACTTCGAGGATCCGCTCGCGCACCTGGCCGTGTCGCTGGACGCCCAGCGGGCCGTGCAGGTCGCCTGCCATGAGCTCGCGCATGAGTACGCCGACGGGAAGTGGATCGCGCTCGGCGGCGGCGGATACGCGGTCGTCGAGGTCGTGCCCCGGTCCTGGACGCATCTGGTGGGGATCGCGGCGGGGCGGGAGATCGCGCCGGAGACGATGATCCCCGAGGGCTGGCGGCAGGAAGTGTTCGCGCGGACGCGGCAGTTGGCGCCGGCGCGGATGACGGATGGGCGGTGGCCGGTGTCGTACGCGGGCTGGGAGGCGGGGTACGACCCTGCGGACCGGCTCGATCAGGCGGTGCTGGCCACGCGGCGTGCGGTGTTTCCGCTGCGGGGGCTGCTGGCGTAGCCGACCGGGGGGTCGACCACGCCGGCAGCCGTCTGATCAGGTGCAGAGGCCGTTGTCCGAGTTGTAGTGGATGTCGATCGAGCCGCTCCAGGTCAGGCACTGACCGTCGTCCGGGGCGTCCTTGTACACCGGGCCCGCGTAGCTGGTGTAGGAGCCCGAGTCCTTGGCCTCGCCACTGCTGTACGGCCAGGTGTCCAGGGTGACCTCCATGAAGACGCGGGCGCCCGGGCTGGTGCGCACGGTGACCGCGCACACCTTGCCGGCGGTGCGGTTGAAGGTCACGAACGTGGTGGCGGGGATGGTGGACTGGGACGAGTGGATCGGCGTGGCCCGCACGACGTCGTAGCCCTTGCCGCAGGCGCCGTTGTAGGCGGTGGGCGTGGCGGCCGAGGCCGGCGTGGTCGCGGCGAGCGTGCCGCCCAGGGCGAGGACGGCGAGGGCTGCGGCGGTGGCTGCCTTGCGGCGGGTCGGCTTCATGGTGTTCCCCCTGTTGGTGACGACTGGTCAATGCGTTCGGGACAGCCGGTCGTTGCCGTCCACACAGGGTGAGACCAGGGAGCCCCGACGACGGTTGTGGGCCGTCGTGTCGCTGTTCTGTCACCGGTGTCACGGGGGTTGTTACGCCAACTGTGCGGTGTTTGCCTGTTCGTGTGGCCGCCCCCGCCCCGGTCCGCCACCCTCGAAGACGTGTTGAGCACCGGAGCCCTGCGGGCCCATCTCCTGGCCGCCCGTCTCGCCGGGCCGGTGGCCACCTCCCGTGAGGAGAGCCTCCGTAGCTATCGTCTTTTCGCCGCCCGCGATCCGCGCGTACTGCTCGGACTTGATCCCGAATGGACGTGGACGCAGCGGGATCTGATCGAGTTGATGGCGGACAAGTGCGGGGTCTCGGCCGATCCTCGACATGTCTCAGGCCATGATCTGATCGATCCGGAGCGCACTCTGATCGCTCTGGAGGCCTTCGCGGACCGTCTCGCCGTAGCGGCCCAGCGCAGCGCCCCCGTGCTCCTCGGCACCGGCCACCCGCACCGCCTGCTCGGTTTCTACGCCGCCTTGGCGGACGCGCTGTCGGCGGCGGGATGTGCCGTCCTCACACCGGCGCATGGCCACTGTGTCGACATAACGACCCGGTTCGGCCTACGCACGTACAACCTTGACTACGTACAAGGAGTCGCGCTCGTGCGGGAACCCGGCGCTGCTCGCCCCGGTTGTGCGACCGGCGTACACACGCACTCCCCGCTGCCGGTTCGTACCGCTCTGGCGGCCGCGGCCGAGGCCGGAGGGCCGCTTCCCGAGCTGGTCGTCGGGGACCACGGTTGGGTCTGCGGGGCAGGTCAGCTGGGGTTCGAGGCCATTGGTCTCGCCGATACGGACGACCCCGCGCTCTTCGTGGGGGAGGCCGAGGGGTCCGTGTCCGTCGTCGTTCCACTTGATGACGCTGTGCGGTCTGATTACTACCGGCCGCTTACCCGCTACGTACTCAATCGAGCGTGTCTGTCACAGTAGGCCGCCGATGGGTGCACCTCTTCCCCACTCGCATCACTGGCCCCTACATTGGGGAGTGAGCACGCAGCGACGAAGAGTCACCGGAAGGGGAAGCCGGTGGCGCGTCGAGTGCGGAAGGTTCAGGTGTGTCATGGCTGCTGAGCAGAGGCCTCTGAGCGAGGTTCAGTTCCTTACCGTGGCGGAGGTCGCCTCGGTGATGCGAGTGTCGAAGATGACCGTGTACCGGTTGGTGCACAGCGGTCATCTGCCCGCGATCAGGGTGGGGCGGTCCTTCCGCGTCCCCGAGAACGCGGTTCACGAGTACCTCCGCGAGAGTTATGTGGGGGTGGAAACCGCCTGACGACTGCCCCGGGGGGATCCTCAGGGCACTTCTGGATCTCCCCGGCGCCCTCGATTACGACCTCAGCGCTCGGACGGGTAGGCTGGCCCCTTGTAGGTCGTATGGGCCCATGGCGCCCAACGCCGAGTGATGAGAAGTGAGCGAGGGTTGTCGTGGGCTCTGTTATCAAGAAGCGGCGCAAGCGGATGGCGAAGAAGAAGCACCGCAAGCTGCTGAAGCGCACGCGCGTTCAGCGTCGCAACAAGAAGTAGGCGACGCTCCAGAAGCGTGTTCTGTGGCCCCCCACCGCAACCGGTGGGGGGCCACAGGCGTTTGGTGTTCACACAAGCCCCCAGAAGCGCACGGGACCGCGCACAGCCCTGTGCGTACGCACAGGTTTCACATGGCCTGGTCTGTTCGTACGTCTGTGGATGCCGTCACTTCGTGCATTGGGCGGTCATCACAGCGCAACATCGACCCGCTAGGTTGGCCGCACACGGGGAACACGGCAGGCTACGAGTACCGGATGGGCTGGAAGGAAGGCGCAGATCTTGGGCAAGGTCGTGCTCGTGACCGGAGTGGCCCGCAGGCTCGGGGGCCGGTTCGTACGACGGATCCAGCGTGACCCGGAGGTTGACCGGGTCATCGCCGTGGACGCGGTGCCACCCGAGCACCATCTGGGCGGAGCAGACTTCATCCTGGCCGACATCCGGCAGCCCACCATCGCGCGCGTGCTCGCCGAGACCGGCGCCGACACGGTCGTCCACATGGACGTGAGCGCGACGGGGCTCGGCAGCGGCAGCCGGACCGTGGTCAAGGAGACCAACGTCATCGGCACGATGCAGCTGCTCGGCGCCTGCCAGAAGTCGCAGAGCGTCAAACGGCTCGTCGTGAAGTCCAGTACGAACGTGTACGGCTCCGCGCCCCGCGATCCCGCGGTGTTCACCGAGACGACCCCGCCCAAGTCCCTGCCCAGCGGCGGCTTCGCCAAGGACACGGTCGAGGTCGAGGGGTATGTACGGGGCTTCGCGCGGCGGCGGCCCGACGTGGCCGTGTGCGTGCTGCGGTTCGCCAACATCCTGGGGCCCACGGCGGACACTCCGCTCGCCTCCTACTTCTCGCTGCCGGTCCTGCCGACCGTGTTCGGCTACGACCCGCGGCTGCAGTTCGTGCACGAGGACGACGTGATCGAGGTGCTGCGGATCGCCTCGCACGACCCGGCGCGGGGCACGCTCAACAGCGGCACCTTCAACATCGCCGGCGACGGGGTCCTGTTGCTCTCCCAGTGCTCCAGGCGGCTCGGCCGTCCCACGGTGCCGCTGCTGCTGCCGGCGGTCACCTGGGCGGGGTCCCTGGTGCGCACGCTGGGCATGACGGACTTCTCGCCCGAACAGATCCGGCTGCTCACCCACGGCCGGGTCGTGGCGACGGACCAGATGCGTGAGACGCTCGGATTCAAGCCGAAGTACACGACGGCGGAGACCTTCGCGGACTTCGCGCGCAGTCACGGACCCGGGCTCCTGCCGCCGGAGGCCCTCGCGGGGGCCGTCGACCGGATCGCCGCGCTGCCCGTCCCGGGCAGCGGCCACCCCCCGACGCAGAGCGCCAACTGAGGAGCGCATCAACGATGGCGGACGCCAAGGTCATTCCGTTCGACGACGACCGGTCCCGCGGGAGTGCCGTACAGCGGCCGCCGCGGCGCCGGGGCGTGGGGAGCCGACGCAGGACCACGGAACCCGCGCTGGTCGGAGAGGTCCAGCCCCTGCCAGGCAGGGCGTCTGCGCAGCATGATGTTCCCGTGACGCATGAGGAACAGCCGCCGCGGCAGGCGCAGAACGACGGTGGTGTGGAGCGGCGCATCGCCGGCGGTCTCTCCTTCCTGCGCCGCCGCCTGACCGGCGACTACGAGGTCGACGACTTCGGCTACGACGAGGAGTTGACCGACCAGGTCCTGATGTCGATGCTGCGCCCGGTGTACGAGAAGTACTTCCGGGTCGAGGTGAAGGGCATCGAGAACATCCCGTCGGACGGCGGCGCGCTGATCGTCGCCAACCACTCCGGGACTCTCCCGCTGGACGGCCTGATGATGCAGGTCGCCGTCCACGACAACCACCCCGCGGGCCGCCATCTGCGGCTGCTGGCGGCGGACCTGGTGTTCATGCTCCCCGTGGTCAACGAACTGGCCCGCAAGCTCGGCCACACCCTGGCCTGTGCGGAGGACGCCGATCGGCTGCTGGGGCAGGGCGAGCTGGTCGGAGTCATGCCGGAGGGCTTCAAGGGCATCGGCAAGCCCTTCAGCGAGCGCTACAAGCTCCAGCGCTTCGGCCGTGGCGGCTTCGTCTCCACGGCGCTGCGGCACGGCACGCCGATCATCCCGTGCTCGATCGTCGGGGCCGAGGAGATCTACCCGATGATCGGCAACGCGAAGACGCTGGCGCGGCTGCTCGGCTTCCCGTACTTCCCGCTGACGCCGACGTTCCCGTGGCTGGGCCCGCTGGGTGCGATCCCGTTGCCGACGAAGTGGACGATCCAGTTCGGCGAGCCGATCCGGACGGACGGCTATCCGCCGGAGGCCGGCGAGGACCCGATGCTGATGTTCAACCTGACCGACCAGGTACGGGAGCAGATCCAGCACACCCTCTACAAGTTGCTGGTGCAGCGGAGGTCGGTGTTCTTCTGAGGGGGCTCGGGAGGGCTCCGGGGGGCGCAGGGTTCTGGGCATGGCGATGGGGGCGTCCCTCCTGAGAGAGACGCCCCCATCGCCGTACCTGCCTGCCGGCCGGATGCCTGACTACTGGCCGGTGTCCTCGCTGTCGATGCCGAGGCCCGGGAGCAGGCCCGGGAGGAGCGGTGGGATGGTCACGTCCGGTTCGCTGGTGGGCGGCTTGCTTGCGGACGGGGAGGCGCTGCCGCTGTCCTTGGGCGGGTCGAGCAGGCCTCCGGTGCTGCCTCCGAGCAGGCCCTCTCCGGTGGACCCGGCCGACTGGCTGGGGCTGCTGGAGTGGCCGCCTTCTGAGGAGCCGCTGCCGGCGCTGGGCGTCGTCGACCGCCTGCCGGAGCCGGACGTGCCCTTGGACGCCGTCCCCGAGGAGTGTCGCTTGCCGTCGCCGCCGCCCTGGGCCGGGGACTGCGGCAGCAGGGACTGCAGGGGGGCGACCTCTTCGTCTATGGCGTCGAACACGGACGACAGCTGGTTGCTGACGTCCCCGAGCTGGACCGGAAGCCTTTGGCGCAAGGCGCCCCAGGCGTCGCGGTGCGAACGCGAGAAGGCGGAGAGTGCCTGGATGGGGCCCAGGGACTCGGGGTCGCGCTCGTACGCCTCGTGCAGCAGCCGATGGCCCTCGGACGCGTCGTGTGTCATGCCCGCCAGGGTGCGGCGGATCTCGCCGAGGGACTCGTGGTCGAGCTGGGCGCCGCCGCGGCCGCGCTCCATCAGTCGGCGGGCTTCGCTCAGCCGGGTGGACGCCTGGTCGAGGTAGGCCACGCCGCGCTGGTCGTCCCCCTCGGACATGTAGTTGAGCTTGAAGTCCTCGATGCCTCGCTTGAGCCCGTAGAGCGAGTCTCCGGGCAGCGCGTCCGAGCTGGCCGCGGCGACTCCGCCGAAGGCGCCCGCCGCGACGCCGACACTCAGCCCGCCCGCGGCCAGGCCCTTGGTCAGCCGCGACCGGGGCCGCAGTTTGCCCAGTGTGCTCGCGCGGTGGGCACCGCGAGAGCGCTGCTGGGGTACCGAAGCATCCGCCGCCTCGCCACCGGCGCCCTCCTGCAGCATGGCCTCGAACGCGGCCACCAGCTGAGCCCGCTGGACGACCTTGACCTCAGGGTCCAGCTCCGGTCTTGGCAGCTCGCCGAGACCCTCCGTGAGGACCAACAGACGGCCGTGCTCGGACTGTTCCGCAGCAGCCGGGGCCGGTTCCGGCCCCTCGGACTGCTCGGCCGCCGTGCCCCGGTCCGACTGCTCCTCCAGGGCCTGGGCGAAGGCGTTCGCCCGCCGGTGTGCCGATACGTTCGCGATCACTGGCGGCACCTCCTCTCATCATGACGGTCGACTCCCCAGGGGGTCCTGAGGGTTGCACGCTCTGACCACATCCACACGATCCAGCGATCGAAGACGGCCAGGGAGTGACCACAGGGAGCCTGCATCCCGCACAACGAGCGTGTCGGCACTTGGGTTACGGACGACGGATGATCGGAACCGAAAGTCAACGCACTTTCACTGATTGCTAGTTGGGTATCACTGAGCGTCAGCGGGCGTCGTCCGGGAGAAGGCGGGCCAGGGTACGTACGGCTCGGTACTGAAGGGTCTTGATGGCGCCCTCGTTCTTGCCCATCACCCGAGCGGTCTCGGCGACGGAGAGGCCCTGGAGGAAGCGGAGGGTCACGCACTCCTGCTGCTGGGGGTTGAGCCGGCGCACGGCGTCGAGAAGCGCGGCGTTGGAGAGGGACTCCAGGACGGAGTCCTCGGGGGAGCGCTCGACCTCGTTGGCGTCGAGCATCTCGCCGGTCGTCACCTCCAGGCGGAAGCGACTGGACTTGAAGTGGTCGGCCACGAGGTTGCGGGCGATGGTGACCAGCCAGGCGCCGAAGTCACGACCTTGCCAGGTGAAGGTGCCGATACGGCGCAGGGCGCGCAGGAACGTCTCACTGGTGAGGTCCTCGGCGGTGGCCTTGCCGCCGACGCGGTAGTAGATGTACCGGTACACGGTGTCGCTGTACTGGTCGTAGAGGCGGCCGAAGGCGTCGGCCTCGCCGGCCTGGGCGCGTTCGACCAGGTCCATCATGCGGGCGCTGTCGCTGTCCGCGGCCGGACGGCGGGTGGTGGCGGTGCCGGCCGTGCGGCTGCGCCTGCCGACGGCGGCGCTGCCGTCGGCGAGCGCGTAGCACGGGCCGACGGGGGTGTTGGCAACGGCAAGGGCGGGGACGGCGTACGCGGTGGGGACGAAGCCGCGCAACAGGTCTAGGACCGTTGCGCGCAGCGTAGCCAGGCCCGAGGCGTCAACCCCGACGTGTGGGTACACGGGACTCCCAGAGGCAGAGCTTCCATCACGTGCAGTGCGGGACCTTTCACCCGTCGTAGCGACGGAGGGGTACCGGTTTGCGTCTGAGGAGAATAACGCTTCGTGCAGGCGCTGCTACACCCAGTTGCTCAAATCATCGATTACGTCGCTTCCGTAACCCATTCAGGCCCGATCAAGTGCCGTTGCGTGACCGGTTGTTGATCGAAATGGTTCGGATTACGAGTGAGAACAGGGCGTGTTGTGGCCGTGTGCAGCCAATGGGACTGGATAAACGCAGGACGGGCCGGGAAACCTGACCCGGCCCGTCGTGTCGTGCTGCGTCGTGCTGCTCCGACTGTCAGCGGCGGCGTTTGTGCAGTGCGATCGCCGCCGCCGTTCCACCTGCCACCGCGCCGACGCCGGCTGCTGCCGGGATGCCGACCTTGGCCGCCTTGCGGCCCGTGCGGTAGTCGCGCAGGCGCCAGTCCAGGTTGCGGGCGTGCTTGCGGAGCTTGGTGTCCGGGTTGATGGCGTAGGGGTGGCCGACCAGGGACAGCATCGGGATGTCGTTGTGACTGTCGCTGTAGGCGGCGCAGCGGGTCAGGTCCAGGCCCTCCGCCGCGGCCAGCGCGCGAACCGCCTCCGCCTTCGCCGGGCCGTGCAGGGGCTCGCCCACCAGCTTGCCCGTGTAGACGCCGTCGACGGACTCGGCCACCGTGCCCAGGGCGCCGGTGAGGCCGAGGCGGCGGGCGATCACCGTGGCGATCTCCACCGGCGCCGCCGTGACCAGCCACACCTTCTGGCCCGCGTCCAGGTGCGCCTGGGCGAGTGCCCGCGTGCCCGGCCAGATCCGCTCCGCCATGTACTCGTCGTAGATCTCCTCGCCGATCGACTGCAGTTCGGCGACGCGGTGGCCCTTCACGATGGACAGGGCCGAGTCGCGGGCCTCCTGCATGTGCTCGGGGTCCTCGACGCCGGCCAGCCGGAACCACGCCTGCTGCCAGGCGAACTTGGCGAGATCGCGGGTCTCGAAGAACTTCCGCTTGTACAGGCCCCGGCCGAAGTGGAAGAGAGCGGCGCCCTGCATGACGGTGTTGTCGAGATCGAAGAAGGCGGCAGCCTTGTCGTCGCCGAGTACCGGGAAGACCGGTTCCTCCGGGGGGATGTCCTGCGAGGACTTGCGCGCTGCCTCCGCAGAGGCCTCGCCTGCCAACACGCTCCGCGCCGTGGCGGAGCGCCTACGGGGAGTGAGCCATCCGAGAGCGGCCATGACCGTGAGCATAGCCAGTTTGTTCGGTGCCTCCAGACGCGAGAGGTTTGGAAGCTGTGAACTCTCCGCGACCGTGTCGTTAAAGAACTGATGCGATCCGCCCGTTCGTTGCCCTCCCCGCGGCGGTTTCGCGGGGTGTCCCGCCGCCGGGCTCCCGCGCGCGAGAATGGCCGACATGAGTCCCCTCTTCCGACGTAAGCCCGCTCCGCACGAGCGGACGGTCACTCTCATCGGCAAACCCGACTGCCATCTGTGCGACGACGCGCGGCTGGTGGTCGGGAAGGTCTGCGGCGAACTCGGCGTTTCCTGGGAGGAGAAGGACATCACCCAGGACAAGGGGCTGCACGACGAGTACTGGGAGCAGATCCCCGTGGTTCTCGTCGACGGCCTGCAGCACACCTTCTGGCGGGTGGACGAGGGCCGCCTGCGCAAAGAACTGACCGACTAGTACAAGACCGTACGAACGTCGCCTAGGATCGATGGCGATCTGGTCTCGGGGGCGGGATTCACGAGGAGCGTGGCGGTTTTGCCCCCTGGGATGCGCCTGGGACGCGTGTGCGTGACCCCGGTCACGTTGGCCGGGCAAAACGGACACCATCTTTGTGCACGCGTTCACAAAGACATAGCCTGCTGTCGACGGGGCGGTCTGGGTACGTGTGACCGCCTACAGCCCCGCTCTACCCGCAGGAGCACCGTGGCAACTGGCCGATCTCACCGACCGGCGACCCGTAGCCGAGGGATTCCCGAGGCCACCGTCGCCAGGCTTCCGCTGTACCTCCGCGCGCTGACCGGACTGTCGGAGCGCTCGGTACCCACGGTTTCGTCCGAGGAACTCGCCGCCGCCGCGGGCGTCAACTCCGCGAAGCTGCGCAAGGACTTCTCGTACCTGGGGTCGTACGGCACCCGTGGTGTGGGCTACGACGTCGAGTATCTCGTCTACCAGATCTCGCGTGAGCTGGGGCTCACCCAGGACTGGCCGGTTGTGATCGTCGGTATCGGCAATCTCGGCGCCGCCCTGGCCAACTACGGCGGGTTCGCCTCCCGCGGGTTCCGTGTCGCGGCCCTCATAGACGCAGACCCGGCGATGGCCGGCAAGCCCGTCGCGGGGATCCGCGTGCAGCACTCCGATGAGCTGGAAAAGATCATCGAGGACAACGGCGTGAGCATCGGCGTCATCGCCACCCCCGCCGGTGCCGCCCAGCCGGTCTGCGACCGGCTCGTGGCCGCCGGCGTCACCTCCATCCTGAACTTCGCGCCGACCGTGCTGACCGTCCCGGACGGCGTCGACGTACGCAAGGTCGATCTCTCGATCGAGCTGCAGATCCTCGCCTTCCACGAGCAGCGCAAGGCCGGCGAGGAGGCCGCGGCGAACGACGGCGCGGGACCGGCCGCCGCCCGCAAGGAGTCCACCGAGCAGGGCCCGGACGGGGACGTACCCGCCGTGATGCCGGCATGAGTCTCCTCGTCGTCGGGCTGAGCCACCGCAGCGCCCCGGTCAGCGTCCTGGAACGGGCCGCACTGAGCGCGGACGCCCAGATCAAGCTGCTGCAGGACACGGTCGCCGCCGAGCCCGCCACCGAGGCCGCGGTCCTGGCCACCTGCAACCGCATCGAGCTGTACGCCGACGTCGACAAGTTCCACGCCGGTGTCGCCGAGCTGTCCACGCTGCTCGCCCAGCACAGCGGGGTGGGCCTGGAAGAGCTCACGCCCTATCTCTACGTCCACTACGAGGACCGGGCCGTCCATCATCTGTTCTCGGTGGCGTGCGGGCTGGACTCCATGGTCGTGGGCGAGGGGCAGATCCTCGGGCAGATGAAGGACTCGCTGGCCAAGGCGCAGGACCTGCACACCGCGGGACGGCTGCTCAACGACCTGTTCCAGCAGGCGCTGCGGGTCGGCAAGCGCGCCCACTCCGAGACCGGCATCGACCGGGCCGGGCAGTCCCTGGTCACCTTCGGCCTGGAGCAGCTGTCCGCCGGAGCCGACGTCCAGGCGTGGGCCCGCGGCAAGAAGGCGCTGGTCATCGGCGCCGGCTCGATGTCCTCGCTGGCCGCCGCCACCCTCGTGCGGGCCGGGGTCACCGAGATCGTGATCGCCAACCGCACCGCCGACCGGGCCCAGCGGCTCGCACAGATACTGACCGAGGGCGACGGTACGGACGTGGCGGCCCGCGCGGTACCGATGGGTGCGGTGCCGGTCGAGCTGACACGTGCCGACGTCGTGGTGTCCTGTACCGGGGCGACCGGGCTGGTGCTGTCGGCCGAGACGATCGCGGGGGCGACCGAGGGCCGCACGCCGGGCGTGTCGGGCGGAAGCGCGGCGCAGACGGACGGCGGCTTCGGCCGTACGACAGCGGCGGCGACGGCCGTGTCCGGCCCGTCGGTCCCGGCCGCCGAGTCGGTCGTAGCCGATGAGTTCGCGCCCGCCGGCCTCGATGCCGAGGAAGGGTGTCCGCTCGATCTTCCCGCCGTGCCGGCCACCACCGGTTTCTCCGTGCTCGGCGAGGCAGCCGTGGCCGGAATGGCCGCCTCCGAGCTGGAGCAGCACGCGGCCTGGGTGGACAACGCCCCGCGGCCGCAGAGCTCCACCCCCGCGCCCGCCCCGGTCGTCGTGCTGGACCCCGCCGAGGACGCCGAGGCCATCGCGGCGCTCGCCGCCCTCGCCGCCTCCGTCGGCCGCATCCCCGAGCGCCGTAAGCCCGAGCCGGTCGTCGAGGCCCCGCGCCCCACACCCGTCCTCTTCCTCCTCGACCTCGCGATGCCCCGCGACATCGACGCGGCCGTGCACCGGCTCGCCGGGGTGCGGCTGGTGGACATCGAGTCGCTGGCCGAGGCTTCCGCCGACGCACCGATGGCCGCCGACGTCGACCAGGTCCGCCGTATCGTCTCCGACGAGGTCGCGGCCTTCGGGGCGGCGCTCCGGGCCGCGCACATCACGCCCACCGTGGTCGCCCTGCGGACGATGGCCGCCGACGTCGTCGCGAGCGAGATCGCGCGCCTTGAGGGGCGGCTGCCCGGGCTCGACGACAAGCACCGCGGCGAGATCACACAGACCGTCAAGCGCGTCGTCGACAAGCTGCTGCACGCGCCGACCGTACGGGTCAAGCAGCTCGCGGCCGAGCCCGGCGGCGCCGGGTACGCGGACGCGCTGCGCACCCTGTTCGACCTCGACCAGGAGGCGGTGGCCGCCGTCTCCCGGGCCGAAAACGACTCAGAGATCAGCAAGAACCGAGGGCCAGCATGAACAGCAAGGCACTGAGACTCGGGACCAGGCGAAGCAGACTCGCCATGGCCCAGTCCGGGCAAGTGGCGGACGCCGTGAGCCAGGTGACCGGACGGCCCGTCGAGCTCGTCGAGATCACCACCTACGGCGACACCTCCCGCGAGCACCTCGCGCAGATCGGCGGCACGGGAGTGTTCGTCACGGCGCTGCGTGACGCGCTGCTGCGGGGTGAGGTCGACTTCGCGGTTCATTCGCTCAAGGACCTGCCCACAGCGCAGCCCGCGGAACTGGCGCTGGCCGCCATCCCGCTGCGTGAGGACCCGCGCGACGTGATCGTCGCCCGGGACGCGCTGAAGTTCACCGACCTGCCGCGCGGCGCGCGCATCGGTACGGGTTCGCCGCGCCGCATGGCGCAGCTGAACGCGTACGCGCGCAGCCACGGGCTGGACATACAGACGGTCCCGATCCGGGGCAACGTCGACACCCGGATCCGGTATGTGCAGGACGGTGAGCTGGACGCCGTCGTCCTCGCCGCCGCCGGCCTCAGCCGGATAGGCCGGATCGACGAAGTGACCGACTTCCTGTCGGTCGACACGGTTCTGCCCGCCCCTGGCCAAGGGGCGCTGGCGATCGAGTGCAGGGCGGGGAACACCGCCCAAGACACTGACCTGATCGCGGCACTCGGCGAACTCGACGACCCGTTCACGCGGGCCGCCGTGACCGCCGAAAGGTCACTGCTCGCCGCCCTGGAGGCCGGGTGCAGCGCCCCTGTGGGCGCGCTGGCCGACCTTCTGGCCGACGGGCAGATTGTCAACGAAATGCGCCTGCGCGGCATAGTCGGCACGACCGACGGCACGCGTACGGTGCAGCTGTCCACCACCGGTCCCGTGCCCGAGACGTACGACCAAGCAATGGCGCTCGGCCGTGAACTCGCGGCCGAGATGCTTGCCCAGGGCGCGGCCGGTCTGATGGGGGAGCGAGCACAGTGAGCCCCACCACCCTTCCCACCGGCCTCGATCACGGGCACGTCACCTTCCTCGGTGCCGGACCCGGGGATCCGGGACTGCTGACTCTGCGCGCCGTTGAGGCGCTGGCGAACGCGGACGTACTGGTCGCCGAGCACGACGTGCTCGACGTGGTGCGTCAGCACGCCAGACAGGGCGCCGCCGAGGTGCACACGGACGGGGGCCCTTCATCGGACCCGCTTCCGGGCACGGGCACACCTCAGCTGGCGGTTGTTGACGGCTCGTCAACAACCGCTGGAGTCCCCGTGGTACGGGATGCCGCACATCTTGTCATGGAGGCCGCACGGGGCGGCAGGCGGGTCGTGCGTGCGGTGTCCGGGGATCCCGGACTCGACACGAACGCCGCCGAGGAGATGCTCGCCTGCGCCCGCGCCGGCGTGCCCTTCGAGGTGGTGCCCGGTGTCGCCACCGCCGTCGGCGTGCCCGCGTACGCCGGTGTTCCGCTGCGGGACGCCGAGGGCGCGGACGTGCGGTTCGTCGACGCGCGTACGGCATCGGACCGGTGCTGGACGGAGGTGGGGGCGTCGGACGGGACCGTGGTCGTGTCGACGACGCTGGACTCCGTCGGTGCCGCCGCCGGTGAACTGGTGTCGGCAGGCCGTAAGCCCGATACCCCGATGACCGTGACGGTGGCCGGTACGACCACGCGTCAGCGGACCTGGACGGCGACGCTCGGCACCATCGCGCAGACCCTGAAGCAGGCCAAGGTGCTGCCGTCGCCCGAGGGCGGCCGGCCGGTGATAGCCGTGGTCGGTGAGCGTTCCGCCGTCGCCCAGCGCGACCAGTTGTCGTGGTTCGAGTCCAAGCCGCTGTTCGGCTGGAAGGTTCTCGTGCCGCGTACGAAGGAGCAGGCGGCGTCGCTCTCCGACCAGCTGCGGTCCTACGGGGCCGTGCCGCACGAGGTGCCGACCATCGCCGTCGAGCCGCCGCGCACGCCCCAGCAGATGGAGCGGGCCGTGAAGGGGCTCGTCACCGGGCGCTACGAGTGGATCGCCTTCACCTCGGTGAACGCGGTCAAGGCCGTGCGGGAGAAGTTCGAGGAGTACGGGCTCGACGCGCGGGCCTTCGCGGGGATCAAGGTCGCCGCGGTGGGCGAGCAGACGGCGAAGGCGCTGGTCGCCTTTGGCGTGAAGCCGGATCTGGTGCCCAGCGGGGAGCAGTCGGCTGCGGGGCTGCTGGAGGACTGGCCGCCGTACGACCCCGTTTTCGATCCGATCGACCGGGTGTTCCTGCCGCGGGCCGACATCGCCACGGAGACTCTTGTCGCCGGGCTCATCGAGCTGGGCTGGGAGGTCGACGACGTCACCGCGTACCGGACCGTGCGGGCGTCGCCGCCGCCGGCCGATACCCGGGAGGCGATCAAGGGGGGTGGCTTCGATGCCGTTCTCTTCACGTCGTCCTCCACCGTGCGCAACCTGGTGGGTATCGCCGGGAAGCCGCACAACGTGACGGTGATCGCCTGTATCGGTCCGGCCACCGCGAAGACCGCCGAGGAGCACGGGCTGCGGGTGGACGTGATGGCTCCGGAGCCGTCCGTGCACAGGCTGGCCGAGGCGCTGGCGGACTTCGGGTTGCGGCGGCGGGCTGCCGCGCAGGAGGCCGGCGATGCGGTTACTCGGCCGAGTGAGCGGCGGCCGGGGGCTCGGCGGCGTCGTACGACCTGAGGTGGGTGGGGGTGCGCGTCCCTGGGGCGCTGCGCCCCCAGACCCCCGCTTCGGCCCTGACGGGCCTCGTCCTCAAACGCCGGACGGGCTGGATGTGCTCACGCGGGTTGTGGGGTCACCGTGTGCCCGTAGCGCAGCAGGTTGCCTGGGTCGTATGTCGCCTTCGTGTGGCTCAGGCGGGTGTAGACCTCGTCCGTCCAGGCGCGCGCCCGGTCCTTCTCGTTCCCCGGTGTGCCGTGCAGGTTGACCATCGTGTGGCCCGTGCTGTGCGGGGCCATCGCGGTGTGGAGGGCACTCGTCGCCGACTCCACTGCGGCCGCGAACTCGGCGTCGGGCAGGACGCCGACCGTTTCCAGGATGTAGCTGGCGTCGCGGGCGCAGATGGCGTCCTCGATGTCGGCGGGGCGGGAGAGCGCGCCGCCCATGTGGCGGAGTTCGATCAGGAGGAGCGGGAGGTCCGGGACCGCCGGGCCCGCCCGGTCCAGGAACGTCGTGAGGGCGTCCGGGGGCAGGGCCCTGAGAAGGGTGCAGGCTTCGCGGGCGGGGAGCGGGTCGTGCGGGTCCAGGTAGATGCGGTCCATGGCCGCGTACGGCATCACCTCCACGGTGTCGAGGACGACCGGGGCGGCCTCGCGCAGGGGTGCCAGCAGGTGCTCGCCCTCCTCCGTGTCGCCGGTCCAGGCCAGGGCGACGCGAGACCAGAAGCCGCCGCGCAGGGGCTCGGGGATCTCCGGGATCGGCGGGAGGCGCAGGAGGGTGTACGCGCTGCACATCTCGACGGGGAGCGTGGTCGTCCAGTCGGCCCAGGTACGGAGCACCGCCTCCGCGTCCTCGCCGGAGAAGTAGATGCCACCGCCCAGCACCGTGGCGAGCGGGAGCAGGTCGAAGGTCAGCTCGGTGACCACACCCACGTTGCCCTTGCCGCCGCGCAGGGCCCAGAAGAGGTCGGGTTCGGAGTCGGCGGTCGCCGTGCGCAGCCCTGCGTCGGGGGTGACCACCTGGAAGGAACGGACCCGGTCGGCCGCGTAGCCGTAGGTCCGGCCGAGGATGGGGAGACCGCCGCCCAGCGTGTAGCCGACGACGCCCGCGTCCGAGGAGGAGCCGTTGAGCGGGGCGAGGCCGTGCGGGGCGGCCGCCTCCAGGACGTGGCGCCACTTCGCGCCGGCCGCGACCGTCGCCGTGCGTTCGGCCGGGTCGATGGTCACGTCCGTCAGGCGGGTGGTGCTGATGAGCAGTCCGCCGTCGATCGGGAAGTTCGCGCCGTGGCCGGTGGCCTGGACGGCGATGGGGGTGCCGGTGGCCGCGGCCCAGCGCATCGCCGTGACGATGTCGTCGGTGTCCCTCGCTCCGACCACGATGTCGGGACGGTGGATGGCGGCGAGGTTGAAGCCGGTGACCTCGGCGACGTAGGCGTCGTCGCCCGGGCGCAGGACGGGCCCGTGGATCTCGGACAGGGCGAACAGGTCCGGGGTGTGGTGGGTGGCGGTCATCTCGTCCTCCGCGGTGCGTGACGGAGGGACGGCGGCGGCAGGTGGCGGGAGGGGCCGTCGGGTCCCCTCGTTCGGTCGGCTCTCTCAGGATGGACCCGGGCGGCGAGGGGCGCATGACGGGTGTCCGGGCGCCGACGGCCCGTCGGCAAAGGCGCCCCTGAGCCGGGCGTAGCGTAGGCGGCATGACGACGTACGGATCCTTTCCCGGCACCCGGCCGCGGCGGCTGCGCACCACTCCCGTCATGCGGCGCATGGTCGCCGAGACCCGGCTGCACCCTGCGGACTTCATCCTCCCGGCGTTCGTGCGCGAGGGCGTGAGCGAGCCCGTGCCGATCGCCGCCATGCCCGGCGTCGTGCAGCACACGCGCGACAGCCTGAAGAAGGCGGCCGCCGAGGCGGTGGCGGCCGGGATCTCCGGGATCATGCTCTTCGGCGTGCCGGAGGAGGACAAGAAGGACGCCCTCGGGACGCCGGGGACCGATCCGGAGGGGATTCTGCAGGTCGCGATCCGCGACGTGCGGGCCGAGGTGGGCGACGACCTGCTCGTCATGTCCGATCTGTGTCTCGACGAGACGACCGATCACGGGCATTGCGGGGTGCTCGACGCGGAAGGGCGCGTCGACAACGACGCCACCCTGGAGCGGTACGCCGAGATGGCGCAGGTCCAGGCCGACGCCGGCGCCCATGTGGTCGGGCCCAGCGGAATGATGGACGGGCAGATCGGGGTCGTCCGTGACGCGCTCGACCAGATCGGGCGGGAGGACGTCGCGATCCTCGCCTACACCGCGAAGTACGCGTCCGCCTTCTACGGGCCGTTCCGCGAGGCCGTCGGCTCGTCGCTCAAGGGCGACCGCAAGACGTACCAGCAGGATCCGGCGAACCTCCGCGAGTCCCTGCGGGAGCTGGCGCTCGATCTCGAAGAGGGCGCCGACATGGTGATGGTCAAGCCTGCCGGGCCCTACCTCGACGTCCTGGCGCGCGTCGCCGACGCCGTGGACGTGCCGGTGGCCGCCTACCAGATCTCCGGCGAGTACTCGATGGTCGAGGCCGCCGCGGAGAAGGGCTGGATCGACCGCGACCGGGCGATCCTGGAGACGCTGACCGGCATCAGGCGGGCGGGCGCGCAGAACATCCTGACGTACTGGGCCGTGGAGGCCGCGCAGAAGCTGCGCTGAGCGCAGGCGGGAGCGACGCTCACGGGGCCGACGGCGAGGGCCTGTCCGGCGGATCAGGCCGGCTGGAAGGGGCTGCGCGTTGTCGCCGCCCCGGGCGGGCTCTGGTGCGTGCGGCTGCAAGGCGGGGGAGGGAGTCGACGCGATGGGGCTCCCCGCGCTTGAGCGGAGCCGAGAGTGGGGGAGTCGGTGAGTGACGGCAACGCCGCTGAGGGTCCCCTCCCCCACGCCTTCAAGGCAGTGGGGGAGTGCGTGCCAGGGCCCGCGACGCCGGCATGATCCGCCGGACGGACCCTAGCTAGGGCGTCCGCCCGGGGGCCGAGTGGGAAGTGGGACTGCTCACGGACGACGGTCCCTCGTCGCGCAGGCCCTCGCCGTCCTTGCACGCCGTGAGCACGAGCGCGGCGAGTGCGGCCGTCGCGGCGAGGAGCAGGCGGGCTCGGGTGCGGGTGGGGGATGCGGACATGGCGCGGCCCTCTCGATGGCGAACTGGGGGTCGGGGCACCAGCCTGCGTCGTGAACGGCCCGGCTCGCCACACTCCCCGCGCGATTCGGGACGCCGGACCGAAGGGATGCCCTCTGACCTGCGGGGACGCCGTGTCCCGGAGGTACGGTCCGGGACGCTTCGCCGGCCCCGGGCCTGCTCCGGAGCCGTGAGATCACGGCACGGGCACCATCAAGTTCCGCCGGGAGTTAGGTTGTTGACGACCGGTCGTCGGCTCCTGGACGACCTCGTCGTTGGCTCGTGAAGACCACCCCGACTCGCCACGGAGACGCCCATGTCCGGTGACGCCCTCAGCCAGGATCCCGCCGAGCTGAGAAGGAGGATCGACACCACCAAGGCGCACCCTGCCCGCGTCTACGACGTCTTCCTCGGCGGCAAGGACAACTACCCCGTCGACCGGGCGGCGGCCGCCGCCGCGCTCGCCGCCAACCCGCGCGGCTACCTCGACGTACGGCACAACCGCGACTTCCTGCGGCGGGCAGTGAACACGCTGGCCGAGGACCACGGCATACGCCAGTTCCTCGACATCGGTACCGGCCTGCCCACCGCGGAGAACGTCCACCAGATCGCCCAGCGGATCGCCCCCGACTCGCGGGTCGTGTACGTCGACAACGACCCGGTGGTGCTCGCCCACGCGCGGGCGCTGCTCACGAGTGGGCCCGAGGGCCGTACGGACTACATCGACGCCGACTTCAAGAACCCGGCGCAGATCCTGGAACAGGCCGCGAAGACGCTGGACTTCGACCAGCCGGTCGCGCTGTGCCTCGTGGCGCTCCTGCACTTCGTCGAGGACGAGGAGGCGTACCCGATCGTGCGCGGACTCGTCGAGGCGCTGCCGTCCGGGAGCCGGCTGGTGCTCAGCCATCTCACCGAGGATCTCAACCCCGAGAACATCCGCGCGGTCCAGCGCACCTACACCGAGCGGGGCTTCACCTTCGTGCTGCGTTCCGAGGCGGAGGTCGCGCGGTTCTTCACGGAGAACTCCCTGGAGTTGGCGGAGCCCGGAGTGGTCCCCGCCCACCACTGGCGCGCCGACGACGCCGCTCCCGTTCCGGAGCAGCCCGACGCCTCCTACCTGGCGGCCCTCGACGACATCGAGAAGGTGCGCTACGCCGACATCAACGACGTCACGGACGCTGACATCAACGTGTACGTGGCGGTCGGCGGCAAGGGCTGAAAGGGTTGAAAGGGCTGAAGGGCGTGAAAGGGCTGAAAGGACTGAGGGGCCGGACGTCCGTATCCAGGCCGGCGTCCGTATCCGCGTCCGCATCGGCGTCCGCATCCCGGAAACCTGCTTGTAGGCGGCATCTACTTCCCTAGGCTGCGGTCCTGAGCCGCCTCACCGCAGCCGAAGGAGCCGTGCCATGACCGTCGCGCCCGCCCCAGCCCCCGTGCCGTCCCTGGCCGCGCGGGCTTCTTCGATCGGCGGTTCGCCGGTACGGGACATCCTGGCCGTCACTGCCCGCCCCGAGGTGATCAACTTCGCGGGCGGGCTGCCGGCGCCCGAGCTGTTCGACGCGGAGGGAATCGCCCGGGCGTACCGGGCGGTGCTCGCGGAGTCGTCCGCACAGGCTCTGCAGTACTCCACCACCGAGGGCGAGCCGGCGCTGCGGGCCGCGCTCGCCGCGCGCACCTCGGCCCGCGGGCTGCCCACCCAACCCGACGACCTCCTCGTCACCACCGGCTCCCAGCAGGCGCTGTCCCTGCTGGCGACGGCCCTGCTGGAGCCCGGGGACGTCGTCCTCGTCGAGAGTCCCTGTTACCTGGCGGCACTTCAGGTCTTCGCGTTCGCGGGCGCGCGGGTGGTGGCCGTGCCCGGAGACGGGGACGGGGTGGATCCCGCGGCGTTGGAGGAACTGGTGGTGCGGGAGCGGCCCAAGCTGCTGTACACCGTGCCGACGTTCCAGAACCCGACCGGCCGCACCATGCCTGCCGGACGGCGTGCGGCCGTGGCGTCGGTGGCCGCGCGCCGGGGACTGTGGATCATCGAGGACGACCCCTACGGCGAGCTTCGCTTCGAGGGCGAGCGGGTGCCGTGGATCGCCTCGTACGAGGGGGCGGCGGACCGGACCGTGCTGCTCGGTTCCTTCTCCAAGGTCATGGCCCCGGGGCTGCGGCTCGGCTGGCTGCGGGCGCCCGGGGAGCTGCGGCGCGCCTGCGTCGTCGCCAAACAGGCCGCCGACCTGCACACTCCGACCGTCAACCAGCTCGCGGCGACACGGTACTTGGCGGACAGCGACCTGGACGCGCACGTCGCGCGGGTCGCGGGCGTCTACGGCCGGCGCCGGGACGCCATGCTCGCCGGACTGGCCGCCGCGCTTCCCGAGGGCTCGGTCTGGGACCGGCCCGAGGGCGGCATGTTCCTCTGGGCGCGCCTGCCCGAGTCGTACGACACCACCGCGCTGCTGCCGCGGGTGGTGCGGCACGACGTGGCGTACGTCCCGGGCGCGCCCTTCTACGCCGGCGATCCCGACCGCTCGACCCTGCGGCTGTGCTTCGTGACGCAGACGCCGGAGGAGATCGGGGAGGGGCTGAGGAGGCTGGGGGAAGCGTTGGGGGAGGGGTTGGGGAGGGGAGGGGCTGCTAGCTGTATTGATCACGAGCGTTGTTGACGAGCACGTCGAGGCTGCCATACATGTCGGCGACCCGTTCGAAGAGGCGTTGTACCTAGGGCCCGTCGACCTGGAAGCCGATCCGGAACCCGATCCGGAACCCGGTCCAGAACCCGGTCAGAACCCGGTCCGGATATCGACCCGGAACCCGACCCGTAACGCGGACGATCATGAGGCGTTAAGAGCGGAAGAAACGTCACATTTCACACATGGAGGTCTCTCATGCTCGGTACCCTCGTCGGTGGCCTGCTCGCTGCTGTGGTTGCTCTCCTTCACGGGGTTCTCGGCATCCTCTGAAGGACGCCGGCGTCCTTCGAAGGACATAGGAACGTCTCCCGCCCGGAGGAAGCGGCCCGGGCTGCCCAGGACCAAAGGCGGGGGACGACTCCGGCCACGGGTGGGGGACGGGATGCGAGGGGTGTGCCTACGGTGGCGGCATGTCCGACACGGTGGAGTTCGACCTTGACGCGTATCTCGGGCGGATCGGCTGGGGAGGGGAGCGGCGGGCCGATGCGGCGACCCTGCGCGGTGTGCATCTGGCCCACATGAGGGGCATCCCGTTCGAGAACCTGGACGCCCTGCGCCGTACCGCCCCCTCCCTCGACCCCGCGGACCTGATGGCGAAGCTGGTGCACAGCCGGCGCGGGGGCTACTGCTACGAGCACAACACGCTCTTCGCCGGCGTCCTGGAGGCGCTGGGCTTCGGTGTGACCCGGCTGACCGCGCGGGTCGTGATGGGCGCCGACCGCATCGAGAGCCGCCCGCGCACCCATATGACGCTGCTGGTCGAAGCACCCGGCGACCCTCAGCCGTATCTGGCCGACGTCGGCTTCGGGGCGATCGGCGCGCTGCTGGAGCCGGTGCCGCTGACGGCCGGACGCGAGTACCGGGACGCGGAGCGACGACATCGGCTCGTCCATGTGCCGCACCGGGGGCCGTCGGAGATGTGGGTGCTTGAGGCCTACGACCGGGGCAAGGGCGACTGGGCGGCGCAGTACGCCTTCACCCTGGAGCCCTTCGAGAAGCCCGACTTCGACGTCATCAACTGGCACATCGCCACCAACCCGCGCTCACCCTTCACCCAGCGGCTCTACGTCCAGAGCGTCACCCCCGAACGCCATCTCCTGCTCCACGGACGCCTGTTGACCGAGACGCGGGTCGACGGGAGCGTGCGCGAGCGGGAGTTGGTGGACGAGGCGGAGGTGCGGCTGCTGCTGGACGAGGAGTTCGGGATCGAGGCGCCGGCGGGGATGACGCTGCTGGTCTGAGGCGGGCCGGGCGGCAGACCGTCAGTCCCACCAGAAGTGCCACACCGGCTGGTTGAGTAGCTGGTGCTCGGCGTAGGCGGCGAGGGTCGGGTCGCTGCCCTGCCAGATGTTGTCCGGGCAGAACGCGAAGTGCTCGGCGGCCAGGGCCTGAGCCTCGGCGAGGGTGGTGGGCGGGGTGGCGACGGACACCAGTAGATGGTCGAAGCCGAGGGCCACCACCCGTATGCCGAACCGGTCCTCCCAGGAGCGCAGCACCGCGGACAGCCGGGCCGTGTCGCCCTCGTGGTTCGCCGGGCCCGTCCAGCCGATCGCCGTGGGGATGTCGGCGCTGCGGCGGGCCGGGACGAGGGCGAGGCGGGGGTCCTTGAGGGGGTCGCCGCCGTCGAGCAGGGAGTCCACGATGTCGGAGGCAACGGATTCGGGGTCCGTGCCGGTGCCCGTGTTGGTGTCGGTGCGGCGAGTGTCGGCCAGGCCCGGCCAGTCCACGTCCTCCTCCGCGCACTCGTCCCAGAAGTCCTCCAGGACCTCCTCGGCGTCGTGATCACCCGGATACGACATCTCCGCGGGCATCAACTGCCACAGCTCCGGCCCACCGTGACCGGCGCCGACGTCGAGGACGACCGGGAGCAGGCCGACGGCCGGTGCGGTCCGCTGGAGCGCGGCCCGCTCGCCGGAAGCCGCCGGGCCGTCCGCCAGCCACAGCAGCGGCTCGTGCCAGGACCCGTCGTCGGTCGCGTCGACCAGCCCGCCGGGCGGCAGTTGCAGACCGAGGGACGCGAGCCTCGGCAGCGGGTTCGGAAGAGTCGCCATGTCAGTGACTGTAGGGGCAGCCACTGACATCGCCCCGTCCTGCCCGTCCTGCGCGACGCCGGCCGTCACCGTGAGACGGAGTCGAAGCACTCCTGGCCGGTGCTCTTCGTCGAGTGGAAGCACGCCCGCAGCACGGTTCCGGGGCGCGTCACCGTCATCGGGGTGTAGACGAAGGAATCCGCGTCCGCGCTGTCCTCGACCTCGGCGTCGTGTGCCCGCCCGCCCGCCGTCAGCCTGAGCCGGTCACCGGCCCGTGCCCCCCACATCCGTGCCCAACTCGCCCCGCACTGCCGGCTGTAGCGCACCTCCAGCCAGGCCCCGGTCTGCGTACGGCGGGTGGCGAGGGTGGTCGGTGACGCGGCGCAGTACATGTCCATCGGGCTCATGCCCTCGCAGGACGCGCCGCTGCAGTGCGGGCCGGGAGAGGGCGGGACCGCGGACGGCCGGGGCCCATGGCTGTGCCCCGGCAGCAGCAGGAGCGCGACCGTCACGCCCCCGATGGCCACGGCACACACTGTCGCCAGCACGGCCACGGCCGCCGCACGGCGATGGCCGGCACGGTCGGCCTTCGGCGGGGCCTGAGGCGGGTCGGGGCGCGGGTCCGGGCGCGTGTCGGGGGTCGGGGTCGGGACCGCCTGTGCCCGCGACGGCGTGTCCGCAGGCGCCGCCACCCGCGCCGCCTCCGTCGCGCGCCCGCTCCACTCCGACTCGGCGATCTCCCACAGCGCCAGACACCGGCCCTCCGGCTCCCCGGTCAGCCGGCACAGCTCCTGCACCGCCTGACGCGGCGGCAGCGTCCTGCCGTTGAGATAGCGCTCCCAGGACGACTTGCTGTACGCCGTCTTCGCCGCGAGACCCGCCATGCTCAGACCCGCGGCCGCCCTCAACTCCCGTAGCACGGTGGCCAGTCGTGCCCGCTCCGGCGTCATCCCCGCAGCGCCTTCCAGGTGTGCGGGCCCACCGTGCCGTCCACATCGAGCCCGGCGTGCCGCTGGAAGGCCTTGACCGCACCCTGCGTCAGCGGCCCGAACATCCCGTCGATACCGCCCGGTGAGAAGCCGGCCCGCCGCAGCAGACACTGCGCTTCGGCCACCTCCGGCCCGGCGCTGCCGTACCCCAGACCGGCGTCCGTGGTCCGGCTGTTGCCCGTGTACCAGTGGCCGCCGACCCGCTCCGGACGGCAGGTGTACGGCGGCGTCGACGCCGGTGCGGAGGCGGCGAGCGGCGCCCCCTCGGCCGTCTGCCCGTCGCCGCCGCGGTCCATGAGCCGTACGGTCACCAGCACCGCCGACGACACCGCGAGCACCAGGGTCACGGCCCCCGCCACGAGCGCCACACGCAGCGACCGGGTGGGAATCCGCACCTGCTCACCGGGGCCCGCCGACATCAACTCCGGCTCCGCCACGGTCACTTCCGCCACGGCTGCCGTATCGCGGCCCCTGCCCCAGGCCTCGGCGGCGACCTCCTGCAGCGCCAGCAGGCGGGTCGGATCCTCGCCTCCGATCCGGGCCAACGCCTCCACGGCCTGACGCGGCGGCAGCGAACGGGCGCCCAGATACCGCTCCCACGACTTGGGGCTGTACCCCGTCCTGGCCGCCAACTGCCGCACGCTCAGCCCGCTGTGGTCCTTCAGTCGGCGTAAGCGCACCACCAACTGCCGCACGCGTGGGTCCAGTTCAGCGGGCAGCGCTCTCCAACGCGACATGTTTCCCCCACTCGCGTTCATGGCCGGTGGCCGTGGTCAGTGGCCGCCGCGCCCCGCCGCATTGTGCATCAGGCGTTCACGGTTTGCACACAAACGTGGATCGGGCACCGATAGGAAACCGGCCACCGCCCGCCCCGGCCGTCCCGTCGCACCGTCCCACCGGACGGCATCCCTGCAGGCCGGCGGCGGGGGCGTCCCACGGCACCGTCACTTTCGGGGCAACTCTGGCCGCCCGGCCCGTCCGCCCCGCAGTCTCTTCTCGCCACCACCACCAACGACCCGAGAGGGACTCGTATGCGATCGAACGCCTTGGCCAGGACCCTGGTCAGCGCCGCCGCCGTGATCGGACTCGCCGCCGGCGGCCTGGCCACCGCGGGCACCAGCTTCGCCGCGTCCGCGCCGGGCGCCGGCGCACAGTCCGCGTCCATCCTGGCGACGCAGAACTTCGGCCTGAGCAGCCAGCAGGCCAAGAACGTGCAGTGCTTCATGCGAGGGGCGCCGGCGAGCTACACCGGCGGCATCGACGGGCAGCTGGGCACCAACAGCTGGAAGGCGATGCAGCGCCATCTCAAGGCGTACTGGAACTACACCGACTCCATCGACGGCGACCCCGGCCCCAACACGGTCAAGGCGCTGCAGCGCATGCTGGCCTTCGGCTGGGGCTACACCGACAGGATCGACGGCGACCCCGGCACCAACACCCGTGCCGCGTTCAAGCGGTTCGCCAACGACATGAGCGTCTTCTACCCCTGTAGCTGACCCGAACGGCCGCGGCCCGCCCTCCCCGCGCAGGGGAGGACGGGCCGCAGTGCCGTACCGGGGGCCTCAGAGCCGCTCGGGCGTCCGGATGCCCAGCAGGGCCATGCCCCGGTGCAGAGTGCGGGCCGTCAGGTCGCACAGGAACAGCCGGTTCTCCGCCACTTCCTGCGCGGGGGCCGGCTTCACCACCGGGCACTGGTCGTAGAACGTCGTGTACAGGGACGCCAGTTGGTAGAGGTACGCGGCCACCCTGTGCGGCGCGTACTCCGCCGCCGACTCGAAGACCGTCTCGCCGAACGCGTCCAGGTGCAGACCGAGCGCCCGCTCCGCCGGCGCCAGTTCGAGCTCCGGGTGGGCGAGCGGGGTGCGGTCGCCGGCCTTGCCGAAGATGGACCGGATACGGGCGTACGCGTACTGCAGGTACACGCTCGTCTCGCCGTTCAACGACACCATCTGGTCCAGGTCGAACTTGTAGTCCCTGTTCGGCGACGTCGACAGGTCCGCGTACTTCACGGCGCCGATCCCGACGTACCGGCCGTTCTCGACGATCTCCTCCTCGGCGAGACCCACCTTCTCGGCCTTCTCGCGCACGACCGCGGTGGCCCGCTCGACCGCCTCGTCCAGCAGATCCTCCAGCCGTACGGTCTCGCCCTCACGCGTCTTGAACGGCTTGCCGTCCGCGCCGAGCACCGTGCCGTAGCCCATGTTGTGCGCGGTGACGCCGTCGCGCAGCCAGCCCGCCCGCCGTGCCGTCTCGAAGACCATCTTGAAGTGCAGGGACTGGCGTACGTCCACGACGTACAGCAGCGTCGACGCGTGCAGGTCGAAGACACGGTTGCGGATCGCGGTCAGGTCGGAGGCCGCGTAGCCGAAGCCGCCGTCCGCCTTCTGCACGATCAGCGGAACCGGCTGGTCGTCCTTGCCGCGGATCTCGTCGAAGAAGACGACGAGCGCACCCTCGGAGCGCACCGCGACACCCATCTCCTCCAGGAGGCGGACGGTCTCGGGCATGTCCTCGTTGTACGCGGACTCGCCGACGATCTCCTCGTCGCGGATCTCCATGTCCAGCTTCTCGAAGACCGAGTAGAAGTAGACCTTCGACTCGTCCACGAACTGCTGCCACAGTTCGAGCGTCTCCTTGTCACCGGACTGCAGGGCGACGACCCGCTTCCGGGCCCGCTCCTTGAACTCCTCGTCCGAGTCGAAGACCGCACGCGACGCCTTGTACACCCGGTTCAGGTTGCTCATCGCCTGCTCGCCGTCGACGTCGGCCGCCGGGGCCAGCTCGCCGGGGTTCTCGAACAGGTACTGGATGAGCATGCCGAACTGGGTGCCCCAGTCGCCGATGTGGTGCCGGCCGATCGTCGTCTCGCCGGTGAAGTCGAGCATGCCGCGCAGGGCGTCACCGATGACCGCCGACCGCAGGTGACCGACGTGCATCTCCTTCGCCACGTTCGGCTGGGCGTAGTCGACGACCGTGATGCCCGCGTTCTCCTTCAGCGGCACACCGAGACGCTCACCGTCCGCGTACCGCGCGGCGAGGTTCTCGGTGATCGCCTTGTCCGCGATCGTGATGTTCAGGAAGCCGGGCCCGGAGACCTCGACGTCCTTGACCACATCACCGGTGACGATGCCGCCGACGACCTGCGTCGCCAGCTCCCGTGGGTTCGCCTTCGCCTTCTTGGCCAGCGCGAGGACGCCGTTGGCCTGGAAGTCGGCCCGGTCACTACGTCGCAGCAGCGGGTCGACTCCGTCGGCTTCCGGGAGGGCGGAAGTGAGGGCGTCGGCGAGGCGCTGGTTGACGAGATCCGTGAGTGACGTGACCGAGGTCATGGGGTGGGAGCCGTTCTCCTCGTGGGATTGATAGACGTGGCCAGTATCCCATGGGGGGTGAAGCGGTTTTTTTGACTGCGGGAGGGTGCGGGCCCGTCGCGCCCGCGCGGTGGAGCCGCATGCCGGGGCAGTCCCCCGCCGCTTGCCAGGGGCCGCCCGCCTAAACTGGGCGCCGTGGCCGTTTTGACCGTACTGGCCGCCCCGGAGAAAGAAGGACGTGCCGATCGTGGCTCAGAGCACCGAGACCGCCGACTGGGTCTCCCGTTTCGCCGATGACGTCATCGAAGAGTCGGAGCGTCGGGCCCCGGGTAAACCCGTCGTCGTCGCGTCCGGACTCTCCCCATCGGGTCCGATCCACCTGGGCAACCTGCGCGAGGTCATGACCCCGCACCTCGTCGCCGACGAGATCCGGCGGCGCGGACGCCAGGTCCGGCACCTGATCTCCTGGGACGACTACGACCGCTACCGCAAGGTGCCGGCCGGTATCGCGGGCGTCGACGAGTCGTGGGCCGAGCACATCGGCAAGCCGCTGACGTCCGTGCCCGCCCCCAAGGGCTCCGCGTACCCGAACTGGGCCGAGCACTTCAAGGCCGCCATGGTCGAGTCGCTCGCCGAGCTGGGCGTCGAGTTCGACGGGATCAGCCAGACCGCGCAGTACACCTCCGGCGTGTACCGCGAGCAGATCCTGCACGCCATCAGGCACCGCGCCGACATCGACGCGATCCTCGACCAGTACCGCACCAAGAAGGCCCCCGCGAAGAAGCAGCAGCAGAAGCCCCTCGACGAGGCCGAGCTGGAGGCCGAGGAGGGCTCCGGCGCGGCCGGCGAGGACGACGGCAGCGGCGGCACCGTCGGCTACTTCCCGTACAAGCCCTACTGCGGCAACTGCGAGAAGGACCTGACGACGGTCACCTCGTACGACGACGACACGACCGAGCTGACGTACGCCTGCACCGCGTGCGGCTTCTCCGAGACCGTCCGGCTCAACGAGTTCAACCGCGGCAAGCTGGTCTGGAAGGTCGACTGGCCGATGCGCTGGGCCTACGAGGGCGTGGTCTTCGAGCCGAGCGGCGTCGACCACTCCTCGCCCGGGTCCTCGTTCCAGGTCGGCGGCCAGATCGTCGGGATCTTCGACGGCAAGCAGCCCATCGGCCCGATGTACGCCTTCGTGGGCATCAGCGGCATGGCGAAGATGTCCTCGTCGAGGGGCGGCGTACCGACAGCCGCGGACGCCCTGAAGATCATGGAGCCGCAGATCCTGCGCTGGCTCTACGCCCGCCGCCGGCCCAACCAGTCCTTCAAGATCGCCTTCGACCAGGAGATCCAGCGCCTCTACGACGAGTGGGACAAGCTCGACGCGAAGGTCGCCGACGGCTCCGCACTGCCGGCGGACATCGCGGCACACTCGCGCGCCGTGGGCACGGCCGCCGGTGACCTGCCCAGGACCCCGCGCCCGCTGCCGTACCGGACGCTGGCCTCGGTCGCCGACATCACCGCCGGACACGAGGACCAGGCGCTGCGCATCCTGAGCGAACTCGACCCCTCGGACCCGCTCACCTCCCTCGACGAAGCCCGCCCGCGCTACGACAGGGCCGAGGCCTGGATCAACACGCACGTCCCCGCCGACCAGCGGACCATCGTGCGCGGCGAACCCGACGCCGACCTGCTGAAGTCCCTCGACGAGGCGTCCCAGCAGTCACTGGGCCTCCTGCTCGACGGACTCGCCGAGAACTGGTCGCTCGACGGACTCACCCACCTCGTCTACGGCGTACCCAAGGTGCAGGCCGGCTTCCCCGCCGACGCCACGCCGAAGGAACTGCCGGCCGAGATCAAGACCGCCCAGCGGGCGTTCTTCGCGCTCCTCTACCACCTGCTGGTGGGACGCGACACAGGACCGCGACTGCCCACGCTGCTCCTGGCGGTGGGACAGGAGCGGGTGCGGACCCTGCTCGGGAAGTAGTCGGTAGGAAAAAGGGGGCTCTCGGCAGAGAGCCCCCTTTTTCTTGGTCTTCTTCTTGGTCTTCGTGCTCAGGCGATGTGGTCTTCCTGCAGTTCCGCCGTGTGGCGGTTGGTGAAGCGGTTGACCATGCGATCGGCGTCGCGCTGCGGGAGCGTGACGCCGTACGTCGCCTCCACGTCACCTCTGAACTGGCCCGAGGTCGGGTAGCTGCCGTCTATCGACTTCTTGAAGACCAGGTAGAAGTCTTCCTCGGTCAGCTCCGTGCCGCCGCCGGCACCCAGCTCACGAGTACGGCCCGGGCCCGAGGGGATCGGGAAGGTGCCGGTGTCCTCCGGGGAGGGCTCCGGGGCCGGCTCCTCCTCGTGCTGCTGCGGGAACGCCTGCTGCTCGAACCCCTGCTGTTCCTCGAACCGTTGCTGTTCCTCGAACTGCTGCCGGGCCTGGAACTGCTCGGCCTGCTGCTGCTCCGCGTACCACTCGGTGTACGCGATCTCCGGGTCGTACGTCGGGTCGTAGCCGCCCTGGTACGCGACGGACTGAGGGTCCCGCGCCTGGAGCCACTGACTGTGCTGCTCGGCGTAGTCCGGCTGCTCGGCGGGCTCGTCGCCCCCGGGAGCGGGACGCTGTTCCCGGGCAGGGGCCACGTTGTTCTGTACGGCGGGTGCCGTCGCGGGGGTGCGACTGTTCACCGCTGCGTCGGCCCGTTCCAGGGCCGGTTGCGGCGCGGGCGGCAGCAGTACGGGTTCGATGCCCGCCGCCGCGAGGCCCTCGGGGGCCGTCTGTGCCAGCGGAACGCCGTACCGGGCCAGCCTCAACGGCATCAGCGACTCCACCGGAGCCTTGCGCCGCCACGCTCGGCCGAAGCGGGAACGCAGGCGGGCCTGATACACCAGCCGTTCCTGCTCCAGCTTGATGACCTGCTCGTAGGAGCGCAGCTCCCACAGCTTCATCCGCCGCCACAGGAGAAACGTCGGCACGGGGGACAGGAGCCAGCGCGTCAGCCGCACGCCCTCCATGTGCTTGTCGGCCGTGATGTCGGCGATACGGCCGATCGCGTGCCGGGCCGCCTCGACGGAGACCACGAAGAGGATCGGGATCACCGCGTGCATGCCCACGCCCAGCGGGTCCGGCCAGGCCGCCGCGCCGTTGAAGGCGATCGTCGCCGCCGTCAGCAGCCAGGCCGTCTGCCGCAGCAGCGGGAACGGTATTCGTATCCAGGTGAGCAGGAGATCCAGGGCCAGCAGGACGCAGATACCCGCGTCGATGCCGATCGGGAAGACGTAGGAGAAGTTCCCGAAGCCCTTCTTCAGGGCCAACTCGCGGACCGCCGCGTACGAACCGGCGAAGCCGATGCCAGCGATGATCACGGCGCCGGAAACGACCACGGCGATGAGAACGCGGTGCATCCGAGTCAGCTGCAGTGGCGCGGCCACCGTAATCCCCTCCCCTTGCGTGCTGTTGCGCGCAACAGAGTGGCACATGTGTGCGCCCTACGAGGCGGCGGGACGGGTGGAGCCCGGTCCCCTCAGGGTCCCGGGCTCCATCAAAAGGCGGTGCTGAGCTGCGAGTTGCCGTCCAGGTGTGACAGTCAGCTCTTCTTTGACGCTGAGGAGGACGGGGAGGCCGAAGCGGACTTCGAGGGGTTCGAGGCCTTCGAAGGAGACGCGGACGCCGACTTCGACGCCGACTTGGAAGGCGAGGGCTTCGCCGTGCCCGAACCCGAGCCGCCGCCTGTGCCCGAGCCGCCGTCGCCGTTCGCCGCCGACACCGCGGCGACCGCCTCCTTGGCCGCCGACTCCGCGGCCTTCGCCAGCGTGTCCGCGCTCGGGGTCTTCTCACCGGCCAGACCCGCACCGTTGTAGTCGAGCGTGATCACCACGTTCTCGACCCGCGTCACGACCGTCTGCTGCTTGAAGGAACCCTCCTTCTTCTTCAGGTCGTAACGCACCAGCGTCGCCTCGTCGCCCGTCCCGGAGACCGGCTCGGTCTTCGCGTTCTTCGCGCCCTCGACCGACTGGGCGTCCTTGACCTGCTTCTCGTAGTACGCGTGCGCCAACTTGTCGCCCTCACCGCGCTGGGCGTCCGACTCGAAACGCAGCAGCGAGACATTGAGCCAACGGAACTGCGAGCCCTTCACACCGTTGTTGTCCAGACTGCTCCAGGAGCAGCTCGCACGCGTCGAATCATCCGACTTGCCCTGCTTGCCGGACTTGGCGCCCTTCGGTACCAGCGAGGTCAGCGACTTCTTCGACAACACCCCGCACGAGTCCGGCAACTTCCGGTAGGCGGCGGCCTGCACCGTCGGCGCCGTACTCGCGGTCGCCGCCGCCGTTTCACCGGCGCTCGCGCCCTTGCTGCCCCCGTCACCGGAGCCGGAGTCCGAGGAGCAGCCGGCGGCGAACACCATCACGGGCACTGCGACCGCGCCGGCAAGGAAGCGGCCTGAGCGCCTCACTCGCCGGTCTCGCTGGTTCCGCTGGTCTCGCTCTGCTCGTCGCTGCATGGTTCCTTCACTCATGACGCTGTGGTTCCTGCGGTCGGCGGGTTCGGGTCCGAGGGGCCACGGTACGCGGTGAGGAAACTGTGCGCTTCTGCTTCCTGCGCTTTGAAGACGGGCGTACGGGACGGGCGAAGGGTCACTGACCGCCCAGCGTGTCCGACAGCTGCGCGGCCAGTTTCCGGGCCCTGTCCTGCATTTCCTTGCTGTCGGGGGCAACGCCGACAGTGGCCGGCTGCTCCTCGTACTGGATGGTCACAATGACGTTGGACGTGCGGAACGCCACAGTCACCGTGCGCTGCTGAGCCGTCGAACCGGAGCCGCTCAGCGCGTCGTCCAGGAACGCCTCGTCACCGAGATCGGTGAGGGTACGGGGCTGGAGATCGGACGGGGCCACGGAGGGAGACGCGGAACCCGAGGCAGAGCCAGAGGCAGAGACAGAGGCGGAGGCCGAGGGCGAGGAACCGGGGTCGGCGCTGCTCGTGGAAGGGGCGCTGGAGCTGGGGTTGGACGTGGGGTTGGATGTGGGGCTGGAACTCGCCGGCTCGGGAAGGTCGGCCGCCGTCAGCCTCTCCGCGAACACCACCTGTGCCTCGTTGTCGTCGCTCACCGCGTTGTCGTAGGAGACGACGCGCTCGAAGTCGACGAGGAGATGGTCCGTCGCCTCCGCCGACTCGACCTTCCAACGGCAGCCCACCTTGCGGTCGGTGTCGTACGTCAGCGTCGCATCGCCCTCATAGGCCTTCTGGCGCTGCTCCGCGTCGGTGATCTGCTGGATGCCGGGCAGCAGCGTGTCGAGAGTGTCCTCATCGACGGCACTGCACGGCTCAGGGAGCGTGCGGTACTTGCCCGGTTGGGCCGCGGCCGTCGCCGTGCCGGCGTCACCCGGATTGGAGTTGTCCGTCGAACCGCCGTCGTTCGAGCCGCCGGTGCAGCCGGCCAGCAACGCCACGAGCAGCGCGGCGATGCCGGATACAAACACCTTCCGCTGCACGGTCGGGCTCCTCTCGACGGCGGCTCTGTGGCCGTTGCTTCAGTGTCCCCGCTGGTAAATCGCTTGCCGCACGGGGGCGTCCCCTGAGGACAATGTGTATCGCACGCACTGCCGTGGACGCCGGTCCGCTGTCCCTTTTCAGCGACCTTGGCGCCGGTTTTGCGATTACAGACTTCTGTTGTGTTTCCGGGGGAATGAGGACGATATGTCGTACGTGGAAATGCCGGGCGCGAAGGTTCCGATCCGTATGTGGACCGACCCGGCGACGGTCGAGGACGTGGCCCTGCAGCAGCTGCGCAACGTGGCGACCCTGCCGTGGGTCAAGGGCCTCGCCGTCATGCCGGACGTGCACTACGGGAAGGGCGCGACGGTCGGGTCCGTCATCGCCATGCAGGGGGCCGTGTGTCCTGCGGCGGTGGGAGTGGACATCGGGTGCGGGATGTCGGCGGTGAAGACGTCACTGACGGCCAATGACCTCCCGGGTGACCTGACCCGCCTGCGCTCGAAGATCGAGCAGGCGATACCGGTGGGGCGCGGGATGCATGACAGTCCGGTGGAGCCGGGACGGTTCCACGGGCTGGCGACGGCCGGGTGGGACGACTTCTGGGGGCGGTTCGACGGGGTCGCGGAGGCGGTGAAGTTCCGGGAGGAGCGGGCCGTGAAGCAGATGGGGACGCTCGGAGCCGGCAATCACCACCTTGAGGTCTCGCTCGATACCGAGGGGTCCGTCTGGCTCACGCTGCACTCCGGGTCCCGCAACATCGGCAAGGAACTGGCAGAGCACCACATCGGCGTGGCCCAGAAACTTCCGCACAACCAGGGCTTGATCGACCGTGACCTCGCGGTCTTCGTCTCGGACACCCCGCAGATGGCGGCGTACCGGAATGACCTCTACTGGGCGCAGGAGTACGCGAAGTACAACCGCTCGATCATGATGGCGCTCCTCAAGGACGTGATCCGCAAGGAGTTCAAGAAGGCGAAGCCGACCTTCGACATGGAGGTCAGCTGCCACCACAACTACGTTGCGGAGGAACGCTACGAGGGGATGGATCTGCTGGTGACCCGCAAGGGCGCGATCAGGGCGGGCGCGGGTGACCTGGGGATCATCCCGGGTTCGATGGGTACGGCCACGTACATCGTGAAGGGTCTCGGGAACGAGAAGGCGTTCAACTCGGCCTCGCACGGCGCGGGTCGGCGCATGAGCCGCAATGCGGCGAAGCGGCGCTTCTCGACGAAGGATCTGGAGGAGCAGACTCGGGGCGTGGAGTGCCGTAAGGACTCCGGCGTCGTGGATGAGATCCCGGGTGCGTACAAGCCGATCGAGCAGGTGATGGATCAGCAGCGGGACCTCGTGGAGGTCGTGGCGAAGCTGAAGCAGTTCATCTGCGTGAAGGGCTGAAACGGCGAGGTCCCCGGCGTGTGCCGGGGACCTCGTTCAGTTCGTCATTGGTCGGTTGGCATGGGTACTTTGCCCGTGCGCAGACGCCAGAGGAGGATGTAGGAGCTCTTCTCGGGCCGTCGAGTCGATGTTGTGGCGTGAGCCCAGGTCGCGCGTTCGGGCGGCATGCGGGTGATCGAGACGGCTCCCCTGTGGGTTACGGGAGCCGTTTCTCCAGCAGCGTCACCGCGTACGGGCTCCCCGCCCCGCCGTCCTTCGCACGCTGTTCGCCGATCACCGTGTAGCCCGCCGACTTGTAGTACGCGCGCAGGCGTGGGTTGGTGGACAGGCAGTCGAGGCGGGCGTACGGGCGGCCGGTGGCGGCGATGCGGGACTCCGCTTCCGCCAGCATGCGGCGGCCCGTTCCGGGTGGGGCCGTGTGCGGGGTTGTCATCAGGCGGTGGATGTAGCCCGCGTCGGCGGGGCGGGGGCCCCAGGCCGCCGGGTCGTCCCACCACAGTTCCCAGGCGCCGGCCAGGTGGCCGCCGGAGTGGGCCAGCCAGACCTCGCCCTCCCGCATACGGGTGCGGAAGTGGGTCTCGCCCTTCGCGCCGGGCTGCCACTGGTCGATGCCCCGGGCCAGTTGCCAGAGGGCGGACGAGTCGTGGAGACGGGCGAGGGCGGGGGCGTCGGACGGGGCGGCCTTGCGGTACGTCGGCACCGGCGGGGCGGTGGGGCGGGGCTCCAGGAGTGCCCCGCGCAGGGTCGTGGCCAATGCCCGTGCGTCCAGGGACAGTTCGCGCGCCACGTAGTTCTCGGTCGAGCCGTGGCGCGCCGTCATGGCGGCGAGGAACGTGCGCATCACCGCACCCGGGGCGCGGCCGAAGCCCGGCCATGTCGGCTTGCGGCCGTCGTTTCGTCTCGACCAGCTGGCGCGGATGCCCGGGGTGGCCAGTTCCGTGAGGCTGAAGTCCTCGACGACTGTCGTTTCCGGAATGCCCAGCAACCCGAGGATCAGCGCCGCCAGTTGGCCCGTGCGGTCCTTGCCCGATGCGCAGTGGAAGACCAGCGGGGTGCCTGATTCGGCCGACTCCGCGACCAGTTCCAGGGCCCGTCTGATCTCCTTGACGCCGTCCTGAGCCACCTCCATGTAGCGCTCCGCGAGGTACGGATCCGGATCGATGTCCGGGGTGAGCGCGGCCTGGTCGTACGGGCGGTGCTCGATGCTCAGGTTGTGGTACGTGAAGGACGGGTGGCCGGGGACGCGGCCCCTGGCCTCGGCCTCCCACGGGTGGCGCAGGTCGATGACCGTGCGGACGCCGAGGGACAGGAAGCGGTCCCAGTCCGCCGAGCCCTCGGCCAGCTTGCCCAGGGAGTCCGCGCGGTACAGGCGGCCGGGGCGGATCCGGTGGCCGTCCGGGGTCGAATAGCCGCCCAGGTCACGGAAGTTGTGCAGCCCGTCGAAAGCGATGTGTCTGTCCACAGGCTGTGACCCTACGGTGCTCGCGCCGCTACTTGGCGTGCAGTACCGCGTAGATCATCACGAACGCCACGATGTGGATGCCGAAGAGGAAGTACGCGAGGTAGTACCAGACATAGCGCTCGCGTTTCTTCTCCAGGGCCAGGCGCTGCTTGTCGATGTCGTCCGCTCCCGGCATCACAGCTCCCTGTGCACCTTCGTGTTGGAGGCCTGGGCGCGGGGGCGGAGGACCAGGAGGTCGACGTTGACGTGGCTGGGGCGGGTGACCGCCCAGGTGATCGTGTCCGCCACGTCGTCGGCCGTGAGGGGTTCGGCGACGCCCTCGTACACCTTCGTCGCCTTCTCCTTGTCGCCGCCGAAGCGGGTGAGTGCGAACTCGTCCGTCTTCACCATGCCGGGGGCGATCTCGATGACGCGGACCGGCTGGCCGACGATCTCCAGGCGGAGGGTCTCGGCGAGGACGTGTTCGCCGTGCTTGGCGGCGACGTAGCCCGCGCCGCCCTCGTACGTGCTGAGTCCCGCGGTGGAGGAGATGACCACGATCGTGCCGTCGCCGCTCTCGACGAGCTTGGGCAGCAGGGCCTGGGTGATGTTCAGGGTGCCGATGACGTTCGTCTCGTACATCGTGCGCCAGTCGGCCGGGTCGCCGGTCGCGACCGGGTCGGCGCCGAGCGCGCCGCCGGCGTTGTTGACCAGCACGCCGATGGTCTTGAACGCCGTCGCGAACTCGTCGACCGCGGCGCGGTCCGTGACGTCCAGCTGGTACGCGGCGGCGGAGTGGCCGGCCGTGTTGATCTCCTCCGCCAGCGCCTCGATCCGGTCCTTGCGGCGGGCGGTGAGGACGACGCGGTAGCCGGCCGCGGCGAGCTGCCGGGCCGTGGCGGCGCCGATTCCGCTGCTCGCACCGGTGACGACGGCGATGCGGGAGGCGGCGGACGGTGCGGCGGTGGCCATGGAGTGCTCCTCGTACGCGGGGGTGATCGTGGGATCGAGGGATCGACCTGGCGTCCAGGGTATAGAGCTCGTCAGCCGCCGTTCCGTGGTGCCCACATGATCAGTGCCATGCCCGCGAGGCAGACCAGCGCGCCCGTCACGTCCCAGCGGTCCGGGCGGTAGCCGTCGGCGACCGCGCCCCACAGGATCGAGCCGGCCACGAAGATCCCGCCGTATGCGGCGAGGATGCGGCCGAAGTGGGTGTCGGGCTGGAAGGTGGCGACGAAGCCGTAGGCGCCGAGGGCGAGGATGCCGCCGGTGATCCACAGCCAGCCGCGGTGTTCGCGTACGCCCTGCCAGACCAGCCAGGCGCCGCCGATCTCGAAGAGGGCGGCCACGACGAAGAGGGCGGCGGAGCGGGCGATGAGCATGTCCGCAGCCTCGCATGCCGCTCCAGGAGGTCTTACGCCATCAGCGCACACACGGACCATGATTCCCCGGCCATCACCCCGACCAGCGTGACGATGTGGGCGGAGAGATCAGGCTGAGCGTACGGCTGCGGGTTGCGCCGTCCGAGGTGCTGCTGGAGATCGACACGGCGTGGAGCGGGGGCGCCGTCGACCGCAATCGGCAGAACGATCAGCAGCGGGTGCTCGTGCTGGACACCGGGGACGAGTACTACTTCTGATGAGTACTGCTTCTGGCGAGCCTCTCGTACGATCTCTGCACGGCGCAGACGAAGAGGAGCACGACATGGCCGGGAACGCGCGTGAGCGGCTGCTCGACGAGTTGTCGGATGTCTCGCGCCGCTACATGGCCTCGTACGCCTTGTTCAACCAGGCCGTCGCCGACCATCTCGGGCTGCATCCGACCGACCTGCAGTGTCTGAACCTGCTGACGCTGGAGGGCGGGCCGGTGACGACCGGCCGGGTCGCCGAGATGACGGGGCTGACGACCGGGTCGGCGACGCGGTTGGTGGACCGGCTGGAGAAGGCTGGTTACGTCGTACGGGAGCGGGACGCGGCCGATCGGCGGCGGGTGCTCGTGGCGACCGTGCCGGAGCGGATCGCCGAGTTCGGGCGGATGTGGGACCGGATGGGCGGCGGGTGGTCCGCCCTCTTCGACGGGCTCGACGACGGCGAATTGGCCGTGGTCATCGGGCACATGCGGCGGACGGTGCGGTTCAGCGGGGAGCAGATCGCGCGGCTGCGGGCCGGCGAGGTCTAGCCCGCCTGGACACCCTGCTTCTCGGCGGTCCGTGCGGTCTCGGTGTCGTAGCGCTCCCGGGCCTCGTGCACCTCGTCGAAGTGGGTCTCGGCCCAGGTCTTCACGGCGGTCATCAACTGGGCGAGGCTGCCGCCGAGTTCGGTGAGTTCGTAGTCGACGCGGACCGGGACGGACGGGGTGACCGTGCGGGTGAGGATGCCGTCGCGCTCCAGTGAACGCACCGTCTGCGTCAGCATCTTGGGGCTCACGCCGGCGATCTTGCGGCTGAGGTCGCTGTAGCGCATGGGGCCGGTGGCGAGGGCCGCGACGACGAGGCTGACCCACTTGTCGCTGAGGCGGTCGAGGAGCTGGTTGGTGGGGCAGGCGCGGATGAACGCGTCGTACTCGGTGCGGGCCTGCTCGCGCTTCTGAGCCGCTGTCATGGTCGCCATGGCTCTCCTCCCGGTGAGGTAGGCACCTCCAGGTAACTACTTCCCCCTGGATAGTAACTCTTCCTACGGTTGTCGCAGCTGAACGGAAGCCCTACGAAGAATCTCGATTCCAGGAGAACTGATCATGCGTGCTGCAGTGGTGAGGACGTTCGGTGGCCCCGAGGCCGTGGAGGTCGTGGACGTGGAGATGCCCGAGCCGGGTGCTCGTCAGGTGCGGATCAAGGTCGCGGCGGCCGCGCTGAATCCGGTGGACGCGGGTGTGCGGGCCGGGTTCTTCGGCGGTGCGGGCAAGCAGATCGGGTTCGGCTGGGACGTCGCCGGGACGGTGGACGCGACGGGCGTCGCCACCGCGTGGAGCGTCGGTGACGAGGTGGTGGCCCTCGACTACGGCATGGTGAAGCCGCTGGGCGCGCATGCCGAGTACATCGTCGTGGACACGGATGCGGTGGCCAAGGCGCCGGCCACCGTCGACGCCGTGCACGCGGCGACGCTTCCGTTGAACGCGCTGACCGCCGTACAGGCCCTGGATCTGCTGGAGTTGACGGCCGGACAGTCGCTGCTGGTGACGGGCGCGGCCGGTGCGGTCGGCGCCTTCGCCGTCCAACTCGCCGCCCACCGAGGGGTGTCGGTGACCGCGCTGGCCAGGGAGGGCGACGAGGAGTTCGTACGGTCCCTGGGGGCGGCGCACTTCACGTCCGGTGCCGTCGGGGCGGGGAGTGTCGACGCGGTGCTGGACACGGCGATCCTCGGTGAGGCGGCGCTGGAGTGGGTGCGGGACGGGGGCGCATACCTGGGCGTCATCCCGCAGGCGGCCCCGGCGTCGGTGCGCGGGGTGCGGACCGGCGCGGTGGAGGTGAGCGCCGACGGGGCCCGCCTCGCGGAGCTCGCGGCGCTGGTCGACGAGGGGGTGCTGTCGCTGCGGGTGGCCGAGACCTACGCCCTTCAGGAGGCGGCGAAGGCGCACGCCCGCCTCGCGGAGGGCGGCGTGCGCGGCCGGCTGGTCCTGGTCCCCTAGGCCTGTCCGTCGGATCATGCCGGCGTCGCGGGCCCTGGCGCGCACTCCTCCACTGCCTTGAAGGCGTGGGGGAGGGGACCCCCCAGCGGCGTTGTCGTCACTCGCCGACTCCCCTACTCTCGGCTCCGGTCAAGCGGGGGGGGGAGCCCCATCGCGTCGACTCCCTCCTCCGCCTTGCAGCCGCACGCACCAGACCCCGCTCGGGGCGGCGACAACGCGCAGCCCCTTCCGGCCGGCCCGATCCGCGGGACAGGCCCTGGTGCCCCGACAGGCAACGGCCCTCGTTCGCGCGCTCCCTAGTGATCCTGCGCGGGAGCCCTGCGCGGCAGCAGTCGTACGAGGGGCAGGCACAGGGTGACGGCCGCGGCGACCACGGCGAGGCTCACGAGCAGGGCGTGGGGTTCGCCGCCGTCGGCCGCCTTGAAGTACACGGTCGTCACGGCGGCGGCGCCGATCGCGTTGGCCAGCTGCTGCACCGCGTTGAGCGAGCCGCTCGCGCTGCCGGCCTCCTCGGGGGCGATGTCGCCGATGGTGACGTCGTAGACCGTGCCGAAGCAGGTGCCCATGCCGAGGCCGATCAGGAGGAGCGGCGGAACGAGGGCCCAGCTGCCGGGAGCGGCGGCCCCGCACGCGAGTGCCGCCAGGTAGCCGCAGCCGGCCAGGATGATCAGCAGGCCCGCGACGACCAGCAGCCGCCCGTAGGTGTGGATCAGCCGGTAGCAGGCGATGGACGCGACGACGATGCCCGCGGAGAGCGGGATCAGGCCGAGTGCGGTGCCGGCGGGGGAGCGGCCGAGGCCCTGCTGGAAGTAGAGGGAGACGACGTAGAGAAGGCCGGCGACCGCGGCGAAGGCGAGGATGCCGAGGATCAGGCCCGAGGTGAAGCCGCGGTTGCGGAGCAGGGAGGGGCGGATCAGGGGGTCGGCGGCGGTGCGCTGGCGGTGGCAGAAGGCGGCGAACAGGGCGAGGCCGAGCAGGAGCAGGGCGAGCGGCCGGGAGGTCCAGCCGGTCGCCGAGCCGTCGATGAGTCCGCCGAGCAGGCCGAGCATGGCGCCCGCGAGCAGGGCGGAGCCCGGGATGTCGACGGAGACGGACGGGTCGCCGGTGTCGCGGGGGAGCAGGCGGGCGGCGGCGAGCAGGGCGGCGGAGCCCAGGAGCAGGTTGATCAGGAACATGGGGCGCCAGCCCAGGCCCGCGACGTCCGCGTCGACCAGGAAGCCGGCGAGGATCGGGCCGCCGACCGCGGACAGTCCCATCACCGGCCCGAACAGGCTGAACGCCTTGCCGATCTCCTCGCGCGGCCAGGTCGCACCGAGGATTCCGAAGCCCTGGGGGACGAGGAGGGCGCCGAAGGCTCCCTGGGTCAGGCGGGCCACGACCAGGAACGCCGGAGTCGGGGCCAGCCCGCACGCGACCGACGCGGCCACGAACCCGGCGAGTCCGATCAGGAACAGCCGCCGGCGCCCGAACCTGTCGCCGAGCCGTCCGCCGGGCACCAGCAGCACACCGAGCGCGAGGGCGTAGGAGGCGCCGAGCCACTGCACGAGACTCGCGCCGCCGCCGAGGTCCCGCGTGATGGTGGGCGCGGCGATGTTGGTGATCGTCGCGTCGAGGAGGTCGAGGACGTCGGCGGCCAGGACGACGGCGAGAACGGCCCAGCGGGTGCGGGTGCGGGTGCGGAGGGCCGGAGAATCATCTGCGTTACGAAGAGTCTGCGTCACGCAGATAAATATCCGTGCTGCGCTCCCGGCCGTCAAGGGAAAATCGTCGGAGGCCGGCCTCGGCCGGCGGGCCGGGGTGCAGGGCTGCGCTCCGGCGCGCGGCGGAACGGGGCGCGCCTGACGCGCCGAGGCGCCTAAGTGCCTGGAGCCGAAGCAGGAGCCGGAGTCGAAGCCGTTGGATTCGCGGCGTAGGCGGTGGGTGGCATTCCCACCGTCGCCGTGAAGTCCCGTACCAGATGGGCCTGGTCGGCGTAGCCGAGGTCGGCGGCGAGGGCGGCCCAGTCCACCTCGCGGTCCGTCTCCGCGTGCTCCAGGGCCTCGTGGATGCGGTAGCGCAGGATGACCCACTTGGGGCCCACGCCGACGTATCCGGCGAAGAGGCGTTGCAGCAGTCGTACGGACATGCCCTCCGCGCGGGCGAAGTCGGCGACGCGGCGGATCGTGCGGTCGGTGCGGATGCGGTCGACCAGGGCCGTCGCGAGGTCGGCCTGGGGGTCGGGGCGCGGATCCAGGGCGAGGAGGAAGGCGTCGAGTGCGGCGATGCGGGCCCGCTCGTCGTCCGGGGCGAGGGCGGCGGCGACGGTGGCGGCGAGGTCGGTCTGCGGGAAGATCTCCGGGGAGAAGACCCTTCGGCCCGTCCACTCGCTCACCGCCCGCCCGGGCGCGAAGGGCCGGAAGGCGCCCGGCCTGAACTTGATGCCGCACACCCGGCCGCGCCCCTCCAGCTTCTGCGTGAACAGGCCGTGCTGGATGCCCGCGATCTCCACGCGAGGCTCCTGGCCCTCGAACTGCTGGAAGACGATGTGGACGGCGGGGTGGGTGACCACCTGCGAGACGTACGGTTCCTGGAGGTCCCAGTCGATCAGCCAGTAGTGCTCGACATGGCGGCGCAGCGGTTCGGCGGGCTCGGGGCGGCGGAAGTCCACGCGCGCGAGGAAGTCCGCGGCGCCGACGATGCCTCGGGTGTCTCGGCGTGGGGTGGCCATGTCGCGATCGTAGGACGGGGCACTGACAGTCGACGCGGGGTGCGGAATACGGGTGCGGAATACGGGGGGCGGGGTCGTCGTTGCCGGGTATAGTTGAACAGTCAACAACCTGGAGGGTGAGAGACCATGCAGTTCGGGATCTTCAGCGTCGGCGATGTCACGCCGGACCCGACGACCGGCCGTACGCCGACCGAGCGCGAGCGCATCAAGGCCATGGTCGCCATCGCGCTGAAGGCCGAGGAGGTCGGCCTCGACGTCTTCGCCACCGGCGAGCACCACAACCCGCCGTTCGTGCCGTCGTCGCCGACCACGATGCTCGGTTATGTCGCGGCGAAGACGGAGAAGCTGATCCTCTCCACGTCCACGACGCTGATCACCACCAACGACCCGGTGAAGATCGCCGAGGACTTCGCGATGCTGCAGCACCTGGCCGACGGCCGGGTCGACCTGATGATGGGCCGCGGCAACACCGGCCCGGTCTACCCCTGGTTCGGCAAGGACATCCGGCAGGGCATCAACCTCGCCGTCGAGAACTACGCGCTGCTGCACCGGCTGTGGCGCGAGGACGTCGTCGACTGGGAGGGCACCTTCCGCACGCCGCTGCAGGGCTTCACCTCCACGCCCCGGCCGCTGGACGACGTACCGCCGTTCGTCTGGCACGGCTCCATCCGCTCGCCCGAGATCGCCGAGCAGGCGGCCTACTACGGCGACGGCTTCTTCCACAACAACATCTTCTGGCCGGCCGACCACACCAAGCGAATGGTCGAGCTGTACCGGCAGCGGTACGCGCACTACGGGCACGGCACGCCCGAGCAGGCGATCGTCGGCCTCGGCGGGCAGGTGTTCATGCGGCGCAACTCGCAGGACGCGGTGCGGGAGTTCCGGCCGTACTTCGACAACGCGCCGGTCTACGGCCACGGGCCCTCGCTGGAGGACTTCACCGACCAGACCCCGCTCACCGTCGGCTCGCCGCAGCAGGTGATCGAGAAGACGCTGAGCTTCCGCGAGTACGCCGGCGACTACCAGCGCCAGCTGTTCCTGCTCGACCACGCGGGGCTGCCGCTGAAGACCGTGCTGGAACAGCTCGACATGCTGGGCGAGGAGGTCGTGCCGGTGCTGCGCAACGAGTTCGCGGCCGGGCGCCCGGCGAACGTGCCCGAGGCGCCGACCCACGCGTCCCTGCTGGCCGCCGCCGAGAAGGACGAGGCCGCCGTATGAACGGAGAAGGAGGCCGCCGTATGAAGCTTGTCGTCGTCTCGGCGGGGCTGAGTGTTCCGTCGTCCACCCGGCTGCTGGGCGACCGCCTCGCCGCCGCGGTGGGCCGGCAGACCCCTGCCGATGTGCAGGTCGTCGAGCTGCGCGACCTCGCCGTGGAGATCGCGCACAACTTCACCAACGGGTTCCCCGGCCGGAACCTGTCCGCCGCGCTGGACGCGGTGACCGAGGCCGACGGGCTCGTGGTCGTCACCCCCGTCTTCTCGGCGTCGTACAGCGGACTGTTCAAGTCCTTCTTCGACGTGCTCGACAAGGACGCGCTGGCGGGCACGCCCGTGCTGATCGCCGCGACCGGCGGTACGGCCCGGCACTCCCTGGTGCTGGAGCACGCGCTGCGGCCGCTCTTCGCCTACCTGCGGGCGGTGGTCGTCCCGACCGGGGTCTACGCCGCCTCGGAGGACTGGGGCGCGGAGGGACTGGACGGACGGATCGAGCGGGCCGCTCAGGAACTGGCGGCGCTGATGACCGGGCTGGGCGCGGGGGCCGCCGACAGGAAGTCGGAGCCCGACCTGGTGCCGTTCGAGCAGCAGCTCGCCGCCCTTCGTCCCGCAGGGTGAGAGGACGGTAGGGGCAGGGTCCCGGTTGCGTCACAGGGGTGAGAGGCCAGTAAGAAGGGTCCCGGGTGAGCTGCTCATCACGGCGCGGCACTCCGGGCCCTTGGCACTATGGGTGGGTGCCCCAAACTGTGCTGCTCGCCGAAGACGACCGCGCCATCCGCCATGCCCTGGAGCGGGCCCTGAGCCTGGAGGGCTATCAGGTCACCGCGGTCGCCGACGGCGTGGAGGCGCTGGCGCAGGCCCACAAGACCCCGCCGGACGTGCTCCTGCTGGACGTGATGATGCCCGGCATCGACGGGCTGCAGGTCTGCCGGGTGCTGCGCGCCGAGGGCGACCGCACCCCGATCCTCATGCTCACCGCCCTCGTCGAGACCGCGGACCGCATCGCGGGCCTGGACGCGGGCGCCGACGACTACGTGGTCAAGCCGTTCGACGTCGAGGAGGTCTTCGCGCGGCTCCGGGCCCTGCTGCGCAGGACCAGCACGGACAGCGGGGCGGCGGCCCCGGCCGACGTCCCCAGCAAGCAGCCGCAGATCTCCGACCGGCAGATCGAGGCCGCCGGCCTGCGCATGGACGTGCAGGCGCGGCGCGCCTGGCGCGAGGAGCGCGAACTGGAGCTGACCCGCACCGAGTTCGAACTGCTGGAGCTCCTGGTCCGTAACGCCGGAATCGTCCTCGACCACTCCACCATCTACGACCGCATCTGGGGCTACGACTTCGGGCCCGGTTCCAAGAACCTCGCCGTGTACGTCGGCTATCTGCGCCGCAAGCTCGACCAGCCGGGGGCACCGGCGCTGATCCACACGGTGCGCGGTGTGGGTTACGTGCTGCGGGAGGACTGAGTGGGCCGGCTGCGGCGGCTGCTGGCCAGACGGCGGCCCGGGCTGGTCTCCCTGCGCACCACGTTCGCGGTGTCGTTCGCCGCGGTCACCGCCGCCGTCACGGTGCTGGTCGGTGTGCTGTCGTACGGCGCCGCCGCCCGGCTGGTGCGGGTCGACCAGGAGTCCGTGTTCGACCAGGTCGTGCAGGACCTGCGGGACGAGGTGCGCCAGCACCGGATGACGACGGACGACTTCTCCTCCTCGGCGCCGGGCCACGACATCGTGCGGCCCGCGCGTACGGACGTCCAGGTACTGGGGCGGGACGGCACCGTCGTCGACCCCGGCAGCCCCGGACTGCCGGTCACCGCCGCCGACCGGTCCATCGCCGCCGCGGACGACTCCGCGAGGATGGCCGAGCACAAGGACGTCGACGTCGCCCAGGACGTCTACCGGATCGCGACCGTCTCCCTCGGCGACGGGCGGGGCGCGGTGCAGGTCGCGCAGGAGTTCAGCGACACCGAGGACCTGCTGCGGGCGCTGCAGCAGCGCACGCTGATCCTGATGGCCGCGGTCGTGACGGCGGCCGGCCTGTTCGGATGGTGGCTGGCCCGGCGCATCACCCGCCGCCTGATCATTCTCACCTCGGCCGCCGAGGACGTCGCCCGCACCCGCCGCCTCGGCATCGAGGTGCCCGTGGCCGGCTACGACGAGGTGGGCCGCCTCGGCCGCGCCTTCGACCGCATGCTGGGCCGCCTCGCCCAGTCCGAGGAGGACCAGCGCCGCCTGGTCCAGGACGCCGGGCACGAGCTGCGCACCCCTCTCACCTCGCTGCGTACGAACATCTCGCTGCTGCGCCGCATCGACGAACTGCCCCCGGCCAGCCGCGACGACCTGGTCGCGGACCTGAGCCAGGAGGCACGTGAACTGACCGACCTGGTCAACGAACTGGTGGACCTGGCGGCCGGGCAGTCCGACAACGAGCCGCCCCAGCGGGTCGACCTCGCGGACATCGCCGAGGACGTCGCGGGCCTCGCCTGCCGTCGCACCGGACGCGAGGTCACGGTCCGCGCGAGCGGCGACACGACGACCGACGGGCGTCCGGGGATGCTGCAGCGCGCGATCTCCAACCTCGTGGAGAACGCGGCCAAGTTCGACCGCGACGGAACGGGCCACATCGAGATCGCCGTCTCCGGCCCCGCCCGGCCGGGCACGGTCCGCGTCGAGGTCCTCGACCGCGGTCCCGGAATCGCCGACTGCGACCTGATCCGCGTCTTCGACCGCTTCTACCGCGCGGCCGACGCCCGCTCACTGCCCGGGTCCGGGCTGGGCCTGTCGATCGTGCGGGAGGTGGCGATGGCGCACGGCGGGGCGCCGTTCGCGTTCCGCCGCGACGGGGGCGGGGCGGTGATCGGCTTCACGGTGGGCGGGGTGCCGGGGGCGGGGCGTGGGCCGGGGGTGAGGGGCGGAGCGCAGGCCGAGGTGAGGGGCGGAGTGGGCCGGGGGTGAAGGGCGGAGCGCGGGCCGGGAGTTGGTGATCGGCTGTGGAATTGGCCCTGCGGGCGGGTGCCCGATTCGCCGGTGGGGGTGCTGGGGGAGTGCCGTGACTCCGGTGGAAGACTCGCCGGGTACCGGGGGCCGGTCCGTCGGTGGCCGGGTGACGGGGGAAGGTGCGGTTCGTGATCACGCGTGGGGTGTCGTCCGTCGTCCGGGGATCGCGTAGGACCCGAGCCGCCGTGGCCCTGGGCCTCGCCGGCCTGGTCGCCGGGACCCTCCTCGTCGTATGCGAGGTGAACTCACCGGCCGAAGGCGTCAGGGCAGCGCCGAGGGGCGACGCCCCGGAGTGTCACCGCGTCGCGCAGGGCTTCCCGCCCGGCCTCGCGGGACTGGACCGTACGGACACCGACGTGCCCGGCGTGGCCGTGTGGGGCGACGGGGCGGTGACCGCGCGCTGCGGGCTCCGGACGCCCGACCCGACGCTCGACCCGTGCGTGAGCGTGGACGGCATCGACTGGGTGTGGCGACCGAAGTCGCCCGACGGGACCAGGGTCCTCGTCACCTACGGCCGCGACCCCGCCGTGGAGATCACGCTCTCCGCCCGGGTCGCGGCCGTCGACGACGTACTGGTGGAACTCAGCCGCGCGGTGCGACCGCTCGCACAGCACGACAAGTGCATCGGCGACGGGGATCTCATGTAGAACTCACCGGAGTGGTGGTCCGCGTGCACCGCGTCGGCCATCAGCTTCTCGGCACGCTCCAGCACCTGCCCACGGGACAGCCGGTCGTCAAGGCCGCCGTTGGCCAGGACGTCGCCGTGGTAGACGGCGTCACCCAGCACAGCCCGCGCGCGGGGGTCCGCGCCGCGTGCCTGTTTGTGCCCGGGAGGAAAGAAGCCCATCTCGTCGGCGTCGCGATACCGGGCAAGTGCGTCGAGGACGGGGGCCTCGTCGTGGTTCGGAGCCATGGGTGCCGGGTTCCCCACCCGCAGCCGGTGTACCGCTGTGCCGCGCGTACCGCCACGGCACGCTCACGGCGAGCCGCCGGGCTCCTTCACGGGTGCGTGGGGCGCGGGTGGGTGCTGGGTGGGGGTGCCAGGCCAGGTCCGCGCAGTGCCGTCGCGCCGGACCGCCAGGCCCGCAGCAGCCCGGCCGACAGACGGTTCTCCAGATGGGTGGTCGCACGGATCCCGAAGGTCACGTCGGCCTCCAGGCCCGGTTCGCTCTCCAGGAGGCCCCCGACGACGTCGTGTCGTACGACCTGTTCGTGCACGGCGTCGGCCTCCACGTGCTCGGTGTAGAACCGCACGGCCGCCGGTCCGGCGCCCGTTCTCCGCATGGCCTCGGCGAGGCGGCGGGAGGCGGGGGGCGAGGTCACCTCGACGGTGGCGAAGTGGCCGACGAGCGCACCGCGCAGTGCTCGGTGCAGGCCGAGCAGCGACATCAGGTTGACGGTGGCGAGCGCCTCGGCCGGGGCCGCGTCGACGTAGTGCCCGTACGCCGTGTCCAGGTCCAGGTCCGCCATCAGGTCGGCGAACAGTTCCGCGTGGATCTCGTCCGCACGGCCCGCGCCGAACTCGTCGAACTCCACCGCCACCATCGCCGCCTTCGCCCGCCCGTGCAGCCGTGGGATGACCCAGGCATGCGGGTCCGCCTCCTTGAGGTGGTAGAGCGAGCGCAGCGCCGCGTATTCGCGCAGGTGGCCGAGGTCGCCTTCGTCGTGGAGGAAGTGCGAGACGCTCGTACCGTCGTCGCCGGCCGGTTCGATCTGGAGCTCGTTCAGCGCCTGCTGGGCCGTGTCGGCGCCGGCCATCGGCACGTCCTCGCGCAATGCACCCAGGAAGCGGTTCTCGATCGCGCCGCGGCAGGCCAGGAGACGGCTGTCCCACTCAAGGTGGTCGGGGACGTCCTGGAAGCCCTGGTAGTGCAGCTCGTAGAGGAGATACAGGGCGAGCTGCAGGTCGTCGCCGTACGGGTGGCAGTCGTCGGGGGAGGGGACGGGAACGGGGACGGAGAGGCCCGCCTGGGGCGATTCCCGCAGCAGGGCCGTCACGGCGGCGGAGAGCGGGCCGCGCGGTTTGGGGAGACGGGGGGACCGCTGCCGGGGCCGGGACCGGGATTGCGATTCGGATCGGGTGCCGGTGCCGGTGCCGGATTGGGTGCCGGTCATGCGGTACCGCCCTCTCGCGCAGTGCTCGCTTCCTCTTGAGCGGTGGTCGCTTCGGAGGCGGTCTCCGGGGCCCGTGGTGGGGTGCGGTGGCGGTGGCTGGTGTCGCACCAGGGGAAGAGCCGGCTGCGACGGCAGGTGCAGACGGCGACCGTGAAGCGGTCGGACACCGTCACCTCGCCGTTCTCGCCGACCACTTCGACCGGCCCCTCGATCAGCAGGGGCCCGTCCCGCTGGACGCGGATCCGGCGCGGGCGTTCAGGCGTGTTCGGCACGGATCACCACCAGCTCCTCCGTCGTACCGTCGTCCGTCAGCCCCCGCTCGCGCAGCCAGCCGAGCCGCGAGTGCAGCACACGGCCGTAGGGGACCCGGAACCGGTCGGCCACGTCCCCGCGCAGGCCTGCCCCCGCCAGGCGGGCCAATGTGGCGTCCACGCCGCACAGGTCCGACTGCACGATCAGCAGCGTCCCCGTCGGCCGCAGGACCCTCGGCGCGCTGTCGCAGACGCGGTCGATCAGCAGGCGGCCGTCCGGACCGGCGTCCCAGGCGCGGGCGATTCCCCGGGGCGGCGCATGGCCCGGAGCGGGCACGTACGGCGGGTTCGCGAGCACCAGGTCGAAACGGCGGCCGGGAATCCCCGACGTCAGGTCGCCGTGGCGTACGCGCAGGGTCTGTCCGTTCAGCAGGGCGTTGAACCAGGCGACCGCGATCGCCCGCCAGGAGATGTCGACCGCGGTGACCCGGCCGCCGAGCCGCGCCGCCTCCACCGCGAGCACCCCGCTGCCGGTGCCCAGGTCCAGTACGTCCGTCCGTGCCGTGATCGACTCACGGCGCAGGGCCCGCCCCAGAAGCCGCGTGTCGGCCTGCGGGCGATAGACACCCCGGGGAACCCAGTAGCGCAGCGGGGCGGCGGCGATCGAGCATTCGGCTGCCATGGACGTCACCGCTGCCCCGACGCCGTCGGTGACTGTGCCGACGGAGCCGGGGCGAGGTCGTGGGGGTTGTCGCGGGCCGGTGTTCGGGTGGTGGAGGGCTCGGGGAACCTCTTGAGCGTGGGGTTGCTGACGTGCGCCTTCACGGTGGCTCCGAGGTCGGGGAGGGGACGGGCGGCGCTGCCCGGCTACGAGCCGGCAGCCTCCCACGGGTACCCCTGGGCCGCAGACGTAACGAGCGGCGGGTGCCGGTCTCGGGCCGGGCGTGCGAGGCCATGGCTGGTCGGTGGGCGCGGATCGAGGCGTTGCTGCCACACCGGACGCCGAAGCGTGGCGGCCGGTGGTGGGATCACCGCCAGGTGATCGACGCGATCGCCTGGAAGTTCCGCACCGGCTCGCCGCGCGGCTCGAAGCGCCCGGCGAGCGTGCCGTTGGCGCTGTCGGCGGACGCCTGGAGGCAGTTCACGGAGTTCGCCGCGCGCTGAGGTCGGGGCGCTGCTGCGGCGCAGGCGTGGGTGCGGGCGTCGGCCGGGACCTCGCCAGCCACAGGCCGGTGCACACCGCGGTGGCCAGGGTGACGGCTCCGGCCACGGCGAAGGCGCTGTCGAGACCGGCCTCGAAGGAGGCGCCGCCGGACTGCCGGGCGCGGACCACGGCCCCGAGCACCGCCACACCGAGCACCGCGCCGATCTGTCGCGTGGTGCTGCTGATGCCCGAAGCGAGGCCGCCCTCCTGCGGGTCGACCGCCTGGATGGCGGCGCCGGTCAGCGGGGACATGGTCAGGGCGAAGCCGACGCCGACCGTGGCGAGCCGCCACCACACGTTCGCGTAACCGGTGTCGGCGTGCACCCCGCCCAGCGCGAGGAGCCCGAGCCCGGCCGACGCCAGGCCGCCGGTGACGACGGACCGGTAGCCGTACCTGGCGGCGAGGCGGCCCGCGAAGGGGCTGACGACGACCATGGCGAGGGTCGCGGGCAGGGTCTGCAGTCCGGCCCGCAGGATCGAGCTGCCCTGGACGTACACGAAGAACTGAGAGAAGAAGAACGACGAGCCCATGAGCGCGAACCCCACCACGATCATGGCGGAGTTGGAGACGGTGAACAGCCGCCGGCGGAACAGGCCCGGTGGCAGCATCGGTGCGGGGTGCCGCCGCTCTACGGCGACGAACGCGGCGAGGAGGACGGCCGCCGCGGCGAAGCCACCGAGGATCACCGGTGAGGTCCAGCCGCGCGAGCCGCCTTCGATCAGGGCGTAGGCCAGGGTGCCGACCCCGAGGACGGACAGGATCGTGCCCGGGATGTCGAGTGCGCGGGCGTCCGGGTTGCGGGACTCCTCCAGGACGCGCCGGCCGGCCACCAGCAGGACCACGCCGATGGGCACGTTGACCAGGAAGATCGCGGGCCAGCCGAACGCCTGCGCCAGGACGCCTCCGGCCACGGGCCCGGCGGCCAGGCCGATGCCGCTGAGCCCTGCCCACAGCCCGATCGCCCTGACCCGTTCCTGCGGGGCGGGATGCGCGGCCACCAGGAGTGCGAGCGAGGCGGGGCTGAGGGCCGCGGCCCCGACCCCCTGGAGCACCCGCCCGGCCACCAGCCAGCCGACCGAGGGGGCGACGCTGCACAGCACGGACGCGGCGGTGAACACGGCGACACCGCTCAGGTACACGCGCTTGCGGCCGAAGCGGTCGGCGAAGACTCCGCCGGACAGCAGCAGCATGGCGACCAGCAGGACGTAGGCGTCGACGATCCATTGCAGGCCGGTCAGTCCCGCGTCCAGGCGGTGCTGCATGTCGGGCAGTGCCGCGCCGACGATCGTGTTGTCGAGCAGCACCATGAACTGCCCCAGGCAGGTCACCACGAGCATGACGTCCCCCTCATCTAAAGCAGCCAGCAGCTGCATTAAGCAGACCGTAGAGCGGTTGGGCACGCAAACGCAAGTGCGGGCTGCTTTAAGGTGGGAGGCATGGACGAGCAACAGCGCACCCGGCGGCCCGGCGGACGCAGCGCCCGGGTCGGCGCGGCCGTGCATCAGGCCGTCACTGACCTGGTGGGCGAACGCGGGTACGGCGGATTCACCGTCAGCGAGGTCGCGGCCCGCGCGGGCGTCGCCGACACCACCGTCTACCGGCGCTGGGGCAGCCTCGAAGCGCTGCTCACCGACGTGACGCTGACCCGCCTCAACGCGCGGTCACCGATGCCCGACACCGGGGACCTGGTCGGCGACCTGCGCACCTACGCGGCCGCCGTGGCCCGCGAGATCACCGGACCCGACGGTCTGGCCGTGCTCCGCCTGGCCGTCGTCCTGTCCCGCTCCGGACCCGAGGGCCTGCGCCTGCGCGACGGCTTCCTCGCCGAACGCGCCCGGCAGTTGCAGTCCATGCTCGACCGGGCGCGCGAGCGCGGGGAGCGGCCCCCCGACGCGCTGGCCGTCCTCGACCACGTCATGGCCCCGATGTACATCCGCGTCCTGTTCGGCGCGGGCCCGCTCACCGCGGAGTACGTGGACGGCCTGGTCGACCGGCTGCTGCGCTGACCGTCAGGCGGCCGGACCGCTGTCGTTCTGCAGCTGCGCCACCGTCTCCGAGGCCCCGGGCTGCCTGACGGCCCCTCTCCGCCACCACAAAGGGCGAGGCCCGAAGACCCCGCCCGCTACCAGCGAAAACCCCAGCTCACAGCCGAACAAGGCAATACGGCTGATGCCCCGCCTCATGCAACCTGTGGCTGAAGTCCTGCCACTCGTGCAGCGAATGGGAGGGGCGGGGTGCTGACCTGGGGTTTCTTGGTGAAAAGTGCGTTGACCTGAATCGGCCGTCCACGAAGTGGCCGCCGGCTACCCGAACGTACCCAGATGATCTGTGGGAGTCGGCCATGCAACACCACCGACAAGCCCACAACGCGCGGTGCCGGCCCTTCAGGTCGGCGGGGGCCGGTCCTGTGACTCAAGGCGCAGGCTCTGGCCGCATACTTTTGCCGGCGTTATGGTGCGCCGTACTTGGCGGATCGCTCCTCTGAGCGAGGTGGGAATGAGGCTCATGGGTGCGGACCACACGGGGCTGGTTGTCGCGGCGCAGGCCGGTGACGATCGGGCTCGCGAGGAGCTGATCGCCGCGTACCTGCCGTTGCTCTACAACATCGTCGGGCGAGCCCTGAGCGGACATGCCGACGTCGACGACGTCGTCCAGGAAACCCTGCTGCGCGTGGTGCGCGACCTGCCTGCCCTGCGTGCCCCGGACAGCTTCCGGTCCTGGCTGGTGTCGATCACGCTCCGCCAGATCAGTAACCACCGGCACCGGCAACGCGCCTTCGTCGACCGGACCACGGTCATCGACGAGGCACACCACGTACCGGACGCCGGAGCCGTACCCGAGGACATGACGATCCTGCGTCTGCATGTGTCGGACGAGCGCCGTCAGGTCGTCGAAGCGGGCCGGTGGCTCGACCCGGACCATCGGGTGCTGCTCTCGCTGTGGTGGCAGGAGTGCGCCGGCTCGGTGAGCCGTGACGACATCGCCGCCGCGACGGGGCTCACGGTCGCCCACGCCGGAGTGAGCCTGCAGCGCATGCGCGAGCAGCTGGAACTGAGCCGGACGATCGTCGCCGCGCTGGCGGCCGAGCCGCGCTGTCCGGGGTTGGACGAGACCGTCGTCGGCTGGGACGGCCGCCGTACGTCGGTGTGGCGCAAGCGGATCGCGCGGCACACCCGCGACTGCCCGGTCTGCACGGCGACGACGACACAACGGGCGTCGGCCGACCTCCTGCTGCTCAGCCTCGCGCCGCTGGCCGTCCCGGCCGCTCTCGTCGCCGCGCTGGCCGCCAAGGGTCTGGTGTCGGGTACGGCCATGAGCGCCGCCGGGCTGGCCACGGCACACGTCGGTGTCGGCGTCGGTACCGCGGCGGCGTCGGGGGCAGGGGTTGGAGCAGGGGCTGGGGCTGGGGCAGGTGGTCTGCACAGCTCGCTGATCGGGAAACTCTCCGCGATGACCGCTCATCCGCTGGTGGGCCTCACCACCGGCGCGGTGCTCATCGCCGGGACCGCCACCTACGCGGCCTGGCCCGAACCGGCGCACCGGGTGCCCGGTGTCACCGCCGCTCCCACGGCCGGCGATCCCACGCCGATCCCGTTGCGAAACAGCACGCCGGCCAGACCGTCCCCGGTGAGTCCGTCCGCCGTGGCGGGCACTGTCCCGCTGGGCGTGCGGTCACTGGAGTCCGTGGACGAGCCCGCCCTGTACCTCACGTATGCCGGCGACTTCGCGACGCTCGGCCGGGTCTCCGCGTCCAGCGGCGCGCAGAGCCGGCAGCGGGTCACCTTCACGGTCGTCCGGGGGCTGGCCGACACACGGTGCGTCACCTTCCGCGCCGCCGACGGCCGCTATCTGCGCCATCGTGACCTGCGGCTACGGCTGAGCGGCAACGACGGCAGCGAACTGTTCCGGGAAGACGCCACCTTCTGTCCGCGCCCCGGGCTGGTCGCCGGGTCCGTGACCCTGCACGCGCACAACTATCCCGGATCGGTCCTCCGCCACCGCGACGGCGGCATCTGGCTGGATGGCTTCGACGGCACTCGGGCCTTCGCCGGCCAGGCTTCCTTCATCATGCGCGGGGCCTGGGCCTGAGAACCGCTCCCTGAGCGCCGTTCTCAACCCGGCGGTGCGCACCCTTTCGGCGGGGACGACCGGACCGCGGGGCTCGGCATAACGCTTTTTGCCTGCGAGATGCATCACTGAGCAATCGTCCGGGCGGCGCGACTTTTTCGTTACGAGACCGCGGGCTCGGAAGCCTCCTCTTTCGTGGGGTGCACTTCCCGCCGCTCTCACCATGACGTGCCGGCGCGGCAGGCTCCCCGGCTTCCTCCGTTGACGTATCCCCTGAAGAAAGCCCCTCCCATGACGCGACACACCCACGGACGCACCCGAGGAGAATCATGAAGGGCCTGCACCGGCTCGGCCGGGGTCGCCGGACACTGGCGATAGGACTGTCGGCCGCCGCGGTGGTGGCCGGTGTCGTGACGATCCTTCCCAGCTCCGCCGGAGCCGCGACTCTGGGTACGCAGGCGGCCCCCTCAGGCAGGTACTTCGGCACCGCTGTGGCCGCCGGAAGGCTCGGCGACTCGACGTACTCCAGCATTCTCGACCGGGAATTCAACATGATCACCCCGGAGAACGAGATGAAGTGGGACACCATCGAGCCGTCCCGCGGCAATTTCAACTTCGGCCCCGCCGACCAGATCGTCGACCATGCCCTGGCACACGGCCAGCGCATGCGCGGCCACACCACGGTCTGGCACTCGCAGCTCCCGTCCTGGGTCAGCTCCATCACCGACGCGGCCACGCTGCGCAGCGTGATGAACAACCACATCACCACCGAGATGACCCACTTCAAGGGCAAGATCTACGCCTGGGACGTGGTCAACGAGGCGTTCGCCGACGGCGGCAGCGGCCAGCACCGCAGCTCGGTGTTCCAGAACATCCTGGGCAACGGCTTCATCGAGGAGGCGTTCCGCACCGCCCGCGCCGCCGACCCGGCAGCCAAGCTCTGCTACAACGACTACAACATCGAGAACTGGACCGACGCCAAGACCCAGGGCGTCTACGCGATGGTCAAGGACTTCAAGTCCCGCGGCGTTCCCATCGACTGTGTCGGCTTCCAGAGCCACTTCGGCACCGGCGGCCAGCCGTCCAACTTCCGGACCACCTTGGCCAACTTCGCCGCTCTGGGCGTGGACGTCCAGATCACCGAGCTGGACATCGCCCAGGCGTCCGCCACCAACTACGCCAACACGGTCAACGCCTGCCTGTCCGTGGCCCGGTGCACCGGCATCACGGTATGGGGCATCCGGGACAGCGACTCCTGGCGCAGCAGCGAGAGCCCCCTGCTGTTCGACAACAGCGGCAACCCCAAGCCTGCCTACTCCGCCGTCATGAACGCCCTCCAGGCCACCCCCGGTCCCACGACCAGCGCGCCCCCGACCACGGGCGGGACGACCGGCGGGACCGGTACCGGGGCAATCAAGGGCGTCGCCTCCAGTCGCTGCATCGACATCAACAACTTCGCCACCGTCAACGGCACCCGGACGCAGCTGTGGGACTGCAACGGACAGACCAACCAGCGCTGGACGTACACCGCCGGCAAGCAGTTGAAGATCTACGGCGACAAGTGCCTGGACGCAAAGGGCACCAGCAACAGCACCGCGGTGGTCATCTGGGACTGCAACGGCGGCGCCAGCCAGCAGTGGAACATCAACACCAACGGCACGATCGCCGGCGTCCAGTCCGGACTGTGCCTCGACGCCGTCGGCGCGGCCACCGACAACGGCACCAAGATCCAGCTGTACTCCTGCTGGTCCGGCAGCAACCAGAAGTGGACCGGCGTGACCGGGACGTCGACCTCGACCCCGACCCCGACCTCGACAACGTCCGCGTCGACGGGCGGCTCGTGTGCTCTTCCGTCGACGTACCGGTGGTCGTCGTCGGGTGCGTTGGCGCAGCCGGCCAACGGGTGGACCTCGCTGAAGGACTTCACCAACGTGGTCTACAACGGCAAGCACCTGGTGTACGCGTCGAACGTGTCGGGATCGTCGTACGGCTCGATGGCGTTCAAGCCCTTCACGAACTGGTCGGACATGGCGTCGGCCGGCCAGACCGGGATGAACCAGTCCACGGTGGCGCCCACGCTGTTCTACTTCGCGCCCAAGAACATCTGGGTGCTGGCGTACCAGTGGGGTTCGTGGCCCTTCATCTACCGCACGTCCAGCGACCCCACCAACCCCAACGGCTGGTCCGCGCCGCAGCCGATGTTCACCGGCGGCGTCCCCGGCGCCGCCCCGATCGACCAGACGCTGATCGCCGACGACAAGAACATGTACCTGTTCTTCGCCGGTGACAACGGCAAGATCTACCGGGCGAGCATGCCGATCGGGAACTTCCCGGGCAACTTCGGCTCCTCGTACACCACGGTCATGAGCGACACGGTGAAGAACCTGTTCGAGGCCCCGCAGGTCTACAAGGTCCAGGGCCAGAACCAGTACCTCATGATCGTCGAGGCCCGGGGGGCGAACGAGCAGCGCTACTTCCGCTCGTTCACCGCCACCAGCCTCGACGGCTCGTGGACCCCGCAGGCCGCCACGGAAAGCAACCCCTTCGCGGGCAAGGCCAACAGCGGCGCCAACTGGACCAACGACATCAGCCACGGCGACCTGGTCCGCAACAACCCCGACCAGACCATGACCATCGACCCCTGCAACCTGCAGTTCCTCTACCAGGGCAAGTCCCCCACCGCGAGCGGCCCCTACGACCAACTCCCGTACCGGCCGGGTCTCCTCACCCTGCAGCGCTGACCTGCTGACCGATACTCACCGCCTAGAGGAACCTCAGCCGTGCGTCGGCTGGGGTTCCTCTCTTTCGTGGACGTTCATCGTGGGCACGGACCGAAGCACTACGACGCCACAGCGGGCACCGGGCCTTGGCGATCCGGTCCAACTGCGGCTCGTCCAGCCCGGCCAGGGCGCGGCGTGCGGTGGAGTCCGAGGCCGCAAGTGCATGAAACCCCAGCTCAGGGCCACACCAGGCAGTACGGCTGATGCCCGGCCTCATGAAGCCGGTGCGAGAAGTCCTGCCACTCGTGCAGCAGTTGGTAGACGTTGAACGCGTCGCGCGGGCCGCCCCGGTCCGGGACCGTCGACCAGATGAAGGCCGCCGCGCCCACGGCTTCCTCGCCTATGCCGCGCAGGGGGTCGACGACCGTCATGGGGAGCTTGACCACCGCGTAGTCGGGGTGCAGGACGACCAGTTCCAGCGGCGGCACCTTGTTCAACGGCACGCCTTCGATGCCCGTCAGCACCATCGCCGCCATCGTCTCCGGTTTGATCTTGGTGAACATGCCGTTCATGCCGAGCTCGTCGCCGCCGAGTTCCTCGGGGCGCATCGAGATCGGGACGCGGGCCGCGGTCGCGCCGTCCGGCGCGCCGAAGTACTTGTACGTCACCCCCACCCGACCACCATTCCTGCTCCCCGCCCGGAGCGGCTCGCCCCGCCGGTCGATCCGCCGGTCGATCCGCTCGGGCTCAATCGGTACACCCTGCGCCTGACGGGCTTCGGCCTCCTCCGCCTCGCGTCGGTGCTTTCCCCGCCGGGCACGTCGAGGACCCAGGTCGTCAGTCCCCTCGCCCAGTCCGCCACCGCGATGCATATCTCCACCCGACTGCTTTTCTAGGATGCGTGGCCCCCGCCGCGCAACCCGATCATCGTGTCAGTGACCTCCCCCACGGCCGCCCGCCGAAACGTGCGCTGAAACACCTGTCCGCAGGATCTTCGCAGCCTCTGAACAAGCCTCCGTACACCTATACGTACGCCAGGGCCGTTTGAGCTGTGTGTATCAGATCTCAGTTTCGCAGATCGCGCGAGGGGGCGACTGTCTCTCGGGTCAGCAGCAGCGCTCGCTGCCGCCCGCTCACCCTGGCCTACCCTGAGGATGTCCCTTGCAACCGGAGCCGGGTAAGTCGGAGAAGGTCGGAGAAGTCGCAGGTCATGAGCGAACTGCCATATTCATATGAAGCGCCTGTCTCGCAGGCACTGTTCGACCGGGCCGCGGCCGTCACGCCCGGCGGCGTGAACTCCCCGGTGCGAGCCTTCCGTGCCGTGGGCGGTACGCCCCGGTTCATGGTGTCGGGTACGGGTCCGTATCTGACGGACGCGGACGGGCGGGAGTACGTCGACCTGGTGTGTTCCTGGGGTCCGATGATCCTCGGGCACTCCCGCCCGGAGGTCGTCGCGGCCGTTCAGGACGCCGTCTCGCGCGGTACCTCCTTCGGGACGCCCGGCGAGGGCGAGGTCGCCCTCGCCGAGGAGATGGTCGGGCGGATCGAGCCCCTTGAGCAGGTGCGGCTCGTGTCCAGCGGGACCGAGGCGACCATGAGCGCCATCCGGCTCGCCCGCGGGTTCACGCGACGCACCAAGGTGATCAAGTTCGCCGGGTGTTATCACGGTCACGTCGACTCGCTGCTGGCCGCGGCGGGCAGCGGTGTGGCCACCTTCGCGCTGCCCGACACCCCCGGCGTCACCGGCGCCCAGGCCGGCGACACCATCGTCCTTCCCTACAACGACCTGGAGGCCGTCCACGAGGCCTTCCACCGGCACCCCGGTGAGATCGCCTGTGTGATCACCGAGGCCTCGCCCGGGAACATGGGCGTCGTACCGCCGCAGCCCGGTTTCAACCAGGGGCTGAAGGACGCCTGCTCGAAGAACGGCGCGCTCTTCATCTCCGATGAGGTCATGACAGGTTTCCGGACCAGCCGTGCCGGGTGGTTCGGGATCGACGGGGTCAGGCCCGACCTGATGACCTTCGGGAAGGTGATGGGGGGTGGCTTCCCGGCCGCCGCCTTCGGTGGTCGCGCCGACGTGATGGCGCACCTCGCGCCCGCCGGGCCCGTGTACCAGGCCGGCACCCTCTCCGGGAACCCGGTCGCCACCGCGGCCGGCCTCGCCCAGCTGCGGCTCCTCGACGACGCCGCCTACGACAAGGTCGACGCGGTGTCGGAGGCCGTCCGTTCGCTTGTCACCGAGGCACTCACCAAGGAGGGCGTCGCGCACCGGACGCAGAACGCCTCCAACATGTTCTCCGTCTTCTTCACGGACCGTGAGGTCCGCGACTACGAGGACGCCAAGAAGCAGGAGTCCTTCCGCTACACCGCGTTCTTCCACTCGATGCTGGCGCAGGGCGTCTATCTGCCGCCCTCGTCCTTCGAGTCCTGGTTCGTGTCCACGGCCCACGACGAACAGGCCGTACAGCGCATCGCCGACGCCCTTCCGGCGGCGGCCCGAGCGGCGGCGGAGGCCACGGCAGCATGAGCGACAGCAACAACACGGCGGGCAGCGACATCACGGTCGTACACGTCATGCGGCACGGTGAGGTCGACAACCCGGACGGGGTGCTGTACGGGCGGCTCGCCGGGTACCACCTGTCCGAGCTCGGACGGCAGATGGCCGACCGGGTCGCCGAGCACCTCGCGCCCCGCGACATCACCTACGTCTGCGCCTCCCCGCTGGAGCGGGCCCAGGAGACGGCGACCCCGATCGCCAAGGCGCACGGGCTCGACCTCGCCACCGACGAGCGCCTCATCGAGGCCGACAACGTCTTCCAGGGCAAGACCTTCGGGGTGGGCGACGGCGCGATGCGCAAGCCCGGGAACTGGAAGCACCTCGTCAACCCGTTCAAGCCGTCGTGGGGCGAGCCGTACGTCGACATCGTCGTACGGATGATGCGGGCGCTGGACGCCGCCAAGGACGAGGCGCGTGGGCACGAGGCCGTGCTGGTCAGTCATCAGCTGCCGATCTGGATCGTGCGGTCGTACGTCGAGAAGCGGCGGCTGTGGCACGACCCGCGCAAGCGGCAGTGCACGCTCGCCTCGCTGACGAGCTTCACGTACCAGGGCGACAAGCTCGTGTCCGTCGGCTACGGCGAGCCGGCCATCGACCTCGTGCCCGCCCATCTCCGGGCCGGTGCCAAGCCGGTGCAGGGGAAGTCGAAGGCCTTCGGTGCGTAGGAGTCCGTCCGCAAAGGAGTCCGCGTAGGAGTTCGTGCAGGAGTCCGTGTCGGCGTCGGAGTCCGCATCGGAACTCCGCGTCGAACCCTCGATTCCGGGGGGATGGACATTCCTTTTGGGTTCCATGACGAGCTCGTGACGTTTGTTGCGAGATCGCCGTGATCGATGGGAACCTCCCCGTTCGTCATGTCCTCTGACCAAGTGACAACCAGAGCACATGACGAATGGGGTTGGAATGCGCGCTCTCTCCCGCAGGGGAATGCTCGGTCTCGGCGCGGGAGCCGCGGCCGCCGTCGGACTCTCGGGCTGCGGCACCCTCACGCAGTCAGACGGGTCGACCCCCACTCCGGGTTCCCATGGCGGCGGATCCGGCAAGCCGTCGCACCCCGCCCGCCCCCTCGGTGACGGCTCGACCTCCTTCACCGGCAAGCAGCCCCACCAGCCGGGCAAGCCCGAGCCGCTGGAACCCGGCCAGACCCCACCCCAGTTCGTGATCTTCTCCTGGGACGGCGCCGGCGAGGTCGGCAACGGCCTCTTCCCCCGCTTCCTCGACCTCGCCAAGCAGCACCAGGCGTCCATGACCTTCTTCCTCTCCGGGCTGTATCTGCTGCCCGAGTCGAAGAAGCGTCTCTACAACCCGCCGAACAACCCGCGCGGCGCCTCCGACATCGGCTACCTCACCGACGAGCACGTCAAGGCCACGCTGGCCAACGTCCACCGCGCCTGGCTCGAAGGGCACGAGATAGGCACCCACTTCAACGGCCACTTCTGCTCCGGCTTCGGCACCGTTGGCAACTGGACGCCCGCCCAGTGGCAGAGCGAGATCCAGCAGGCGAAGGCCTTCGTCAAGGAGTGGCGGACCAACACCGGCTGGACCGACCTGCCTTCGCTGCCCTTCGACTACGACAAGGAGCTGGTCGGCGGCCGCACCCCCTGTCTGCTCGGCCAGAACAACCTGCTGCCCACCGCCAAGAAGCTCGGCTGGCGCTACGACGCCTCCTCGCCCGGCGGCCGCCAGGTCTGGCCCGACAAGAAGCAGGGTGTGTGGGACCTGCCGCTGCAGCAGGTCCCCTTCCCCGGGCGGTCCTTCGAGGTCCTGTCGATGGACTACAACATGCTCGCCAACCAGTCGGTCAACTCGACCAACGCGCCCGCCTACAACTACCCGGCCTGGCGCACCCAGTCCACGCAGGCCTACATATCAGGCTTCAAGCGGGCATACGAGACGAACCGGGCACCCTTCTTCGTCGGCAACCACTTCGAGCACTGGAACGGCGGCATCTACATGGACTCCGTCGAGGCGGCGTTCAAGCACATCGCGCAGGAGAAGGAGAAGGGTGCGGACGTACGCATGGTCTCCTTCCGGCAGTTCGTCGACTGGATGGACGTACAGAAGCCGGAGGTGCTCGCCAAGCTGCGTACGCTCGATGTCGGACAGCAGCCGGTCGGCGGCTGGAGGACGTTCCTGAAGGGCACCTCGTCGACCTCCTCCTCGACGTCCAACTCGACCTCGACCTCGACCTCGGCCTCGTCCTCCTCCTCGACCTCCGGACAGGCCGCCTGAAATGCGGTTATCCCTCCGCAAGGGGGGTGCGCAAGATCCCCGGAACGGGCATGCGAAACTTTTCACATGAGTGCCGCAAGCCGCGCCCCGTCGCGCTCGAACCGCGCACGTCGCCGAGCCGTCCTGACCACCGCCGGTGCCGCGGTCGCCACGCTGCTGATGTCCGCCTGCTCCTCCGGAGGCACCTCCGGCGGAGGCGGTGACACCAACTTCGTCATGGGCAAGGACGGCATCTCCACCGCCAAGAAGGGGGAGCGCGCCCAGGCTCCCGACCTGTCCGGCAAGACGGTTGACGGCAAGCAACTCGACGTCGCCTCCTACAAGGGCAAGGTCGTGGTGCTGAACGTGTGGGGCTCCTGGTGCCCTCCCTGCCGCGCCGAGGCGCCGGGCTTCGAGAAGGTCTCCCGGGATCTGAAGGCCAAGGACGTCCAGTTCGTCGGCATCAACACCCGTGACACCAGCACCGCCGGCGCCCGCGCCTTCGAGAAGCAGTACGGCGTCGGCTTCCCCAGCCTGTACGACCCGACGGGCCAACTGATGCTCCGTTTCAAGAAGGGCACCCTCAACCCGCAGGCGATCCCCTCCACTCTCGTCCTCGACCGCGAGGGCAAGATCGCCGCGCGTTCGCTGGCCGCGCTCACCGAGGAAAAGCTGCGCAGGATGATCGACCCGGTCCTCGCGGAGAAGTGACGTGAGCCCACTCACCACACTCGCCGAACCGGGCCTCAACGACACGGTGCTCAACGGCGCCCTGCTGGTCGCCCTGCCCATCGCCCTGCTCGGCGGACTCGTCTCCTTCTTCTCCCCGTGCGTCCTGCCGCTCGTCCCCGGCTATCTGTCGTACGTCACCGGGGTGGCCGGCACCGACCTCGCCGAGGCCCGACGCGGCCGGATGGTCGCGGGCGCCTCCCTCTTCGTACTCGGCTTCACCGCCGTGTTCGTCTCCAGCGGCGCCCTGTTCGGCTACTTCGGCGACACCCTCCAGGACAACAAGGGCGTCCTGAGCAAGGTGCTGGGCGCGCTCATGATCCTCATGGGTGTCTTCTTCATGGGGCTGATGCCCTGGATGACCCAGCGGGAGTTCCGCTTCCACCGCAGGCCCGCCGCCGGGCTGGCCGGCGCACCGCTGCTCGGCGCGCTGTTCGGCATCGGCTGGACCCCGTGCATCGGCCCGACCCTCGCCTCAGTGATCGCCCTCTCCTCCCAGCAGGGCAGCGCGGGCCGCGGGGCCGTACTGACCGTCGCCTACTGTCTCGGCCTCGGTGTGCCGTTCGTGCTCGCCGCGGTCGCCTTCCGTAAGGCGCTCGGCGCCTTCGGCTGGGTCAAGCGCCACTATGTCTGGGTGATGCGGATCGGCGGCACGATGATGATCGTGACCGGTCTGCTGCTGCTCACCGGCGCCTGGGACCGCATCGTGCAGGACATGCAGTCCTGGTCCACCGGCTTCACCGTGGGGATCTGATCGATGAGCAAGACCACAACCGGTACGACCCCCGAGCGTGTCGACGACGACCTCGGCGCCGCCGGCTCCCAGCTCTCCACCGCTCCCAGGGAGGACCTGCCGAACCTGCCCTCTCTGGGCGTGATCGGCTGGGCCCGCTGGTTCTGGCGGCAGCTCACCTCCATGCGGGTCGCGCTGCTCCTGCTCCTGCTGCTCTCCCTCGGCGCGATCCCCGGCTCGCTGATCCCGCAGACCGGCATCGACGAGACGAAGGTCGCCGACTTCCGCAAGGCCCACACCTTCCTCGCGCCGGTCTACGACAGGCTCGGCCTCTTCCACGTCTACAGCTCGGTGTGGTTCTCCGCGATCTACATCCTGCTGTTCGTCTCCCTGATCGGCTGCATCATCCCGCGCACCTGGCAGTTCATCGGCCAGCTGCGCGGCCGCCCGCCGGGCGCGCCCAAGCGGCTGACCCGGCTGCCCGCCTACACCACCTGGCGCACCGGGACCGAGCCGGAGCAGGTCCGTGAGACCGCGCTCGCCCTCCTCAGCAAGCGCCGCTTCCGAGCCCACCTCGACGGTGACGCCGTCGCCGCCGAGAAGGGCTATCTGCGGGAGGTCGGCAACCTCGCGTTCCACATCGCGCTGATCGTGCTGCTGACCGCCTTCGCCTGGGGCCAGTTGTTCAAGTCCGAGGGCAACAAGCTGGTCGTCGAGGGCGGCGGCTTCTCCAACACCACCACCCAGTACGACGACTTCAAGTCCGGCAACCTCTTCACCACCGACGACCTGGTGCCGTTCAGCTTCACCCTGGACAAGTTCACGGGCACCTATGAGAAGAGCGGTCCGAACCGGGGGACGCCGCGCACATACCAGGCGAGCCTCACCTACAGAGAGGGCGCCTACGGCAAGGCCCGGACGGACCTCGTCAAGGTCAACGAGCCGCTGGAGATCGGCGACGCGAGGGTCTACCTCACCGCCCACGGTTACGCCCCCCTCATCACCGTCCGCGACGGCAAGGGCAATGTCGTCTACCGCGACGCCGTACCCCTCCTCCCGCTCGACTCCAACGTCACCTCCACCGGTGTGGCCAAGGTCCTCGACGGCTACAAGAACGCCCAGGGCGTCAGGGAGCAGCTGGGCATCTCGGCCTTCTTCCTGCCGACTTACACCAAGGGCAGCGAGACGGCCTCCACCTTCCCGGCACTGAACAACCCGGTGCTGAACCTGACCCCGTTCCACGGTGACCTCGGTGTCGACTCGGGCATCCCGCAGAGCGTGTACCAGCTCGACAAGTCGCATGTGAAGGCATACAAGGACGCCAAGGGCGCCCAGCTCAGGGACAACCTCAGGCCCGGTCAGACCATGAAGCTCCCGAACGGTGCCGGCTCGATCACCTACGAAGGCACCAAGGAGTGGGCGAACTTCCAGGTCGTCCAGCAGGGCGGCACCAAGTGGGCGCTCGGCGGTGCCCTCACCGCCATCTTCGGCCTCGCCGGCTCCCTGTTCATCCAGCGCCGCCGCGTGTGGGTACGGGCGGTGAAGGGCGCCGACGGTGTGACGGTCGTGGAGATGGCCGGACTCGGCCGCAGCGAGTCCGCGAAGGTACCCGAGGAACTCGGCGACCTCGCCGGGATCCTGTACGACCGGGCGCCGGGCGCGCCCGAGCCCGACGACCAGGCCGCCGAGGCCGGCTCCCCGGACCAAGACACCACCACCACCCCCGACTCCCAAGTCCTCCCTGCCGAAGGGGCTGAGACGACATGACTCTCGCCGCCGGAACCGAGTTGGCCACGGCCACCAACGAACACCTCGCGAACATCAGCAACACGCTGATCTACTCCGCGATGGCCGTCTACACCCTGGCCTTCTTCGCGTACATCGCCGAATGGCTCTTCGGCAGCCGCAGCCGGGTCGGCCGCACCGCCGCGGCGCTCACCCCCGGTGCCGAGAAGTCCGGGAAAGCCCCGGCCGTCACCGTGAAGAAGGCCGGCGGGACCGCCGTGCTGGAGCGGCCCAAGGTCGTCGTACGGGCCTCGGCCGGTGCGCGCGACGTGCCCGACGGGCCCGGGGCGCACGGCGGGGACGAGCAGGGCGACCTCTACGGGCGTATCGCCATCTCGCTCACCGTGCTCGCCTTCCTCGTCCATCTCGCCGGTGTGGTCGCCCGCGCGGCCTCGGTGGAGCGGGCGCCGTGGGGCAACATGTACGAGTTCAACATCACCTTCTCCACCGTCGCCGTCGGCGTGTACCTCACGCTGCTCGCGCTGAAGAAGAACATCCGCTGGCTCGGCCTGTTCCTGATCACCACGGTCCTCCTCGACCTCGGCATCGCCGTCACTGTCTTGTACACCGCCAGTGACCAGTTGGTTCCCGCCCTCCACTCGTACTGGCTCTACATCCACGTCTCCACCGCCATCCTGTGCGGCGCGGTCTTCTACGTGGGCGCGGTCGGCACGCTGCTGTACCTCTTCAAGGACTCGTACGAGAGCAAGCTGGAGAGCGGCGGCACGCCCGGCCGCTTCGCCACGTCCTTCCTGGAGCGGCTGCCCGCCTCGTCCTCCCTGGACAAGTTCTCGTACCGCATCAACGCGGCCGTCTTCCCGCTGTGGACGTTCACGATCATCGCGGGCGCGATCTGGGCCGAGTCGGCCTGGGGCCGTTACTGGGGCTGGGACCCGAAGGAGACCTGGGCGTTCATCACCTGGGTCGCCTACGCCTGCTACCTGCACGCCCGCGCCACGGCCGGCTGGAAGGGCCGCAAGGCCGCCTACCTGGCCCTGATCGCCTTCGGCTGCTGGCTGTTCAACTACTACGGCGTGAACATCTTCGTCTCCGGCAAGCACTCCTACGCGGGGGTGTGAGCCGGCGCGGGGTGTGAGCCGGGCACGTGCGCGACGCCGCCCGGCGGGTCAGGCTGGTGTACATGACCGGTTCCATAGAACCCATAGAACCCGTAGAACCCATAGAACCCATGGAACAGGGCACCAGCCAGACCCACGGGAGCACGCACCTCCTGCACTTTCTGGTGCGGGTCCCCAGGCCCGTGGAGCAGGTCTGGGAGGCGGTGGCTGCCCCGGACGGGCTCGCGCGGTGGTTCGCCGCCGCCGACGTCCTCGAACCCCGGCTCGGCGGCGCGGTCACCCTTCGTGACGTGGGGAGCGGCCAGGTCACCGCCTGGGACGTGGACCGGGTCGCCGAGTACACGCTGGGTGACGGCGGCCGGATCCGCTTCCATCTCGAACGGGACGGGGACGACGGCACGGCTGTGCGCTTCACCCATGAGTTCCGGGGCGAGACCGAGACCGAGACCGAGGAGCGCTGGCGGGCCCGCTTCGAGCGGCTGATCAGCCCACCGTGATCGAGTCCAGCTTCTCCCGCAGGTACACGTGCGAGTCCACCGGCTCGTACGCCACCCGCCCCACCGGCGCCGGTACGGACTCCACGATCGTGCCCGGTGTGCACTCGCCGAAGTAGACGAGGGACATCAGCTCCTCGGCCGGCGCGTCCGCGGGCGGCGGCAGCACGCGGTGGCGGCCCGAGCGCCAGCGGTCGCCGGTCCAACGGGCCATCAGATCACCGATGTTGATGGTGAAGGCGTCGGGGTCGTACGGGGCGTCCTCCCAGCCGACACCTCCGTCCGCGGGGTCCGTGTAGACCTGCAGTCCGCCCTTGCCCGCCTGCCGGTCCAGGATCGTGACCGTCCCGAAGTCGGTGTGCGGGCCGATGCGGAACTGGCCCGGCTGCGGCTCGCCGACCACCTCGGTGCCCGGGTACCAGTTGATGTTGAAGCCGTACGTCGGGTGGTCCATGTGCCGGGAGAAGAAGTCCGGTTCGAGGCCGAGGGCCTCACCGAGGAGGGAGAGGAGCAGCTTCTCCAGGTCGGCCATCCGCTCCAGGTACTCCTCGCACAGCGCCCGGAGTCCGGGCGCCTGGGCCGGCCACACGTTGGGCGCGTACCACTCCGCGTTGACCACCGGGTCCTCGAAGGGCTCGTGCGTGGCGAAGGTCAGCGACTCCTTCAGGTCCGGCGGGGTCTCGGTGCCCTCCGAGTAGCCGTTGGCCTCCGCGCCCGGCCCGAGCCAGCCGCGGCCGCCGACCTTCGCCGCGTACGGCTGCTTGGCGTCGACGGGCTGCCGGAAGAACGTACGGGCGGCCTCCCGGATCGAGGAACGCAGTGCCGGGTCCACGCCGTGCCCGGTGACCAGCAGGAACCCGGCGGTCCGCAGGGCCTCGTCGACGGTTTTGGCGATCCCCGCGCGGGCCTCGGGATCGCCGGACAGCCAGGGCCGCAGATCGATCGTGGGGACACGCGGCGGGACGGGGGACGTGGCTCGGGTGGGGATATGCGTCGGGATTCGGGGGTCAGGTGCGTCACTCACCGATGTCCTCGTTCCACAGTGCCGGATGGTTGGTGACGAAGTCGCGCATCATGCCGATGCACTCGGGGTCGTCGAGCAGCACGATCTCCACGCCGTGCTCGGCCAGCCAGTCGTGCCCGCCGTGGAAGGTGGCCGCCTCGCCGACCACGACGCGTGAGATGCCGAACTGGCGGACCAGACCGGAGCAGTACCAGCACGGCGAGAGGGTGGTCACCATGGTCGTACCGCGATACGACCGCTGCCGTCCCGACGCGCGGAACGCGGCCGTCTCCGCGTGCATCGACGGGTCGTCGTCCTGGACGCGCCGGTTGCGGCCGCGGCCGAGGAGGGTGCCGTCGGCGCCATAGAGGGCGGCGCCGATCGGGATGCCGCCCTCCGCCCACCCGGCACGGGCCTCCTCGACCGCGGTCGCGAGCCACGTGCGTGCCTGTGCGTGATCCATGCCTCTCATGCTGCTGTGGCCGCGGCGCCGGGGCAATGCGGCGCGATGGCTCAGCGGAGGGTGACGAGGTTCGGTCCGTTGAAGGGGGCGTAGCTCGTCACCGTCCTCGGAGTGCGCAGGGTGTCGTCCTCGGCGAACAGCCGCCGTGCCGCGGCCAAGTTCACGTCGCCGCTCACGACGGGGGCCACACGGTCGTAGAAGGCGCGGGCCGCCTCGGGCAGGGGCTCCCCGGGCTCGCCCTCGGCCTCTCCCCACACGTCCCACAGCAGGGTCTCGACCTTGTTCAGCGCCGCGAGGTCGAGCCGGATGCTGCCGGACACGTACCGCTCGCCCCAGAACGGCCCCTCCTCGGGTCCGTGCAGTCCGAAGGTCGCCGGATCAGCGCCACGCTCGCGGATCGCCCGCCATGCCTCACCCGCGACGAGGAAGCGGTCGCGCGGTACGTCCATGGGGTCGAAGTCGACCTTCCAGTGGTCGGTGACGAAGGGGTCGGCCAGCTGGGCGTCGGCGAGCAGCCAGCCGCGTCCCTCGTCCCAGTACTCGGTGACGACGTGATCGCCGTGGAAGCCGTCGGACCCCCAGTAGTCGGCGAAGCCGATCCGGATGCGGGCCGGGACACCGGCGTGTCGCAGCAGCGAGCAGTGCAGCAGCGAGAAGTCCCGGCAGATCCCGACGAACCGGTCGCCCACCTCGCGCCGCCGGTCCAGCGGTGCGTCGTTCCGCCCGACGAGGATCCGCAGGATGCCGTCGACGTAGCGGGTCTCGGCGTCGTTGTGCAGGCGGTCGGTGGGGTGGGCGTGGCCGAACAGCTCGCCCTCCAGGCGGTGGATCAGCAAGTTCCGGGAGATGCGGGCGAGTTGGGCGGGGTCGCGCGGCAGGTCGGTGTAGAGGCGGGCGAGATCGCCGGGGTCGGAGAAGGTGCTGTGCGAGGCGTGGAAGTCGAGCGACACGACGGGCCTCCCGGAGGCATCATCGACCACGTGTTCGAATACGGGCCGGTGCGGTTCACGGTGTCAAAATCCCCCGCGAATTGTCCAGTTGGAGGGGCGTGCGGTGTCACGCGCGCTGCCACACCGTCACGGCGAGGTCGATGTGGTCTGCGTCCGGGATGTCGGTCACTTCGACGGCGGCGACCCGCAGGTTCTCCGTGCCGACGCAGGCCCGGTCGCCCTTCTGCACGTCCAACGACTGCTGTCCGAGCCGGGTGTTGAGGAGTGTGGCGCACTGCGCCCGCGTCGGCGGCCGGGAGTCGGTCCAGCGGGCGAGGGCGTAGGCGCCGTAGAGCTGAGCGGCTCCCTGGACGGCGAGGTCGCCCACAGGGGCCCGGCCGGGCGGTGCGTCGTCCAGGAACCAGCCCCGCACACCCGCCGTGCCGTCCAGTCGCAGGGAGCCCTGCCAGCGCACCCGGCTCTCCGCGGTCGGGGCGGGGGCCGGGGTCGAAGCCGTGGTGGGGGTGTCCCGGGGTGTGGACGGCGGTGCGGTCGTCGGCTCGGGCGGGTCCGGGCGGGAGGGGGACGACGGGGGGCCGGGGGCCGGGGTGTCCGAGGCGGGCGTCGTCAGGGGCGGCGTCGGGGGTGAGGGCGTGCCGCTCGCGGTCGGCGGGCGGTTCAGCGCGACGAACAGCGTCACCGTCGCCGTGATCAGGGCCGCCGTCAGCGTGCCGGTGAGCGTGATGAGCGCCGCCTTCACCCCGGTGTCCTGGCTGCGGAACCAGCGGAGAAACCTCACCATGATGTCCCTCTCCTGCCGGATGGACCGTCAACTGTACGGTCAGGGCAGGAGCGTTGGCGATCAGGGAGAGTCGGCCGCGAGGTACTCGTACAACATCCCCGACCCTTCGAGCATCGCCCGCGTCCGCTCCGTCAGCGCCTGCCCGCGCGCGGTGATCGCCGCCCGCAGCGCCTCACTGCTGCCCTCCCGGCGCAGGCCCTCCAGGACCGGGCGGATCTGGTCGAGGAGGTAGTCGCTGCGGCGCAGGGTCTGGACCAGCCGGGCGTCCCGTACGTCCACCGGGCTGTACGTGCGATACCGGGTCCCCCGCTCCCGCCCCGGCGCGAGCAGCCCCGCCTCCTCCCACACCCGCAGCGCGGACGGCCGTACGCCGAGCAGCGCGGCGACCTCTCCGACGCGCAGCCCGCCGGGACCGGGCACCGGCTGTGGTTCCGCCCGCGCCAGCGCCTCCAACGCCTCGCCGGACGCCCGGAGATCGGACCGCTCGGTGTGCAGGGCGGCGTGCGTGGCGTCCACCAGGGCGAGGGCGCCGGGGGTGTCCCCGGCGTGCACGGTCCGCATGATCCGCGTCGCCGTGACCGGTCCGTACCCCTTCAGCAAGGCCCGGTACGTCAGCAGCGCGCGCCGGTGCGCGTCGGTGAAGGCACGGTGGCCGGACTCGGTGCGCGTGGCCGGGGGAAGGACGCCCGCGTCCTCGTAGGTGCGGATCTGCTGGGTGGAGACACCGGCCAGGCGCGCGAGGTCGACGGGGCGGAGGTGGTCGGTGTTCGTCATCTGTCTGAAGAGTACGGTCGCGGGGCGACTCGGTCGGTACGGTTGCCGGATCTTCACCAACAGGCGGATTCCAGGTGGAAACCGTACGAGCGCGACCTCGTCGCCTACGGTGAGGCCGTGGACGAAGAAGAGGACCAGCGTCTGGCCGCCCTCGCCCCGGAGGTCTCCCGTCTCTCCATCGACCTGCTGCGCAGGGCGGTCGGCAGCTATCCGGCCGAACGGGTCGCCCAGGAGGCGTTGGACTGCGCCGACGACGTCCTGGAGCGCTTCGGCACGGACGGCCTGCGCGTCCTCGTCATGAGTCTCGGATGCTGGGCGACGGTGCAGGTGGAGATCAACGCGCACGCTTCGGGACGGCCGCCGGAGTCCCTCCTCGACGACATGCAGCTGACGTGGCTGGAGGCCGACCCGGAGAGCTGACCGCGGCTCGGACGCGCCGTGCCGGATGCGCTAGGCGTTCACCCTGAGCAGCAGCTTGCCCGTGCTCGTGCGGGTGCCCATCAGGCGGTGTGCCTCAGCCGCCTCCTCCAGCCCGAACTCCGCCGTCACCGGCAACGACACCGTGCCGTCCAGCGCCTTCGCGAAAGCCCGCTCGACGAGCGAACGCAGCTCGCCCGGAGCCGTCTGCGCCAGGGTCAGGATCGAGAATCCGCCGACGGAGATCCCCCTCGGGTACAGCTCGGGCTGCCCCACGCTCCACGCCGGCGCCGAGCTCGCGTTGCCGAAGGAGACCAGGCGCCCGAAGACCGCGAGCGAGGCCAGGCTCGACCGGAGGGTCTCGCCGCCGACTGGGTCGAGGGCGAGGTCGACCCCGCGTCCGCCCGTCGCGGCCCGCACCGCGTCCGTGAACTCCCCGACGAACACCTCGTCGTACCCGTACTCGCGCGCGTGGGCGGCCTTGGCCTCGCCCGACACCACCCCGTACACCCTGCCGGCGCCCGCGGCCTTCGCCAACTGCCCCACCACCGTGCCCACTCCACCCGCCGCGCCCTGCACGAGCACCGTCTCCCCGGGCTGCAGCCGGCCCACGGCGTGCACCAGGGCGTACGCCGTCGGCAGCACGGCCGGCAAGGTCGCCGCCGTGCGCAGATCGACGCCCGCCGGGACCGGGAACACCGCCGAGGCGCTCGCCACCACCACGTCCGCGTAGGCGCCGCCCTCCGTCATCGCGGTCACCTCCTGGCCGACGGACAGCCCGGTGACGCCCTCGCCGACGGCCCGGATCCGCCCGGAGGCTTCGAGTCCGGGCACGAAGGGCAGCCGCGGCACGCGGTAGCCCTCCCCGCGTGCCTTGAGGTCGGCGAAGTTGATCCCGGTGTACGCCACGTCGACGCTCACCTGGCCGGGGCCCGGCTCGGGCACCTCGGTCTCCACCACCTTCAGGACCTCGGGACCGCCGTACTCCTGGATCTCGACCGCGCGCATGCCGCACCACCCGTGACTCGACTGTTCAATGAAAAGCGAACACTGGCGAGTGTATGGTTTCCATCGAACACTCGGCAAGGTGTGAAGGAGCCCCGCATGACGCAGCGCACCGGTCATCGGGCCGCCCCCGAGCACACCCACCCCGACGACGTCTCCGTCCAGACCGTGCTCGCCGCGCTCGCCGACCCCGTACGCATCGCCCTCGTAAGGGAGTTGGCGGGTTCGCGGGAGTGGTCGCGCAGCTGCGGCAGCTTCGACGTGCCGGTCGGCAAGGCGGCCCTGAGCCATCACTTCGCGGTGCTGCGGGGCGCGGGCCTCGTGGAGCAGCGGGACGAGGGGCCGAGGCGGGTCAACCGACTGCGGAGGGCGGAGTTCGACGCCTGTTTCCCGGGACTCCTGGAGCTGGTCCTGCGGGACGAGCCGACGGCCTGAACGTCCTGAACGTCCTGGCCGGGCCGATCCCCAGGAAGGCGTACGGGGAGAGCGGCAGCGGGTACATCAAGGTCGAACACGTCGATCAGGCCTCGCCGTTCGACGTCGCCCGACCCCGCTGCCGCCGCAGCAGTCTCTCCAGGTCCTCCGCCGCCCCCGGCACCCCGGCGGCCGCGGCTCTCCCGAGCCAGCGTTCGGCTTCCGCCAGGTTCCCCGTGTGCCAGGAGGTGACTCCCAGCTCGTACATGGCGGTGGGGTCCCCGGACTCGGCGGCCCGGCCACGCCACAGCCCGGCCTCCACACGATGTCCGCTCCGCTCCAGCAGCCGCCCCAGTTCCCTCATGGCGTTGGACCGCCCGGCGCCCGCGGCCTGCCGGTACCAGTGCACGGCGCCCGCGCTGTCACCGATCCGCTCCAGTCGCGTGGCCTCCTTCACCATCGCCTCCGGATCGGAGATGCCCGAGCGCGCCCGGTTCCGGGCCAGCGCGAGACGACCGACCGTGTGGGTGCCCCGCAGCTCGGGACGCGGATGACCCTTGCTGGGCAGGACCCGGGCGAGATGCTCGTGGATGGTCTGCAGGGTGAGGAACTCCGCGGCCTCGGTGGTTCCGTGCTTCAGGAGATCGAGCAGTTCACCGGTGTAGGCCGTGTGGCGCGCGCCGACGGGCGCACTGGAAGGGCGGTTCGCCGGTGAGGACGCCAGCGTGCAGGTTCCGGCGACCTCCAGCTGGCCGGCCACCACCGAGGTGGTGGTGGCCATCGCGCCGATGGCCAGTCCGGAGAAGCAGCAGTCCAGGATGAGAACCCGGCTGTCCGCCCGGGCGTTCGCCAACGTACGGCGCACCAGACTGAACGGTATCCCCGTCCACGGCACCAGATCCGGTTCGCTGGAGGTGCTGGGCAGGGACAGGTACAACTCGCCGTCCGGGCCGACCACACCATGACCGGCGTAGTAGACCAGCAGCAGGTCCTCGGCCTCCTTGGCGGCGGAGACCAGCCGGGCCCCGACGGACGCGGAGTCGGTCAGGTCGGAGGGCACCCCCTTGCGCCGCCGTACGCAATGTCCGTCCGGGAGGGCCGTCCCCCACGGGCTGGTGAGCACCTCCACCAGGTCCTCGACGTTGTGCGTCACGGCGGGCAGATCGGGCAGGCCGGGGTCGGTGAACGTGTCGAAACCCAGCAGCACCGCTCGGGACCGCCGGGGGTCGGGCAGCCGCATTCACCGCTCCAGGACGCGTCGCAGCACGGCTTCCACGTCCGCCTCCGGGACGTTGCGCAAGGAGATCTTGACGCTCGCCCCGTCGGGGCCGGTCACCTCGATGTCCGCCGACGGACGGCGATGCCTGATCCACACGGACAGCGAGGCCGCCAGCACCGTGCCGGCCCCCTGGGCGCCGAGTGCCACGACCACGACCTCGGTGAGCCCACCCATGTGGCCGGGCCGGGCGTCGGGCCGCTCGACGGCCGCCCGCCCACGGAACTCGTCCTCACGCGACAACCAGTCGGCCAGCCCGGTCAGCTCCGCCGGGGCTGTGTCGCCGGTCAGCCGGATGTACGCCTGCATCGTTCTCCCCGTTCGTGGCGTGGGCGTTCAGAACCCGGGCCCACGGTGTGCTTCCAGTACGGCCTTCATGTCGGTCAGGGCGTTGGGGACGCCGGCGTCGATCGCCCGTCGGCACCACTGCTCTCCGGCGGCCACGTCCCCACGCTCCGCCAGGAGGATCCCGAGCAACGCCATACAGCTGCCGTTGCCGGCGGCGGACCCCCTGCGGAACCACATCTCGGCGTCCTCCTGCTCGCCGCGGTCCATCCGCAGACGGGCCACATGGAACATGCCGAACTCGTTCCCCGCCTGGGCGGCCCGCTCGTACCACCGATCGGCTTCGTCCATGTCGCCCTGCCGCTCCGACAGCGCCGCCGCTCCGAGCATGGCCGGCTCCTGCCCGGCGGCGGCGGCCTTCTGGTACCAGTGCAGCGCCTCGGCCAGGGCGCCGCGCTTCTGGAGCAGATAGGCCAACCGGAACATCGAACGGTCGACCCTGGCCTCGGCGGCCTCCCGGTACCACCGCTCCGCCTCGGCGAACTCCCCGCGGTCCTCCAGCAGCGAGCCCAGGAAGTCCATCCCCGGTGGCACTCCGGCCTCGGCCGCCTGCCGGAACCACGGCTCCGACTCGGCCGGGCGCCGCTGCTCCACCAGCAGAACCGCCAGCAGCAGAGCCGAGCGGAGATTCCCCGCCTCGGCCCCTCTCCGGTGCCATTCCTCGGCCTCGGCGGGCCGGCCCGTCTCCTCCATCAGCCCCCCGAGTTCGATCATCGCGGGGGTGTGTCCGAAACCGGCGGCCAGGCGGTAGAACTTCTCGGCCTCGGCGCTCTCGCCGCGCTCCTGCAGCAGGGACCCGAGCAGAGTCAGCAGCTCGGCGGTGAGCGTGACCGTCTCCTCCGTGGGCGGCCCGTCCGACGTCGCCAGCAGCGAGGCGGCCTCCCGCAGCAGCTGCTCCGCCTCGGCCGGATCACTGCGCTGCACCGCGATGCGCGCGAGATCCCTCAGCGCATCGGCCTGCACCAGAACCTGCCCCGTGCACTCCGCCGCCTTGCGCAGCCACTCCTGCGCCTCCTCCGGGCGGCCGCTCTCCACCAGCAGACGCCCCAACTGCCGCAGCGAGTAGGCGTCGCCACCGTCGGCGGCCTCGCGATACCACTCGCGTGCGCCCTCAAGGTCGCCGCGCGTCTCCAGGAGGTATCCGACCGCTCCGATGGCGTTCACGTTCCCCGCGTCAGCGGACTTGCGGATCCAGTGCTCCGCCTCACCGGACTCACCGCGCTCCTGCAGCATCCCCCCGAGGCGGAGCATTCCCCCGGTGTGCCCGCGGGAGGCAGCTCGCCGATACCAGTGCTCGGCCCCGGAACGCTCACCCCGCCGCCCGACCAGCAGTCCCAGCTGGACCATCGCGTCCGGATCACCGCGCTCGGCGGCAGCACGCCACTCGTGTTCGTGTTCCACCCGCTCGTCCAACGGTCCCCCGTCCGTCCCTGTCCGTCCGTCGCCGCTCGTTGCGCCGGCTCAGAGGCGGCCCTTGGCGAGTCGGTCGAGCATGTCCTGCTTGATGAAGTCCGTGCCGATGCGCTCGATGAGCCGCTTGGCGGTGCGCTTGTCCGTCGTCGCGAGCGTCCTCGCCATGTTGGCGAGCGCCCCGTCCCGTTCGTGGTCCGTCTTGATGGTCAGCGCGATGCGCTCGGCCTCACGGGCATGGACGGCCACCAACTGCTCGGCCAGTACGCGTACCGAGAAGTCCCGGCCGTTGCGCACGACGTCGTCCTCGTAGTTGACGGTGTTCACGATGCGTTCGGCCTCGGCGATGTCGCCCGGGCCGATGGCCACCTGAATGGCGAGGTCGGTCAGCGCGGCTGCTCGCCGGCGCGCATCCGGGATGGCGCGGGCCATCCGTTCGGCCTGACGTATTTCTTCTCTGAGGCTGCGACGGCCCGCCATGGCTTCCCCCTGAGGCGCAGGCGACTGAAGTGGCCTCGATGACAGCACGCCGCATGTGCGGCGACAAGGGTGCGAGCCACTCAGGAAGCGGCTGGCCGCGAGCCCGCGCAGGTCCCCGGCTCGACGGGGCGGCAACCTTCACAGGTTCAACTCATGTGCGTTCTCGGCCAGTTGGCGAGAACCGGCTGGTCAGTCGGTGCTGGGCTCGTCGCCCCGCTCGCGTCGCCGCAGCTCCTCCTCGCGGCGCCGCAGGTCGGCCTCCCAGTCCTTGAGGAGCGCCTCGTCCTTCTTGTTCTCTTCCTTCAGGGACTTCAGGAACTCGGGGTTGTCGTCGGGCGCGACGAACTCCGTGCGGTGGTTGCGGTGCCACTCCGAGGGTGTGGACCCGCCGGCCGGGACGCCGCGCTGCTTGCCGGCGACCAGCCAGGCCACCGGACCGACCAGCACCTCGCCGAACAGCAGGATGATGAGCACCCAGACCACTTTGGGCAGCCCGCGCACCTGCTCCTCAGGGGTGTTCAGGCAATCGATGAAGGCGTAGATCCACAGCGCCAGGACCAGCAGGAACGGCAGATACCTGAGCATGGTGGTGCGATCCCCCAGGAGACGGCGAAGGGGCGCTCCACGGCCCCGGTGACGGGGTCAGGGTAGCGGGTGACCGATACTGGGACGCATGGCTTACGACGATCTTCGCTCCCTGCTCAGGGCATTGGAACGCGAGGGTGACCTCAAGCGCGTCAAGGCCGAGGTCGACCCGTACCTGGAGGTCGGGGAGATCGTCGACCGGGTGCAGAAGTCCGGGGGACCGGCGCTGCTCTTCGAGAACGTGAAGGGCTCCGCCATGCCCCTCGCGATGAACGTCTTCGGGACCGACCGCCGACTGCTGAAGGCCCTGGGGCTGAAGTCGTACGGGGATATCTCCGAGAAGATCGGCGGACTGCTGCGCCCCGAACTGCCGCACGGCTTCGTCGGCGTCCGCGAGGCCTTCGGGAAGCTCGGCGCGATGACGCACGTACCGCCGAAGAAGGTGAAGGAAGCCCCCGTACAGGAGGTCGTCCTCACCGGCGACGACGTCGACCTCGACGCCCTGCCCGCACTGTTCACCTGGCCCCAGGACGGCGGCTCGTTCTTCAACCTCGGGCTCACCCACACCAAGGACCCGGAGAGCGGCATCCGGAATCTGGGTCTCTACCGGCTGCAGCGCCACGACAGGCGCACCATCGGCATGCACTGGCAGATCCACAAGGACAGCCGCAACCACTACCAGGTCGCGGCGCGCAGGGGCGAGCGACTGCCGGTCGCGATCGCGTTCGGGTGTCCGCCCGCGGTGACGTACGCCTCCACCGCGCCGCTGCCCGGCGACATCGACGAGTACCTCTTCGCCGGGTTCATCGCCGGCAAGCGCATCGAGATGGTCGACTGCAAGACCGTTCCGCTGCAGGTGCCGGCCCAGGCGGAGGTCGTGATCGAGGGCTGGCTGGAGCCCGGGGAGATGCTCCCCGAGGGCCCCTTCGGCGACCACACCGGCTTCTACACCCCGCAGGAGCCCTTCCCCGCGCTGAAGATCGACTGCGTGACGATGCGGAAGCGGCCGCTGCTTCAGTCGATCGTAGTAGGCCGCCCTCCGACAGAGGACGGACCTCTCGGCCGTGCGACGGAGCGGTTCTTCCTCCCGCTGCTGAAGATCATCGTCCCGGACATCGTGGACTACCACCTGCCGGAGGCCGGCGGCTTCCACAACTGCGCGATCGTCTCGATCGACAAGAAGTACCCCAAGCACGCCCAGAAGGTCATGCACGCTGTCTGGGGGGCACACATGATGTCCCTGACGAAGCTGATCGTGGTCGTGGACTCCGACTGCGACGTCCACGACCTCCACGAGGTCGCGTGGCGAGCCCTCGGCAACACGGACTACGCCCGGGACCTCAGCGTCGTCGAAGGCCCCGTCGACCATCTCGACCATGCCTCCTACCAGCAGTTCTGGGGAGGCAAGGCGGGCATCGACGCGACGAAGAAGTGGCCCGAGGAGGGCTACACACGCGACGGCGGCTGGCCCGACATGGTGGAGTCCGATCCCGAGACGGCGGCGAAGGTCGACCGCCGCTGGAAGGAGTACGGTCTGTGAGCAGCGCCTCCGCCGCGATCCCGCAGCCAGGACGCACCAAGGCGTTCCTCCGCCTGGTGATGATCGAGCACTCGGTCTTCGCCCTGCCCTTCGCCTACATCGCCGCCCTCACGGCGATGTTCCAGTGGGACAGGAACATCCACTGGGGGCGGCTGCTCCTGGTCACCATCTGCATGGTGGGCCTGCGCACCTTCGCCATGGCGGTCAACCGGATCATCGACCGCGAGATCGACGCCCGTAACCCGCGCACGGCACACCGCGAACTGGTCACCGGCGCGATGACCGTGAAGCACGCCTGGACGGGCGCCCTGATCGCCCTGGTGGTCTTCCTGGGCTCGGCGGCCCTGCTGAACCCGCTCTGCCTCGCCCTCGCGCCCATCGCGGTGATTCCGATGGTGGTCTACCCGTACGGGAAACGCTTCACGAACTTCCCTCAGGCCATCCTCGGCCTCGCTCAGGCGATGGGCCCCATCGGCGGCTGGCTCGCGATCAGCGGGGAGTGGTCCTGGGACGCCACGATCCTCGGCCTCGCGGTCGGCATCTGGATCGGCGGCTTCGACCTGATCTACGCCTGCCAGGACGTCGATACCGACCGCGAGATCGGCGTCCTGTCGGTCCCGGCCCGCTTCGGCATCCCGGCCGCAGTGTGGGGCGCCCGGGCCTGCCACGTCATCACGACGGCCCTGTTCATCTGGTACGCGGTGGCGACGGACGCCGGCGCCTTCTTCTGGATCGGCCTGATGATCGTCGCAGGCGCCTTCGTCTACGAGCACAACATCGTCCGCCCCCACGACCTGTCCCGCCTGAACAGGGCATTCTTCAGCGTCAACGGCTTCATCGGCATCGCCCTGTTCGGGTGCGCGCTGCTTGATCTCCTGGTTCGGGGGCTGACCGTCTGATGGGAACAAGCGGTACGCGGCCCGAGGCATCCCGAACCACCTGATCTTCGATCCCTGCAAGGGACACCTCATGACGCTCCGGAACCCCGGTCCCGACGGCTACCTGGGGCGCGACACGTTTCCCTGCGGAGGCAAGGTCACCGTGGAGACCGAGATCGGACGGCCGGCCATCGACACCGACCGCCTTCCCGTGGATCCGGAAACGCGTCCTCAGGCCTGAACCCCGCCGGGGGCGGCCCGGCGCCGGAGCCAGAACGCCGTCGCCACGCCCGTCGCCAGGCCGATCAGGTGGGCCTGCCAGCTGACGCCCGTCTGCAGTGGGGAGAGGCCGAACAGGATCGAGCCGCCCCAGACCGCACCCACCAACAGGCCGACCACGACGCCGAGCGGGCGGCGCTCCACGAAGCCGCTGACCAGCAGGAAGCCGAACAGGCCGAAGATCAGGCCGGAGGCGCCCGCCGTGTTGCTGTGCGCCGGGGCCACGAGCCACACACCCAGCCCGTCGGCCACGATGACGATCAGGCACACCGCGGCGAACCGGCGCAGGCCGCCCAGGGCCGCGAGAAACCCCATGACCAGCAGTGGCACGCTGTTGGCGGCCACATGGGCGAAGCCGAAGTGGATGAACGCGGCCGGGACGACGTCGATCAGTTCGGACGGCTCGCGCGGTGTGATGCCCAGGCCGTCCAGTGCGTGGCCGCTGACCACGTCGACCACTTCCAGCAGCCACAGCAGTGCGACCCAGCCCACCATCAGCTTGGCCGCGGCCTTCGCGCGATCCGCGCGCGACCACTCGAGTTCCGTACCCGACATGGCACCCCCACTGCTCCCTCGTCCCCTCCAGGGAACGCCCGGACCCCCTTGGCCGGTTCCCACCCCGCGACGCCGGATAGGCTCGGTGTCGTGAACCCAGTCAAGCCAGGAGAGACGCCGCGTACGCCTTGGATCGTAGGGGTCTCCGGCGCTTCCGGCACCCCCTATGCCGCCTCGGTGCTGCGCGCGCTGCTCGACGCCGGCGAGAGCGTGGACCTGGTGGTCAGCCGGGCCTCGCGGCTCACCCTGCTGGACGAGACGGGGATCTCCTTCCGGGACGCCCACTGGCAGGACGACCTGCGCGAATGGCTGTCCCGGGGCGCCGACGGAAAGCCCGGGACCTTTCCCGTGGACATCGAGGGCGTACGGCACTGGAGCGCGGGGGACCTCGCCGCCGGCCCGTCCTCGGGGTCGTATCCGAGCAAGGGCATGCTGATCGTGCCCGCCTCCACGGCCTGCGTTGCCGGTGTCGCGCTCGGCCTCTCCAAGGACCTGTTGCAGCGGGCGGCGAGTGTCGCCCTGAAGGAGCGCCGCCCGCTGGTCGTGGCCGTACGCGAGACCCCGCTCAGCGGCCAGACCCTGCGCCATCTCGTCACCCTGGACGACGCCGGCGCGAGTGTCGTACCGGCCTCACCGGGCTTCTACGCGGGCGCGACCCACATCCAGGACCTCGTGGACTTCGTCGCCGGACGGGTGCTGGACGCGGCGGGCGTCGAGCACGGCCTCTACCGGCGGTGGAAGGGCGAACTGGGCGGCGGTGCGCCGGGCCGGTAGCAGTACCTCTCACCTCTCATCACTTCGGGAACTCTTCAGCGGAAGGCTTCGATCGCATGGACGCGGTGGACAGGCAGCTCATCCAGGCCCTGAGGGAGAACGGCCGGGCCTCCTACGCGGAGCTGGGGCGCCTCGTCGGTCTGTCGGGACCCAGCGTCACCGACCGCATCAACCGGCTGGAGGCGGCCGGCGTCATCACCGGCTACCGCGCCACCGTCGACTCCGCCTCCCTCGGTCTCGGCGTCACCGCCCTCATCGGCATCTCGCTGTCCGACGCGGCCGACCACGAGGACGTGGCCCGCCGGCTGAAGGACCTCAGCGAGATCGAGGACTGCTGGTTCATCGCGGGCGACGACTCGTACATGCTCAAGGTGCGTTCGTCGGACGTGGACGGGCTGGAGAAGACCATCCGGCGGCTCAGCGGCACCAAGGGCGTGTCCCGGACCCGTACCACCATCGTGCTCTCCACGAAGTGGGAGAACCGGGTCGGGGAGCTGCCCGAAGAGGCGTAGACGTACGGTTGTCGAAGTGGTTCTTGCGGGGGTCGTCGGAGAGAGGTGTGGGCATGGACGTCGGGCTCAAGCGCGAGCTGGAGGAGAAGGTCAGGGCCGGTGAACGGCTGACCCGTGAGGACGGCGTCGCGCTGTACGAGTCGGACGACCTGGCGTGGCTCGGCGGCCTCGCGCACGAGGTGCGCACGCGCAAGAACGGCGACGTGGTTCATTTCAACGTCAACCGCCACCTCAACATGACCAACGTGTGCACCGCCTCCTGCGCCTACTGCTCCTTCCAGCGCAAGCCGGGCGAGAAGGACGCGTACACGATGCGCATCGAGGAGGCGGTGAAGCTCGCCAAGGCGATGGAGGGCGAGAACCTCACCGAGCTGCACATCGTCAACGGCCTGCACCCGAACCTGCCGTGGCGCTACTACCCGCGTTCGCTGCGGGAGCTGAAGGCCGCCCTGCCGGACGTCTCGCTCAAGGCGTTCACGGCCACCGAGATCCACCACTTCGAGACCATCAGCGGTCTGTCGGCGTCGGAGATCCTGGACGAGCTGATCGACGCGGGTCTGGAGTCGCTCACGGGCGGCGGCGCGGAGATCTTCGACTGGGAGGTCAGGCAGCACATCGTCGACCACCGCACGCACTGGGAGGACTGGTCGCGCATCCACCGCCTGGCGCACGAGAAGGGTCTCAAGACCCCGTGCACCATGCTGTACGGCCACATCGAGGAGCCCCGTCACCGCGTCGACCACGTCCTGCGGCTGCGTGAACTCCAGGACGAGACCGGCGGCTTCCAGGTCTTCATCCCGCTCCGCTACCAGCACGACTTCGTGGACCTGAAGGACGGCAAGGTACGCAACCGGCTGCAGGCCCGCACCCAGATGGCCACCGGTGCGGAAGCCCTCAAGACCTTCGCGGTCTCCCGGCTGCTCTTCGACAACGTCCCGCACGTCAAGGTCTTCTGGGTCATGCACGGCGTCCAGACCGCCCAGCTCGCCCTCCAGCACGGCGCGGACGACATGGACGGCTCGGTCGTCGAGTACAAGATCACCCACGACGCCGACAACTACGGCACGCCGAACAAGCTGACCCGCGAGGACCTCCTGGACCTCATCCGGGACGCGGGCTTCAGGCCGGTGGAGCGGAACACGCGGTACGAGATCATCAGGGAGTACGACGGCCCGGACGCGGCGCGTCGGGAGTCGCCGCAGCCGATGCGGGTGTGAGTCCTTCGGAGCGCAGGAGTACCCGGCGGGCGTGAGCCCTCGTACGACTGCGCCCGAGGACGCCTGCACGGCCGAGCCCTTTCCCTCGGCCGCGGCGGTCTCCCCGCCCACGCGCGCGTCATGTTCGTGGGCGAACAGCCCGGCGACCAGGAGGACCGACGCGAGCTGATCGTGGTGTCCGGGCGCGACGGCGGGGAGGCGCTGCTGGGCTCGTCGTTCAAGGTCACGCAGGTGCGCGGGACGGTGCTGGAGGAGGAGATCCACGGGCGCCGGGAGCGGCTGGTGCCGACCGTGCATCCGTTGTCGGTGCTGCGGGCGGACGACGGGGAGGCGGCGTACCGGGGCCTCGTCTCAGATTCCGAGGCGGCGGCGCGACCCTGGTAGGTAATCCGTACCATGACCCGGTGTCCCTTACTTTCACTCTTGACCCGGCCGTCGGACCCGTCCTGCGCGACGGCATCCTCGACCTGTGGACCGACGTCTCCAACGCGGGTGGTTCCGTGGGCTTCGTGCCGCCAGTGGCGCGCGAGGAGATACGTCCCGAGCTGGTCAGGCACTTCGTGGGGATGGCCGAGGGGCGCACCCGGCTGCTGGTCGGGCACGACGAGGAGGGGCGGGTGGCCGCCACCGCCTTCTTCAGCTTCAACACCCACCGGCTGATGACGCACTGGGTGTGGCTGTACACGGTGATGGTGCACCCCCGGCACCAGGGCCGCGGCTACGGCCGTGACCTGCTGGCGGCCGCCGCCGACGCCGCCCGCGGCTTCTCCGGCACCGAGGCGATACGGCTCACCTGCCGCGGCGGCAACGGCCTGGAGCGCTTCTACGGCTCCTGCGGCTACAAGGAGGTCGGCCGCGTTCCCGGCGCGATCCGCGTCGCTCCCGGCGACGACCGGGACGACATCTTCATGCTGCTGCCGCTCACCTGACCCCCGTCCGGCCCCGTCCGACCCCCGTCGAAGATCGCAGGCCCGGCGTGCTTCACTGGACGGTGCCCCTTTTTGGAACCGGAAGAGTGGATTGACATGCTCCGCTACACGCTGATGCGCCTCGGGATCTTCGCGGGCTGCCTCGTGGTCGTCTGGGGCCTCGTCTACTCCGGCGTCGTCCCGCGCGGACTCGGTGACTCCAACGGCATGTGGGTCGTCCTGCTGTCCCTCCTGATCTCGGCCCCGATCAGCTTCGTGGTGCTGCGCAAGGAGCGGGACCGGGCCTCGGTACAGGTCGTCGAGCGGGTCGACCGGATGAAGGCCAACCTTGAGGCGAACGCCGCCCAGGAGGACGGCGCGGACGACGCGGCGCGGGCGCAGGGGCAGACCTCGCAGTCGTAGTCGTTACGTGCGCGGGGGTTGGGAGTACGGCCGCCCAATTACCCTTGCCCCATGGGTGCCGTGAAGACCAAGCGGATGCCGCGCGCGGTCCGTGAGCAGCAGATGATCGACGCCGCCGTGCGGACCTTCGGGCAGCGCGGATACATGGCCGCGTCGATGGACGAGATCGCCGAACTGGCGGGCGTGTCCAAGCCGTTGGTCTATCTGTACCTGAACTCGAAGGAAGACCTGTTCACCGCCTGCATCCGCCGGGAGGCGAGAGCGCTGGTGGAGGCGGTCCGGGCCGGCGTACGGCCCGACGTGCCGGCCGACCGCCAACTCTGGGAAGGGCTGCGGGCGTTCTTCACGCACACCGGGCAGCACCCGGACGGCTGGGCGGTGCTGCACCTCCAGGCCCGTACCCGCGAACCGTTCGCGGCCGAGGTCACCGCGATGCGCGAGGAGATCGTCGCGTTCGTGACGGAGCTGATCGTGGTCGCGGCCCGGGAGGCCCACCGCGACCCCGACCTCCCCGAGCGTGAGGTCGCAGGCCTCGCCGAGGCCCTGGTCGGCGCCGCGGAGTCGCTGGCCGCCTGGGCGAACGCCACGCCCGCCACCACGGCCCGCCAGGCGGCGGCCACCCTGATGAACTTCGCCTGGGCGGGGCTGGGCAACCTCATGGAAGGGCGCCCGTGGGCGCCGCCCCCCACGCCGGAACCATGACACCTGTCACGCGGTAAGGCGGACGCCGGACACTGGGGGAGGGGAGGCCCGCGCCCGTACGTTCGTCCCATGACGCAGAGCGGCGGCGCGAACCCGCGGAAGACCGACATCAAGGTGAGCCTCCTCGGCGGTCACCGCCTCAAGGGCGAGACCCTCCACGAGCGCACCCTCACGGCCTCCCTCATCGGCGGCGCGGACATCGACCTGACGGACGTCGACATCCCGGACGGCGCCGAACCGCGCATCACCAAGCTGAGCCTGATCGGCGGCGTCAGCCTCAGGGTCCACCCCGACGTCCGCGTCGAGGTGCACGGCATCCGGCTGGGCGGTGTACAGGACGACGGTCCGGCCGAGCCCGGCGGCCCCTCGGTCCGCATCGACGCGTGGGGCCTGCTCGGCGGCGTCATCGTCCGCCGGGACTGAGGTGGTTCAGCCGGTCAGGGGTGTCACCCTCCCGCTCACGTGGACGCGGCCCTCGCTGCCGCGCAGCTCGAATCGCCCCCCGTCCGCCGCGTACGTGACGCTCCCCGGCAGCAGCACCGGAGCCCTGAACTCCGCTTCCAGCCGGGCCCGTTCGGGCGCCCCGTGTGCGGCGAGGCAGCGGGCCACCGTCCACATGCCGTGCGCGATGGCGCGGGGGAAGCCGAAGAGGTGGGCGGTGAGGGGGTGCAGATGGATGGGGTTGCGGTCGCCGGACGCCACGCCGTAGCGCCGGCCGATGTCCCCGCCCAGCTGCCACTCGGCGACCGCGGGCAGTGGCTCGGGCTCGTCCGCGGCCCGTGCGGGCATACGGCTCTGGGTCTGGTGCCGGGCCAGATACGTGCTCCGCGACTCCCACACCACATCCCCCTCGGCCCGCATCTCCGTGATCACCGAGGCCTCGGTGCCGCGCCGGTGAGGCTCCAACCCGCCGACGTGCACGGCGAGTTCGTACTCCCCGGTGGCCGCCGTCGCCCGCCGCCGGGTGATCTCGATCGACGTGTGGACGAGACCGAGCAGCGGCAGCGGGAAGCCCCGGTCGCTCATCAGCCGCATGGCCAGCGGAAAGCCCAGCACATGCGGATAGGTGAGCGGCAGCGCGTCGTCGCCGGTCGCGAAGCCGCAGACCCGCTCGTACGCCGCGAGCCGCGAGAGGTCGATGCGCAGTCCGGGCAGGACGAGCCGGTCGCGGGGGAACTCGGCGTCCGGGCGCGGGCGCTTGAACGGGGACAGCAGCGCCCCGCGGGCCAGCAGGGGACCGAGCGCGGGCGCACCGGGCAGGACGACGGACACCGACATCAGGCCCCCAGCAGGTGTTCTCCGGAGGAGGATCCCCCGGACCTCCACGGCGGATAGCGGTCGGCCATGTCCATAACTCCCCACGCGGACTGTCTGCTTACTCCAGAGTCAGGTTACCCGAGGTAAGGAGAGGTCAGAAGGTGAAAATCGCTCACCATACCGTCCGGTAGGGCTCGATCGGCAAGAAAAGCGACGAGGTTGCACATCCCCGACGCATCCCCACCGCCGGACAATCGCCGGACTTTCACTGTCCCATCACGCGAGCGCCGTACGATCTCCTCCCCTGACCTGCGGCAACTCTCCCGCAGGGCGCCTCCGTTGAACCTCTGGGGATCGCCCGTGTCCACCTCGCACCCGTCCACACCCGCGGCGGTCCACTCCACGACGTACGACGGCACACCGGTTCTCGTGGAACCCGAACTCCTGCGGCAGGACGGAGAGGTGCGCGAGGTCTCCGTACCGCCCTTCGTCCCGCGGCTGACGCACGGTTCGCTCGCCGACCTGCCCTTCGACAACGCGCGCATCGCCCCCGACGGCAACGTCCTCAGCCGCAGGACCGAGTCGGGCCGGTGGTCGGACGTGACGGCGGCCCGGTTCGCCGACGAGGTGCTGGCGGTGGCGAAGGGCCTGATCGCGGAGGGGCTGGCTCCCGGGGACCGGATCGCCGTCATGGCGCGGACCGTCTACGAGTGGACGCTCCTCGACTTCGCCGCCTGGGCCGCGGGCCTCGTCACCGTCCCGATCTACCCCACCTCCTCCGTCTTCCAGGCCCGGTGGATCCTCCAGGACTCCGGCGCCGCCGCGCTCGTCACGGAGACCGCCGCGCAGGCCGCGACCCTGGGCCCCGAACTCGACCGGGTGCCCGACCTGCGGCACCTGTGGGTCATCGACAAGGGCCATGTGGAGCGCCTGGGTGAGCACGGTGCGCAGGTGCCGGACCAGGAGGTGGCCGTACGGCGCGGGATGCTCGGCCCCGACACCCTGGCCACCGTCGTCTACACCTCGGGCACCACCGGCCGCCCCAAGGGCTGCGCGATCACGCACGGCAACTTCTTCGCCGAGGTCGACAACGCCGTAGAACTCCTCTATCCCGTGTTCCGGGCGCGCACGAGCGAGGAGGCCGCGGTCCTGCACTTCCTGCCGATGTCCCACATCTTCGGGCGCATGGTGGCGGTCGCCTGCATCCGCGCCCGGGTGCGCCTCGGGCACGCGCCGAGCCTGAAGTCGGAGGCACTGCTGCCCGACCTGGCGAGCTTCCGGCCGACCTGCCTGGTCGCCATCCCGTACATGCTGGAGAAGGTGTTCAACGTGGCCCGCGCCAGGGCCGAGGCCGGCGGCCGGGTCACGTCCTTCGACCGGGCGGTGGGCGTGGCCTGCCGCTACGGCGAGGCGAAGGAGGCCGGCAAGGCGGGCACCGGCCCCGGCCCGAGCGCCTCGCTGAAGGCGGCCCGCTCCTTCTACGACCCGCTCGTCTACCGCCGTATCCGCAACGCCATGGGCGGCAGGGTCCGTTACATGATCTCCGGCGGTTCCCCGCTGGGCCGGCGGCTGGCCTCCTTCTATGCCGGAGCCGGCATCGAGATCTACGAGGGCTACGGCCTGACGGAGACGACGGGCGCGTCCACCGTCTCCCCGCCCCTGAAACCCCGTCTGGGCACGGTGGGCTGGCCACTGCCCGGCACCAGGGTCCGCATAGCGGCCGACGGCGAGATCCTGCTGGCCGGCGACCACGTGCTGCGCGGCTACTGGGACCCGAACGCGGGCGGGGTCGTCCCGGCGACCCTCGACGGCTGGCTCGCCACCGGCGACATCGGCCGGCTGGACGAGGAGGGCTACCTCACCATCACCGGCCGCAAGAAGGAGATGCTGATCACGGCGGGCGGCAAGAGCGTCGCCCCGGCCCCGCTGGAGAACTGGCTGCGCGCCCACCCCCTCATCTCCCAGGTCATGGTCGTCGGCGACACCCGCCCCTTCGTCGGCGCCCTGATCACCCTCGACATGGAGGGCGTCAGCCACTGGCGCCGGATGCACGGCAAGCACCCGGTACCGGCCGAACTGCTCCTGGACAACGATGAGTTGAGGCAGGTCCTGCAGCGGGCGGTGGACGAGGCGAACAAGCTGGTCTCCCGCCCCGAGTCGATCCGCCGCTTCACGGTCCTCCCCGTCGACTTCACGGAGGAGGCCGGCCACCTGACCCCGTCGATGAAGCTGAAGAGGCAGACGATCGCAGAGCAGTTCGCGACCCAGATCGAGCAGCTCTACGACCCCTACGGCACGGGAGCGCCCCATTAGGGGCGCGGGAAACGGCGCAGTCTGTCAGGGGCGGGGGGAACAGGGCAGTGTTCTAGGGGCGCGGGGAACGGCGCAGTCTTTGAGGGGCGCGGGGAACAGGGCAGTGTTCTAGGGGCGCGGGGAACGGCGCAATCTTTGAGGGGCGCGGGGAACTGCGCGACCAGCCACGACGATCCCGCAGACGACAAACGGGCAGGCCACGGCACAACCCCACCGCAAAACCCCCGGAGGGCCCGCACCAACTCCCCATCCGGGCATCGTACGATCACCGTTCTAACCCGCGGTAACCCGTGAGCCGCGCACCGCCGGTGAACGTCTCGGCACGCACTGCACGTACTTCACAGCAGAGCGGGATCGAGCTGCACGCCCCAGGAGCTGAGCTGCCATGTCCGTGTCCGTGCCCTACCCGTCCGCGTCCGACTACGACGGCGTGCCCCAGCTCGTCGAGCCCGAGATCCGTCGGCTGGGCGGGGAGGTGCGCGAGGCGTCCGTGCCGCCGCTCGTCGCGCCGCCCACCCACGGCTCGCTCGCCGACCTGCCGTTCGACAACGCGGACGCCGCACCCGACGCGCGCGTCCTCAGCCACCGTACGCAGGACGGGGACTGGGCGGACGTGACGGCGACGGAGTTCGCGGCACAGGTCATGTCGCTGGCCAAGGGGCTGATCTCGGAAGGCCTGGTCGCCGGCGACCGTATCGCCGTCATGGCGCGGACGATCTACGAGTGGACGCTCCTCGACTTCGCCGCCTGGGCCGCCGGCCTCGTCACCGTGCCGATCTACCCGACGTCCTCCGTCTACCAGACGCGGTGGATCCTCCAGGACTCCGGCGCGGTCGCCCTGGTGACCGAGACCTCGGGTCAGGCCGCGGCCCTGGGCCCGGAGTTGAGCCGGCTGCCCGATCTGCGCCACATGTGGATCGTCGAGAAGGGGCACTTGGAGCGACTGGCCGAACTCGGGGCGCCCGTCCCCGAGCAGGAGGTCGCCGTACGCCGCGGCATGCTGGTCCCCGACACGCTCGCCACCGTCATCTACACCTCGGGCACCACCGGCCGCCCCAAGGGCTGCGTGCTCACGCACGGCAACTTCCTGGCGGAGGTCGACAACGCGACCGAACTCCTCTACCCGATCTTCAAATCGAAGTCGACGGAGGACCCGGCCACCCTCCTCTTCCTCCCCATGTCGCACGTCTTCGGCCGCATGGTGGCGATCGCCTGCATCCGGGCCCGGGTCCGCCTGGGCCACGCCCCGGGCCTGGACGCGGAAGGCCTCCTGGCCGACCTGGCCACGTTCCGCCCGACCTTCCTCCTCTGCATCCCCTACATGCTGGAGAAGATCTACAACAACGCGCGGGCCAAGGCGGAGTCCGGCGGCCGTGCTTCCGCCTTCGACCGCGCGGCGAGTGTCGCCGTCCGCTACGGCGAGGCGATGGAGGCCCGCCACGCCGGCACGGGCTCCGGCCCGAGCGCCGCACTGAAGACGTCCCGTGCCTTCTACGACCAGCTCGTCTACCGCCGCATCCGCAACGCCATGGGCGGCAGGATCCGCCACCTCATCTCCGGCGGCTCCCCGCTCGGCCGCCGCCTCGCGGCCTTCTACGCGGGCGCGGGCATGGAGATCTACGAGGGGTACGGCCTCACCGAGTCCACCGGCGCCGCCACGGTCACCCCACCCCTCAAACCCCGCCTGGGCACGGTCGGTTGGCCGATGCCCGGCACGAAGGTCCGTATCGCGGCCGACGGCGAGATCCTGCTCAGCGGCGGCCAGGTCTTCCGCGGCTACTGGGACCCGCAGGGCGGCGGGGTGATCCCGGCCCACACGGACGGCTGGTTCCCGACCGGCGACATCGGCCGCCTGGACGACGAGGGCTACCTCACCATCACCGGCCGCAAGAAGGAGATCCTGATCACCGCGGGCGGCAAGAACACGGCGCCGGCGCCCCTGGAGAACTGGCTCCGCTCGCACCCCCTGATCTCCCAGTGCATGGTCGTCGGGGACCGCCGCCCCTACATCGCCGCGCTCATCACCCTGGACATGGAGGGCGTCAGCCACTGGCGCCGGATGAACGGCAGGCACCCCGTTCCCGCCGAACTCCTGGTCGACGACGAAGAGTTGAGGGTGATCCTGCAGCGGGCGGTGGACGAGGCGAACAAACTGGTCTCCCGCCCGGAGTCCATCCGCCGCTTCGTCATCGTCCCCGGGGACTTCACGGAGGAGGCGGGCCATCTCACGCCGTCGATGAAACTGCGCCGGGAGACGGTGATGCGGGACTTCGCGGCGCACGTGGAAGCGTTGTACGAGCGCTGAGGTGCCCGCCCGCCCCCGTCACACGGTGAGCCCGGGCAGGGGCCGCGCCGGGCCGGTCACGGCGCCGTACCGCACGTACCACTCGGTGGACATCACCCTGGCCCGGACCTCCGGCGCGAGCGCGGCCAGCCGCCCCGGCAGGGCGCCCCGCTCCACCTCACTGCGATGAGCCAGTACGGCGTCCAGCTTCCGCCCGATCCACGGCCCGACGTCGACGGCCGCGGTGATCCACTCGTCCGGCACGCTGTACATCGCCCGGCCCGGCCGCAGCAGGACGCCGCCCAGCGCGCGGGCGGCGGAGTCGGGATGCGTGGCGAGGTGCAGGGCGCCCGGCCGCCAGGGCGCGCCGGCCTGCGGGTACAGCCCGCCCCAGCCGGCGGCCTGCACCGCGAGCACGGTCACCCGGTGGGCGTGGACATGGTCGGGATGCCCGCTCAGCCCGCCGTACGCGTCATGAGTGACGACGATGTCCGGCCTGAACTCCCGGATGTGCCCGACCAGCCGCCCCACCGCCTCGTCGAGCGGCGCGTCGCAGAAGCGGGGGCTGCCCGGAGCCGACTCCGGCACCTTCGCGTCGGCGTACCCGAGCATCCGGGGCCTTCCGGCCCCGAGGACGCGCAGCGCGTCGGCCAGCTCCGCGGCACGCCACGTCCCCTCGGCCCAGGTCGCCGTGACGACGGCGGTCCGAGCCCCCGAGGCCGCGTGCCGGGCGAGCACACCGCCTGCCGACAGGGACTCGTCGTCGGGGTGCGCGAAGACCGCGAGGAGGTTCGGCAGGGGCATCGAGGAGTCACCTTCCGCTGCGGGAGCCGGGCCACATCACCGTGCCATCTTCCGCCGACGGCGCACCGGAGGGAGCGGGTGCCGGACCGGCGTCCCGGCTAGTGCCCCGACAGGCAACGTTCGCCCCGCCGCGACGCCCGGCACGCTCCCCCACTGCCTCAAGGGCGTGGGAGGTGCCCCCACTCGCCGCACCGGGCACAGACCCGAGTACGTCCGTCCAGTACGAGGGCCCGCACCCGGCACTTCCCCCAGCCTCCGGCCGGGGGACCCCCAGAGCACGCACCGGACGCCGCTCCTCAAAGGGCAAATGTTGCCTGCCGGCGCACTACCCGCGGGGCTTGCGGGCGATGAGGCAGGCCTGCGGGACCAGCTCCGCGAGTTCCTCGTCCGGCTCGCGCACGGTCCGGGACAGCAGCGCGAACCCCGCCTCCGCCAGCAGGTCGGCCATGTGTTCCGGGCGGCGTCGCTGGAAGTCCAGCGAGACCGGGTGGCCCCACGGGTTGTCGTGGCGGCGCGGTACGTCTCCGGCCTGGAAGGCGAGCAGGAGGTGACCGCCGGGAGCCAGCACACGGTGGAACTCGGCGAACAGGGACGGGAGCCGGTCCACAGGGGTGTGGATGGAGGAGTAGTAGGAGACGACACCTGCCAGGCTGCCGTCCGCATGGCCGAGGTCCAGCATCGACCCCTGCTCGAACCGCAGCCCCGGGTTCTCGCGGCGCGCGATCGACAGCATCCCCTCCGACAGGTCCAGCCCGAACACCTGCAGACCGAGCGAGGCGAGGTACCCGGTGGTCCGGCCCGGTCCGCATCCCAGGTCGGCCACGGGCCCGTCACCGCCCACGAGTTCGGCGTAGGCGGTGAGCAGGGCCCGGTCCAGGGGCCGGTGGGTGAGTCCGTCGCGGAACTGGTCGGCGTAGTCGTCGGCCACGGCGTCGTAGAAGGTGCGGGTGGCGGTGAGGAAGTCGGTGTCGGTCATGGCCGGGGACGCTACCGGCGGCCACTGACAGCGCCGCCCCGCCCCGGCACCCGGCCGCTCACCCCACCCCGGTCATCCGCAGCACCGCCGTCGTCACCGCCGCCCCCAGCACCACCACTGCGAACGGCGCCCGCCGCCAGGCCAGCACACCCGCCACCAGCACGCCGCCCGGCCGCGCCCACCCGGCGAAAGCGCCGCCCTCGGTCAGCGCCCCCGTCGCCAACAGCGCGACGAGCAGGACGACCGCCCCGGCCGCCATCAACTCCTGCAGCCGGTCCGGGAGTTCCACCCGCCCGTGCAACACCGGCCCCACCAGCCGGAAGGCGTACGTCCCCACTGCCAGAGCCAGGATCAGCGCAACGGTCGCGGTCATTTCGCCGCCTCCTTACGGCCGTACAGGAACAGTCCGGCCAGTGCCATCAGCACCGGCACCCCCGCCGGAACGGCCGGTGTCACCGCCAGGGCCACAGCGGCTCCGAGCAGCGCACACCGGCGTATGCGCGCGTCCTCGCGCAGGGTGGGCAGGACCAGCGCCACGAGCACCGCGGGGAAGGCCGCGTCCAGGCCGTACGTCGCCGTGTCCCCGAGGGCGTCCCCGGCCAGCGCTCCGGCCAGGACGCCCACGTTCCACACGACGAACAGGCCGATGCCCGAGACCCAGAACGCCGCCCGGCGCCGTACCGGATCCGGCTGGGCGAGAGCGAAGGCCACCGTCTCGTCGGTGACCAGATGGGCGCCCAGCAGCCGCGCCGCGCGCCCCCGCCCGAGGATGTCCGCCACCGCGAGGCCGAACGCGGCCGTCCGGGTGTTCAGGAGCAGGCCCGTGGCTGCCGCGGCGAGCGGACCGCCCCCGGCCAACAGCACGCCCACCGCGCTGAACTGGGCCGATCCCGCGTACACCACCAGCGACATCACCACCGGAACCCACACCGGCAGACCGCCGGCCACGGAGATCGCGCCGAAGGACACACCGACGATGCCGCTCGCGAGCCAGACCAGTGAGCTGTCACGGACGAGGTCTTTGCTGAGGCCTGTGCCGATGCCTCTGTCCAGACCCCTGCTGAGTGTTCGTTGCAGCGAACGCATGTTCTCTAGAATGGACAACAGCTGCCGTGTTCGTCAAGGCGAACGATCGTACCGATGGAGCGAACAACATGTCCGACGCGCCTCCGCCCTCCCGGCTCCCCCTCGACTGGATCGCCGCGGCGCTGCGGCGCGAGCGCACCCGGGCCGGGCTCTCCCTGTCCGAGCTGGCCAAACGGGCCGGGATCGCCAAGTCCACGCTGTCCCAGCTGGAGGCGGCGAGCGGGAATCCGAGCATGGAGACGATCTGGGCGCTGGCGGTGGCGCTCGGCGTGCCGTTCAGCGCACTGGTGGAGCCGCCGGCACCGGCCGTTCAGGTGATCCGGGCGGGCGAGGGGCCCACCGTGCACTCCGAGCAGTCCAGCTATCTGGCCACCCTGCTGTCGGCCAGTCCGCCTGGAGCCCGCCGGGACATTTACTCCGTCCGGCTGGAGCCCGGCACCGTCCGCGACTCCCGACCGCACATTCCGGGGACCGTCGAGCACATCGTGGTCAGCGCCGGCCGGGTGAAGGCGGGCCCGCCGGACGACGAGGCGGAGCTCGGCCCGGGGGACTACATGGCGTACCGAGGAGACGTGCCGCACACGTACGAGGCGCTGGCGCCCGGGACGACATTCGTGCTGGTGATGCAGCACGTGTGAGTTCTCGCGCGGGACACGCGTGAGTTCTCGCCCACGAGCTGTGTGGCCGTGCGGGAAAGGCAGGAGCCCCGTTGCCTTGCGGCACGGGGCTCCTTGGGTACTGCTATCTGTTCCGGATCAAAGCACCAGGCTCCGAATACCGAAGACTCAGACGGGGGTGACGTTCTCCGCCTGCGGGCCCTTCGGACCCTGGGTCACGTCGAAGGAGACCTGCTGGTTCTCCTCCAGCGAGCGGAAGCCGCTCGCATTGATCGCGGAGTAGTGAACGAAGACGTCGGGGCCGCCGCCTTCTTGGGCGATGAAGCCAAAGCCCTTTTCGGCGTTGAACCACTTCACGGTTCCGGTAGCCATAAGCCCTCCTTGGGCCCAAAGGGTTGCCCTGCTCCAGAACCCTGCAAGTGTGAAAACAAGTCCCGCACTACTGCATACGTCTGAAAACGACTAGAGCCCGCGGTTACATGCTCCGCAGGCTCTGTACTGCAAGGGAAACCAAACTGCAACTTGCGGCGAGCCTAGCACGCAGGCAGCCGAAAGCAATAGAGGGCAAGATCACGTCACCCGAACGTTTGAAAGTGCCGCAAGGGGCTGACGGGACACCGGCAAAGGCGCCGCACCACCCTGAAGGGTGCACCGTACCCCATAGGGTCTAGCCTCGCGATGTGGACAATTCTCGCACCCGGCCGCGCGTCGGCCACATCCAGTTCCTGAACTGCCTGCCTCTGTACTGGGGGCTCGCGAGGACGGGCACGCTCCTCGACTTCGAGCTGACGAAGGACACCCCGGAGAAGCTCAGCGAGCAGTTGGTGCAAGGAGACCTCGACATCGGGCCCATCACCCTGGTCGAGTTCCTCAAGAACGCGGACGACCTGGTCGCCTTCCCGGACATCGCGGTGGGATGCGACGGCCCGGTGATGTCCTGCGTGATCGTCTCGCAGGTCCCGCTGGACCAGCTGGACGGCCGCCGGGTCGCCCTCGGGTCGACCTCGCGCACCTCCGTCCGTCTCGCCCAGCTGCTCCTCGCCGAGCGTTACGGCGTCCAGCCCGACTACTACACCTGCCCGCCCGACCTCAGCCTGATGATGCAGGAGGCCGAAGCGGCCGTACTCATCGGGGACGCGGCCCTGCGGGCGAACCTCCTCGACGGGCCGCGGTTCGGCCTCGAGGTGCACGACCTCGGCACGCTGTGGAAGGAGTGGACGGGCCTCCCCTTCGTCTTCGCCGTCTGGGCCGCCCGCCGCGACTACCTCGCGCGCGAACCGGAGATCACCCGCAAGGTCCACGAGGCCTTCCTCGCCTCCCGCAACCTCTCCCTGGAAGAGGTCGGCAAGGTCGCCGAGCAGGCGGCCCGCTGGGAGGAGTTCGACGAGCGGGTCCTGGAGCAGTACTTCACGACGCTGGACTTCCGCTTCGGAGGCCCGCAACTGGCGGCAGTCACGGAATTCGCCCGGCGCGTGGGGCCGACGACGGGGTTCCCGGCGGATGTGAAGGTGGATCTGCTGGAGCCGTAGGGAGAGCCATGGCCGGGCCCGACGGGGCGGCGAGGTCAGAGTTCGCCCCCCGCCAGGGTCGCCTCCTTCATGTACCCATGTACCGCGGCTCGGTCGATCTCCCGCCCGAGCCCCGCCACCCTCCCTCGTACCGTCGATCACTACTGTGTCTGCGATAGCGAACGCCAGCACGCGAAGTGAAGACGACGGGGGAACAGCTCGCCATGGACGCACTACAGCCTGACGATCCACGGGAGTTGGGCAGCTACCGCATGCTGAGGCGCCTCGGTGCCGGCGGCATGGGGCGCGTCTATCTCGCCCGTTCGCCCGGTGGCCGTACCGTCGCCGTGAAGGTCGTACGGCCCGATCTCGCGGCCGACGCCGACTTCCGTGGCCGCTTCCGGCACGAGGTCGAGATCGCGAGAGCTGTCTCCGGCCGCTACACGGCGCCCGTCGTCGACGCCGACCCGGACGCGCCGCTGCCCTGGCTCGCGACGTCGTACGTGCTCGGCCCGGACCTCACGGACGTGGTCGCCGCGCACGGCGCGCTGCCGGAGCGGACCGTGCGCGCGCTCGCCGCCGGGCTGGCCGCCGCGCTCCAGGAGATCCACGCGGCGGGCCTGATCCACCGCGACCTGAAGCCGTCCAACGTGCTGCTGGCCGCCGACGGCCCGCGTGTCATCGACTTCGGCATCGCGCGGGCGGTGGACGGAAACCGTATGACGCAGACGGGAGTTGTGGTCGGGTCTCCCGGTTACATGTCGCCGGAGCAGGCGCTCGGCCGGGATGCCGGTACCGCGGGCGACGTCTTCTCACTGGGCGCCGTGCTCGCCTTCGCGGCAACCGGACGCGGCGCCTTCGGAGATGGCGCTGTCTCGCACGCCGCGCTGCTGTACCAGGTCGTGCACGGGGAACCGGACCTCGACGGCGTACCGCAGTCCCTGATGGGGCTCGTCCGCGCGTGTCTGCAGAAGGACCCGGCGAACCGGCCCGCTCCCGCCGAGATCGTGGCCGGGCTGGCACCGCAGGGCGTCGAGCGCGTGCTCAACGACTGGCTCCCCTCGGCGGTGGCCTCGACGATCGCCACGCACGCGGCCGGGATCCTGGACCTGGAGGCGGAGGCCCCGCCTGCCCCGGTTCCTGCCGCAGCTTCCTTCGGACCGGCGCCGACCGGTATGCCCGCACCGGCATACGGCTATCCGCAAGCGCCCGGATACGGTGGCGCGCCCACCCCGGGCTACGGGACGCCGGCAGCCGTCAACCCCTACGCGACCCCCGCCGACGGCACCGTCCAACTGGGCGCTGCCCCAGCACCCGCTGGCAGATCGCCCTGTCGGGCAACCGGCTGCTGGTGACCGGCGGGCAGGAGGTCTACGCCTTGCCCGCCGTCTGACGCCGTCGTCCGCCGCTGACGCTGTCGTCCGCCGCCGGTCGCCCGATGCCCGATGCCCGGGCGGCCGAGCGCGGAAGCAGCCACTGCCATTAGTCTCCGTTAGCTGATGTAACGCACGTGGCCACAGGGGCCGACGGGAGGATGACCGCCATGCGGATGCTGGTCACGGTCGTGCAGGAAGGTGGTGAGCCGCACGACGTTGTGATCGCAACGGACGACATGGCCACCGCCGGCGATGTCGCGGAGGTGTTGGGGGCGGCCCTCGGGCACCCCGCACCGCACCCAGGCCACGGCACGGGGAACGTGGTGCAGATGCCGGGCACCACCGCGGTACCGATGCCCGGCTACGGAGCGGCCGACACCCGGGCTCCCTCGCTGTGGGCCGACGGTCTGTACTGCGATCCGGCGGCACCGGCCGCCACCGTACTGCGCGACGGCATGCGCGTCTCCGTGGACGACTCGATAGGCCCGCTCCTGCGCAAGGGCGAGCCGGTCGGCCAGTACGAGTTGAGGGTGGCCGGCGGACCCGCGGCCGGCCGGGTGGTCCGGCTGGGCGTGGGAGCGGCGACCGTGGGATCCGCGCCGACCTGCACGTTGCCCGTGTCCGACCCGTCGCTGCCGCAGGTCGCGCTCCGGGTGACGATCGACCTGCAGGGCGAGACCAAGGTCAGTGCCGAAGGCGGCGCCGAGGTACTGCTCGACGACGAAGCGGTGGAGACCGGGGCGTCCTGGCCGCTCGGCGGCGTCGTCCGGGTCGGCGACTCGCTCCTCGTCCTCGACCGGGTGGCCGAACCCGACGCCCATCTGTCCCTGATGAGCGAAGGCGGCCTCGCCTACAACCGCCCGCCCAGGCTGTCCCCCCTCAGACCACGACGAAGGCTCGTGGTGCCGGTCCCGCCCGGCAAGGGGGAGAAGGCCAAGTTCCAGCTCCTCATGGCGATCATGCCCCTGTTCTTCGGACTGGGCATGTACTTCGTCACCAAACAGGTCTACATGCTGGCGTTCTGCCTCATGAGCCCGCTGATGATGCTCGGCCAGTGGATCAGCGAGAACCGCGAGGGCAAGAAGAAGGACAAGACCTCGCTGAAGCAGTACAAGAAGGACCTCGCTCAACACAAGGCCGAACTGGTCGTCCTCGGCAAGGAGGAGCAGCGCGCCCGCCGTCAGGACGCCCCCGACCCGGCCGAGATCCTGCTCTTCGCCACCGGCCCGCGCCGTCGCCTGTGGGAGCGCCGTCTCACCGACCCGGACGCGATGCTGCTCAGGATCGGCGTCGGCGGGCTGGAGTCCGACGTCGAACTCGCCCTGGCGCGCGGCGGCCTGTCGGGCGACGAGGACACCCCGCAGCCCCCGGTGCTGCCGGACGTCCCGGTCACCCTCCCCTTCACCAGGCTCGGCGTCGTCGGCATCGCCGGTGACCGCGCGCGGGCGATGGCCACCGCCCGGTGGATCAGCGTCCAGGCCGCCGTCCTGCACAGCCCCCGCGACCTCTCCCTCGTGTCCCTGTCGGCGACCCAGGCAGCCGGAGCCGAGTGGCACTGGACCCACTGGCTGCCCCACACCAACCCCGAACAGGGGCAGGACTGCGTGGCGTTGGTCGGCTTCGACTCCGAAGGCATCACCCGCAGGGTCAACGAGCTGCTGAACGAGCTGACCCGCCGCAAGGCGGCCCGCGAACAGCAGAACGCGATGGGCCAGCTGTACCCGGACGCCAACATCCTGCTCATCCTGGACGGTGCACGCCTCCTCCGCCGCGTGCCCGGCGTCCCCCAACTCCTCACGGAGGGACCGCAGTACGGCATCATCGCCCTCTGCATCGACGAGGACGAGCGACTCCTCCCCGAGGAGTGCAAGGCCGTCGTCGCCTGGTCCCCCGACGCCGCCCACCACGTCCGGGTGCGCGGCTACGGCATGGAGGGCGTCGGCGACATCCTGGCGGACCAGGTCACCTACGAGTGGTGCGAGCTGCTCGCGCGCTCCCTGGCGCCGGTGCGGGACGTCAGCCGCGACGACGCCGGCGCCGCGCTGCCGACCTCGGCCCGGCTGCTGAACCTGCTGAACATGCCCAACCCCACGGGTGTGGACGTGGAGCGCATCTGGCACACGGGTGGCGCGACGACCGCCGCCCCGATCGGCATCGCGGCGGACGGTCCGTTCGTCCTGGACATCCGCAGGGACGGACCGCACGCCCTGGTGGCCGGTACGACGGGTGCCGGTAAGTCGGAGCTGCTGCAGACGATCATCGCCTCACTCGCGGTGGCGAACCGTCCGGACGCCCTGAACTACGTCCTCATCGACTACAAGGGCGGCAGCGCGTTCATGGACTGCGCCCGGCTGCCCCACACCGTCGGCATGGTCAGCGACCTCGACGCCCATCTGACCGAGCGGGCCCTGGCCTCGCTCGCGGCCGAGCTGCACCGGCGCGAGCGGATCCTCTTCGACGCGGCCGCCAAGGACATCGAGGACTACAACGACACCCGCAAGCTCCGCCCCGAGCTGGAGCCCATGCCCCGACTGGTGCTGGTGATCGACGAGTTCGCGTCCCTGGTCGCCGAACTCCCGGACTTCATCGCGGGCCTGGTCGACATCGCCCGTCGAGGCCGTTCACTGGGTGTGCACCTGGTGCTGGCGACGCAGCGCCCGGCGGGTGTGGTGAGCGCGGACATCCGGGCCAACACGAACCTCAGGATCGCGCTGCGCGTGACGGACGCCTCGGAATCCCAGGACGTCATCGACGCCCCGGACTCGGGCGCGATCGCGAAGTCGACGCCCGGTCGCATGTACGTCCGCTCCGGCGCCCAGTCCCTGGTCGGCGTGCAGTCGGCCCGTATCGGTGGACGCCGCCCGGCAACGGGCCAGACCGGCCCGAAGGCGACACTCCAGCCCCTGGCCTGGAACGCCTACGGCCGCCCGCTCCCCAAGCAGAACCAGGCCGACGACGACGGCACCATGGTCACCGACCTCGCGGTCCTGGTCGACGCGGTCCGCGACGGCGCGGCCCGCATGGGCTACGGCGAACAGCGCAGCCCGTGGCTGCCGCCGCTCGGGGAACAGGTGACCCTCCAGGAACTGGAGGGATACGGGGCGGCGGGCTCCGGTGCCGACGTCGCACCGATCCCGTACGGCCTCATCGACCTTCCCGCGAAGCAGAGCCGCACGCCGCTCGCCCTGGACCTGGTCCACGGCGAGCACACGCTGCTGCTCGGCGGTGCCCGCTCCGGCCGCTCGACGGCCCTGCGCACGCTGGCCGGTTCGCTGGCCCGCGCCACTTCCCCGCACGACGTGCACCTCTACGGCATCGACTGCGGCTCCAACGCCCTGCTGCCGCTGATGCGGCTGCCGCACGTGGGCGCCGTGGTCACCCGCGACGAACCCGATCGCGTACGACGCCTGATCGACCGCCTGCTCGCGGAGATCGCCCGCCGGCAGCGGCTGCTCGCGATGGAGGGCGCGTCCAGTACCGCCGAACAGCGCGCCTCAGCGGCGCCGGAGGACCGGCTGCCGTGGATGGTGCTCCTCCTGGACAGCTGGGAGGGCTTCGCCTCCACCTTCGAGAACTACAACTACGGCTCGCTGCTCGAAGCGGCCCAGCGAATTTTCCGTGAAGGTTCGGCAGTGGGGCTGAAAGTGGTCATGACGGCCGACCGCAGCGGCCTCAGCGGTCATGTCTCCTCCGCCTTCGCGGACCGGCTCGTCATGCGTTTCGCCGACCCGAGCGACTACGCCACGGCCGGGCTCCAGCCTCGCGAGGTCCCGAAGAACATGCCTCCGGGCCGTGCGCTGCGGATCACCGACACGGGCGTGAACGAGACCCAGATCGGCCTCCTGGCCGAGGACCCGGCGGGACAGGCGCAGGTGCGTGCCCTGCGTGAGATCGCGGAGGAGGCGCGAGCACAGTACGCCCGTATTCCCGCCAACCGCCGCCCTCTGCGGGTGGACGCGCTGCCGTCCCGCATCACGGCGTCGGAGGCACTGGCCCTGGACCTCGACTTCGCTCCGTCGTCCCGCCTCTGGGCGCTGATCGGCGTCGGCGGCGACGAACTCCACCCCGTCGGCGTCGACCTGGAGGAGAACGGCCCCGGCTTCGTCATCGCGGGCCCGCCGAAGTCCGGCCGCTCCACACTGCTGCTGGCCGCGACCGAGTCCCTGCTGCGTGCCGGAACCCCGGTAGTACTGGTCACCCCGCGACGCTCCCCGCTCCGTGACCTGGAGGGCAGGGACGGAGTCCTGGGGGTGCTCAACGCCGACAGTCGCGAGGACGACCTGGAAGAGCTGACCACCAAGGCGCCGAACGGCTCCTACGTGGTCGTCGCCGACGACGCCGAACTCCTCTACGACACAAGCCTCGACGAGGCCCTGGAGGCAGTCGTCCGCAAGGGCGCCGACGGCGGCATCGGCCTCATCGCGGCCGGCACGACGGACAGTCTCTCCGGCCAATACCGAGGCTTCGCCGTAGAGGCCCGAAAGTCCCGCAACGGCGTGCTGCTGACCCCCCAGAGCCCGTCGGACGGCGAACTCTTCGGCATCCGCCTCCCCGCGAACAGCGGGGGCGGCACGGCGGGCAGCGGACTGTTCGTGTCGGGTGGGTCGTTCATGCCGATTCAGGGGGTCATGAACGGCTGAGCGCACGAGGAAGAGCATGCCGTGGCCCCGCTCCACGCGCGGGCCACGGCATGTAATTCGAGATGAGAGGGAATTGCCCAAACCTTAGGGCGCTTCATACCTTGGCTGTGCGCCCTCCCCATACGCTGGCCGGATGAATTCGGCAAATCCCCCTCGTGAAGCCCCGGATGTACTCGTGCTGCCCACTATGAGGGACATGCCCCGGGACGAGGACGGGACACCGCTTCTGGAAGGAACCGTCGAGGTGATGCTCGTCCGTCTGGAGGCGGGGCCCGGAGAGGAGCGACGTGTGGCACTCGCATTCTCGACCGTGGCCGGCCTGGTAGAGGCGATGGGTGAGGAACAGCCCTGGGTTGCGATCCAGACCGAAAGGCTCGAAAGCGCGCTGCGCGGGTCGGGAGCCCAGGCCATTCTCCTCGATCCTCGGTCGGCCGAAGGAGCGGGAGCCGCGACGAATGGTTGACCCGAATTTCTCGGGAATCAATCCCGAAAACCTCCTCGGGACCATCAAAAGTCTGGAATCCGGCAGCAAGACACTGCACGAGAGTAAAAACGCCTATTCCAGCCGGTTCCAGAAGTTCGGACTCGACACCGGCGCCCTGACCGAGATCGGGAAGATCGCCTCTTGGGTCGACGACGAGCTTCCGATGCTACGACGCCGCCAAGCGCTGGCCGCCGCCATGGAGTTCGAGGGGGTGGGGCCCAAGCCCACCATGGTTCAGCTGCGTGAGCCGATATGGACCGTGCAGCAGGCGCGGCAAGAGGGCGCCAACCTGGCCAAGGAGGCCAACGGGCTGGCGGACATGGATCCCGCCAAGGCCGGTCCGGTGTTCCATCGCATCGCCCAGGAACTGGCCGCGCACAAAGGCGATCCGGACTTCGACTCGTCCTTCTACGCCAAGATGGACCCGAACCTCGTCAAGCACCTCCCCATGGCCATCGTGATGTCGAACGCGCCGACGGCCGAGGACGACACCAAGGTTTTCGGTGCTGCGTTCACCGCGGCGGTGAACGCGGACAATCCGGCTCCGGGCTTCAACAAGGTGCTCGACCTCTTCCACGGTGACATCCCCAAGGACGATCCGGGCGCAGTCTTCAACCGGGCCCTGATGCAGGGGGACGACCCCGATATGTGGGACGTCGCCTGGAAGCATCTGAAGAAGGCAGTCACGGACCTGGGCGACCCCAAGGCGACATGGACCGTGCATGCTGGACTCGTGGCCGGCGTCATCGGTTTCCAGTCGCACTTGTCCGAGAAGCTCTGGGGCGAGGCGGAGAAGTTCTCGCAGGAGGCCAAGGCCGCCTATGAGAAACGCATCAACGCCATGAGCCCGAAGGAGAGGGCTCAGTTCAGGAAGGAGACGCGCGCCGCCGCCAAGGCACGCAACGCTGCGTCCCGCGAAGCCGAGCGCATCTACGGCAAGTACGGCCTGGGGCCCATGTCACGCTTCATGGAGGCGTCGGTCGGAGATTCGGCCCGCTGGCTCATCGACACGGCTCCCTTCATCAGGGGAGGATCGGCGAGCGCGGAAGCCGGGTGGCTCGGCAAGGTCTTCAAGACAGGGGACCGGCTGCCGTTGGTCGGCACACTGCTGACCATCGGCGGTATCGCGTACGACATCAAGGTCAACCATTCCGACGCGGACGTCGCCGTCACCTCGAATGTCGCGTCTCTCGGCGTCGGAATGGCCGCCACTTGGGGAACTGAGGCGCTGATCGTGGCCGCTGCCGGTGGCCCGGTCGGCTGGGCCGTGGGAGCGGGCATCCTGGTGGGTGCCGGCCTTGGTTACGCCGCCTATTACGTCCTCAACACCGAGACGGGTAAGAAGGCCATTCACGCCGTCACCAACGCGGTCAAGGATGTCGGCAAGAGTATCGGCGGCGCTGCCAAGACAGTCGGCGGCTGGCTCGGGTTGTGACTCACGGAAACCGGATCTCACAGTGAAGAAGAGGACGAAGCGGTCGCGGAACGATTGGACTCCGCCTCCGAACACCGCCGAGCAGAAAGCCCGGTTGGACGAGTCACGTAGGAAGATCGCCCTTGCGCGACGGCCGGTGCCACAGCGGCGACTGATCCTGACGCTACTCACCCTGTTCCTCGTGGCCCTCGGTATTTTCCTCGGGTTCTCCCTCCCCGCGCACTCGCTCGTCAGCGACCTGCGTTCGCGCGGAGTCGCCACGTGGGCGGAGGTGACGTCCTCACCGAGGGACCACTTCGGTAGCCCCGGTAACATTAAAATCCAGTTCAAGGGCCCCAAGGGCGAGGTCGAGACGACGCTGAGTGACTGGGGCGGCAGGCGTCCCGGTGGCCTGGCGGCCGGAGATCCCGTACCGGTGACTTACGACCCGCACGACCCCACCCGAGTGCTGACGACTGCCTGGGTGAAACACCCGCCGGTCATGACGCTGCCGATGTTCGTGTGCTTGGTGCTGTCCCCGTTCTTCCTGGCGGGGGCGATCTTCCTCACCGTGCTGCGGCGCAGATTGCTGGCCGCGCGCAACACCGACCCGACGATGGGCGACCCGAAGGACGAAAGGGAACACACGTGACCGATCCCGAGCCGAAGGTCCCCAACCCGAGGAAGGCGGACCTCGTCAAGCTCCGCGGTGAACTCGCCAAGGAGGTCGACACCTTCCGCAAGGCACTCAAGGGCCCCACCAAGGACATCGGCGGCGACAAGGTCTGGGTCGGCAAGAACGCCCGGGCCTGGCAAAAGGAGTTGGACGGCCGTAACAAGCGACTGGGCGACCAGGTGGACAAGTTGCTGCCCGTGATCGACGCGGCCATCCGCAATGAGCCGGACAAGGTGTCGGCGACCGAGGCTCGGATGTACCACCAGGCGATCTAGGGATCGGAGTTCTCCACGAGACCGGATCCCTGGGCTGGGATGTCGAACTTTGGCCGTCGTGGCCGGCCAGGCCCCTTCCGGAATGCGATCGCATTCGCGCCCGCTCGCAAAGCCCGTCTCCGAGGTGCGTGCCTCGGGCGACAACAGGAGTGACGGGCGGCGGGTTGCTCCAGGGGCGAGCAGGTGTCACCAAGGGGCCTGAACGCGCCGCCGGGGCGCCGACTCGGAACCGTGGGTTCTCGGCCGGCGCCCCGGGGGCAGTGTCATCCGCGCGGGCAGCCAGGAATCAGGTGGCGCGCTCGATGTTGTCGGCACTCGTCTGCGCCGACTTGCTGGCCTCGTTCAGAGTGTCGACCCACTTCGAGAACGTCGGCTTGACGTCGTGCCAGTCGTGGCGGAAGCGGTCGGCCTTGGGGCCCTTCCAGAAGCCCTCGCTGTGGCTCGTCTTGCCGTCCAGGTCCTTGATCAGGACCTGAAGGTCGTGAGCCTTGTGAGCGAAGAGCTTGGAAAGCTCCCGGAGTTGCTGAAGATCTGCACCGCGATCCATGGCGATCCTCCCCGTGTGGTTCAGAGGCAACCGGACTGTCCGTTTGCAACAGTGGACGCTACCGCACCACACATAGGCGTCGTCCAGTGCTGCCGGAGATCTGATCATCCGGTGAACAAACCGTGGTCATCCGGGCCAGAGGGCCAGGTAAAAGGGGACCCATGGGTCGGTATGCTGAGGCTCTTGAGTCAGCGGGGGAGGCTGCTATGGCAAATCCTGACATTCAGGAACTCAACCACCGCGCCAGCCAGTTGAGGTCGCTGGCCGACCACATCGACGCGCTCGTCGACACCGCCAAGAAGCACAGCACGGTCGGCATGAAATCCTGGTCGGGCCCGAACGCGGATCACGTGCGCGGCAAACTGAAGAGCTGGCAGACGACGTGCGGCACGGTTGCCCAGGCGCTCCGCGACGAGGCGCACCAGTGCACCAAGGACGCCAAGGACCTGCAGAACCAGAAGAAGTGAGCCGGCGCTGACGCCGCCTCGCGGAAGGAACCCAGCCCAGTGCCTTCGTACGACAGCTCCCGAGCCCGTTTCCGCCTGGCCGACCGCCACATCGCCGTCTTCGCGCACCTCCTGGACGGTGACACACCACCCGAGGAACTGTGGGAGTCGCTCGTCGAGCTCCAGCGCATCGGCCTGGTCGGCGAAGAGGGGGAACTGGCGCCGCTGCTGCGCGATTTGCTCGGCACGCTGGCCGACCCCATGGTGCTGATCCAGGTCGAGATCACTGGCGAGCACGGCCCGGTCAACCACGGCGTGGTCGTGGGCCAGGAAGCCGTCATCTCGCACGACGGTTGGCCGGGCGAGGAGGAGTCGGAGTACGTCTCCATCGAGCCCAACACCCTCGTCTGGGAACTGGCCCGCAAGGTCAACCTGCACCGCGGGGAGAAGCCCGAGGAGGGCGCCACCGAGGTTCGCCTGGAGACGAAGATGGCCGCGCTGGACGCCGCGTTCGTCGCCCTGGAGGAGCCCGGTGCCGACGACGACGCGACGCGCGAGACCGTCCGCAAGGCGCTCGTCGAGGCCGACGCCGACCTCAAGGACCCTGCCCTCGGCCAGTTCCTGGACCTGGTCGTCTCCCTCAACGCCACCTGGCGTGTCACGACCGCCTGGGACGGCAAGCACGACGGCAAGACGTCCACCATGATCCGCGCCCTCGCCGTCTGGGACTGTGGCCCCCTCGGCTACTGGATCCGCGAACAGCCCGAAGAGCCCATCATGCCGGGCCAGGTCGGCCCGGACAGCCCACTCGTTCTGGTTCGGTCCAATTCGGCCGAGGTCTGGGAGAAGATCACGGATTTGCTGCCGGACAAGGACGAGCTGATCGACGAGGCCTAGGGTTTCATGCATTCATGGTCAATCCCGACGATTTCCAATAGCTTGCAGGTCTTTCGGTTTGAATTGGAGCATTTTCGGGCGATCGATGAAATCGCCGGAGTGACGCGGTCGTTGACCGGGTCTCAAGGGCAAATGGTTCCGAAAGGGGTCCCGCTGGCTGGAGATGCCAGGCCGCCGAGTGACGCTTGTCGCCGACCCGGAGGGCTGGCTGGTGCCCCGGCTGGGCAGCGAGGTCGACGGCCTGGCGCCCTGGCTGATCCGTACCTGCGCCGGGCTGCTCACTGCGATGGAGGCGTTCGTGCTGTACGGGCGGCTGCGGCCGCGCCGGGGCTGATCCGGCGCGCGCCGATCACTGTCCGGTCAGAACCAGTTCATGGGATTCGCTTTGGACTTGGCGATGTTCTTGCCCAGGTCATGAACCTTGTCGCCGACCCACTTCTTCGCCTCTCCGGCACCCTTCTTGATGTCGTCCCAGTGCTCGACGACCTTGGCGCCGACATAGACCGCTCCGAAGCCGACGGCGAGGCCGATGGTGACGGGGTTGGGAGCGATCATCGCCGCGGTCATGGAGGCGTTGAAGCCGGCCTCGGCAACGTCACCGACGTAAGCAGCGCCGTTGCGCTGGAAGGCCTTGACGGGGTTGCCCTGCGCGACCACGTTCGCGGTGCTGAAGACCGTCGCGGCCGCGCTTCCGGCGATGCCCGCACCGCGCAGGACGCCGGCCACCTTGCCCGCACCGGCCAGTCCCTTGCCCAGAGACGCCGTGCGGCTGAATCCGAGACCGCGGGCCTTTGAGTAGATGTTGCCCGACACCTTGAAGAGGCTCGCGTTGCCGGCACGCGCGACCGCTTGTCCCGAGTGAGTGAGCCCTCCATACCGAGCCGCAATCGAGTCGGAACCGACGACGAAGTCGATGGCCTTGTTGGCCGAAACGCTCTTCCAGATGGGCGACTTCATGAACTTCAGGCCACGGATGGCGTCGTAGCCCTTGCCCGTCCACTCGGCGACCTTGCCCTTGGTGCCCGGGACAGTCTGGGCCCACTGACTGAGCTTGCTCGGGAACCAGCTGCCGGGAGCGCCGAGGGAGCGGATCGGAGGGGTGTACTTGATGAGCTTGGTGCCCGACCATCGCAGCAGGCCGTTGTCGGTCCCGCGGAGCGTGACTCCGATACGGGTCTTCCAGGTCCGCAGCATGCCCCTCTTGAACGAGTTGCCGAGCAGGACTTTGGTCAGGGCCGCACCCTGAATGGTCACGGTGGCCGTGGTTCCGTTGACCGACTTCCAGTCGCCGTACAGGTCGATCACGCTCATGATCGTCGCAGCGTGCGGCTTGAGACCCGGGATCTGTTCCAGGGCATGCGTCTTGATCCGCGAGATCCAGTCGTTCAGGGATTCGTTGGACTTCCGCTTGAAGACGTCGGCGTCCGGATCGTCGCTGGCGGCCACGGAGTTGGCAAGGAGGATCTCGTCGGGGGAGAGCCCCTCGCCCTTGTGGTCCTTGAGGTACTTGTCGAGGTCCTTGGCGCTGAAGCCGGCCCAGAGCACACCGGCTTCAGGGTCACCGCTCTCCAGCCGGGCGATCGTCGCACGCTTGCGCAGATCGGGGGCGGTGTCGGAAACCCAGCTCCGCAGCGGCTTGAGGGCGGTCAGTTTGCTGGAAACACCCAGACGTGAGGCTCTGGTGAAGGCTTCGTCGATCTTGTCCTGGACGCCGCCCCGACCGTCCAAGAGCTTGGCGAGCTGCTCCACGTCATCCGGGTTTACGGTCCTCACGCTCTTGCCCCCTCAAAAGTGCGGACCCTGCGTATACCGCTGATTTTCACCATGACTGTTCGATTCGGCGCAGGAGCTTCATCGTACGCACGCGCACCACACGGCACACGAAACGGGCAGGCTCAGCGCAGGTGTTCCACGGGACTGTTACTTGTCGCCGACGAGCGCGAACGCGAACGCCAGCCGGCGGTCGAGCCAGTTCGCCTCGATCTTGACCTGCACGCTGCCCTCGGAGGTCATGACGACGTTGTCCCCGGCCCGCCATTCCAGCGACCGCGCCTTCTTCTTCGCTCCGTCGTCATTGCCGGTGCTGAACAGGCCGTCCACTGCCTCGAAGGTGGCACGGATGGCCACACGTGCGGCCACCTCCCCGGTGCTTCCGCTCGCCCACTCGTTGCGCCCGACGATTTCCGGCTGACCGGGCTGGTCGATGCGCCAGGTGTGCTTGAAGGGACGCTTGGGCGGAACACGGCGAAGGGTCCCGATGAGCTGCCCCTGCGCGTCACGCACTGCATGGTGCTGTTCTCCGTCCACTTCCCGGGCCTCCTCCACGTAGCAGAGCAGGCGCCGCGCGTCGACATCCTCGAAGAGCGTGAGCTCGGGACGTGACGGCAGGTTCGGGACGGACGACGAGCCGAGGAACGCGCAAGGGGCCAGAACCGGATAGTCCTTGCTGCCGGTCGGCACGCGCACAGCGGGCTTTCCCCATACCGACCGCAGCCGCTTGGGAGACTTGGGACGCTCAACGGACCCGACGGCGAACCTGAACACGGTTTCCCAGGAGACAGGCTCCACCGGCGCTTCTTCCGCTGCCTTCGCCTTGTTGTTCCTGCCGAACGCCACTTCTGCCTCCATGACCGCGCTTCGCACCGGACAGCATGACTCTACCCAGGCGGGTTTACGATCCCTTGGGGGCGGGCGAGAGCCGGCCGTCGATCAGCGTCCGGCCCGCAGGAGTCCGTACGAGAAGGCGAGCCGACGGTCGAGCCAGGCGGCCCTGATCAGGAAGCGGTGGTGTGCGTCCGACGTCATCACCGGCTCGCCGTCGGCCTTCCACACGAGCACGCGCGACTTGCCGGGCTGGTCGCCGCCCTCCGCCCCCATGTCTGCCAGCGCCTGCACGGCCCCCAGCAGGAACTTGCCGGCGCCCTTCTGGACCATCTCGGTCACCCCGCCCTTGGCCCACTCCGAGCACGGGCTGCTGGGCTGGCGCATGTTACCCAGGCTGATGCGACTTGCTGTCCATCTGCGCCTGCTTGTGGCGGGCCTGCTCCACCAGTCGGTTCTCCTCCGCGGGGAAGGAGTCGAACAGTGTCTTGAGGCGCTTCATGCGGCCCTCGTGGTCGGTGCGCCAGTTGTCGGCCTTCTTGCCGATCCAGGTCTTCGGCAGCATGTTGTCGACGTTCTTCATGGCGGTGCGGATCTCGTTCACCGCGCTCTCGATCGCGTTCATGTCCTGGCGGCACATGTAGTCCAGGCGGTCTTCCTGGGGTATGGCCATGAGTGGGCCCCAATCTTTCGTTCGTCTGTCTCGTTCGTCTGTTTGGTGCCGAAGGCCTCAGCAATTGCCCGAGGTGACTTTGGTCCGGATGGCGTAGTCGTGAACGTCCTGGCTGATACCGGAGGTTGTCGGCAGGCCGTTGGGGACGGGGTCCGCCGAGGTGATGACGAGACAGGCCCGGTACTTGGTGGGCTCGGCCTCCCCTGTGCGGTCGTCGGCCTTGGTGCCGGTGATGACGTAGCTGTCCACGGCGCCCGGGGGAGGGGTGGCGAAGTCGTCCGTCAGGCCGAGGCCGTTGCCCTTCACGACGGCCTGCACCTCGGTGTCCACCAGGGTCTTGAAGCTGCCCGCACCCGGTGTGGCGCCGTCGCCGGGTGTCTGCCCGCCGGCCTGCATGTCGGCCGCGATCTTCTCGGCCTCGTGCAGGACCTTGTCCTGGGTCCAGTGCTGGGCGTCCTCGGCACTCCAGAGCAAGCCCGCCGCGATGACGGCGAGGGCGACGAACACGGCTCGGGAGGCGAGGACGAGGCCGAAGTTCCGCTCGGCGGTGGCCGCTTGGGTGTTCGGCGGAACCGTTTCAGCGGGTACGGAATCGACGGCCGCCGCCTCGCCGTCGGCGAGCCGCTTCGGCAACCGCCGATACACGCGGATCACGTCGAACGCCGCGGCGGCAACGGCGACGCTCACGATGAGAACGGCATACGAGTGGCCGTCCACGTCTCCCTCCTTCCCCGTGGACCGGGTCTAATTCGCCGGCGTGGGGACCACGAGGGCGGGATACGGATGGTCTTTGTCCTCCAGAGCCACCGAGGGCCCGCCCAGGGCGATGATTCGCCTGTTGCTCTGCACGACGTGCCACGGTACGAAGCACGGCGAATCGAGTGCCGGATAGCTTTGCTTCGGTCGACAGGTCGCGTTACCGGCAGTGCCTTTGGCGAGCGCCGTGACAGACCCGTCGGCTTTCATGTGCACGATGTATGCCGAGCCGTGCTCCCCTGAATCCACATCCAACAGTGTTGCGTACACGCCGGCATGGCCGTATGCGGGAGTCATGGTGAAAACAGAAAGAGCGGAAAATGGCTTGTTGAATCCTGGGAGCTTTCCCGTCAGTGACAGGCTGCGCGGGTTATGTCCTGGAGTGAGGATGACGAATTCGTTGGATTGCTTGGCCTGAAGATAGATCGCCCCATCGGCGTCGACGGTCCCGGAGGGAATTCCTTCCTTCTTCGGGAAGGTGTAGACCTTCGCCGCCTGCGCGCCCTTGAGCGACCAGACGGAACCGCCGTCCACGACGATGAACGATCCGTCGGGGCGCATCCCGATCGGCTGTGGCTGCTTGATCTCGTCCGGAGCGGTGAGAGGCTTCGAGGTGCCGTGTCGATCGATGTGGATCAGGCCCGAGGGACCGGCCGTGAACACCCCGTCGTTCCCGGCTGTCGCCATGCCGTAGGAGCCGTAGTCCGCATCGATGTGCGCAAATCGGCTGATCTCGCCGGACGGCGTCACCTTCAGTACATCGGCGCCGGGCGAATCGTCGCCGTTGAGCGCGTAGATGTTTCCCGAGCGATCCGACACCACCGAGCTGTGGGGGTTCTCGGCCGCGCTGTCCAGGTCGCCCTTCTTGTCGATGGCGCTGAGGGCGAAGGTCGACAACTTGCCGGGCTTCGGAGCGGGAATGACGTCCGCCTGGTGGCCGGCGGAACCGTCCGAACAACCGGCGAGCGCCAGGACCAGCAGGAAGGGGACAGCTCCGCGGCGCAGAGTCGCGTGCATCGCCTTACTTCCCGTCCTTGGACACCTCTGCATGATTGAACCCCCTCTCGAAGGGCTCAGTCTCGTCGAGGTGCTTCTCGTTCTTCTCCGTGTTGAACCAACCCTGGAAATCGGCAGACTTCATGGCATCGGGGTTGATGGTCTTGGTTTGCGGGTCGTACCAGTCCCTGTTTGCGGGAGGGCTCCACTTGCCTGCACGGATCATGCCTTGCGCGATCGACGGAGAGAACGTCGTGTACTGCGTCTCGGCTTCTTTTCGGTTCAGCGATTCCTGCTTGCCGGCGTTGTCGGTGGAGAAGGGGTCGCCGAGCGACTTGAAGGTCCTTCCCAGACTGACCATGTTCTGGGAGTACTTCAGCGCCTTGGCGGCGATCTTTGCCACGCCTTCGGGATCCTTCGGCCCGGGAATGAAGCCGAACAGCGTGCCGGCCGAGTCGACGATCACGGCGTTCATCTTGTGCTGCTCATCGATTTGCTGGGCCTCCGTGTAGCTGATGCCGACCTTGGCCTTCGTCAGCATCCCTGCGGTGTTGCCCATGGCAGTGAGCATCTCGTCCGGCTCGCCAAGAGCAGCCGCCTCGGACACCTGCGCATGGAGCGTGGCGTCGAACATGGCGGCGGCACTTGAGTTGTCCTTGACGAAGAGCTGCATCACCTTCACCATGTCGTCCTTGTTCTCGACGAGAGCGTGATCGTTCGCGTCGTAGCCACTGGTACCGCCGGGTGTCGTCATCCCGGTGCCACCGATGTCCGCGGACCACGTGCCGGTGATCCCCGCCAGCGCAATGGCAGTTCCGTTGGGATACGTCGGGTACTCGTCCTTCTCGTGGCCGTTGCGCTGATCGAAGGCGTCCTTCTCCTTGACCGCCGCGGCAAGAATGTTGGCCGCCGCCTGCCCCGACTGGTCGAAGTGCGCCGCACTGCGATCCGTTGCCGCGAGGGTCAGGACACGACGGGCGCCGTCGGAGTCGTCGACCGTCGTGGGACCCGGCGTCTGCCACTTGAAGTCGAGCAGGTCCTGCGCGTACCTCTTGCTCGCGGCATCGTCATGGCCCAGGAGGTCGCGTGAGGCGTCGGCGTTCTCCCCGGTGCGGTTGATGACCGCCAGCACCGGGTCGTTGGCCTCGATCCCGTCGACGATCCTCTGGTTGTCGTCCGCTCCCTTGACGAGGTAATCGGGGTTCAGCCCCCAGGCGTGGTACCAGCCGCCGTCGTCCTTCCCCGCGTAGCCACCGGCGCTGTAAGGGAAGTCGGGCTTTGAGTAGCTCGGCCGCATTGTCTTCTGCTTGTCACGCCAGTCCAGCATCGCCCCGCTGACCTTCGACAGCGTGTGGGGCTCCCACTGGTCGCCCGGGGGGCCGTACTTGAAGAGCATGCCCACGGAGACCATGTCGCCGCCCGGAGGGTCGGTGAGGGCCTTGATGTAGTCCGGGTTCGGCGGGATCTTTCCCGCCTCCTGGAGGGTGAATACGCGGTTGATGCCCGTGGCGTACACACCGACCAGCCTCTGGGAGTCCTTGCTGAGCACGTCACCGCCGTGCGTGCCGTCTTCCTCGTGCAGTGCACGGGCGACGCGCGCGGCGTCCACGATGCCACCAGCCCCTGCGAAGGCGGCCAGATAGGCCGGGTCGTCCTGGTGGTCGGCGAGCGAGCGGCCAATCGCGTCGATGTCCGCACGCGAGCCGTCGGCCTTGGGGTTGTCGAGCGCCTTCTTGAGGGTCGCGGCTTCCTGCTGCGCCTCCTTGGCGCTCTGCGCGGAGACGTCCTTCATGTCCCAGGGGATGTCGATGATGTCCCCGTCGGGGGTGCACATGCCCGCCGCGCCGCCGACCTCCTCCAGGTTGCGGGCCAGATCGGCGCGCTTGGACATGTCGCGGGCGTCGTCGCCGACCGCACCCGTCTGCTGGGCCAGCAGGGACAGATCGAGGCCGCTGTCCCAGGACTTGAAGTTCTTACGGATCAACGCCCCGTGCTTCGCCAGAGCCTGTTCCAGGTCCCCGAGCCGGTCGGCCAGTTTTCGCACCCGCACCGGATCGACGCCGACGTAGTCCCCCATGAACGCAATGCCCCTTCGTGTGCCTGCTGCCAGCAAAAGACCGCGGTCAGCGGCGGTCTTCACCGTAGGCCGGGTTCGGGGCGTCTTACCGTTTCTTTGTGCGCCTCTTAACGAAATCCAACCAGGGCTTGCAATAGCAACAATCGCCTGGAAGGGGCCATCTGGTCGAAGAGACGGACAATTCGCGGCGTCGGCGCGTGCGTCGTGCCCCTACGCGCCCGAGCGCGTCATCCGTCCCCTACGCGCCCGAGCGCGTCATCCGTCCCCTACGCGCTCGTGCGCGTCATTCGCACGACGCCCTCCGCCAGCCCCGACACCTTGAACAGAACGCCCGCGAACTCGACCGTGTCGCCGACCCGGACGTCCTTGTACATGGCTACGGGGATCGCCGCGCAGTTCGCCCCGAAGCCGGCGGTGTGTGTCTTGGTGTCGACGTAGGAGACGGTGATCGACAGACCGGTGGGGAAGCGCGTCACGCCGCCGTTGCGCAGGACGGACAGGGTGCTCCCCTTTGCCGGGAAACCCTTGGCGGCCGCGGCCAGGACGGACGGGTTGGTGGAGAAGCAGAGGCCGTTGTCCGCCTCGCCGCCCTTCGACTCCAGGGACTTGGGGGCCGCTGCCGCCGCTGCCTTGTCCTTCGCGTCCTGAGGCGCCAGGACGACCCGGTAGGAGCACACCTGGCTGACCTTGTACGCATGCCCGGACACGGTGATCTGCTGCCCGGCCCTGACGGTCTGCTTCTTCTGGCCGTCCGCGTAGCTCGCACCGTCGCGCAGGGACGCCGTACGCGTCGTACCGTCGGCGGTCGCGGTGTCGTACTGGACGCCTCCGCCACCCGGCAGCCGGTACCCGCCGCCGCGCAGCACGTGCAGCCCGCCGGCCGTGGCCTCGCCCACGCATTCCGGGCCCTTGTCCTTGGCCGCCGCCTGTGCGGTCGCGGTCGCGGGTGCGGGTGACGGGTCGCCGCCGGTCGCGTCGTCCGACGACGAACCGCAGCCGGTCAGCGCCAGCAGGGCCGTAATGGCTCCCGCGATGCCGTACTTACTCGCCGGCCTGAGCACCGGTCGCCTCCTCGTTGCTGTCGGCCACGCGCTCCAGCGTGATGTGGGTGCGGTACTCGACCTCCGTGACGCGCCAGGCGTCACCGGTGATCTCCACGACGTCGCCAGGGGTCAGCTCGTCGTACTCGGCGACGGGCCGGCCTTCGCAGCCGACCTGGATCCGGCCGTGCACCGACGGCTCCTTGAAGATCGTCACCACGATGTGGTGGGTCCGGCCGTCGTACTGGACCTCGTAGGGGATGTGGTAGCGGAGCACCCAGCGGCCGTCGAACTCGAAGGGGTACTTCACGTGCGGTCGCTCGGGCACTTCACTCACCTGCGGGGGAACGTGTCGGACATCAGGGGACATCGAATGCCTCGGCTCCCCCGAAGTACTTGTTGAACTGCTCCTGCGACACCGTAATCGGTGGGTATCCCGACGTCCCCCAGGGGTTGCCGAGGATGACCTTGCCGTCTGCGGTGAAGCCGCGCACGTAGTACGCGTGGTTGGTGCAGTAGGTGTTGCCCCACTCCTTGGGGTGGTCCTTGTCCAGCTTCTCGTCGGCCGGCGTGGAGACGGTGACGACCTTGCCGGAGTCGAAGGCCTTCTTCAGCCCGTCCAGGCTCTTGTCCTCGTGCTCGCCGATGCCCAGGAAGCCGCCGGTGGTGAGGTCCTCGCCCTCCTTGCCGGTCAGATACGGCGCGGACTTCTTGGGGTCGTCGCCCTCGACACCGCCGTAGCCGCGCTCGCCGTCACCGTCGTCCGAGTAGGCGATCGCGAAGGCCTTCTCGTAGTACGCCGGCCAGGACTCGCCACTGCCGTACGTGGTGATGGGGGAGCCGTTCTTGTCGGTCGGCAGATCAGGGGTCATGGTGACCCACTGATAGTTGCCGTCCTTGTCCCAGACCCGGACGCTGACCGTGCCGTTCGGGTTCTGCTTGATGCCTTCCTGGAGGAACTTGGGGTCCTTCTGCGCCAAGCCGGCCAACGAGGCGACGTACCAGCAGTCGCCGAACTGCCGCTGGTTGACGTCATCGGCCGAGACGCCGTCGACGAACAGCGGGTCGGTGGGCGTCTCCCAGTGGATGCCGTCGTTGGTCTGGCCGTTCTGGTCGTTGCCGCCCTTCTCCCAGGCGCCGGTGTTCGTGACGTCCGGCTGCATGCCGGGGAAGGCGGCCTGGAACTTGCCGAAGTTCTCCGGGCTGATCTTGGACAGCATCCCGCCCAGCGTCGCCCGGCGCTTGTCCTCGGGCAGACCGTTCTCGTCGAACGGATTCCAGCCGGAGTCGTCGGTGCAGCTGACGAGCTGGTTGTAGAACGCGAGATCCTTGGGGGAGGCCTTCGACACGAGTGCGTCCATCTCGGCGGCCGTCAGCCCGTCGAGCTCACCGGATACCTTCTCCAGGTCGTCACGGTTGCCGTTGGTCCCGAAGTCCTTGCCCTGCAGCTCCTGAAGGTGACGCAAGGCATCGTCGACCTTCTTCCCATCGGCCGGCTTCTCGTCGAGGAAGATGCTGCTGTCGCTGACGGGATAGCCCCGATCCGCCAGCTCCTGCGCCCCTTCCAACTGCTTGATACGACGCTTCATCGACGACTGCATGTCGCCCAGCTCCCCGCCGAGGGAACCGGGCAGACGCCGCCGGCCTCCGAAGAACGACGGCATCGGGATCACGTCACCGACGAGATCCTGGAGATCGGGATCGCGCGAGGCGTTCTGCCCGGCCGGAAGGTTCTGCTGGGCGCTGGTCAGGACGGAGGCGAGCTGGGTGTGCAGTCGCCCGGATTGCCCGGCGAGCGTGTCGAGGTCGCCTGCGAGCGCCGTGAGCTTGGCGGCGTCGAAGCCCCTGAAGACCATCAGTGGCCGCCCGTTCCGGCCTTGGCCTTGTCCTTCTCCTTGGCCTGCCGGTCCAGCTCGTCGGCCTGGCTCTCCCACCGCGTGGCATCGACGAGCAGCGAACTCGCCATACTGCTCAGCGAGTTCTGCTGCTTCTGCAGCTTCGCCGTGCACTCGTCGGCGAAGGGCCCCTGCCAGATCGCGCCCTCGTCAACACCGGTGCGGAAGGCGTCGGTACGAGGAGTGGCCTTCTTCACCGCGTCGTCGAGATACGGCCCGAGCCGCCGGGCTATCGACCGGGCCTCCCGAGCACACCCGCGCAGATTCTCCGCCCGCCTCTTCAGTTCGGCGGCGTCCTCGCCGTCCTTGGCCGCCATGCGCGGTCCTCTCCCCGTTGACTGCTGCTGCGTCGTGTATTGATCGATGACTTGATCTACGACGTCGGTGGTGAAGCATACGAGGGGGGCGGAGACCTCGCGATTCGCGACTGGAATCTCCCTAGACCGTCACATGGTCGCCACATGGGTTGGGCGCGATCGTGGGGGCTTGCGGACGTGTCGGCTCAGTGCGCGAGCCTTGGCGGTGGCGACGAATCTGAAGGAGGTTTCGCCTCCGGTGAGGTGCGCACCCTCGGGATGCGGAACCGAATGGAAGTTCATCTCTCAGCGGATGGTGAACTGGGCTGACGTGCCTGTGGAGGCCCACGGGCCAGGGCCTTGCGCTCCGGAGTCCGCGTCGACATTAAGGTCAACAGTACTGCCGGGGGGTGCCGTGGTGGTCGCGGCGATTCTGAGCCGGAACTGGCGGGAAGTGCCGACGGGCACGGACACCCGGGTCAGCACGGTGGTCTTGTCGACATCGACGCCGGGCTTGTTTGGCGATAGATAGGCGCGGACGGCCCGCCAACGGCCTCCGGTAAACCACTGCAGCCTGAACGATGACTTGGGGCAGGCGCTGTAGTTCGGTCCGAGGCAGTTCAGGTAGGTGTGCACGGTAACCGTGCGGTATTGCGTTCCGCCGAGACAGGACTCTTGCCCGCCGAGAACCGGCATCCCGCCACACTCAACGCGATCACGGCAATCACTATTGCCCCAGCAGACACCCGCCTGTGCATCTTCTTCTCCGGTCAGTCAGTTCGCTGATTGCGACAGGGGCGCAGAGTCGACACAGGCACCCTCACTCTGCTGGGCGTTGTCAGTGTTGGCCCCTCAGGTCCTGGTTGGCTCCGACCGGCGCTTCGATTCTCAGCCGCTCACGGCCCGCGAACTGGAAGGCCCGAAGCTCTTCGCCGAACGCTCCGCCGCACGGCACCACTGCTCGGTACCTGCTCTGCCTGGGGCAGAGGGGAACGCACACGCCAGCAAGGGCGGCCCGCGGACTCGGAGTCCGCAAGCCGCCCAAGTTGATTAACGGTTGACGGCTTGGATTTCCTGGACGGTGATGTCCTGGGTGGTGCCGAAATTGCCGTCCGGCAGGTCGCCACCCGCGCCGCCGGTTCCGGTCCAGTTGACCTGCCAGGTGATGGTCGCCTTGAGCTTGAACGTGCCGTCGCCGGAGGAGCGCAGGTACTTGAGGCCGCACGGTGGGGTCTGGTGGGCTTTGCCCTTGGCGTAGGGCTCGCCGATGGAGCCGTCGGCGTTGATGGTGCATTCGCCGGAGGCCGGGTAGGTCTCGGCGTCGCTCGTGCCCGGCTCCAGCTTGAGGGACACCGGCTTGGCGGTGGTCGTGGCCTGGATGTTGAAGCCGGGGACGTTGATGGCGGCCGTGGCCGTGACCTCGTCGAAGACGGCCTTGTCGAGCCACGCCCAGGTCGGCAGATTCACCTTGGTGACGGCCTGAGGAGCGAGGGTGACTTTGGTGTCGGGCAGTTCGATGTGCTGGTAGGCGAGCGCAGCGAGGATCTTCGGGGTGATCGCCTCTTCGTACCGGGGTGGCGGGGGTTCGCCGTTGTCGACCCAGAAGGGGATGTCGTTGCACGAGCTCCGCTTCAGAATGTCGGGCTCGTTGGGGTTTTCGACGGAGGCCCAGAACATCCCCTTGCCGTCCTTCTCGACGTTGTAGTCCTTGTAGCCAGGGGTGTCGGTCCAGCCGTAGTCGTCCTCGTAGTGGCGCTGTAGTTCGCCGAGCGCCGCGCCTGCTGTGCCGCCCATACCGGGCGTGTTCATTTGGCTCTCGATGTTCTTGGACATCTTCTTCTTGAAGTCCTTGGCGCCGAGGTACGGGGCGTACCAGCAGGGCGGTGGCGTCCAGTTGACGTCGGAGGATGCCATGTTGCCGGTGCCGCCGTTCTTGGCGACGGAGCCGGAGTACTGGATGCGAGCGGCAGCGAAGATGCCCTTTTTATCGCCCCCGCCCCTTTCCTTCGTGCTGGTGCCGTGGGTGTTGCTCGACGGCTCTGCCGCGTGGGCCGGTTCCGCGAGGGCCATGATGCTGAAGGCCAGCGTCAGGGTCGCGATGCTGGTAGTGAGAGTCGTGCGCCTTGACCTGCTCACTGGCACTGCGCCGCCTTCGCCTCGACGTACACCTTCGACGCCTGCCACAGATTCTCATCCGTGGGGTACTTGACCATGACAATCTTGAAGTAGTCGTAGTCCGCGATGCTGGGCTCGCTCCTCAGGACTTTCCCGGTCTTGACCTCCTTGCCGTAGAACTTGCTGGAGTCCACACAGAACGCAACCTCCACCGACTGGCCGTTCGAGGCCGACCGCGTGGTGACGTCGTAATGGCGTCGAGTGCCGGTCGCTGTCCAACCGCCCTTGACTCTGTCGCCGATTTGCGTCTGCGCGTAGGTCAGCCCATCGCCTGTGGAGTAGGCGGTCACGGCCGCGACCTTGGATGTGCGCTTGTCGACGCCGTGGTAGATAGCGCGGATGTAGTTGGCGGCGTCGTCCATCGCCGCCGACTCGTTCTTGTCCTTAGGCTTGTCCCAGTTGAAGACCAGGTTTATGTCCTTGGGCAGGGATACGTCCACGCCGTCCGGCTTGTCCTCCGTCGGCGCCCCCGACGATTTTGCCGACTCCTTCGGCGTCTGCGAGCCCTGGTCGGCGCCCGCGATCTTGTCGCTGTTGGTGGACTTGTCGTCCCCGCTCCCGCATGCCGTCAGCAGCAGGGCTGCGGTCGCGGCAAGCGCGGCGGCGGCGGGCAATGTGCGGCGCTTCACTGTGGACTCCCCGTGAGACTGAAGTTTGGCAAGAGCACAAACGGTATCGGCGGGGTTCCTGGTTTCGCCAGCGCGAACTTCCCTGCGAACCGGGGCAATTATGGACGCAGCGGGCTGCTGCGGGGTGTGGGGTGTGTGGCGATCGTGCTCAACGGGAGGCGGCTCCTGACGCGTTGGGTGTGACGCGCTCGGAGCCGTTGGTGCTGGGAATTTCGGTTCGCTATCGCGGCATGCTGCACCTCGGGCAGGCGCACGGCGGTTACGCCGACGTATGCGGCACCGATTCGGCCCGTCCGCTGGTCAGGATCTCGCCCCTTCCTCTGTCGGTGGCCACGGTGCGACCATCGGCGCCTGGGACTCTTGGACGGAGGCCGGTTTATCCGTGATGCGCTGATAGCGGGCGCACATCCGTAGGGCGAGGTGTGTCATCGGGCGGATCCCCGCCGGTGCCCGCACGCCGTGGATGTGCTTCGGGCGGGCCTGCATCAAAAGACGTTACTCACGTCCCGGTTGTGAGGGGGGCGATCCAGTCCTCAGCTCGGGAGCTTGGAGGGGAGGTCGCACTTTGCATCCTTGTGGGCCTGGCGGGCGAAGGACGTTGCCAGGTCGATGAGAGTCTGACGTGCTTCCTTGTCCGAGGCTTCGAGTGGTTTCAGGGCGTCGGCGAAAACGGTCATGTTGTAGCGTGCATTGCTTGTCTTCTCATGGTCGTAGCAGGGGACCCAGATCGCGGCAACCTCGGAATTGGAGATTCCCTTGAGGCCTGCGTTGAAGTAGCTGATCTTGCCGCCATCGTTCGGTGGGATATGCGTCTTGGCCCACTGCGGCCAAGGGGTGGCGGGACCTGCCTTGGCGTCCAGGTAGAAGAGTGCCTTGTTGTCATCATCTTCAACTCCGCACACGCTCCTGAAGCCCCAGTCAGCGTCTGGTCTCCATGTCTCGACGAAGTGGTACTTGGGGGACCCGGGCAGTACGGAATTGAGGGTTTTGGCAGCCTCTGGTCGATCGGGCACATTGCGGCAGACGTTGTCAGCTTTGATGTCTTCGCGTTTTTCGAAGGCCCCAAGGAGGTAAGCGACGAACAGTGCGATGGCAGCACAAGCAATCGCCGCGCCGTAGATGAAGGGGTTTCGTATATATTTACGGTTCCTCAGGTCAGACAAGATCGATCACCCATTCACTTCCGAACCGGACCACTACTCGCCAGCTTTGCTTTTGTTGATCAAGGAAACAGCGTCGGCGAAGCCCCTGCCTGCCTGGTCGCCGGCCCTGGACGCGGCCGCATCGTCGCCGGTGGCGGCCTTGACGGACTTTTGGGTCGTCAGGATCGCAGAGTGTTCGTTCTGATCCGCGCTCTTTACGTTCTGGTAGACCTGCTGTTTCTCTTCGGAACCGTCGCCGTCGAAACCGTCGAGAATTCCATTGAAGATCTCGCCCGCGGCCGTGCCAGCCAAGCCCCCGGCATAGACCCCCGCTGGGCCGGTGAACGGAGCCATCGCGATGGACGTTGCGCTGCCCACCAAGGAGCCGCCCCACAGGCTCGCATGTTCTTTCCAGGCACCGTCTCGTGCGTCCTTATCGGCGTCATTCTTGTCGGCCTGGAAATGTTGACCCTCTCCGATGACACCCTGGAATAGGCCAGTTTCATAGGATATTTTATCGATGGTGGCATCGTTCGGCTGTGGGTACGCATCGGGATGCTTTGCCTGCGCTTCCATCAACGCGGCAGCGTATACGTGTTGCGAGACGACGAGTCGCTCATACCCCTCCTCGTTGCGAGAGACCGCATGCAGGAATCGCACGGCATCTGACGGATCTATCTTGGCTGCGGCGCCAGGCGTCGGATAGAGCTTGTCTCCGAACATGATGTCTGCATCCAGGCCGCGGTGCAGATCGGGCATGTACTCGGCCGAGATGTTCGCGAAACTGTCCGACAGGAACGCGTGATCCCGCAGACGGTCCTGGTCCTCGGACACCGACTTCACGAGGGCACTGAACAGGCCGGCCTGTTCCTTCGAGTGCTTGATGTCTTCCGCGGTGGCCTGCTCGCCGGGCCGGTGCCCGGTGGTGGCCGCCTCCAGGGCGTGGCCCATCGAGTTGAGGCCAGTCACGCTCTCCTTGCCCGGCATGCTGTCGTCCGGCCACTTGCGCTCTTCGAAGAGGTACTTGAAGTTCGTCTCCGCCTTGCCGTCGTCGCCCTTCTGCTTGGCGGTGAAGAAGTTGGTCGCCGCGTCGGGGCTGTTGGCGAGGGCCTTCATGTAGCCGGTGAGCGGGTCGTTGCCCTCGTCGTTGCCCAGGTGGTTGACCGTGCTCGTGGTTCCCCAGCCTGAGCTGTAGGGCTGGCCGGCATTCTCCAGGATGCGCCGGTCTTCCTTGACGAGTGCCGTTCCGTAGTCCTCAAGGAACTTGTCGTCGTAGTCGCCGTAGCGCATGAGGTTGCTCATGACGATGAAGCCTTCGGGGCCGCCCGAGTCGCCGTAGGGGGGAGCACCCTTTTCACCGACCGGCTGATCACCGATCGCGACCATGTCCTTCTTCCACTTCTTCATGGTCGGCGAGTCGGAGTTGGTGGCAGCGGCCACGGTGAGGCTCAGGTTCTTCTGCATATCGTCGAGCTTGTCGGCACGAGCGAAGTCGGAGGTCTCGCCATAACCGGCAGGCTTGTCGAGGTTGCTCATCTTCTCCCAGAGCTGCAGCGTCTTCTTCGCTCCGAGAGCCCCTACGACCTTCTCGGCGAAGGGGTATTCGTCGTAGTTCTGGGCAAAGAGTTCGTTCAGCTCGTCGAACTCTTCAGGGCTCAGGTCCTCGGGGTCCTTCTTCGCAAGCTCGGTGGCACGCTTGGCGGCCTTGGCCGCCGCGGCGTTGGCGGCCCGGCTCACGGCGGCCTCGTTGATCTGGACCATGCCTTTGACGCCGGGGTACGGGTCGTTGTCCATTTTCATGGCCAGGTGGTAACGGCGCTTCAACATGGGCAGTTCGTCCTGCGCCCAGGACGCCACGTGCAGGACATCGGCGAACTCCTTGGTGCCGATGCCGTAGTAGGCGAGCTGTGTCTTGTAGTAGGAGGCCCGGTCCTGAAGCGTCGACTGGTCCCGCCGTACGGAGTCGATCGTGCCGTTGAGCTTGTCCGGGTCTATCCCCGAGAAGACTCCGCCGCTGCTTCCCCTGTCGTCCGGGCGCATCCCGTTCCCCGTTTCCCTCTGTCGCTGTCAGATCTGCTGTTGCGCTTGGAGCGATCAGTACATACGTCTGTTGCGGTTCATGGAGTTGGCTTCCTCCTGCGTGACCTTCTCCGGCATGCTGTCGATTTCGCGCTGAATGTCTCCGAGCACCGTGGTGATCCGGGTGTGCACCGTCTTGCGGTGGCCGACTGCGTCGTTGTGCCACTTGTCAGCATTCTTGCCGACCCAGGACTTCGACGAGTCCCGGCCCCCTTTGCCGATGTCTCCAGCTGCCCTCTTGAAGGCGTCGACGAAGTCGCCCCGCTCCTTCTCGAGTTGTTGCTTCAGTTTCTGCAGTCTTTCCCGCTCTGGGTTGTCCACCTTTGGCTTGTCGCCGTCGGTTGCTATGTCTCTCACTCCTGTAACCGGGTGGCGCCTCGTGTCTTCGAGGTGCAGGACACTCACCGCGGATTCCGGTCCTTCGGGCGGCCGGTGGACTCGGACTCCGCGGTTCGCGCGCGTTTGATCAGCGGTTGACGGCCTGGATTTCCTGGACGGTGACGTCCTGGGTGGCGCCGAACGTGCCGTCGGGCAGGTCGCCGCCCGCGCCGCCGGAGCCGGTCCAGTGGATCTTCCAGGTGATGGTGGCCTTGAGCGGGTAGGTGCCGTCCCCGGAGGAGCGCAGGTATTCCACGCCGCACGGCGGGGTGTCATGTGCCTTGCCCTTGGCGTAGGGCTCGCCGATCCGGCCGTTGTTGATCTGGCAGACGCCGGAGGCCGGGTAGGTCTGGGCATCGGTGGTGCCCGGCTCGATCTTCAGGGAGACCGGCTCGGCGGTTGTCGTCGCGAAGATGCCGAGCACCGGGACGGAGGCGGTGACGGAGACAGGTTTGAACGCGGCGCCGTCCAGCCAGGCCCAGGTCGGCAGGTTGACCTTGGTCGTGCCCGCCGGGGCGAGGGTCACCTTGGTGCCGGGGACGCGGATCTCGTTGTACGCGAGTTCGGCGAGGATCTTCGGGGTCACGGCGTTGTCGATGTCGGCAGGTGGCGGATCGCCCTTGTCCACCCAGAAGATGGGCTTGGTGCACTTGTCCCAGCCGGGCGGGAAGGACTCGTTGACGTACGAGTCCCACCAGTAGCCCTTGCCAGTCTTGTCCTTGTTGAAGTCCTTGTACGTGTCGGGGGCTTCGCCGCCCTTCTCGTACTTGTTGCGTTGCTCCAGGTCCCATTGAGACCCGGTCGACTCGGCGTTCCAGATCGGTTCGAGGTATGCCTTGAGCTGTGCGGGCGTGTACTTCGGGGCGTACCAGCAGGCTGGTGGGGTCCAGGAGGTGGAGGAGGTGACGGGGCCGGCGGAGGCGCCGGTGCCGTTCTTGGAACGGTCGAAGACGATGACGCCCGCATTGAGCGTGCCATCATCGGCACCGCCCGACGTCTTCTGCCCTGGGTCGGGCGGAGTCTTCGAACCTCCACCAATCCCGGTGTCAGCCGCGGCAGGCCCCGCGCCTGCCAGGATTGAGCTGACCAGCGCCAGCGCGATCAGCAACCGTGAGCCAGATCTCATGGCTGGCACTTGGAACTCCCCCTCACGGACATGAGCTTCTGGACGGCCCAGACACTCTTTTCGCTTTTGTGCAGCTGGGCGCTGTAGAGCACGTAGCTGTTCTTGCTGACGGCCGTCTTGTCGACCTTCTTGGTCTTCAGGTGGAGGTCGTAGGCCTTGCCCTGGTCCTCGCAGTACACCAGCGATGCCTGATTCGAGCCGCTGACGTTCACCACCGGGTCGTAGTAGCGGTAGTGGCCTGTCGTGCGTGCATCCGCCTTTACGTACGCCTGAACGTATCGCTGGATCTGTGCGGCGGCTTCCCCCTCGTAGTAGAAGCGGTAGGCCTTGTCCAGCGAGTCCTGGTTAGCGATGGCGAGGTCGACCGCTTTGATGGACTGCTCACCGTCCGCCAACACGGCATCCTTGGCCGCGTCGCCTGTAGTGGGCCAGTCGAAGGTGTACGACAGATCCGGCGGCAACTTGATCTGCGGACGGTCGGCGCCGCTGGAAGCCGAGGCACTCGGCGAAGCTGCTGTCGGGCTCCCCGCGTCCGCTCCCGCGATCTTGTCGTTGTTGCTGGACTTGTCGTCCCCGCTCCCGCATGCCGTCAGCAGCAGGGCTGCGGTCGCGGCAAGCGCGGCGGCGGGCAATGTGCGGCGCTTCACTGTGGACTCCCCGTGAGACTGAAGTTTGGCAAGAGCACAAACGGTATCGGCGGGGTTCCTGGTTTCGCCAGGGCGAACTTCCCTGCGAACCTGGGCAATTGTGAACATAATGGCCCGCTCCGGGGTGTGGGATATGTGTCGATCGTGCTCAACGGGCGACGGCTCCGGGCGCGTTGGGTGTGACGCGCCCGGAGCCGCAGTTGCCTAGAGATTTCGGTTCGCTATCGCGGCATGCTGCACCTGGGGCAGGCGCACGGCGGATACGCCGACGTACGCGGCACCTGTTCGGCCCGTTCGCTGGTCAGGATCTCGACCCTTCCGCTGTCGGCGGTCACGGTGCCGGCTGTGTCGATCCGGTAGACGCGGATGGTGAGGCGGGAGCGGGAGCGGCGGTGGGCGGATTCCAGGAGTTCGAGTGTGTCCGGTTGGGGCGGGTAGTGGACGGCGCACGGAGGGCATGCGTAGACGTTGAAGCCGGGGCCCGTGGCGGCGTGGACCTCGTGGACCAGGACTGGTTCGTCCGTGATGCGCTGGCAGCGGGTGCACATCCGCATCGCTGGGCGGGTCATCGAGCGGCCTCTGTCGGTACCCGTACGCCGTGGATGTGTTTCGGGCCTGCGTCGATTCCGAGCGTTGCCAGGCAGGCTGCCCGGCGGCGTTCGCGTTGGCGGCGGTGTTCGGTGGGGTCCAGGACGTAGGGGCGTACGAGGCGGGATGCGTTGCCGTCGAGGATTTCGGTGAAGAGGGGAGGGGGCGCGAGCGGGGTGATCCGTAGCGGCGGCAGCGTTCCGAGGCGGTGTCGCCCGCGGGGGCGTGGGGTGCAGAGGGTCAGCATCCGCGTGAGGGTGCGGACGATAAGGTCCAGCATGTCGACGCTCCAATACAGCGTTGGCCATGCCCCGGGACGGTTGCCTCCGTCGCCGGGGTCTCTTGTTGGAGCTAGCACGCTACTGGGTGATGCTGGGAGGTGTATAGCGGTTAGCCGCACTCCACCCATCCGTGGAACTGAACACTGTCGTACGTTGTTCGATATGACGCCAGAGTCAGGCCAGTCGCCGATCGATCCGAGCAAGATCGCGTACGTGTACATGCAGATGGCTGACCACATTGCCGAACGGATCGCCAAAGGGGAGCTTCAGCCTGGTGCCCGACTGCCGGGGGAGCGTGACCTTGCAGGAGAGTACGGAGTCGCGCATCTGACTGCCCGTCGCGCCACCCGCGAACTGCGCGAACGCGGCCTCGTAGTCACGCTCCCGGCGAAGGGCACCTTCGTCGCCTACCCCGACGAAGCTGCCGAGCCGGCAGATGGCGGTCAGGAATAGCGGCCGTACTTCTGGACCTCGATGACCTTCTCCGGGGCCGCGAGCCCATCTCCCTGCATACTCCGCTCGGCGAGGACGGCGACACGCGCGGACACAGCGGCCAGTGCGGCTCGCTTCATGTGGGGGGGGGGCTCCTCGGTGATGCGCGCATGGGCTCTTACGGGTGAAGCCGGGGAGAAGCGGGCCCCCCAGCGCGTGTGCCCGCCCGTGGCGATCCATGATCATGGCACGGCGCTTCCGCGCCTTCGTGAGTGAATCGTGCAGGCATCATGGCCGCCGTGTGAGGGGTGCCGCAGTTCGGGCAACATGTCGGCGCGGCAACGGATTCGCTTCCGCACAGGTCGCGACCCTCGGAGGCGGTGCCCGCAACTGGGAAAGCTGCACTTCAAGTTGCAGATGAATAACGGTGGACGCGCTGCGGTCCATGGGGCAGGACGCACCTTGAGGGGCTTATGTGCGGCTGATACGGTGCCATGGCTTGACACTCACCCCAGCGATGGCTAATCGCCCAGGTCGGGTGGTACGTCCGACAGATCCCGGACGTCTCCGCACGGGCGACCTCGGGTGAAGTGTCCGGATTTGTAAAGAACTTGGCAGACGTAGCAGACAATTTCTTGGCTGTACGGGGAGCGGTTGCGTGAAGATCCAAGAGCGTACGGGGGCGGGCGCGGGACGTTCCGCCGCTCCGGCTCAGCCGTCGGTCGGTGACCGGCTTCCCACCCCGCCTCGCGAGCGCAAACCGGCGTTGGCCGCACTGGCGGTGCTGTTGATCCTGGTGGGCGCGCTCGGGGCGACGATGCTCGTGCTGCGGGCCGGGGACCGGGTCGAGGTCGTCAAGGTGACGAAGGAGATCCAGGCCGGTGAGTCCGTCAGCGACAGTGACGTGACCTCCGTCATGGTCGCGGCCGACGACGGCATCAACTACGTCAAGTGGTCACAGCTGAGCAGCCTCAAGGCCCTCAAGGCCAGGTCCACGATCTACAAGGACACGGTCGTGATGGGCCAGATGTTCGCCGGGGGCAGCAGCCTCCCGGCAGGCAAGGCCGCTGTCGGTGTGGCCCTCAAGGAGGGCCAGTACCCCGCCGACATCAAGCCGGGTGACGTCGTTGCCGTCTACAACGTCGACACCAACGGCTCCGGTTCGGACAAGACCAGCCCCAGCACCGGTTCCTCCTCCGGGTCGTCCGGCGGTCTCCTCGTCGGCAACGCGAAGGTCAACACCAAGGCCGATGACAGCGACGCCACCGTGAGCACCGGCAACCTCTCGCTCACGCTGCTCGTCGCCCAGAGCGACGCGGCCGCGGTGGCCCGGGCCGCGTCCGCCGGCGCGGTCGCCATCGTGCACGTCTCCGGCAACGGCAACTAAAGGCGGCTCCACACCCATGGCCCTCATCGCCCTCGCCGCCGACAAGGGTTCCCCCGGCGTCACCACCGCGGCCGTCGCCCTTGCGGCGGTCTGGCCGCGTCGCGTCCTGCTCGCCGAGACCGACCCGGCGGGCGGCGACCTGGTGTACCGCAGTGCCGCCGCGCACGGCGGACCGCTCAACCCCAACACCGGCATGCTGTCCATCGCGGCCACGGCCCGCCGCGGTCTGGTCCCCGACCAACTCTGGGACCACGTCCAGCCGTTGAGCGGCGGCCTCGAAGTCCTCGTCGGGCTCGGAAGCTCCGAGCACGCCGCCGGTCTCGCCGGTCTCTGGCCGACCCTCGGGCACGCCTTCGCCTCGCTCGCCGACTCCCCGAACGCGCCCGCCGACGTCATCGCCGACTGCGGACGTATCAGCGGGGACACCCCCGCCGTCGACCTGTTCTCGCACGCCGCCCTGGTGCTGCTGATCAGCCGCACCGAGCCGGAGGCCATCGCACGCGTCCGCGACCGCGCCGCCGCCCTCTCCACCAAGCTGCACGGCGGCCCGCGCGGCGCCGCGAGCCTCGCCACTCCGCTGATCGGCGTGATCCTCATCGCCGACACGAACAACGCCGCCAAGCTCGCCGGCCAGGTCAACGACATGCTCGTACACGCGCAGACCGGTGCCCGTGTCGTCGGCACGATCGCCGACGACCCGGCCGGCGCCGACCAGTTGGCCGGACGCAAGCGCGGCCGTCTCGACAAGTCCCTGCTCATCCGCTCGGCCCGCAAGGTCACCGCGGACATCTACCAGCAGTACGGCGCCGCCTGGTCCGTCTCGGCGCAGGCCCAGCACGGCCATGTCAACGGCCATGCGGGGGCGGGGGCATGACCGCTGTCGACCACCAGTTGGTCAAGCGGTTCCGCCAGGACGCCGGTGACCGCATCGCGGAGCAGCGTCGTCTCGACCAGACGAACAACGTCACGCCGATGTCCACCGAGGACGAGCGGCAGTACGCCCGCGCGGTCATAGCCCAGATCCTGGAGGACTACGCCCGGACGGAGATCAACGCCGGGCGCACGCCGCTCGACGCGGAGACCGAGGAGCAGTACGCGGCCGCCGTGCACGCGGCGCTCTTCGGCGTCGGCCGGCTCCAGCCACTGCTCGACAACCCCGAGGTCGAGAACATCGACATCAACGGGGCGGACCAGGTGTTCGTCGGGTACGCGGACGGCCGGGAGGTCACGGGCGATCCCGTCGCCGAGACCGACGAGGAGCTCATCGAGCTCATCCAGGTGTTGGGTGCCTACTCGGGTCTCTCCTCCCGCCCCTTCGACTCCGCCAACCCGCAGCTCGACCTCCGACTGCCGGACGGTTCGCGTCTGTCGGCCGTCATGGACGTGACGCGGCGCCCGGCGCTCTCCATCCGTCGCGCCCGCATGGGCAAGGTCTTCATCTCCGACCTGGTCGGCAACGGCACCGTCGTCCCCGAGGTCGCGCACTTCCTGGCCTGCGCGGTCCGCGCCCGCAAGAACATCATGATCGCGGGCGCCACCAACGCCGGCAAGACGACGCTGCTGCGCGCCCTGGCCAACGAAATCCCGCCGCACGAGCGCCTCATCACCGTCGAGCGGGCGCTGGAACTCGGCCTGGACACCTTCCCCGACCTGCACCCGAACGTCGTCGCCTTCGAGGAGCGCCTGCCCAACTCCGAGGGCCAGGGCATGATTTCGATGGCCGAGCTGGTCCGCCGGTCCCTCCGTATGAACCCCTCCCGCGTCATCGTCGGTGAGGTCCTCGGCGACGAGATCGTGACCATGCTGAACGCGATGTCACAGGGCAACGACGGCTCGCTGTCCACGATCCACGCCAACAGCTCCAGCGAGGTCTTCAACCGTATTTCGACGTACGCGCTGCAGGCCAGGGAGCGGCTGCCCATCGAGGCCAGCCAGATGCTGATCGCGGGTGCGGTGAACTTCGTCGTCTTCATCCAGCGGCGCAACAACTTCCAGACGGGCGGCCGCCTCCAGCGCATGGTCACCTCGGTCCGCGAGGTCAACGGCGTCGACGGCCGGGTGCTGTCCAGCGAGGTGTTCGCGGAGACCTCCGACGGGCGGGTCGTACCGCACGCGCCCCTCGCCTGCCTGGAGGACCTGATCGCGCAGGGCTACCGGCCCACCGGAACGTGGGGATGAACATGATGCCTGTCGCACTCGGTTCGCTCGGTTCCATGGGCGGCCTGTTCTCTACGACCGTCCTGTACTCGCTCGGCAGCGGCGTCGCCGTCGGCGGCGGACTCGCGCTGCTCATGGTCGCCGTACGCGGACTGCCCGTGAAGCCCGACCACGAGAAGCAGAAGGCCGCCGAGCGGGCGAGCGAGCTGGTCCGGTTCGCCGGACAGCGCGGCTCGCTGGCGGCCATCGTCGGCCTCGTCGTACTGCTGCTGACCCGCTGGGCGGTGGCCGGCATCGCGGCCGGCATCCTCGTCTTCTTCTGGGACCGCCTCTTCGGCGGCGCCGCGGAGGAGAAGGCCGGCATGCGCCGCGTCGAGGCCCTCGCCTCCTGGACGGAGTCGCTGCGCGACACGATCGCCGGCGCGGTGGGCCTGGAGCAGGCCATCCCGGCATCGGCCCGCGCGTCCGCACCCGTCCTGCGTCCTCACCTGGACGCGCTCGTCGACCGGCTCCGGTCCCGTACCCCGCTCCCCGACGCGCTCCAGCAGCTCGCCGACGAGATCAACGACGCGTCCGCCGACATCATCGTCGCCGCCCTCATCCTCAACGCCCGCCTGCGCGGCCCGGGTCTGCGCCAGGTTCTGGGCGCGCTCGCCAAGTCGGCGCGCGAGGAAGTGGACATGCGCCAGCGCGTGATGGCGCAGCGGGCGTCGACGCGGCGTTCGGTGCAGATCGTCATCGCGGTCTCGATCGCCTTCGTCCTCGGCCTGTCCGTCTTCAACCGCGACTTCGTGGCGCCGTACGGGACGGCCGTCGGCCAGCTCGTACTCGCCGGTGTGTGCGGCCTCTTCGCCCTCGGGTTCTGGTGGCTGCGCAAGCTGTCGACCATCGAGACACCGGAGCGGTTCCTGGTGCGGGACGAGTCGTCGGTCCAGTTCGTGCGACCCCGCACTCCCGCCCAGCACGCCCAGCACGAAGAGGGGGTACGACGGTGAACCTGACGATGCCGATCGTCATCGGCGCGGTCCTGGGCCTGGGCATCTACGCTCTCGTACGCGCCCTCATGCCGTCGAAGCGCAGCGCGGTCTCGCAGGTCGCGCGGATCGACGCGATGCGGGCCAGGGGAGCTGCGTACGAGTCCGCGCGGACGACTGCGGACAAGGGCCGCCTCGGCGCGCTGCGGGCCGAAGTCGGCCAGCGCGTGGCCGAGTTCTACCTGCAGCAGGGCTGGGAACAGCGCTCGCTGCGCGCCGACCTGTCGGTGCTGGAGCGCAGCTGGGAGAAGTTCCTGGCGACGAAGGTTCTGCTGGCCGTGGCGGGGCTGTTCTTCGGCCCGTTCATGTTCGCGGTGGTGTGGACGCTGGGTTTCGGCAGCAGCCCGGCCATCCCGGTCTGGCTGGCTCTGGCGTTCGCCCTCGTCTTCTTCTTCCTGCCCGATCTGGAGGTCCGGCGGGACGCGGCGGAGAAGCGGCGTGACCTGCGGCGCGTGATCGGTGCCTACCTGGACCTGGTGTCGATGAGCCTCGCCGGCGGCCGCGGTCTTCCCGAGGCGCTCATGGCCGCGGCGGAGGTCTCCGACGGCTGGGCGACCCAGCGCATCCGCAACGTGCTGGCCGACGCCCGCATCACCGGTATCAGCCAGTGGCAGGCACTGGGGCAACTCGGCGAGGAGATCGGCGTGGAGGAGCTCAAGGACCTCTCCGCCTCGCTCGCCCTGGTCGCGGACGACGGCGCCAAGGTACGTGAGTCCCTCGCCTCCCGCGCCGAGACCATGCGGCACCGCGAACTCGCCGAGATCGAGGGCAGCGCGGGCGAGAAGTCGCAGTCGATGCTCGTGGCCCAGCTGCTGCTGTGCGCGGGCTTCCTGGTGTTCCTGATCTATCCGGCGGCGATGCGGGTGTTCCAGGTGCAATGACGCACCGCGGACGACCCAAGACTACGAACGACTACCGGCGAACTGCTTCTGAGAGGACAACTCACCATGATGGGACGGAACTTCAACACCGGAATCCCGGCCGTGGACTTCCTGGTCACCTTCCTGCAGGGCCGCGTGCAGCGCGTCCGCTCCGGCGAACTGGACCGCGGTGCCTCCGCCGTCGAGTGGGTCATCATCTCCGCGGTCGTCGTGGCGATCGTCGGCGTGGTGGCCGCGATCATCAACGCGGCGTTGAGCAAGGGCGCCACCAAGGTCAGCACCTGCATCGACGGCGCCAAGGCGACCGGCACCTGCTGATCGCACGTACGTACCTAAGAAGTTGACGGGGGTGCCGGCAGACGTGGGCAGATGGATGCGCCGCAGGGTGGGGACCGCACGCAGGGCCGCGGCCACCCGTGGTGATTCCGGAATGACCGCGATCGAGTTCGTGCTGCTCACGCCGGTCCTGTTCTTCATGATCTTCGCTACGGTGCAGTTCGCGCTGTACTTCTTCGCCGACCACGTGGCCCAGGCGGCCGCCCAGGCCGGCGCTCGCAAGGCCCGCGCCACCGCGCACGATTCCCCGGGCGGGTGGCGGGGCGAGGCGCAGAGCGTGGTGGACAGCTACATCAGCCAGCTGGGCCCGCAGTTGGTCCTCTCGCCGAACGTGAAGATGCTCCAGCCCGAGCAGAACACGGTCGGCGTGGAGATCACGGCGAAGGTGCCGACGGTGTTCCCGGGGCTGGACTTCACGGTGCACGCGCAGTCGGAAGGCCCGGTGGAGAGGTTCGTAAGGGACGACGGGAACTAGGAATGACACTCTCTGCCCTCAGGGATCTCCTCCACAGCCGTATGCCCCGGGACGACCGTGGCCTCTCCGCGATCGAGGTGGTGATCCTCGCTCCGGTGATGATCCTCTTCATCCTCGTCCTGGTGGCCTTCGGCCAGATGGTGGACGGACGGGGAGCGATCGACGGGGCGGCCCGGGACGCGGCTCGTTCCGGATCCCTCCAGTGGGACCAGGGCAACGCCATGGCCGAGGCACGCAAGGCCGCCGAGGCCGACCTGTCCGATGTCTGCTCCGGCCCGGTCACGGTGACCAAAACCAGCCTCGGCTTCGCGAACGCCGACCTCTTCACCGTCGACGTGAGCTGCGAGATACGGGGGCTTGCCATGCTCGGCCTGGACATCCAGACCCGGATGTCGGGCTCGTTCACCGCCCCGCTGGACCCGTACAAGAGGAAGGCGTGAGGAAGGCGTGATGGGCGCGCAACAGGAAAACCGGATGGGCGAGTCGAGCAGGCCCGCCAAGGCCGCGACCGCCGCCCTGCGCACCTGGCTGTCCGCCCGCCGCGCCCACCTCGACGACCGCGGATCGGGCGCCGGCGCGGTCATCATCTTCGCGCTCGTCTTCCTCTCCCTCTCGGCCTTCGTCATCGACGGCGGCCTGTCCATCTCGAAGCGGGAGCGCGCGGCCGACATCGCGGAGCAGGCCGCCCGTTACGCCGCCCAGGACATCGACATCAATGGTCTGTACGAGAACGGAGGCGGCGACGCCCCGATCAACTACCAGAACTGCGATGCCCGCGTGAAGGCCTTCGCCCGCCAGATGGACATGTCCGGCGCGGACACCGCCGCGACCCACTGCGTGGCGGCGAACGCCCAACAGGTGCAGGTCGATGTGCAGTTGACGTACTCGCCGATCTTCACGGGGATGTTCTACGGCGGTGACGTGATCGTGCACGGGCAGGGCGTGGCGGAGAACCAGGTCGGCTGAGGCGTGTTCGGACGGAAACAGGCGGAGCCGGTCGTCGAGCCGGTGCCGTGGGAACGCGCGGGATGGTTCGCGGTCACCGACATGGTGCGGCAGGCGACGCTGCGCCGTAAGAAGCTGACCGGACAGCGGGCCGTGCGCATGGCCACGGCACAGGGAGGAGTCCGGTACTTCGCCCCGGTCGCGCTCGTCTCCGCCACCGAGGACGAGATCCCGTCGTACACCCTGTACGAGGCCACGCGGCCGGAGTCCCTGCTGTGCGCACTCACCCCGGAGAAGCGCGGCGCACGCTACCGGGTGACCGACGGACAGGGCATCGAACTGGGCCTGGCTCACCGGACCCCGGCCCCCAAGCGCACCATCCAGCACAGCTGGTGGCTCCAGCAGCCCGGCCACGCCGACATCGTGGCCCGCTACCACTGGGCGCGGGGCAACGCGAAGGACGTCGCGGAGCGGGGCAAGGAGACCGTGGTCCGCGGGGCCGGAAAGCTCGCCGAAGGTGTCGTCGACTCGCTGCTCAGCTTCGGTGCCGACGAGGACAGCGGAGGGGCCGGTTCCTACACCGCCAAGCCGATCACCTGGCGCGCGGAGGGCGAGGAGGAACCCGTGGCCCTGACGGCCGGTCGTGTGGAGGGTGCCACGACCTACCTCCCGCAAGCGGCCTGGCTGGACCGTCGACTCGCCTTCGCGTTGGGCGTGTTGCGGGAGGTGTGACGGCGGTCAGTGGTGCGGTCCGGCGCCGAACCCTTGTCCGTGCCCGTCCGCGCAGCCGTCCCCGGGGGGTGCGGGGGGCGATGGCGCGGACGGCTCGGACGGCTCGGACGGCTCGGGAACGGGTTGGTGTTCGGATCCGGTGGACTGGTCCGTGGACCCGGGGGGCGTGCTCGGCGACGGGTCCGGGGTGCCCTCGACAGGCGGGGTGTCCTCGACAGGCGGAGCGTCGTCAAGGGGCGGGGTGTCCTCGACAGGCGGAGCGTCGTCAAGAGGCGGAGTGTCCTCAACAGGCTGGGGGTCCGCGGGGGTTGGGGTCTCGGAGGGCGGCGTGGGCGGGGGAGTCGGGGAGCTCGGCGCGCTCGGGGTGCCCGGGGTGCCCGGGACTGTGGGTTCGGGGGCGTTGTCGGTGGGGGGTGCGGGGGGCGCCGCCGGGGGTGCTGGGGGTGCTGGGGGTGTCGGGGGTGCCGGGGGTGCTGGGGGTGCCGGGGGTGCCGGGGGTGTCGGGGGTGCCGGAGTGTGCTTCGGCGGAGCTGCCGGGGCCGGGGCTTCCGGAGCCTGCGGCTCTTCGTGCTCCCTTCCCGTCGCGGGGGGAGCCGGATCCGTGCCCTTGGGCGTGGTCTCGGTCGGCTTCTCCGGCACGGTGCCGGCCGGCGACGGGGTGTCGTCCGTCTGCTCTCCCGCGGTCTCCCCGTCCGGTGTCACCCGGACCTGCTCACCGCCGTGCCCGCCATCCACCCGGGCTGATGTGCCCTCCCTCTCCGGCAGCCCGACCCGCGGGCCCTCAGCCGGCGGAGCCACCGCCGCAGCCACCGGCACCTTCGCTACAGGTACCTGCGCCACCGGCCTTTGCGCCAACGGCACCTTGACGGCAGGCGCCTCGGCCACCGGTGTCCGCTGCTCCGGAACCGTGGAGGAGTCGAGCGAGCCGAGCACCAGAAGGACCGCGGCGATACCTGCCGCAACCGCGCCGCCCGCAGCCGCCGCCTGCGTCTTCGAACCGCCGACCGCGGCCTGGCGCACCGCGTGCAGCAGCCCGCCACCGTGCCCGCCGCCGCCCGCCGTGAACGCGGCACCGGCAGAACCGGCCGTGAAGGCGAGCAGGAACTTGCCGCCACCGCCCACCACGAACACGAGCAGCGCCGGACCGACGAGCGCGGGCAACCGGTCGTTGGCACTCATCAGGGCGGCGAGCCGCGCCCGGCAGTCATCGCACGCGTCCACATGCCCGAGCAGCCGCTCGGACTGCTTCGCCGTTGCCGCACCGCGCACGTACGCGGGCATACGACTCCAGTGGACCTGGCAGACGGGATCGTCCGGAGCCCCGGTCTGTGTCTTCAGGAACGCCTGCCGCATGCCCTCGCGGGCGCGGTGCAGCAGCACGGCCGTCGCACCGTCCCTCGTGCCGAGCTGCGGGCCGATCGCCGCAAGCGGCTGGCCCTCGGCCTCGGCCAGCCACAGCGCCTTCACCCACCGCTCGGGCAACTGCCCCAGCACACGCACCACCAGGTCGACGCAGGACACCTGCTCGGCAGGGTCGTTCCCATACGCGTACCCGCCGGTCTCACCCCGCTCGTCGCCGTGCGGATCCTGCGGCGTCTCGCGTACGGCGCTGCCGGCGGCGATCGCGAGGTGCCGCACCGTCGTCATCAGATACGCCGGTACGTTCTCGATCTCGTGCCCCGCCGCCAGCCGCCGCCACACCTTGAAGTGCGCCTCGGCGACGAGGTCTTCGGCGGTCCAGGCGTTCCTGGTGAGCGAGCGGGCATACGCGACCAGACGCGGTTGCTGCTCTTCGTAAATGCGGGCGTACGCCGCCGTGGCCGTGGCCGTAGCGGTGGTGGAGGCCGGTGCGGACACCGCAGGGGAACCGTCGGACATGGCGGAACGCTCCAGTTGCCTGCTGAGGGTGGGGAGTTTTGTAAGCGTAGATGGCGAAACTTTCAACCAAAGTTTCAGAGTCAGGCCAATGTGACGCAGGTCACGAGAGTCGGCTTCCGTTACGGCGTAATGCCCACCCCCTCTACGTGCTCGAAGGGGTGTACAGGCCCAACTGGCCATCGCCCGGCCCGATATAGCTGACCTGACCCAACCTGACCCGACCTGACCCGACATGGCTCGAAATGCTCGACTTGATCGGCTTACTCGACATGTCTGAATGAGGGAGCACGCTCGTGTACATCGCCCTGGAGCAACCCACAGGCGCCCGTCTGCTCACCCCTGACCACGACGAGCTGGCGGTGCCCGTCACCCTCCGCTACGCCTCCGACGACCCTTTGGCGGTGCACCTCGTCTTCCCGGCCTGGATCTCGTTCGACGGCGAGGAGGTGACGTGGACGTTTGCGCGGGGGCTGTTGGAGGAGGGGCTGGGCAACGCCGCGGGCGTCGGCAACGTGCGCATCCGGCCGTACGGCCCGTCCCGCACCGTCGTGGAGCTCCACGCTCCGGAGGGCACGGCGGCCATCCTCTTCTACACAACCGCCCTCCAACGCTTCCTGCTTCGCTCGTACACCGTCACGGAGCCGGGCGGCGAGCCCCTGGAACCGGCGCTCGACCGGGGGCTGGCGTCATTGTTCGGCGGGGTGTGAGGCCGGGGTGTCTGCGGTATGGCGACTGGTGAGCCGCAGTGGTCCGCAGAGCACTCCACCTCACTCCACTCCACTCATCTTCGCTTCACTCCACTCTGCTCGGGGGTGACGCCAAACCGTTGGCACTAGCGAAGCTGCGCGCGCCCCCGATAGGGTCCGTAAGGCTGTGATCGCGCTCCGTCACCATCGTGTGGTGCCCGATCAACACCGGTGCCTACATGAGACGTTGACTAGGGGAAGTGCATGCGCCCGGACGACGGCGGGGGAGACTTCCGCGGTATCAACCCGGATCGACTCGGTGATCTGATCAGGGCGGTCAACTCCAGTACCGGCGATGGCGGTGCGGCGGCCCAGCCGCACATCAACAGCTGGATGAGTCACGCGCGTCGGCTTCAGATGGACACCTCGCGCCTGTCGAAGATGACCAAGCATCTGAGCTGGGCGCACGATCAACTTCCCATGCTCCGCCGCCGGCACAGCCTGGCCATGGACGAGGAGAAGCAGGACAAGGAGATCGGTCTCGGCGGTGGCATGGTCTCGGCCGGCGCCGGCGACATGGGCGCCTACAAGACCCAGTCCGAAGCCCAGAAGGCCGCGAAGAAGGACGCGAAGGCCTACAAGGACGGGGACATGGGCCTCGATGAGTACATGAAGAAACTCGAGGCCAACCAGAACGACCCGGACTACTGCAAGGCCGCGATGGACGAGCTGGGTCCCACGGCGCTCTACCGGCTGCAGGACGGCCCGATGATGTTCGACCCCGATCATCCCGAAGCCGGCACACGCATTCTGGCGACGACCGTCGCCACCGCCATGCGGAACGGAACGACGTTCAAGGACGACCAGGGCAACGAGGACCTCCAGCACCTGTCCGGACTCCTCGCGTTCGCCGACTTCCCGACGGACGTCGTAGCCAACCTCGGCAAGCAGTGCCTGGCCCCGGGCAACTACATGTACGGCGAGAAGGTCTGGGAGGCGATGGGGAACGACCCTGCGGCCTCGACCAAGTTCCTGCACGACAACATGGACCGGATTCCCCAGTGGATGAAGGACGACTCGGATCATCACGGGGGGCTGCCTGACTTCCAGGCGAAGGCTTTCGCAGGTGTCATTGCGGCGGGGACGCTGAACGGGATGGGCGCGGATGAGAACGTGGCCGCGGACAACACCACGAAGCTGATCAAGTATTACGCCAGCCACGACGGGGAGCACACCCATTCAGAGGTCCAGGCCGTCTTTGCCAAGGACATCGCCCACTACTTCCCGGACCTTCAGGCTTCGTTGACCGACCCAGGGTTCACGGACCTGGGTAAGGGGCACGTCACGGTTGATTCGAAACAATGGCAGGCTTTCACCGGCGAAGCTATGCAGAATGCAGACGCGGGGGCCAAACTCCTGGTGTTTGCATCGCAGCAAGCTGATGCCTATTCAAGAGATAATCCAGACAGTCCAGTAGCCACTCATGCAAGCGGGGTCATTGACGGATTCTTTAGCCAGGAAGCAACCAATGTGTACCAGCAGATGGTGCACGACAAGAAAGAAAATTCGGATGAATGGAAGAGTAAATTCCAGGAGCAAGCAAATACGGCTGCTGACACAGTGATCGATGTCGCCCTGGATCCGCAGGGTGCCGCCAAGACGGTTACCGTTACGGTGGTGAAGGATCTAATCCACATGACCACGGATGCCTTCTGGCCGGATGATGAGGCGCCTGCTCCTAAACCACCCCAGACAATTCAGTGGAGTCATGAGTGGCAAGAGGAGGCGGGAAAGGCGTATGTGCATGGCGGCGGCAAATTCCCTCCAGTGACTACGGCGGACGGAATCACCTGGACAGGGGATCCGGAAGGGTATGCGAAAGAATATGACTGCCCTAGCTTCATAAATTCCGAGGGGAACTTGACGTTGTCTGGATCGGAAAAGCAGAAGGCTGCACAAAAAGTGGCGTATAACGCGTGGCTGAAGGATCCGGCGGTAGGTAAGAAAATTGCCGGCGATACCGGATTCACTACTCGTGATCAAGGTCGTCATGATGGTCAAGATCTGGCGGGAGGCTGATGATGCGCCATCGATGGGCCCCGGCCACGCTCCTTTTTGCTGTGCTGATCAGCGCTTGCTCAAACGGAAAGAGTGAGAGTCTGAGTGAAGCTGAGGGGAGGCAGGCTGCTGACAAGGCACGGCGGCCAGTCGCCGAAGTTTATTGGCAGCTCTACAACTCGATCGGTGGTTCGGCATCCCGGGGGGGTGGCTCCGGATTCTTTGCCGACTGTGAAAAGGTCAGAAAGGATTCAGTGACGTACCGCGTCACGACTCTACTGAGCTCCAACAGTAAGAAAGAGCCATTGGAAAACCTGACGGCGACGGTGGCCAAACAGTTGAAGAGTGCAGGATGGAGTTTGAGCCCCTCCAGCGGAGTTCATCGTTCCGCAGCTAAGAATGGCACCACTGTTGAACTCAATCCGTCACCCGTGAGCGGCACGTCGCTACAGCTGCAGGTCCGGAGTAAATGCGTGAATGTGGGCAAGGAGGCGGATGTCCTCACGAGTGACTACGCCAACGCTTCGGACAGTTACAGCAATTCCCAGGCATCGGCATCTCCGGTCCCCACGACATTCGCCAAGCCTTAGCTGGGAAATGAGTTCGTGACAATGACTCACCGCAGTTTTCCGCCGCTGGCTGCCGCGGCGCTGGTTCTTGCCGCGTTTGCTGCAGGGTGCGGTGATGAGCGAATAGGCGTCTCTGACGGCAAGAGAGCGGCCGACGAATCCCGCCAGCCAGTCGCGAAAACGTACTGGAGACTGCACAACGCCCTCGCCAACCAGCTCTACCTGACGCTCGGCGTTGGCGGCTTTACCGATTGCGCGGATCGAAATATCAAGAATTCAGTAGAGTGCGTAGTCGATGAGCCTCTCGCGGCGAAATCGGAAAAGCAGACCGAAGACCAATTCGTGGCGATGGCGAAAAGCATCCTGAGCACGGCCGGCTGGGATCTGAAACCCGCTGGCGACATGCTTCAGTCTGCCAAGAAGAACGGCATCGAGGTCCAGTTGCGCTCGTTTGACCGAACAGGCGACGATGGCGCGCTGGTTCGCCTGGTCGTCGTGGGAAAGTGCACGAATGTCGGTCAGGCCAAAGACGACATCTTCGATGCCTACGGCGGATCGGAACGCGACGAGTACCGCTCCTCCTCTGCGTCGCCCATCCCCATTCCGAGCTTCCTCGATTCGGACGAGGCCCCCTGAATCACCTGTTCACGGTGCCCACCTACCGACTGGAGTCCCATGGCTGACAAAGTACCGAGCCCGATGTGGCAAGAGCTGGACAAGCTCTATCAGGAGGTGTCCAAGGGCATCGCCGCAGTGGCCGACGCGCTCAAGACCGCCGACAAGCAGATGGCCGGCGGCAAGGGCAACGTGTGGGTCGGTCCCAACGCCCGGACCTGGGGGAGCGATCTGCACGGAGCCAATACCGACCTGTCCAAGCAGGCGCATGATTTCCTTGCCGAGGTGACGAGGCAGCGCGCTTCGCACCCGAAGGAAGTCACCCAGGCCGAGGCCGACAGCGAGCGTCGATTCCTTGCCGGACGGATGGGTTGACCGTGATGTGGCGACGCCCGAAGCAAACGATTACCGGTCGTCATCCGTATCTCCAACCCCGGTGCCGGATACCTTCATCGATCCCCTTGCGGCCTCCTCACTCGCCGTCAGCCGTCCTCAGGCTGACCAACTACCAACTGCGTGCTGAGTGCCATGCCTGACAAAGCGTCTGGCTCGACCTGGTAAGCGCTGGACAAGCACTACCCGCTCCGGCTGAATCCAGGCCATCGACCGCTGACCGCCCGCCCCGCGACCACCCGGGAACATCCCCACGGCACACCCAGCTGATCGCAAAAGACCGCTCACCAGCGGGCCAAGAGTGGGTGATCCGGGGGTTCGGGCGTTGACGCCGGCCCGGTCTGTCGAGAAACGTCTGAGGCGGCCGTTGCAGGTGCTCGGCCGAGGGCCGGGTTCCAGAACGGGGTGCGACAGCTGTGGGCTACCGCGGCGGAGACGCAGAGCACATACATGCGTCTGCTTCAGCCATGAAAACGGTCGTGACCTCGGCCGGGACACACTCCAAAGCAGCGACTTCGGCCGGGAAGCAGGCCTCCGACGCAGCGGGCGACGCCAGGGTGGCCTCGGCGGTCATCGCACTCGCCCGCGCGCTGGCGAAAGCAGCGGCCGACACCAGTACCTCCGTCAGCGATCTGGGTGAGGTCGCCACAACCACCGCCGCCAACCTCGCGAAAGCCACCGGCAAGTGACCGCGCCCACCTACCCGGTGCCCTCCGGCGACCCCGAGACCCTGCGCACAGCCGCGCGCCAGTACAAGACCCTCGCGCAGGATCACTCCACCCTGCTGACGACCTTCCAGCGTCATGTCGACGCGATCCTCACGGGCTGGACCGGCCCGTTGGCCGCGCAATACAAGTCCGCCGCGGAAGGCGTGTATCCGCGCTTCAAGGCGGTTCACGAGGCCGCCGCTTCGGCCCACACCGCGCTGCACAAATACGCCGGAGCCCTGGAGACCGCGCAAAAGGCCGTGAGTGGCGCCAACAGGAGTTCCAGCAAAGACGCGCACAACTCCCACGCCTCTGCTGCCGCTCACGGCCAGTCGGTGCACCAGCTCGGCTTGCAGGTCGGCGATGCGAACTCGGCCCTGAGCCGCGCCGCAGGCACCTGCGCGTCGGCACTCGGCCAGGCGCAGACCACGCTGGCCAGGACCTGCCCGGACACGATGTCCGCGAAGCAGCTCAAAGAGCAGGTGGACAAGGTCGGCGAGGAACTGAAGGAAGAGAACCCCGGACTGTGGGAGAAGCTCTTCGGGCCGGAGGGCGAACTGCGGAAGTGGGACGAGAAGTTGCATGCCGTACCGGCGCCGTACGCCGACATGGTGCTGCTCAAGCTCATGAGCTCCGCTGAAGGTGCGGAGGAAAGTGCCAAAACTGCCGAGGAGTTCGCCGCCAGGATTCCCGAGCTGATGGAGGCCGACTTCCCGAAGATGGCCCGCCCGATCATGAACGCCATGAGCCGAGGCGAGGCCACGGAAGCCGATCTCGCCCAGGCGATCGAGGACTTCGCCAAGGACTGGGACGCGATCGCCAAGTGGAACGCCGGGACGAAGGCGGCCAGTTTGAGTGAAGCCGCGCGGCTGCCTTGGCTGCGCGGTGTGGGAGTAGGCCTGAACGGGCTGGCATTCATCGGCGACGCCTACACCATGGTGAATCCCGAGGACAAGGGTGCGATGGGCTGGGTGGACCGCGGCGCCGCCGGGGTCAACGCCGGACTTGTCGGGTGGGACACCCTCGCCCTACTCACACCCCTGGATGCCGTTCCTGGCGTGGGGGAAGTCGTCATGATCGGTACCGGCCTCTTCCTGGGTGGCGACTACCTTTACCACCACTGGAAGCCGTTCAAGAACGTGTGTGACGCCACCGGCCACGCCGTCGCATCCGCTGCCAAGAGCACCTGGCATGCGGTCACCAGCATTTTCTGAGAAGTCGGACGGAGACAGCAAAATCATGACAGGTGACCCACGGCAGGCGGATGCCGATGCGGCACAGGCCCTCATGGATCAGGTCGAACGGGACGGCGCTGTGCAGCTACCGGCCTTGTCGACAGCCGAACTGTGCGTACTCGGCGCCATGCAGGCCACGCTGATCGACGAGGTCTCCTGGTCGTGGTGGTCGGGCATGACGGAGGCTGAGCGGTTCGGGATCTCGGCCATGGCCCTGAAATTCCTCGTTCACCGTGAACTGCTCGATGAACCGGAGCCCGGGGCAATCGAGGATGATTCCACGGAGAACGTCGCCCTGCCGGCCCGTCCCCTGCTCGCCATGATTCTGGCCGGCCGGACACAACCGGCTTTCGTTGTCGTCCGCGCGGAGGGCGCAAAAGCTGCACCAGAGCGGATGCGCTTGTACGGAATTGCCGAAGAAGGCCGAGGCCTGCGGGCCGTACTGGCCGAGACAGGCCCCGGAAAACTGCCCACGAGGTTCGGGCCGGCCTACGAGTACGCACTGGTCAGCCCTGCCGAAGCGGTCAGTTCCCTACTGCGCTGGGTCGACCGCGCCCCGGCCGGTCACAAGCTCGGCCGACGTCCTGCCAAAATCATCGACGTGTACCAGCCCAACAAGGGCTCGGGTCCGGCGCGTGATCGCTTCGAGGTGCATCGGGGCGGCCCTTCGGGCCTGCGCGTCGAGCAGGGGAGTACCGACAGTTCCGGCACTTCCGCGCCGATCGACTTTGACGAAGACGGCTTCGGTCGGCTCCTGACCGACCTGTTCACTCGTCAGGGGAACGCTGCATGAACCTGCCCGAGATGACCGAGCCCGCCCACTACACGGAGGAGCGCTCGGCGCTGCGGTGGCCGCTGGTGTTCCACGGCTTCTTCTGGCCTCTGCTCCTGGTGGCGTCTTTCACAGCGCTGGCGGTAACCAAAAATTACGTATTCATGATCGGTGTGATTCTGGGCGTCTTCGGTTCCGTGAGTCTCGGCGGCCTGCACCTGGCCGAGAAGCGGCCGATCGGCATTCGTGTCGACTCGGCCGGAATCTGGATCGGCGGCATCCAGCGCGCCGAGCGCATGCGGGCTGCTGGGAAGACGCCAGCGAAGCTGTCACGGGCGGGAGCGCAGCAGCGGCAGGTCTTCTTCTGCCCCTGGGATGCGGTGCAACGGGTCGAGGTGATCACCGAGCGCAAGGAGATCCGAAAGATCGCCAAACTCGGCGAGGGTGTGGGTGCGTCCCGCTCGGAGGTTGCCACCCGCGCCATCAAGCTCGGCCTCCTGACGGCTCCGTACATGCGGGCCGTCCTGGTGCTCAACGTCGACCTCTCCGCCGCGGTCGTTCCGGAGTTCCGCCCACCGGTGGAACGCTCCTTCTGGAAAACCGGATCCCCTCAACGCTTCGCCCCCTCTCCTATCTGGTGCGCCCCCACCCGCCACCCGGAACAGCTGAGGACCGCCCTGGCTCACCTCGCTCGCCGCGCCTGATCAACGCCACCCATATCGGCACAGTTCGCTGTTACGACCCGTATCACGGTGACGGCTGGGGCGGATCGAGGAGGTTTTGGGTCAGACGGTCTTGCGTGACGTGTCCGTCTTGAGCGCCTCGATGAAGGTGGTGAAGGCTCCGGTCGGGAGGGCGAGGACGCCCTGGGAGGGTGCCTTCGAATCGCGTATGGCGATTCGGGTGTGCAGGTTCGCTATCTCCACGCAGGCGTTGCCGTCGCCGCCGCCGGAGTAGGACGACTTCTGCCAGTGGTCGGGGGTCACCTCGGTTGCCTCACAGTTCCTTCGCCAGCTCGTGGATGAAGTCGCGCGAACGCGTGGGTTCGAGCGCTACCGCTTCCACTCTACGGAAGAGTGTTCGGAACACGCCGAGCTGGGCTTCGGAGTCGATGAAGACGGTGCCGTGCGGGGCGTCGCGTACCACGGTGTCCAGCCTTGGTAGGGCGCCGCCCGCGTACACCATGGCGCTGCCGAGGTCAGCGAAGTCCTCCAGAGCGAAGGGGATGACGCGTACCGTGACCTGGTCCGCTTCGGAGAGTTCCAGAATGTGGGTCAGCTGGGCTTGCGAGGTGGCGCGGCCTCCAACCCTGATGCGCAGTGCTGCTTCATGGACCACAGCGGTGTAAGGGACTGGCGGCTCTTGCTCGATGATGACGCGCCGCCGCATGCGATGCCGTACACGCAACTCGAGTTCGTCCTGCGGGAGTTCAGGGATCCGGCGCGAGAAGAGAGCCTCGGCGTAGCTCTCTGTCTGGAGTAGTCCGGGGACGTGCAGGAAGTCCACGTCCCATCGGTAGGTGGCGTGGTACTCCAGCTCGGAGAGATCCAGGAACGACGTGGGCAGCAGCCCGCGGTACTCCTCCCACCAGCCGCGAGTACGGTCCGTTGTCATCGCCGCAAGGGCATCGACCAAGTCCTCGTCCGTGCAGGCGTAGTGCGCTGCGATCCGGCGTAGCCGTGTCTCGCTCAGGCCTGCGAGGCCGGCCTCGATCTGGCTCACCTGCGCGGAGTCCGTCCCAAGCAGTGCGGCGGCTTCACGTCCCTTGAGGCCCGCCGCGTCGCGTAGCTTGCGCAGCTCAGAACCCAGGCGCACCTGTCGTGCTGTGGCCTGCTGCCTGCGTGGCATGGCTTCCTCCTTGGGCTCAACCGCCGTGAAGCAGTGCCTCGTTCGGGCGCTAGATTACGGCAACGGCTTGCGTAGGACCAAAATTGACCCCTACTGTCAGTGGCGCGACGCACACGCTGTGGAGTCCCGGGGCCCCGGAAGCGCACCACTCCGTCCTGCCATGACGGCTGCGGCAATGCCACCGCCCGCGACCGCGGTGAGATCCGCCAACTCTCCCTCCCTCAATAGGAGTTCAGCCATGCCTGAAAGCGAGTCCGACCCCTGGGAGTACTCCCTCTACATCCCGAACGACCCCCGCGCTGTCACCGTCTGCCGCCGCACCCTCCGTCTGATCCTCACCATGCACGGCCTGATCCGCCTCGTCGACACTGCCGAGCTGCTCGCGACGGAGTTGGTCTCCAACGCCGTACGCCACACCAAGGGGCCCGCTGCGCTTCGCGTGCGCTGGTCGGCCGGCGTGCTGCGGATCGGGGCGTGGGATGCGAGCCCTGAACCGCCCGAGCCGCCAGGGGCGTTGGACCAGCTCGTCGGTCTCGATCTGGAGGAGGGACGCGGGCTTGCTCTGGTGCGGGCCTGTGCCGACGTGTGGGGGTGGCAGCCACTCGCCAGGGGCGGCAACCGGGGCAAGTACGTGTGGTGCGACCTGGTCGCGGCGTAGTGCGTTGATCACGTCGTACGGCATCGCCGATGAGGGTGAGGCCGAACGTAGTGCGGGTGTGGACCGGGAGCGTTTCTCCGGGTCCACACCCTGTTCTGTCCCCGTGCCTGCTCAGCAGCTCACGAAGAGAGCCACACAGTGGCGTTGAGGGCGACGGAGGCCCTCGCCTACTTCGAGTCCGTCATGCCGTACTCGTACGCGATCACCGAGGGCTTGCCACTCTTCGGCAGGACGGCAAGGGCCATGCCCTGGAAGGTGTCGGTGATGACGACCCGCTTGGCGGGGTTGTAGACGGCCTCCTCGTCGTCCGGAGTGATCTGGAAGCTGCTCATGTACTGCGGCTTGAGCATCTGTTCCTGGGTGTGCGAGGTCGGGATGACCGCGAGTAGGCCGCCGTCGGCCAGGCGCAGCGCGTACGTCTCCTTGTACGCCGGGTCCTTGGCGAAGAACTTCTTGGTCGCCCACTTGGCCAATTTGCCCTTGGTGCGGTCCTTGTAGAGCTTCAGGGCGTCCTTGGCCGGGCTGGTGGTGTGGGAGATCGCGGCACCGGCCTTCTTCCCGCCGGTCACGTACAGGTCCTCGAAGGCCGGGCCGACGTCGTTCGGGGCCAGGGTGCCGACGCGGGTCGAGGGGGCTACGGCGGTGGCGAGACCGTGGTTGCTGGTGTCGATCGTCGGAATCGGCGCGTCGGAGTAGACCGCCGACATCAGCTTCCAGCTGCTGCCCTCCTTGCCGAAGACCAACAGGGCCGGAGTCTTGGAGCCGCTGGCGGTGGCCTTGACCGCGAACCAGTCCTCGTCGGCCGGGATGTAGTACTCCCGATCCCGGTAGGAGAACGGCTTCTCGTAGTCGCTCTGGTCCGCCTTCGTCCATGTGCCGAAAGTCGCGTAGTCCCCCTTGCTCTGCTCGTGGACCTGTCCGCTCTCGACCGTGCCGAGCAACTTGGCGTTCCGTGTCCCGTTCGCCTTGTTGTTGACGGCAACGTAGTTGTCGACGATCTTCGCCGCCTGCGCGCGGGTCACCGCGCCCTTGGGGGGCGGGCTCGCCGAGGCACTCGGGGCGGCCGCGTCACCGGTGCCGCCGCTGCATCCGGTGAGGGTGGCCGCCGAGGTCACGCCGAGGGCGACGAGAATTATGACGCTTCTTCGGGCGGCGCGGGCAAGGGTGGGGGCGGGGCTAGACATGGCGGAGGTGCGCTCCTTGAGAGACGTGAAGTGGGAAGCCCTGTTTCAGGCAGTCGGTCGTACGGGGTCTCGTCGCGTCAGCGGTTGATCGCCTGGTACTCCACGACGTTCATGTCCTGGGTCGTGTCGAAGGTGCCGTCGGGAAGGTCGCCCTTCGCGCCGCCCGTGCCTTCCCAGGAGATCTGCCAGGTGATGCTGGCCTTCAAAGTGGTACGGCGTTCCGTTGGTGGCGCGGAGGTAGGTGATGCCGCACTGAGGAGTCTTGCCGGCGTCACCCGTGACGAACGGGGTGGACGGAGGCCGTTGTTGCCGCCGTGGGAGCCGGTGACGGGCTTGTCGGCATAGGCGGTGCCTGCGGTCCAGAACAGGGCGCCGGAGGCCAGGACGACGCCCCATTTCAATCGCCGAGGGGTGATCACTCCTGGCACTCCTTCGCCTTCCCCGTGACGGTTACCGATTGGGCCTTCCATACCGGTGAGGCCTTCGTCGACGCCATGAGGATGTTGAACTTCAGGTAGCTGCCCAGGCTTTCCTTGGTGTACAGGACCTTCCCGCTCTTCACTTCCTTGCCATAGGCCTTGGCCTGGTTCTCGCAGAAAGTGACGCGTGTGAGCTTGACGCTCTTCGACGCGCCGCCATCGCTGGTCTCGGCTTGGTAGTAGCGGTCGGTGCCGGTGAGTGTCCAACCGCCCTTCACGTACGTCTTGATCTGTGAGTTCGCATATCGCGCCGCATCCCCAGCCGAGTAGTACTGGTACGCCGGGTCGTTCGGGTCCTGCTGGGTGACGCCGTGGTTGATCGCACGGATGTAGTTCTCCGCGTCCCCCAAGGCGGCCACCCTGTCCGTGTCCGATGGCGTGTCGAAGTCGAAGACCAACTTCAAGTCCTTGGGAAGGCTCACATCCGGCCTGTCCGCAACGGCCGAGGCAGAAGCCGACGCCGAAGCCGACGGACTCCCGCTCCCCGTATCCGCCCCCTTGATGTCCCCCGAAGGCGACTTGTCACCCCCACCGCACCCGGTGAGCAAAAGCGCCGCCGCGGCGGTGAGCGCGGCGGCAGTGGTCGGCAGTGCGCGGCGGGCCACGGTTGATCTCCCCCGAGGTCGGTGTGTGCGACGGGCGTGGATGTTGGGTTGTGGGGCTGTGATTGATCGGCAGGCGGATCGCGCTCAGGGGGCGGTTGGTGAGGGCGGCCTGCCTCGTGTACTCCGCCCGTCTTGTTGCAAGAGCAGGTCCGTTGGGGCTCAGCGGTTGACGGCCTGGATCTCCTGGACGTTCATGTCCTGGGTCGTGTCGAAGGTGCCGTCGGGGAGGTCGCCCTTCGCGCCGCCCGTGCCTTCCCACGAGACCTGCCAGGTGATGCTCGCCTTCAGGTGGTACGGCGTGCCGTTGGTGGCGTGGAGGTACGTGATGCCGCAGGAAGGGGTCTGGCCGGCATCGCCCTTCTCGTACGGGGCGCCGATCGAGCCGTCGTCGTTGATCGTGCAGTCGCCCGAGGCGGGGTAGGTCGTCGCGTCCTCGGTGCCGGGGTCCAGGTGGAGGGCGACCGGCTTGGCGGTCGTCACGGCGTAGAGGTTGGTGCGGGGGAGTTCGGCGCGGACCTTGATCTCACGGAAGGTGCCCTTGTCGAGCCAGGCCCAAGTGGGCAGGTTCACCGTGGACTTGGTGGTGGGCTTCAGCTCGATCTCGGTGTCGGGAACCTTGACCTGGTTGTAGGCGTACTCGGCGAGCATCTCGGGCGTGGGGGCGTGGGCGACCTTGGGCACCACGTTGGCGTCCTGCCAGAACATGATCTTGCCGCAGTCCCACGAATCGGGATCGCTCTCGTCCGGCGCGACGCTGCGCCAGAAGTAGCCGTCCTTGCCGATGTTGTAGTCCTTGTAGCCCTCGGCGGTGCTCTGCTCGTCGTCGAAGTTGGTCTCCGGTTTGCCGTCCTGGTAGTGGTTCGTCCACAGCTCCTTGCCGTACCAGGACTCGTGGATGCCCACGTCGCCGTCGCCGTCGTTCTTGTCGACGAAGTCCTTCAGCTCCTGGCCGGTGAAGACGGGCTCGTACCAGCAGGCCGGCGGCTTCCAGTTGACGTCCACGGAGGAGAGGGCGCCGCGCTTGCCGCCGGTGGGGCCGCTCACCTGGCGGACTTTGATGTGGGAGTAGGTGGCGGAGGCGTAGATGTCCTTGCCGTGCTTTCCGCCGGAGGTGGGCGGTGCGGGCGGTGCCGGTGCGGGGCCGTCATTGGCGTGGGCGGTGCCGCTGCTGACCAGCGCCAAGGCGATGGCAGTAGTCAAGGTCAAGCGCCGGGAGAGCCCGTGCTTCGTCACTTCTGGCACTCCTTCGCCTTCCCCTTGACCTCCACCAGTGATGCCTTCCAAGCCTTGGCGGAGCCAGTGGGCGGATACATGAGCAGCTGGTACTTCACGTAACTGTCGGCGTTCTCCCCGGTGTAGAGGATCTTGCCGCTCTTGATTTCCTTGCTGTAGGACTTTGCCTGGTTTCGGCAGAAGGTGACGAGTTCGCGCTTGCCGCCGCTCAGCGAGGTGACGTTCGCGTCGTAGTACTTGTCCGTCCCCGTGACGGTCCAGTGCCCCTTCACCCAGGCTTGGATCTGCGACTTGCTGTACTGCGCAGCCTGACCCGTCGAGTAGTACTGGTACGCGGGGTCGTTCGGATCCTGCTTGGAGATGCCGTGCTTCAGGGCACGGATGTAGTTCTGCGCATCGGAAAGCGCCGACGCCTGCTTGGCATCGGACGGCACATCGAAGTCGAAGACGAGGTGGAAGTCGCTGGGCACGCTGATGTCGGGAGCGCCGGCGTCGGAGGTCGACGCCGAAGCCGACGGACTCCCGCTCCCCGTATCCGCCCCCTTGATGTCGTCCGAAGACGACTTGTCACCCCCACCGCACCCGGTGAGCAGAAGCGCCGCCGCGGCGGTGAGTGCGGCGGCAGTGGTTGTCAGTGCGCGGCGGGCCACGTTTGATCTCCCCCGGAGTCGGCTGTGTGCAACGGGGAACGAAGCTATCAGGGGGGAGTAAGAGGCCCTGGAGTGCCGGTGGGGGATTGTGTGGGGAATGTGAGGAGTGGGGCGTGGCGGGAGCGAAGGGCGTGGATCGTAGACGCGTGCGGTTGTGACGACAGCTGCGGGGCAACTCCGGCCAAGGGGGCAGACGGTGACGTATCGGGTGAACGGCGAGGTCTCAGGTCCGTATCCGGCCTTCGACGTCGCAAATCAGAGTCCATAAGATCTCTGTAGGCTCAGTACATCTCACGCACCCCGGGGCCCCGCGCCCCACCACCGCCCCACCCCACACAACCCAGGACACCCGCCATGCCGCGACGCAGCACCTCAAGCTCGACGGGACGCTCGACGGGCAACTCGACGGCTCCCAGGAACCGGACGCCCCAACCCGTGACGATCCGGCGGCGTTCCTTCGGGGACTTCGTCAAGGCGTTCTTCGCGTTCGTCGCGCTGCTCGGCCTCGTCGTCGGGGTGCCGGGTGCACTCGCCGTGTCCATCGGGTGGCCGTTGCCCAGCGGGGTGCCGAGTCTGGACTGGCTCCAGCAGGAGATCACGGTCACGACCTTCCTGCACATCCTGACCGTCGTGGTCTGGCTCGCCTGGGCCCAGTTCACCGCGTGTGTCCTCGTCGAGGTGAAGGCGGCCCTCTCCGGCGTCGGCGTCCCGGGCCGTGTACCCGGTGCCGGTCCGAGCCAGTTGCTCGCCCGGCAGCTTGTCGCCGCTCTCCTCCTCGTCGGCGCCACCGCCGCCAGCCTCACCCCCGGGTTGGCGAACCTCGGGCACAGTCTGGACGGCAACCAGAAGCCGACCGTCGCCGCCGCCCAGGCGACCCCCGGGCTCTTCGCCCAGCAGCAGGAGCAGGCCGCCAGTACTGCCGCCGCCCTCGCCCAGCAGGCTTCCCACGCGCAGGCCGATGCCGGCAGCAACGCCAAGCAGCACGGCGACACGAAGTACTACCGGATCCAGCCGCCCGAGGGGCGTCACCACGACTCCCTCTGGGAGATCGCGCAGCGGCACCTCGGTGACGGGCGCCGGTACAAGGAGATCTACGAGCTCAACAAGGACCGGACCCAGCCGGACGGTTCCAAGCTGTCCGAGGCCAGTCTGATCCGGCCCGGATGGATCATGGAGATGCCCGGGGACGCGCACGGCGGCGAACTCGTCGAGGCGCCCGACGCCTCCGCCCACGCCTCCTCCTCGGCCCAGCAGCAGATCCACGACTACGCCAAGTCCGGCGACCACGCCCAGGGCAGCCACGCGCAGGGCGGCGGTCACCACGCCCAGCAGGTCTCCGTGCCCGAGCAGCGGCCCGCCTCCGACGGCGGTCATCAGCACGCCAACCCCGCCGCATCCAGCAGCAGTTCCAGCAGCGCCTTCGGACTTCCGCAAGCCCTCATCGGCGCGCCCCTTCTCGCCGCCGGCCTCCTCGGCGCCCTCGGCCGTCGCCGTCGGCAGGCGTTGTGGCAGTCGGCGCTCGGTGCCATGGGCGGGCGGCGCGGGATGGAGCCGCCGCTGCCGGTCGGGGACGCCGCGGACGCGCAGGACGCCCTCCTCGTCGGCGCCGACCCCGAAGGCGTACGACTGCTGGACCGTTCGCTGCGGGGGCTCGCCGCCCAGCTCGCCGGTGAGTCGCGGGATCTGCCCACCGTCTACGCCGCCTGGCTCAGCAAGGGCGATCTGCATCTGCAGCTCGCCCAGCCCGCCGGGAAGCCGCCCGCGCCGTGGCAGCTCGGGCAGGACCAGACGTTCTGGATGCTGGCGAGGACCGACGCCGAGCAGTACCCGGACGTCGACACGGCCGCGCCCTACCCCGGCCTCGTCAGCCTCGGCACCATGGACGACTCGCGGCTGCTGCTCAACCTGGAGTCGGTGCCCGGCATCGTCTCCCTGAGCGGCCGCGAGGCCGACCGGGCCGCGGTGTTCGCGTCCGTCGCCGCGGAGCTGGCGACGAACGGCTGGTCGGACCGCATGACCATCACCCTCGTCGGCTTCGGCGAGGATCTGACGCCCCTCGCGCCCAACCGGCTGCGTCACCTCGACGGCATCGACGACCTGATCGAGACCATGGAGGCCGAGACGCGGCAGCGGCGGGGAGCGCTGGGCGCCGCCGGTCACGACTCCGTCCTCACCGGACGTACGGGGCCTGCCCAGCACACTCGTTGGGCGCCGCACCTCGTCCTGCTCGCCGCCCAGCCCTCCGCCGAGGACGCCGTCAAGCTCGCCGAACTCGCCTCCGACGCGAGCCGGCTCGGCATCGGCTACCTCGTCGGCACCGAGACCGGCGATCTGCCCGGCGCCGCCTGGGAGATGGAGGTCACCAGCGAGGGCAAGCTCCTCGCCCCGCTCCTCGGACTCGAACTCGACGCCCAGCTCCTGCCGTTGGCCACCCAGCGCGCCGTCGTCGAGCTGTTCGTCGAGGCCGACCCCGAGCGCGATCCCCAAGGGCCCGCGCCCACCCCGCCGTTCCTCGTCGACATCAGTGAGCAGGGGCGGCCCGCGGTGTACGCGCGCCTCGTCGGCCCGTACGAGATCATCGGCCTCGACACCCCGGACGGCGAGCGCAGCGCGCTGCTGCACGAGGCGCTCGCGCTGCTGTTGCTGCACCGCGAGGGTGTGCACCCGCGGGTGCTGTCGTCCGCCCTGTGGCCGCGGGGGGTCACCGAGGACGTGCGGGACGCGCTGCTGGAGCGGCTGCGGGTCTGGCTCGGTGCCGATCCCGACGGCACTCCGCGGCTGTCCGCCGACGCGACCGGGCGGCTCGTGCTCGCCAAGTCCGTCGTCTCGGACCTGGACGTGCTGCGCTCGCTCTACCACGAGGCCACTCAGGGCAAGGGCATCAACAGCCGTGCCGTCCGCGGGCGGCTGCTGACGGACGCGCTGGTCCTGGTCCGCGGCCCACTGCTCGCCGACCGGCCCGAGGGGCGCTACCGCTGGCTCACCCACGAGATCATCGACGCCCAACTCCCGCTGCTCGTAGCGGACATCGGGCTCGCCCTGTCCGCCTTCCACCTGGAGAAGGACCGCGCGGAGAAGGCCATCGAGGCCCTGGGCGCCTCCCTCAACTCCGCCCCCGCCGACGAACGCCTCTGGAACGAGCTGCTGCGCGCCACCCACGCCACCGGTGACGAGGGGCGCCTCCAGACGCTGGCCACCGACCTCGTGAACCGCAGCGGCGCACGCGGACTGCCGCCGCGCACCGAGGCGCTGCTCGACGAACTGCTGCCGACGTGGCGCAGCGGCGCCGCCGCGGTCGGATGAGCAGCGGGTTGAGCACCAGGTCCATCAGTGGGTTGAGCAGCGGAGGGGCGACGGGTTGAGTACGGGGCTGTTGGTCGCCGTCGCCGCGCTGTGGGGTGCGGCGACGGGGGCGCTGCTGCCGCGTGCCGTGTACCGCTTCTCCGTACCGTCCGGGGAGGACTGGCGGGACCGGTGCCCCGGCGAGCACCCCCTCGGCCGGTGGATCGGGCGGGCGCGATGTGCGCGGTGCGGGCCCACCGAACCGTCCTACGGCCCCGGTGTCGCCGCCCTGGCGATCGCCACCGCCCTCGTCTGCGCCGCCCTCGCCGCCGCCACCGGTACCCGGCCCGAGCTGGGCGTCTGGCTGCTGCTCGCGCCCGTCGGCGTCCTGCTCGCGGTGGTCGACTTCCGGGTGAAGCGGCTGCCCGACGTCCTGACGCTGCCGCTCGCGGGCGCCGCGCTGGTGCTCCTCGGGGCGGTGGCACTCGTACCCGAGCATGCCGGTGACTGGCTCACCGCGCTGTACGGCGGCCTCGCGCTCGGCGGCGCCTTCTTCGTGCTGTTCCTCATCAACCCGGGCGGCATGGGCTTCGGCGACGTCAAGCTGGCGCTGGGTCTGGGCGCCGTGCTCGGGTGGTACGGCTGGCCGACGGTCATGCTGGGCACCTTCGCCGCGTTCCTGCTCGGGGCGTTGTACGGGGGCGCGCTCGTTGTCGTACGGCGGGCCGGGCGCAAGACGGCCATCGCGTTCGGGCCGTTCCTGATCACCGGAGCGTTCGTCGGGCTCCTGATCGGCGCGTACGCGACCTGACGTCCTCGGGGCATACCCGACCTGAGGGCGGCGGCGTGCGCGACCTGAGGGCGGCGACGCGTGCGCGGCCTGACGTCGGCGGTGCGAAACGGCTGGCGTAGGCTGGTCAGGTCTGTCCACAACCCTTGACGAAAGGGACGCCCCGGTGACCGAGAAGGCCGATCTTCAGTCCGTCCTCGACCGTGCCGCGGCCGGCGGACGGATCACCCCGGAAGAGGCCCTCGACCTCTACCGCGACGCCCCGCTGCACGCGCTCGGCGCCGCCGCGGACGCCGTACGCCGCCGCAGGTACGCGGGCACCGAGCACATCGCGACGTACATCATCGAGCGCAACATCAACTACACGAACGTGTGCGTCACGGCGTGCAAGTTCTGCGCCTTCTACGCCGCCCCCAAGGACACGGCGAAGGGCTGGACGCGCGACCTCGACGACATCCTGCGGCGCTGCGCGGAGACCGTCGAGCTGGGCGGCACCCAGATCATGTTCCAGGGCGGACACCACCCGGACTACGGCGTCGAGTACTACGAGAAGCACTTCGCCGCCATCAAGCAGGCCTTCCCGCAGCTCGTCATCCACAGCCTGGGGGCGAGCGAGGTCGAGCACATGGCGCGGATCTCGAAGGTGTCGGTCGAGGAGGCCATCACCCGCATCCACGCCGCCGGCCTCGACTCCTTCGCGGGCGCCGGTGCCGAGCTGCTCCCCGAGCGGCCCCGCAAGGCCATCGCGCCCCTCAAGGAGAGCGGCGAGCGCTGGCTGGAGATCATGGAGACCGCCCACCGGCTGGGCGTGGAGTCGACGTCGACCATGCTCATGGGCACCGGAGAGACCAACGCCGAGCGCATCGAGCACCTGCGGATGATCCGCGACGTACAGGACCGGACGGGCGGCTTCCGCGCCTTCATCCCGTACACCTACCAGCCGGAGAACAACCACCTGAAGGGCCGCACGCAGGCCACGCTCTTCGAGTACCTGCGGATGATCGCCATCGCGCGGCTGTTCATGGACAACATCCAGCACATCCAGGGCTCCTGGCTGACGACCGGCAAGGAGGTCGGCCAGCTGTCGCTGCACTACGGCGCCGACGACCTCGGCTCGATCATGCTGGAGGAGAACGTCGTCTCCTCGGCCGGGGCCAAGCACCGCTCCAACCGGCTGGAGATCATCGACCTGATCAGGAAGGCCGGCCGCGTCCCCGCCCAGCGGGCCACGACGTACGAGCACATCGTCGTCCACGACGACCCGGCCAACGACCCCGTCGACGAGCGCGTGATGTCCCACATCTCGTCCACGGCGATCGCAGGCGGCACGGCACATCCCGAGCTGAAGCTCCTCACCTCCAACTGACCTGCCCGTGCTGACGATTCACGCGGCGGACGAGGTCCGGTACGTCTGGGACGACCAGGAGCCGGTCAAGGACGGCCAGAAGCCGGTCAAGGACGGCGGCGTCCTCGTGACCGGCGGCCGGGTCGCGGCGGTGGGCCTCCTCGCCGACCTCATGGAGCAGCATCCGGACGCGCGGGTGCGGCGCTGGCCCGGCGTGCTCGGGCCCGCCCGCATCCACGAAGGCCCGCTCCCGGACGCCCCGTCCCCGCGTGAACGCCTCCACGCCGTACTGAAGTCGGGTGCGGTGGCGGTCCTGGCGCAGCACGTCGACTCACCCGAACTCCGGGCGGCGGCCGAGCGGAACGACGTGCTCGTCCTGCCGGCTGCCCGACCGACGATGCTGGACGAGACCGCCCGCGCCGACCTCGCGGTCTTCGACAGAACCGGCACCTGCATCGCAACGGTGTGCGCCGGCCGCCTGGTGCACAGACGGCGGTAAGGCTTTCAGAGGCACACGGCTGCAAGGCTTTTCAGGGGCGCCGGGAACTGCGCGACCAGCCACGAAGCACCCGCACACTCTCCGCTCTCAGCCCGCGAACGCCTCCCCGAACGCCCCCGAACTCTGCTTCACCCCACTGCAATTGGTGGCCGCATCGTCAGACGCAGAGTCGTCGTCCTCGCACTGCTGGTCCCGGAACGTCGACCACATCGACACCCACGCCATCCCCTTTTCCTCGGAGAACTCCCGCACCTGCGCCGCGTCGGAGAGCGTGAACGTCTCGTTGGCGATGTCGTTGTCGCCGATCATCGAGGTGAGCGCCATGCCCCGCCAGGCGGCCGTGTCGGACAGGCCGAAGACCTTCTTCAGCTGCGTGTGGGCCGCCTTGGCCGAGGTGAGGGCGTAGTCGCCCATGTCGTCGGTGTAGGACTCGCCGTAGTTCATGGTCATGAGGTTGACCGTGGAGACCTGGACGTCGTACTTGTTCGCGGATTCCAGGAGCGCCAGGCCGTCGGAGTCCAGGCCGGACGGCATGACCGGGAGCGTGAAGGTGACCTCCAGGTCGCTGCGCTCCTTCTGCAGCAGGGCGATCGCCTCCGAGCGCCGGGCGACCGAATCGGAGTGGGTCAGCTCGTCGCCCTCGATGTCGAAGTCGGCCTGGGTGGAGCCGGCCGCGTCCAGTGCCTTGCCGTACGCCTTCGCCAGCGCCGAAGCACTGTCGCAGGTCGACGCCAGCTCCTTGCCCGAGGCACCGCCGAAGGAGACGCGGACGGAGCCGCCGTCCTTCTTCAGCTTCGCCGTACGGGACTTCACCGCCGAGTCGGTCAGGGCGTCCTCGCCGTTCCACTTCGGCGTGCAGTCACTGCCGTCGGCGATCACGAAGGCCAGGTTGTACGTCGACGGGGAGCCGCTGGAGTCGTTGCCGGAGGCGTCCGTGGCGCTCACGTAGGGGGCGTACGACGTACCGGGCGACTCGGCGGGCGACGCGGTGCCGGACTTCCCGGGCTTCTGCGCGGCGTCCGTGGTCCCGCCCGAGCCCGCGGAACAGCCCGCCGCGGCCAGGGCGAACAGACAAGTGAGCCCGGCCGCCGACTTCCGGAAACTCGGCATTCGCATGCACCCGCTCTCGTGATTTCTGTCTCAAGCTCGAAACAAGGGCTCATTCGAAAGGGAAACGTCTCACACGGAGCCGGTGTTCACGAAACCGGCTCATGCACAGGAAACACAGGGGAGGAACGGGTTGGATCGGATTATTCCGGCAGGCGGAACGCGACATTCAACTCGTTCCCCCCGGTGTCGAGTTGCGCAGGAATTCCAGGGATTCCATAGGTGGGAGACAGCTTAAGGCGTTTCTCATATGCGCCTCACAACAAGACTCGATTCGGTCACATAAAGACTCCCTAACGTCTGGGGAATGCATTTCGAGCCTGCCATCGAAAACCGAGCGACCGCAGGTGGTCGCCGCCGCAAACGCGGCAGCGGGTCCGTCGAGGGGCCCGTGTTCGTTGACAACTCCGGGCGCCGCTCCAAGCTGCTGCGCCGGATGGGGCTTCTGGCCGGCGTCCTGTGTCTCGGGTACGCCGTGATCCTGGGCCTGGCCTTCATGGGCATCGGCACCGCGACCCCTTCCTCGCTGCTGCCCTTCGCGGGCGGAGGCCCGGTCGGTGCCCGCAACTCCGGCCCCCGCGGCGCCGATCCGCAGGGCGGCATCGGCGCCCCGCCCGTGAGGCCCAGCGGTACTCCGCCCACGGGCACCGCCACAGGCGAGCCGCCCGGCTCCACACTGTCCGCCTCCGCGCCCGCGTCCGCGTTCGCGTCCCCGTCCGCCTCCGCGGCCAACTGACCGGAACGCGGCCAGACCCATGACGACGACAACCACCTCTCGCGGCCGCCGCCGCGCCCCCACCCGTATGCAGCGGGCGGCGGGCAAGGCCGCTGCGCTGCAGAAACCGCGAGTCATCCTCGCCCTCACAACGAGAAGGAGTGCATCGCCAACACCCTTGGGTCACTGGCCGGGAGCACCCATCCGATCGAGATCATCGTGGTCGACGACGGCTCCACGGACGGCACGTCGGACATCGCCCGCGACGCCGCCGTCTCACTCGGCATGACGAACGTCCGCGTCATCCGCCAGGAGAACGCCGGAAAGCCGGCCGCCCTCAACAACGGTGTCCGCAGCGCCAGTCACGACATCGTCGTGATGATGGACGGTGACACGGTCTTCGAGCCGGACACCGTACGGCAGTTGGTACAGCCCTTCGCGGATCCGGCCGTCGGCGCCGTCGCCGGCAACGCCAAGGTCGGCAACCGTGACACGGTCATCGGCGCCTGGCAGCACATCGAGTACGTGATGGGCTTCAACCTCGACCGCCGCATGTACGACCTTCTGCGCTGCATGCCCACCATCCCGGGCGCGATCGGCGCGTTCCGCCGGGAGGCGGTCATCCAGGTCGGCGGCATGAGCGAGGACACCCTCGCCGAGGACACCGACATCACCATCGCCATGCACCGCGCGGGCTGGCGGGTCGTCTACCAGGAGCACGCCAAGGCCTGGACGGAGGCGCCCGGTTCGCTCAAGCAGCTGTGGTCCCAGCGCTACCGCTGGTCCTACGGCACCATGCAGGCGCTGTGGAAGCACCGCAAGTCCCTGACGGACAAGGGGCCTTCGGGGCGCTTCGGGCGCGTCGGGATGCCGCTGGTGGTGATCTTCCAGATCGCCACGCCGGTCTTCGCCCCGCTCATCGACGTGTTCACCGCCTACTCGATGGTCTTCGTCGATTTCACGGAGGCGCTCCTCGCGTGGCTCGCGGTGCTCGGCGTCCAACTCCTGTGCGCGGCCTACGCATTCCGGCTCGACCGCGAGAAGTACAGGTACCTGCTGATGATGCCGCTGCAACAGCTGGCCTACCGCCAGATGATGTACCTCGTCCTGATCCACTCCTGCATCACCGCCCTGACCGGCGGCCGCCTGCGCTGGCAGAAGCTGAAGCGGACCGGCGAGGTCGGGACTCCGGCGGGGGTGAGCTGAGATGGGTTCGCACAGGAGAGGCGTACCGCTCCCGGCTGCTGCCGCGACCGCATCAGGCCCCGCTGCCGGCGGTCGTTCCCCAGGGCGACGGGGATCCCTCCACGCGGGTGAAGGCGAGAGCGGGGGAGGGCGGGCGCAGCAGCCCGCAACGCCGGGCCCGCCCGTATCCGACCTCATGGGTTCCGGCCTCATGGGTTCCGGCCTCAAGGGTTCCGGCCTCAAGGGGTCCGGCCTCAAGGGCTCCGACTCCACCCCACAGCCCCAACGCCCCGCACGCGACCGCTACTTCGACACCCTCCGTGCCGTGGCACTCGTCCGCGTCGTCACGTACCACACCTTCGGCTGGGCCTGGGCCGGGATGGTCTTCCCGTCGATGGGGGTCATGTTCGCCCTGGCCGGCACCTTGATGGCGAAGTCGCTGGAGCGTCCGGCACTCAAGGTGATCAGGAGCCGTATGCGCCGGCTGCTGCCCCCGTTCTGGTTCTGGGGCGTCTTCGTGATCCTCGCGATGCTGATCCACGGCTGGATGCCGGGCTGGCAGATCGTCTACTGGATCGTGCCGCTCGGCGACCCGCCGGGCAACGCCTGGGGCACGCAGGCCTGGGAGATCCTCTGGTACCTGCGCACCTATCTCTGGTTCGTGCTGCTGTCGCCGGCCCTGCTGAGGGTCTTCCGGCCGGCTCCTCTCCCGGTCCTGTTCCTCTCCCTCGCCCCGATCCTGGTCGTGCAATTCCTGTGGGAGCCCCCGGACAACCGCTTCGGCAGCGCCCTGACGGACCTCGCGACCTTCCTCTTCTGCTGGATCCTCGGCTTCGCGCACCGCGACGGGGTCCTGCAGCGGCTGAAGCCGGCCGTCGTCGTCCTGCTGTCCGTCGCGGCGGTCGGCTACGGCGGCTGGTACGCCTTCACGCACCAGGCGGAGACGGGCTCGTACGACCTCGACGACATTCCGCTGGCCCAGGCCTTCTGGTCGGCCGGGTACGTCATGTTCCTGATGTGGGCCAAGGCCTACTTCCGCATCGACTTCGCCTGGCTCACCCGCCTCCGGCGCACCGACCGCATCGTCACGATCTTCAACGCCCGCGCCGTGACGCTCTACCTCTGGCACGAGATCGCGCTGATCCTCGCAGTCCCGCTGATCGACCAGTTCTGGAACGTGCCCGCGTTCGAGAAGTACCTTCCGCTGGAGAGCCAGTGGTTCGTGTTCGGCATCGGCTGGATCCTGATCGCGGTGTTCATCCTGTTGTGCGGATGGGTGGAGGACGTGGCCGCGAAGAAGAAGCCCAGGCTTCTTCCCTGAGGGCGGACTGCAACAATGGCGGGGTGACCCGCGCTTCCCTGAACAAGCAGCCGCACGAAGTCGCCTCGATGTTCGACGACGTGGCGGAACGGTACGACCTGACGAACGACGTGCTGTCGCTCGGCCAGGACCGGGTGTGGCGCAAGGAGGTGGCCCGGGCGGTCGACGCCCGGCCCGCACAGAAGGTCCTGGACCTGGCGGCGGGTACGGCGACGTCCTCGCTGCCGTTCGCGCGCACGGGCGCGTACGTCGTCCCCTGCGACTTCTCCATCGGCATGCTCCAGGTCGGCAAGAAGAAGCACCCCTGGCTGCCGCTGACCGCGGGCGACGCGACGAAGCTGCCGTTCGGGGACGATGTCTTCGACGCCGTCACGATCTCCTTCGGCCTGCGCAACGTGCAGGACTTCGACGCCGCCCTGCGCGAGATGCACCGGGTGACCAAGCCCGGTGGCCGGGTGGTGATCTGCGAGTTCTCGCACCCGACCTGGGCGCCCTTCCGCACGGTCTACACCGAGTACCTGATGCGGGCCCTCCCGCCGGTCGCGCGCGCGGTCTCCTCCAACCCCGACGCCTACGTCTACCTCGCCGAGTCCATCCGCGCCTGGCCCGACCAGCCCGCGCTTGCCGACCACCTGCAGAAGGCCGGCTGGTCGAAGGTGGCGTGGCGCAACCTCACGGGCGGGGTGGTGGCCCTGCACCGCGGGTTCAAGGAGGCCTGAGCCCCGCAGGGGCCGACCCTGAGCCCCGCACGGTTCCACCTGAACCCCGCGCGGGTCCGGGAGAGCCGGGCGGGTCAGGGAACGCGGAATCCGACGACGGCGTACGGGTCCTCCGGCTCGTCGAGTTCGCGCTGCATCCCGCCGCTGGGCGGACGCGGCAGGCGCGGTTCGCGCACACCGGCGCCGCCCCCGCCCTCACCCTCGCCGAAGTCGAACCACACGTAGACCATCGAGTCCCGCGGCACTTCGGCATTCGGCTGCGGGTACTGCCGTACGACGTACTCGACGACGGTCTGGTGGAAGTCGGGCCGGTCCGGCGCGTTGATGAACAGGCCGGTCGACTCGGCTGTCTTGCGCGCATCCATGGCCATCAGTCCGACAAGTCGCGGTACGCGCACTTCGGGTGTCTTGGGCGGTATGTGCACAGATGTCACCCCCAGCGGTACCTGAAGGGTAACTCCAGCCCGGCATCACCCGGAAGTGTCATGTGTCTTTCTGTAACAGTCGACTACGTTGAGTAGCCATCGGGGGTCGTGGTCGGGCGCCACGGCCGCTCGTCGCAGTCGGGCGTCACAGATCGAGCCGGTAGCAGTGCCCCTCCTGCTCCCGGGTCGGCGTCGTGAAGACCTCGGCGAGGTGCATGCCCAGCCGCCGCGTCACCGCGATCGACCGTTTGTTGCCGGCCAGGACCATCGCGACCACGTTCGGCACCTCCGCCGCCCGCAGCCGTTCCAGTGTCATCTGCGCCGCAGCGGTGGCGTACCCCTTGCCCCAGTACTGTCGCCCGAGCCGCCACCCGATCTCGATCTCGCCCTTGGGGCCCCAGTCCTGCGGCCACGGCTGGGCGCCGGTGAACCCGATGACCTGCCCGGACTCGCCGACCATGGTCCACAGGCAGAAGCCCCGCTCGGCGTCGTGTCGGCGCTGTCGGGCGGTGAGTTCCTCGTAGAGGGAGAGGTCGGCGGACCTGCCGCCGTGGAACTCCATGACGTCCGGGTCGTCGAAGACCCGGTGCCAGGCGACGGCGTCCTCGTCGGTGGGGACGCGCAGCCGTACTACGGGGAGAGCTCGGTTCACGAGGCAGCCCTTCAGCCGGGTGATCAATTCTGCTGAATAGACTGCCTGTGTCCAGTGCCGCTCGGCACAGAGATTTGTCGAACTTGGGGAGATCCCGCCGTGACCGTCGTGACCGAGCCGCTCTCCGAGAACACCGCCGATGTGATCGTCGTGGGCGCGGGGCCGGCGGGCTCCACGACCGCCTACCACCTCGCCAAGTCCGGCCTCGACGTGCTCCTGCTGGAGAAGACCGAGTTCCCGCGCGAGAAGGTCTGCGGCGACGGCCTGACCCCGCGCGCCACCAAGCAGCTCGTGGCCATGGGCATCGACATCTCCGAGGAGGCCGGCTGGCTGCGCAACAAGGGGCTGCGCATCATCGGCGGCGGCGTCCGCCTCCAGCTGGACTGGCCGGATCTCGCCTCCTTCCCGGACTACGGCCTCGTCCGCAAGCGCGACGACTTCGACGAGCAGCTCGCCCGGCAGGCCCAGAAGGCGGGAGCGCGCCTGTACGAGCGCTGCAACGTCGGGGCCCCGATCATCGACGACCGCACGGGCCGCATCACCGGCGTCCACGCCAAGCTCGGCGAGGAGAAGCGCGAAGTCACCTTCCACGCGCCGCTCGTGGTCGCGGCCGACGGCAACTCCACCCGCCTCTCCCTCGCGATGGGCCTGCACCGCCGCGAGGACCGCCCGATGGGCGTCGCGGTCCGGACGTATTTCGAGAGCCCCCGCCACGAGGACGACTACCTGGAGTCCTGGCTGGAACTGTGGGACCGCCGAGGCCCCCAGGACCGCCTGCTCCCCGGCTACGGCTGGATCTTCGGCATGGGCGACGGCACGTCGAACGTCGGCCTGGGCGTCCTGAACACCTCCGACTCCTTCAAGGAACTGGACTGGCGCGAGGTCCTGAAGGCCTGGTGCGCCTCCATGCCCGAGGACTGGGGCTACACGCCGGACAACATGACCGGCCCCATCCGGGGAGCGGCCCTGCCGATGGCGTTCAACCGCCAGCCCCACTACACCAAGGGCCTGCTCCTGGTCGGCGACGCCGGCGGCCTGGTGAACCCCTTCAACGGCGAGGGCATCGCCTACGCCATGGAGTCCGCCCAGCTCGCCGCCGACGTCATCGTCCAGGCCCACGCCCGCCCGACGGCCGCGAGCCGCGAACTGGCCCTCCAGCGCTACCCGCGCGTCCTGAAGGACACCTACGGCGGCTACTACACGCTCGGCCGCGCCTTCGTGAAGCTCATCGGCAACCCGAAGGTCATGAAGATCGCGGCCCAGCGCGGCCTCACCCACCCCATGCTGATGAAGTTCACCCTGAAGCTCCTGGCGAACCTGACGGACCCGACCGGCGGTGACGCGATGGACCGGATCATCAACGGCCTCAGCAAGGTGGCACCGAAGGCGTGACCGACGAGCCGCTCAGCGCCTCGATGTCGGCGGCCGGACCCGCAACCTCGTCGCCACGCGCGCGAAGGTGGCGCCCACCCGCACCGTGGGCCGCGCCGGCATCGAGGCCCTGATCGTCTGGGGCATGCTCGGCCGCGGTCCGGCCGGTGACGCCGACGTCGACCCAGCTCTGGGATGTAAGGGACTTCTCGCGCGAATACGGCGACGGACGGCGGCCCATGACTGCCGGTCCGCGAACATCTCCGGATGCGACAAGCCTGGCATCGGGTACGGCAAAACGCCCAAAGAGGCAGCAGGGGAGAGGTCGCGCCGACCTCTGGGACTAGCTGAAGGACGGCCTGAAGGGGTCCGCGCGCCGGGCCGTCAAGCCGTCAACGCCTTCCCGGGCGCGGACAATTCGGACGCTGAGCCGTGCGAGCTCCAGGAGCCGTGCTGTGCCGGCCGGCGAGATGGGCCCCTGAAGCGCGTCGACGAGGTCGGCCGCAAAACCGGGCCTGCCCAACACCTTCGACCTCGGACAGGGCCACAGGGGCTGTTGGAGAGTGCGCGGAGGGGCCGCTGCCCCCGAGCGGCTGCGGCCCCTTCCGCGCGACAAGTGCGTCCCGTGGGTCAGAGCACCCGCACCGCGCCGGTCGGCGGGTCGTAGGACAGCGGCCTCTCGACGACACCGCTCGACGGGTTCTGCGCGCCGACGAACATGCCGTCACCCACGTACACCGCCACGTGATAGGCGCTGCCCGCGCTGCCCCAGTAGAGGATGTCGCCCGGCTGCAGGTTGCTCAGCGAGACCTGCGTGCCGGCCGTCGACTGGTCCTGCGAGACGCGCGGCAGGCTGATGCCGATCTGCTTGAACGCGGTCTGCACCAGGCCCGAGCAGTCATAGGCGGACGAACCGGTGGCACCGGACACATACGCCTTGCCGACCTGCGCCTTGACGAAGCTGACGATCGCGGCGGCCGAACCCGTGGCCGTCGACGAACCCGTCGAGACGGTGGAGGTCGTGGACGCGGCGAGGGTGGTCCGCTCCGCGCTGCGGGAGACGGCCCGCTCGGCGGCGGCCTTGCGAGCGGCCTCGGCCTTCTTCTTGGCCTCCGCCTTCTGCTTCGCCTCGGCGAGGTCCGCCTTGGCCTGCTTCGCGGCGTTTGCGGCGGCCGTGTCACGCTCGGCCTGCAGCTGGTAGTTCGCGGCCGCCTGCTGCGTGGCGTCCGCGGACTGGGCGACCTGAGTGGCCAGATCGGCCGTCAGGGTGGGCAGTTCGAGCGTCTGTGTCACCGGCTCGGCGGCGTTCGCCGAAGCCGACGCACCCGCCGCTGCCATGCCGAGGACGCCACCGGTGACTCCGACGCGCACAGCGAGCGTCGTGGACGCTGTGCGGCGGGGTTTCCGGTGGCTGCGTATGTGAGCGGTGTGGGACATGAGAACAACCGGTATCAGGGGCTCCTCCATACCTTCAAGAAACGTGTGCTGCGCCACAGTTGTTCAATCGGCACTCCGAATACCTGGCCTCTCGACCTTTATTGACGCCGTAACGGACATTGCGGGCCAGGCCCGCTGCCCCTGTGATCACGGTCTTTCATCGTTACGCCCGAATTGCCCCGCGCCTACCACTGGTTGGGACCGGTGGCCAAGCCCCGTTCTCAGGCGCCTCTCACGGGTGTGGCGGAGGTCACGCAACGGTCTCGGCCCAGCCCGCGTCCCGCGCGAAGATCACGACCTGATTGCGCTCGGGTCACGACCGGGCTCCGCTCGTGAATGTGCGCACGCGTCCACACCGCATCACCCACCTCGCTCTGACGTGTGAACGCGAGCCACTACCAGGACGCCCCGTCCAACTCCAATTTGCATGCAGAGGAAGTCTCTTGATATTGAGACGACCCCTCCGAGCTGGGCCGACGAGCGGAAATGTCACCTCTGGTGACCACTCGGACGCTTCCAGTACGAAGATCACCGCTCATCCGACTTCATGATCCTTCGTCAGGTGGTGGAGATCACAAAGCTTGTGCAATACCCCGTGTCGCAGATCACAGAGCGGCGGGCATAAGATGCGAGGCAGTTGGGCTTGTGACCTGCTTCACATGTTCTCGATCTTCGCCGGGACGGGCGAGGTTGGAGTGACGTATGAGGTCGGTGTGAGTCCGCCACCATCGCCAGCAGTCAGTGCCGACTGAGAGGAGCGAGGAGCGGTGAACGCATATGCGCCCATCCTCGTACTGGGAGCCCTCGGGGCAGGCTTTGCGATCTTCTCCGTGGTCATGGCCACGCTGATCGGTCCGAAGCGGTACAACCGGGCCAAGCTCGAGGCCTACGAGTGCGGGATCGAGCCGACCCCCACGCCGGCCGGCGGCGGGCGCTTCCCCATCAAGTACTACCTGACGGCGATGCTCTTCATCGTCTTCGACATCGAGATCGTCTTCCTCTACCCCTGGGCCGTCACCTTCGACGCCCTGGGGATCTTCGGGCTCGTGGAGATGCTGCTCTTCGTGCTCACCGTCTTCGTCGCGTACGCGTACGTATGGCGGCGCGGCGGCCTGGAATGGGACTGAGGGGCCTTAGAACATGGGACTCGAAGAAAAGCTGCCGAGCGGCTTCCTGCTGACCACCGTCGAGCAGGCCGCGGGCTGGGTGCGCAAGGCGTCCGTCTTCCCGGCCACGTTCGGCCTCGCCTGCTGCGCCATCGAAATGATGACCACCGGCGCCGGTCGCTACGACCTGGCGCGCTTCGGCATGGAGGTCTTCCGAGGTTCGCCCCGCCAGGCGGACCTGATGATCGTGGCCGGCCGGGTGAGCCAGAAGATGGCGCCGGTGCTGCGCCAGGTCTATGACCAGATGCCGAACCCCAAGTGGGTGATCTCCATGGGGGTCTGCGCCTCCTCGGGCGGCATGTTCAACAACTACGCGATCGTCCAGGGCGTCGACCACATCGTTCCGGTCGACATCTATCTGCCCGGCTGCCCGCCACGGCCCGAGATGCTGTTGGACGCCATCCTCAAGCTCCACCAGAAGATCCAGAGCTCCAAGCTCGGCGTGAACGCCGAGGAGGCGGCTCGCGAGGCGGAGGAAGCGGCGCTCAAGGCCCTGCCCACGATCGAGATGAAGGGGCTGCTGCGGTGAGCGACGCGAACGGCACCAACGGTGCGTCGAACGGGGTGAACCCCGAAAAGGACCTCGGCGCCTCCAACCTCCCCGGCCAGCGCGGCGACGGCGGCGAGGAGATCCGCGTCCAGCGCGGCATGTTCGGCGCCAACAACGGCGGCGACACCTCCGGCTACGGCGGCCTGGTCCGCTCGGTCCGGCTCCCTGGTCCGGCGGCCCGCCCCTACGGCGGCCCACGCGGCGGAGCCGCATATGGATACTTTGACGAGGTCGCCGACGAACTGGAAGGCGCCCTGGAGGAACAGGGTCTGCTCCCCGACAACGCGATCGAGAAAACGGTTGTCGACCGCGGCGAACTCACCTTCCACATCGAGCGCGAGCACCTGCTGCGCGTCGCCCGCACCCTGCGCGACGACCCGGCCCTGCGCTTCGAGCTGTGCACCGGGGTCAGCGGAGTCCACTATCTCCACGACAAGGGCCGCGAGCTGCACGCCGTCTACCACCTGCGCTCGATCACCCACAACCGGCTGATCCGCCTGGAGGTCAGCGCCCCGGACGCCGACCCGCACATCCCGTCCCTGGTCTCCGTCTATCCGACCAACGACTGGCACGAGCGCGAGACCTACGACTTCTTCGGGATCGTCTTCGACGGCCACCCGGCGCTGACGCGGATCATGATGCCGGACGACTGGCAGGGCCATCCGCAGCGCAAGGACTACCCCCTCGGCGGCATCCCCGTCGAGTACAAGGGCGCCCAGATTCCGGCTCCGGACCAGCGGAGGTCGTACTCATGAGCACGCAGTCAACATCCGCGGCCTCCGCCGCCTCGGCCCGCGAGACCACCGAAGGCACCGTGTATACGGTCACCGGTGGCGACTGGGACGAGATCGTCCAGGCCGCGGCCCGTGCCGACGACGAGCGCATCGTCCTCAACATGGGCCCGCAGCACCCCTCCACCCACGGTGTGCTCCGCCTGATCCTGGAGATCGACGGCGAGACGGTCACCGAGGCCCGTTGCGGCATCGGCTACCTCCACACCGGCATCGAGAAGAACCTCGAGTTCCGCACGTGGACGCAGGGCACCACGTTCGTGACGCGCATGGACTACCTGACGTCCTTCTTCAACGAGACCGCCTACTGTCTCGCCGTCGAGAAGCTCCTCGGCGTCGAGGACCAGATCACCGAGCGAGCCAAGATCATCCGGGTTCTCCTGATGGAGCTGAACCGGCTCTCCTCGCACCTGGTGTGCATCGCCACCGGCGGCATGGAACTCGGCGCCACCACGATCATGATCTACGGATTCCGTGATCGTGAAATGATTCTCGACATCTACGAGCTCATCACGGGCCTTCGGATGAACCACGCGTACATCCGCCCCGGCGGACTCGCGCAGGACCTGCCGCCCGGCGCGGTGGACCACATCCGCGAGTTCGTGAAGAAGATGAAGAAGAACCTCCCGGAGTACGACAAGCTCGCCACCGGGAACCCCATCTTCAAGGCCCGTATGCAGGACGTCGGCTACCTCGACCTGGCCGGCTGCATGGCCCTCGGCGCCACCGGCCCGATCCTGCGCTCCACCGGCCTGCCGCACGACCTGCGCAAGACGCAGCCGTACTGCGACTACGAGACATACGACTTCGAGGTCCCGACCGCCGACACCTGCGACTCCTACGGCCGCTTCCTGATCCGCCTAGAGGAGATGCGCCAGTCGCTCGGGATCGTCGAGCAGTGCCTGGACCGGCTGCAGCCCGGCCCGGTCATGGTCGCCGACAAGAAGATCGCCTGGCCCGCGCAGCTCGCCCTGGGGCCGGACGGCCTCGGAAACTCCCTCGACCACATCAAGAAGATCATGGGCACCTCCATGGAGGCCCTGATCCACCACTTCAAGCTGGTCACCGAGGGCTTCCGCGTACCGCCGGGACAGGCGTACGCGGCCGTCGAGTCGCCCAAGGGCGAACTCGGGGTGCACGCCGTGTCCGACGGCGGCACCCGCCCCTTCCGGGTCCACTTCCGTGACCCGTCCTTCACCAACCTGCAAGCCATGGCGGCGATGTGCGAGGGCGGCCAGGTCGCCGACGTCATCGTCGCTGTCGCGTCCATCGACCCCGTGATGGGAGGCGTCGACCGGTGACCACCTCTTCTTCGGAGCGGGGCGTCAGCCTGGGCATGCCCGGACTGCCCGCGCCCGCCTACCCGGACGACGTCCGAGCCCGGCTGGAGACAGACGCGCGCGAGGTGATCGCCCGCTACCCCGACTCCCGGTCCGCGCTCCTGCCGTTGCTGCATCTCGTGCAGTCGGAGGAGGGCCATGTCACGCGCACCGGGATGCAGTTCTGCGCGGACGTGCTGGACCTGACCACGGCCGAGGTCACCGCGGTCGCCACCTTCTACACCATGTACCGGCGCAGGCCGAGCGGTGACTACCAGGTGGGCGTCTGCACCAACACCCTGTGCGCGGTGATGGGCGGTGACGCGATCTTCGAAGAGCTCCAGGAGCACCTCGGCGTCGGCAACGGCGAGACCACCGACGACGGCAAGGTCACCCTGGAGCACATCGAGTGCAACGCGGCCTGCGACTTCGCGCCGGTCGTGATGGTCAACTGGGAGTTCTTCGACAACCAGACCCCGGGCAGTGCCAAGCGCCTCGTAGACGATCTGCGCGCGGGCAGGAGCGTGGAGCCCACGCGTGGGGCGCGTCTGTGCACCTTCAAGGAGACCGCGCGGATTCTGGCCGGCTTCCCCGACGAGCGGCCCGGGGCCGTCGAGGCAGGCGGCAGTGCGGGACCGGCGTCGCTGGTGGGCCTTCGCCTGGCAAGGGGAGAGGCCGCACCCGCGCGCGTGGTCCATCCGCGGGACGGCGGCCCGCACGACGAGCCGCCGGACAGGGCAGTGCACGAGCCGTCGCCGACCGAGCACCTCAGTTCGCACGATGCGCCGCACGACACGTCGGCCTCCGACCCGGCCCACCCGGCAGGGCCTGCCGCCGAGGAGGGGGAGTGATGACCTTGGCACCCGAACTGAAGGACACCAGTCCCGAGAAGCTGCTCGCACCCGTGCTGTCGGCCTTCTGGGACGAGGACCGGTCCTGGACTCTCGACGTCTACAAGAGGCACGACGGGTACGAGGGGCTCCGCAAGGCGCTCGCGATGTCCCCGGACGACTTGATCGCGTACGTCAAGGACTCCGGGTTGCGCGGCCGTGGCGGCGCGGGATTCCCGACGGGAATGAAATGGCAGTTCATTCCCCAGGGAGATGGAAAGCCGCACTATCTAGTTGTCAACGCCGACGAGTCGGAGCCCGGCACCTGCAAGGACATCCCGCTCCTCTTCGCGAACCCGCATAGCCTCATCGAGGGCATTGTCATCGCGTGTTATGCCATCAGGTCGTCGCATGCCTTCATCTATCTGCGTGGTGAAGTCGTCCCCGTATTGCGGCGGTTGCACGAGGCCGTGCGCGAGGCCTATGCGGCCGGCTACCTCGGCGAGAACATCCTGGGCAGCGGGCTCGACCTCCAGCTCACCGTGCACGCGGGCGCGGGCGCGTACATCTGCGGTGAGGAGACCGCACTGCTCGACTCGCTCGAAGGCCGCCGGGGTCAACCGCGGCTCCGTCCCCCTTTCCCTGCTGTCGCGGGCCTCTATGCGTGCCCGACTGTTGTGAATAACGTCGAGTCGATCGCGTCGGTTCCCGCAATCCTGACTCGGGGCAAAGAATGGTTCCGGTCGATGGGCAGCGAGAAGTCGCCGGGCTTCACGCTCTATTCGCTCAGCGGCCACGTCACGAGCCCCGGCCAGTACGAGGCCCCGCTCGGCATCACGCTCCGCCAGCTCCTCGAGATGAGCGGCGGCATGCGGCCGGGTCACCGGCTCAAGTTCTGGACGCCGGGCGGCTCGTCGACGCCGATGTTCACGGAAGAGCACCTCGACGTACCCCTTGACTACGAAGGGGTCGGCGCCGCCGGTTCGATGCTCGGCACCAAAGCCCTGCAGTGCTTCGACGAGACGACCTGCGTCGTGCGCGCCGTCACGCGTTGGACCGAGTTCTACGCCCACGAGTCCTGCGGCAAGTGCACCCCGTGCCGCGAAGGTACGTACTGGCTCGTGCAGTTGCTGCGCGACATCGAGGCCGGCAAGGGCGTCATGTCCGACCTCGACAAGCTGAACGACATCGCCGACAACATCAACGGCAAGTCCTTCTGCGCCCTCGGCGACGGCGCCGCCTCGCCGATCTTCTCCTCGCTCAAGTACTTCCGTGAGGAGTACGAGCAGCACATCACGGGCCGCGGCTGCCCCTTCGACCCGGCCAAGTCGACGGCCTGGGCCGACCGCACGGAGGTGAACGCATGACTGTGACCACCAATGCTCCCTCGGGAGGGGGAGAGGCGGCGGTCCCGCCGGAGGATCTCGTCTCGCTGACGATCGACGGCGCCGAGATCAGCGTGCCCAAGGGCACCCTGGTCATCCGGGCCGCCGAGCAACTCGGCATCGAGATCCCCCGGTTCTGCGACCATCCCCTCCTCGATCCGGCCGGCGCCTGCCGCCAGTGCATCGTCGAGGTCGAGGGCCAGCGCAAGCCGATGGCGTCCTGCACCATCACGTGCACGGACGGCATGGTGGTGAAAACCCACCTCACCTCGCCCGTCGCCGAGAAGGCACAGCACGGTGTGATGGAGCTGCTCCTCATCAACCACCCACTGGACTGTCCGGTCTGCGACAAGGGCGGCGAGTGCCCCCTGCAGAACCAGGCCATGTCCCACGGTCAGGCCGAGTCGCGGTTCGAGGGCAGGAAGCGGACCTACGAGAAGCCCGTACCGATCTCCACCCAGGTACTGCTCGACCGTGAGCGGTGCGTGCTGTGCGCACGCTGCACCCGCTTCTCCAACCAGATCGCGGGCGACCCGATGATCGAGCTGCTGGAGCGGGGCGCGCTGCAGCAGGTCGGAACGGGAGAGGGCGACCCCTTCGAGTCGTACTTCTCCGGCAACACCATCCAGATCTGCCCGGTCGGCGCGCTGACCTCGGCGGCGTATCGCTTCCGCTCCCGCCCCTTCGACCTGGTGTCGTCCCCGAGCGTGTGCGAGCACTGCTCCGGCGGCTGCGCCACCCGCACCGACCACCGGCGCGGCAAGGTCATGCGACGTCTCGCGGCCAACGACCCCGAGGTCAACGAGGAGTGGATCTGCGACAAGGGACGCTTCGCGTTCCGGTACGCGCAGCAGCGCGACCGGCTCCAGACGCCTCTGGTGCGCAACGCCGAGGGTGACCTCGAACCGGCCTCCTGGCCGGAGGCGCTGCAGATCGCCGCTCAGGGGCTGCTCGCCTCACGCGGCAGGACTGGCCTGCTGACCGGCGGCCGCCTCACCATCGAGGACGCCTACGCGTACAGCAAGTTCGCGCGCGTGGCGCTCGACACGAACGACATCGACTTCCGCGCGCGCGTGCACAGCAGCGAGGAGTCCGACTTCCTCGCCGCCAAGGTCGCCGGTCGCGGTCGTGATCTCGACGGTACGGGCGTCACGTACACCGCCCTGGAGAAGGCGCCCGCCGTTCTGCTGGTCGGGTTCGAGGCCGAGGAGGAGGCGCCCGGCGTCTTCCTGCGGCTGCGCAAGGCCTGGCGTGGGCACGGGCAGAAGGTGTTCTCGCTGGCCACGCACGCCACGCGCGGTCTGGAGAAGGCCGGAGGCACGCTGCTGCCGGCCGCCCCGGGCACCGAGACCGAGTGGCTGGACGCACTCGCGAGCGGAGTCGGCCTGGAGGATCCCGGCGCGAAGGCCGCCGAGGCGCTGCGCGCCGAGGGCGCGGTGATCGTCGTCGGCGAGCGACTGGCCGCGGTGGAGGGCGGGCTGACCGCCGCCGTACGGGCAGCGGCCGCCACCGGCGCCCAGCTGGTGTGGATCCCGCGGCGGGCCGGTGAGCGCGGTGCCCTCGAGGTGGGTGCGCTGCCCTCGCTGCTGCCGGGCGGCCGTCCGGCCACCGATCCACGCGCGCGTGAAGAGGTAGCCGCGGTCTGGGGCGTGGCCGAACTCCCGCACCGCTACGGCCGCGACACGGGCCAGATCGTCGAGGCCGCCGCGTCCGGCGAGCTGCAGGCCCTGGTGGTCGCGGGCGTGGAGGTCGCCGACCTGCCCGACCCGGCACGCGCGCGTGAAGCACTTCACGAGGCCGGTTTCGTGGTGTCACTGGAGCTGCGGCCCAGCGAGGTCAGCGAGCGCGCGGACGTCGTGCTCCCCGTCGCCGCGGTCGCCGAGAAGGCCGGCGCGTTCCTCAACTGGGAGGGCCGGGTGCGCTTCTTCGAGGCCGCGCTCAAGCCGGACCAGATGATCCGCCGGCTCGCGCCCACCGACGCGCGCGTGCTGCAGATGCTGGCCGACGCCATGGACGTACACCTGGGTCTGCCGGACCTGCGCACCGTGCGTGCGGAGCTGGACCGGCTGGGCGCCTGGGACGGTCCGCGGGCCACCGAACCGCTGGACACCGCGGCCCAGTTGCCGCGGCCCGCCGCAGGGGAGGCCGTACTCGCCGGACATCGGCTGCTGCTCGACCGCGGTGTCCTCCAGGAGGGCGACGAGGCGCTCGCCGGAACCCGGCACGCGGCCCACGCGCGCGTGTCGGCCGCGACGGCCGCAGAAGCCGGCGTCAAGGACGGCGACGCCCTCGCCGTGACCGGACCCGCCGGAGTCGTCGAACTCCCACTGCAGATCACGGAGATGCCGGACCGGGTGGTCTGGCTTCCGCTGAACTCCGCAGGCGGCGGCGTCGCCTCCGACACCGGGGCGCTGCCCGGCGCTCTCGTCCGCATCGGCCCGGCGACGCTCGTCGGCGAGGCCCCGAAGGAGGTGGAGGCATGAGCCCGTACCTCGCCGCTGAAGACCTCTCCATGTTCGGCCACGACCCCTGGTGGCTGGTCGTCGTCAAGGCGGTCTTCTGCTTCGCGTTCCTGATGGTGACCGTGCTGTTCTCCATCGTCTGGGAGCGCAAGGTCGTCGCCTGGATGCAGCTGCGTATCGGCCCCAACCGGCACGGCCCCTGGGGCATGCTCCAGTCGCTCGCCGACGGCGTGAAGCTGATGCTCAAGGAAGACGTCATCGTGAAACGCGCGGACAAGGTCGTCTACGTCCTCGCACCGATCGTCGCGGCCATCCCGGCCTTCATGGCGATCGCGGTGATCCCCTTCGGCCCGGCCGACAACGAGATCTCGATCTTCGGCCAGCGCACGACGATGCAGCTGACGGACCTGCCGATCGCGATGCTGTTCATCCTCGCGGTCGCCTCGGTCGGCATCTACGGCATCGTGCTGGCGGGTTGGAGTTCCGGATCCACCTACCCGCTCCTCGGCGGCCTGCGCTCCTGCGCGCAGATGATCTCGTACGAGATCGCCATGGGCGCCGCCTTCGCCTCCGTGTTCCTCTACTCGGGGTCGATGTCGACGTCGACGATCGTCGAACAGCAGCACGACCGCTGGTACATCGTGCTTCTGCCGGTCTCCTTCATCATCTACATCGTCACGATGGTCGGCGAGACCAACCGCGCCCCCTTCGACATGCCGGAGTCCGAGGGCGACCTGGTCGGCGGCTTCAACACCGAGTACTCGTCGATCAAGTTCGCGCTGTTCATGCTCGCCGAGTACGTGAACATGGTGACGGTCTCGGCCGTGTCGACCACGCTCTTCCTCGGCGGCTGGCGCGCCCCCTGGCCGATCAGCACCTTCTGGGAGGGCGCGAACCACGGCTGGTGGCCGATGCTGTGGTTCGTGATCAAGGTCCAGCTGCTGCTGTTCTTCTTCATCTGGCTGCGCGGCACCCTCCCGCGGGTCCGCTACGACCAGTTGATGAAGCTCGGCTGGAAGGTCCTCATCCCGGTCTCCGTGGTCTGGCTGATGCTGGTCGCCACGGTGCGAGCGATGAAGAACGAGAACTACGACTTCGCCGACATCGCCCTCTACATCGGCGCCGGCGTCCTCGCCCTGTTGCTGCTGTCCTTCGTCGCCGACATGTTCCGCGAGAAGGCGAAGGGCGCCGGACAGCCCGCCGCGGAAGCTGCCGGATTCGACCCTATGGCAGGCGGATTCCCCGTGCCGCCGCTGCCGGGACAGGAGCTGCCGGCGACGCCCAGGCGCCGTCCGCACCGTGAGCGGGAGCTCATTGTCAGTGGCGGGTCGGATACTGCCAGTGACGGATCTTCGGAGGGAAAGGAGGCGTCCGATGGCTGAGGAGCCCAAGGAGACCGAGCAGTTGAAGCCTGGCTTCATGAACCCCGTCGCAGGCTTCGGCGTGACCTTCAAGGCCATGTTCAAGAAGCGGCTGACCGAGCAGTACCCGGAGCAGCAGAAGACCACCGCCCCCCGATTCCATGGACGGCACCAGCTCAATCGCCATCCGGACGGCCTGGAGAAGTGTGTCGGCTGCGAGCTGTGCGCCTGGGCCTGCCCCGCCGACGCCATCTATGTCGAGGGCGCCGACAACACGGAGGAGGAGCGCTACTCGCCGGGCGAGCGGTACGGGCGCGTCTACCAGATCAACTACGCCCGCTGCATCCTGTGCGGCCTGTGCATCGAGGCGTGCCCCACGCGCGCGCTCACGATGACCAACGAGTTCGAGCTCGCCGACAGCAGCCGCGCCAACCTCATCTACACCAAGGAACAGCTGCTCGCCGGCCTCGAAGAGGGCATGGTCGACAGCCCGCACGCAATCTACCCCGGGATGGACGAGCAGGACTACTACCGAGGGCTCGTCACCGAGGCCGCGCCCGGCACCGAGCCCCAAGCCGCCGTGTCCAAGGGCGAGCAGCCCAGGGAAGAGGGGGCCGAGGCATGAGTAACCTCGCCGCCTACTCCACCTCCACCGGAGAGGCCTTCCAGTTCTGGGTCCTCGGCACCGTCGCCGTGATCGGCGCGCTGGCCACCGTGTTCATGAAGAAGGCCGTGCACAGTGCTCTGTCGCTGGCCGGCACCATGATCATCCTGGCGGTGTTCTACCTCGCCAACGGCGCCTACTTCCTGGGCATCGTGCAGGTCGTCGTCTACACCGGCGCGATCATGATGTTGTTCCTGTTCGTGGTGATGCTCGTCGGCGTGACGGCCGCGGACTCCCTGAAGGAGACCATCAAGGGCCAGCGCTGGCTGGCCCTTCTCTGCGGGCTCGGCTTCGGCATCCTGCTGTTCGCCGGGATCGGCAACGCGTCCCTCACGGAGTTCAACGGCCTCGGTGAGGCGAACGCGAACGGCAACGTGGAGGGCCTCGCCGCCCTCATCTTCACCAAGTACGTGTTCGCCTTCGAAATCACCGGCGCCCTGCTGATCACGGCCGCCGTCGGCGCCATGGTGCTCACCCACCGCGAGCGCACGGAGCGCGCAAAGACGCAGCGCGAGCTGTCCGAAGAGCGCGTCCGCGAGGGCAAGCACCTCCCGCCGCTGCCGGCGCCCGGTGTGTACGCCCGGCACAACGCGGTGGACATCGCGGGTCTGCTGCCCGACGGCACCCCGTCCGAGCTCACCGTCAACAAGACGCTGCGTGAACGCGGCCAGATCCGTGACGTGTCGTCGGAGGCGCTCAACGACCTCAAGGCGCTGGAGCAGCGCGCGGAGGAGCGCCTGGAGCGCACCGAGGTCGAGCGGGCCACCTTCAAGCGGGAGGAGGCGTCGAAGTGAACCCGGTCAACTACCTCTATCTCTCGGCCCTGTTGTTCACGATCGGCGCCACCGGCGTGCTGATCAGGCGCAACGCGATCGTCGTGTTCATGTGCATCGAGCTGATGCTGAACGCCTGCAACCTCGCGTTCGTCACCTTCTCCCGGATGCACGGCAATCTCGACGGCCAGATCATCGCCTTCTTCACGATGGTCGTCGCCGCCGCCGAGGTCGTGGTCGGGCTGGCGATCATCGTGTCCCTGTTCCGTTCCCGCCACTCGGCCTCGGTCGACGACGCCAGCCTGATGAAGCTCTGAGGGGTCGGAAGAATCGTGGAGAACCTGATTGCGCTGCTGGTGGCGGCGCCACTGCTCGGAGCGGCCGTACTGCTGTGCGGCGGCCGGCGGCTCGATGCCGTCGGCCACTGGATCGGCACGGTCCTCGCGGCCGCCTCCTTCGTCATCGGCGTCGTCCTCTTCGCCGACCTGCTGGGGAAGAACGCCGAGCACCGGACCCTGATGCAGCACCTGTGGACCTGGATTCCCGTCGAGGGATTCCAGGCGGACGTCACCTTCCGCCTCGACCAGCTGTCGATGACGTTCGTCCTGCTGATCACCGGTGTCGGCTCGCTGATCCATCTGTACTCGGTCGGGTATATGGAGCACGACGAGCGCCGCCGCCGCTTCTTCGGCTATCTGAACCTGTTCCTCGCGGCGATGCTCCTGCTGGTCCTCGCCGACAACTACCTGCTGCTGTACGTCGGCTGGGAGGGCGTCGGTCTGGCGTCCTACCTGCTGATCGGCTTCTGGCAGCACAAGCCCAGCGCGGCGACGGCGGCCAAGAAGGCCTTCCTGGTCAACCGCGTCGGCGACATGGGCCTGTCCATCGCCATCATGCTGATGTTCTCGACGTTCGGGACCTTCGCCTTCGGGCCGGTGTTCGACAGCGTCGGCAACACATCCGAGGGCAAGCTCACGGCGATCGCCCTGATGCTCCTGCTCGCCGCGTGCGGCAAGTCCGCACAGGTGCCGCTGCAGTCCTGGCTCGGGGACGCGATGGAGGGCCCGACCCCGGTCTCGGCCCTCATCCACGCCGCGACGATGGTGACCGCGGGCGTGTACCTGATCGTCCGCTCCGCAGCGATCTTCAACGCGGCGCCCGACGCGCAGTTGGCGGTCACCGTGGTCGGTGCCGTCACGCTCCTGTTCGGTGCGATCGTCGGTTGCGCGAAGGACGACATCAAGAAGGCGCTGGCCGGCTCGACCATGTCGCAGATCGGCTACATGGTGCTGGCGGCGGGCCTCGGCCCCATCGGCTACGTCTTCGCGATCATGCACCTGGTGACGCACGGCTTCTTCAAGGCCGGGCTCTTCCTCGGCGCCGGCTCGGTCATGCACGGCATGAACGACGAGGTGGACATGAGGAAGTACGGCGGCCTCAGGAAGTACATGCCGGTCACCTTCATCACCTTCGGCCTCGGCTACCTCGCCATCATCGGCTTCCCGGGACTGTCCGGCTTCTTCTCCAAGGACAAGATCATCGAGGCGGCGTTCGCCAAGGGCGGCACCGAGGGCTGGATCCTCGGCGGCTGCGCACTGCTGGGCGCGGCGATCACGGCGTACTACATGACGCGCGTGATGCTGATGACGTTCTTCGGAGAGAAGCGTTGGCAGCCCGATGAGAACGGCAACGAGCCGCACCCGCACGAGTCGCCCAAGACCATGACGATCCCCATGATCGTGCTGGCCGTGGGATCCGTCGCCGCGGGCTTCCTGTTCAACCTCCAGAACAACTTCCTGCACTGGCTCGAACCGATCACCGGTCACCAGGAGGGCGACTCGCCGGTCAGCGCCCTCACGGTCACGCTGGCCACCATGGTCGTCCTGGTCGTCGGTGTCGCCATCGCGTACGCCCAGTACGGCCGACGCCCGGTCCCGGTCGTCGCCCCGCGCGGGTCGCTGCTCACCCGAGCCGCCCGGCGCGACCTGCTGCAGGACGACTTCAACCACGTCGTCCTGGTCCGCGGCGGCGAGCACCTCACGCGCTCCCTGGTGTACGTCGACCACACCCTGGTCGACGGTGTCGTCAACGGCACGGCGGCCTCGGTCGGCGGCCTGTCCGGACGGCTGCGCCGACTCCAGAACGGCTTCGCGCGGTCGTACGCGGTCTCGATGTTCGGCGGTGCGGCGGTCCTCATCGCCGCGACCCTGCTGATGAGGGCGGTCTGATACCGATGTCCTTTCCTCTGCTGACAGCGACGGCGGTCCTCCCGGCCCTCGGGGCGGTCGCCACGGCAGCCGTGCCGGCCGCGCAACGCACCAAGGCCAAATGGCTGGCGCTGCTCGTCTCGCTCGCCACACTCGCCCTCGCGATCACCATCCTGGTCCGCTTCGACCCGGACGGCGACCGCTACCAGCTCACCGAATCACACGCGTGGATCGCGGACTTCGGGGTCAAGTACGAGCTGGGCGTGGACGGCATCGCGGTCGCCCTGATCGCGCTGACTGCCCTGCTGATGCCGTTCATCATCCTCGCGGGCTGGCACGACGCCGACCCGCTGGAGACCGGCAGCAAGCGGTGGCGGCCGACGCAGGGCTTCTTCGCCCTGATCCTGGCCGTCGAGGCGATGGTGATCATCTCCTTCGAGGCCACCGACGTCTTCCTCTTCTACATCTTCTTCGAAGCCATGCTCATCCCGATGTACTTCCTCATCGGCGGCTTCGGGGACCGTGCCCACGAGCACGGCGAGGAGGCGGCGTCGACGCAGCGGTCGTACGCGGCGGTGAAATTCCTCCTCTACAACCTGGTCGGCGGCCTCATCATGCTGGCCGCGGTGATCGGCCTCTACGTGGTCGCAGGCAACTTCAGCCTCCAGGAGATCGTGCAGGCCCGCGCCAACGGCTCGCTGCACATGGCGACCAACACCGAGCGCTGGCTGTTCCTCGGCTTCTTCTTCGCGTTCGCGGTGAAGGCGCCGCTGTGGCCACTGCACACCTGGCTGCCCAACGCGATGCAGGAGTCCACCGCACCGGTGGCCGTGCTCATCACGGCGGTCGTCGACAAAGTGGGCACCTTCGCGATGCTCCGCTTCTGCCTCCAGCTGTTCCCGGAGGCGTCGAAGTGGGCGACGCCCGCCATCCTCGTCCTCGCCCTGATCAGCATCATCTACGGGGCGCTGCTCGCCGTCGGCCAGCGGGACATCAAGCGGCTGGTGGCGTACGCGTCGATCTCGCACTTCGGGTTCATCATCATGGGCATCTTCGCGATGACCAGCCAGGGGCAGTCCGGGGCCACGCTCTACATGGTCAACCACGGTATTTCCACCGCCGCGTTGATGCTGGTGGCGGGCTTCCTGATCTCCCGGCGCGGGTCGCGGCTCATCGCCGACTACGGCGGTGTGCAGAAGGTCGCACCGGTGCTCGCCGGAACGTTCCTGATCGGCAGCCTGGCCACTCTGTCGCTCCCCGGTCTCGCGCCGTTCGTGAGTGAATTCCTGGTCCTGGTCGGCACGTTCACGCGCTATCCGGCAATCGGGATCATCGCGACATTCGGCATCGTGCTCGCCGCGCTCTACACCCTCGTCCTCTATCAGCGGATGATGACGGGCCCGGTGAAGGCGGAGGTCTCCGCGATGCCTGACCTGCGCGCGCGTGAACTCGTGGTCGTGGCGCCCCTGATCGTTCTGCTGATCTTCCTGGGCGTGTACCCGAAGCCGGTCACGGACATCGTGAACCCGGCGGTCAAGTCGACTTTGTCCGACGTGCACAAGAAAGACCCCAAGCCCGCAGTGGAGGCGGCCAAGTGAGCGCATCAGCCGTCCACAGCCTGTGGACAACGGCGGCAACCGCGGCCGACCCGATCGCGAAGATCCCCGCACCGAAGATCGAATACGGGCAATTGTCGCCCACCCTGATCGTCCTGGGCGCGGCGATCGTCGGGGTACTGGTCGAGGCGTTCGTGCCGCGCAAGTCCCGCTACTACGCACAGGTGTTCGTGTCCGCGGTCGCGCTCTGCGCCGCCTTCGCGGCGGTCGTGGCGCTCGCGGCCGACGGATACGGCACCACCAAGGCACACATCGCGGCGATGGGCGCGATCGCCGTCGACGGACCGTCCCTGTTCCTCCAGGGCACGATCCTGCTGGCCGGCCTCGTCAGCCTGTTCACCTTCGCCGAACGCCGCCTGGACCCGGAGGCGCACGGCAACCAGGTCGACTCCTTCGCCGCACAGGCGGCGTCCGTGCCGGGCAGCGAGAGCGAAAAGGCCGCGGTCAAGGCCGGGTTCACCACCACCGAGGTCTTCCCGCTGCTGCTCTTCGCGGTCGCGGGCATGCTGGTGTTCCCCTCGGCGAACGACCTGCTGACCCTGTTCGTGGCCCTGGAGGTCTTCTCCCTCCCGCTGTACCTGATGTGCGCCCTGGCCCGCCGCAAGCGGCTCATGTCGCAGGAGGCAGCGGTCAAGTACTTCCTGCTCGGCGCGTTCGCCTCCGCGTTCACGCTGTTCGGCATCGCGCTGCTGTACGGCTACGCGGGCTCGGTGTCGTACGCGCGGATCGCGCAGGTCGTCGACGGCACCGTCACGAACGTCGACCCAGCGCTCGCCGGCACCATGGGCAACGACGCGCTGCTGCTCGTCGGCGGCGCGATGATCGTCATGGGGCTGCTGTTCAAGGTGGGCGCCGTCCCGTTCCACATGTGGACGCCGGACGTCTACCAGGGCGCGCCGACCCCCGTGACCGGGTTCATGGCGGCGGCGACGAAGGTCGCGGCGTTCGGTGCGCTGCTTCGGCTGCTCTACGTCGTCCTGCCCGGGCTGCGCTGGGACTGGCGGCCGGTCATGTGGGCCGTCGCGATCGTCACCATGCTGGGCGGCGCGATCGTCGCGATCACGCAGACCGACATCAAGCGACTGCTGGCGTACTCGTCGATCGCGCACGCCGGATTCATCCTCGCGGGTGTCATCGCGACCTCGAAGGACGGCGTCTCGTCCGTCCTCTTCTACCTGGGCGCCTACTCCTTCGTGACCATCGGCGCCTTCGCGGTGGTCACACTGGTGCGGGACGCGGGCGGCGAGGCGACGCACCTGTCCAAGTGGGCCGGCCTCGGACGCCGCTCCCCGCTGGTGGCGGCCGTGTTCGCGGTGTTCCTGCTGGCCTTCGCCGGCATTCCGCTGACCTCCGGTTTCTCCGGGAAGTTCGCCGTGTTCAAGGCGGCGGCGGAGGGCGGCGCGGCCCCGCTGGTCGTGGTCGGTGTGATCTCGTCCGCGGTCGCCGCGTTCTTCTACATCCGCGTGATCGTGCTGATGTTCTTCAGCGAGCCGCGTCCCGACGGCCCGACGGTCGCCGTCCCGTCGCCGCTGACGATGACCGCGATCGGGTTCGGTGTCGTGGTCACGCTGGTGCTCGGTGTGGCGCCGCAGTACTTCCTGGACCTGGCGAGCCAGGCCGGAGTGTTCGTGCGCTGACGGGCTGTGGCTGTACGTCCGAGAGGCCCCGGTTCCGCAGGTGGGAACCGGGGCCTTCGCGCGTCCCGCGCTGCTCGCCCAGCGCTCGCGCGCCGGTCACCCCGTGCTCCCCGCGCTCCCCGCGCTCATGCCGGCCGCACATGTGTCCGGACCTGTGGATAACTCCGGCACTGTCGGTGCCGACCCCTATCGTGGACGCAGTGGTCGAGGGACGACGCACGGGGGACGAGCGATGCACGGAATGGGCGGGACGGTTGTGACGACCGCAGCACACACATCGGCGGCACACGGCGAGAGCGAGGCGCTGGCCACACTCCACCGCGTCTTCGGGTACGACAGCTTCCGCGGCGAGCAGGAAGCGGTCATCGAGCATGTGGTGACCGGCGGCGACGCGGTGGTCCTCATGCCGACCGGTGGCGGCAAGTCCCTGTGCTACCAGATCCCGGCCCTGGTCAGACCTGGTACGGGCATCGTGGTCTCGCCCCTCATCGCGCTGATGCAGGACCAGGTGGACGCGCTGCGGGCGCTCGGCGTGCGTGCCGGGTTCATGAACTCCACGCAGGACTTCGGCGAGCGCAGAGTGGTCGAGGCCGAGTATCTGGCCGGCGAGCTGGACCTGCTGTACCTGGCGCCGGAGCGGCTGCGGCTCGACTCGACGCTCGACCTTCTCTCCCGTGGCAAGATCGCGCTCTTCGCCATCGACGAGGCGCACTGCGTGTCCCAGTGGGGCCACGACTTCCGCCCCGACTACCTGGCCCTCTCCCTGCTCGGCGAGCGCTGGCCCGACGTCCCGCGGATCGCGCTCACGGCCACGGCCACGCACGCCACGCATCAGGAGATCACCCAGCGGCTCCACATGCCGACGGCCCGGCACTTCGAGGCGAGCTTCGACCGGCCCAACATCCAGTACCGCATCGTGCCCAAGGCCGACCCCAAGAAGCAGCTGCTGAGCTTCCTGCGCGAGGAGCACGCCGGGGACGCGGGCATCGTCTACTGCCTGTCCCGCAAGTCGGTGGAGTCGACGGCGGAGTTCCTCAGCCGCAGCGGCATCGAGGCCGTGCCGTACCACGCGGGCCTGGACGCGGGCACGCGCGCGGCGCACCAGTCCCGGTTCCTGCGCGAGGAGGGCCTGGTCGTGGTGGCGACCATCGCCTTCGGGATGGGCATCGACAAGCCGGACGTGCGCTTCGTGGCCCACCTGGACCTGCCGAAGTCCGTCGAGGGCTACTACCAGGAAACGGGACGCGCCGGCCGGGACGGGTTGCCGTCGACGGCATGGATGGCATACGGCCTCAACGACGTCATACAGCAGCGCAAGCTGATCCAGTTGGGCGAGGGCGACGAGGCGTTCCGGCGCCGGGCCGGAGCCCACCTGGACTCGATGCTGGCGCTGTGCGAGACCGTCCAGTGCCGGCGCGGCCAGCTGCTCGCCTACTTCGGCCAGGACCCCGACCCGGCGGGCTGCGGCAACTGCGACACCTGCCTCACCCCGCCCGAGACCTGGGACGGCACGGTCGCGGCGCAGAAGGTGCTGTCGACGGTGGTGCGGCTGCAGCGCGAGCGCGGGCAGAAGTTCGGCGCGATCCAGATCGTCGACATCCTGCTCGGGAAACGCACGGCGAAGGTGATCCAGTTCGACCACGACCAGTTGTCCGTGTTCGGCATCGGCGAGGAACTCGCCGAGGGCGAATGGCGTGGTGTCGTACGGCAGTTGCTGGCGCAGGGACTGCTCGCCGTGGAGGGGGAGTACGGCACTCTGGTGCTGACCGAGGACAGCGGGACGGTGCTTCGGCGGGAGCGGGAGGTGCCCCTGCGCAAGGAGCCGAAGAAGCCGGCGCCCTCACGGTCGGCGTCGTCGTCCTCCGGAAAGGGCGAGCGCAAGGCCAAGGCCGCCGTGGCCGAGCTGCCCGAGGAGCTGCAGCCGGCGTTCGAGGCGCTGCGCGCCTGGCGCGCGGAGCAGGCCCGGGAGCAGGGCGTCCCGGCGTACGTCATCTTCCACGACGCCACGCTGCGGGAGATCGCCACCGCCTGGCCGACCTCGGTCACGCAGCTCGGCGGCATCAGCGGGGTCGGCGAGAAGAAGCTGGTGACGTACGGGGAGGGCGTGCTGGAGGTGCTCGCCGAGCTGGGCGGGGCACCCGGCTCGACCCCGACGGCCGGCTCGACCCCCACGGCCGACTCGTCTCCGGCAGTCGGTTCGTCTCCGGCAGCCGGTTCGGCGTCGGGGGCCGGTTCGGGGTCGGCCGGCGACGGCGGCCACGGTGATGACCACTGGCCCGAGATGGATGCCGAGCCGGAACCGGACGACTGGATATAGGCGAGGGGCGAGCCGACCGCCCGGGTCGGAGTTTGGTGCGCCGGGCAGTCGGTGGCAGTCACAGAGCCCGTGCCGCGTACGCCCTCACATCCGCGTCCGAGTCCGAAGTGGCCGTGGACAGGGCGGCCCGGGCGTCCTCGGCGCCGCTGTGCCGGGTCAGGGCCAGCACGGCTGCCTTGCGTACGTCGGCGTTCTGATCGGCGAGCGCCTTGGCGAGGGCGGGGATGGCCACGTCCGGCTCGGCGGCGGACAGCGCTGTCGCGGCGCCCTGCCTCACCTGCCAGGCCGAGTCGGACAGTGCGGCCACGGCGCGTGCGGCGAGCGGTGCCGGGCAGCCCGTGGTGCCCAGCGCCCCGTAGGCGGCGCCCTGGACCAGCGCGTCCTGGTCGCCGGTGAGGTCCGCCAGGGCCGTGAGAACGGAGTCAGGGTCGAGGTCGGGGCTGAGGTTTCCGGACATTGCCGCGGCACCCTCTGTGCCCTCCACCCGAGCCGCCCACACCGTCGCCAGGGACTTGGCGATGGTGACGCGGACCTCCCGGGAGGGGTCGGCGGTCGCCGCGTTGGCCAGTTCGGTGGCGGCGTCGACCGAGACGAGGGCTCGTACGGCCTCGATGCGCACGGAGATGACGGCGTCGGTCAGCAAGCCCGTGAACAGCGCCGCGTCACCGAGGCGCAGGGCGCGCAGGACGTCGAGGGCGGCGGCCCGGACGACCGGGTCCGGTTCGGCGAGGGCGGCGGAGAGGCCGTCCCGCAGGGCGGGTTCCGGCGGCAGCGTCTCGACGAGCTCGCGCAGGGACGCGGCTGCGGCGGCCCGTACCTCGGCGGCGGCGTCGCGCAGAGCCTCGGCGAGGGCGGGGCCGGTGCCCGGCGGCACCGTCTCGGTCAGGACGGCGACGGCCTCGCGCCGGACGGCGGGTGACAGGTCCGTCAAGTAGGGCCTCAGGGCGTGGAGTTCGGGCTCCTCCTCGGAGAGGGCGACGAGTTCCAGGAGACGGGCGGAGGTCTGTTCGGGACGGGACTCCGGCGAGTCGGGGGTGTCGTCCCCGCCCGGCCCGGCGGTCTCGGCCACGGCCGCCGGCGTCACCTCCCGTGCCCCGGAGGCCACCGGTGCCACATCGCGGGAGCCGGCCGTGGCGACGTCCTCGGCGTGGACCTCGCCGAGGTGCCGGGAAGGACCGCCGACGGGGGTGAACTCGTCGACGGGGACGAGATAGGGAGCCACGGGACGGGCCGTGAACTCCATGGAGCCAGAGGGGGACTTGTGCAGGTCGAGGTGGTGGAACCAGGAGGCGTCGTCGCGTTGGGGGTGGTCGAGACGGTCGTGGTAGAGACCCCAGCGGGACTCCGTGCGGGCCAGCGAGGCCCGCGCGGCCATCTCGGCGCAGTCGCGGATGAAGGAGACCTCGGCGCAGCGCATCAGTTCGTGCGGGGTGCGTGCGCCCATCTCCGCGATGTCGTCGTGCATCCGCTCGAAGGCCTCCAGGGCCAGGGACAGCCGGGCCCCCGACTTCGGCGGGGCCACGTAGTCGTTCACGAAGCGGCGCAGCTTGTACTCGACCTGGGACTGCGGCGGGCCTTCCGGATGGTGCAGCGGGCGGTAGATCAGCTCGTGCGCCTCGCGCAGCTGGTCCTCGGGGAACTCGCCCTCGTAGGACTGGTACTGGGATGCGTCCGCCCCCGCCAGGTCGCCGAAGACGAACGCGCCGATCATGTAGTTGTGCGGAACGCAGGCCAGGTCGCCGGCGGCGTACAGGCGGGGGACCGTCGTACGGGCGTGGTCGTCGACCCGGACGCCCGAGGCCGAGTGGCCGCCGCACAGGCCGATCTCGGAGATGTGCATCTCGATGTCATGGGTGCGGTAGTCGTGCCCGCGGCCCGAGTGGAAGGTGCCGCGGGTCGGGCGCTCCGTGGAGTGCAGGATCGACTCCAGGGCGGAGACCGACTCCTCCGGAAGGTGGCTCAGCTTCAGGTACACGGGGCCGCGGTCGCTCGCGACCTCCGCCGCGAACTCGGCCATCATCTGCCCCGACCAGTAGTCGGAGTCGACGAAGCGTTCGCCATGGCGGTTGACCTGGTAGCCGCCGAAGGGGTTGGCGACGTAGGCGCAGGCGGGGCCGTTGTAGTCCTTGATCAGCGGGTTGATCTGGAAGCACTCGATGCCGGTCAGCTCGGCGCCCGCGTGATACGCCATCGAGTAGCCGTCACCCGCGTTGGTCGGGTTCTCGTACGTGCCGTAGAGGTAGCCAGAGGCGGGGAGACCCAGGCGGCCGCAGGCGCCCGTCGCCAGGATCACGGCTCCGGCGCGGACGGTGACGAACGCGCCGGTGCGCGTGTTGAAGCCGACCGCCCCCACGGCCCGCCCCTCGGCGGTCAGCACCCGTACCGGCATCACCCGGTTCTCGATGCGGATCTTCTCCCGCATCTCGCGCCGCCGCAGCTGCCGGTACAGGACCTTCTTGACATCCTTGCCCTCCGGCATCGGCAGCACGTAGGAGCCGGAGCGGTGGACCTGGCGGACCGCGTAGTCGCCGTGCTCGTCCTTCTCGAACTTCACGCCGTACGACTCGAGGCGCTGCACCATGCCGAAGCCGCGGGTGGCGGTCTGGCGGACGGTGGACTGGTCGACGATGCCGTCGTTGGCGCGGGTGATCTCGGCGACGTAGTCGTCGGGTTCGGCGCGGCCGGGGATGACCGCGTTGTTGACGCCGTCCATGCCCATGGCGAGCGCGCCGGAGTGGCGGACGTGGGCCTTCTCCAGGAGGAGCACGTTCGCGCCGTGCTCGGCGGCGGTCAGCGCGGCCATGGTGCCGGCGGTGCCGCCGCCGATGACGAGGACGTCGCAGCGGATCTCCTCGGCGTCGGTGAGCGCGGGGATCTCCAGGGGCGTGTTCACGGGGGTGGTCACCGGGGGGCCTTTCAGGTACCGAGTGAGGAGAGGACGTCGCGCCGCAGCGCCACGCGCGCGGGGTCGTCGTGCGCCGTACGGTCGCGCGGGCGCGGCACGTCGCGTACGGCGGTCAGCCGGCCGTTGCCGAGGAGCGCCACACGGTCGCCGAGAAACAGGGCCTCGTCGACGTCGTGGGTGACGAAGACGACGGTCGCGCCCGTGCCCTGGAGCACCTCCACCAGCAGGTCCTGCATGCCGGCGCGGGTCTGGGCGTCGAGCGCGCCGAAGGGTTCGTCCATGAGGACGGCGCGGGGCGCCCCCGCGAGGGCGCGGGCCAGCTGGGCGCGCTGGCGCTGTCCGCCGGAGACGCGGTGCGGCAGGTGCCGTGCGTGGTCGGCGAGTCCGACCCGGCCCAGCCAGGACTCGGCCTGGGCGCGGCGCTCGGTGCGCGACAAACCCCTGATGGCGAGCGGCAGTTCGACGTTGGCGCGCAGGGTGCGCCAGGGCAGGAGGGCGTCCTCCTGGAAGATCAGGGCGCGTTCGGCGGAAGGGCCCGTCAGCGGGCTTCCGTCCTGGGTGATCTCCCCGGCCAACGGCGTCAGCAGGCCGGCCAGGGTGCGCAGCAGGGTCGATTTGCCGCAGCCGGAGGGTCCTACGACGGTGAGGATCTCGCCGGGTGCGACATCCAGGTCGACGTCCGCCAGGACCGGGGCGTCGGGGCGGCCGAGCGCGGCGCGGCCAAGGGTGAGCCGTGTGCCCCGTACCGCCGGCGGCGTCTGCGCCTGTGTGTCGGTGCGCGGGGCGGCGGTCACTTCGGTGTCAGACGAGGTGCTCATCGCGTGCCTCCTCGGTCGACGGGTCGGTCTTGGTCCGGGTGGGCGCGGAGGCGGGGGCCGCCGGGGCGGCCGCGCGGGCCGGCCGGGGCCTGCCGGCGGGGACGTACGACGTGCGGGGCAGCCAGCGCGTCAGCCTGCGGCCGAGGAGTTCCACGGCCGTGGAGGTGAGCCAGCCGAGCACGCCGATCGTGACCATGCCGACGAACACGCCCGCGTAGTTGACGACGGTGTAGTCCTGCCAGGTGCGGTAGCCGACGCCGTACTGGCCGGAGATCATCTCGGCGGAGATCACGCAGATCCACGAGACGCCGATGCCGACGGACAGGCCGCCGAAGATGCCGGGCAGCGCGCCCGGCAGGATGACCGAGCCGAGGACCCGCCACCGGCCGCCGCCCATGGTGCGCACGGCCTCCTCCCACACCGGCGTCAGCGCGCGGACCGCGTGCCGGGTGGAGACCAGGACCGGGAAGAAGGCGGCGGTGCAGGTGATGAAGACGATGCCCTGTTCGTTGGACGGGAACAGAAGGATCGCGACCGGGACGAGGGCGATCGCCGGGATCGGGCGGATCACCTCCAGGACCGGGCCGAGCAGGTCCTCGGCGAGACGGGAGCGCGCCACGAGCACGCCCGTCGCCACGCCCAGGAAGGCGGCGAGCAGGAACCCGGTGAGGATGCGGGTGAGGCTGTCGGTGAGGTCCGTCCAGTAGTCGGGCCCGGACAGCCGGTCGGCGAAGGCGTGGGCCACGTCGACGACCGTGGGGAACTGCGAGAAGCGCAGCCACAGGTCGATCTTCAGGCCGGCCAGCAGCTGCCAGGCGCCGAGGGCGGCCGCTAGCGAGGCGAGCCGCAGGGCGAAGCGGCCCGCTCGCCGCGGATAGCGGAGCGCGAACCTGCCCCGCCCCCGCGGTTGCGGGCTCACGACGCCCGCCCCAGCGCGTCGGCGTACGTGATGACTCGGGCGCCCCCGTGCGCGGCGACGTACGCCTTCGCGGTGGCCGGCGCCACGAAGGGGAGGAGCTGGTCGCCGTCGGCCACCCAGACCGCCTTGTCGGCGAACCAGAGGGTGCCGGTGGTGGCGTCGGGGACGTACGCGGCGCGGATACCGTCCTTGTGCTGGGCGACGTAACCCAGCAGCGCGGCAGGGGACTTGAAGCCGATCGTCTTCTCGGAGCCCTTGGGCCACACCTCGCTCGCGGCGGCGGGCGGCTTCGAGGTGAGCCGCGAGGTGTAGGCGGTGCCGAGGGCCTTCTTCACGTACTGGTCGTCGACGAAGGAGTCCACGTCGATGTCGCCGGTCAGCTTCGCCGCCTTCAGCACGGAGACGTCCTGCTTCAGCGCGGAGACGAGCTGTGGCTTGACCGCCGGGTCGAAGGTGGAGATGCCGTGGGCGCCGTTGTAGAGGTAGACGACCTCGGCGGGCAGGCCGGTGGCCTTGGCGACCGAATCGGCGGCGGCGACCGGATGGGCGTTGAGGTAGTCCGTGGCCTCCGACTGGGCCTTGAGGAAGGCCTCCAGTACGGCCGGCCGCTGCTTCGCGAAGTCCTCGCGGGCGGTGACACCGTGGAAGGTGGGGAGGTTCAGCTGGGCGCCGTCGTACAGCGCCTTCGCCTTGCCCTGGAAGGTGAGCAGGCCCGGCCAGGCGACGAACTGGGACAGCGCGTCCGCGCTGCCCGCCGACAGGGCCGAAGCACCCACCGCGGGCTGCTGGTTGAGCTTCTCGATGCCCTTCTCGGGGTCGATGCCGGCGCGCTGCAGGGCCCGTACGAGGGTGCCGTCGGCGGCCGAGCCGATGCTCGTGGAGACCTTCTTGCCCTTCAGGTCGCCGAGGGAGGCCAGCTTCGAGTCGGGGGAGGTGACGATCGTGTTGAGACCGCCGCGGAGGTTGTAGCCGGTGACGGAGACCAGGTGGGTGGGCTTGCCGAGCTGCTTGCCCCGGGCGGCGTTGATGAGCAGCGGGAAGTCGCCCATCGAACCGATGTCGATCTTCCCCGCGGTCATCTGCGCGGTGATGGGGGCGCCGGTGGCGTAGTCCTGCCAGTCGACCTTGTAGGTGTGGCCGTCGTGGAGGGCGTTGAGGTCCTTCTCGAAGTAGCCGAGGGAGCGCAGGAGGGTGCCGGCCGTGACCGTGTTGATGGTCTTCGACTGGTAGCCGACGGTGATGGTGACGTTCTTGCCGTCACCCGCCTCGGCGCTGCCGCCGCAGGCGCTCAGCGCAAGGAGGAGAGCGGCGGTGGACACGGCCACCGTCGTGCGTTTCACAGAGGTGCGGGACATCGGGTTCGGGCCTCTCACCGGAGCAGATAGGGCATGTTGACCGTCACGGCTCCGGTGGGACAGCGGGCCGCGCACGGGCCGCAGTACCAGCACTCGTCGACGTGCATGTAGGCCTTGCCGCTGCTGTCGTCGATGGCGAGGGAGTCCAGCGGGCACATGTCCACGCAGAGGGTGCAGCCGTCGATGCACTTCGACTCGTCGATGGTCACGGGCACGTCGGCCCGCTGGGGCGCCAAAGGCATGGCTGTCTCCAGGAAACGGGTCAGATAAGGGGGCTAGAGGACGCGGTGCAGCAGGCCGCTCATGGTGATGCGGTCGCCGCGGAAGCGGATGAACTCCAGGTCCACCGGGCGGCCGTCGGCGAGGTGCGTGAGCCGTTCCAGCATGAGGACGGCCGCACCGTGCGGGGCTTCGAGCACGGCGGCGGAATGGGTGTCCGCGTTCACCGCTTCCAGGGTGATCTCGGCGTGGCCGAGTCCCTGGCCGGTGATCGTCTCCAGGAGGCGGAAGACGTCGGTGTTCTCCAGGTCGGCACCGAGCAGGGAGGTGCCGATGTCGAGCGGGATGTAGGTGAGGTCGAGGGAGAGGGGGAGGCCGTTCAGGCGGCGCAGGCGTTCGATGTAGAGGACGTCGGTGCCGGGCTGGACGTGCAGGCGGTCGGCGACCGGGGCCGGTGCCGGGGCGGGGCCCATGGTGCGGACCTCGTTGGTGACCCGGCCGTGCTCGCGGAGGGTTTCCGCGAGGCCCATCAGCCGGTCGAGGCCGTGCGGGTACTTCTGGGCGACGACCACCGTGCCGACTCCGGGGAGCCGGTCCACGAGGCCTTCGGCCCTGAGCAGGTCCAGGGCCTGACGGACGGTGTTGCGGGTGGCGCGGTAGTCCGTGGCGAGGATCGTCTCGTGGGGGAGTGTGCCGTCCGGGAACCCGCCGGCCAGGAGCTGATGGCGCAGCAGGTCGGCGAGCTGCCTGGCCTGGTCGGCCCGCAACCGGCGCCGCGCACGGTGGGCGGCGACGGTGGTCGCGCCCTGGCCGGCGTGGTCTCGGATGCGGTCGCTGGGTGGCATGTTTCGAACCATAGCGACCTGGTAGGGAAGGCGGTGTTGCGGGAATGTTGCGCCACCTGTGAAGGCGTCAGACAACTCGCTGACCTGGGGAAACAGTTGCGCCGATGTAAGATCTGCCACAACCCCGGTGTCCGGGGGAGGGCGGTCACCCCAGCGCCGTCAGCCCCGGAGCGAACGCGATCAGCAGCGGCAGCAGTGGCACCAGCGCCGCCGCCGTCGTCGTGAGGGCACGGTGTCGGCGGCCCAGGCGCGGGGGCGGTTCGAGGAGACGGTCGACGCGTTCGCCGAGGAGGCGGTGGCTGGAGGCGCAGGACAGTACACCGCGGTGCTGGTTCAGCTCGATCAGGGCGAGCGCCGTGGTGAGGTGTCCGCAGCGGCGCGACGCCGTGTCGTCCGCGGCCAGTTCCACCAGCCGGTGTGTCTGGTCGCAGAAGTGGGCGAACAGCGGCACCCGGGGAAACCCGGTGGCCAGGGCGGTCGACAGGTGCAGGAGCCAGTCGTGGTGGGCGCGGGCGTGGTCGCGCTCATGGGTGAGGACGGCGTTGAGCTGGTGGTCGGTGAGCCGGTGCAGGGCACCCGTCGTGACGACCAGTTGGGGCGGATGGCCCGGCATCCACCAGGCGTCGGGGTACTCGTCCTCCAGCACCAGCAGCGGGCCGCGCGCCGTCTCCTCCAGCCCGGCGGGCAGCTCGGGGGCGCGTTCACGCAGGTGCGCACGGGCCTGGCCGCGGCGCCTGCGAGCGTCGACGAGTTCACGCGCGAGCATCGCCGTGGTCCAGCCGGCACCGCAGGCCAGCAGCAGGGTGAGGGCGACGGCCCAGGCCGGGGCGGCCGTCAGGTCGTACGCCGCGGCCACGGCCGGGGGCGCCGGCGCGAAGACGTGGTCGCGGAAGGTGTGGAAGACGGCGGCCGCGCCCAGCACGAGCGCCGTCAGACAGCACAGCAGCACGGTGGCGACCAGGCACTGCCACACCCACAGCGCGACCACGGGCTCCCGCTCGGGCCACGCCGCCCGCACCAGCGCACGCGGAACCGGCACGGCGGCCATCACGGCGGCGACGCTCAGCAGGAGCAGACAGACGGTCATGCCACGGTCTCCTGATCCTGGTGAGGAAGGGGCGGGGCGGTGGGACGACGCGGCTCGGCGCGCGGGACCCCGCCCGCCAGTATGACGGCGAACGGCGCGTGAGTCAGGGGCTGACGGCCATCACGTACGTCCCACACTGTCATCGTGTACGTCCCGCACGGACCGCCCCGTACGTCCCGCGCGGTCGTCGTCACACCCCGCGACTCCCACTCCACACCCCGCGACTCCCGCTCACTCCACCCCGCCTGTCACGATCCGGCCGCTCACCTCGCCCAGTCCGACCTGGGTCCCGTCCGGCCCGGGCGCCCACGCCGAGAGCGTGACCACGTCCCCGTCCTCCAGGAACGTCCGCTTGCCGTCGGGAAGTTCCAGCGGATCCCGTCCGTTCCAGGTCAGCTCCAGCAGGGACCCGCGCTGCGACAGCTCCGGGCCGCTCACCGTGCCCGAGCCGTACAGGTCGCCGGTCCGCAGCGAGGCGCCGTTCACCGTCATGTGGGCCAGCTGCTGCGCCGCCGTCCAGTACATGGTGGAGAAGGGCGGCTCGGAGACGACATGGCCGTTGATCGCGACGGAGATCCGCAGGTCGTAGCCGCCGGGCCCGTCACCCGAGGTGCCCGAGCCGTCCGTGTCGTCCAGATAGGGCAGCAGCGCATGCGTCCGCTCCGGCGGTGCCACGCGCGCGTCCTCCAGGGCGTCCAGCGGGGTGATCCACGCGGACACCGACGTGGCGAAGGACTTGCCGAGGAACGGTCCGAGGGGGACGTACTCCCAGGCCTGGATGTCGCGCGCGGACCAGTCGTTGAGCAGGCACAGCCCGAACACGTGCTCCCGGAAGTCGCCGAGCGCCACCGGCGTCCCGTGCTCCGAGGGCGCGCCCACCACGAAGCCGACCTCGGCCTCGATGTCCAGGCGGACGGACGGCCCGAAGACGGGAGCCGCGTCGGCCGGAGCCTTGCGCTGCCCGGACGGCCGTACGACGTCCGTGCCCGAGACCACCACCGTCCCCGAGCGCCCGTGGTAACCGATCGGGAGGTGCTTCCAGTTCGGTGTCAGCGAGTCCGCCGCGTCCGGGCGGAAGATCTGGCCGACGTTTCGCGCATGGTTCTCGGAGGCGTAGAAGTCGACGTAGTCCGCGACCTCGAACGGAAGATGGAGCGTCACCGACGACAGCGGGTGCAGGAAGGATCCGATCGCCCCCTGATGCGCCGGCACCGTGACCCACGCCGTCAGCGCGCGCCGCACGTCCGACCAGGCGGTGCGGCCCGCTGCGAGAAGCGGGTTCAGCGAGGGGCGCGCGAGCAGGGTGGCGTACGGCGAGCTGAGCGCCTGCGCCGCCGCGCCCGCGTCGAGGACCTGGTCACCGAGCCGGACTCCGACGGTCCGCTGCGTCGAACCGGCGGGGGAGAACACGCCGTACGGAAGGTTGTGCGGACCGAAGGGGTCACCTTCGGGTACATCGAAGGGGGGCATGGGGTGCTGCCTCACTCTCGTGTGTTCCTGCTGGTCGTGCCACACGTTACGGCTGAGTTGCCTCTCTTGGGCAGTGTCTAAAGAGTTTGCAATGTCCGAATTGGCCTTGTCGGAGACCCCAATTCCGGCTTAGCGTCCTTTGGGGGACACGGACGGGGTGGGTCCGGTCCGTAGGGGGGACGCGTGGGGGGACCCGTGGCCAGGAGCAGCAGGAGTGTGCCTTTTGAGGCCGACCGTGATGTGCCCGGCCTGATCGTCAAGTTCGGCGACTATCCGCTGCACCACGGCGGCGTCGGCGCGATCCGCAGCCTGGGCCGCCTGGGCGTGCCGATGTATGCAATCACGGAGGACCGCTACACGCCCGCCGCCTCCTCCCGCTATCTCAAGAAGGCCTTCGTCTGGCCGACCACCGGCACCGAGAATCCCGACCACCTGGTGGAAGGCCTGCTGCGCGTCGGCCGCCGCATCGGCCGTCCCACCGTCCTCGTCCCCACGGACGAGGAGGCAGCCGTCCTGATCGCCGAGAACCAGGACGCGCTCAAGAGCTTCTTCCTTTTCCCGCGCGTCGAACCGGCCCTGCCGCGCCGCCTCGCCAGCAAGCAGGGCCTGCACGAACTGTGCGTGGAACACGGCATCCCGAGCCCGACCGCCGCGTTCCCGCAGTCCTACGACGACATCGTGGCCTTCGCCGACAAGGCCCGCTTCCCGATGGTGGCCAAGAACCGCGAGGCGTTCATGCGGCGCAAGCAGCCCGCGGTGAACGGCACGACGAGGATCGCCACCCGAGAGGGCCTGCTCAGCCTCGCCCGGGACTGGGGCGAGCACCCCGGGGTGATCCTCCAGGAGTACCTGCCGCGGGAGGACGCCGAGGACTGGATCGTGCACGCCTACTTCGACCAGGACTCGACCCCGCTCGCCATGTTCACCGGAGTCAAGGTGCGCTCCTGGCCACCGCACGCGGGCATGACGGCGAACGCGTACGTCGTCGACAATCCGGAACTCGCGGACCTCGCCGCGCGTTTCATCAAACAGATCGGCTTCACCGGCATCATCGACCTCGACCTGCGCTTCGACCGGCGCGACGGACTGTACAAACTCCTCGACTTCAACCCGCGCATGGGCGCCCAGTTCCGGCTCTTCGAGAACGAGTCGGGGGTGGACGTCGTCCGCGCCATGCATCTGGATCTGACCGGACGCCCCGTCCCGGAGGGGGAACAGCGGGCCGGCCACCGGTACATCGTGGAGAACATCGACCTGCCCGCCCTGCTCGCCTACCGCCGCAGCGGCTATACGACGCCGCACGCACCGGCGCGCGCGAGCGGGACGGAGCTGGCCTGGCTCGCGGGTGACGACCCGCTGCCTTTCGTCACGATGCTCGCGCGCTTCGTGCGGCCTGGCGCGAAGCACCTGTACCAACTGTGGCGGACCAACCGCCGTGGCAGCAGCACCAGTTCGAGCAGCTAGCAGCAGTACCAGCTGCGAGAGCCGGACACGAAGTGACGAAGTAATTGTCCTGGGGAGGGACTTCGTGATTCAACCGGTTGCAGTCATCGGCGCCGGGCCCTTCGGCCTGTCGACCGCCGCCCATCTGCGAGCGCGTGGCATCCCTGTCCGCGTCTTCGGCGACCCCATGGTCAGCTGGCGCGACCACATGCCCGTCGGAATGCTCCTGAAGTCGACTCCGGCCGCATCCAATTTCGACGCCCCGCAGCAGGGGCACAACCTCGTCGACTACTGCGACGCCGCCGGCATCAAGCGGCTCGTGACGGATGAGGACATCATCCCGGTCGAGACGTTCATCGCCTACGGCGAGTGGTTCCGGCAGAAGCTGGTGCCCGAGCTGGAGCAGGTGCGGGTCGTGTCGGTGGAGCGGAACAAGAGCGGCGGCTTCGAACTGAAGCTGGACTCGGGCGAGTTGTTCACCGCCCGCGCGGTCGTCGTGGCGACCGGCCTGTCCGGCCTGGAGCGCCTGCCGGCCGAGCTCGCCTCGGCCGCGCCGGACGGGCCCACGCCCACGGGCCCGGTCTCCCACAGCTCCCAGCAGCACGACCTCACGCGCTACGCCGGCAAGGACCTGATCGTCGTCGGCGCCGGCCAGTCCGCGCTGGAGACGGCGGCGCTGGCGGCGGAGGCGGGCGCGCAGGTCAGGGTGGTGTCCCGCGGCCGCGGCAGGGTCGCCTTCGGGGCGCCGCCGTGGAAGCAGCCGAAGCTGCGCCCCGAGTCGCCCTTCGGCCGCGCCTGGTCCCTGTGGGCCCTCAGCTACTACCCGCACCCCTACCGCTACCTCCCGGCCGAGGCCCGCCACTATCTGGTGCGCCGCGTCCTCGGCCCGCTCGGCGCCTGGTGGCTTCGCGACCGCTTCGAGGGGAAGGTGCAGGTCAGCGAGGTCGACCGGATCGTGCGCACGGACGCGACCGACGGCGGCCCGACCCTGACGGTCCGTACGCACGCCGGTGGCCTCCAGAAGCTGTCCGCGGACCACGTCATCGCGGCCACCGGATACCGCGTGGACATCGCCGCGATGGACTTCCTCGGCCACGGACTGCGCACACGTCTGGCGGTGAGCCGGGGCGCGCCCAAACTGGGCGCGGGGTACGTCTCCTCGGTCCCGGGCCTGTACTTCACGGGCCTGCCGGCCGCGTCGTCGTACGGCCCCGTGATGCGCTTCGTGTGCGGCACGGAGTTCGCCTCTCCGAGGCTCGCCGCACACTTGGCCGCAGCGCACGGGTAGACGGGCGCCGCGCACGCCACCGGGCGATGAAGGGCCCACAGGACCAGGGGAGTTGACCAAGGAGCGGCGGTGCACATCGCCATCGTCCGGTTCGCGATGAGTCGGTGGGGCGTCTGGTCCGTATTCTCTGATCATGGCCGCACCCACCGCATATGCACTCATCGCCACCGACCTGGACGGCACGCTGCTCCGTGGCGACGACACGCTGTCCGACCGGTCTCTCGCAGCGCTCGCGCGGGTGGCCGGTGCCGGCGCCCGTCACCTCGTCGTGACGGGCCGGCCGGCGCCCAGAGTGCGGCCGCTCCTGGACGCCCTGGGCAGCAGGGGGCTCGCGGTGTGCGGACAGGGCGCGCAGGTGTACGACGCCGGCGCGAACCGTCTGCTGTGGTCCGTCACGCTGGACCGGGAGCTGGCCGAGACCGCCCTCGGCAAGATCGAGGCAGAGGTGGGCCAGGTGTACGCGGCCGTCGACCAGGACGGAGTGGAGGGACTCACGCTCATCGAACCGGGCTATCTGATGCCGCACCCGACCCTGCCGGCCGTGCGGGTCGACCGGCGCGACGACCTGTGGTGCGAGCCCATCAGCAAGGTGCTGCTGCGCCATCCTGACCTGTCCGACGACGAGTTGGCGTCGACGGCGCGCTCGGTGGTCGGTTCGCTGGCCACCGTCACCATGTCCGGACCCGGGACCGTCGAACTCCAGCCATGCGGCATCACCAAGGCGACGGGTCTCGCGCTGGCCGCCGCGCACCTGGGACTCGGACCGGAACAGACGATCGCCTTCGGCGACATGCCCAACGACATCCCGATGTTCGACTGGGCCGCCCACGGCGTCGCCATGGCCAACGCCCATCCCGAACTCAAGGCGGTGGCCGACGAGATCACCACGTCGAACGAGGACGACGGCATCGCCGTCGTCCTCGAAAGACTCTTCCCGAGCGAGTGATACGGCTCAGTACGCGCCGAACACGTTGTCGATCGACCCGTACCGCGCGGCCGCGTACTTGCAGGCGGCGGTGATGTTCGCGACCGGGTCGTAGGGGTCGTACAAGGTGCCGGGCACGTGGTAGGCGAGGAACGTCGGGTCGATGACCTGCAGCAGCCCCTTGGACGGGGTTCCGGCGACCGCGTTCGAGTCCCAGAGGTTGATGGCGGCCGGGTTGCCCGAGGACTCGCGGATGACGTTGCGGTAAATGCCGTCGTACGTCCCGGGGATGCCGTTCTGCGCCATCACCTGCAGGGATGCCCGGATCCAGCCGTCGAGGTTGTCGGCGTAGCCCAGGGACTTGGCGGTGGCCACGGTCGGGGTGGCCGCGGAGGCGCTGGTCGCGCCGATGATCGGGAGGGCGAGAACGGCGGCGCCCGTGCCGATGACGGCGAGCTTGCGGGCGAGGCGGGAGTTCTTGGTGCGGCGGTGCTGAGCGGCAGCAGGCATGGCGGGGTTCCTCTCCGGCGCCTACGAGGTGAGCTGTCGGGTTCGGGCGGGAGCTGCCCGGCCGCGCCGCCCTGCGGCGTCGCGACTTCACCCCTAGCCGGTCCGGGACGGTGCCCGGTCCGGCGGCTTACCTGGTTCCCCCGCTCCTGCCGTGCGAGTGAGTTCGTCGATGGGTCGTGTCCAGGCGGCGGCAGGATTCGGCGTTCCGCCCGACAGGCCGGGAACGTATGCGAGAGCACATGTCCGGAACAAGTGCCGAATTCAGAGATCACGCCTATTGACCTTGGTCTGAGGCATATGGGTCGCTTGATCCTTTGCGGTTGCCAACCCTCAACTTGCGTACGGGCGCAGCGAAATCGACAGAAGTCGGACGGCCGTCGACCTGCGCGACGGCGTGACCCAACTCACTGGCTCCCGTAACAGTGGCAAATCGGGCAATGGGCCCAACTCGTAGTCAATCAACTGTCCGTGGGGTTCGCTTCCCCCAGCTTCGATGGAAGATTACGTCTCCATCTTCGGCGTACACCACCCCATTAGGGGTGAAAGGGACTCCCTGGCGCAGGTGGTCCACCGGGGATCCGGGGGCGGCGGACGAGCGTGGCGGCCGCCCGTGCGTGCATGTCCACCGCGAGGGCGGAACCTCCCCTGTGGTGCGCGTCGTTGTCATGGCAGTCGTCCGTCGAGCACACCGTGACGACCGCTTGAGCGGCTCGGGCGGGCGGGTCGCGATCTGGAGGGAGTGGAAGCCGCCCCAGGAGATGCCGACGTGCCCACTCCCATGGAGTAGTCGCCGCACGGCGGGAAAGGGTGAGCGCAGACCCCCCGGTCGGCCGAAGGGGGCGTGGTCGCCGTCAGGGGGACTGCCCGCTGCCGGATGCGGCGCCTGTCTCCGTCCGGGGCGCAGACTGCTGCCTGCCTCGGAGCGGGCGGAGGCGCCGACAGGCAAGGCGACGGGTAGGGCGACGGGTGGGGCGACAGGTAGGGCGACAGGTAGGGCGACAGGCAAGGTGATGGGGAAGTCGATAGATATCCGCTCATATCAGGTGATCAAAAACATACCGGTCGTGATCCGATACCGCCCGTGGTGGACGGGTGGGTGGCATCGGTGATCGAAAGGTGACCGGATACGCTGACTTGAGTGATGTCAGCGACCTATCGACAAACCGTGTAACCGCCAGCAGACACCAGCAGACAGGAGACCCCTCGTGACCGTCGTCGGGCCGTTCGGGCTGAGCGTGCGGGACCAGGCTCTGGAAGCCGATGTCCAGGCCGGATTGGCGGCCGTCGAGGAAGGTTTGCTCGAAGCCACCAAGAGTGAGGTGCCCTTCATCACGGAGGCCGCCCAGCACCTGGTGCGGGCGGGTGGAAAGCGCTTCCGCCCGCTGCTCGTGATGCTCGCCGCCCAGTTCGGTGATCCGTACGCCCCCGGGATCGTGCCGTCGGCCGTGGTGGTGGAGCTGACCCATCTGGCGACGCTGTACCACGACGACGTGATGGACGAGGCCGCGGTGCGGCGCGGTGTGGACAGCGCCAACACCCGCTGGGGCAACTCGGTCGCGGTCCTCACCGGCGATTTCCTGTTCGCGCGCGCCTCGCACATCCTGGCCGACCTCGGTCCCGAGGCGGTCCGGGTCCAGGCGGAGGCGTTCGAGCGGTTGGTCACCGGGCAGATCCTGGAGACGGCGGGGCCGCAGGACGGGCGGGACCCGGTCGATCACTACCTGGACGTGCTGGGGGGCAAGACGGGCTCGCTGGTGGCCGTGTCGTGCCGCTTCGGCGCAATGATGTCGGGCGCCGACGAGACGGTCGTGGACGTGCTGACGCAGTACGGGGAGCGGCTCGGCGTGGCCTTCCAGCTGGCGGACGACGTGCTGGACATCGCCTCGGACTCGCGCGAGTCCGGAAAGACGCCGGGCACCGATCTGCGCGAGGGGATCCCCACGATGCCGGTGCTGCGGCTGCGGGAGCGGGCGGCGCGGCTGGGGCTGGCCGAGGACATCGCCCTGTGCGAGCTGCTGGACTCCGACCTCGGCGACGACGCCCGGCTCGCGGAGGCGCTCACGGCGCTTCGCGCGCACCCCGCGCTGGAGCAGGCGCGCCGGGACACCGTGCGCTACGCCGAGGAGGCGCGGGCGGCGCTGGCTCCGCTGCCGGAGTGCGGCGCGAGGCTCGCGCTGATGGAAATGTGCGACGCCGTGGTGCACCGGGCCGGCTGAACTCCCCACCGGCCCGCGTCTGAACGCGCCACTGACCTGCGCCTACGGCGATGTGACGCCCATCACATGCCTGGACTGAGTCCAAACTGAGATCGCTTCCGTAGTCATACGCAGAAGGTCGACGCAGGGGGTGTCGGCCGGTCTACGGGGAGAAAACAGCATCATGGGCATGAACACGACGTTCCCGAAGCGCCGTAAGAGCCTGATCGTCACCGCTGTCGCGGTGGCTGCCGCCGGCGGTGTGGCCGCCGCGGTGATTCCCGCCTTCGCAGCCGGAGGCACCCGCGCCGACCACGCGGACCACTCCGGCGGCATGGGCGGCCAGAGCATGGTGACCCAGAGCGGGACCGTGTCCGGCGGCACCGGGGGGACCCTCCTCGCCGCCAGTCTGCGGGGAGCCGACGAGGTTCCCGTCGCGGGCGGTCCGGCCGTCGGCGACAAGGACGGTGCCGCGGTGGAGTTCATCAAGGTGAAGGGCGACAAGGTGTCCGTGGCCGTGACCTGGCGCGGAACCGGCAAGCCGACCATGCTCCACATCCACCAGGGCGCCAAGGGGACCAACGGTGGCGTCAAGGTCGACTTCACCGACCTGCTGAAGAAGAGCAAGCGGCACAGCGTCACCGGCACCGTCAAGGTCGAGGACCACGACCTGCTCGCCGCTCTCACGTCCGATCCCGGTTCCTTCTACGCCAACCTGCACACCGCCGAGTTCCCCGGCGGAGCCGTCCGAGGCCAGCTCCACAAGGTCACGGTCGCCGCCTTCGACTTCCGCCACGCCCTGGACAACTTCCAGGCGTCGGTCGTCAAGGGCAAGCAGATCTACGAGTGCAAGCCGGCCGACGGCGGCGGCTACGCCTTCGCCCAGCGGGACGTCAACGCCCTGCTCGGCGGCGGCATCCGGCACACGTTCGTCAAGCCCAACTCCGGTACGCCGCAGTGGGTCGCGCCGGACGGCAGCGCGGTGACCGGGGCCCTGCTGTCCAAGACGCCGAACGGGGACGGCAACATCCCCGAGCTCGACCTCAAGGCCACCCGGTCCGGCAAGCACCACGGCCTGCTCGCGGACACCGCCGAGATCCTGCGGCTCAACACCCTCGGCGGAATCGCCCCGTCCGGCTCCTGCTCACCGGGCGCGATCGTCGGCGTCCCCTACCAGGCGGACTACGTGTTCCTGCAGAGCTGATCGAGTAGTTGACACAACCTCACCAGGGCGGCGCCTTCCCTCGTGACCCCTACGGGTCGGGGGAGGCGCAGCCCTCTCGTGTCATACCCCAGGAGTACGCGGAGTTGCCTCCGGGGTCTGACGCTTCTTCCTGGCCGATTTGGTGAGATGGAAACCACGGAAAACACCACTCCTCACCGATTCGGGTGAGAATGGCGGCTCGGGGTGGACAACAAGAGCACGAGAGTTGGACAAGCCGCCGCCGACGACGGAGGTAGTGCACACATGGCACCGTACGAATCCGACGACAGTACGACCGCCGGGGAGGCCGACGACCTGCGCGCGGGCCGACGCAAGGCCGCGCGGTACGTGGTCCCGGTCGCGGTGGTGGGGGTGGCGGCGGCGACCATCGGCCTCGTCCCGGCCCTCGCCAACTCCGGCGACCCCGACCTGCCGAAGATCAGCGCACAGCAACTCATCGACAAGATCGCCAAGTCGGACGTGCAGCAGATGTCCGGCACGGTGAAGATCAGCACGGACCTGGGACTGCCGAACCTCGGTGGTCTCGAAAACAGCCTGGCGTCCGGCGCCGCGGGGTCGGGTGACGGCTCGTCCGCCGACCCGTCCTCCAAGCTCACGGAGCTCGCCACCGGTACCCACACCCTGCGTGTCGCGGCCGACGGCCCGGACCGCCAGAAGGTGTCGCTGCTGGAGCACGCGGCGGAGTACAGCCTCATCCACAACGGCAAGGACGTCTGGGGCTACGACAGCCAGTCGAACGAGGTCTACCACGCGACCTCTCCCGACAGCGCGGGCGCGAAGCAGAAGGAAGACGTCCCCGCCACGCCCAAGGACCTCACCGAGGAAGCCCTGAAGTCGGTCGACGACACCACGTCGGTGACCGTCGAGGGGACCGCCCAGGTCGCGGGCCGTGACGCGTACCGGCTGGTCGTCAAGCCGAAGCAGTCCGGTTCGACGGTCGGTCAGATCACCGTGGCCGTGGACTCGAAGACCGGGCTCCCGCTGAAGTTCACGCTGACCCCGTCGAGCGGTGGCGCCGCGGTCATCGACGCCGGCTTCACCCAGGTCAGCTTCGCCAGGCCGAGTGCCTCGACCTTCGACTTCACCGTGCCCAAGGGCGCGAAGGTCACCGAGGACAACCAGGCCGAGCACCGGAGCAAGGCCGAGCACGGAAGCCGGACCGAGCACGGGAGCAAGGGCAGCGACAAGGCTCCGAAGCCGGACGAGGGCCTCGCCAAGGGTCTCGACGGACTGAACGTCATCGGCAAGGGCTGGAACTCCATCGCCACCTTCGACACCGGCGGCCAGGGCATGCCCTCCGGCTCCGAGGCCGGCGGCGGAGCCGTCGGCGGCTTCCTGGACTCGCTCGGCGACAAGGTCTCCGGCAAGTTCGGCTCGGGCACGGTCTTCAAGACCCGCCTGATCAACGCCCTGATGACCGACGACGGCAAGGTCTACGTCGGCGCGGTGAACAAGGACGCGCTGGTGAAGGCGGCGAACGCGGGCTAGCCGGGAACCTTGCGCGGCGGCCACTCGTACTCACTGTGTGTAACCGCCGCACGAGGTCGTACGAGCACGAATCGAGGGAGCCGATGGACGAGCCGTCCGCCGCGGAGCCGGAACAGAGCGAGCCGGGTGACAGCGTCATCGCCACCCGGGCGCTCACCAAGCGCTACCGAGGCGGACAGCTCGCCGTCGACGGCCTGGACCTGACCGTCCCGGCGGGCAGCGTCTTCGGCTTCCTCGGTCCGAATGGCTCGGGCAAGACCACCACCATCCGCATGCTGATGGGCCTCATCGAGCCCACCTCGGGCACGGCGCGTGTGCTCGGCCGGCCCATGCCACGGGCCTCGCGCGCCGTGCTCCCGCACGTCGGCGCCCTCATCGAGGGACCCGCCCTGTACGGCTTCCTCTCCGGACGCGACAACCTCCTTCGCTACGACGCCGCCGACCCGACCGCCGATCCGCGCACCCGGCGCATCCGCGTCACGGCGGCGCTGGAGCGGGTGGGCCTGACGGCTGCGGCCGGCAAGAAGGCGAAGGCGTACTCGCTGGGCATGAAACAGCGGCTCGGCCTCGCGGCCGCGCTGCTGCAGCCACGCAAACTGCTCGTGCTCGACGAGCCGACCAACGGGCTCGACCCGCAGGGAATGCGCGAAATCCGTTCCCTGGTCAGGGAGTTGGCCTCCGACGGCACGACCGTCTTCCTCTCCTCCCACCTTCTCGACGAGATCGAGCAGGTCTGCACCCATGCCGCGGTGATGGCGCAGGGGCGCCTGATCACCCAGGGCGCCGTGGCCGACCTGGCGGCGGGGGCGCGCGGCCGGCTGGTCGTCACCACCCCCGACACGGTGGACGCGGCCCGCGTCCTGAAGGAGCAGGGCGCCGCCGATGTCGTCAACGCCGAGGACCGGGTGACCGCCGAGCCCCCGGACGGCGACCTCGCCGAGGTGAACGCCGCGCTGGTGACTGCCGGTGTCCGCGTTCGCGGCTTCGGTGTGGAGCGTGCCTCCCTGGAGGACGCGTTCGTGGCACTGACGGGGGAGGGCTTCGATGTCGCAGGCTGAGGCGATCCGCGCTCCACGGCTGCTGTGGACCTTCGGGCTCCTGCGCAGCGAACTGCTCACCACGTTCCGGCGCTGGCGCACGCTCGCGCTGCTGGCCGTGCTGGCGGCCGTACCGATCCTGGTCGGGATCGCCGTCAAGATCGAGACGAGCGACGGTTCGTCCGCGGGCGGGGGCCGGGGTGGCGGCGGAGGCCCCGCGTTCATCTCGCAGATCACCAACAACGGCCTGTTCCTGGTCTTCACCGCGCTGGCCGCGACGCTCCCGTTCTTCCTGCCGATGGCGATCGGGGTCATCGCGGGCGACGCGATCGCCGGCGAGTCGAACTCGGGCACCCTGCGTTATCTCCTGGTCGCCCCCGCCGGCCGCACCCGTCTACTGCTCACCAAGTACGCGACGGTGATGACGTTCTGCCTGGTCGCCACCCTCGTGGTCGCGGGGTCGGCGCTGACGGTCGGAGCCGTTCTCTTCCCGCTCGGCGACCTGACGACCATCTCCGGCACACAGATCAGCTTCGGCGAGGGCCTGGCCAGAGCCCTGCTGATCGCCCTGATCGTCGCCGTGTCCCTCATCGGCGTCGCGGCACTCGGCCTGTTCGTCTCGACGCTGACCGGCAGCGGCATCGCGGCGATGGCGACCACCGTCGGACTGCTGATCACCGTCCAGATCCTCGACCAGATACCCCAACTCCACGCGATACAGCCGTACTTCTTCTCCCACTACTGGCTGTCCTTCGCCGACCTCATGCGCGAGCCGATCTACTGGGACGACCTGGTGAAGAACCTCGAACTGCAGGCTCTGTACGCGGCGGTGTTCGGCTCGGCGGCCTGGGCGCGGTTCACGACGAAGGACATCACGGCATAGGGCTCAGCCGACTTGGTGCGGGAAGCGGGCGAGCGGCGCCTCCTGGGTGAAGAAGGTCTTGGCGCGGGCCAGTGCGTCGGTGTCGTTCAGTACGTCACCGCGCCCGCTGCCGTTGCCGAGGAGCACCCCTCCGAAGCGCATCCCCAGATAGGCGGCCGAATGGTTGAGCGCGCCGACCAGCGGTTCGGCGACCGTCGGCTCGTGGTCCGCGAGCGCGGTGACCCCCCAGAGCGTGCGGCCGGCCATGGTCGTCTTGAAGTCGATGCCGGGGGTGCGCAGCCAGCCCGACCAGTAGTCGAGGTAGCGCTTGGTGAGGCTGGAGAGCGAGTACCAGTACAGCGGCGAGGCGATCACGACGTCGGTGGCCGCCAGCGTGGCGTCGAGCAGCAGCGCCGGGGCGGTTCCGGTGGGCGGGTGCACATGGTCGCTGTCGCGTCGCAGGTCCAGGAAGTCGGGCAGTGGCTGCTCGGCAAGGCTGATCCACTGCTGCTCGACATCCCGCGGCAGCTGCTCGGCGGCCCGGCGGGCGAGCAGTTCGGTGTTGCCGTCGGTGCGGCTGCTGCCCAGGACGAACAGGAAGCGGCGGTGGGTCATGAGGTCCCCCAGATGATCGGCGTGATCGACGTGATCGGTGTGATGAGCACGATGGGCTCAGAGCAATTACAGATACCTGCATTATATGCGTACGCATCTATATGTCCAGGAGGGTGCCGGCGCACCAGCTCCCGACCGGCTACCTGTGCCGCGTGGTCGCCCCGGTGAGGCGGGCCAGCGCCGCCGTCTCGCGCGGCGGTGTCCCGTTCAGGTCGCCGAGACGCCAGTCGGACACCCAGGGCACGCGGTACACGTCGATGTGCGACTCGATCAGCCGGACCTGCTTCTCGAGGGGCCGAGGCAGCCGCCCCGGCGCGTCCGCGACGAGAACGACGGCGTCGAGGTCGAGCCCGGGCGGAGCCTCCCCGAGCCGGAAGACCTCCAGGGCGCGCAGGACGGCCGCCAGTCCGGAGGCGTGCGTGCGGGCGACGAGCAGGACGGACCGGGCGGCGTCGGGGCCGGGCCAGTCACGGCCGCAGTCGTGGCCGCCGTAGACGGCGGTGAGCGTGGAGACGCCGGCGCCGCCGTGTGTGCCGACCCAGGAGTAGCGCCGGGCGGTCGCGGCGGAATGGGCGGGCTCGCTGTGTCCCGGCTCCGGTACGGTGACCGGACCGCGGATCCATATCTCCGGTCCCTGCTGCACGTCCGTGCGCATGCCCGCTCTCCTTCCTCGCCATGCCCACCGATCCTCATGGCCCGGATTCGGTCACGCGACGGGGAGCGATCTCCTGGGACGAGTCTGTGACGCCACGGTGACGTGAGAACCGGGAGCGACCGGAGAGACTACTCAACAGTACGTGCAAGGCCGGAGCTTGACGCCGGGGGAGCGGAAACCCGACGGCGGGAGGGAGCACCATGGAATCCGGACGCGCTGTCCGCCGACTCCCCGACGCATCCGAGTGAGGGAACCGATGTCTCGACTCAGCCGCGAGAAGAAGCGGGATCAGAACCGCGCCGTGGGCTCGGCGGCCCTCGTGACGGCACCGATCGACGTCCGCGTCCCCGCGGCTGGCGTGGTCGGCGCGTGGGTCGGCGGTGTGCCGGTCGCCGCGGCCGCCGGCGAGGAGATCCAGCAGGCCGTCCTGAACCACCTCCAGCGCGTGGCTCTCGCCACGGGCAACCCCGTCCACGCCACGGTCCACGACGAGCGGATCGGTTACGTCGTACACCTTCGGGTGGACACGGACGGGGCCAGCAGTTTCGCGGGGGAACCCGTAGGGATGACTGCTCCTGCGGGAGAGTCGCGGGACGCGGCGAAGGGCCTGCCGGCCCTGCCTCCTGTGCCGTCCCCGCCACCAGCACCGTCCCCTCCCCGGTCACTGCCGCCGTCTCCGCCGCCGGCGCCGGCCCTGCCGCCCGCGCTGTCGGTGCCGGCCCCGTCGCCCGCCGTGCCGGAGGCGCCCCTCGCCGAGCCGGTGGCTTCGTCCACCGAGCCGTCGGAGGCCCCCGCTGCCGCGGAACCGGGGCAGCCCGAGGAGCCGCCCCGGCGTGACAAGCCGACGCATGTCCTCCGGGCGACGCAGGAACCCGTGCGGGAGACCGCCCCGACCTTCCCGCTGCGGGCGGTCTCGGAGCCGCTGCCGTTGGGTGAGAACGTGCCGACGTTCCCCCTGAGGGCCGTCCCGGAGCCGTCGGACGGCACGGCGGGAGGGGCGGCGCAGACGTTCGCGCTGCGCGCTCTGCCGGAGCCGCCCGAGGACAGGGCTCCCGGCACGGTCGCGGCGCCGATGGGCGAGTTCGGCCCGCCCCCGCCGATGGACATGGTGCCGCAGCGTGGCCTCGAACCCGAGGACGCACCCGCACCCCGCCGGGAACCCCCACGCGACCGCTCGGCCGGTTCTCTCCTCGTCGTCCCCTCGGACCCGGCCCTCGACCCCGACCCCAAGCCCACCCCGGCCCGCGGCTTCGACGCCGTGGCCGAGGCGGTCCTCGGCGACGAACCGCCGACCACGCCCGACTTCCTCGCGGAGCCGATGGCGCAGATCAACGAGGCCGTGAAGGCGGGACGGATAGAGACGGCGGCGGGACTGGCCGAGAGCGCGGTCGGGGAGGCGTCGGCGGCGCTCGGACCGGAGCACACCGAGGTGCTGCGGCTACGTGAACTCACGGCGTACATCGCCTACTTGGCGGGTGACCCGATCCGTTCCTTCCGGCTCTCGCTCGACCTCGCCCGGATCCGCCGTGGCAGCCGGGACACGGAGGCGGCCTACGGCAACATCCAGAGCGCGGCCTCCGCCTGGCGTGCCGTGCGCGATCCGCAGCAGGGCCTGGACCTCGGCCGCGATCTGATCGGCCTGTGGACCGAGCTCACGGCCGAGGACGGCCCGGCCGCCGACGACATCGAGCAGCTGGAGTCGGCCCGCGCCCGCATGGGCCGGCTCACGGAACGCGCCCGCAAGTCGGCCCAGCCGCCGATGGGTTGACCGTACGCCCAATGGGTTGAGCAGACGCTCGGTCGGCTGACCGGACGCCCGGTGAGCCGACCGGGCGACCGATGGATCGACGTGCGCCCGATGCGCTGAACGGCTGCTCGGACGCTAGGAAGACAGCTCCCACAGGGCGTGCGCGATGGCGTCGCTGTTGTGGTCCAGCGCGGTGCTGTCGATGTTGGACGCGGTGTCGCAGGACGCGTGGTAGCAGCGGTCGAAGGCCCGCCCCGACGTGCCGCCCCACTTGGCCGCCTGGGCCGCCGTCTTGACGTAGTCGGCGCCGCTGAACAGCCCACCCACCGCAACGCCCGCGTCCTTGAACGGCGCGTGGTCGGAGCGGCCGTCGCCCTCGGTCTCGGGCTCGGTGGCGATGCCGAGGCCGGTGAAGTAGTCCTTGAACGTCTTCTCGATGGCCGGGTCGTCGTCGTAGACGAAGTAGCCGGGGTTGGGCGAGCCGATCATGTCGAAGTTCAGATAGTCGCTGATCTTCGAACGGTTCGCGGTGGAGAGGCTGTTGACGTAGTAGCGGGAGCCGACCATGCCCAGCTCCTCCGCGCCCCACCAGGCGAACCGCAGGTGCTTGGCGGGCTTGTAGCCGGCCCGCGACACGGCGAGCGCGGTCTCCAGGATGCCGGCCGAGCCGGAGCCGTTGTCGTTGATGCCGGGCCCGGCGGTGACGCTGTCCAGATGGGACCCGGCCATGACGACCTGGTCGGTGTCGCCGCCCGGCCAGTCGGCGATCAGGTTGTAACCGGTACGGCCCGAGGACGTGAACTGCTGGACGGTGGTGGTGAATCCGGCCGCGTCCAGTTTGGCCTTCACATAGTCGAGCGAGGCCTTGTAGCCGGCCCGGCCGTGCGCGCGGTTGCCGCCGTTGGCGGTGGCGATGGACTGGAGTTGGTCGAGGTGGGCCTTGACGTTGGCCACGGAGATGTCGGGCGCGGCGGTGGCCGCCGGTGCGGGTGCCGCAGCGGGCGCCGCGCCGGCTATGGATCCACCGGTCAGGAGCATGACAGCCGAAACGGTGACGGCCGCCGTCGCGCGCCCGGAAACGGAGAGCTTCATGTGGGGGGCTCCGAAGTCCTTTGATTGAACAGGGTCCCCGGATGGTGAAGCTTTGACCAACTATGAGTCAAGAGCGTTATCAGGACAGGGGGTTCGCATAACGGAGCATCCGACGGTGCGGCCGCCTTGTCGGGCACGCCCTGCGCTCACCTACTGGACGCAGAACTCGTTCCCTTCCGGATCCGCCATCACCACCCACTCCCCGCCCGCCTCCTTGACCCGGCGCACCACACTCGCCCCGAGCCCCTCCAGCCGTTCGACCTCCCCGTCCCGGCGTCCCTCGCCGGGATGCAGATCGAGGTGGAGCCGGTTCTTCACGGTCTTCGCCTCCGGCACCCGTTGGAACAGCAGCCGCCGCCCGAGACCGGTTCCGCTGTCCTGGTCGTACGGGTCGTCCGGATGCCGTACGGCGATCAGGTCCCGGAAGGCCGGGCGGCCGTGGAAGTCGAGGGTGGCCGCGGCGGGCAGGGCACCGAGCTTCAGCAGCCGCTCGATCAGCGCGCTGTTGTCCTCGACCTCGTACCGGAGCGCGGCGCTCCAGAACTCGGCCTGCGCATGCGGATCGGCGGAGTCGATGACGAGCTTCCAGTGCACGGGAGTCTGTGTCATGGACCACTTATAACCGGCGGGCACCATTTTTCAGCGCCACCCGCATCAGTCAGCCCGTCCGGCGTTCGAGGACGCGGTCGTTCAGGCCGAAGCGCCTGTCCCGAAGAGGGCGGCCCCCGTCAGGCATCCACCGCAGCCGCAGCCGCCGTGTCCACCCGCTCCGTCCTGACCTCGGCCCGCACCCTCCGCGCAGCGCGCCACGCGTCCCACGTCAGGAGGCACAGCGCCACCCACACCAGCGCGAACCCGGCCCACCGCTCCACCGGCATCGCCTCATGGAAGTACAGAATCCCGAGCACGAACTGGAACACCGGCGCCAGATACTGCAGCAACCCCAGCGTCGACAACGGCACCCGGATCGCCGCCGCCCCGAAGCAGACCAGCGGCAACGCGGTCACCACCCCGGTCGCGGCGAGCAGTGCCCCGTGCCCCACCCCGCCGGTCGTGAAGGTCGACTCACCCCGCGAGGCCAGCCACAGCAGGTAGCCGACCGCGGGCAGGAACTGGATCGCGGTCTCCGCGGCCAGCGACTCGATCCCGCCGAGACCGACCTTCTTCTTCACCAGCCCGTACGTGGCGAACGAGAAGGCGAGCGTGAGCGAGATCCACGGCGGCTGCCCGTATCCCACCGCGAGCACGACCACCGCGGCGAACCCGGTTCCGACCGCCACCCACTGCACGGGCCGCAGCCGTTCCTTCAGGAGCAGCACGCCCATCGCGATGGTGACCAGCGGATTGATGAAGTACCCGAGTGAGGCCTCGACCACGTGTCCGCTGTTGACGGACCAGATGTACACGCCCCAGTTGACGGTGATGACCGCCGCGGCGACCGCGACGAGCCCCAGCCTGCGCGGCTGCCGAAGCAACTCGCCGGCCCAGGCCCAACGCCGTGTCACCACGAGTGCGACGCCCACGAAGACGAGGGACCAGGCCATCCGGTGGGCGAGGATCTCGATCGCTCCGGCGGGCTTCAGCAGCGGCCAGAAGAGGGGTACGAGGCCCCACATCCCGTATGCCGCGAAGCCGTTCAGCAGCCCTATGTGCCGCTCGCCCCTCGCCTTCCCGGTCACGGGGTCCTCCTCGCCTCGTCGCGCATGCGTGCCAGGCAGAAGGTAACGCCGAGCGCCCCCGCCTGTCATGCCCGTATCGCCATACGGTCATGACAGGCGGCGGTGTGCCCGGAGGGAGCGTCAGCCCTTGACCGCCACCGCGATCGCGTCGGCGAGCGGCGTGGTCGGACGGCCGGCCAGCCGGGACAGGTCGCCGGAGGAGACGACCAGCTCGCCCTTCTCGATGGAGGCGTCCACGCCCGCGAGGATCGCGGCGAGCGGACCGGGCAGCCCGACACCGGCCAGGATCCCGGTGAAGGCCTCGACGGAGACGGGGCTGTACGCGATCTCCTTGCCGGTCTGCCTGCTGAGCTCGGCCGCGTACTCGGAGAAGCTCCACGCCTCGTCGCCGCCCAGCTCGTACGTCTTGTTCTCGTGCCCCTCGCCGGTCAGAACGGCGACGGCGGCGGCCGCGTAGTCGGCGCGCGAGGCGGAGGAGACCCGGCCCTCGCCGGCCGCCTGGACGACGGCGCCGTGCTCGAGCGCGGGGGCCAGGTTCTCGGTGTAGTTCTCGTGGTACCAGCCGTTGCGCAGCAGCGCGTAGGGCACGCCGGAGGCGAGGAGGACCTCCTCGGTGGCGCGGTGGTCGTCGGCGAGCGCGGCGGTCAGGGTGCCGGGGGCGCTGGTGTAGGCGAGCAGGGCGACACCGGCGGCCTTCGCGGCCTCGATGACCACCGTGTGCTGGCCGACGCGGCCCTTGTCGAACTCGTTGCCGGAGATGAGCAGCACCTTGTCGCCGGCCGAGAAGAGGCTGCCGAAGGTCTCGGGGGTGTTGTAGTCGGCGACCGCGATCTTCACGCCGCGCGAGGCGAAGCCGGCGGCCTTCGCCTCGTCGCGTACGACGGCGGTGATCTGGTCGGCCGGAACCTTCTCCAGCAGCTGCTCAACGACGTGGCGGCCGAGGTGTCCGGTGGCGCCGGTGACGACGATGCTCATGATTGATGACTCCTTGTGGGGTGCGTATGACACTTACCTTAGGATGTGCGCTAACTCTTCGAAAGTACCCACTTTGAAGTAAGGTACTGGCATGACAGTAAGTACCGTGGGCGGCGGGACCGCAGGTGGCGCGAAGTACGACACCGGCGAGGCGATGTGCCCCCATCGCCTCGTCCTGGAGCACCTCACCAGCCGCTGGGGCGTGCTGGTCCTGATCGAACTCCTCGACCGCCCCTACCGCTTCAGCGAACTGCGCCGGGCCATCGGCCGGGTCAGCGAGAAGATGCTCACGCAGACCCTGCAGACCCTGGAGCGCGACGGTCTGGTGCACCGCGACGCCAAGCCGGTGATCCCTCCGAGGGTCGACTACTCCCTCACCGACCTGGGCCGGGAGGCGGCGCAGCAGGTGCGGGCCCTGGCGACATGGACCGAGCGGCGGATGGGGGAGGTGCAGAAGGCACGCGAGGTGTACGACGCCGCGAAAGGGCGGGGCTGAGCAGCGTCGACGCCCTCCAGTGGCAGCATCGGCATCCGCCGGTGGCCGGCATCGACGCCCTCCGGCGAAGGAGTGGCGCAGGCGCTCGCAGGGCACATACAAGACAGGGCGTCGGTTGACATGAGCGGTTCGTCCACCCATGCGCCCCCTCTCCGCCTCCCGCGCCGTCTTGATCCGCCCGGCATCCTGGGGGCGGGCGCTGTGCCCAACCGCGCGCTGGTCCTCGTGCCGCCCACGAGGTCATCGACCGGTGCGCGGACGCCTATTCGGGGGTTCGCATTGGCCACACAGAATCCGGACGCGCGAAGGATCGGTTCTGCAGGACGGCCCCGGGCCGGTCGGACCCGCGTCCCCTTTCCCCGTCAGGCCTGGCGGCGCCGCCAGGAGGAACTGGCCCTGGACCTCCTCGGCGAACTCACCCGGCTCACCGACGAGATCCGACATGCCAACCTGATCCAGTTGCACCGGATCACCGCCGCGCAGGTCGATCACGCCATGGCGGATCCCGCGCTGGCGTCGGCCATGAGCACGCTGGACAGCGTGTCGCACGGCAAGCGACGGCAGGTGTTGTTCGCCAACCGTGAATACGGCGCGATCGTCCTCGGCCATCGCATCGGTGCCTACGACTGGGACGAACTGATCGGCCACCTGCGGATCCTCGCCCGGAACGAGGTGTTCAAGGAGTACTGGGAGGCGACGGTCGAGCACCGTCGGAGTGTTCCGCACCAGAGCCTTGAGGCGAGGGTGGGCCGGGCGGTCGACGTGATCATGGAGGAGCTCGGGGAGGGCCCGGAAGAGTGGTGGGTCGTGGGGCCGAGGCCGGATACCGACCCGTCCGGGTGACCGTACGAACCTGGCAGTGTTTGAGGTAGCGTCTTTTCGTTTGGGGCTGAGGGGCCCAGAGTTGGGGCCTGGTAAGGAAGAGGTCACCTCAGTGCCAAGCAATGAGTTCCGGTCCGTCCACATCACTCGCCGCCTCGGGGACACGCCCCGTCAGCGCGGATCCATGACGGGCGAGTCGTGCCCGGATCTCTTCGAGTTGAGTGACGGTGCCTTCGCGGTGATCGGAACCGACCGGACCGAAGAACTGGACGCACTGCTTCCGGCGGATGCCGCTCGCGCCGACTACGAGCGCATCGTCGTCATCACCCGCGACACCCTCCTCCGAGCCAAGAGAGACATTCCCGACGCGTGAGACGGAAGGGCCCGGATGCGCCGTATGCATCCGGGCCCTTTCCGTGTCGGGTCTCCGCGCAGGGTCCCGTGTCAGGTTTCCGTGCGGGATGCCTCGTCAGGGCCCCGTGTCAGGCCGTCAGCCGACGACCGTCCAGGCGTCCCCGCCCGTCAGCAGCGCCGCCAGGTCGCCCTTGCCGTTCTGCTCGATCGCGGTGTCGAGCTGGTCGGCCATCTGCGTGTCGTAGACCGGCCGGTCCACCGACCGGAGCACACCGATCGGGGTGTGGTGCAGGGTGTCCGGGTCGGCCAGCCGGGACAGCGCGAAGGCCGTGGTCGGCGACGGGGAGTGGGCGTCGTGGACCACAATCCGGGACTCGTTGTCCGCGGTCACGTCGACCACCTTCAGGTCACCGGTCACCGCGTCCCGTACGACACCTCGCGAACCGTCCGCCCCGAAGCGGATTGGCTTCCCGTGCTCCAGCCGGATCACCGCCTCCTCGGCCTGCTGCTTGTCCTTGAGGGCGTCGAACGCGCCGTCGTTGAAGATGTTGCAGTTCTGGTAGATCTCGATCAGCGCGGTGCCGGTGTGGGCGGCCGCCTCCCGCAGGACCGACGTGAGGTGCTTGCGGTCCGAGTCGATCGTCCGGGCCACGAAGGACGCCTCCGCGCCGAGGGCCAGGGACACCGGGTTGAAGGGCGCGTCCAGTGAGCCCATCGGCGTCGACTTGGTGATCTTGCCGACTTCCGAGGTGGGGGAGTACTGGCCCTTGGTGAGGCCGTAGATCCGGTTGTTGAACAGCAGGATCTTGAGGTTGACGTTGCGGCGCAGGGCGTGGATGAGGTGGTTGCCACCGATGGACAGCGCGTCGCCGTCACCGGTGACCACCCAGACGCTCAGGTCCCGCCGGCTGGCGGCGAGTCCGGTGGCGATGGCGGGGGCCCGTCCGTGGATGGAGTGCATGCCGTACGTGTTCATGTAGTACGGGAAGCGGGACGAGCAGCCGATGCCGGAGACGAAGACGATGTTCTCCTTGGCGAGTCCCAGCTCCGGCATGAAGCCCTGGACGGCCGCCAGGATCGCGTAGTCACCGCAGCCGGGGCACCAGCGCACTTCCTGATCGGACTTGAAGTCCTTCATGGACTGGCGGGCCTCGGCCTTGGGGACGAGCGAGAGCGCCTCGATCGTGCCCGTGCCTTCCGTGGACGTCTCAGCCATCGATGGCCTCCTTGAGAGCCGTGGCGAGCTGCTCAGCCTTGAACGGCATGCCGTTCACCTGGTTGTACGAGTGGGCGTCCACCAGGTACTTCGCCCGGATCAGCGTGGCGAGCTGACCGAGGTTCATCTCGGGGATCACCACCTTGTCGTAACGCTTCAACACCGTGCCGAGATTCCTCGGGAACGGGTTGAGGTGACGCAGATGGGCCTGCGCGATGGACTCACCGGCCGCGCGCAGCCGCCGTACCGCCGCCGTGATCGGTCCGTACGTCGAACCCCAGCCGAGCACCAGGGTGCTCGCCTCGTGCGGGTCGTCGACCTCCAGATCCGGTACGTCGATACCGTCGATCTTGGCCTGCCGGATGCGGACCATGAAGTCGTGGTTGGCGGGGGCGTACGAGATGTTGCCGGTGCCGTCTTCCTTCTCGATGCCCCCGATGCGGTGCTCCAGGCCGGGCGTGCCGGGGACGGCCCAGGGGCGGGCGAGTGTCTGCGGGTCACGCTTGTACGGCCAGAAGACCTCGGTGCCGTCGTCCAGGGTGTGGTTCGGTCCCTGCGCGAACTGCACGGTCAGGTCCGGGAGTTCGTCGAGTTCAGGGATGCGCCAGGGCTCGGAGCCGTTGGCCAGGTAGCCGTCGGAGAGCAGCATCACCGGGGTGCGGTACGTCAGCGCGATCCGCGCCGCCTCCACGGCCGCCTCGAAGCAGTCGGCCGGCGTCCTGGGCGCGATCACCGGGACGGGCGCCTCGCCGTTGCGGCCGAACATGGCCTGCAGCAGGTCCGCCTGCTCGGTCTTGGTGGGCAGGCCGGTGGACGGGCCGCCGCGCTGGATGTCGATGACGAGGAGCGGCAGCTCCAGGGAGACGGCGAGCCCGATGGTCTCGCTCTTGAGCGCCACCCCCGGGCCGGAGGTCGTCGTCACCCCGAGCGAGCCGCCGAAGGCCGCACCCAGCGCCGCGCCGATGCCGGCGATCTCGTCCTCGGCCTGGAAGGTCCGTACGCCGAAGTTCTTGTGCTTCGACAGCTCGTGCAGGATGTCCGAGGCCGGGGTGATCGGGTACGAGCCCAGGAACAACGGCAGGTCCGCCTGGCGAGACGCGGCGATCAGCCCGTAGGACAACGCGAGGTTCCCGGAGATGTTGCGGTAGGTCCCCGGCGGGAAGGCGGTGGCGGCCGGTGCGACCTCGTAGGAGACCGCGAAGTCCTCGGTCGTCTCGCCGAAGTTCCAGCCGGCCCGGAAGGCGGCGAGGTTCGCCTCGGCGATCTCGGGCTTCTTCGCGAACTTGGCCCGCAGGAACCTCTCGGTCCCCTCGGTGGGCCGGTGGTACATCCACGACAGCAGCCCCAGCGCGAACATGTTCTTGCTGCGCTCGGCCTCCTTGCGGCTGAGGTCGAACTCCTTGAGCGCCTCGACCGTGAGGGTCGTCAGCGGCACCGGATGCAGGCTGTAGCCGTCGAGCGAGCCGTCATCCAGGGGGGAGGCGGCGTATCCGACCTTCTGCATCGCCCGTTTGGTGAACTCGTCCGTGTTGACGATGATCTCCGCGCCGCGCGGCACATCGGCGAGGTTCGCCTTCAGGGCGGCGGGGTTCATGGCGACCAGCACGTTCGGCGCGTCGCCCGGGGTGAGGATGTCGTGGTCGGCGAAGTGCAGCTGGAAGGACGAGACGCCCGGCAGGGTTCCGGCAGGCGCCCGGATCTCGGCCGGGAAGTTGGGAAGGGTGGAGAGATCATTGCCGAAGGACGCGGTCTCGGAGGTGAAGCGGTCGCCGGTGAGCTGCATACCGTCACCGGAGTCTCCCGCGAACCGGATGATCACCCGGTCCAGCCTTCGTACGTCCTTTGTTCCGCCCGGCCCCCGCTGCTCTCCGACGACGGTTCCGTCTGCCTGCTCCGCTGTCCTGCTGACCTGGCTGGTCACTGAACTGGACCTCCCTCGAGGCGGCTGTCTGGGACCGGCCCTCCCGCAGGCCCTCCCAGGATCAACCCTACGTCGGTTAGGGTCGCCTTCCTGTGGCCATTCGCATCATGGACACAGTTTTGAGACGATGTGACGCCCTGACTTGTCATGATTTCTCGCCCCCCGGCGCTTCCCTTGAAGACGCTCCCCGTAATTCTTCGGTTCTAGGGCTGGACGGACGCTGGATTGACGGCTGAATGGGCTGCTGCTGACGCGCTGACGGGCGGCTGATGACTCGTTGACCAGGCTGCTATTGACTCAGTGTCAGCCCGTCACGAGTTCAGATAGGTGAGGACTGCAAGAACACGCCGGTGATCCCCGTCACTCTGGGACAGCCCGAGCTTCAGGAAGATGTTGCTGACGTGCTTCTCGACGGCACCGTCGCTGACCACGAGCTGTCGCGCGATGGCCGAATTGGTCCGCCCCTCCGCCATGAGCCCCAGCACCTCCCGCTCCCGGGGTGTCAGCCCGGCCAGCACGTCCTGCTTACGGCTGCGCCCGAGCAGCTGCGCGACCACCTCGGGGTCCAGCGCCGTACCCCCCTGGGCCACCCGCACCACCGCGTCCACGAACTCGCGCACCTCGGCGACCCGGTCCTTGAGCAGGTAGCCGACGCCATGACTCGAACCGGCCAGCAGTTCGGTGGCGTAGCGCTCCTCCACGTACTGCGACAGCACGAGCACGCCGAGCCCCGGATGTGCCTTGCGCAGCTGCACCGCGGCCCGCACCCCTTCGTCGGTGTGCGTCGGCGGCATCCGCACGTCGGCGACCACCACGTCGGGCAGCTCGCCCTGCGCGTCCAGCTCGGTGATGGTCTTGATCAACGCTTCCCCGTCGCCGACCCCGGCGACCACGTCGTGCCCTCGGTCGGTCAACAGCCGGGTCAGTCCCTCCCTGAGCAGTACTGAATCCTCGGCGATGACCACGCGCACCCTGTCCTCCACGATCTCCGGCCCCCCAGCCCGACTTCAACTGCCGGTAGTCCAGCATTCCAGCATTCGGACCGGGTCGCCCCTGACCAACAGGAATCAACGCGAATACGTGCACTGCGCGGCGGGTTCCCGCCCCTCGGAGCCTCTCGGGTCACGGGTTGCTCATACGGGGTGACGGATTGTTGATCTTTGGGTGGATGGGTGGATGGGTGGGGAGTGGGTGGGTGGGGAGGCGAGGGCGTTCAGGCGGAACCGCCAGAGGGCGCCGGGCGCTCTCTGGCGGGGGTGCAAGCGGCGTGCAAGCGGCGTGTGAGCGGCGTGCAAGCGGCCGTGGTCAGCCCAACGCCCGCTCGCCACGCCAGGGCAACTCCGCGGTGACCCGGGTGGGACCGCCCACCGGTGAGTCGACCACCAGGATCCCGTCCACCGCGTCCAACCGCTCCGTGAGCCCCCCGAGCCCGGACCCGCCGGTGACGTCCGCGCCGCCCACGCCGTTGTCCACGACCTGCACCATCAGCCGGTTCTCCACCCGCCACACATCCACCGCCGCCCACGTGGCCCGCGCGTGCTTGCTGATGTTCTGCAGCAGCTCGGAGACGGTGAAGTAGGCGATGCCCTCGATGGCCGGCGCCGGCCGCTCGGCCAGATCCACCTCCACCTGCACCGGCACGGTGCACCGCGAGGCAACGGCCGACAGCGCCGCGTCCAGGCCCCGGTCCGTCAGCACCGCCGGATGGATTCCGCGAGCAAGATCCCGCAGCTCCTGCAAGGCCGTCTTCACCTCGCCGTGCGCCTCGTCGACCATCCGCGCGGCCGCCGCCGGATCCTCTGTGAGCTTCTCCTTCGCCAGCCCCAGATCCATGGCCAACGCCACCAGACGGGCCTGTGCCCCGTCGTGCAGATCCCGCTCGATCCGCCGCAGGTCCGCAGCCGCCGTGTCCACCACGACCCCCCGGTCCGACTCCAGCTCCACCACCCGCGTCGCCAGCCGCGACGGCCCGAGCAGCCCGTGCACCATCAGCCGGTCCACCATCGTCAGCGCTCGTACGATCCACGGCGTGGCCAGCGTGAACAGCAGCCCCACCAGCGCGGTGACGGTGATCTCGAAGGGGTTGTCCAGGTAGATGCTGTGGCTGCCGTCGCCGTACAGCTGAAGCCCGCCCTGGCCGCCGTACATCGGGAAGAGCCAGAACCACAGCGGATACGTGAGCAGCGCCCACCCGTACGCCCAGAAGTTCACGGCGACCACGAACGAGAACACCGACCAGGGGAACTGCAGCAGCGCGTACAGCAACGTCCGCCACGACGTGCCGCTCTTCAGCACCGCCCCCATCCAGGCCATCACGCCGGGCTTCTTCATCCGCAGCGGCTCGGGGTCGGCGACGTCGAGGCCCAGCAGCCCGCGCGCCCGCGCCCGCTCCATCGCCCCGAAGCCCCGGCAGCCCGCCAGCCCGGCCGCCAGCACCGGAATGCCGAGGAACGTCACCAGCAGACCCGCCCCGAGCGACAGCATCGTGACGGCGTACGTGAACATCAGGACGCCGATCGGCAGGCCCAGCAGCACATATCCGAACTCGCGCCAGCTGCGCCCCTCGAAGGGTGCCCGCAGCCCGACGGGCAGCCGGCGCCGCCGGTCTCCGAGCCCGAACCCGTCGCCGAACCCGTCGTCGTAACCGTGCCCGTCGTCGTAACCGTGCCCGTGCCCGTAGCCCTGTCCGTACTCCGTGGCCATCGGCGTCGTCCGTTTCTACTCGTCCTTCCAGCCGTGCGGCTGACCTGTCGTACCTCCACACTCCTCCGCCGCAGGTCCGCGAACCATGGAGTCCGTCGGCGTCTTGGAAGGGGGGTTTTCCCTACCCCTCGCCCGGGGCACGGTCGCGCCACGGCAGTTCCGCGGTCACGACGGTCGGGCCGCCCTGCGGCGAGTCGATGACGAACAGCCCGTCGACGGCGTCCAGCCGGTCGGCGAGCCCCTTCATCCCGCTGCCGCCGTCGAGGCGCGCGCCGCCGCGGCCGTCGTCCTCCACCTGGATGAGCAGGCGGTCCGACGACCGCCACACCTCGACGGACGCGGTCTTCGCCGCACTGTGTTTGCTGACGTTCTGCAGCAGCTCGGAGACGGTGAAGTAGGCGATGCCCTCGATGGCGGCCGCGGGCCGTGCGGCGAGGTCGACCGTCACCTTCACGGGGACGGTGCAGCGCGAGGCGACCGCGGACAGCGCGGCGTCGAGACCCCGGTCGGTGAGTACGGCGGGATGGATGCCGCGTGCCAGATCCCGCAGCTCCTGCAGCGCGAGTTTCACCTCGCCGTGCGCCTCCGCGACCATCTCCGCCGCCGTGTCGGGGTCCTCCAGGAGCTTCTCCTTGGCCAGGCCGAGCCCCATCGCGAGATTGACCAGGCGGGCCTGCGCCCCGTCGTGCAGGTCGCGCTCGATGCGACGCAGGTCGGCGTTGGCCGTGTCGACCACGACCCCGCGGTCCGACTCCAGCTCCGCGATGCGCCGCTCCAGCTCGTCGGAGGGCGACAGCAGGCCGCGCACCATCGCCCGGTCGGCGTTGGTCAGCCCCCGCGCGATGAACGGCAGTACCGGCCACAGCACGAACAGCGAGGTCAGCGTGATGGCGAAGGTGAGGATGCCCCAGGGCAGCCGGATGAAGTCGTACAGCACCGTGCGCCAGCCCACCGGGTCCTTCACCCTCATCCACAGCCACGGCAGGAAACCGGTGCCGCGTCCGGGCAGCGGGCTCGGCTCGTCCACCCGCACCCCGAGCAGCTTCCTGGCCCGCGCCCGCTCCATCCGGCCCAGCAGCCGCGCACCGGCCAGCCCGGCCGCCAGCAACGGGAACCCGATCACCGTCACGGTCAGCCAGAACCCCGTGAACAGCACCGTGACGACGTAGATGAACCCCAGCAGCGCCACCGGAAGATTTGCCAGGAGATGCGCGATCTCCTTCCAGGTGTGCCGGTCGTAGGCGAAACGGACGGGCGGCAGACGGTCGCCGTCACTTTCCGGGGCCCGCATCGGGCGCGAGAGTCGTTCGGTCATATGGGCCAGCGTGCCGCGCGCCGGGCGTCAGCGCCATGAGGTCGACCGCCGCCGTCCCCTGGGGAAAACCCCACCCCGGCATCTCAAGGTGATCTCAAGGCGTGACGGGCTGCTTACCGTCTCTTTATCAGGGCCTAGACTCCCGTGCGTACAGATCGTCGAACAGCAGCGTTCATCAGGGCCGCAGGTCACCGGGGCGGATGGCGACCCGCGGCAGACGGCCCACGGTGATGCCGCAGGGTCGCAGAGTCAGGGAGCGAGGGTACGGACGTGCGGGAACCGACCGTTGTCGCGGCGGACTACTTCCAGTCGTACTCCGTCGTCGGACTGCTCGCCGTCGTCGGCGTGCTCTTCGTCGCCGTCGCCTTCGGGGCCGGCCGCCTGCTGCGGCCCGTGGTCCCCACCCCGGAGAAGCTCCTGACCTACGAGTGCGGAGTCGACCCCGTCGGCGAGGGCTGGGCCCACACCCAGGTCCGCTACTACGTCTACGCGTTCCTGTACGTCGTCTTCGCCGTCGACTCGATCTTCCTGTTCCCCTGGGCCACGGTCTTCGCCGCCCCCGGCTACGGCGCGACGACCCTCGTCGAGATGTTCATCTTCCTGGGCTTCCTGGCCGTGGGCCTGCTCTACGCATACAAGAAGGGCGTTCTGGCATGGATGTGACGACGCCAGAAACCAACGGGCAGCCGACCGCGCCGGGTGTGCCGGGCGAGCCGAGTGGGCCGGTTCTGCTGCCGGAGCCCAAGCGCCTCGGCGCCCTCGCCCGCCTCGCCCCCGAGCCGATGAAGGTGGTCCTGAACTGGGGCCGCCGGTATTCGCTGTGGGTCTTCAACTTCGGCCTCGCCTGCTGCGCGATCGAGTTCATCGCCGCGTCGATGGCCCGCCACGACTTCATCCGCCTCGGCGTCATTCCCTTCGCACCCGGGCCGCGACAGGCCGACCTGATGGTCGTCTCCGGCACGGTGACGGACAAGATGGCGCCGGCGGTGAAGCGCCTGTACGAGCAGATGCCGGAACCGAAGTACGTCATCTCCTTCGGCGCGTGCAGCAACTGCGGAGGCCCCTACTGGGACTCCTACTCCGTCACCAAGGGCGTCGACCAGATCATCCCGGTCGACGTCTACGTCCCCGGCTGCCCGCCGCGCCCCGAGGCCCTGCTCCAGGGGATCCTGAAGCTCCAGGAGAAGATCGCGCGGGAGTCGCTGAGCGAGCGGTACGGCACCTCCCGCCCTTCGGCCGCGGCTCTGCAGACCGGCCTGGTGAAGCCGCCGGCCGCCGAGTCCTCGGGGCGGGAGGACCGATGAGCACGGTCGGCTGGCTCCCCGCCCCCGTCGACGAGTTGTTCGGTACGGAGGCCACCGCCGAGGAGGCGTACGAGGTCCTCACGGTCGACGTCCCGCCGGCCACCTGGCTTGCCGCGCTGGAGGTGGCGCGCGACCGGTTGTCCTGCACGTACTTCGACTGGCTGAGCGCGGTGGACGAACCGGGCACGGGGTTCCGCGTCGCGGCCCACGTGGTGTCCCTGTCTCCCGTACGCCGCCTGCTGCTGCGCACGACGGTCCCGCACGAGGCGCCGTCGCTGGCCTCCGCCGTCGGCGTCTACGCGGGCGCGGCCTGGCACGAACGCGAGACCCACGAAATGTTCGGCGTCGTCTTCGAGGGCCACCCCGCCCTGGACCACCTCCTCCTCCCAGAGACCTTCGAAGGCCACCCCCTCCGCAAGGACTTCGTCCTGGCCGCCCGCGTGGCCAAGGCCTGGCCCGGCGCCAAGGAACCGGGCGAGTCCGAGCACGGCGGCCCCAAGCGCCGCCAGATGCTTCCCCCAGGCGTCCCTGACCCGAACGAATGGGGTCCCCTGAAGGGCCAGCTCCCCCCGGCCCCGACCCGCCCCACCAGGGCCGCGGGCCGACCAACAGCCGACCGCCCCACCCGCACACCGGCCGACCGCCCGCCCCGCCGCACCCGCACAACCGCAGAGGGCTCGGCCAGCCAGACGGCCGGTTCCGGCAGCCAGATGGCGGGTTCCGGTTCCGGTTCCGGTTCGGACGATGCCGGGGCCGGGGCCGGGGCCGGGAGTGGGCGTTCGGTGGGGGAGGGGTCGGCGAGTCAGGCGGTGACGCCAGGATCTGCTGATGCTCCGAGTAGGCCGCGGCGTACGCGTTCGGCTGCGGAGGGTTCGGTGAGTCAGGCGGAGGGCGCGACGAGTCAGGGGGAGGGCGCGTCCGGTCGGGCGGCGACTTCGGGGACCGGCGATGCTTCGGGGTCCGGCGATGCTGAGGCTCGGCCGCGGCGTGCCCGTTCGGCCACGGGAGGATCGGCGAGTCAGGCGGCGTCGACTCCGGCTGGGGGAGCCCCGGCTGCCCCGTCCGCATCGGATGGCCAGCCCTCTGCGGCAGAGGCACCGGCCGACCGGCAACCGGGGGCAGCCGGTGCGGGTACGGGTGCCCGTGCGACCTCGCCGCGACGCGCGCGCAGCGCGAGCGAAGGCTCGGCCTCGCAGACCGCACCCCCCTCCCCGACAAAGGGCGCGACAACCCCACCCGCTCACACCCCCCGCAGTTCTGACGCCCCGTGGCATCACGCCCGCCCGGCCTTCGACGAGCAGGAGCCGGGGCAGGAACAGGAGCCCGTGCAGGAGCAGGAGCTGCAGGCGCAGGTGCCGCAGCCGGGGCCGGAGCCGGAGCCAAGCCCTGGTACGAAGTCCGGCTCGGAGTCTGAGGCGGGCCCTGAGCCTGAGGCGGGCGTGGAGGCAGAGCAGGAACAGGAGCAGGCGCCGCAGCCGGACCCGGAGCCAGAGGCGAGCCAGGAGACGGAGCCTGTCGCGGAACCGGCGGGCGAAGCCGAGCCCACCCCGAAACCCCCTGCTGGTGCCAGGGCCGCCGATCGCGGTTCGGATGCGGCCGAAGGAAAATCCGACCCCTCTGAACCCATCTCAGAGCCGTCCGCCTCCGAGGAGACCCCCGCCGAGCAGGAGGCCGAATCCCCGGTCGCGAACCCCGAAGACCCCGCAGGAGGCCCGCAGTGACCGACGCTCTGGACGTCGTCCTGCGACTCCTGATCGTGTTCGTCGTCTTCCTCACCTTCCCTCTGATCGTCGGTCAGACCGAACACAAGGTCATGGCTCACATGCAGGGCCGCCTCGGCCCGATGTACGCCGGCGGCTTCCACGGCTGGGCCCAACTCGTAGCCGACGGCGTGAAGTTCGCGCAGAAGGAAGACATCGTCCCGGCGGGCGCGGACCGGCGCGTCTTCCAACTCGCCCCTGCCGTGGCCCTCCTGCCGTACCTCCTGGTCCTTCTGGCCATTCCCATCGGCCCGGGCGAGGGCGCGGTCGGCCAGGTCCTCGACGCGGGCATCTTCTTCGTGCTCGCGGTGATGGGGGTGGGGGTCCTCGGCTCGCTCATGGCCGGTTGGGCCTCCGCCAACAAGTTCTCCCTACTCGGTGGTCTCCGTACCGCCGCCCAGCTCCTCGCCTACGAACTCCCGATGCTCCTCGCCGCCGCCTCCGTCGCGATGGCGGCCGGCACGGTCTCCCTCCCCGGCATCCTGGACGCCTTCCACTGGTGGTGGCTGCCCTGGCAGATCGTCGGCGCGATCGTCTTCTTCGTCGCCGGCCTCGCCGAACTCCAGCGCCCGCCCTTCGACATGCCGGTCGCCGACTCGGAGATCATCTTCGGTGCGTACACCGAGTACACGGGCCTGCGCTTCGCTTTGTTCCTCCTCGCCGAATACGCCGGAATCATCGTCCTGTGCGGGCTGACCACCGTCCTCTTCCTGGGCGGCTGGCACGGCCCCTGGGGCGCCGACGGCCTCGGCTGGGTCTGGACCCTGCTGAAGACGGCCGTCCTCGCCTTCCTCGTGATCTGGCTCCGCGTCACCTATCCCCGCCTGCGCGAGGACCAGCTGCAGAAACTCTCGTGGACCCTCCTCGTCCCCCTCTCCCTCGCTCAGATCGCCCTCACCGGCATCGTCAAGGTGGTGATCTCCTGATGGCTGAGCCGCTGCCGTCCACCCGGTCCCGCATCCCCGGCTCCGGCCTGGCCAAGGGCCTGGCCGTCACCCTTCGCACGATGACGCGGAAGACGGTCACCGAGCAGTACCCGGACGTCCAGCCCGACCTGCCGCCCCGCACCCGGGGCGTCATCGGACTGTTCGAGGAGAACTGCACGGTCTGCATGCTGTGTGCCCGTGAGTGCCCGGACTGGTGCATCTACATCGACTCCCACAAGGAGACGGTCCCGGCGGCGACCCCCGGCGGCCGTGAACGCAGCCGCAACGTCCTCGACCGCTTCGCCATCGACTTCTCCCTGTGCATGTACTGCGGTATCTGCATCGAGGTCTGTCCTTTCGACGCCCTGTTCTGGTCCCCGGAGTTCGAGTACGCCGAGACCGACATCCACGAACTCACCCACGAGCGCGACAAGCTCCGCGAGTGGATGTGGACGGTCCCGGCTCCGCCCGCCCTCGACCCTGGCGCGGAGGAGCCGAAGGAGATCGCCGCCGCCCGCAAGACCGCTGAGAAGCTGGCGGCCGCGTCAGCCGCGTCGGCCGAGCCCGTCGAGCCGTCGCCCGAGCGGAACCAGCCGAACCAGCCGACCGAGCCACCGGCCGGTCCGACCGAACCCGAGGGAGGCGCGTCGTGACCCTCACCGCAGTCGCTGAGACGGCGGCGCACGCCATGGCCGCCCCCGCCACGGCCGCCAATGCGATGGCCGCCCACGCCACGGCCGCTCACGCGACGGCAGCCCACGCCACCGCGACCACGGCCGCCGCGGGCACCCACGGCTTCCTCTCACCGACCGGTGTCGAGGTTGCCTTCCTCCTCGTCGGCCTGGCCACCTTCGGCGCCGCCCTCGTCACCGTCACCACGCGGCAACTGGTGCACGCCGCACTGTGGCTGGTCGTCACGCTCGGCGGCCTCGCCGTCGAATACCTCCTGCTCACCGCCGAGTTCATCGCCTGGGTGCAGGTCCTCATCTACGTGGGTTCCGTCGTCGTCCTCCTTCTGTTCGGTCTGATGCTCACCAAGGCCCCCATCGGCCGCTCTCCGGACGCCGACTCCGGCAACCGCTGGGCCGCCCTCACCGTGGCCGTCGCCGCGGCTGCCGCCCTGGTCTGGGTCGTCATCGACGCCTTCCGCGCAACCTGGATCGACCTGGACGGCCCGGCCGCCGGCTCCACCGCCGTCACCGGAGCGAGCCTCTTCCAGAACTGGGTCCTTCCCTTCGAGGCCCTCTCCGTCCTCCTCCTCGCCGCCCTGGTCGGCGCGATCGTCCTGTCCCGCAAGGCGACGGCGGAGATGAGCTCTCCCCCTGTGAACTCCCGAGCCGCGACCGGCAGTTCCCCTTCCGTCCCGGATTCCCGGATTCACCCGGTCGAGGGACAGGACCCGGCCGAGCAGGAAGGCGCCCGCTGATGCACCTCGCCTATCCCGCCGTACTCTCCTCCCTTCTCTTCTGCACCGGCCTGTACGGCGTCCTCGCTCGCCGCAACGCGATCCTGGTCCTGATGTCCGTCGAGCTGATGCTCAACGCCGTCAACCTCAACCTCGTCGCCTTCGACGTCTGGCTCAGCAAGGCCGCCCAGGACACACTCCACTCCGGCCAGGCCCTGACCCTGTTCACCATCGCCATCGCCGCCGCCGAGATCGGTATCGGCCTCGCGATCGTCCTCTCCGTCTACCGCAACCGCGGCACCTCGGACATCGACAAGCTCCGCGACAGCGCCGAGGGCCACGAGAGCGACGGCCCCGACGGTGACGCCCTGCCGACGGATCAGACCGGGAAGGCTGAGGCCACCGCGTGACCACGACCACCCTCGCCGTCCTCGTCCCCCTTCTGCCGTTCCTGGGCGCCGCGGCCGGCCTGCTCCTGGGCCGCACGGCCCCCGGGTTCGTCCGCCCGCTCGCCGTCCTGCCGCCCCTCGCCTCCCTCGTGCTGGCCGCGCTCGTCGCCGTGCGCCAGGGCGGCGAACAGGCGATCGACGCCGCCACGGAACTCACGCCCACCGGTTCGGTCCCGGTCGAACTCGCCCTGCACATCGACGGCTTCGCCGCCCTCGTCGCCGTGCTGGTCGCCCTGGTCGCCTCCTGCGTGCAGATCTACTCGACGGGCTACCTGCGCGACGACCCGCGCTACCCCTCGTATGCCGCCCTCGTCTCCCTCTTCACCTCCGCGATGCTGCTCGTCGTCTACTCCGGCGACCTGATCGTGCTGCTGGTCGGCTGGGAGATCATGGGCATCTGCTCGTACTTCCTGGTCGGGCACTACTGGGAGACCCCGGAGGCCCGCGCCGCCTCCATCAAGGCCTTCCTGGTGACCAAGCTCGGCGACGTCCCCTTCCTCATCGGCCTGTTCGCGCTCGCCACCGATGCCGGCTCCTTCCGCATCACGAAGGTCCTCGGCACGGTCGCGAGCGGCGGACTCGACCATCCGACACTGATCGCGCTGCTGCTCCTGGCCGGCGTGGCAGGCAAATCGGCCCAGTTCCCGCTGCACACCTGGCTCCCCGACGCGATGGCGGGCCCGACACCCGTCTCCGCGCTGATCCACGCCGCGACGATGGTCGCCGCCGGTGTCTACTTCATCGCCCGTCTCCTTCCGGTCTTCGAGGCTTCCTCGGCCGCGATGATCGTCCTCGCCGTCATGGCAGCCGTCACGATGGTCGGCTCGGGTCTCGCCGCGCTCGCCCAGGACGACATCAAGCGCGTCCTGGCCTACTCGACGATCGGCCAGCTCGGCTACATGACCGGCGCCCTCGCGGTCGGTGACCGCGGTGCCGCCGTCTTCCACCTCCTTACGCACGGCGCCTTCAAGGCGCTGCTGTTCCTCGCGGCCGGCGTGATCATCCACGCAGTGGGCACCAACTCGCTCGCCGCCATGTCCCGGATGCGGGGCCTGCGCGACCGTGTCCCCGACGCCTACTGGACGATGACCGTGGCGCTCCTCTCCCTCGCCGCGATCCCGCCCTTCAGCGGCTTCTTCTCCAAGGAGTCCGTCCTCGGCGCGGCCGAGCACGTCGCCACCGGCCACACCGAGCACGCCCCGGCCGCAGCAGGCTGGATCGCCCTCGTCGCCGGCCTCGTCACGGCGGCGCTCACCGCCGCGTACGCCACACGCCTTTGGCTGCTGACGTTCCAGGGCCGGGGAACCGAGGCCCCCGACCACGGCCGCCAGCCGCTCACCATGACCGTGGTGCTGTGGGTGCTCGCCGTCCCGTCCCTCGCGCTCGGCGGGCTCGCCTACCGCTCGCTGCCCGACTGGTTCGGCGGCCGCGACCTCACCCCGACCCTCACCACCTCCGTACTGGGCACGGGTGTGGCGCTGGTGGGCGGCATCGTCACCTACGGGGCCTGGCGCCACACCACCGCCCTCGCGGCTCGCGTCCCGCTGGGTGCGGTCGCGGCCCACCCCGAGGGCGACGCCGGACTGGTTGAGGCCGAGGCGATCGCCAGCCACGCACCCGCGTACGGCGACGTCGCCTCGGCGCCCGACCCGTCGGACCCCGGGCGGCTGCTGCTCGGCCCGTTGCACCGGCACGCGGCCGTCGGCTTCCACCTCGACGCCGTCTACGCGGCCCTCTTCGTCCGCCCGGTCCTGGCCGGAGCAAGTCTCGTCCGGTTCCTGGACCGCGAGGTCGTCGAGACCTACGTACGCGGTGCGGGCGCCCTACCCAGGCTGCTCGGGGCCGCCGTACGGCGCGCCCAGACCGGCAATGTGCAGACCTATGTGAGCGCGCTGCTCGCCGGCACCGTCGTCCTGGCGGTCGCCGCCCTCCTCGTCGCCACGGGAGCGTGAGCAGGCGTGATCGATATCAACGAGTCCGTGATGCAGTTTCTTCTGGCATTCGTCGTCGTCGGCCCGCTCCTCGGCGCCGCGGCGGCTCTGCTGCCCGCCCCGCCCGGGCTGAAGGGGAAGTCGCCCGAGCAGGCCGTGCTGCGGCACGGTGTCGCCGTGACCGGTGCGGTGCTCATCGCCGCGATCGTCCTCGCGCTCGGCTTCGACCACGACCATCCGTCGAAGATGCAGGCCACGACCGACATCAGCTGGATCCCCGCACTCGACGTGCGCATCCACCTCGGCATCGACGGCATTTCCCTCCCCCTTCTGGTCCTGACCGCGCTGCTGACCTTCCTCTGCGCGCTCTACTCGTACTTCAATATGCCCTCGGGCCCGACCCCGAAGGCCTTCGTCGCACTTGTGCTGGTCCTCGAGTCCGGCACCCTCGCGAGCTTCTCCGTTCTCGATCTGCTGCTGTTCTTCCTCGCGTTCGAGATGGTGCTCATCCCGATGTACTTCCTCATCGCCCGCTGGGGTGGCGAGGGCCGGACCCAGGCCGCCTGGCGGTTCATCCTCTACACACTGCTCGGTTCGGTCGTCATGCTGCTCGGCCTGCTCCTGATCGGGATCAAGGCCGGCACTTTCGACATGGTGGCACTCGCCACTGACAACGGCCGGTCGCTGACCCCATCCGTGCAGGTCATCGCGGTTTTGGCGATCGGCGTCGGGCTTGCGGTCAAGACGCCGATGTGGCCGTTGCACAGCTGGCTGCCCGACGCGCACACCGCCGCGCCGACCGTCGGCTCGGTCCTGCTGGCAGGCGTTCTGCTCAAGATGGGTACGTATGGGTTCGTCCGGATCCTCCTTCCGATCGCGCCGGACGGCTTCCGCACCTTCGCGCCCTACCTCGCCGCCTTCGCCGTCGTCGGGATCATCTACGGATCCCTGGCCTGCCTGGCTCTGGCCAAGCGGGGCGCGAAGGGCGACCTCAAGCGCCTCATCGCCTACTCCTCCGTCGGCCACATGGGCTTCGTCCTGCTCGGCATCGCGACCATGACCCCGACCGGCGTGAACGGCGCCCTGTTCGCCAACATCGCCCACGGCCTCATCACCGGCCTCCTCTTCTTCCTGGTCGGCGCTCTGAAGGACCGGGCGGGCACCACCGACCTCGACGACCTCGCCGACAAGACGGGAGCCGCGCTCTACGGCAAGGCGCCGCGCCTGGGCGGGCTGCTCGCCTTCGGCGCCGTCGCCTCGCTCGGGCTGCCAGGCCTGGCCGGGTTCTGGGGCGAGATGCTGGCCCTGTTCGGCGCGTTCAAACCGGCCGTCGGCCTCAGCCGCCCGGCGTTCCTCACCTTCATGGCGATCGCCGCCTTCGGCACCCTCCTCACGGCCGCGTACATGCTCGTCGTCGTCCGCCGGGTCTGCATGGGCGTCGTACCGCAGGAAGCGCCGCAGTTCGCCGACGTCCAGACGTACGAGTTCGCGGCCTGGACCCCGCTCGTCGCCCTCACCGTCTTCGCCGGGCTGTGGCCCAAGGCCCTCCTCGGCCTGACCGACCCGGCCGTGCAGCAGCTCCTCGCAGGAGGCACCCGATGAGCAGCCTGGCCCAGCCGCTGGCCGCGAATCTCGTCCAGTCCGTGGACTGGCTCGCCATCGCGCCGCCCACCCTGACCGCGATCGTCGGACTCGTCGTCCTGGTCGCCGACCTGTTCGTCGGCGACACCAGGAAGGCACTTCTCGGCTGGGTGTCGGTCGCCGGCCTCGCCGCCTCCGCGCTCCTGCTGCTGCCCCTCGTGGACGGCGACCGCTCCACGTTCTGCCTGACCGGCAACGCCCACGTCTGCAGCTACACGGCGGACCGCTTCACCCTGGTCATCCAGTTCCTGGTCCTCGGAGGCGCGCTCCTCGCCGCGCTCCTGTCGGTGACAGCTCTCAAGGACGCGGACAAACAACTCCCCGAAGGGGAGTATTGGTTCCTGCTGCTGTCCTCCGCCGCCGGCGCCGCCCTCCTGCCCGCCTCCCGCGACCTCGCGACCCTGATCGTCGCCCTGGAGGTCGCCTCCCTGCCGGCCTTCGCCCTCGTCGGCATCCGGCAGGGCGACAAGAAGTCCTCCGAAGCGGCCCTGAAGTTCTTCCTGTCGTCGGTCACCGCGACCGCCGTCAGCCTCATGGGCATCAGCTTCGTGTACGCCTCCGCCGGCACCCTCTACCTCACCCAGGTCGCCGACCGGATCCAGCACGTCGACGGACAGCTCCACACCCTCGCCCAGACCGGCGTCGTCCTCACTCTCGTCGGATTCGCCTTCAAGACGGCGGCCGTGCCCTTCCACTTCTGGGTCCCGGACACCTACGTAGGGGCGCCGCTGCCGATCGCCGCCTACCTCTCGGTCGTCGGCAAGGCCGTCGGCTTCTCCGGCCTGATCCTCGTCACGGTGGTCGCGTTCCCGTCGTACGCCGACGTCTGGGGTCCCGCACTCGCGGGCCTGGCCGCCCTGACCATGACCGTCGGCAACGTCGGCGCCCTGCGTCAGCAGGCCACGCGCGCGTACAGCGCCGTACGACTTCTCGCCTGGTCGTCGGTCGGTCAGGCCGGCTACCTCCTCGTACCGATCGCCGCGGCCGCCTACTCCGACGACGCCGAGCACTCCATCGGCTCCACGGTCGCCTACGCCCTCATGTACGCGGCCATGAACCTCGGGGCCTTCGCGGTGGCCGCACTGGTCGGACGGACCAGGTCCGCGAACCGCATCACGGACTACCGCGGCCTCTACGCGACGAATCCGCTCGCCGCTCTCCTGCTGGCCTTCTTCCTGCTCTGCCTGGCCGGACTGCCCCCGGGCATCATCGGCCTCTTCGCCAAGGTCACCGTGTTCTCGGCAGCGGTCGACGCGGGGCTCGGCTGGCTGGCCGTGGTCATGGCCGCCAACGTCGTCATCGCCCTGTTCTACTACCTCCAATGGACGGCCCTGCTGTTCCGCGCCCCCGAGGGTGAGCCCGTCAAGCACCGTCTTCCGGCGCCCCTCACCGTGGCGATCACCCTCACCGGCGCCCTCGGAATCGTCCTCTCCGGGGCACCTCAGCTGGTCCTGCGCTTCGCGGACACCGCCCTCTTCTGAGCGGGCATCGGCCGCTCGGGCCCGAAGTCACCCGGACGGCCCACGAACGCCGCCGTACGCACAAGGGAACTAGTGCCCCCCGCCTGGCGTTGACCAGTACGGGAGGGTCCACTGGACGTGACATCACGGCACCAGTGACATCGGAAATCAGCAAGCAAAGGGTTCCCCTGCTGCACGACTTGGAGGGCGTACCGTGCACCGCCGGCACAACGGGCTAAGGACCGCAGTACTCCTCGGAGGACTGTCCGCCCTCATCATCGTCATCGGCAGTTTCTTCGGCCGTATGGGGCTCGTCGTCGCGGTTGTGATCGCACTGGGCACGAACGCGTACGCGTACTGGAACAGCGACAAGCTGGCGCTACGCGCGATGCGCGCCCGCCCGGTCAGCGAGTTCGAGGCCCCCGTTCTCTACCGCATGGTCCGCGACCTCTCCACCCAGGCCCGCCAGCCCATGCCACGCCTGTACATCTCACCGACGGTAGCGCCGAACGCCTTCGCGACGGGCCGCAATCCGCGCAACGCCGCGGTGTGCTGCACGGAAGGCATCCTGCGCATCCTGGACGAGCACGAACTGCGCGGCGTCATCGGCCACGAGCTCAGTCACGTCTACAACCGCGACATCCTCATCTCGTCGGTCGCCGGAGCCCTCGCCTCCGTGATCATGTTCCTGGTCAACTTCGCCTGGCTGATCCCGATCGGCCGTTCCAATGACGATGACGGCCCGGGCATCCTCGGCATGCTGATGATCATGATCCTGGGTCCGCTCGCGGCCAGCCTCATCCAGCTGGCCATCAGCCGCTCCAGGGAATACGAGGCTGACGCGTCCGGCGCCCAGCTGACCGGTGACCCCCTCGCACTGGCCAGCGCGCTGCGCAAGCTCGAAGCGGGCACCAAGCAGCTGCCGTTGCCTCCCGAGCCGCGCATCGAGACCGCCAGCCATATGATGATCGCGAACCCGTTCCGCCCGGGTCAGGGACTCTCCAAGATGTTCTCGACACACCCGCCGATGGCGGAGCGCATCGCCCGGCTCGAGAAGATGGCAGGTCGTCCCCAATGAAAACCATTCTGAACGTCATTTGGCTCGTCCTGAGCGGCTTCTGGCTGTTCCTCGGGTACCTGGCAGCAGGCGTCCTGCTCTGCATCACGATCATCGGTATCCCGTTCGGCATCGCGGCGTTCCGCATCGGCGTCTACGCCCTGTGGCCCTTCGGGTACACGACGGTCGAGCGCCGCGATGCCGGTGCGCCTTCCTGCATCGGCAACGTTCTGTGGCTGGTGCTCGCGGGCTGGTGGCTGGCGATCGCGCACATCGTCACGGGCTTCGCCCTGTGCCTCACGATCATCGGTATCCCGTTCGGTATCGCCAACTTCAAGCTGATCCCGGTCTCGCTGCTGCCCCTCGGCCGCGAAATCGTGCGGACGGACCAGCCGTTCGCAACTCGCTGACCGGGCAGGACGAAGGTGGGGGGCGGCTTGCCCGCCCCCCATCCGACCCACCTGGTTTTCCACAACCCGGTGGTTGTCCACAGGCCGGCCCGATTGTCAGTGGCGCCTTGCATCATGAACCCATGACCGAGAACGAGCAGTTGCTGGCACGGGTGGCAGCCAAGGCACGCAACACCCGCCCATGGGGCTGGCCTTCACTCCCGGAGCCCGCGGACGCGGCCACGACGGCCCGCGCCGAGGCCGCCCTGGGCTTCGCCCTGCCTCCACTGCTCGCCGACCTCTACCTGCGCATAGGAGACGGCGGATTCGGCCCGGAATACGGCCTGTTGCCTCTCCTCGACAGCCCGCCCGCAGGAGAACCCGCCGCCGTCGTGCAGTACCTCGCCAACCGCGAGTGCGCCCGCAAGGACCCCGACTGGCCCTGGCCCGAAGGCGTCCTGCCGATATCCCACTGGGGCTGCGCGATATACGCGTGCGTGGACTGCCGCACCCCGGAGGCCACCGTCCTCCTCTTCGAACCGAACACCGACGAGGCCGACCACGCCTGGTACGTCGACGCCCCCAGCCTCACGGTCTGGCTGACCTCCTGGCTCGACGGCACGGGCTGGTACGAGGAGACGAACGAGGAGCTGGAGATGACCCCGTGGGCAGACTTCCGCATACGCACGACGACGGCGCGAGCGTCCTAGCCGCCACGACACCATCGGCGCGGCCGACCCGACGCCACAACCGACCATGACGCCACAACCGACCATCTCGTACGGCGGCTGCGGGGATCCCGCGGCCTAGCAGCCGGAAGACCGGGCCCTGTCGGACTGATAGCCCGCCGACCCTGACCGGGGGCCTATCACCGGTGGCCCCCGCCCTGACCGGTGGCCCCCACCCCCGTCGGCCCTCACTGCGCACGGCCCGGCGCCCCCATTCCACACGGCTCAACCCCACTCCGCACGGTCCGGCAGGCACCACCCCCAGCTCAGCCGACACCACCCCGGCCCACCGGCCTGGACCACATGCCCGCAGGCGGCCGCTACTGCCGTTCCGCCCGCTCCCACCGCTGCCCCGCCCAGCCTGCTACCGCGCGGCCACCCACCGACGTACGCCGTACGCGACCACACCCACCACCAACACACCCGCGCCCACGAGCACCGAGATCCCCGGCAGAGAGAAGGCCAGCACCACGCATCCGACGAGGCCCAGCATGGGCAGCACTCGGGCGGTGGGAGCCGAACTGAGCGTCCAGGCCGAGGCATTGGCGACGGCGTAGTACGCCAGCACACCGAAGGAGGAGAACCCGATCGCGCCCCGTACGTCCACCGTGGCGGCCAGGAGGGCGACCACCGCGCCCACGGCCAGTTCGGCCCGGTGCGGCACTTGGAAACGCGGATGCACGGCCGACAACGCCCCGGGCAGATGCCGGTCGCGGGCCATGGCCAGAGTCGTCCGTGAGACCCCCAGGATCAGGGCGAGCAGCGACCCCAGCGCAGCCACGGCCGCCCCCACCCGCACCACCGGCACCAGCCCCGGCACCCCGGCCACCCGCACCGCGTCGGCCAGCGGAGCACCCGCGTGCCCGAGACCTTCCGCCCCCAGCACGGAAAGGACAGCCACCGCCACACACACGTACACCGCCAGCGCGATGCTCAGAGCCACCGGGATCGCGCGAGGGATGGTGCGCGCCGGCTCCCGTACCTCCTCACCGAGGGTCGCGATACGCGCATACCCGGCGAACGCGAAGAACAGCAGCCCGGCCGCTTGCAACACGCCGCCCACACCACCCGAGGTCCCGACGCCCAGGCGCCCGGCGTCAAAGGCCCCGGACCCCAGGCACACGACCACGACGGAAGCGAGGACAGCCAGCACCACCGCCACGATCACCCGCGTCACCCAGGCGGACTTCTGGACACCGCCGTAGTTCACCGCCGTCAACGCCACCACGGCCGCGACCGCCACAGCGTGCGCCTGCCCCGGCCAGACGTACGCCCCCACCGTGAGCGCCATCGCCGCACAGGAGGCGGTCTTCCCGACCACGAACGACCAGCCCGCGAGATAACCCCAGAACGGGCCGAGCCGCTCGCGCCCGTACACATAGGTGCCGCCCGAGGCCGGATACAGAGCGGCCAGGCGCGCCGACGCCGTGGCGTTGCAGTAGGCGACGACGGCGGCGACGGCGAGGCCCAGCAGCAGCCCGGACCCGGCCGCACGCGCCGCGGGCCCCAGAGCGGCGAAGATCCCCGCCCCGACCATCGAGCCGAGTCCGATGACCACGGCGTCACCGACGCCCAGCGTGCGCCGTAGTTCCGATGCAGAACCGGTCGATGCCATGGCGCGCAGCCTACTGATCACTGCAACCGATGGAGCCGGCGCGGCGTCCTGCTCAACGACGGAGCAGGAGCAAGCCCGTGACGCACAACGGATCTTGACCGAAATCACACTGTCCTGAAAGTGCAAGCGCAATGCGGAAGGGCAGGTTCACGGCATGACCATCATCAGCTGGATCATCCTGGGGCTGTTGGCCGGAGCCATCGCCAAGTTCCTGCTGCCGGGCCGGGACCCGGGCGGCTTCATCGGAACGACTCTCATCGGCATCGCGGGCGCGTTCATCGGCGGCTGGATATCCGCCCGCTGGATGGACCACCCGATCACCAAGAACTTCTACGACGGTGGCACGTGGGCCGCGGCGATCGGAGGATCGCTCGTCCTCCTGGTCGCCTACCGCGTCCTGTTCGGCAACTCGCGCAACTGAGCACGACCGAGCACGCTCCCGGACCGCAGCCAGCAGGCGCGAAGGGTGGGCACCCGCCAGGTGCCCACCCTTCTCGTGCGCGGTCAGTCGGTGATGGCGAGCCGGTGGCTCACCGGTAGTTCACGAACTGCAGCGCGAAGTCGAAGTCCTTGCCCTTCAGAAGGGCGATCACACCCTGCAGGTCGTCACGGCTCTTCGAGCTGACGCGCAGCTCATCGCCCTGCACCTGCGCCTTGATGCCCTTCGGGCCCTCGTCGCGGATGATCTTCGCCACCTTCTTCGCGTTGTCCTGGGAGATGCCCTCCTCGATCGTGGCGAAGATCTTGTACTCCTTGCCGGACAGCTGGGGCTCACCGGCGTCCAGCGCCTTCAGCGAGATACCGCGCTTGATCAGCTTGGACTGGAAGACGTCGAGGACGGCGTTGACCCTGTCCTCGGAGTTCGCCTCCATGAGGATCTTGTCACCGGACCACGAGATCGAGGCACCCACGCCCTTGAAGTCGTAGCGCTGAGAGATCTCCTTGGCGGCCTGGTTGAGGGCGTTGTCGACCTCCTGCCGCTCGACCTTCGAGACGATGTCGAAACTGGAGTCGGCCATGTCCTGTGGCTCCTTGTATCGGGGTGCGTGTGGGGTGCGTATCGGCGGGCGTGGGGGTGGCCGCCACCCCGGCGTGGTGCCAGGGCCGCATTCGGACAAGCCTAGCCACCCGTTGTCCTCCAGGCGCAGATCAATCGGGTGGCGAAGCACCCCTCCACATCGGGTATTGTTTATGTCGTTGCCAAGGAGCACCGCCGAAAAGCAGTGCGAAGGGCAGCAACCCCGGCGGTGTGCCCGAGCGGCCAAAGGGAGCAGACTGTAAATCTGCCGGCTCAGCCTACCCAGGTTCGAACCCTGGCGCCGCCACGCTGAGAGAGACCCCCTCCGAACTGCGGAAACGCAGAGTGGAGGGGGTCTTTGCGTATTCGAACAGTGTCATTCGAACGATGGTCGAAATGCGCAGCTTGTCTCACCTGGTCTCGGGTGAGTCCCAGCCCTGATCAGCGCGTGTCCCCCAGGCGTCCCCCGGGGGAGAGGCCAGTCCCGTCCCATTCCCGCAGGCCAGCCTCAATCTGAAGGTTCGCCCGTTCCTGGGCTTGCGCCAGAACCTTCGCGTAGACACGCAGCAGCACAGCGACGGAGTGTCCGGCCCGACGCGCCACTTCCATCGGATCGACTCCGCTGTAGAGCCAGAACGAGACCCCGGCGCACCGGAGGTCGTAGGGTCGCCGGGCGAGCGGCGATGCCTCCTGCTCCGGCGTCAGTGCGTCGCCTCGGGCGCTTGCCCACACCTCGCCGTATCCCGTGTCCTGAATCACGCCGCCACGGTTCGTGCGGAAGAGGCGGCCGTCCGGAGCCGTGCCGTAGCGCTCGATATGCCACCGGAGCATCGCGACGAAGTGGGGAGGGATGGGCACCACGCGCGAGTCTCGCTGTGCTCGTGCCTTGAGGTGACGGTCTTGGTGGGCCCGACCATCGTCCGTCCAGTCGCGGCCGGCGTGGACGATCCCACCGCGAAGGGTGAGCTTGCCCCACCCGCTCTTTGGCAAGTGGCACTGGGACGCGTTCAGTCCAACCGCTTCGGCGGGGCGCATGGCGGCGTAGTACAGGCACCCGAAGAACGCCTCAAGGTGTGCACCCCGTTCGCCCTGCCCCCGTACGCCCTCAAGCAGAGCCCGCACCTGGCGAGGGTTGGCGACGCTCGCCGGGTCAACCTCTTCGGTCGACTTCGGAGCCGACCACTTCACGGTGGACAGTGGATTGACCGGAACGCTGAAGTAGCGCCGTTCGACCGCGAGCCCCAAGACGTCGCTGAGGCATGCCCTCTTGCGCCGCGCCGTGCGCGCGCCGGCGGAGGAGCCGTTGAGCAGCGTCGACAGGGCGTCCAGAGCCAGACGGAGCGTGGCGGGGTCTTCGAGAGCGGCCACGGGGAGGGAGTTCTTCTCCAGCCAGCGGAGCGCGTCCGTGACGTCGCTGGGGTGCTCTTGCGACCAGCGGCTCTTGTTGTACGCCCAGCCGTACAAGGCGGTGCGGAGTACGCGGGGCGAGGGCTGCCCGACGGTTGTCTTCACGAGTGCGGGGGTGATGGTGGCCAGGGCGTCGGCATCGTTGCGGCGCGACTTGGCAGGAAGCTTCTCCCACCTGCGGTCGATGTAGGCGCGTGTGTGCTCGTACCAGGTCACGGAGCCGTTCAGCGCGCGGAGTTCGGAGGCGGGGAGGCCCGTCTCCACGTCGAACTGTTCGCCCTTGCGTAGCGCGGTCATCAGCTCCGAGCGACGACCGTCAGCCTGGGCTTTGACGGTGTAGCTCTTGGAATGCTTCTGAGGGCCTACAAGCCACCGGACGCGGTAAGGCTTCGGGCGGTCACGGCGGGTTTCGATGCTGTAGATCCGGACGTCGTAGGTGAGGGGCATGGCTCTCCGAGCAGTGAAAGAGCCCGCCCCAAGTGGGGCGGGCTCGATGGGGCGGGGGCGTCAGGCGGCCGTGTCTTCGATGGACGACCACCAAGCGTCGAGGTCGGCGCGGCGGCAGCGAATCTGACCGTTGGGGAGCTTGATGAGCTTCGGGGCCTTACCCCGGGCGCGCATGCGGTAGAAGGCGGCGCGGCTCATGTCGATCTCTTCTAGGACTTCGGGGAGCTTGAGCATCTTCGGGCGAGCCATCGTTGCGACTCCTCGTCTCGGGCCTTCTGGGGAATCCGCAACATCCGCCACGCCGCAACATTGCTGGTCAGCGACTTGCATTTGTGGCGGATGCCGGTTGCGTTGCGGATAGGTGCCGCCACGCGGATGCGCGGCGGCACCTATCGGGTGCGGCTGGTCAGCCGGCGATGCGGAGCTGGCGTGTGTCGGTTTCCGCGAGCACGTGGCGGCTCTCGGAAGGGTCTTCCGCCACAGATTCACCCTCGTTGACCTGCGGTGTTGCGGACGTTGCGGATGTTGCGGACTTCTCGGGGGGAGGGGGGCAGTAGCGGTTCCAGGCGTCGCTGAGGTCTTCCGCGTAGTAGCCCTTCGGGGTGCCGCTCCCCACCCGGATGCCGCGGGGCTTGATGGGGCTGTTGTCGGGACGCACGTACTGGCTCAGGAACTTGGACAGGGCCCGCGCGGTGAGCGGCTTGGTGCTTTGTCCGTCCTCGCTCAGATCGGCCCACGGCGCGTCATCGAGCCCGAGTAGGACTTCGAGGATGGCGGCGGTGGGCATGCGGTCCGCGCCGCAGAACGCGCGGTCACGCAGGTCCGTCAGCAGCCGCACCCCGAGCGATGCCTCATCGCCCTGCGAGGCTGCCTTGATGAGCGAGACACAGGCGATCCGGGCCCGCTCGGGCCATTGCCCACCGGCCGCGTCGGCGACGGCGAGAAGCGGTTCCCACACGTCCGCAGGGCGGTCGGAGACTCCCTCGGGCATCTCCGGCCAGGCCGCGGCGACGTCGTCCCTGATGGTGATGGCCCAGTCGGCGAGCCGATCCCGCAACGCGTGCCCCTGCTTCTCATGGACGCGCCGACGGTAGGGCTCGGCCTTCTCGTTGGGGGCCTTCTTGCGCATCCGGATGATGACCGAGCGGGTCAGGATTGTGTCCGGCAGCGAGCCGAGCCCGGCCATGGCGACGGCGCAGAACGAGGAGAACCACTCGGTGCTCTGGTTGGAGCCGTCCCCGACGCAGCGCAGCGACTTGGCACCCCGCCGGTAGCCGGAGTTCAGAAACCCGCGCACCTCTTCGTTACCGCCGGCCTTGGGCCCGAACACGGTGTCGATCTCGTCGAAGAGGAGCGTCGGCGTGCCTCCCTCAGCCTCCACCAGCCGGAACAAGGCGTTGGCGGAGGCATTGACCGTGGTGGCCGCACGCGGGGTGAGGGTTTCCACGATCTCTAGCGCGCGGGACTTGCCTGATCCTGGTTCGGGGGAGAGGAACGCGAGACGGGCGGTGCCGTCGAACGCGTCGATCAGGTGGGCGTGGGCGTCCCACAGGGTGACGGCGACGTACGCGGCTTCGGTCGGAAAGATGTTGAAGCGGCGGTGGAACGCTTCGACCTCGTCGAGCAGAGCCGCGCCATCGATGGACGAATCGGGGGTGTTGGTGCTGGTGGTCATGCGGCGTTCCTCCTTTCCTGGGTGGTGCGGAGCGGGCATGCGTCGCGGTGGGCTTCGTGGTCGGCGATCAGGGCGTGCACCTTGGGGTGGCCCACGGCGCTGCGGTCCCGGCCGCACAGGCACTTCGAGGTGGCGGTGGGGGTGGTGCCACGAGGCGCCCGGATGCAGAGCCAGGCCACGGGGAAGCGCCCGTCACCCCGCGGCGGGGCGCTGTGGTCCTGCCCCGGGGGAAGGACTGAAAGGACGGCCTGACGGCCGTCGCCCGTGGTGCCACGGCCGCCGTCCGGGGCGGCCGGAAACAGGCGCGGACAGCCCGGTGTGGGTGGGTGAGGCTTTTCAGGGCCACGGCGGGGGCTCATGCGGCCTCCCGCGGGCGGCAGGTGCGAATCGACCAGTCCAGGGCGCTGCGGATGGTGGTCCGGCACTCGGTCGCGGACAGGCCGGCCGCCTCGCCGGCCGCCTGAAAAGCCTCCTCCACCACGTCCCGGGTGATCTCGCCCCAGGCGACGAACCGCCCCAGGGCGCGGGCGCCCGCCAACAGTCGGTTGTTCCGGCCTCCTTCCGAGGTGCCGCGGACGGCGGCCGCCTCGCGCTCCAGTGCTGCCGTGGCGCGGCGGGTGGCCTGGCCCGGGATCAGGAGCGGAGCGGGCGCCGCGACGGGTGAGGACGGGGTCTGGAGCTGGAACAGAAGCCAGGAAGGCAGTCCCGCCACGGGGGCGCCGTTGATGACCTCGTAGTCGCCCTGCGGCGTGGTGCTGCCCGCGGCGACGATGTTGCCTCCCCATGCGCGGGTGTCGACGTTGGGCGCCACAGTCCGCGCGGTGTTGAACAGCCGGACCTCCGGCGCAACCGCGTAGTACAGGTGCAGTCCGCCGCTCGGTGTCCGCACCGTGTGGGTGAGGGGGATTGGCTGCCCGGCGCGCTCGCAGAGCGCCGCAAAGGACGTTGCGCCGTCAGGCGCGTCCGAACTGTCCTTCCCCTTCTGGTCCTTGGGGACGTCCAAGTCGACGACGACCAGGCCGGAGGGACCGGTGGCGATGCCGACGTTGAATGCGCCCGCAGACCACGCCCGGCGGATGCGGGCGGGGTTGGTGGTGGAGCGCTGCTCCCACTTCATGTGGCCGTCGGCGCACTCGCCCGCGCGGGGGCAGGCGCGTTCGCCGTGCAGCGCGGAGCCCTTGGCACCGGGGCGGAGCGGGTGGACGTACCAGCCGCGCGCGGCGGCCGTCAGAGCAGCATTCAGCAGCTGCGAGGGTGTCGTCATGCGGCGGTCCTCCCTTCGAGGGAGAGGAACTGGGCAGCGATCCAGCGGGAGTAGGCGGGCGGCACTGCCTTGCGGGCCTCGACGTTGGTCATCCAGGTGCAGCCCATGGCGTCCGCGTAGGCCCGTTCACCCTTGTGCGCGAACGCCAGCAGGCCCTTGTGGTGCCAGCAGGGCGGCACCAGGTCCCCGCCCCCGCCCCGCGACGTCTCGAACGCGCGGTGACGGCGGACCCTGAGCCCGAACTGGGTACCGCACAGCAGGTAGTCCGCCCTCAGAGGTGCTTCGGGGACGTTCTCGATGACCCACGGAATCCCGGACGCCTGAAGCCGTGCGCGTTCAGGGGTGAGCAGATCGGGGTGGTTGTCGCGGCTGCCGCGCCAGGCCGTCACCCTGGCGAAGTGCTCACACGGCCACGAGGCGTGGAGCAGGTCGAAACCACCCAGCGGGAAGGTGAGGGCGTCGGCCTGGTGGAAGGGGAAGGGGTAGTTGGGCTGCGGGCGGATGTCGACGCCCACGACGTCGAAGCCGGCCAGGTGATAGCCCATGCCGGCGCCGCCCTGGCAGCAGAAGGCGTCTAGCAGACGCGGGCGTTGGTCGACCCGGTGCCGGATGTCAGTGGGTTGGGTCATGCTTGACCTCTCCAGTTCTGTGGTTGAGCTGGGATGAGGGGCAGCCGCGGTCTTTGGCGAGAGAGCGGCTGCCCCGGCCTGTGGGATGAAAAGGGGGCGCAATGACGACTGCGTGGCTGCTGCTGGCCGTGGGGGATGCCCGCCAGCACGGCGGGAACGACGGCTACGACGACAACCCGCGTGAGCACTACCGGTGGGACAGCACCGTTCCAAACCACGCCCGTCTGGCGGTGGGGGACGTCGTCGCGCTGTGGGACAAGAAGGAGCTCATCGGTGTCTCGGCCATCGACAGCATCGAGACCGGCACCGAGGACAAGACCCTCTACTTCTGTCCGCAGTGCCAGAAGGCCGACTTCAAGCGGCGCTCACGGATGACGCCGGCCTGCCGCTGCAACCAGTGCGGCGCCACCTTCGACACGCCAGGGCAGAAGGTGAAGCCGGTCACCACCTACCTGTCGAGGCACGGCCGACGCTGGATGGACGGCCGCGGCCTGCTGACCGGGGCGCAGCTGCGGGCCCTGTGTGACTCGCCGAACTCACAGCTGAGCATGCGCCCGGCCCAGTGGGAGAAACTGCGCGATGCCCTGCTTGCAACTGGGCGGGCCAGCACCGAGGCCGTCTCCGGCCTGACCGGCCAGCAGCACCGGCGGGTGCCCATCGCCGGCGGGCACCGGTTCGCGAAGGTCCGCACCCGGGTGGGGCAGGCGGCGTTCCGGGCCGCGCTGCTGCGCGAGCAGGGCCAGCAGTGCGCCATCAGCGGACCGGCCCCCGCCGAAGTACTGGAGGCGGCACACCTGTACAGCTACGCCGCAACCGGCGAGCATCACGACTTCGGCGGCCTGCTGCTGCGCCGGGACCTGCACACGCTGTTCGACAAGGGCCGCATCGCGGTCGACCCGGAAACGGGCCTGCTGGACGCTGACCCCGAGCTGGACGCCTATCCCGTCTATGCCGAACTTCACGGCAAACCGCTCGTCTTCGACCTACATGCCGAGCATCGGGTGTGGCTCGCGGCGCACTGGAATGCGCACCGGGCCGGTTCGTAGCCGTCACGAAGTTGGGGGGATGCTGTGGGAAGTACTGCCATCGCGCTGGTGGCCGCGGCCGTGGGTGTCACCGGGACCCTGCTCGCCCCGGTCTTCGCGCAGAGATCCGGGGCGAAGGCGCAGGAGGCGGAGTTCGGACGGCAGCAGCAGGCCGTCCAGGCGCAGTGGGACCGCGAACAGCAGCATGCGGAACTCGGGGTGCGCCGTACCTGTTACATCGAGACGAACGCGGCCTACCGCCGTTACCGCACGGAGCAGATGAACTATTTGTGGCACGTGCACCGTGGCGAGGTCGGTCAGGGAGTCCCTGGAAGCGGCCCGTCATGCCCATCACGCCGCGTTCGCCGAAGCGCAGATGGTGGCCTCCCCTGCCGTGCTCGCGCAGCTTGATGCGGTGGCCAAAGCGCTGGCTGAGGGATACCGCCGGACCAAGTGCCTGGAAGAGGGCATTCCCGATGAGGGCGACACCTTCGAAGTCATCGAGGCGTACCTTCAGTGGATCTGGGAGCGCTGGGAAGAGATGAGGGCCGTCATGCGGGCAGACCTGGGACAGGCCAACTCCCCGGCACCCCCGTCAGGTGACGGCGCTCTGTAGCTGCTGGGCTACCGGTCTGAGAGGCACTATGGATACCGGCGGCCCCGTATGAGGGTGCTGGCTGGCAAGGGCGGCCCCGGAGTCTTTGGCGAGATGAGGGCCGCCCTTGGCGCAGCTAGAACGGGGGCTTGGGGCTGTTGCCGTCGGTCGTCCACGGGGCATCTGCTGGGGTACCGCCGTTGTCGCCCGTGGTCTTGCCGTTGATGCTCACGGTGGTGAAGCGCAGGGACGCGCCGATCTCGTCGACCTCGACGGCGAGCATGGAGCGGTTGTCGCCCTCCGGGGTCTTCCAGTCGTGCTGCCGGATGCGACCGGACAGCACCACCCGCGAGCCCTTGCCGAGGGACTCGGCGACGTGTTCGGCCAGGGCGCGCCAGGCGGCGCAGCGGAAGAACGTGGACGTGCCGTCCTTCCACTGGTTCGCCTCGCGGTCGAAGGTGCGCGGTGTGGACGCGACGGTGAACTTCGCGAGCGCCTGGCCGGAGTCGGTGAACTTCAACTCGGGGTCGGTGGTCAGGTTGCCGATGATGGTGATCGGGGTCTCTCCGAAGGACATGGTCACTCGCTTTCGGGTGTGGTGGGCTGGTGGTCGGCGGTGACGTAGAGGCGGGTGCGCTTGCCGTCGCTGGTGGGGTACTGGCGTGCCGGGCCGGTGTCGAACGCGGTCGGCGTCGTCCGGCTCGCAGATGACGCGGATCTCGAACATGGCGCTCCTTTTCGCAGGTCAGCGCTCAGAGCGGAAGAGTTTGAGGGTGATGCCGCCGACGCCTATGGGTCCGGCGGCATGTGCGATGACGGTCGCGGTATGGGCGGCGATGCCGAGCAGCCAGGCCAGGGCAGTAACCAGTCCCCAGACGCCGACCACGAACGCGCCGGCTATGGCGAACGGGTACAGGAAGCGCCGCCACGGGAAGTCGGTGCCGCTGGTGCCGTTGATGTTCGCCATAACGGGATCTCCTTGTCTCTCGGGGCGGTGCGGGGTGGCCGGGCGGCCTGTTCAGTCCTGGCTCGCCGCGCGCGGGCGGGTGGGCGAGGACTGGACGGAGCGTCCGGAGGTGAGCACGCGTGAGGGCCCGCACCCTCGGGGGGCGCGGGCCGTCAGTGGCAGGTGTGCGTCAGAGGTCGGACGGGAGCTTGTCTCCGCTCTGTGCGTCGTAGGCGATCCCGGTCGGGGACAGCCGGACGGTCAGGGAGACGGCTCGGGAGCCTTCCTTCCAGGTGCGACCGCCGACCGCGACGTGAACCGTCACGTCCGCGAGGGGATCCGTCACCGGCAACTTGATCTCAGGGTCCTTGGGGAACCATCCGTTTTCCCGGACGCTGCTGGCGGTCTTGCCGGCCCCGTCGATCCGCAGGTACCTGGCGTTCTTATCGAAGTACGAGCGCAGTTCGATGATCACAATGTCCCTGTCCGTGGTCCACTGCGCCACGACGTCGGCCTTGACGCCGTCGAGAGTGAGCGCCGCGCCCGACCGGCCCTTGTAGGCGGCGGCTTTCTGCTGGCGCTCGTGGGTGTGGTGTTCGTTCTGGGCATTGGTCCACACGCAGGCAGCCGCGATGGAGAGGGTGGCGATCGCGGCGACGTAGGGCCAGGTGCGCCGGCGTGCCCGTGCGGGTTGTTCGTCGGCCAGTGCTGGTGCGGGGGCGGGCGGTTGGGGAACGCTGTGCCAGGCCGGGGATGTGCTGTTGCCGTTCTTCTCGAACCATTCGCCGTCGTCGTTGCCCATGCGGGCGACGGTAGCGCGCAGTTGCATCGCCTGTCCGAGCTCCCCACGCAGATCCGCCACCTGCGCTCGGGTCTCCAACCAGGCAAGCGCCTGGGGGGAGTTGAGCCCGTGAGCGGCGATGTCCTCGCGCTCGTAAAGGGCGGCCAGCTGGGCGGCCTCGTCGAACCGGCCTTCCATCGCGGCCTGGAGGACGCTCTCGTGCCGGGCAAGGTCGAAGTGCTCCGGTCCGATGACGTTCGGCGGCAGCGTCTCCCAGTCCCAGGTGTCGTCGGCCGTCGTGAACGGCGCGTACAAATCCTCGCTCGGGTCGGCGTCGGTGTCCTCGCTCGGCGCCGTGACCGGGTCGGCCGGGGTGGTGATGTCCTGTTCGACGGCCAGGTTCTGCTGTGCCATGCGGCGCCGTGCCGAGGTGTCGGTTAGCGCGGCCTCCTCGTTACTGAGGACGGTCTGGACGATGTCGACGTAGTCGGGGCCGACCTTCCACACGGCCTGTCCCGGATCGAGCGTGGGGATCCTTTCGACTGCCCAGGCGGGCAGGCCGAGCAGGGTGCCGACGATGGCGGCTTCCTCGGGGTTGAGGCGGCCGACGTGGGCGATCTCGCACAGCCGGGCCAGGTCCCGCGCCTTGCCCTCACCCAGGTCGGACAGTGTGTGCATCAGCACGTCCAGCGACAGCCCCGCCTTCCGGCTGTTCTTCAGCAGCCGCTGGATCAGCTCGGAGGTGGCCGGGGACAGCAGGATCTGCCACGCCTCCTCCAGCACCAGGTGCTTGTGCACGGCGGTCGACTGACGCAGCCACACGTGCTCTGCCCAGCAGCTGACTGCGGCCATCAGCGAGGGAATCGCCGGCGAATTGCGGTCCAGGTGGGAGAAGTCGAAGGAGATGATCGGCAGGTCCGTCTCCGGCAGGCTCGCGCCCTGGCCGTCGAACAGGCCGCGAAGTGAGCCTTCGGTGTAGCGGGACAGGCCGATCGCGGCGCCCTCGCCCCACTCGGTCAGCTTGGCGGCCGGCCAGCGGCCGTCTTCTGGGCTGACCAGGGCATCCACCAGGCCGTTGAGTGAGGTCGCCTTCGGGTGGTTCAAGGCGTGCTGTAGCGCGTGGGTGGCCTGGTGGGTGAGCGCTCCGGGCTCGACCGCCAGAATCAGCGACCGGACCAGCTGTTCGCGCACTTCGGGCGGGAACAGGGTGCTGACCGGGTTGAGGGTGAAGGTGCCGGCTTCGATGACCCGGCCGTTCAGGGAGCGCACCAGCGCCGCCCACTCGCCGCTGTTGTCCTCGCCGAAGGAGTCGATGATGACGGCCTGGTGGCCGTTGTCGAGGATCTCGCGGCGGATCCGCGTCTTTGCCGTCGTGCTCTTGCCGGAGCCGAGACCGCCCAGGGCAAGCGAGTTGGTCGACGGCAGCAGCGCGGCCGATGTCTGGACGGGGGAGAGGTGGAAGGGCCGTCCATCCAGCAGAGAGCGACCGATCGCGATGCCGGGGAAGGCTGTGTTGGAGGCGACCAGCGGCGCGGTGATCGCGGCGTGGGTGGTGGGCAGGCGGATCACAGGATGGCCCCTTTCCTGGTGGAGGCTCCGTGCGGGGTGGTCATCACGTGCGCGCGGTGCTGCTGGCCGGCGAGCCAGTCGAGCCGGATGCGGTGCCGGTCGGCCGCAAGGCAGGCCTGCCAGCGGGCCTCGGTGACGCTCTCGGGGCTGTCACCCCACACGGTGAGGTAGGCGTCCAGGTCCACGAGGGTGGCGCCTTGGACGAGCGCGCCGTGTGTCGTCCCGCTGGCGATGTCGTGCGCATCCTGCTTCACCTTGTCGGCGGTGAAGGCCTCGGAGGCGGCGCGCTGCCACTTGGCGGACCGGCGGGACAGGCCCACCGGCAGCGGCCGGTACAGGACGGAAAGGGACCGGTCCGTGCCCGGACCGAGCAGCAGGTTCGGCATGAGGTCGCCGTCCGTCTCCTCCGGCCAGGCCGTGATCCGGGCGGTCGCCGCGTAACGGCCGTCGTCCAGAGCGGCCCAGCCGGGGCCGGGTTCGGTCACGGCGGGCAGCCGCTCGGGGGTGACGGGGTTCAGCACCCCGAGGTTGGCGAACTCGCCATGCAGGCTGTCGAGGACCCTGGTGGGGTGGGCGATCAGTCCCTTGGGGAGGTGGACGGTGATGGTCTGGGTGTGGTCGGTGTAGTCGCGGGCGGTGGTGTGGTGGGTGACGTGGACCTGGATGCCCGCGGTGCGGGCCTGCCCGCTGGCGAAGACCAGGGCGCGGGCAAACGCGTCATGGAAGCCTGCCCGGCGCTGGGGGTCCTGCATAGTGCCGTGGTCCGGGTAGAGCGCCCACGTCGTGGTCGTGCCCGGGTGGGCGGCGATCGTGTCCGGGGCACCGCGTTCGCGCAGGTGCCGGTAGCCGACTGCCGCCCAGCGGGCGAGCGAGCGCGGCCCCGGCGCGAGGTTCAGCACGGCGGCCGTGGCGCCCACGGCGCCGAACGTCCACACCGGCGGCGGGGTGAGCATCGCCGACATCAGCGCGGCACTCCCGAGCCCGGCGTTCACCTTGGTCAGCAGGGTTTCGGTGCGGCTGAGTCCGCGCTGCAGGGCGGGGATGCGGTAGCCGGGGGTCAGGGAGTACACGGGAGCAACCTCCTGAAGTCTGTGGGTGAGCGGGCCTGGCCCCGGCGCGCTCCCCTGCCGCCGGGCGGCGGAGAGCGGTGAGCGCGCCGGGGCCAGGAACCGGCTCTACGGGGTGGGCGGCTGGCCCGGGGTCGGACGTGGATTCGCCGCCGGGCCTTGGGGGCGCGGTGGCGGGGTGGGGGGATTGGCCGGCTGGCCTGCGGGGGTCGCGGCCTGCGGCCGGGTGGTGCGGTACTGCTGCCTCACGTCCCGCAGCTGCTGGCGACGGGTGGCGCTTTCGCTCGCGTCCCGCCGCTCCTTCGCGACCGCTGACGTGGTGGTCAGCCGACCGGCCCGCTCGGGCTTGTTGATGCCGTAGGCGGCGAACAGGACACCGCGGTCCTGGGAGGCTGCGCGGCCCGGGGTGTTCACCGTGCGGGGACCGCGCGGGGCGTTCTCTTTCTCGTAGAAGTCCGGGGCACCTGCCCGCACCACGGCATGGGCCAACGGGCTGGGGGTCCGGCGCTCCACCCAGGCCCGTGCGCCGCGGGCCACCTTGGGGCCGAAGTACGGCACACCGTGGAAGATCATCCGCAGCATCAGGGCATCCGCGGCGACCAGCAGAACGGAGTCCACAACGAGCGAACCCTTCGTGATCTCCACGAACGGCGAGATGAGTAGCAGCGCGAACGGGGCCAACATCAGCCCCAACAGCCGCTGAGCCCAGGTCTTGACCGCGGTCATGTCGCCCCCGCGGGCCAGCGATGCCAGCACCAGCGGAGCCATGCACACGAACGCCAGGATGCCGAGCTGGCGAGTCATGAAGACCAGCGCGGCAAACGCGAGGGCGACAGCCAGGGCACTGAAGATGACCAGGATGGCAAGCGGGTTACCCGAGTCCGCTCCGTGCTGCATGTCGTCGCTGATCGCGCCGAACAGCGTGGACTCGTTGCTACTGAACGCGGCCGTGAACGCGCCGCTCACGGCCTTGTTCAACAGCATGACGGCCCCGGGGACCGAAGCCATGCCGGCGACGGCCACCAGGGTCCATCCGGTCGATGCGCCCATCTGCCGAAGTCGGGGTGCGCCCTGCCAGGCGGTCAGGGCGCACACGACGACGACACAGACGAAGATGGCGACCGCGAGGTGCTGACCGAGCCACAGGAACGGCTCGTACAGCCCGCTGTCCGACTTCGCCGGCGCCCACGAATGTTCCGGCGCAATAAGCCCCTTGATCTTCGCAATGAGGCTGTCGGCAAGGGCGCGAACGTGGTCGGAGGCGCCACCGGTGGCACTGCCGGTGCCGGGGGGACTGTTCGAGTCCGGGCCCCTTGTGCAGTAGTCGTAGCCCGGAGTGCCCTTCAGTGCGTCACACGGGTCCTTGTCTGCCATGCGGCATCAGCCCTTGGCCTGGGTGACGGTGGAGAACAGGGTGTCCCCGTACAGGGCGAGCACGACGGCGACGAACAGCGTGCCGATCGCCGTGCTGCCCTTGCGCAGGGCGCCCTTGGGGTCACCGGACAGTTGCAGCAACATACGCAGGGCGATGACCGCGATGACGGCGGCGATGCCTTTGGTGACCAGGCCGCCGCCGGTCAGGCCGATGGTGTCGAAGAAGTCCTTGAACCCAACGGACATGTCGGTCGGCTTGGCGAGCACGGTGAACTTGGACATGGATCAGATCTCCTTGTTGCCGTGGGAGGTGGGACGGGCGACAGCGATCAGGTCAGTCATGACGTCCATGGGGTCGTAGCGGACCTGGGTGCCGGGGCGGGGGGCGTCGAGAATCCAGCCGCCGCCGATGTAGAGGCCGACGTGGTGAATGCTCGTGAGGCTGGAGCCGTAGAAGACGAGATCCCCGGGGCGCACGTCCCCGGGCTTGACCGGCTCCGAGGCCGCGTACTGCTCGGCAGCCGTGCGGGGCAGGGAAATACCCGCCTTCGCGTAGGCGTAGAGCGTGAGCCCGGAGCAGTCGAACCCGGAAATGTCTGTTCCGGAACGACCCTTGGGTGAGCAGCAGGTTCCCGTGCTGGGCCCGCTGGCGCTTCCGCCGCCCCACGAATACGGCTGGCCGATCATTGCTTTTGCCGCGCTGATCGCGGCTTCGGCCTGCGTGGTGGTGGCGGGTTTCCCGCCGGACGGCTGGTCGGCGAGCGCTTGGATGGATTTGACGTAGTTCTGTGTCTCCTTGTACGGGGGAACGCCCCCGTATTTGCGGACGGCGCCGCTTCCGGCGTTGTAGGCGGCCAGCATGTTGCCCTGCGCGTTGCCGGGAACGTCCTTGACGTCCTTGGCTATGCCGCACAGGTATGCGGCTGCCGAGGGAATCGCGTCTGCCGGATCCCACACATCGCGCTTTCCGTCGCCGTTGCCGTCGATTCCATGGGTCTCCCAGGTCGACGGCATGAACTGTGCGATGCCTTCCGCGCCGACCTGGGACTGTGCTTTCGGATTGAAGCCGGATTCCTGCGTCAAAAGCGCGGCGAGCAGGTTCGGGGTGACGGTCGAGCAGCTGTTTCCCGCGTTCTCGATCAGGGATTTGTACTGGCGGGGGACGGTCAGACTGAGCGCCGTGGACACGGGGTCGTCGCCGGCGCCCTGCACGAGCGCGGACACCAGGACTGCCGCGGTCGCTCCCACACCGACTGTGACGGCTGTAGAGGCTCGCAACGGGCCTCCTCCCTCCTCTCAGGGGCAATCGATCATTTCTGCTTGTCAGGACCGCCACCCGGGTCCGCCAGGAGTCCGCCAGTAGTCCGCCGTACACCCGCCGTGAGGGCGGACGCACGGCGGGCAAGCAGCCCGCCACGGCGGTGCCGTGGCGGGTGCCTGGCGGATGGTCCGGCGGGCCCGGATGACGGTCAGGTACCGGACATAGCGGCTGCCGTGAGATCGGTCAGCCAGTAGCCGCGCGCGCCCTTGTCGTCCTTGCCCGGCGCGACTCCGAGCAGCTTCGACAACTGCTTTCCGCGCTCACCAGGGCGGGTGTCAGTGATGCCGAGCGCGGGTGCCAGATCGGAGGTGAGCATGAACTCGGCATCGTTCTTCCTCAGCAGGTCGATGGCCTGCTTCAGCGGAGAATCCGGGATCGCCGCTTCACGCCGGGCATGAACTTCGTCGACCACACCCCAGATGAACTCATCCGAGAAATTGAAGCCCCGGAGCAGCGTTGACGAGCCGTTCGCGAACAGCACGCCCTGCCCCTTGACGTCCGGGTCAAGGAGCGCCGGGTGAATCGGGGCGACCGTATCGAAGTACGAGTCCCCGAGGGCGACTTTCGCACTGCCCTCCGACGCCACGTACAGGCACATCCGGTACAGGAACTGATCCCGCACCTTCACCGGAATCGCATCCCTGGCTGGACGCTGCGTCAGCATCACCGTGGAAATCCCCGATTCCAGGGATTTCGCAACCAGGGAGCGAGACTTGTCCTCTACCCGGCGAACCTGTTCCTTCGATTCTTTCGTGCCGTTGTCGGTGTAGAAGTCGGCAGCTTCGTCGATGATGAAGAACACCGGCTTGAACACCGGGGCGCGCTGCCGGTTGCGGATGGCCTCCTGCAACTGCGTGTACCGGTCGTCCACACGAACGAGCAGCTCATTGAGCATGCTCTCCAGAACGGCCGGGTCGTCCGACGCTTCGTAGCGCACCGCGAGCTTCTCGAACCTGGTCAGCCCGCACAGCTTGCCGTCGAGCAGGTACAGGTCGAAGTCGCCGTACGCGATCAGCAGGCACGTGATGAGCCCGTTGACCAGCGTCGTCTTGCCCATCTGGGTCATGCCACCGACCAACAAGGAGGCCTTGTCGAAGGTGGGCACCCCGGCGAGCCGGCCGGTCACCTCGTGTCCGAGGGGAACCCCCGCGAACGTCTGGATCTCCTGCCGGGTCGGCGCCGGGAACGGTCGACTGAACGGCGGCTCGTTGAGCACCAGAAGACGAACACGGCGCTCGGTCTTCCGGCTCGTCTCCAGCTTCAGGTGCAGGCGCGTGACGCCGAACATCGACGCGATCGGACCGAGCCGCTTCGCGACATCGTCGTGGGTACGGCCCTCCGGCACCAGGAAGTCGTAGACGGTGCCGATACCGGGCAGCGTCTCGATCACGACGTCACCGGCACGAACGTGCTCACCCCTGCCGATGGCCCCAACCCGGCTGAGCACCATGGTCAGTTGCGAGTGACTCTCATCCCCACTCGGAGAAGCCACGGCAGGCGCTTGCGCCTGGTCCACGGGCTCACCCGGCGCCTGCGCCTGGACGGCCTCGACAGGGGATTCCTGTTGCAGGGCCGTCTGTTGGACCGCAGGGGAGGTTTCCGGTTGGCATGCCCACAGACGCGGGACGCCCCAACGGATCCTCCATGCCAGGTAACCGATGGCCACCAGCCCTCCGGCGGTAAGTAGCACCGTGGCCGGCCAGGACAAGCTCAACTTGTCCTTGATGGTGGCGAGGAAGCCGAAAGCGATGGCGAGGCCGCCGATGGCGCCTGCCATCTGCCCGTAGGTGTCCTCGCCCGGACCTTGCTGTTTCTTCCTGCCCACACCCTCTCCGTTCTGTGTGATCACGGGCACGCGGGCATGGCTCGCGCGCCGCTTGGGATGCGCGGGATTGGCTTTCTGTGATGCTCGCTAGGTCTGCGCGCCGGGTCTGCGAAGGTGCCGCTCGCCGGGGCTCACCGGGTCTGCTTCACTTGGGTTCGACTGCTTCCGGCAGTCGCAACGACGGCCAGCCCACTAGTCCTGGGCTGGCCGTCATTGGTGTGTGCCGGATGGCGGCTTACGGCTGTGCGTCCTCCGCGTCGATCAGCGCGGCGTAGGCCTTACGCACCCGCTCTTCCTTCGCGGAGAAGCCCGCCGCGCGGTACGCGGCCAGGGCCTTGCGGTAGGACAGCGGGGGGTTCTCCGAGTGGCGCAGCCACCGCAGCACGACCATGAGCTGTTCCTCGGTCAGCGGCTCGCCCGGCCGGGGCGTCTCGACGCCGACCACGGCCGCCACGTGGGCGAGCCCCGGCCAGTCGAGCGGGGTGTGTCCCTCGCCCTTGGCGGCGGCGATTTCCCCGATCGGGGACACGGGGCTGACCTGCGGGGACACAGGGGACACGCCCTCCTGTGTCCACTGCCCCAAGACCTGGGCCAGGTCCTCATCCGAGAACAGTGCCGGAACCCCCTCGGGGAGGTCCGCGGCCGGGTGCTCGGAGGCGAGCTCCGCCAGCTTCTCGGCTGCCGCGTGGCGCACCTTGTGCGCCCTGCCGCGGGCAGCGTGTTCCTCGCGCTCCAGGTGGGCGGCCGTCTTGTGCCGGTCGGCTTTGGCCCGGGTGACCGCGCGGCCGATCGCGACCTGATCCCTTGTCGCGCTGCGCACGGCGTCGATCTGCTGCTGTGCTGAGGGGGAGATGCGGGTGGTGTCCCGCTCCACGGCCATGATGAGCGTGGCCTTGGCGGCGGCCGGAACCACCGCACCGATCACGGCGACGATCGCCGTGGCGTAGAGCAGGCCGTGGGTGACCAGTACGCCGACCGAGGTGACCAGGAACAGCCAGCCGAGAGAGGCAGGCAGTTTGCCGGACGATCCCTGCCGACGGTGCGCGGTCTCCATGGCCAGCGCGTACAGCCACACCGCGTCGTAGATCCCGGCCACCGTGTAGGCGAGCGGTGCCGGGGCCTGGTGGGCGAGGATCTCCCCCACCGCGTACACGGTCCAGCCCAGCGACAGGCCGGTCAGACCGACCGGCAGACTCCAGTGCACCGCCCTGCGGGCGGCTTCCTTCCACTCCATGTCCATGTGATCACTTCCATTCGTGTTCCTGGTCGTCGGGGTAGGCGCAGGGGACGCACACCCCGAGCGAGGTGGGGATGACGTAACCGGCATCCCGGCGGCACTGCGGGCAGGTCCGGCGGGCGCGCATCGCGCACTCCAGCGCCCGCCGCTTGGCCGGCGTCATCGGCCGTACCGGCTTGGCCTTGTCGAGCCGGTAGAGGTAGGCGACCAGCGGCCCGCGCCGAAAGCGCGGCCGGAGCACCTGCGCCGCGACCGGCTGTCCGCCGGGACGCAGGCCACGGGCCCGCAACTGCCGCCTGGTGGCCAACCCGTCGGGTGCGTAGCGCCACGGGTAGGTGGGGATGCCGTGCCGGGCGCCGGTCGGGTCGAAGCACTTGGCTAACGCGGCCATCAGGCCACTACCCCGACCGGTGCCGGGGCGGCGACGTCGCCGTAGCCGACCAACTCCAGCTCGGCACCCGCGTACGCGACGGTCGTGCGCAAGACGCGCGTTTGGCCGTCGCTCTGCAAGCGGTAGGTCACCTCCTCGGGAGCGACACCCAATGCCTCGCGCCAGGCCTCGAACCCGGGCAGCCCGGAGTGGAGCGCCAGCTCTAACCGGTCCGGGTAGATAGGTGAGATGCTCACGGTCGGTGCCGGCAGGTGCCCGAAGTCCACAGTCAGCAGGCGCAGCGCCCGCAGCGGCACGGAGAGGTCGTCCAGCGCCAGGCCGTCGCTCATGCCGCGCCCCCCAGCGCGATCAGGGCAGACAGGATGAGCAGCGCGCCACCCGCAAAGGTCAGGTCGATTGCCCGGCGCAGGCAGGTGAACTTGGCCACCGCCAGCCGGGACAGGCCCGCGACGTCGGCGGCGAGATCACCGGAGACCGCGGCGGGAATCTCCTCCGGCGCCAGCGTGGCCCACAGTGGGAAGCCGTGCCGCCCCCGCAGGTTCGGCCGTACTGACCGCAGCAGCAGGCCGGCCGCCGTAACCAGCAGTGCCAGACCGAGCCCGCCCGCGCCGTACGCGGCCACGCTCAGGGGCAGGTCACGCGCTACCGTCCAGGCGCCGGCGAGCACCGCGCCGACAAACGCCAGCAGCAGGGCGGTTTTGGTATCGGTCCGCGCAATCTCCGCCTTCACTTCGGCGTGGGCGGCCGTCACGCCCTGTCCGGCGGCGCTCATGCGGCAACCCCTCGACCTGTCGCACGGCGGCGGATCGGGCGGACCATCGGGATCACGTTGAACAGGTCCGGGTGCTCCTCGACGACCCGAGCGGCCAGGCGGATCAGGTCGTCGGGCAGCGTGCGGAACTCGGGGTCGGCGAGGATGTCACGGGCCGCGTCCAGCCGTGCCGCGCACTCCTCGTCGCTCTCGCCGTCGACCCCGAGCCAGAGTTCGGCGGGGGTGCCGAGGGCGAGTTCGGCGAAGTCCTGCGGGGTGTCGGCCCGGTGTCCACAGACGTAATTGAGCATGGGAGCTCCCATGTCGAAGGGATAGGAGAAGTGCGCGGCACCACGGGTCGAACCCGGGGGACCGCTTAGGGCCGGACTGTCCGGCTCCCCCCGCCCCGCCCGTACGGCCGGCGCACCCAGGTGCGGGCCGGACGGGCGAGGAGAGGGAACCGGCCGCAGCGCAGGCCGCTGCGAAGCCAGGAAGAGGCGGACCGGGAAGTTGTTCAGGCGCTGCAAGTCGGTCCATACGGCAGCGCCCGGCCATGTCGTCGGCCCACGCCGACCTCCCGCAGGTAGCAGGGACACGGCTTCACCGGCGCTCCGTTGCCACGGATCGCCGGTCCCGAGCCGGGGAGTCGGGTGCGTCATCGTCGCTGCTCTGACGCCAGCAGGCGGCTTGCACGAATCGGTGCAGGGTGGCGTGCCGCCGACGACATCACCCGGTCGTCGCGGGGGCGGTCTCACTCTTGCCGCCACATGCGTTGGGGCCCGCTGTACTTCCCCACACCCGGAACCGGGTGGCGCCTGCCAGGCGCGTAGGGGGAGAGCCACGTTCATCACGGCGGTTTGCCCCCGGACCCTCGCCCTAGGCACCTGCCGTGACCGCCGCTCTCGCGTCAGCCCCGCACGATCACTGTTCAGTTTTCAAGGACGTGCGACATGAGCCGCTTCCGGCGAGTTGTCGCGTCCAGCAGGTGCAGTACCTGTTTTACAGGTACTGCATGGGGGTCCGTCAAGTACAGCGACGGAACCTCTTGGTTTTGCGCCGGGACTTTTTGGCGCACAATCAGAATCGCCCCAGGTCAGGGGAGTTCGTTACCCCCTACGTGGACAGCTCCCGATCAGCCAACTACCGTCAAGAGCTCCCTAGATGTCCCTCGAAGGGGTGCAGATGTCCAACGAGCGGTTGCGGTCGGCCCTGTTAGCCCGTGGCATGACCGTTCAGAGCCTCGCGGACGAGATCCAGGTCAACGCAAAGACCGTGGAGCGCTGGATCACGCAGAGCAAGGTGCCGTACCGGCGTCACCAGTACGCAACGGCAGCGGCGCTCAAGGTGGACGTGACGACGCTGTGGGAGGACTCCCGGACTCAGGACTCTGTAACTGACCTGAGCAAGGCCGAGATCATGGCCGCCTACCCTCATCGGCACGTCGTGCCGTCAGATCTCTGGCGTGAGATGTGCGAGCGCGCTACGGAGTGCATCGACATCCTCGTGTATGCCGGCATCTACCTGGCGGAAGACCCTCTCTTCTTCTCGACATTGAAGGCGAAAGCCGAGAGCGGTGTCCGCATCCGAGTCCTCATGGGCGATCCACAGTGCGAAGCCGTCACCCGGCGCGGCATCGACGAAGGGCATCGCATCATGGGTGGCAAGATCCGCAACGCGCTCATCAACTACCGCCCGCTGTTCACCAGCCACCCTGAGATTGCCTTCCGCTTGCACGACACGGTGCTCTACAACTCGATCTACCGCGCCGATGACGAGATGTTGGCGAACACGCACGTGTACGGCATCGGCGCCTACATGGCGCCCGTGTTCCACCTGCGGCAGCTCCCCGGGGGCGGTCTGTTCGACACCTTTGCCAATAGCGTTGAGCAGACCTGGAAAGGTGCCAGGCCAGTAACCGAACACGACATCACGGGAGCTTGAGCATGGGACGCATCGACTACTTGCACGATCCGGATGCCCCGCCGGCCAACTCGGTTGTTCCCTCGGTCGTGGCGTTCGTCCAGGACGATGTGGGACAGGTGCTCATGATCCAGCGATCCGACAACGGACGTTGGGCACTGCCCGGCGGTGGCCACGACGTGGGCGAGTGCATCAGTGACACGGTCGTCCGTGAGGTCTGGGAAGAGACGGGCATCAAGGCCGAAGTCGTCGACATGTCCGGGATCTACACAGACCCTGGGCACGTCATGCAATACGACGACGGCGAAGTCCGGCAGCAGTTCAGCATCTGCTTCCGCGCAAGGCCCGTCGGCGGCGAGCTGCGTACGAGCAATGAGACGACGCAGGTCCGTTGGGTTGACCCAACGGACCTGCGAGAGCTTGACGTCCACCCCACGATGCGGCTCCGTATCGAGCACGCCATGGACCGAACGCGGCCCGTTCCCTACATCGGCTGACGCTTGGCGGTGGCGACACGTTCGAGGACCCGGGACGTGCACCCGTGGATCTCGGGCTCCGCGCGGCGGATGAACTTTCCGATCAGACTGTCGGGCCCGTAGCGTCCAGCGATCTCGTTGATCCGGTCGATTGGGTTCGTGGATGTGCCGTCCGGCGTGGTGTTCATGTCGCAGTAGCAGAGCGCGTCATTCAGGTGTGCGCTCTCGCGAGGGAACTCGCCCTCCAGTTCCTCACGCAAGCCGCGCGCTTCCGCCTCCAGCCAGGCACAGGAGTGATGGGCGACCAGGTTGACGACACGTTCGTCGGCGTTGGCCACGTCCCGGAGGTAGCGGGCGCCGTCCAGCGGGTGAAACCCCGTCTTGGCCAGGTCCGGCGCATAGCCGATGTCGTGCAGTACCGCCGCGGCCTCCAACAGATCCGCGTCCTGGCCAAGGACGAGAGCGATCGTACGTGCCCTCTCAGCGACCCCCAGGCAGTGCTTCCACCGCCGCGGCAGCGGCTCGGCGAGCAGTGACTCAGCCAGGGGATAGGCCCACTCCGTCAACGTCGGCAAGCTACGAACGCTCCTCTCGCGTCGGCACGGCACGGACTGTCCGCACCCTGCCCTGTCCTCCCCCCGCCAGCACGCCGGCGGCCTCCAACTTCTCCAGAGCCTTGGTCACCGTGGGACGGGAGACCCCGAACCGCTCGGCGAGCGCGGAAGTACTCGGGAACGCTTCCCCTACCGCGAGTCCGTCAGCCGTGATGATGTCTGCGATCCGCTGATCGAGCGGACGCCGGTCGACTCGATCACCCGGGCGCACGACGCGCCAACGCTCGCCTGGCGCAGGTTCTGCCAAGCCTTCCTGCCGCAGTACCCCATACGCGCGGATAGCAACGCCGCGTGAGACGCCGTGTTCGCGCATGACCTCAGTCAGGGACGGCAGCTCTGTCATCTCCGGGTCGCCCTCGATCAGTACCTTCACTGAGTCGGCAATCTTCAGGAAGGTTCCCCGAGGGCTGGCCTGCTGCGACACTCGCTCTCCCCACTGCTCGCTCATTGACGGCCTCAAGCGTCGCACCTTCCTGGTCCCCTCCACAGAGGGGTACCTAGCTCGACAGCTGCCACTTTCGTTCAGCTGCCCAAGCGAAGCCCAAGGGAGTGATCTGCATCACAACGCTACGCTTGCCTCGGTCCGGGAAGGTCCTAAAGCAGATGCAATGCAACTAGCTGTGATGCGCTGTACGGAATCTCTTCGGCTGGCGCGCCCCTACCTCGGATCCGTCACGGCGGCGGACCGTCCTTCGCGGCGTGCGACCTCGGCGAACGCGGCGTGACGTCTTCCTGATTACGCCTTTGCAGCGCTAATGGCTTGCGGAAAGTTAGCCCTAGTTAGCCTCAATCAACCCCACCCTAATGCACCTATAGGTGCATTCTAGCAATTCCGTATCGCAAACGATGTCTGATGATTAGAGCGCTGAGCCAGCAGGAGAATTGTGGTTGTTCGGGTCTCTGCTCGGTCTGAGCCGCATATGCTTAGGCCCGGTTCCTCCCCTAGAGGTCTCACCGAGTCGTTCGCCTCGGTGAGAGGCGAACCCCTGAGTTGTACTCAGGGTCACTTCTGGGACTGAAGGGAGAGGTGCCAGGTGGCCGAGGAGAAATCCCTCGACGGTCGCTGCACTCGGTGTGAACGCCGTCTGTCGTCCAGGCAGGCGGTAGCGGATTGGGTGCCGGTGATCGTCGCGGTCATCAAGGAAGTGGTGCGGTACTTCTCGTCTTGATGAGAGCGCATGAACCCGCCGGTGGGCTCAGCAAACGAGCCCGACCGAATAGAGGCCGGCCGGGCTCGTGATCTGCACCCCTATGGGGCCTGACGCTGATGGTGCAGCGTTAGGCCCTTCCTTGTCTCTTAAGACTTTCGGGGGTCCACAGCATGGTACGGGATAAGCATGGCTGTGCAATGCGTATCGCGGTACGGTGGCCGCCACCTGCACCCCAGCAGCGAAAGCGCAAAACGACTTGCGGTCTAGGCCCTGCCCGTTCAGGCATCCGTCCCCGCAGGATCCGTAAAACGACTCACGGACGTCTCGCGCGGCCGCGTGGCGCCGGCGCCAGCGTCACACGCAGCGGTCTCAAGCGTGGTCTCGGTCAGCGCTGCTTCCGGTGACGTTCGCTGAGGCGGTGAAGGGGTCGTGCGGCACTCGGAGTCGGAGGGCTGGCGGGCTGCGCCTGGTCCGGCCAGACGGCCAGAGTGAGAGCTTCGATCTCGTCGACCAGCGTGAACTGCGCGCTGGGGATGGCGCCGTACTTGCCCACCCACGATAGGAACTTGCCTCGCGCGATCGTCTCGTCCGGCCACCATCCGTGCGCCACGGGGCGGCCGGCGGCGGTCAGGGTGAGGTGGTAGCGCTCAGGATCGTCCACGGCGTTCACTCGCGCGGCGGCCTTTCTCTTCGAACTCCTCCGGACTGACCAGCCGCAGCGTGAGCCCCAGCTTGGCGGCCACCTCCCGCAGGTCCGCGAAGATGGCCTCGACCGTGGACGGCCCGTGCCAGGGCGGCATCGTGGCGATGCCGTGATCCCGGCACAGGTCCACCCAGCGTGGCCCGTGCTCGGGGCTGTCGTACACGCGAACCGTGGGGCTCATCTCGCCGCACACAGAACACGGCCAGGGCGGCATGCGCTGAATGCGGTCGATCTTCTCGCTGCCGGTCGGTTTCGCCGGCGCCGGTTCCAGCGCGGCGGGGTCGACATGCTGCTGTCGCAGCAGCTCGCCCAGGTCTATCCGGTCTCGCACGGCGCCTCCCTCGATGTGCAGGCGGGAGCCTACTGTCTAGAATCGAACATGTGAACGATCCAGCCGTGTCGAGACTCGCGCTGCTCCGTTTCCTGGAGCGCGTGCAGGAGCGGGACCTTGCCCGCACCCGCCGGTGGATCGACGACGAGGAGCGGCGGGAAGCCGAGCGGCAGCGCGGCGTCCAAGCGCGTCCGCCGGCGCCGGAGTGGCTGCTCGAAGTGGGGCTCAACGGGCACGCCCCGCCCGTGTTCGTGCACGCGGGGGACTGCTGGATGGCGGGCAAGCGCAGCCGGGCCATCAGCCGGGACCAGGCCCGCAGGGCGCTCGCCGACGGCGTCAAGGCCTGCGGGCAGTGCCAGCCCGACACGGCCCTAGGGATGTTGGACTAGGCACTGCGCGGGCGCCGGGCCGTCTTCTTCGCGGCAGCCTTCTTCGTGGATTTCGCCGCTGCCTTCTTCGCCGGCTGCTTCTTGGCAGCGGTCTTCTTCTTCGGCAGCTCGTGCACGTCGGCGTCCTCGCCGCGGGAAGCCCTGGCCTGCTGGACGGACTCGTTGAGGGCCGCCATGAGGTCGAGCACTCTGCCCGTCCCCTGAGGCTCCGGGGCATCCGGTAGCTCGCGGTGTTCCCGCTTCGCTTCAATGATCTTTGCCATGGCGTCGGTGTAGGCGTCCTCGAACTCCGGCCCCGTCAGATCGTCGCGGGTCATCGACTCCATCAGTGCAAGCGCGCCCTCGATCTCCCCGTCCGACACCTCAGTTGGCGGCGGCAGCAACTCGGCAGGGTCGCGGACCTCGTCCGGCCACCGCATCGCATGCAGCACGATCACGTCACCCTTCACCCGCAGCAGACCCAGCCGCTCCCGCCCCGACCACGCATACTTCGCCACGGCTACCTTCGACGACCGTCCCAACGCCTGCACCAGCAGCTTGTACGGCTTCGCCGCGACCTGCCCGTCCGGCGCCAGGTAATAGCCCTCACCGATCCGGATCGGGTCAATGCTGTCCAGCGGCACGAACGCTTCGATCTCGATGGCCTTCGCCGTCGGCAGCGGGAGCTCCCGCAGATCGGCGTCGCTGATGGCGACGACCTGATCCTTGGCGTACTCGTAGCCCTTGCCGATCTCCGACTGAGTGACCTCACGGTCCTCCAGCTCGCACACCTTCTTCACCCGCACCCGGCCCATGTCCTCCAGGTGGTACTGGTGGAAGCGAATCGAATGATCCTCGGTGGCACTCTGGACGTTGATCGGCACGGTTACGAGACCGAAGCTGATCGCACCACTCCAGATCGTTCGGGGCATAGCAGACCTCCACAAGAACCCCGAGCAACATCAGCCTACGAGCGGCATGGGCGCCCCGCATGCGGACTCGCGCCCCTCCGTTCTGACGTAGTAGGGAGCGGCGCCGGCTCACCAACGCCGCCCCGCACAACCATGTGGTTCACAACGGGCGAGGCAAAGCCGAGGCAAGCGGTGTCAAGCATCAAGTGAGGCCACTGCCTCAAGCATCAACCGAGACTCGACACGCCCCAATAGACCGGCTGAGTCACAACCTTCTCTACAGATTCAAGGCTCGCTGCGCTCGCTCGACCGGCGGCCGACGGCGCTTGTCGATCTTCGGGCCCGCATCCTCCGCCCAAGCGCATCAACGGCCGCTCCGGCCCGCACACCACCGCCACCACGATCCGGCCAGGGATGGAAAAATCAACAGCAGCTAGACCCCAACGCCCCTCTTCCGGGGACACCACGCACCCCTTTCCACCCGGTTGCCTACACAAGTAGGTCGGATCAAACCGAGGGCCGCGCCAAGCGCGGCGGCGCCGGTCGGTCGCCGCCGCGCCGCCTCCATGTCTCCGCCACCGGCGCACGTCGCCGCCCGCCCGTCGCCGCACGCAGCGGCCAAATACAACACGGGCACGGGGACGAACGATGATCCCCAACGGTGCAGGTCAAAGACACTTTGTGTTACCGAAAGAGGCCGGATCGTGGCGGCGGCGGCATACGGTCCGACGCTGCCAGACACGCGGACGTTCGAACGGCCCGCCGATCCTGCACCAGGCCACCGGCCGGACGGCGGACGCGGCCACGAGGCGAGGGGGAAACCCGCTGTGGCTGGGGCGGTCGGCTCCGCGACTTTAGCCAGCCACTTTGGCGCGAGCCTCGAAGATCATGGCCCCAACGTCGTGCTTTAACGGGCAGGTCCACAGACTGCCCGACGCGCCGGAAGCTTACGGCGCCATGATCACTCGCGCCAAAGCAGCTCCCGGCCAAAGTCGCTACGCCGACCTCGTGACGTCGTCCGCTACTCCGATTCATGGTCGATACTGTTGCGATGGACTCTGGAATCGCCGCAATCATTGGCGCCGCCATTGGCGCAGTCGGCTCTGCTATCACTTCGGGAGTGTCTGGGTTCTGGGCTCGAAGCCAGATGAAACTGCAATTGGCGACGCAAGAAAGACAAGCGGAGCGACAGGCAAGAGCGGCTCGCTTCGATCAAATCAGGGAACCACGCAAGCAGGTCTATTCAGAGTTCGCGAAGCAGGCCGACGCCCTAGTGGACCAACTAGGGATTGCAGTGCAAGCGCTGCAATCGGAAGATTTCGACTGGGAAGCCGTCGCTCCGCACCTGCGCAACGACGAGGCGGTTGACCGGCTGATTGATTCCTTTCACGCCGTTTCTCTCGAAGGTCCAGAGGACATTAACTACCTTTCGGTAGCGGTCGTGCAACACGTCCAAGGGGTTCGCATGCACGCCACAGCTTGGGTCCTCAAGAGAAACGGCACGCCACTCGAAGAGGAGCCGCAACCTGAAGTTGATACGGTCAATGATCTCGAAGGGGCGCGTTCAAAGCTCACCGAATTCCGGCATGCAGCAATGCTGGTCTTGAGAGCTGAAGGGCACAAATCTGAGGTCGAGCACATGAGGCAACGAGCTCGCCACCTGCTATCTGAGAGTGAGGAATGATACTTTTCAAAGCGTCTCTGACTTCCGATTGTCTTCCTCAAGCTTCTGCTGAATTTGCTCCTTCAAGATATCTAGCGCAGACTTTTCCCCTTCCTTGCCAGCGGTGGGCCCACTCGTGAACGTTAGAGTGGGATGCGCAACCAAAAGAATCATGAATAGAGCAATGTCAACAACGCACCACCACGCCAACCAATCGTTAGCTCCATGGTGCCCACCAAGCCACCCAAAGGAACCGATCTCGGCTACCACCGCCCCCAGGGCCGTAAAGAACCAGATATTAAGCGAAGTTTTACTGGAATCAAGCCCCTTATTGAGAGCCTCAAGCTCTTGACGCTCCAGATCCCGCATGACGATCTGCTCGTCGATAGGACCACCCGCAGGCGGCTCAATGACCTCGCGCGCCCTCCTCATCCCAGCGTCCAGTTCCTTGCGATGTCTTCCAATCTCCACGATGCTGGCAAGCGCAAGCACGGGAATGGTGACAACCGCTGCAGTCGCGAACTCTTTTGACATTTCCATTGCCCACTCCAGCGATGAGGGTACTCCCAGCATCTCTCACCTGCCCCCAGCTCGCATCCGGACGGTCCTATGCAATAAGGGGTTGACTCGGCAACAAAAGCCGTGATGAGCGACCGGGGGGCCCTGAACGGGTTGTGCGCCACAACCCCCGCGGAGCATTTAAAGTCACCTCAGTACAGCACTGAAGTACCGCAACCACCGTGATCGTTGGCGGCCCTTCAGAGCCATCACACCCTCCACGAATTGGCTGCGAGACGTCAGCGACCGCCACGCCCGTAGTTCGCATCGAGCGCGCCGGCGCAGCCCAGGCTCGTGCCATTCTCGTGCCAGAACGGGCGGGGACTCACGGGGAACTGGGGTGCTCAGCGGGCGCTACGGCCGCACTGCGCCAAGCCTGGAAAGTCGCAGCTCGGGCGCGTAATCGCCCAACCTCGCTCCTAAAGCGGTGGTTGGCGGCAGCAAGCGTCGGCACGCCGTGCCCATGCTTGCCGGAGATGACTACTTGATCCGCTGGACAGCGCGCGAGGTCTTGGCCCGGCCGAGTCCCGTACCGGCAACAGCAGGGCTCTACGGGTGGCTGTTCTTTACCGCACGTATGGATGCGCTGGACTCGCCTCGACCGTTCGTTAGGTGCAGCATGATCGCAACGCGCCACCGGGCCCGAATCGGGCGAAACCGTGGTCGCCAAATGCGATACACGCCAAGGACCTGATCCGCGCACACAAGGGAGAGTCAAGTGTCATTGCCAGTGGGCAGCCGTTGGACCATCAAACGAAGCTCCGTAGGGACCGAGACCATCGAGATCATCGGTAGTCAAGGCGAGACGTTCACTGCGAAATATGTCAGCACCACAGACCCGAGCAAGTTCTCGGGTGAAGTAAGCAGTCGGCAACATGAGGTCATCACCCTCAAGCAGCACAACGTGGGGCCCAAGTATGTCGCTTTCCACAGCGGACTGCGAGAGGCGTCGAATGGTACCTACACGGGAAGTTGGTACGACGTAGCGGGCAACAAGGGAGACTTCAGCCTGGTCAAGCAGTAGGCCTGCTGCCACCCCAGCTCTTACCGCATCCCGTCATCGAGAACGACACGGTGGAGCCGGGCCCAGACCCGCTCTCGGCTCCACTGGGCGAAACGCCGATAGACCGTCTGCCAGTGCGGACCGAACACGGGAGGCAGCTGCCTCCAGGTGCAGCTCGACGCGGCGACGAACACGATCGCCGCTAAAGCCTCCCGGTCACCTGCCCGACGCCCGACCTGCGCCCTGCGGACGCTTCACTATCTGGCCTGGCCGTCGCACCCGTCGAGGGCAACAGCCGGAGCGGGCTCGGATCGATCGAACTGTAAAGCGGTGCTCAGCAGCCGTGGACTATCCGTTGACTCGCCCCGCCTAATCTGCCATGCGCAGGGCCGCCACCTGCTGCTTCAACCAGTCCGTAAGCGGCCTCCGGAGCCGCGTGCACCAGAGGCCTGCTGATGAACTGTGCGCCAGCAACCGCGCAACCACGGGCAACAGCGGGGACTGGGGACTGGGACGGCCAGGGTTCCAAAACCACTGGGCCGCGAGTCAGGGCAGCAACTGCAGCCCGAGGCGCAAGCTTCGATAGCGCAAGCTCAGCTGAACACGGATCGAAGGGTGGCTCCTGCGGGCTCATGGGCCATGTGTGGGCCGGAAGCGTCGTAGGGCGTTCGTCAGGGGCCTGCTCTGCAGGTCAGAGGGCATGGACCTCGCAATCGCCCATCGGTCTTGAAAGCCGTTCCTGTGACGTGCCGGCGCCTACTCCACGAGTAGACGCCGGCACGCGTAAGTCAATCGAGCATCGCCTCATGGAGGCGTCGTGCTGTAGCAGTGAGCAGGCGCCGGAGCTTCTCCTTGTTTTCCCCGTGGGTCTTGAGGGCGTGGCAGTTGGGACACAAGGCGATCATGTTCGAAGGGACATCGGGCCCTTCCTTGGCGAGGTCTTTGACGTGGTCGACCTGCAAGATTGGCAGGCCGGCTGTGGTCAGCTCGGTGGGGTGGCCTGCGCATTGAGGGCTTTCGCACCTGCCGCGGCAGCGCTTGATGACGGCAGCTCGCGCGCTGGGGTCGCGGACGTACTTGTCGGCCAGTGTCGGCTTCTTCATCTGGCCGCGCCGCTCGGCGTTCGCCTCAGCCTTCTGCGCCAGACGCCGATACGCATCCTCGTCGCTCTCCTCGTCGCCGGGGGCTTCAAGGGCGAGGTCGCTGGGACGGTAGTCGCCAGTGTCGTCGTGGAGCTCCCCTGTATCGGCGTCCAGCGCTTCGAGTACTTCGGCGGGCCAGGTCTCCCGCTCTGGGGAGGGGACAGGCGCCAGCACCCAAAGGAACTCGCGGCGGGGTAGCTTGTCCTCTCCAACCCCCCAACGCAGTCGGCGTTGCACGATCACGGCCCAGGTTTCGAAGCTGAACTGTCCCTGGAACGGCTTGTGCCAGTAGCGCAGCGGGCGACCAGCCGTCTGATGTTCGGCCATGAGTTCGTTGCCGTCAGTGAGCTTCTGGTCGCCGGACAGACCGTCGCCCACGTAGGCGATCCAGTTGGTGTCCGGGATGCGCCCATCGGCGTAAGGCCCCTTGTCGTCCGAGAAGGCGCTCAGGATGCCGTCGGCGAGGCAGCCGATCCCTGCCATCTTCTGGCCGCCATAGGCCCGCCAAATGGCGTCCCGATCCTTGAAGGTTTCCCCAAGCAGAGGACGCAGGGCATCCGGCCACCTACCGGCGAGCAACTCGTGGAGGCCGAAGTCTTCGAGCAAGTCGGCCGGAAGGGGATGGAAGTAGCGCAGGATCAGTCCGGCAGCCGCGGATGCCACGGCATCCGGGTGCGAGCGGAGCAGGTTGTAGTCATCCTTGCGCAGACCACCAAGGGGATTGACCTCGTTCAGAGACTCCAGGGTTGGGCGCCGCCCACGGCTGGTCAGGTTGAGTTCCTGCCCCTGCTCGATGGTCCACAGCTCATCGCGAATGAGTGCCCAGAACGGGTAACGGGCTCCGTCCACACCGTCTTCCACTTGGCCGTACTTCACCAGCAGAGGTGCGACAGCATCACGTGTGGCTGTCCATGGCTGCATGCGGGGTGCTCCGGCCAGAGCCTGGCCGATGGCCCAGAGCAGAAGCACGGGACGGTGCAGAGCGGGCCCCGTCGCACGTCGAGCCGGCCGGACGTCTCCCACGCGCCTGTGAAAGGTCTTGGGGGGCTCCACCACGGTGAAGCCCTCCCTCCGGAGCCACGCCACTGCATGCTTGAGGCCCCCGCTGAGCCCCGGGGAGGAGGGCTTGAGGGCTACGCCGAAGTCGTATTTGTGGGCAACGCCAGCTATCGCCTTCGAGTCGTACAGGTTCCCCTCGTACTCCAGGAGATAGGTAGCCGCGGCGCGGTAGCCGTAGGTGTCCCGGAACGCCTCCGGGCCGAGCCGGTCGTGCTCCGCAATCGCCTGCAGGATGCCTGCACGAGTGATCTCCGAAGGTGCCATGGGCGACACCGTAGAGCAGGGCACTGACAGCGGAGATGGCACTGCCGTGCGCTGTGGTCAGTTGGTGTGCGGGAGTTCGCCAGCATTCGCCACCCTTGAACCGGCACTTGCGCCACTGGCGCGCCAGTTAACTTCTTGTGGGTTCGATGCCTGTCTCCTCGATCGCCCGCCTGAACCAGGCGGGCCCCAACTCTGTTGGGATCACTGAGAGATGGGAGATCGAATCAGATGGAGCGATCGACACGGCGAGCACGGTGCCGCAGGCGCAGTCAGTTACCGGACTGGGTCCAGCTGGTGGCCTTGTTTCTGACCGCGGTCACTGCCATCGCGGGGTGCATCGAGCACTTTGTGTGATGCATCAGAGGCGTTCCGGACGGTTGGTTGGGCGGCAGGCGAGCCCGACCGGTGCGTAGTCGGCCGGACTCGCCCCTAACCCGCATGTGAGCCTGGCTCCGGGGAGCTGCCCGGAGCCAGGCATCCATGCGTTGTGGGTGCCTTTCGGCTCCATGACGAGGAAACCCCAAGTCACCAATACCTTCAAGCGTCGGAACCAGCTTCATGATCCAAAACTGTGGCGAAAACCCATGGTGAAGGCGTGGCGCGAGGGGTGGCGGTTGCCTTCGCCAAAGAAGATCGTTTAGAAGTGCCTGGTCAGAGCCCCGCGGGGGGTGGCGAAAGCTGGCGAATCGCGTCGGCCGACAGAACGTTGGAGGGACGCGTGGTGCGTGGTCCCCCGGGTGTCCCCTCAGGGACGCGCCGTTGCTCTTCTTGCCAGGTCAGGCAGGCTGGGAGCGGCCCTCAGTAAGTCTGCCGGCTCCGCCTCCCCAGGTTAGAAACCTGGCGCCGCCACACCGCCGAACGATTCGGAAACGGCGACGGCAGATGAACTACCGTGGTGAGCGATAGTCGTGGGGCTGATCGCCCTATAGTCGAGGGTCTCGTCTCGCGGTCTGCTAAGGCGCCCTCTATGCGCCAATCTCCCTATGTCCAGTTGCAGGCGGTCTCCGAAAAGGTTGGCACCGATGATCGGAACCTCTATCGGCGTCCTGACTTGCATTCTGAGGTCCGTCATGTCGGCCAGTGGCGTTAGGTCGAGTGGTTCGCCAACGGTGCGGTTCGTGCGCAGGGTGAGCCGCAGATTTTGGAGGGCGGGAAATGTTTCTACGATCTGCCCAAGGTCGGATGGATCCTCCACTCTGAGCAGGGACAGCGTGGAGACGCGGGGGAGGGGTGATACGAGTACGAGATCCGGAATCCGCCGCAGTTCGACTTGCAACTCCGTGAGTTCCGGCGGCTCGCCTACGAGATGCAACGCGGTGAAGATGTTCACGGGCCCGCTGAGGCGCAAACTCTGCAGCCCGTGCCACTCGGGCAGGGAGTCGAGTAGCACGGGATGCGTAACCAATAGTGCGAGGTGCTTGATACCGGGATGCGCGCGGGGCAAAGCATCACGGTACGCAAAGGGGAGTGGCTCCAGGTCGAGCCGCTCTAAAGTCTCAATGCTGCTGATGGCATCCAGCGCAGTCGGGGGGAGATGCTCAACACCGAGCTTAAGGGAGCGCAACGGCAGAGCAGCAAGTGCCGACAGGTCCGTGACGCGGATACAATCCGTGACCTGGAGTTCACAGAGGTCCTGCTGTCCGGCTAGGAACGCGAAATTCTCAACTGACGGATTGTGTATCAGGGACAACCCGCGCACTTTCCCCTCAGGCAAGTCCCTGGCGATCGCTGCGGGGGGTAAGAGGCCACGCAGTACCACTGATCCGAGTGGGCCGAGCTCGCGGAGCTGCGCCAGCTTTTCGAGGCTGTCGATCCTCAACGGCACACCCTTGAGCGAGACCTGAGACAGTACCTCTTGGGCGTATTCCCGAATGGGGAACTGCTCCCAGCTCAGGGCCAGGCGGTGCCGTACGAGGGGTTCCCTGCGCGTCGCGAAGCATCGCAAGATCTCCATAGCTTCACGGCCCGCCACACTTGCCGCGGTTCGCACCACCCAGGCGGCCTCAGTCGGCTTGAGACCGTCCGGCCTCGGCAGTAGTGGCAGTACGTCCGGTCCCAGCGACGCGAGCCGGTTGGCGTCTTCAGGACCCCTAGGCGGCATGATTCGCCCCAGGCGCTCCTCGACCTCGTCCATGTCCTCGAAGTAGGCAGATTCGAAGGCACAGTGCGCCGCCAGCACGTACAGATCGGCCCGGTTCTCGTGGTGATCCGCCGTGTCGCCTTGGTCGATCAGGTTCTTCACGATCTTTTGTGAGTGCCCACGGTCGCAGTGCCCGGCCACGAGCCGGATCACGTCCTGCCACTCTTCCTCGACCGCATGGCGCAGCATTTCGTTCAGGGAGCCACTCTCAAGGAACTCCTTGGCGGCCAGATAGTCCTGGAACGTGCGGTGGATGAACTGGATCGCATCCCGGCTGCGTTCTTGGAGTAGACCGCTGCGATTAAGGAGGTGGATCAGCAGTTGCTCCGGCGTGGTGCTCTTGCGGACCCGGGCCATGCCCTTAAGGGCGAGGGTGATCTGTTCGATCGCGTCCTCGTGTGACAACTGGGTTTGACCGCCGCGCACTAGCCAGACCGCGATGCGCTGGAGCAACTGCTGTTGCTTCTCGACGCCGAGCGTGATGCCCTCCGCGGCACCTATCTGCCGCTGCTTGTCTCGGCTACCCAAAAGCATGGCCAGCGCGGAACGGTACAGAGCCCAACGGCTGTCCGGCAGCAGGCCCCGATTGCGGTGGTGCAGGGCACAGATCACGGCGCAGAGCAGTGGCGTCCGAGCGAGGTCTCGCAGCGCGGGATTCCTGGTGAGCTGCTGGTTCAGGTCCCGCTCCAGCCCGGCCAGTTCGTCACGAGGGCCCACGGCGGCGCGGTGCCACGCTGCCACGAACTTCCGGATGTCGGGGTCACGCATCGGCAGCAACCGCAGCTCGTCAAAGCCTTCTTCGGTGAGCCAGCTTTCCTCGACGGCCAGGGGGCGAACCGTCACCATGCACCGCGTCTGCGGAAACCGGTGGAGAAACTCGGAGAGCCAACTGGCCGCGGCCGTGCGGTCCTCACGCGGTACTTCGTCCAACCCATCGATCAGCAGCAACCCTCGGCCGGATTCCAGAACCCGACGGGCCCAGCCCTCCGGCGGGTTGTCGACCTGGAGTTCGGCGGCGAGCGGAAGTTCGGCCGGCTTGGGGAAGGGGCGGCCCTGGGCGCGGATGCTACGCAGCGGAACGACGAACGGCACCAGGTGATTGAGGTCGGCGAGTTCGGGGCCCAACGTGCCCGCGCTCGAGTGCGCCGCCAGCCACCAGACCAGAGTGGTCTTGCCCGCGCCGGCTTCGCCGCGCAGCAGGATGCGGGGGCGGTCGGCGAGCAGGTCGTTGACGCGTTGAGGGCCAGGCCCTGGGTGGCGCGATTTCGCCCGGACGGAGGTTTCGGCCTCCAGCGTCAGATATGCGGTCTCCAGGTCCCAGGTGGACTCGTTGCGCCCGAGTTCCTCCAGGCCGAAGATCTCCGTCTTCCGGTAGCGGGCGCTCACAGCGTTCGCGTAGTCCGGCTCGTAGCGCAGGTCCTGGCGGTGGAAATCAGTGACGCGTTCGCAGCGAAAGGAGGCACGCAGACGGCGGAGCTGGTCGGAGAACCGCTGGTCCGCCATCAGGTGTGCCATGGCGACCGCCGTGACGCGCTGGTGGTTGCGTTCTTTCGGTATCTCTGTGACCAGGCCCAGTAGTACGGGTCCGGCGAAAAGCGGGGACCCAGACAGGCCAGCCAGTGGTGAGGTGCCGTCACCGCGCTCGGTGGCGGGAGGCAGGTCCAGCGAGCAGGTCAGATCACCACGGAGGCGTCCTGCCACCGGGAGCACGGTTCCGGTGTACTGGTCCAGGTCGAGCCGACCCTCGGCACCGTATCGCTGTACGCCCGGAAAGCCGACGATCTCACAGTGAGGCAGAGGTGACTCGGTGGCTAGCTCACCGAGCCGGATGCTGCCGAGCACCGCGATCTGGTCGGCGTTCAGGACGTACTGCTCAGCGAGCAGGAGGGCCGCGTCGAGCTCGGTGTTGTACCAGACCACCTCGCAGGGAACGAGGTCGGAGCTGCGCGGGTGGGCCACAGACAGGGATTGGCCCTGGGCCTGCCCCGAGAGCAGTTGACCGCTGCTCAATAGGTGTGCGCTGGTCAGGACCAGGTCCGGGGCGAGCAGTACGCCGGTACCCTGGCTGTGGCCGAGCACGGCCACCACACGCTCGGCGGGGTGGGCGGCCGTGGCTGCGTGGGCCCCACCTCTGAGGGCGGCTGCCGTCACCGAGACCCGAACCCGGCGACGCTGCCCTGGTTCTCGTTGCCCACCTTCCAGCGATCACCTGTGCGGTTGTCCTTGGGCTTGAGCGTGAACGCCACCCTGTGGGTTCTGGCTGAGGTCCGCGTCGCGTCGGCTCCGGCCTCCAGGACCCAAGCCTTTACCTTGCCGCCGCCCTTGAGCTCCTTGCGCAGCTCAACGGTGAACTCCATCTGAATGTCGCCCAGTTCGAAGGTCAGGTCCTGCCCCTCAGCCTGTTCGGCCGCGGCGATCAACCCGTTCCGTATAGCCTGCACGGCTTTGTCCAGTTCAATGGCATGTTCCGCGCCCTCATGACCTTCGTCGTTCACGTAGTCCCCCGTTGCTTATCGCCCCTGTTGCCTGATGTGGAATCAGCAGAGTAGCGGCGTGGAGCCAGCTCTGCCGAGGCTTCGCTCCCTCTCTCCACCACCATCGACACCCGCGCTTTCGGTACCTACCGCATCAACGAGCGTCCTGATTGTCTGAACTAGTGAGACGAGGCTTTCCGCTTCAAGGATGACGTAGGTGCAAGGCGTCGCCGTGGACTGGCGGACTCGGACTGCCGAAGGCGGTACGTATGGCTGCATCGAGTTCGACGTGGAGGGGCGCGATGGTCTCTGATTCCCCCAGATGTCCCCCGAAGGGTTTCCGACTGGCCGTATTGCCAGGTCAGGTGGCAAAGGATCGTCCCGCTGTAAATCTGCCGGCTCAGCCTACCCAGGTTCGAACCCTGGCGCCGCCACGCTGAGTGAAAAGACCCTCTCTGATCTGCGGAAACGTAGAGCGGAGGGGGTCTTTTCGTATGTTCCCTTCACCATCGGGCCGTCCTGGAGAACGGCCCGCACGAACCCCCTGCACAAGGGGTCCATGCGGGCCGCGCGCCAGAACCAGGTGCGAACTACTCCCCGGTGTGTGCAAGTTCGATGTCGTGGTCGTCCAGGCCGCCGCCCGTCACCGACACCGTGGCCGCTTGCGGCGGATAGCCCGTCGCGATGACCGTGTAAGCGCCGCTGTCCAGGTCGGAGAAGGCGTATGTGCCGTCGTGCCCGGTCCTCGCCGTGGCGACCACGTTGCCCGCGGCGTCCACCAGGGTGACCTGGGCGTCGCTCAGCGGGGCGTCCCCTCCGCGCACCGTGCCCCGCACATGGGCGCCGGGCCTGAGCTCGACCTCGATGCGTGTGGTGCCGGCGCCGCCGATCTCGACGGGCAGGGCCAGCGGACGGTGCTGGGGGGAGTTCACGGCGAGCGTCACCGTCCCCGGCACCAGGTCGGTGACCGTGAACTCGCCCAGTACGTCGGTCCGTCCGGTGGCCAGGGCCTCCCCGCGCACGTCGGTCACGATCACCACGGCATCGGCGACCGGTGTCCCGCTCTCGGCGGACCGCACCAGCCCGGCGAGGGCGCTCGTGCCGCCCAGCAGAACGTCGTATCGGACCGGCCCGTCGGCGACCACGAGTGTCGAGGCCTGTGGCTGGCAGCCCGCGGCGGAGGCGATCAGGACGTACGAACCGGCGGCGGGCGCATCGACGCCGTACGAACCGTCGCTCCGCGAGACCGACCGGCTCAGCTGCTTCCCGCCGAGTGAGATGAGCGTGACCGCGGCTCCGGCCACGGGGACGTGCTCCGCCCCCAGGACATGACCGTTCACCCGGATTCCGCCGTCGGCAGGGCCACTCGCTCTGTCCTGCTCGGCGGCGGTCACGACGGAGGCAGGCGAGGGTGTATGCCCTGTGGGTCCCGTAAGCCCCGGCTCGGCTCCGTTGGGACGCTCGGCCGCGCCGGACAGTCCGGACGGCCCGGGCAGCCCAGCCGCGCCCTCCTCGATCGCGGCCGAGGCGGACAGGGTCGAGGCACCCGTATCGACCGCGGCCGCCCCTGACGGAGTCGGGGCGGCGGCGGACGGAGTCGGGGCCGAGGCAGACGGGGTCGGGACCGAGGTGGACTGCGCCCCGGCCACAGCGCACTCGCCCGCGGAGCCCCCGGCCGCCGCTGCCGCCCGATGCCGCGGGATGAACGACGCGACCGCGAACGCGAGCAGTGCCGCGCTGCCGCCGATGGCCAGGACGGTCTTGAAGCCGTTCTCGGAGGGGAGGGGCACCCCGCCGAGGTTCGTGGTCATCTGCGACAGGATGACGCCCGCCACGGCGCTGGCCGTCGACGTACCGATGGACCGCATCAGGGTGTTGAGGCTGTTGGCGGCGCCGGACTGCGACGGCGGCACGGCGCCCATGATGAGCGCGGGCATCGCACCGTACGTGAAGCCGATACCGGAACCGATGACGCAGGACACCAGGACGAACTGCCAGACCTCGGCCATCAGCAGGATGTTCAGGCCGTAGCCGGCGGCCACGATCAGGGCGCCGAGCATCAGGCTGGCCTTCGGGCCCCTGGCCTTGGAGAGGGCCGCGGAGACCGGGGCGACCGCCATCATCACCAGGCCGGACGGGGCCATGACCAGGCCGGCGGTGAGCAGAGACTTACCGAGACCGTAGCCGGTCGCCTCAGGCAACTGCAGGAGCTGCGGAAGCACCAGGGACATCGCGAACATGCCGAAGCCGAGCGCGATCGAGGCGAGGTTGGTGACCAGGACCTGGCGGCGGGCGGTGGTGCGCAGGTCGACCAGCGGCTGCTCGGCACGCAGCTCGTACCAGCCCCACAGCAGCAGGATCACGACGGCCGCGGCGAAGAGGCCGAGCGTGGTGCCGCTGCCCCAACCCCAGTCGCCACCCTTGGAGATGGGCAGCAGCAGACAGATCAGACCGGCCGCCATGCCGATACCGCCGAGGACATCGAACCGGCCACCCGTGCGCACCTTCGACTCGGGCACCACGAGCAGGACCAGAAGGAGGGCTACGGCGCCCATCGCGGCCGAGCTCCAGAACAGTACGTGCCAGTCGAAGTTGTCGGCGATCACGGCGGCCGCCGGCAGGCCGAGAGCGCCGCCGACACCGAGAGAGGCGCTCATGAGCGCGGTGGCGGAACCGAGCCGTTCGGCGGGCAGTTCGTCCCGCATGATGCTGATACCGAGCGGGATCACGCCGCTTGCCGTGCCCTGCAGCGCCCGGCCGACGATCATCGGGGCCAGTGAGTCGCTGAAGGCGGCGGTGACCGAACCGGCGATGAGCAGGACCAGGCTCGCCAGGAGTATGCGTCGCTTGCCGTACATGTCTCCGAGCCGCCCCATCATCGGGACGGCCACGGCCGCGGCGAGCAGCGTGGCGGTGACGGCCCAGGCAGCGTCGGACGCCGGGGCGTTCAGGAGTTTCGGCAGCTCCGGGACGATCGGAATCACCAGGGTCTGCATCAGCGAGACCACGATCCCGCCGAAGGCCAGGACCGCTACGACGGCATTGGCCCGCGGCGCTGCGGACACCACCCCGTCGTCGTCGGCGGCGGGGTGGGGAAGTGCGTGGGACATGTGCCGGGCCTCCGTAGACATGGGGCATGTGCTGCATACGAATCCCCATACGCAGACGCATGGGGTGTGTCCTTCATCCTCAAGCTAAGTCAGTTGATTGACTTAAGCAAGTGGCGCTTGCCGGGCATGCAGGGGTTCCGGCGCGGGTCTGTCCCGGCGCGAAGGGGTACGTACGCCGGCATGGGACGGATCGACTACCTGCACGACCCTGCCGCCCCGCGGGCCAACTCGGTAGTGCCCTCCGTGGTGGCGTTCGTGCAGAACGACGCGGGACAGGTACTCATGGTCCAGCGCTCCGACAACGGCCGCTGGGCACTGCCCGGCGGCGGCCACGAGGTGGGGGAGTCCATCAGGGACACCGTGGTGCGCGAGGTCTGGGAGGAGACCGGGATCAAGGTCGACGTCGACGATCTCTCCGGGATCTACACGGATCCGGGCCATGTGATGTCCTACGACGACGGCGAGATCCGCCAGCAGTTCGGCATCTGCTTCCGCGCGCCCCACCGGCGGCGAACTCCGCACGAGCAGTGAGGCCACCGCCGTGCGCTGGGTCGACCCGGCCGACCTTCCCGACCTGGACGTCCATCCGACGATGCGCCTGCGCATCGACCACGCGATGGACCGGACACGCACGTCTCCCCACATCGGTTGACCTCGGTGGACGCCGGCCACGTGGACTGACGGTCCGATCTCGACCAAGCAGCCTGGACGCCCCAGACACGACGGCACCTACGCCTAGGCGGCGGGCGGCGGGCGGCAGGCGGCACGCAGCACGCACAGCGCCGCCCGCCCGCGCCGCAGCCACCACTCCCAGGCGGGTGCCCCACGCACAACACGCCTCCGCTCAGGGCACACTGACCCCATGTCCACTCGCCGCAGGCGCTGCCCCGAATGCCGTCGAGAGATCGCCGTCGTCGCCGGACGCTTCGCACGGCATGACCCGCCCGGCGCACGCCGGAACGGCGCACTCGTCTCCTGCCCCGGCTCCCGCCGACAGGCTCAACTAGACGCGGCTCAACCGTCGTTGGACGCCTTCGTCATCCCCGAGATTGCGGGCCAACTGCACCTGTTCTAGAAGGCCACTTTCTGGACGACAGCCTTCTGGACGACCGCCTTCGGGATGACCGCCACGGACGGCCGCTTGCTAGGGCTCCTGCGCCCCCGCCCGTACGTCCATCCGCGTCACCAGCCCGTCCCCGCCGAACCGGTACACGTGCTCGACCGTCCCCTCCGCCCACCGGTCACCCGACGCGTCCTCCCACATCCCCGTCCGTACGGTCGCCACCACCCCCACGCCATCCCCGTCGAGCCGCACCCCCTCCAGGCGTACGAGGGGATGCCCGGCCGCGAACTGCCGCGTCCAGTAGGCGCGTACCTCCTCGCGGCCGTGCAGACGGACGCCGTCGAGGACGTTCGGCCAGTCCACGTCCGGCGCCAGACACCGGAGTACGAAGGTGTCGCGCTCGTCTGTCGAGAAGACCTCGTACATACGCCGCAGCAGGGCCTCCTGTGCGGCCGGCGCCCCCTCGCCCGCCACGCTCAGTTCCCGGCGATGGACTTCACGGCCACCGACACCGGAGTCGACCCACTGACCAGTTCCAGAATCAGGCCGGCCGTCGCCGGGGTGTCCACCAACTCCGCGAGTACGGCGGACACGTCGTCACGGGGGATCGCACCGCGGCCCGTGTGCGCCTCCAGCCGGACCAGGCCGGTACCGGCGTCGTTCGTCAGCGACCCGGGGCGCAGGATCGTCGCGTCGAGGGCGTCCAGCCGCAGTACGTGGGCGTCGGCCTCGCCCTTCGCGCGCAGGTACACGTCGAAGATGTCGTCCCCCTGGTGTGCGGGATCGGCGCCCATCGACGAGACGACCACGTGTCGTCGTACGCCGACCCGAACCGCCGCGTCCGCAAACAGGATCGCCGCCCCTTTGTCCACTGATTCCTTGCGGGCCGCCCCGCTGCCCGGACCGGCGCCCGCCGCGAAGACCGCTGCGTCGGCGCCCTGCAGACACGCCGCGACCTCCTCGACCGAGGCCGCCTCCAGATCCATCAGAACCGGTTCGGCACCGGCCTCCCGCAGGTCGTCGCCCTGCTCGGCGTGACGGATGATCCCCGCAACCTCGTCTCCGCGCGCGGCGAGCAACCGCTCCAGCCGCAGCGCGATCTGACCATGACCACCAGCGATGACAATGCGCATGTTTCCGACCGTACGCCCGGACGGCCGCATCCGCCGCACGACTTGAGCCACGTCCCAGAGTGCGCACGCGAAGCTGCGTGCGGAGCCGCATGCGGAGCGTGCACGAAGAGCTCATGCGCTGGGCGCACGACCTCCGTTTGCGCGCTCCCCGGTGCGCCTCGATGACCCCTTGTCCTGGCGCCCGCCCCGCATGAGCTGAGGGCTCGGGCTCTTCGAACTCCTCGGACGCTTGGGTGGCGGCGCATGAGCCGAAAACGGTCACGCTCAGTGCGCGGCGGTGATGCGGGGCAGGCCGGTGATGCGGGGCAGGACTCCCCGTACGTTCACGCCGATGTGCCCACGGCGTACACGTAGAGAGGGCCACCCGGCGCACGTGCCAGCTTTGCGCGCCCCGCGCACGCTGGGCGTACCGGGCGTCCCAACGCCCCAACACGCCTCAGTCCCCGCCCGCTGGGACCGCTTGTCCGGGGCCATCGCCCTCGAACCGTCCTAGCCCCTCGAGCCGAGCCTCTGCCCATCCCTCGCCTACTCGGTCCCACCCTCACGACAACGCTCCCCGCCCCTGCCGAGGCAGCCCCAGTTCCACCGCCGCAGCCGAGTTGCAGTACTCCCGTACAGCGCTCGTTCTCGCCACCACCCGCCCCCGATGCACCACGATCCGGCTGTACGCCAGAGACAGCGCGCCCGCCAGCCGGTCGCCGCGCAGGGCCAGCAACTCGGCCGGGAAACCCGCCTCCACGCGCACCTCGGGCAGCCCCATCACGGCCCGTGCCGACGAGCTGACCGCGTCGTACGAGTCCTCGGGCCGCAACCCGTACCGGGAGGCCAGCAGGTAGGCCGCCTCCAAGGGGTCACCGCGCCCCACCGGGTTGGACATGTCGCGCAGGGCGCCGCTGCCCGCGGCGACGCGCACGCCGGCCGCCCGCAGCAGCCGTACGGGAGCCGTGCCCCGCTGGTCGGTGCCGCCGCAGCTGCCCTGGGGCAGGCACACCACCGTCACCCCGGCCGCCGCGAGCTGGTCCGCGGTGCGTCGGACGGTCTCGTCAGGCAGCCGCGAGAGGCCGCCGCACGGGCCGATCGTCACCCCGGGGCGCAGCCCGCCGGCCATCGCCACGAGCCGCGCGAGGCGGGCCGGGTCAGCGGCGTCGGTGTGCAGGTCGACCGGGCAACCGTGCTCGGCGGCGACCTCGAGGACCGCCTCCACATACCCGGTCGGATCCGGGTCCAGATCCGGACAGCCGCCCACCACGGAGGCGCCCATCTTCAACGCGTCCCGCAGCATCGAGAGCCCGTCCGCCCCCGCCACGCCGGTCAGCACCCTCGGCATCGCCACCGTCGTCAGTTCCGTCAGCCCGCGCAGCGAACGCCTCGCCTGCAGTACGGCGGCCAGCGCGCCCAACCCCTGAACATCGCCCACGCGCACGTGTGCCCGCAACGCGGTCGCCCCGTGCCCCAGTTGCAACAGCGCCGCCTCGGTGGCCCGACGCTGGACCTCCTGGGCCTCGTACGACGCCGGGCCGTCGCCTTCTGCCGACAGCGCGGTGTCCAGGTGGGCGTGTGGTTCGGCCGGCGCCGGCAGGAGCAGATAGCCGGTGAGATCCACGCGCGTGCCGCAGCCCCGCACTCCGCCCGCAGCCAGGCTGCCGGCCGTGCCGACCGCCTCGATGCGCCCGCCGCCCAGCCGTACGTCCACGGTCCGGCCGTCCGTCAGCCGCGCCCCGCACAGCAGCAGGGCGGCCGGGTCACCCGCCTGTCCCGAGGCGCCCGGGAAACCCGAAGAAGGCGACCCCGAAGAAGAAGGCGACCCCGAAGAACCCGAAGAGCCTGAAGAACCCGCAGAACCCGCAGAACCCGCAGAACCAGAAGAGCCTGAAGAACCCGAAGCACCGGAGGCACTGGAGGAGGACGAGCCCGATGAGGACGACGACGAGTGGGGCGGCTGCGGCTGGCTGTCGGGCATCGCGCTCCAGGGGATCGGGGACTGTGCAGCAGGACGCAAGATCACGCAGAGTGAGTCGAGCCTAGGGTGGCGATCCGCTCGCGTCGGGGAGGAGCGCAATAGTCGTACCGGTGTGGTCCGTCGTGCCGGAGAGGCCTCAGTGACTGGTGGGAGAGCCGTGAGACGGGCCGCGGCAGGGGTCCGGACAGCGGGTGGAACAAGGCCGGACGGGGGCCCCGAAACGGATTTGGGCGAACGGCAGGCGAGCGTGTAATGTCTTCATCGCTCGCCCCAATAGCTCAGTCGGTAGAGCGTCTCCATGGTAAGGAGAAGGTCTACGGTTCGATTCCGTATTGGGGCTCTGGTGTGAGAGGTCCCCGCCGCAAGGCGGGGCCCGATCGCATCACAGCGGTGTAGCTCAGTCGGTAGAGCAAGCGGCTCATAATCGCTGTGTCACCGGTTCAAGTCCGGTCACCGCTACTGACAGTAGCCGATTGCGGGGTCGGTCCTTCGATCGGCTACTCTTTTATGCGTTCAACCGTCCTATCCGTTCGTCAAGGAGCACTCACGTGGCTGCCACCGACGTCCGCCCGAAGATCACGCTGGCCTGCGTGGAGTGCAAGGAGCGGAACTACATCACCAAGAAGAACCGGCGTAACAACCCGGACCGACTGGAGATGAAGAAGCACTGCCCGCGTTGCAACGCGCACACCGCGCACCGCGAAACGCGATAAATCAGGCTCGTACGCGAGGCCGCCCCCACTAGTCGGGGGCGGCCTCGCGTCGTTTCGATGCCGGTTACCGACCGGTTCCAGTCGACTACAGGGCGCCCAGAGCAGACATCAGGCCGCGTCAGGCGTCAGGCCGCGCCAGGCAGGCATGTGGCAGGCGTCTGGTTGACGTCGGCGCACAGGCAGCAGACATCAGCGCATCAGCAGGCAGACATCGGGAGGTGCGGGCCATGGCGCTCGACCAGTCCTTCGTGGGGCGGAGTTATCCGCCGACCGAGCCCTATGAGGTGGGCCGGGAGAAGATCCGTGAGTTCGCGGAGGCGGTGGGGGACCTCAACCCGGCGTACACGGACCCGGAGGCCGCCAAGGCGCTGGGGCATCCGGATGTGATCGCTCCGCCGACGTTCGTCTTCGCGATCACCTTCAAGGCCGCGGGTCAGGTCGTCGAGGATCCCCAGCTCGGCCTGGATTACAGCCGTGTGGTGCACGGTGACCAGAAGTTCGCCTATGTGCGTCCGGTGCGTGCCGGTGACCGGCTGTCGGTCACCTCGTCCATCGAGGCGATCAGGTCCATGGCGGGCAACGACATCCTGGACATCCGGGGCGAGGTCCGTGACGAGGCGGGCGAGCATGTGGTGACCGCCTGGACGAAGCTGGTGGCCCGCGCGGCCGAGGAGGCGTGAGGAACCGATGACGGCGAAGATCGCTTACGACGGGGTCGAGGTCGGGACCGAACTGCCCGGCCAGGCGTTCCCGGTGACGCGGGCCACGCTCGTGCAGTACGCGGGTGCGTCGGGGGATTTCAACCCGATCCACTGGAACGAGAGGTTCGCCAGGGAGGTCGGGCTGCCGGACGTGATCGCGCACGGCATGTTCACGATGGCCGAGGCGATCCGGGTGGTCACCGACTGGACCGGCGATCCGGGCGCGGTCGTCGAGTACGGCGTCCGTTTCACCCGGCCGGTGGTCGTCGCGGACGACGACCAGGGTGCCGTCATCGAGGTCAGCGGCAAGGTGGCCGCCAAGCTCGACGACCACACGGTCCGCGTGGACCTCACGGCGACCAGCGCCGGGCAGAAGGTGCTCGGGATGTCACGAGCGGTCGTACGACTGGCTTGAGGGGGCACCGCGTCCCAGTTGATGCCTTGATGCGTTGATGCCTTGGTTCCTTGATGCGGCGATGCGGCGATGCGGCGATGTAAGGGGCGTTCTCCGTGCGAGGCGCCCCTTACGCATATGCCCCCCTCCTCCACCCTCTTGACGTAGTTAGTGATTGAGCACTAACTTACTTGCATGGTCAGGATGAGCGCAGAGGAGAGGCGCGAGAGCGTCATCCGTGCGGCGACCGCAGAGTTCGCCCGCGGTGGTTACTACGGCACGTCGACCGAGGCGATCGCCAAGAGGGTCGGCGTCTCGCAGCCCTATCTCTTCCGGCTCTTCCCGGGCAAGAAGGCGATGTTCCTCGCGGTGGCGCAGCGCTGTGTGGAGGACACGATCCGCACGTTCGAGGACGCCGCCAAGGGGCTGGAGGGCGAAGAAGCCCGGACTGCCATGGCGAACGCGTACACGCAGGTGATCGCGGAGCAGCCCGAGCGGCTGCTGATGCAGATGCAGATGTACGTCACCGTGGCCGCCGCCGAGCAGGCCGGCGACCACGAACTCGGCGAGGAGGTGCGGGCGGGCTGGATGCGACTGTGGGACACGGTTCATCTGCCGCTCGGCGCTGATATCGACGAGACGACGAGGTTCATGGCGTGCGGGATGCTCATCAATTGCCTGGTGGCCATGGGATTCCCTCCCGGACATCGAGTCTGGGAAGGGGTCTATCCGGAGGCGCGACTCAAGGGCCGTCTGGAGAAGTAGCGGGGTTCGCAACTGCTCATCGCCACTGCCTTTTCATGTCCGCATAAGTTAGTGATCAATAACTAAATCTACGTCCATCGATATGTGCGACCGACCACCCGCTGGGGGAGCGATGTCACAGCAGACCGCACGTCGCGGGGGAACCGTCTGGGCCCTCGTCATCACCAGCGTCGCCGGATTCATGGCGGCCCTGGACAACCTCGTCGTCACCACCGCCCTGCCCTCCATCCGCAAGGACCTCGGCGGGGCGCTGGGTGATCTGGAATGGACGGTGAGTGCATACACACTCACCTTCGCAGTCCTCCTGATGTTCGGTGCGGCGCTCGGCGACCGGTTCGGCCGCCGCCGGCTCTTCCTCGTCGGCCTCACCGTCTTCACCGGTGCCTCCGCCGCCGCGGCCATGGCGACCGGCATCAACTCCCTGATCGCCGCCCGCGCGGTCCAGGGCGTCGGCGCGGCGATCATGATGCCGCTGACACTCACCCTGCTGACCGCGGCCGTGCCCGCCGCCAAGCGCGGCATGGCGTACGGCATCTGGGGCGCCGTCAACGGGCTCGCCGTGGCCTCCGGACCGCTCATCGGCGGCAGCCTCACCGAGCACGTCTCCTGGCACTGGATCTTCTGGCTGAACGTCCCGCTGGGCATCGCCCTGCTGCCGCTCGCCCGTCTGCGCCTGGCCGAGTCGTACGGCACCGGCGCCCCGCTGGACGTGCCCGGCACCCTGCTCGCCAGCGGCGGCCTGTTCGGGATCGTCTACGGCCTGGTCCGCGGGCCGGCCGACGGCTGGACCAGCTCCCTGGTGCTCACCGGCCTGTTCGTCGGCGCCGCGCTCCTCGTGGGCTTCGTCGGCTATAGCGTCCGCGCCAAGAACCCCATGCTCCCGATGCGGCTGTTCCGCTCCCGCGCCTTCGCCGGGATCAACGCGGCCAGCCTGCTGATGTTCCTCGGCATGTTCGGTTCGATCTTCCTGCTCAGCCAGTTCATGCAGGGTGTCCTCGGCTACTCGCCCACCGAGGCGGGCCTCAGGATGCTGCCCTGGACCGGTATGCCGATGCTGGTCGCCCCGATCGCCGGCATCCTGTCCGACCGCATCGGCGGCCGGCCCGTCGTCGCCACCGGCCTCTTCCTGCAGGCCGCCGGCCTCGGCTGGATGGCCGCCGTGGTGGCACCCGGCGTCTCCTACGCCGCCCAGCTGCCCGCCCTGATCATCAGCGGCATCGGCATGGCCCTCTACTTCGCCCCCGCCGCCAACCTGGTCATGTCCAGCGTTCTGCCCAAGGAACAGGGCATCGCCTCCGGCGCCAACAACGCACTGCGCGAGGTCGGCGGCGCACTCGGTATCGCGATCATGGCGTCGATCTTTTCGGCACAGGGTGGCTACGAGTCCGCGCAGGCCTTCGTCGACGGCCTGCAGCCCGCGCTGGTGACGGGCTCCGCGGTCGTGGCGGTCGCCGCGGTGGCCGCCCTGCTGATTCCCACCCGGCGGCGCGCGGCCGAGGCCGTGAAGGCGGCCGAAGAGGCACCGGCACCCGCGCTGGAGACGGCGTCCCACTGACCCCTTGATCCGGTGTCCCACCGACACCGAGATCCGGCGCCCCACTGACCTCTCGATCTGGAGGGGCAGCCCACTCCGACCTGAGCACGCGCGCGTACGGCCCCGTCCACCCAGGCGGGGCCGTACGCGCGCGTGGCCGGGCTGTCGGTCGATGGCTGCCGGGGCTGTCAGTGGCGTCTCGTAGTCTTGAGCGCGTGCAGGAACTCCACGACGCTCCCCTCGCCCCGCTGACCACGTTCCGGCTGGGCGGTCCCGCGACCCGGCTGCTCACCGCGACCACCGACGCCGAGGTGATCGCCGCCGTCCGCGAGGCCGACGACACCGGGACGCCGCTGCTGCTGATCGGCGGCGGTTCGAACCTGGTCATCGGCGACAAGGGCTTCGCGGGCACCGCGCTGGTCATCGCGACCAAGGGCTTCGACCTCACCGGCACCCGCCTGGAGCTGGCCGCCGGAGAGGTGTGGACCGACGCCGTCGCCCACACCGTGGAGGCCGGTCTGGCCGGCATCGAATGCCTGGCCGGCATCCCGGGCTCGGCCGGCGCCACCCCCATCCAGAACGTGGGGGCGTATGGCCAGGAGGTCTCCTCCACCATCACAGAAGTGATCGCCTACGACCGGCACACGCGCGAGACGGTCACCGTCCCGAGCGCCGACTGCGCGTTCTCGTACCGGCACAGCCGCTTCAAGGCCGACCCCGAGCGGTACGTCGTCCTGCGCGTCCGCTTCGAGCTGGAGGACGCCGACGGACTCTCGGCGCCCGTCAAGTACGCCGAGACCGCCCGCGCCCTCGGCGTCGAGCCCGGGGACCGCGTCCCGCTGGCCGCCGCCCGCGAGACCGTCATCGAGCTGCGCTCCGGCAAGGGCATGGTCCTGGACCCCGAGGACCACGACACCTGGTCGGCCGGCTCCTTCTTCACCAACCCGATCCTCACCGACGCCCAGTTCGCCGCGTTCCACGCGCGCGTGCGGGAGCGGCTCGGCGACGGCGTGGAGCCGCCCGCGTACCCGGCGGGGGAGGGGCACACCAAGACCTCCGCCGCCTGGCTGATCGACAAGGCCGGCTTCACCAAGGGCTACGGCACGGGGCCCGCCCGCATCTCCACCAAGCACACCCTCGCCCTGACCAACCGGGGCGAGGCCACCACCGAGGACCTGCTCGCACTCGCCCGCGAGATCGTCGCAGGCGTCCGCGAGGCCTTCGGCATCACACTCGTCAACGAGCCGGTGACAGTCGGCGTCAGCCTGTAGAGGGCGGCTTGCGGGGACCGGCAGGGGGCCGGCACGGCGGGCGCAGGAACGCCTCGGCACGCCTCAGTACGCCACACCCACCCCCTGCTTCACCGTCCCCGGATCGCCCGCCAACGCCAGCATCGCGTGCGCCACATCCGCGCGCCCGATGAAGCGGCCCCTGGCCGGAAAGCCGCCGACCACCGTCCGGTAGGCGCCCGTCACCGGCTTGTCCTGCAGCCGCGGCGGCCGTACGACCGTCCAGTCCGACGCGCTGCCGGCCAGCTCGGCCTCCATGGCGCCCAGGTCGGCGTAGACGTCCTTGAGCAGCGCGGAGATGACGGCGCGCGCCGTGCGGTCGAGCGGACCGTCCCCCTCGGGCGGCGGGCCGACCGGGCCCGCGCTCACCACGAGCAGCCGCCGCACCCCCTCCGCCTCCATGGCGCCCAGCACCGTGCGCGTCAGCCGGGTCGCCACCCCCGCATCCTTGCGGCTGCGCGCGCCGAGCCCCGACAGCACGACGTCCCGGCCGGCCACCGCGGGCCGGACCTTCTCCGGATCGGCGAGGTCGTCCCGGAACACCTCCAGCCGATCGCCCGTCACGGACAGCCGTGCTGGGTCCCGCACGACCGCCGTCACCTCGTGGCCCGCGCCCAGGGCCTGGCGGACGATCTCCCGGCCAATGCCGCCGGTGGCGCCGAAAACGGTGAGTTTCATGGCTACTCCCGTGCCTCTAGACAGTGGGTGAGTATTCACTCACCACCTCTTCCCACTAGAGTGAGTGGGCACTCACCCACCCGTCAAGCCTGATTGGACGATCCATGGAAACGAAGCCGGCCCGGGTCCGCATCCTCGATGCCGCTCACGAGCTGATGCTCACCGTCGGGCTGGCCCGCACCACCACAAAGGAGATCGCCAGGGCGGCCGACTGCTCCGAGGCCGCGCTCTACAAGTACTTCGCGAGCAAGGAGGAGCTGTTCATCCGGGTTCTCTCGGAGCGGCTGTCCCAGTTGACGCCGCTGCTGAGCAGGCTGGCCGCCGAGCCCGGACAGGGCACGCTGGAGGAGAACCTGACCGAGATCGCCCGCCACGCCGCCCTCTTCTACGAGGAGAGCTTCCCGATCGCCGCGTCCCTGTACGCCGAGACCCAGCTCAAGCGGCGCCACGACGACGCGATGCGGCAGATGGGAACGGGCCCGCACAAGCCGATCCAGGGCCTGGACACCTACCTGCGGGCCGAGCAGGAACTCGGCCGGGTCAGCCACGACGCGGACACCTTCGCGGCCGCGTCACTGCTACTGGGCGCCTGCGCGCAGCGGGCGTTCGCTTACGACGCGACGAGGGAGGCCGTACGACCGCCGGTGGACGATTTCGCCGCGCGCCTGACACGGACCCTGCTGATCGGCATCGCCGACTGACCTAGGCCAGCCAGTCGTCCACCCCCGCCAGCAGCTTCGCCCGAACGTCCTCCGGTGCCGCCGAAGCACGCACCGACTGGCGGGCCAGCTCCGCCAACTCCTCGTCCGTGAAGGCGTGATGGCGGCGGGCGATGTCGTACTGGGCGGCCAGCCGCGAGCCGAACAGCAGCGGGTCGTCGGCGCCGAGCGCCATCGGGACCCCCGCCTCGAACAGCGTGCGCAGCGGGACGTCCTCGGGCTTCTCGTAGACCCCCAGGGCCACGTTCGAGGCGGGACACACCTCGCAGGTCACACCCCGGTCCGCCAGGCGCTTCAGCAGGCGAGGGTCCTCCGCCGCCCGCACGCCGTGCCCGATCCGGTTCGCGTCCAGGTCGTCGAGGCAGTCCCGCACCGACGCCGGGCCGGTCAGCTCGCCGCCGTGCGGGGCGGACAGCAGACCGCCCTCGCGCGCGATGTTGAACGCCCGGTCGAAGTCCCTCGCCATGCCCCGGCGTTCGTCGTTGGAGAGCCCGAAGCCGACCACACCCCGGTCCGCGTACCGCACCGCCAGCCGGGCCAGCGTGCGCGCGTCCAGCGGGTGCTTCATCCGGTTCGCGGCGACCAGGACCCGCATCCCGAGCCCCGTCTCGCGCGACGTGGTCTCCACCGCGTCCAGGATGATCTCCAGCGCCGGGATCAGCCCACCCAGCCGGGGCGCGTACGACGTCGGGTCCACCTGGATCTCCAGCCACCCCGAACCGTCCTTCACATCCTCCTCCGCGGCCTCCCGCACCAGCCGCCGGATGTCCTCGGGCTCTCTGAGGCACGAGCGCGCGGCGTCGTACAGCCGCTGGAAGCGGAACCAGCCCCGCTCGTCCGTCGCCCGCAACTTCGGCGGCTCCCCGCTGGTCAGCGCCTCGGTCAGCGCATCGGGCAGTCGCACCCCGTACTTGTCGGCCAGCTCCAGCACGGTCGTGGGCCGCATCGACCCGGTGAAGTGCAGGTGCAGATGGGCCTTCGGCAGCTCAGAGACATCACGTACACGCTCCATTCCAGGATCCTGCCGTACGCCCCGGCCGTCCCGGTAGCGGATTCCCCGTACGTGGTCTTGCTCGCACAAAAAAACGGGCCCCCTCACCCGAGGGGGCCCGTCCGACTGCGGCGAGGTCAGTCCTGCGCCTCCGCGAGCAGCTTCTGGATCCGGCTGACGCCCTCGACGAGATCCTCGTCACCCAGGGCGTACGACAGCCGCAGATAGCCGGGCGTGCCGAAGGCCTCGCCCGGGACGACCGCGACCTCGGCCTCCTCCAGGATCAGCGCGGCCAGCTCGACCGTGTCCTGCGGACGCTTGCCGCGGATCTCCTTGCCGAGCAGGCCCTTCGCCGACGGGTACGCGTAGAAGGCGCCCTCGGGCTCGGGGCAGACGATGCCGTCGATCTCGTTGAGCATCCGCACGATGGTCTTGCGGCGGCGGTCGAAGGCCTCGCGCATCGTGGCGACGGCGTCCAGGTCGCCGGAGACGGCGGCCAGGGCGGCCACCTGGGCGACGTTCGACACGTTCGACGTGGCGTGCGACTGCAGGTTCGTCGCGGCCTTGATCACGTCCTTCGGGCCGATGACCCAGCCCACACGCCAGCCCGTCATCGCGTACGTCTTCGCCACACCGTTGACCACGATGCACCGGTCGCGCAGCTCGGGCAGCAGCGCCGGAAGGGATACGGAGACCGCGTCGCCGTAGACCAGGTGCTCGTAGATCTCGTCGGTCATCACCCACAGGCCGTGCTCGACGGCCCAGCGGCCGATGGCCTCGGTCTCGGCCTCGGAGTACACCGCGCCGGTCGGGTTGGACGGTGAGACGAAGAGGACGACCTTCGTCTTCTCCGTGCGCGCGGCCTCCAACTGCTCCACGCTCACGCGGTAGCCGGTCGTCTCGTCCGCTACGACCTCGACCGGGACACCGTCGGCCAGACGGATCGACTCCGGGTACGTCGTCCAGTAGGGCGCCGGGACGATGACCTCGTCGCCCGGGTCGAGGATCGCGGCGAAGGCCTCGTAGATGGCCTGCTTGCCGCCGTTGGTGACCAGGATCTGCGAGACGTCCGGCTCGTAGCCCGAATCGCGCAGCGTCTTCGCGGCGATCGCGGCCTTCAGTTCGGGCAGACCGCCGGCCGGCGTGTAGCGGTGGTACTTCGGGTTCCTGCAGGCCTCGACCGCGGCCTCGACGATGTAGTCCGGAGTCGGGAAGTCCGGTTCACCGGCGCCGAAGCCGATCACCGGCCGCCCAGCGGCCTTGAGGGCCTTGGCCTTGGCGTCCACGGCGAGAGTGGCGGACTCGGAGATCGCGCCGACTCGGGCGGAGACCCGGCGCTCGGTGGGAGGGGTTGCAGCGCTCATGCCCCCATCGTTTCAGACCGGAAACGTCCGCGGCACACGGGTTTCACGGACTGAACATCCTGGGGCCGGCCACTGAACACCTATCCGGATTCACCCCACGGCCTGGGTGATCTTCCGTCGGTTTTCCGGCGATCTTCCTTCCCCAATGCCCTTACGGGCGCTTTCTGTTCGACGGGGCGCTTCGGACCACGTACACTCTCACCTCGTTGGCCATCAGCAGCCGCGCCGCAGACGGTGCACACCGAGCACTCGGTCGGATGCGGTACGTTGGTGGACACACAAAGGGTCGTAGCTCAATTGGTAGAGCACCGGTCTCCAAAACCGGCGGTTGGGGGTTCAAGTCCCTCCGGCCCTGCTACACACACCTTCGCCAGGATGTGTGCGCATGTACGTACTGCATTGCAACGCCGTGCGGCTCAGACCGGGCGCGGCACGGCCACGACCCGGGAACAGGTGAGGACGAATGGCGGACGCCGTGGGCTCCATCGACACGCCTGATGCCCAGGACGAGGCGCGGGAGACCAAGAAGTCCCGCAAGGGCGGCAAGCGGGCCAAGAAGGGCCCGTTCAAGAGGCTTGCCCTCTTCTATCGTCAGGTCATCGCCGAACTCCGCAAGGTCGTCTGGCCTACGCGGAATCAGCTGTCGACGTACACCACCGTGGTGATTGTCTTCGTCGTCATCATGATCGGCCTGGTGACCGTGATTGACTATGGGCTCAGTCACGCGGCCAAGTACGTCTTCGGCTGAGCAGAGAGCGAAGGGCGCCGAGGTACCCGGCGCCCCTTTCGCATGTTCCACCCCCATGTATCCAGGAAGAAGCAGCCACCGTGTCTGACACGAACCTGAACGACGACGCCATCGAGCCGGACGAGTCCGTGGACGACGAACTCGACATCGTCGAGGGCGCGGACGAGCAGGACGAGTTCGAGGCTGCCGAGGCCGAGGCGGGGGAGCCGGCCGAGGAGGCCGCCCTGCAGGTCGTGGACGAGGACGAGACCGCCGAGGACGAGACCGCCGAAGAGGCCGTCGTGGACGAGGCCGTCGAGGAGGAGCCCGAGCCGGCCGAGCCCGTCGACCCGGTCCAGGCGCTCCGCGAGGAGCTTCGCTCCCTCCCCGGCGAGTGGTACGTCATCCACACGTACGCCGGTTACGAGAACCGCGTGAAGACCAACCTTGAGCAGCGCGCCGTCTCGCTGAACGTCGAGGACTACATCTTCCAGGCCGAGGTGCCGCAGGAAGAGGTCGTCCAGATCAAGAACGGCGACCGCAAGACCATCAAGCAGAACAAGCTCCCGGGCTACGTCCTCGTCCGCATGGACCTGACGAACGAGTCCTGGGGTGTGGTCCGCAACACCCCCGGCGTCACCGGCTTCGTGGGCAACGCCTACGACCCCTACCCGCTGACCCTGGACGAGATCGTCAAGATGCTCGCCCCGGAGGCCGAGGAGAAGGCAGCCCGTGAGGCCGCCGAGGCCGAGGGCAAGCCCGTCCCGCAGCGCAAGGTCGAGGTCCAGGTGCTGGACTTCGAGGTCGGCGACTCGGTCACGGTCACGGACGGCCCGTTCGCCACGCTCCAGGCGACCATCAACGAGATCAACCCCGACTCGAAGAAGGTCAAGGGTCTGGTGGAGATCTTCGGTCGGGAGACCCCGGTCGAGCTGTCGTTCGACCAGATCCAGAAGAACTAGTTCTTCCTGGAACACGCGCCTCCGACCAGGTCAGACAGGCTCTCGACAGCCGGTCTGACCTGCTCGGTTTTTGGCCGCACACCTATACCCGTTATCGTTGTGCGGTATGCCTTCATCCGGGACGCGACCCGGGCGCAGGCACGCCTCAATCGAAAGGACCCGGAGAGTAATGCCTCCCAAGAAGAAGAAGGTCACGGGGCTCATCAAGCTCCAGATCAACGCCGGTGCGGCGAACCCGGCTCCGCCGGTCGGCCCCGCGCTGGGTCAGCACGGCGTCAACATCATGGAGTTCTGCAAGGCGTACAACGCCGCGACCGAGTCGCAGCGTGGCTGGGTGATCCCGGTGGAGATCACGGTCTACGAGGACCGTTCCTTCACCTTCGTCACCAAGACGCCGCCGGCCGCGAAGATGATCCTCAAGGCCGCGGGTGTGGAGAAGGGCTCCGGCGAGCCGCACAAGACCAAGGTCGCCAAGATCACCCAGGCGCAGGTCCGCGAGATCGCCACGACCAAGCTCCCCGACCTCAACGCCAACGACCTGGACGCCGCGTCGAAGATCATCGCCGGCACCGCCCGTTCCATGGGCATCACGGTCGAGGGCTGAGCCCCAACCTCCCCGCACGTCAGCAGAAGTGGCAGGGCCTGCTCGGCCCGGACCACGACTCCTAAGAATCCACAGGAGCAGTAGTGAGCAAGCGCAGCAAGTCTCTCCGCGCTGCGGACGCCAAGATCGACCGGGACAAGCTCTACGCCCCGCTCGAGGCCGTCCGTCTCGCCAAGGAGACCTCCACGACCAAGTTCGACGGCACCGTCGAGGTCGCCTTCCGTCTGGGTGTCGACCCGCGCAAGGCCGACCAGATGGTCCGTGGCACCGTGAACCTGCCGCACGGCACCGGTAAGACCGCCCGGGTCCTGGTCTTCGCGACCGGTGACCGTGCAGCGGCCGCAGAGGCCGCGGGCGCCGACATCGTCGGCTCCGACGAACTGATCGACGAGGTGGCGAAGGGCCGTCTGGACTTCGACGCCGTCGTCGCCACCCCGGACCTCATGGGCAAGGTCGGCCGCCTCGGCCGCGTACTCGGTCCCCGTGGTCTGATGCCGAACCCCAAGACCGGCACCGTGACCCCGGACGTCGCCAAGGCTGTCAACGACATCAAGGGCGGCAAGATCGAGTTCCGCGTCGACAAGCACTCGAACCTGCACTTCATCATCGGCAAGGTGTCGTTCGACGACACCAAGCTGGTGGAGAACTACGGCGCCGCGCTGGACGAGATCCTCCGTCTGAAGCCGTCCGCCGCCAAGGGTCGCTACATCAAGAAGGCCGCGATCAGCACCACGATCGGCCCCGGCATTCCGGTCGACTCCAACCGCACCCGCAACCTCCTCGTCGAGGAGGACCCGGCCGCCGTCTGATCCCGACGGCAGTCGCGCGTACGCGTTCTTGCACGCGAGCCCCGCAACCTTTCGAGGTGCGGGGCTCGTCCCTTTCCCCGGACGTATGTCAGTGCCCTGCGTTAGCGTGCGGGCACAGCAATCGCATAGGGGTGGGGACCAATGAAGAGCACGACCGTGCGCCGCGTGAGCCTGTCGATCGCGGTACTGACCGTGCTGTCGGCCGTGGCCGCCTGCAGCTCCTCGGACTCGGGCAAGGACGGCAAGGACGACAAGACAGCCGGGAAGGCCGTGACGCACCTCAGCCCCATAGCGGCTCTGCGCACCGCCGAGAAGTCCACCGACAGCGCAGACTCCGCCAGGGTCGAGTCCACGACCACCATGGGCTCCCTGATGTCCATGACGGCCGACGGCGCCCTCGGCTGGGCCGACGGCCTCACCGGCAACCTCACCATCACCTACACCGGCGGCACCATGGCCGACACCATGCGCGGCCTCGGCACCACGTCGATGGAGGCCCGCTACCTGCCCGACGCGTACTACGCGAAGATGGGCGAGAAGTTCGCCGAGCAGGCGGGCGGCAAACACTGGATCCGGTACGGCTACGCCGACCTGGCCGCACTCGGCGGCAGCTCCGGCGCCTACCTCAAGGACCAGATGCAGAACACGACGCCCAACCAGTCTGTGAAGCTCCTGCTGGCCTCCGGGGACGTCAAGAAGGCCGGCACCGAGAAGGTGCGCGGCGTGAACACCACGCACTACTCGGGCACGGTGGACGTGGCCGACCTCGCCGGCAAGAACTCCAACCTCACCGCGAGCCAACTCGCCGGCCTGAAGAAGCAGCTCACCCAGGCCGGCGTCACCACGGAGACCGTCGACATCTGGGTCGACGGCCAGGACCTCCTGGTCAAGAAGACGGAGAAGGGCCGGATGACGGCCGGCGAGTACACCCAGACCGCGTACTACAGCGACTACGGCGTGAAGGTCTCCGCCACCGAGCCCGCGGCGAGCGACACCGAGGACTTCAAGGCTCTGCTGAAGAAGCAGGGCGGGACCGGAACGACGTCCTGACACCATGAGATCTCTTGTACGTGCACACATGCCGCGCCGTGCGGCGGGAGCGGCGGGCGCTGCCCTGCTCCTCGCCGCCGGAGCGGTCGGCTGCGGGAGCGGCGTGGGCGGTTCGGCGGGGGCCTCGGCCTCGTCGGCGGCCCAGGCCGTCGCACGGGCCGCGAAGAAAACAGAGGGCGTCACGTCCCTGCACTACCGGCTCAGCGGCCGGATACCGGAGCAGGGGCGGGTCGAGGCCGAGGCATCGGTCGGCACCAGGCCGGCGGTGGCGCGTCTGACGATGTCCACCCTGGGCGGCGATGACCCAACCGTCGCCGAACTGCGGCTGGTCGACGGGGTGTTGTACCAGAGTCAGACCGAGAACGGCGTGGCCCAGCAGGTACACGGCAGACACTGGGCCGGCTTCGGCCGCTCCGCCGAGTTCACCGCGGCCGGCGGTCTGCGGATGGACGTGGGCGGCCTACGCGAACAGGTCGGACGCAACCCGGCCCGGGACGCCGCCCTCCTGGCCGCCTCCGACGACGTGCGGCGGGCAGGCACGGAGACCGTCGACGGCGTCACCACCACGCACTACACGGGGACGGCCGGCCTGGACGACCTCCGCGCCTCCCTGAAGGGCGAGGAGAAGAGGGGCCTCGACCAGTACGACAGGATGGGCGTCGACGAGCTCACCCTGGACGTGTGGATCGACGGTCACGACCGCGTCAGGCGACTCCGCACCCAGGGCTTCGGCACCCACGGTGAGCTCGATCTCACCGTCACCTTCCTCGACTTCGGCAAGTCGGTGACGGTCCGGGCACCTGCCCGCGACGACACCGTGGACCTGAGCAAGCCGCGGAAGGAGACCCGCGGCTGAGCCCCGTACGGGCGGATTTGCTTGACGGCGATCCGTTCGCGTACTCTCCTTGAGAAGCCAAAGACCGCTGGTCGTTGCCGTGCGCTCCTGGAGGGTGCGGTGGCCGAAGGATCCGCTGAACCGCGGACGACCCGCGCAGGTGATCGTGGAATCGCTCCCGACAGTTCGCTGCTCACGCCGCGCACAATCGGTTGAGCTACGCCCCGAGCGCTTGCGCCGGGGCGTTTCGTTTTCCCCAGCCCCTTCCGAGCGGTCGTCATCACCCGGAAGGAGGCCGACGCTCATGGCAAGGCCCGACAAGGCTGCCGCGGTGGCCGAGCTCGCGGAGCAGTTCCGCAGCTCGAACGCCGCCGTGCTGACCGAGTACCGGGGTCTCACCGTGGCGCAGCTCAAGACGCTGCGCCGTTCGCTCGGTGAGAACGCCCAGTACGCCGTGGTGAAGAACACGCTGACCAAGATTGCGGCCAACGAGGCCGGGATCTCGACGCTCGACGACCTGTTCAACGGTCCGACGGCGGTCGCCTTCGTCACCGGTGACCCGGTGGAGTCGGCGAAGGGTCTTCGTGACTTTGCCAAGGACAACCCGAACCTCGTCATCAAGGGCGGTGTCCTTGACGGCAAGGCGCTGTCCGCCGACGAGATCAAGAAGCTTGCGGACCTTGAGTCCCGCGAGGTTCTGCTCGCCAAGCTGGCGGGCGCCTTCAAGGGCAAGCAGACCCAGGCTGCTCAGGTCTTCCAGGCGCTCCCGTCGAAGTTCGTCCGCACCGCGGAGGCGCTTCGTGCCAAGCAGGCCGAGCAGGGCGGTGCCGAGTAATTCGGCTCGCGAAATGACCGCCGCCTGAGGCTCTCCGCCTGAGGCAGAGGTCGTAGCGGGCCGAACGTACGCCCGCCATACATGTACATCCCGGCACCAGCCGAAATTAGTGGAAGGAAAGCCATCGTGGCTCTCACCCAGGACGAACTGCTCGCCGAGTTCGAGGGCATGACCCTCATCCAGCTCTCCGAGTTCGTGAAGGCGTTCGAGGAGAAGTTCGACGTCACCGCCGCCGCCGCGGTTGCCGTCGCCGGTCCGGCCGGTCCGGCCGCCCCCGCCGAGGCCGCTGAGGAGCAGGACGAGTTCGACGTCATCCTCACGGGTGCCGGCGAGAAGAAGATCCAGGTCATCAAGGTCGTGCGTGAGCTGACCTCCCTGGGTCTCAAGGAGGCCAAGGACCTCGTGGACGGCGCCCCCAAGCCCGTTCTCGAGAAGGTCGCCAAGGACGCCGCCGAGAAGGCCGCCGAGTCCCTCAAGGGCGCCGGCGCCTCCGTCGAGGTCAAGTGACCCCACGGAGTCCCGTAGGGGCTCCCTTGCCGGCTGACACAGCTCCTCGCAGAGGGCTGTAACGCTGACGCACTGAAGAGCGATCATCCATCCGGGTGGTCGCTCTTCGGCGTTCCGGGAGACCGTGTGGCGGCTGCCTTGCACCGGGTCCGCGGAGAGTATGGTGATCTTCGTTGTGCCTCCGAGAGGCCCCGGTGCAGGCTGCAAGTGACGATGGCAGCACCCGGTTTGGGCAAGAGGGGCCTTGACGAACCGCACGCAGCGCGCAATTCTCAGGACGCGTCGTCACAAGGATCCGAATCCGAGGCATGGATCGACGACGAAGAGGGCAGTATCAACGTGCATTGAGGGCGTGGGCTTGCAGCAGGTGTGGAGACAACGACGGTCTCAAAAAATCGGGGCTGGACATCAGTGTGCCGAGTGGCTACACTGACCCTTTGCGCTGCCTGTTAGCTGTCCCCTGCCCGTCACCAGGGGCATGCCCTCGCTTGAGCACCGACGATCAGAACGTCCCCGACCTGGCCTTTCGGCCAAATCGGGGAGTGCTGTCTCTGTGTGCAGGAGAGGGACCGGTACGCGCGTAGTGAGTCCGAGCCCTCGGAAGGACCCCCTCTTGGCCGCCTCGCGCACTGCCTCGACCGCGAATACGAACAACGGCGCCAGCACCGCCCCGCTGCGCATCTCCTTTGCAAAGATCAAGGAGCCCCTCGAGGTTCCCAACCTGCTCGCGCTGCAGACCGAAAGCTTTGACTGGCTGCTCGGGAACACCGCCTGGCAGAGTCGGGTCGAGGCGGCTATCGAGTCCGGTCAGGATGTCCCCACCAAGTCCGGTCTGGAGGAGATCTTCGAGGAGATCTCTCCGATCGAGGACTTTTCCGGGTCGATGTCGCTGACGTTCCGCGACCACCGTTTCGAGCCGCCGAAGAACAGCATCGACGAGTGCAAGGAGCGCGACTTCACGTACGCCGCTCCGCTCTTCGTGACGGCTGAGTTCACCAACAACGAGACCGGCGAGATCAAGTCCCAGACGGTCTTCATGGGCGACTTCCCGCTCATGACCCACAAGGGCACCTTCGTCATCAATGGCACCGAGCGTGTCGTCGTGTCGCAGCTGGTCCGCTCGCCGGGCGTCTACTTCGACTCCTCGATCGACAAGACGTCCGACAAGGACATCTTCTCGGCCAAGATCATCCCGTCCCGGGGTGCCTGGCTGGAGATGGAGATCGACAAGCGCGACATGGTCGGTGTCCGCATCGACCGCAAGCGCAAGCAGTCCGTGACCGTTCTGCTCAAGGCTCTCGGTTGGACGACCGAGCAGATCCTGGAGGAGTTCGGCGAGTACGAGTCCATGCGCGCCACCCTGGAGAAGGACCACACCCAGGGCCAGGACGACGCACTGCTCGACATCTACCGCAAGCTGCGTCCGGGCGAGCCGCCCACGCGTGAGGCCGCGCAGACGCTTCTGGAGAACCTGTACTTCAACCCGAAGCGCTACGACCTCGCCAAGGTAGGCCGCTACAAGGTCAACAAGAAGCTGGGTGCGGAGGCTCCGCTCGACGCGGGCATCCTGACCGTCGAGGACGTCATCTCGACGATCAAGTACCTGGTGAAGCTGCACGCCGGCGAGACCGAGACGGCGGCGGACAACGGTCAGACGATCGTTGTCGAGACCGACGACATCGACCACTTCGGCAACCGTCGTCTGCGCAGCGTCGGCGAGCTCATCCAGAACCAGGTCCGTACGGGTCTGGCTCGTATGGAGCGCGTCGTCCGTGAGCGCATGACGACCCAGGACGTCGAGGCGATCACGCCGCAGACCCTGATCAACATCCGGCCGGTCGTCGCCTCCATCAAGGAGTTCTTCGGCACCAGCCAGCTGTCGCAGTTCATGGACCAGAACAACCCGCTGTCGGGTCTCACCCACAAGCGTCGTCTGTCGGCGCTCGGCCCGGGTGGTCTCTCCCGTGAGCGGGCCGGCTTCGAGGTCCGTGACGTGCACCCGTCCCACTACGGCCGCATGTGTCCGATCGAGACCCCCGAAGGCCCGAACATCGGTCTGATCGGCTCGCTCGCCTCCTACGGCCGCGTCAACGCGTTCGGTTTCGTGGAGACGCCGTACCGCCGGGTCACCGACGGTGTCGTCACCGACGAGGTCGACTACCTGACGGCCGACGAAGAGGACCGGTTCGTCATCGCGCAGGCCAACGCCACGCTCGACGACGACCTGCGTTTCACCGAGAACCGCGTCCTGGTCCGCCGTCGTGGCGGCGAGGTCGACTACGTCGCCGGTGACGACGTGGACTACATGGACGTCTCGCCGCGCCAGATGGTGTCGGTCGCGACCGCCATGATCCCGTTCCTCGAGCACGACGACGCCAACCGTGCCCTCATGGGCGCGAACATGATGCGTCAGGCCGTGCCGCTCATCAAGTCCGAGGCCCCGCTCGTCGGTACCGGCATGGAGTACCGCTCCGCCGTCGACGCCGGTGACGTGGTCAAGGCCGAGAAGGACGGTGTGGTCCAGGAGGTCTCCGCGGACTACATCACCACGGCCAACGACGACGGCACGTACATCACGTACCGCCTGGCCAAGTTCTCCCGGTCCAACCAGGGCACCTCGGTCAACCAGAAGGTCATCGTCAACGAGGGCGACCGGATCATCACGGGCCAGGTGCTCGCCGACGGTCCGGCCACCGAGAACGGCGAGATGGCTCTCGGTAAGAACCTGCTCGTGGCGTTCATGCCGTGGGAGGGTCACAACTACGAGGACGCGATCATCCTGTCGCAGCGCCTCGTGCAGGACGACGTCCTCTCCTCGATCCACATCGAGGAGCATGAGGTCGACGCCCGTGACACCAAGCTCGGCCCGGAGGAGATCACCCGGGACATCCCGAACGTCTCCGAGGAGGTCCTCGCCGACCTCGACGAGCGCGGCATCATCCGTATCGGTGCCGAGGTCGTCGCCGGTGACATCCTCGTCGGCAAGGTCACGCCCAAGGGTGAGACCGAGCTGACCCCGGAGGAGCGCCTGCTGCGCGCGATCTTCGGTGAGAAGGCCCGTGAGGTCCGTGACACCTCGCTGAAGGTGCCGCACGGCGAGATCGGCAAGGTCATCGGCGTCCGCGTCTTCGACCGTGAAGAGGGCGACGAGCTGCCGCCGGGCGTGAACCAGCTGGTTCGTGTCTACGTGGCGCAGAAGCGCAAGATCACGGACGGTGACAAGCTCGCCGGCCGACACGGCAACAAGGGTGTCATCTCGAAGATCCTGCCGATCGAGGACATGCCGTTCCTGGAGGACGGCACCCCGGTCGACATCATCCTCAACCCGCTCGGTGTGCCGTCCCGAATGAACCCGGGACAGGTCCTGGAGATCCACCTCGGCTGGCTCGCCAGCCGCGGCTGGGACGTCTCCGGCCTCGCGGACGACTGGGCGCAGCGCCTCCAGGCCATCGCGGCCGACAAGGTCGAGCCCGGCACGAACGTCGCCACCCCCGTCTTCGACGGTGCGCGTGAGGACGAGCTGGCCGGTCTGCTGAACCACACGATCCCGAACCGCGACGGAGAGCGCATGGTGCTCCCGACCGGTAAGGCGCCGCTGTTCGACGGCCGCTCGGGTGAGCCGTTCCCGGAGCCGATCTCGGTCGGCTACATGTACATCCTGAAGCTCCACCACCTGGTCGACGACAAGCTGCACGCCCGCTCGACCGGTCCGTACTCGATGATCACCCAGCAGCCGCTGGGTGGTAAGGCCCAGTTCGGTGGCCAGCGGTTCGGCGAGATGGAGGTGTGGGCGCTGGAGGCATACGGCGCCGCGTACGCCCTCCAGGAGCTGCTGACCATCAAGTCCGACGACGTCACCGGCCGCGTGAAGGTCTACGAGGCCATCGTCAAGGGCGAGAACATCCCCGAGCCCGGCATCCCCGAGTCCTTCAAGGTGCTCATCAAGGAGATGCAGTCGCTCTGCCTGAACGTGGAGGTGCTGTCCAGCGACGGTATGTCCATCGAAATGCGTGACACCGACGAGGATGTCTTCCGCGCTGCGGAGGAGCTCGGCATCGACCTGTCCCGGCGCGAGCCGAGCAGCGTCGAAGAGGTCTGACGGGAGTCCGGCCGGAGGACCTGGTGAGGAACTCCGGCCGGCCCCTGGACCCCCGTATCAGACCCCACAGACTTACAACCCTGAGAGGGATTGACGCATAGTGCTCGACGTCAACTTCTTCGACGAGCTCCGGATCGGTCTGGCCACCGCTGACGACATCCGTCAGTGGAGCCACGGCGAGGTCAAGAAGCCCGAGACGATCAACTACCGCACGCTCAAGCCCGAAAAGGACGGACTCTTCTGCGAGAAGATCTTCGGTCCGACCCGGGACTGGGAGTGCTACTGCGGCAAGTACAAGCGTGTCCGGTTCAAGGGCATCATCTGTGAGCGCTGCGGCGTCGAGGTCACTCGCGCCAAGGTGCGTCGTGAGCGGATGGGCCACATCGAGCTGGCCGCTCCCGTCACGCACATCTGGTACTTCAAGGGTGTTCCTTCGCGCCTCGGCTACCTGCTGGACCTGGCGCCCAAGGACCTCGAGAAGGTCATCTACTTCGCGGCGTACATGATCACGTACGTCGACGACGAGCGTCGTACCCGCGACCTGCCCTCCCTGGAGGCGCACGTCTCCGTGGAGCGCCAGCAGGTCGAGAACCGCCGGGACGCCGACCTGGAGACCCGCGCCAAGAAGCTCGAGTCCGACCTGGCCGAGCTCGAGGCCGAGGGTGCCAAGGCCGACGTGCGCCGCAAGGTGCGCGAAGGTGCCGAGCGTGAGATGAAGCAGCTGCGCGACCGTGCGCAGCGCGAGATCGACCGTCTCGACGAGGTGTGGACCCGGTTCAAGAACCTCAAGGTCCAGGACCTCGAAGGTGACGAGCTGCTGTACCGCGAGCTGCGTGACCGCTTCGGCACGTACTTCGACGGTTCGATGGGTGCCGCGGCGCTGCAGAAGCGCCTGGAGTCCTTCGACCTCGATGAAGAGGCCGAGCGGCTTCGCGAGATCATCCGTACCGGCAAGGGCCAGAAGAAGACCCGTGCGCTGAAGCGGCTGAAGGTCGTGTCTGCCTTCCTGCAGACCTCCAACAGCCCCAAGGGCATGGTCCTCGACTGCGTCCCGGTCATCCCGCCGGACCTTCGCCCGATGGTGCAGCTGGACGGTGGCCGCTTCGCGACCTCCGACCTGAACGACCTGTACCGCCGTGTGATCAACCGCAACAACCGACTGAAGCGCCTTCTCGACCTCGGTGCGCCCGAGATCATCGTGAACAACGAGAAGCGCATGCTCCAGGAGGCCGTCGACGCGCTGTTCGACAACGGTCGTCGTGGTCGCCCGGTCACCGGTCCCGGTAACCGCCCGCTGAAGTCCCTCAGCGACATGCTGAAGGGCAAGCAGGGTCGATTCCGTCAGAACCTGCTCGGCAAGCGTGTGGACTACTCCGCGCGTTCCGTGATCGTCGTCGGTCCGCAGCTGAAGCTGCACCAGTGCGGTCTGCCGAAGGCGATGGCGCTGGAGCTCTTCAAGCCGTTCGTGATGAAGCGCCTGGTCGACCTGAACCACGCGCAGAACATCAAGAGCGCCAAGCGCATGGTGGAGCGCGGCCGCACGGTCGTGTACGACGTCCTCGAAGAGGTCATCGCCGAGCACCCGGTTCTGCTGAACCGTGCTCCCACCCTGCACCGCCTCGGCATCCAGGCCTTCGAGCCGCAGCTGGTCGAGGGCAAGGCCATCCAGATCCACCCGCTCGTCTGCACCGCGTTCAACGCGGACTTCGACGGTGACCAGATGGCCGTCCACCTGCCGCTCTCCGCGGAGGCGCAGGCCGAGGCCCGCATCCTGATGCTGTCCTCGAACAACATCCTCAAGCCCGCCGACGGTCGTCCGGTGACGATGCCGACCCAGGACATGGTCCTCGGTCTGTTCTTCCTCACCACCGACGGTGAGCTGCGCGACACCAAGGGCGAGGGCCGCGCGTTCGGCTCCACGGCCGAGGCGACGATGGCGTTCGACGCCGGCGAGCTCGCGCTGCAGTCGGCCGTGGACATCCGCTTCCCGGTGGGCACCTTCCCGCCGCGCGGCTGGATGCCCCCGGCGCAGGAGGAGGGCGAGCCGGAGTGGCAGCAGGGGGACACGTTCCGCCTGCGCACCACCCTGGGCCGCGCGCTCTTCAACGAACTGCTGCCCGAGGACTACCCGTTCGTCGACTACTCGGTGGGCAAGAAGCAGCTCGGCGAGATCGTCAACGACCTGGCGGAGCGCTACCCCAAGGTCATCGTGGCGGCGACGCTCGACAACCTGAAGGCGGCCGGCTTCTACTGGGGCACCCGCTCCGGTGTCACCGTGGCCATCTCCGACGTCGTCGTCCCCGAGGCCAAGAAGGCCATCGTCGCGGGCTACGAGGCGCAGGACGAGAAGGTCCAGAAGCAGTACGAGCGCGGTCTGATCACCAAGGAAGAGCGCACTCAGGAGCTCATCGCGATCTGGACCAAGGCGACCAACGAGGTCGCCGAGGCGATGAACGAGAACTTCCCCAAGACGAACCCCATCTTCATGATGGTTGACTCGGGTGCCCGAGGAAACATGATGCAGATGCGGCAGATCGCCGGTATGCGTGGTCTGGTGTCGAACGCGAAGAACGAGACCATCCCGCGTCCGATCAAGGCGTCCTTCCGTGAGGGCCTGTCCGTGCTGGAGTACTTCATCTCCACGCACGGTGCCCGTAAGGGTCTGGCGGACACCGCCCTGCGTACCGCCGACTCGGGTTACCTGACCCGTCGTCTGGTGGACGTCTCGCAGGACGTCATCATCCGCGAGGAGGACTGCGGCACCGAGCGCGGTCTGAAGCTGCGGATCGCCTCGAAGAACGCCGCGGGTGTCCTGGTCAAGGCGGAGGACGTCGAGACCAGCGTCTACGCCCGCATGCTCGCCGAGGACGTCGTCATCGACGGCAAGGTGATCGCGCCGGCCAACGTGGACCTCGGCGACGTGCTCATCGACCAGCTGGTGCACCACGGTGTCGAGGAGGTCAAGACCCGTTCGATCCTGACCTGCGAGTCCCAGGTCGGCACCTGCGCCATGTGCTACGGCCGCTCGCTGGCCACCGGCAAGCTGGTCGACATCGGTGAGGCGGTCGGCATCATCGCCGCCCAGTCCATCGGTGAGCCCGGTACCCAGCTGACGATGCGTACCTTCCACACCGGTGGTGTGGCCGGTGACGACATCACCCAGGGTCTGCCCCGTGTCGTCGAGCTCTTCGAGGCTCGTACGCCGAAGGGTGTCGCCCCGATCTCCGAGGCCTCCGGCCGCGTGCGGATCGAGGAGACCGAGAAGACCAAGAAGCTCGTCGTCACCCCGGACGACGGCAGCGACGAGACGGCGTTCCCGATCTCGAAGCGTGCCCGTCTCCTGGTCAGCGAGGGCGAGCACGTCGAGGTGGGCCAGAAGCTCACCGTGGGTGCCACCAACCCGCACGACGTGCTGCGCATCCTGGGTCAGCGTGCCGTCCAGGTCCACCTGGTCGGCGAGGTCCAGAAGGTCTACAACTCGCAGGGTGTGTCGATCCACGACAAGCACATCGAGATCATCATCCGGCAGATGCTGCGCCGTGTGACGATCATCGAGTCGGGCGACGCCGAGCTGCTGCCCGGCGAGCTGGTCGAGCGCTCGAAGTTCGAGGTCGAGAACCGTCGTGTGGTCCAGGAAGGTGGCCACCCGGCCTCCGGCCGTCCGCAGCTGATGGGTATCACCAAGGCCTCGCTGGCGACGGAGTCCTGGCTGTCGGCCGCCTCCTTCCAGGAGACGACCCGAGTTCTGACGGACGCGGCGATCAACGCCAAGTCCGACAGCCTCATCGGCCTCAAGGAGAACGTCATCATCGGTAAGCTCATCCCGGCCGGTACGGGCCTGTCCCGCTACCGCAACATCCGGGTCGAGCCGACCGAGGAGGCCAAGGCCGCGATGTACTCGGCCGTCGGCTACGACGACATCGACTACTCGCCGTTCGGCACTGGCTCCGGCCAGGCCGTGCCGCTGGAGGACTACGACTACGGTCCGTACAACCAGTAAGGCGTTGGTCTGAAGCGCTGAAACGCTGAAGCACTGAAGGGCGGTCACCTCACGGGGTGGCCGCCCTTCGGCGTGTGCGGGGGCGTCAGCGCGGCGGTTGCAGATACGGCTGCAGGTGGTGCAGGCGCGTGTGGTAGTCCGGGTGCGAGGAGAGCAGTTTGCTGAGCGCGCCCTCCTCGAGCCGCACACCGCCGTTCGCCGCGGTGAGCGCGGCCTGGGCGTGCTGCTCCTGCCGGTGCAGTTTGTCGAGTACGGCGGCCAGCATCGGGGCGAAGCCCAGCGCGGCCGCGTGTTGGTCCGCCCGCAGCTCGGAACGTCGGCCGACTGCGGCGAGGGCGTACGGCACGGCCAGGACGAGCAGGGGGAGTCCGTACAGTGTGCTGATCGTCGCCAGAGCGATGCTTCCGATGACCAGTGCCACCACGGCGGTACCGATGCAGCCGAACGCGCTCGACACCTTGAACACGAAGCCCGAGAACGCCTTCAGGACGCGCCACGCGATCCGGCCGGGCAGCGCGTACCAGTAGCCGAGAAGCCCGGACCAGGCGTGGCCGCCGACGTGGTGGCCCAGCTCGTGCGCCATGACGGCGGCGAGTTCGCCGTTGGGCAGCTCGTTCATGGCGAAGCGGGTGACGCCGACGATGTGGCCCGCCGCGGCGACCGCGTTCAGGCCGTCGCTGTCCTCAACCCACAGCTCGTAGTTGCGGCCCTCCACGCCGGCGCGGGCCGTGACCTCGCGCCAGACCGGTTCGAGTTTGGCCCGTTCTTGCGGAGTGGGGTGGCGCAAACGGAGCAGACGGCGCGCGATGGCGCTTTCGGTGGGGCGGTGGAACACGAGGGCGCCGCTGGCGAGCCAGGCCAGCACCACGACGATGCCGAAGCCGCCGAAGAAGAGCGAGACGAGGCCGACGACGAACAGGCTGCACAGGAAGTTCGGCAGGTGGAGCAGCAGGCTGCCGACGGTGGTGGCGTCGGTGCGGCGCTGATCGCGGCGGATGTGGACGCGGCCGTGGTCGGTGCTGATGTGGTGCGCGTGGGTGGAGGGAGCAGGAGGTGTGGGCGGTATGGATGGTGTGAGCGGTGGAGTGGGTGCGGCAGGGGGTGTCTGCGGATACTGCGGGGGCAGGGTGGCCTGCGGGTACGGTGGCGGCGTCTGAGCGGTGGGGTACTGCGGTGCCTGCGGGTACTGAGGAGGCTCGGCCGGCGGGTACTGCGGCGGTGACGACGACTGGGACGGATGCGTCGGGTACTGGGGATACTCCGGAGGTTGCTGGGTCACGGCGGTTCCTAGTGGTTGCTTCAGTTGGGGACGCTGTGCGGCGGCTCAGCCGATGAGCAGGGACGCGGGCAGCAGGACCGTGCCGAGGCAGAAGGCGATCAGGCCGGCCCGGATGCACTGGTGCTTGCGGGCGGCGAGGCGGCTGGACTCGGTGAGGGCCACGGTCAGACCGGCGACGGGATTCTGTTCCGTGTCGGCGAGAGCGGACTCCAAGTGGCCGTGCCGGACCGCCTGTTGGATGTCGCCGAAGTACGTCAGCGGCTGCCCCGGCCGCCACGATCCGGAGCGGTAACGCGGGAGTACGGCCAGCAGCATGGCGAAGAGGGAGACGGCGAGGGACAGCGTCCCGGACCACCACAGTGCCGTGCCCGCGCCGGACAGCGTTGCCGGGGTCCAGCTCCGTCCGGCGAGCAGTCCGCTGAACACGCCGGCCGTCAGGCCGAGTGCGGCCACCAGCACGGAGGCCTTGCTGTCGGCGCGCGCGATCTCGATGCGCAGGTCGGTGAGGAGTCGCTCGCAGAGCCGTATGCGCTCCGCGGAGCCGACGGGCTGGGGGGTGCCGACGGCGGGTGCGGGTGCGGGTGCCGGTGCGGGCGCCGGGTCGGTGGTCGTCATGTGTCGCTTGCCTCTTGGGAGTTGTTCGAGTCGTCCGAGTCGGACTGAGGACGCTGGTCGGACGGATGGCCGGGCTCGGGCGGTGGCGCCTGCGCGGGCAGGGTCGGGGTGCTGCCGTAGCCGGGCGGCGGCTGCCAGGCCGGAGTCTGCTCAGGAGCCGGCGGCGGGGCGGGAGCGCCGGGGTGGGAGCCGGGGAGCGTGAGCGGAGGGGCGTACGGCGTGGGCGGGGGAGCGTAGGGCGTGGACGGTTGCCAGGCGGGCCGGCCGGGCAGAGGGGGGCCGGGGGCGGCAGCGGCGGGATGCTGAGCGGGGGGTGCCGGGGGTGCCGGGGGGCCCGGAGGCGCTGGTGGCTGAGCGGGCACCTGCGCCGAGGCCCGCGGAAGAGGCGCCTGGCCGCCCGGAGCCTGGCTGCCCGGGCCCTGGTGGTCCGGCGTGTCGGGGTACCCCGGTCCGTCGCCCTGCGGCGCGATCAGCGGCGGTGTCTGGGGGACCCCGGGAAGGCGCTGGTTCAGGATGTCGCTGACCGTGCGCAGGGCGAGTTGCTTCGGGCCCTCCAGTTCGTAGCTCTCGGCCGTGTCGCCGCTGAGGAGTTGGCCCACCAGGTCCATCTGGGCCTGGATCATGCGGAGTTGGTCCTCGCGCATGCTGGTCATCACCAGCCGGGAGTCCTCGGGGTGCTGGGCGAGATGCATGGCCCAGGCCTGGACGCCGCCCTGCGACAGATGCCACTGGAAGAACTCGATCTTCTTCGCCTCGATGCGCTGCAGCTCCAGCATCTGCTCCCCCTGCTGCAGAGCCAGTTCGTGCTGCCATCGCTGCTGCTGGAGGATCAGCTCCTGCTGCTGGCGGCCGTAGTCCGTGGCCCGTCCGATCTGCAGGTGGTCCTGCTGCCGGTTGCGGCGGTCCACCTCGACGTCGATCTCCATGCCCCGCTCGGCCGCACGGATCTGCTCGGCGGCGGAGTGGTCGATGGCCTGGAGCCGCCGCTGGTGGTCGATGTTCTCCTGGTCGCGCCGCAGCCGCAGGGTCCACGTCACCTGCAGCCCCGCCGGCGCCCCGAGCGGCCCCAGCACCGTGACCGCCTGCAGCAGTTCGCGCTCGGCGTCCGCGCTGTCGGCGATGGCGAAGCGCCGGGTGACCGGCCGGGCCGCCCGCTGCAGCTCGCCCAGCACCAGACCCGGCACGTCCCGGTGACCACTGGCCACGAACCGGGCGGGGTCCAGGACCTGCCAGGACAGTTCGACCGCGGCCGTGAACTCGAACGCGTCGTTGTCGCTGGGCAGGGCGAGCTCGGCGGAGAACGGGTGCACGCCCATGTCCACCTCGTACACGGCCGTGTACCGATTCGCCGCTATCTCGCTGCGCGTGGGGCGGCGGGGCGGCAGATACGGGTCGTAGCCACCCTTCGGGGTGGAGAAGACCAGGGCGTGGTCGATGCGGATCAGCGACTTGAGGTTGAGGTCGAAGCGGCCCAACTGGCGCACGGTGAGCACGGGATCGACCAGTTCGGTGTGCCGGTCCGCCTGCTGCTGCCACTCGGGCGGGCGGTGGAAAGAGGGCATGGTGCGTTTCTCCTCGGTGACGTGACTGGTCAGCGGTTCGGCAGGACGGCCAGCAGGCGGGCGGTCACCTTGGGCGCGGCACTGCCGTCCTCGCCGGGCATGGTCCGCAGGAGATGGCTCAGCCGGTCGTGCTCGGCAGGCGTGGTGACGAGCCGGGGCAGCAGGGCTGCCAGCGCCCACTCGGTGGCCGTGGAGCGGTCGGCGATCAGCACCCAGTCGCTCAGGACCTTGAGCGCCTCCTGGGTGGTCCGCGGCTCGGCGAGCGCCGCCCCCCACAGGGTGGGGATGCCGTGGGCGGGCTCTCCGCCCTCGTGGGCGGTTCGGGCGTACCAGTCCAGGACCAGCGGGGTGCCGTACCGCTCGCCGTCCTGGGTGCGGCGGCAGGCGCCCACGAAGCCGCCGAGCGTCAGGTCGTGCACGGCACGGTCGTCGTCGAGGTGCTCGCGCAGCCCGGCCAGGACCCGGTCACCGGCGGGGGAGAGCAGCAACAGCTCGACGGCTTCGGCGAGTTCGCGTGCCATCTCGCCGTCCACGTCGTCGGGATTGTCCTCGTGGAACCTGCGTACGGCCTTGCGCAGCGCGGCGAGGGCCTGGTCAGGCCGTTCCGGGCCGATCAGCCCGTACGCCCTTACGGCCACCCAGCGCAGCCGTGCGTCCTCGCCCTCGCACCAATCGTCGAGGATGCGCGGGATATAGGGCGTGCCGATGAGGTGGGCGAGCGTGAGCGCGTTGACGGCGACCAGCCGCTGCCGGTACCGCTTCGAGATGCACCAGGGCTCGATGACCAGCGCCATCGCCGAGGGCAGGTCGGTGCGGGCGAGGACCGCGACGGTGGACGCGGCGCGGGTGCGGACCAGGGGACGGCCGTCGTCGGCGAGCCGGCGCAGCCAGCCGATCAGCGCGGGGCGGGCGGAGGGGTGGCCGAGCCACACCTCGCGCAGCAGCACGAGGGAGACCCGCTCGTCGAGGAACCTGGCCTTCTGCTGGGGGACCGGTCCCCACTCGGTGTGCTCGTCCTCCTCGAACCTCTCCGCACGGGCCAGTTGGAGGCGCTTGCCGATGTGCGTGCCGAAGACGGGGACCTCCGGGACCTGGGACCGGTTCCAGGTCTCCTGGAGCAAGCGGTAGAGCAGGTCGCTGACCTCGGCTGTGAGGGCGTACGGGCCACCGTCGAAGGCGGCGAGGGCCACCAGGAACGCCTTGTCCCGCAGGTGGATCGAGGCCTCGTCCTCCTCGAACCACTCCTGGACCTGGTTCTCCAGCGAGACGAGCGAGAACTGCGCGACCGCGTCCGCGCCGACCTCGCCGGCCGCGTGCCGGGCGAGCAACTGGGCGAAGGCGGCGACCTCGCGCAACTGGTGACGGCGGTCCAGGAACCCGGTGACGTCCGGGAGTTGGAGCAGCTTGGCGGCGGTCTCGGCATCGGAGCGGGTGCGCAGATGGGCGGCCAGGACGTCGGAAGGGGCGGGCGGGCTCCAGGCCGCGGTGAACGCCACGTCCTCCAGTACGGCGGTGTCGTCGACGGTGACGATCAGGTACCCGTGCTCGCCGAGCCGGTCGCGGGCCGCCAGCAGGTGTGGCTCGCGCAGCGGGCGGTCGCGGCGGGTGGCCAGGTCGCACAGGACGTATCCGCGCGACGGATCCTCGTCGGGTTGTGCGGCGGCGACCTGGTCGGCGAGGGCGCTCGGGCCCGTGTCGCGGTCCAGGGTGCGCACCGAGGAGACGCCGAGGCGGTGCAGGAGCATCAGCGCGGCCGTGCGGCGGCCGGTGAAGCGGGCACCGGAGAGGATGAGGACGTGGTCGTGGCGCAGCCGGTCGAGCAGGCTCGCCACGATTTCCTCGTCGGCGGTGAAGTGCTCGTCCAGGTGGTCCAGGGTCGTCCGGGGGACCTCGCCGGACGCGGACGCCGACGATCCGAACCCGGGTATGGAGAAGTGGTAGACCTCTGTCTTGGTGCCCATGATCACGTCGCCGCTGACCTGGTTGCCGGTGACGTTGTTCTGGTCGCCGCTCACCGTGCCGCCGCCGAAGCGCGCCCGGGCGCCGATGCTCATGCTCCGCGGGCTGTGGTCGACCAGGTCCCGCCGGGCCGACCAGGCCTTCTGCGGCTGGTCGTGCTCCGCGGACTCCTCGTCCGCGCCCTCTCTTCGGGCCTCGTCCTTCGCGTCGGAGTCGGCGGGGCGCTGGTCCGGCGCGGGGTCGGCCGCCCCCGCGCCGGGCTGCTGCTCGGGTGTGCTCACGAGCCCTCCCCGCGCTTGTTGCCGCCCCCGATGGTGAAGTCGCCGCCGATCTGGTTGCCGGTGACGTTGTTCTGGTCGCCGCTCACCGTGCCGCCGCCGATGGTTACGGCGCCGTTGAAGACGGGGCCCGGCGCCGGGGCTCCCCGGTCCGGCGCCGGGCCGCCCTGCTGGGGGACCCGCGGCGTCGGGCGGTCCCCCGAACCGCCCGACGCCTCCCCCGCCCCCGTGTCACCGTGGTCCTCGTGCGCCGCACCGCCCGGCACCGGGCCGTGCAGCCAGGCCTTCAGCGGCCCGTTCTTGCTGTCCACCGTCACCGCGTGGAACTCCGCCTTCGGGATCCCCGTGTGGTCGTGCCGTACGACCCCGGCGTACAGGGGGTCCGCGACGCAGAGCGCGAAGTCGTCGGTCCGCTCGCGCAGGGCGGCGCGCAGGATCTGGGCGTCCAGCAGCCGGCAGGCGTGGTTGAGGTCGGAGCCGACCCAGCCGTCGTGCTCGTCCACGGCGACCCAGCCGGTGGCGACGACGCCGCGCAGCCGGATCTGCGCGGAGCTGGAGGCCATCCTGTTGACCGCCCGCAGCTGCGCCGGCACCTGGGTGAGCAGGCTGCGCAGCAAGGCCGTGACCGGGGCGCTCGCGTCGATGAGCTCCATCACCGAGTCCCCGCGGTCGGCCCGCAACCGCAGCGTCTCGTCGATGCCGGCGGCCGCGAGCGTGCGGTCGGTGATGTCGTAGAGCATGCGCCGCAGATACGCCTGCTCCACGTCGTCCCGGTCGCTGTACCTCTCGATGTCCAGCAACAGGATCGTGCGGCTCACGGGGTTGTTCATGGTCGCCTCTCCGGGGGTGTGCGGTGCAGGGCAGCAGCCTGGCGCTCGCGTGACCCGGGTGGTGAGGACGTATGACCCACTCGTTGTGTGACCGTTTTTACACAGCGGCATCCGGGGAGGATGAGGTCACTCCTCGCTCCCCTGCGGTGAGGGGATGCCCGACGCCGGCCCGGCCGCCGCGATCCGCCGCAGCACGTCCGGCCGCCGTATCAGCAGCGCACGGCGGCCCGTGACCACCGCCTCCTTGTCGCGCAGTTCCCGCAGCAGGCGCTGCACCATCTCCCGGGAGGCACCGACCGAACCCGCCAGCTCCTGCTTGCTCAGGGGTACGGCGAGTTCGATGCCCTCCTCCGTGCGGCGGCCGTGGGTGCGGGCCAGGTCCAGCAGGAGGACGGCGAAACGCTCCCGCACGCTCATCGACGCGAACTCCAGCCGGCGCCGGTCTGCCGCCCTCGTGCGGTCCGCGGTCAGACCGAGAAGGGCGAAGGACACTGCGGGGGACCGGCTCAGGAAGTCCTTGAAGCGCTCGTGCTCCACGGCCACGGACCGCACCGGCTCCAGCGCGGTCACGGTCGCCGACCGTGGCCGCCCGGTGAGCGCCGCGGACTCTCCGACGATGTCACCGGGCCCGCGCAGTGCGAGCAGCGCCTCGTAGCCGTTGGCCGCGGAGGCCGTGACCTTGGTCCAGCCCTGCACCAGGAAGATGACGTGCGAGGACGGCTCGTGCTGGTGGATGAGGACCGTGCGCGCCGTGTAGTCCAGCTGCCGGCCGAGCGCCAGCAGCGCCGAGCGGTCCACGCTCTCCAGCCGCGCCAGAAAGGGCACCCGGTCGTCCAGGCCCCCGTCGTCCGTTGAGTACACCGCCGTCCACGTCACGGCCACCCCCCGATTCCCCTCGCAGCGGACAGATCAAGGTACTGAAAGCGCAAGACCGCCTGACGGGAAAGAGCGCGAACCGGCCAACGACGCGAAATGATCTACGGCAGGTGCGGACAGGGCGCGGAACGGGGGTGACCGCCGGCCCACACCGCCCCCGACGCCCTCTGTGCCGGAAATGCCGGTCCGGCGCATCATGGAAGGACTCGGGGGTTCGGGGAGGTGCTCCGTGTCGGATCCGACGCCATGGCAGCCGTGGCAGTCAGGCAAGGGTGTCCCGCAATCGTGGCAGGGGCAGACCGCCCCCTCCATGCTCGCCTCGCACGCGGACCGCGAGCGTGCCGTGGACGTGCTCAGAGCGGGGTACGGGGAGGGGCGGATGGAGCACCCCGAGTTCGAGAAGCGGGTCGCGCAGGCCTATGCGGCTCGTACCGTCGGGGAGCTGGCCCTGCTGGTGGCCGATCTGCCGCACGGGCCCGTACCGCAGCCGGGGCCCGTCGCGGCCGTTCCCCAGACCTTCATGGCCGTGCCGCGGCGGCAGACCAACGCCAAGGCGATCGGGGCCGCGGTGTGCGGGCTGCTGTGTCTGCCGACCATGGGGCTCACCGGGATTCCGGCGGTCATCCTGGGGCACGCGGCGCGCAACGAGATGGAGCGGACCGGGGAGGCCGGTGACGGGCTCGCGCTGACCGGGCTGGTGCTCGGCTGGCTGTCGACGGCCGTCTGGGCGCTCGTGCTCACGCTGCTGATCGCGGTGGCCCTCGCCTCCGGATGACATCGACGATGATCCTGTGCGGCCTCAACCCGCATGGCATGCATGTGGGGAAAATGTGTTGCAGTCGTGATTAATGCGGTCAGATGCGGGTATTAACGGTGTTCGTCGCCGTCGCTTCGGTGGGGTCGGGAAGATCGTCGGCCGGATACTGCTTCGGCGTGGTTTGCGCAGGCCCGTGGGCGCGGCCCAGTTGTTTTGACCGCAGCGAATGAGGTAGGTACGCTCAGACCTTGTGCCTGGGGTGTGCCCTGGCTCTCGTGCGTGCCTTCAACCGCATAGCGAGCCGTCACTGGTCACCGTAATCTGTGCTCTTTTGCCTCGCGGCGGGAGTCCGCCGATTCGACACACCCGACCGCGTGGGTCGGCGACGTTCCAGGTTAGCTTCACATCGGCACACAGAAACCGGAGAAGTAGTGCCTACGATCCAGCAGCTGGTCCGTAAGGGCCGGCAGGACAAGGTCGAGAAGAACAAGACGCCCGCACTCGAGGGTTCCCCTCAGCGTCGTGGCGTCTGCACGCGTGTGTTCACGACCACCCCGAAGAAGCCGAACTCGGCCCTGCGTAAGGTCGCGCGTGTGCGTCTGACCAGCGGGATCGAGGTCACCGCTTACATTCCGGGTGAGGGACACAACCTGCAGGAGCACTCCATCGTGCTCGTGCGTGGCGGTCGTGTGAAGGACCTGCCCGGTGTTCGCTACAAGATCATCCGCGGTTCGCTCGACACCCAGGGTGTCAAGAACCGCAAGCAGGCCCGCAGCCGCTACGGCGCCAAGAAGGAGAAGTAGAAAATGCCTCGTAAGGGCCCCGCCCCGAAGCGCCCGGTCATCATCGACCCGGTCTACGGTTCTCCTCTTGTCACCTCCCTGATCAACAAGGTGCTGCTGAACGGCAAGCGCTCCACCGCCGAGCGCATCGTGTACGGCGCCATGGAGGGCCTGCGCGAGAAGACCAGCAACGACCCGGTCATCACGCTGAAGCGCGCGCTGGAGAACATCAAGCCGACCCTTGAGGTCAAGTCCCGCCGTGTCGGTGGTGCGACGTACCAGGTTCCGATCGAGGTCAAGCCCGGTCGCGCCAACACGCTCGCGCTGCGCTGGCTGGTCGGTTACTCCCGCGCCCGTCGCGAGAAGACCATGACCGAGCGTCTGCTCAACGAGCTTCTCGACGCTTCGAACGGCCTCGGTGCGGCCGTCAAGAAGCGCGAGGACACCCACAAGATGGCCGAGTCCAACAAGGCCTTCGCGCACTACCGCTGGTAGTCGCTACCCCCATCGAGACCGAGAGAAGACCGAAGCCTTATGGCTACCACTTCACTTGACCTGGCCAGGGTCCGCAACATCGGGATCATGGCCCACATCGACGCGGGCAAGACGACCACCACCGAGCGGATCCTCTTCTACACCGGCGTCAGCTACAAGATCGGTGAAGTCCACGACGGCGCTGCCACCATGGACTGGATGGAGCAGGAGCAGGAGCGTGGCATCACGATCACCTCTGCTGCCACCACCTGTCACTGGCCGCTCGAGGACGACGACTACACGATCAACATCATCGACACCCCTGGGCACGTCGACTTCACGGTCGAGGTGGAGCGTTCGCTCCGCGTGCTCGACGGTGCCGTCACGGTGTTCGACGGTGTCGCCGGTGTGGAGCCGCAGTCCGAGACGGTGTGGCGTCAGGCCGACCGTTACGGCGTGCCGCGCATCTGCTTCGTGAACAAGCTGGACCGTACCGGCGCCGAGTTCCACCGCTGCGTGGACATGATCTCGGACCGCCTGGGTGCCGTGCCGCTCATCATGCAACTGCCGATCGGCGCCGAGATGGACTTCAAGGGCGTTGTGGACCTGGTCCGCATGAAGGCGCTCGTGTGGTCCGCCGAGGCCGCCAAGGGCGAGATGTACGACGTCGTCGACATCCCGGCCACGCACGCCGAGGCCGCCGAGGAGTACCGCGGCAAGCTGGTCGAGGCCGTCGCGGAGAACGACGACGAGATCATGGAGCTGTTCCTGGAGGGCCAGGAGCCCACCGAGGAGCAGCTGTACGCCGCGATCCGTCGCATCACCATCGCGTCCGGCAAGTCCGACGGCGTCACCGTCACCCCGGTGTTCTGCGGCACCGCGTTCAAGAACAAGGGCGTCCAGCCCCTGCTCGACGCGGTCGTGCGCTACCTGCCGACCCCGCTCGACGTCGAGGCCATCGAGGGCCACGACGTCAAGGACCCCGAGGTCGTCGTCAAGCGCAAGCCGTCCGTGGACGAGCCGCTGTCCGCGCTCGCGTTCAAGATCATGAGCGACCCGCACCTGGGTAAGCTCACCTTCGTCCGGGTCTACTCGGGCCGCCTGGAGACTGGCACCGCGGTGCTGAACTCCGTCAAGGGCAAGAAGGAGCGCATCGGCAAGATCTACCGTATGCACGCGAACAAGCGTGAGGAGATCGAGGCGGTGGGCGCCGGCGACATCGTCGCCGTGATGGGCCTGAAGCAGACCACCACCGGTGAGACGCTGTGCGACGACAAGCAGCCGGTCATCCTGGAGTCCATGGACTTCCCGGCGCCGGTCATCCAGGTCGCGATCGAGCCCAAGTCCAAGGGTGACCAGGAGAAGCTGGGTGTCGCCATCCAGCGTCTCGCGGAGGAGGACCCCTCCTTCCACGTCCACTCGGACGAGGAGACGGGCCAGACCATCCTCGGCGGTATGGGCGAGCTGCACCTTGAGGTGCTGGTCGACCGTATGAAGCGCGAGTTCCGCGTCGAGGCCAACGTCGGTAAGCCGCAGGTCGCGTACCGTGAGACGATCCGTAAGGCCGTCGAGCGCGTGGACTACACCCACAAGAAGCAGACCGGTGGTACCGGTCAGTTCGCCAAGGTGCAGATCGCGATCGAGCCCATCACCGAGGCCGACGGTCCGGCGTACGAGTTCGTCAACAAGGTCACCGGTGGCCGCATCCCGCGGGAGTACATCCCGTCGGTGGACGCCGGTGCGCAGGAGGCCATGCAGTTCGGCATCCTCGCGGGCTACGAGATGACCGGCGTCCGCGTGACGCTGATCGACGGTGGCTACCACGAGGTCGACTCCTCCGAGCTGGCCTTCAAGATCGCCGGTTCGCAGGCCTTCAAGGAGGCCGCGCGCAAGGCCAGCCCCGTGCTGCTCGAGCCGATGATGGCCGTCGAGGTCACCACGCCCGAGGACTACATGGGTGAGGTCATCGGCGACATCAACTCCCGCCGTGGCCAGATCCAGGCCATGGAGGAGCGGGCGGGTGCCCGCGTCGTGAAGGGCCTCGTGCCCCTCTCGGAGATGTTCGGTTACGTCGGCGACCTGCGCAGCAAGACGTCCGGCCGGGCCAGCTACTCCATGCAGTTCGACTCCTACGCCGAGGTTCCCCGGAACGTCGCCGAGGAGATCATCGCGAAGGCCAAGGGCGAGTAACGCACCGCGTTCAACGCACCGCGTTCACACGCCTTAGGCTTGACTCCGGAGCCTCGCGGGGCATTCCGCCGCAACAGCGGAGGAATGCCCCGGGGATCCGGGCCATCCAGCAAAGATCACCTGGCGCCGATGAGTAAGGCGTACCAGAACCACTCCACAGGAGGACCCCAGTGGCGAAGGCGAAGTTCGAGCGGACTAAGCCGCACGTCAACATCGGCACCATCGGTCACATCGACCACGGTAAGACGACCCTCACGGCCGCCATTACCAAGGTGCTGCACGACGCGTACCCGGACCTGAACGAGGCCTCGGCCTTCGACCAGATCGACAAGGCTCCCGAAGAGCGCCAGCGCGGTATCACCATCTCCATCGCGCACGTCGAGTACCAGACGGAGACGCGTCACTACGCCCACGTCGACTGCCCCGGTCACGCGGACTACATCAAGAACATGATCACGGGTGCGGCGCAGATGGACGGCGCCATCCTCGTTGTCGCCGCCACCGACGGCCCGATGCCGCAGACCAAGGAGCACGTGCTCCTGGCCCGCCAGGTCGGCGTTCCGTACATCGTCGTCGCCCTGAACAAGGCCGACATGGTGGACGACGAGGAGATCCTGGAGCTCGTCGAGCTCGAGGTCCGTGAGCTGCTCTCCGAGTACGAGTTCCCGGGCGACGACCTGCCGGTCGTCAAGGTCTCGGCGCTCAAGGCGCTCGAGGGTGACGCCGAGTGGGGCAAGACCGTCCTCGAGCTGATGAAGGCCGTCGACGAGAACATCCCGCAGCCCGAGCGTGACGTCGACAAGCCGTTCCTGATGCCGATCGAGGACGTCTTCACGATCACCGGTCGTGGCACGGTCGTCACCGGTCGTATCGAGCGTGGTGTCCTCAAGGTCAACGAGACCGTCGACATCGTCGGCATCAAGACCGAGAAGACCACCACCACGGTCACCGGCATCGAGATGTTCCGCAAGCTGCTCGACGAGGGCCAGGCCGGTGAGAACGTCGGTCTGCTGCTCCGCGGCATCAAGCGCGAGGACGTCGAGCGCGGCCAGGTCATCATCAAGCCCGGCTCGGTCACCCCGCACACCTCGTTCGAGGCGCAGGCGTACATCCTGTCCAAGGACGAGGGCGGCCGTCACACGCCGTTCTTCAACAACTACCGTCCGCAGTTCTACTTCCGTACCACGGACGTGACCGGCGTCGTGACCCTCCCCGAGGGCACCGAGATGGTCATGCCGGGCGACAACACTGAGATGACCGTTGAGCTCATCCAGCCCGTCGCCATGGAAGAGGGCCTGAAGTTCGCCATCCGTGAGGGTGGCCGGACGGTCGGCGCCGGCCAGGTCACCAAGATCAACAAGTAGTCTTGTCGATCTGACCTGGTAGCTCCAGCGCGAGTTCCAGAAGGGGCCCGTACGACTTCGGTCGTGCGGGCCCTTTCGCTTGTCCCGCGCGGAACGGGGCGGACGTTTGCGGTGAAGTCTCGGCAAACCTTGCGGGACGGGTCGCGGGACTCGCCGTAGAGACTTGGGGCATTCGCCCCGGCGCTGCCCTGAATGTCCCCCTCTGTCATGTGTGGAGCGGTCGCGACGCCCTAGCGTGAAGGGCCGGAGCAGGCAGACAGGGGATGGTTCTTGGTGTCCACGTTGCTCGACCGGCCGACGCAGGAACCGCGGACCGTGGAGGTCCGCCGTCCGCCGGCTCCGCTCCCGCACCGTGAACGCCCGCGGCTGTACGCCGTCGACGGCCTCCGCCTCGTCGCCGCGCTGATGGTCGCCGTGCACCACTACGTCGGCAGCCGGCGCGTCGACCAGCCGCACAACGCCGTCTGGGGCCGGCCGGCCTCCGAGATCATGCCGACGGTGTTCCACTTCGCCACCTACGGCTGGATCGGCGTCGAGGTCTTCTTCGTGATCAGCGGCTTCGTCATCTGCATGTCCTGCTGGGGGCGCACCCCGCGGCAGTTCTTCGTCTCCCGGGTGATCCGGCTCTACCCGGCGTACTGGTTCGCCATCGCCTTCACCACGGCCGTCGTGCTCGCGGTGCCGGGTGTCTGGGGCCGGCTGAAGCTGCGCGACGTACTCCTCAACCTCACCATGCTGCAGTCGGGTTCGGGCGTGGCGAGCGTCGACGGCGTCTACTGGACGCTCTGGTCGGAGCTGCGCTTCTACCTGCTCTTCATGATCGTGGTGGCCACCGGGCTGACGTACCGCAAGGTCGTGATCTTCTGCTGCGTGTGGGGTGCGGCCGCGATGTTGGCCCCCGTGGCGAAGTTCCACCTCCTGACGCTGGCGGCCAACCCGGACGGAGCCTGGTTCTTCATCGCGGGCCTCGCCCTCTACCTGATGCACCGCTTCGGGCAGGACCTGCTGCTGTGGGGCATCCTCGCGATGGCGTGGCTGATGGGGCAGCGGCAGCTGGGGATCAGGATCGACGACTTCGAGCACGTCTCCGGGTGGCGGGGGAGTGCGGCGCTCTTCACCGTGTTCCTGCTCGCCCTGGTCGCGATCGCCCTCGGCGCGACCGACCGCATCCGCTGGAAGTGGCTGGTCACCGCCGGCAGTCTGACGTATCCGCTGTACCTGATCCACTACGTGGCCGGAACGGCGCTGATCAACCGGCTCCGCGACACCATGGACGCCCGGCTCCTGGTCGTCCTCGTGATCGCCGGCTTCCTGGTCCTGAGCCGCCTGGTGCACCGCCTCGTGGAGCGGCCCGCGGCACGACAGCTGAAGCGGGGGCTGGACACGTCGTTCGCGCGGCTGCGGAACGCCGGCGCGTAGCGCTCCGCCAGGAGTGCCGCGGGGTGTCGTCGGTCGTTCTACGGCATCGTCGTGGCCGGTCGCGTCGCAGTTCCGCGCGCCCTTTTGGGACGCTGCAGTTCGCTCACCGCCCGGTCGAACGCCGAGTCGCGGTTCTTGGCGAACTCCTCCTTGGTGAAGACCGGTTCGGTGAGATGGGGTGGGATGCCCGTGCCGTCGAAGGTGCGGCCGGTGCGGGTCAGGAACTCCTCGTTGGGCAGCCAGGCGGTCATCCCGTCCGGGAGCTTTCGCGCCATGACGTCCGAGAAGACACCCTGGGTGGGCCGGCCGATGCGCACCGTCCCGCCCGGCCGGTCCATCAGGGCCTGCGTGAACGTCTCACCCGCGCTCACCGTCGAACCGCCGGTCAGGACGGCGATCGGGCCGGTGCAGCGGGGCGCATGGGCGGGGGTGACGGGTACCGGTTCGGGCCGGGTGTGCCGGTTCGGGTCGACGGGGTCGTTGCGGGCGCGCTTGGCGTACGCGACGTAGGGCGTGTCGGTGAGGCGCCCGGCGATGTGGACGCCGAGGGCGTCGGAGCCACCGCCGTTGACGCGCAGGTCGATGATGAGGCCCGGCAGGCGGGTCAGCACGACGCCGTCCGCCGTGTACGTCCCCGGACCCGTCTGCCGCGCCGAGTCGCCCTTCACGCAGCTCACCGCGGTGGTCTGGTACTCCTGGTAGACCCCGTGGCCGAGGGCGAGGACGGTGCCGTAGCCGTCCATCCGCCACAGGCCGTCGGTGCCGGGTTCGCCGGTCTCGGCGACGGCGGCCGGTGCGGCTCCCGCCGTCAGGGTCAGGACTACGGCGGTGGCCGTGACGATGCGCACGATCGGTTCCTCCGGTGGATGCGGGGCTGTTCCACCACCGTGGTCGACGCGGCTCCCCCCGGACCATCCGGCGAGCAGGTGTGATCGTGGTGGGGGAAGCCCCAGCGGGCCGGGAGCCCGTTACGGCATCAGCTGCGGGGAGGTGTGGCGACCGTTCTCCGGGTGGCTGTGTTTGACGTACGTCACCCTGGGGGTATTGTCTCCGGCTCGATTGGCCAGGCCCCTGCCCCATATGGCAGACTGTCGGAGTTGCTCGGTCGAGTGTTGATGCTGTGCGCCTCCCGCCGGGAGGACCGGAAGCGAGTCCCACAGTACTCGTCGCCCTAACTGCCGTAAGGCAGCGCTGGGGCGGACGTACGGGAATCTTCCGGGAAGTGTCAGTGCGGCACCGGCCAGGCACCCGGTGGGCTTCTCCGCCCTCGGCTTGCGGTTCCGGAAGGGCCGTGCTTTCCCAGTAGGGATGTTCGAACAAGGGACATCTGTGTCGGTGAGAGCGCGACACACCCGACCGCGTGGGTCGGAGAGAAGTAAACGGAACACCGGGTTCCGGAGCGTACGAAGAGACAGGACTACTGAGTAGCCATGGCGGGACAGAAGATCCGCATCCGGCTCAAGGCCTACGACCACGAGGTCATCGATTCCTCGGCGAAGAAGATCGTCGAAACGGTGACGCGTACTGGTGCGTCGGTCGCGGGCCCGGTGCCGCTGCCCACTGAAAAGAACGTGTACTGCGTCATCAAGTCGCCGCACAAGTACAAGGACTCGCGCGAGCACTTCGAGATGCGCACGCACAAGCGCCTGATCGACATTCTCGACCCGACGCCCAAGACCGTTGACTCTCTGATGCGACTCGACCTCCCGGCCGGTGTCGACATCGAGATCAAGCTCTGAAGGCCGGTGATCTGAGAATGGCTAAGCAGATCAAGGGCATCCTGGGCGAGAAGCTCGGCATGACGCAGGTGTGGGACGAGAACAACCGTGTTGTTCCGGTCACCGTCGTCAAGGCCGGCCCCAACGTCGTGACCCAGGTCCGTACGAACGACAGTGACGGCTACGAGTCGGTCCAGATCGCCTTCGGCGAGATCGACCCGCGCAAGGTGAACAAGCCCCTCAAGGGCCACTTCGCCAAGGCCGACGTCACGCCCCGCCGCCACCTCGTCGAGATCCGCACCGCGGACGCCTCCGAGTACACGCTGGGCCAGGAGATCTCCGCCGAGGTCTTCGAGGCCGGCGTCAAGGTGGACGTGACCGGCAAGAGCAAGGGCAAGGGCTTCGCCGGTGTCATGAAGCGTCACAACTTCAAGGGCCTCGGCGCCGGACACGGCACCCAGCGCAAGCACCGCTCGCCCGGTTCCATCGGTGGCTGCGCCACCCCGGGCCGCGTGTTCAAGGGCCTCCGCATGGCGGGTCGCATGGGCAACGAGCGGGTCACCACCCAGAACCTGACCGTCCACGCCGTTGACGCGGAGAAGGGTCTGCTGCTCATCAAGGGCGCTGTCCCCGGTCCGAACGGCGGCCTCGTCCTGGTCCGCACCGCGGCCAAGGGGGCCTGAGGTACCGATGAGCACTGTTGACATCCTTTCGCCTGCCGGCGAGAAGACCGGTAGCGTCGAGCTCCCCGCGGAGATCTTCGGCGTGGAGAAGATCAGCATCCCGCTGATCCACCAGGTCGTCGTCGCGCAGAACGCCGCTGCCCGCCAGGGCACGCACAAGACCAAGCGTCGCGGCGAGGTCCGTGGTGGCGGCAAGAAGCCGTACCGCCAGAAGGGCACCGGCCGCGCCCGTCAGGGCTCGACCCGTGCGCCGCAGTTCGCCGGCGGTGGCGTCGTCCACGGTCCGCAGCCGCGTGACTACTCGCAGCGGACCCCGAAGAAGATGAAGGCCGCGGCCCTGCGCCACGCCCTCACCGACCGGGCCCGCCACAACCGCATCCACGTCGTCTCCGGCGTCATCGAGGGTGAGAACCCGTCGACGAAGGCCGCCCGGACGCTGTTCGGCAAGATCTCGGAGCGCAAGAACCTGCTCCTGGTCGTCGACCGCGCCGACGAGGCCGCGTGGCTGTCCGCCCGTAACCTGCCCCAGGTCCACATCCTGGAGCCGGGCCAGCTGAACACGTACGACGTTCTCGTCTCGGACGACGTGGTCTTCACCCAGGCCGCTTTCGAGTCCTTCGTGTCTGGCCCCAAGGCCGCTGACACCGAAGGGAGCGAAGCCTGATGGCTACGCGTCACCCGAGCATTGCCTCCAAGGCTGCGAAGGCCGCCAAGGCCGCGCGCGTCGCCAAGGCGCGTCGCCACGAGGCCGAGGGCAAGAACACCGTCGAGACGCCGATCAGCAAGTCGTTCACGGACCCCCGTGACGTGCTGCTGAAGCCGGTCGTCTCCGAGAAGAGCTACGCGCTCCTCGACGAGAACAAGTACACGTTCATCGTCGCCCCGAGTGCCAACAAGACCCAGATCAAGCAGGCCGTCCAGGCGGTCTTCTCGGTCAAGGTCACCGGGGTCAACACGATCAACCGCATCGGCAAGCGCAAGCGGACCCGCACCGGCTTCGGCCAGCGTGCGGCCACCAAGCGCGCGATCGTGACCCTCGCCGAGGGCGACCGTATCGACATCTTCGGCGGTCCGACCGCCTAAGGGCGGTCCGGATCGTCCGATATCGGACGAGGACTGAGAAATGGGAATCCGCAAGTACAAGCCGACTACGCCGGGCCGTCGTGGCTCCAGCGTCGCCGACTTCGTCGAGGTCACGCGGTCCACGCCGGAGAAGTCGCTGGTCCGCCCCCTGCACAGCAAGGGCGGCCGTAACAACGCCGGTCGTGTGACCGTTCGCCACCAGGGTGGCGGACACAAGCGCGCCTACCGAGTGATCGACTTCCGTCGTCACGACAAGGACGGCGTGCCGGCGAAGGTCGCGCACATCGAGTACGACCCCAACCGCACCGCGCGCATCGCGCTGCTGCACTACGCGGACGGCGAGAAGCGCTACATCCTCGCCCCGCGCAACCTGCAGCAGGGTGACCGCGTCGAGAACGGTCCCGGGGCCGACATCAAGCCGGGCAACAACCTGGCGATCCGCAACATCCCGGTCGGTACCACGATCCACGCGATCGAGCTCCGTCCCGGTGGCGGCGCCAAGTTCGCCCGCTCCGCCGGTGCCTCCGTGCAGCTGCTCGCGAAGGAGGGCTCGATGGCCCACCTCCGCATGCCGTCCGGTGAGATCCGCCTGGTCGACCAGCGCTGCCGCGCCACGGTCGGCGAGGTCGGCAACGCCGAGCAGAGCAACATCAACTGGGGCAAGGCCGGCCGCAAGCGCTGGCTGGGCGTCCGCCCGACCGTTCGCGGTGTGGCGATGAACCCGGTTGACCACCCCCACGGTGGTGGTGAGGGCAAGACCTCCGGTGGTCGCCACCCGGTCAGCCCCTGGGGTCAGAAGGAGGGTCGTACTCGTTCGCCGAAGAAGGCTTCGAACAAGTACATCGTCCGCCGCCGCAAGACGAACAAGAAGCGCTAGGAGCGGGTTTAGATGCCGCGCAGTCTCAAGAAGGGGCCCTTCGTCGACGACCACCTCGTAAAGAAGGTGGACGCCCAGAACGAAGCCGGTTCCAAGAACGTCATCAAGACCTGGTCCCGTCGCTCGATGATCGTCCCGGCCATGCTCGGCCACACGATCGCGGTGCACAACGGCAAGACCCACATCCCGGTGTTCGTCACCGAGGCGATGGTCGGCCACAAGCTCGGCGAGTTCTCGCCGACGCGCACCTTCCGGGGTCACGTCAAGGACGACCGGAAGTCGAAGCGCCGCTAAACGCGGATCGCATTCAGACACGTAAGTAACTGAGAGGGACAACCATGGAAGCCAGGGCCCAGGCGCGGTACATCCGCGTTACGCCCATGAAGGCCCGCCGCGTGGTGGACCTTATCCGTGGCATGGACGCCACGGAGGCTCAGGCTGTTCTGCGATTCGCTCCGCAGGCAGCCTCAGTGCCCGTCGGCAAGGTGCTCGACAGCGCCATCGCCAACGCCGCGCACAACTACGACCACACCGACGCCGACAGCCTCGTCATCTCCGAGGCGTACGTCGACGAGGGTCCGACCCTGAAGCGGTTCCGTCCGCGCGCCCAGGGCCGTGCCTACCGGATCCGCAAGCGGACCAGCCACATCACCGTGGTCGTCAGCAGCAAGGAAGGAACCCGGTAATGGGCCAGAAGGTTAACCCGCATGGGTTCCGGCTCGGTGTCACCACGGACTTCAAGTCCCGGTGGTACGCCGACAAGCTGTACAAGGACTACGTCAAGGAAGACGTCGCCATCCGTCGGATGATGACGTCCGGCATGGAGCGCGCCGGCATCTCGAAGGTGGAGATCGAGCGCACCCGTGACCGCGTGCGTGTGGACATCCACACCGCTCGTCCGGGCATCGTCATCGGCCGCCGTGGCGCCGAGGCCGACCGCATCCGCGGTGACCTCGAGAAGCTCACGGGCAAGCAGGTCCAGCTGAACATCCTCGAGGTCAAGAGCCCCGAGACGGACGCTCAGCTGGTTGCTCAGGCCGTCGCCGAGCAGCTCTCCTCCCGCGTCTCCTTCCGTCGCGCCATGCGTAAGAGCATGCAGGGCACGATGAAGGCCGGCGCCAAGGGCATCAAGATCCAGTGCGGCGGCCGCCTCGGTGGCGCCGAGATGTCCCGCTCGGAGTTCTACCGCGAGGGCCGTGTGCCCCTGCACACGCTCCGCGCGAACGTGGACTACGGCTTCTTCGAGGCCAAGACGACCTTCGGCCGCATCGGCGTGAAGGTCTGGATCTACAAGGGCGACGTCAAGAACATCGCCGAGGTCCGCGCCGAGAACGCTGCTGCCCGCGCCGGCAACCGCCCGGCCCGTGGTGGCGGCGGCGCCGACCGCCCGGCCCGTGGTGGCCGTGGTGGCGAGCGCGGCGGTCGCGGTCGTAAGCCGCAGCAGGCTCCCGCTGCCGAGGCCCCCAAGGCCGAGGCTCCGGCGGCTGCCGCTCCGGCTGAGAGCACCGGAACGGAGGCCTGACCGACATGCTGATCCCCCGTAGGGTCAAGCACCGCAAGCAGCACCACCCGAAGCGCTCCGGCGCTGCCAAGGGCGGCACGCAGGTTGCGTTCGGCGAGTACGGCATCCAGGCGCTCACCCCGGCCTATGTGACGAACCGCCAGATCGAGGCCGCTCGTATTGCCATGACGCGTCACATCAAGCGTGGTGGCAAGGTCTGGATCAACATCTACCCGGACCGTCCCCTCACCAAGAAGCCTGCCGAGACCCGCATGGGTTCCGGTAAGGGTTCGCCGGAGTGGTGGATCGCCAACGTCAAGCCCGGACGCGTGATGTTCGAGCTGTCGTACCCCAACGAAAAGATTGCGCGTGAAGCTCTGACTCGTGCGGCCCACAAGCTGCCGATGAAGTGCCGGATCGTCAAGCGCGAGGCAGGTGAAGCGTGATGTCGGCCGGTACCAAGGCGTCCGAGCTGCGCGAGCTGGGTGACGAGGAGCTTCTTGCGAAGCTTCGCGAAGCCAAGGAAGAACTGTTCAACCTCCGCTTCCAGGCGGCGACCGGACAGCTCGAGAACCATGGCCGTCTCAAGGCGGTCCGCAAGGACATCGCGCGGATCTACACCCTGATGCGCGAGCGTGAGCTGGGCATCGAAACGGTGGAGAACGCCTGATGAGCGAGAACAACGTGACTGAAGAGACGACCGAGGCGCGCGGCGCACGCAAGACCCGTGAGGGTCTCGTCGTCAGCGACAAGATGGACAAGACCGTCGTCGTCGCTGTCGAGGACCGCGTCAAGCACGCGCTGTACGGCAAGGTCATCCGCCGTACGAACAAGCTCAAGGCGCACGACGAGCAGAACGCCGCGGGTGTCGGCGACCGTGTCCTCCTCGCGGAGACCCGGCCGCTGTCCGCGACGAAGCGCTGGCGCGTCGTCGAGATCCTCGAGAAGGCCAAGTAGCAGGTAATTCCCGCAAGGGAGTTCCCAAAAGCAGGCCTGCGGGGCAGTTGCCTCGCAGGACAGTTCCGCCAGGCTCGGCAGGGGTTCGTAAAGGGACCCCTGCCGGGAACCGGCAGACAAACAGGAGATAGACGTGATCCAGCAGGAGTCGCGACTGCGTGTCGCCGACAACACTGGTGCGAAGGAAATCCTTTGCATCCGTGTGCTCGGTGGCTCCGGTCGCCGCTACGCGGGCATCGGTGACGTCATCGTCGCCACCGTCAAGGACGCGATCCCCGGTGGCAACGTGAAGAAGGGTGACGTCGTCAAGGCGGTCATCGTTCGCACCGTCAAGGAGCGCCGCCGTCCGGACGGCTCGTACATCCGCTTCGACGAGAACGCCGCCGTCATTCTGAAGAACGACGGTGACCCTCGCGGCACCCGCATCTTCGGCCCGGTCGGGCGTGAGCTGCGCGAGAAGAAGTTCATGAAGATCATCTCGCTGGCTCCGGAGGTGCTGTAAGCATGAAGATCAAGAAGGGCGACCTGGTTCAGGTCATCACCGGTAAGGACAAGGGCAAGCAGGGCAAGGTCATCGCGGCCTTCCCCCGCGAGGACCGCGTCCTGGTCGAGGGTGTCAACCGGGTCAAGAAGCACACCAAGGCCGGCCCGACCGCCAGCGGTTCGCAGGCCGGCGGCATCGTCACGACCGAGGCGCCGATCCACGTCTCCAACGTCCAGCTGGTCGTTGAGAAGGACGGCAACAAGGTCGTCACGCGTGTCGGTTACCGCTTCGACGACGAGGGCAACAAGGTTCGCGTTGCCAAGCGGACGGGTGAGGACATCTGATGGCTACCACCACCACTCCGCGTCTCAAGACGAAGTACCGCGAGGAGATCGCGGGCAAGCTGCGTGACGAGTTCAAGTACGAGAACGTCATGCAGATCCCAGGCCTCGTCAAGATCGTGGTCAACATGGGTGTGGGCGACGCCGCCCGCGACTCCAAGCTGATCGAGGGCGCCATCCGCGACCTCACCACGATCACCGGTCAGAAGCCGGCCGTCACCAAGGCCCGCAAGTCCATCGCGCAGTTCAAGCTGCGTGAGGGTCAGCCGATCGGTGCCCACGTCACGCTTCGTGGCGACCGCATGTGGGAGTTCCTGGACCGCACCCTGTCGCTCGCGCTGCCGCGCATCCGCGACTTCCGTGGTCTGTCCCCCAAGCAGTTCGACGGCCGTGGCAACTACACCTTCGGTCTCACGGAGCAGGTCATGTTCCACGAGATCGACCAGGACAAGATCGACCGCGTCCGGGGTATGGACATCACCGTGGTGACCACGGCGACCAACGACGCTGAGGGCCGTGCGCTCCTTCGTCACCTCGGCTTCCCCTTCAAGGAGGCGTGAGCGAGATGGCGAAGAAGGCTCTGATCGCAAAGGCTGCTCGCAAGCCCAAGTTCGGCGTGCGTGGTTACACGCGCTGCCAGCGCTGCGGCCGTCCCCACTCCGTGTACCGCAAGTTCGGCCTGTGCCGCGTGTGCCTTCGTGAGATGGCTCACCGTGGCGAGCTGCCGGGCGTGACCAAGAGCTCCTGGTAATCCCCCTTTTAGGGATTCCAAGGGCTCTCGGTAAGCAATGGGCGTGTCAGGCACCCTCCTCTCCATGGCTTAGGCTTGGAGGGTTGGGCGCCTGACGGTCGCCCGTACGACTTACTACGCCGTAGGTCCACCGCACCGCACCCGCCTCGTCTCGGTTCGAGGAGAGGGATGGGCACCTGGAAACCCCGGCGAGAGAGGCCGAAGGCCAATTCATGACCATGACTGATCCGATCGCAGACATGCTTACGCGTCTGCGGAACGCGAACTCGGCGTACCACGACTCGGTGTCGATGCCGCACTCCAAGATCAAGTCTCACATCGCGGAGATCCTCCAGCAGGAGGGCTTCATCACGGGCTGGAAGGTCGAGGACGCCGAGGTCGGCAAGAACCTCGTCCTCGAGCTGAAGTTCGGCCCGAACCGTGAGCGCTCCATCGCGGGCATCAAGCGGATCTCCAAGCCCGGTCTCCGGGTGTACGCGAAGTCCACCAACCTGCCCAAGGTCCTCGGTGGCCTCGGCGTGGCGATCATCTCCACGTCGCACGGTCTCCTGACCGACAAGCAGGCCGGCAAGAAGGGCGTAGGCGGAGAAGTCCTCGCCTACGTCTGGTAGCGGAAGGGAACGGAGGAAACAGCTATGTCGCGTATTGGCAAGCTCCCCATCACGGTTCCCGCCGGCGTGGACGTCACCATCGACGGCCGTACGGTGTCGGTCAAGGGCCCCAAGGGCACGCTGACCCACACTGTTGCCGCGCCGATCGACATCGCCAAGGGTGAGGACGGCGTTCTCAACGTCACCCGCCCCAACGACGAGCGTCAGAACAAGGCCCTGCACGGCCTGTCCCGCACGCTGGTGGCGAACATGATCACCGGCGTGACCCAGGGTTACGTGAAGAAGCTCGAGATCAGCGGTGTCGGTTACCGCGTTGCGGCCAAGGGCTCGAACCTCGAGTTCGCGCTCGGCTACAGCCACTCGATCACCGTCGAGGCGCCCGAGGGCATCTCGTTCAAGGTCGAGAACCCGACGCACTTCTCGGTCGAGGGCATCGACAAGCAGAAGGTCGGCGAGGTTGCGGCCAACATCCGCAAGCTGCGCAAGCCTGACCCGTACAAGGCCAAGGGCGTCAAGTACGAGGGCGAAGTCATCCGCCGCAAGGTCGGAAAGGCGGGTAAGTAAGCCATGGCATACGGACAGAAGATCCTCAAGGGCGACGCCTACAAGCGCGCCGCGATCAAGCGCCGCCACATCCGGATCCGTAAGCACATCAACGGTACGGCGGAGCGTCCGCGTCTGGTCGTTACCCGCTCGAACCGCCACATCGTGGCCCAGGTCATCGACGACATCAAGGGTCACACCCTTGCGTCGGCGTCGACCCTGGACACCTCGATCCGCGGTGGCGAGGGCGACAAGTCCGCGCAGGCCAAGTCGGTCGGTGCCCTGGTCGCTGAGCGCGCCAAGGCCGCCGGCGTCGAGGCTGTCGTATTCGACCGTGGTGGCAACCAGTACGCCGGGCGCATCGCCGCCCTGGCGGACGCCGCCCGCGAAGCCGGACTCAAGTTCTGAGTCGCTTCCGTAGCTAGCGGAAAGAGAGAGGTAATCCAATGGCTGGACCCCAGCGCCGTGGAAGCGGTGCCGGTGGCGGCGAGCGGCGGGACCGGAAGGGCCGTGACGGCGGCGCTGCTGCCGCCGAGAAGACCGCGTACGTTGAGCGCGTCGTCGCGATCAACCGCGTCGCCAAGGTTGTGAAGGGTGGTCGTCGCTTCAGCTTCACCGCGCTGGTCGTGGTGGGCGATGGTGACGGCACCGTGGGTGTCGGTTACGGCAAGGCCAAGGAGGTGCCGGCCGCCATCGCCAAGGGTGTTGAGGAGGCCAAGAAGCACTTCTTCAAGGTCCCCCGTATCCAGGGCACCATCCCGCACCCGATCACGGGTGAGAAGGCTGCCGGCGTCGTGCTGCTCAAGCCCGCGTCCCCCGGTACCGGCGTTATCGCCGGTGGCCCGGTGCGTGCCGTGCTCGAGTGCGCCGGCGTGCACGACATCCTGTCGAAGTCGCTCGGTTCGTCGAACGCGATCAACATCGTGCACGCGACCGTGGCGGCCCTCAAGGGCCTGCAGCGTCCCGAGGAGATCGCGGCTCGCCGTGGTCTGCCGCTTGAGGACGTCGCTCCCGCGGCTCTGCTGCGGGCGCGTGCCGGGGCTGGTGCTGCGTAATGGCTCAGCTCAAGATCACGCAGACGAAGTCGTACATCGGCAGCAAGCAGAACCACCGTGACACCCTGCGTTCCCTTGGTCTCAAGGGCATCAACACGCAGGTCGTCAAGGAGGACCGCCCCGAGTTCCGCGGCATGGTGCACACCGTCCGCCACCTCGTGACGGTCGAGGAGGTCGACTGATCATGGCGGAGAACAACCCGCTCAAGATCCACAACCTCCGTCCCGCCCCGGGCGCCAAGACCGCCAAGACCCGTGTGGGTCGTGGTGAGGCGTCGAAGGGTAAGACGGCTGGTCGTGGTACCAAGGGCACGAAGGCCCGTTACCAGGTTCCGGAGCGCTTCGAGGGTGGCCAGATGCCCCTCCACATGCGTCTCCCGAAGCTGAAGGGCTTCAAGAACCCCTTCAAGGTCGAGTTCCAGGTCGTGAACCTCGACAAGCTGGCGTCCCTGTACCCCGAGGGTGGCGAGGTCACCGTCGAGGGTCTGGTGGCCAAGGGTGCCGTTCGCAAGAACAGCCTCGTCAAGGTCCTCGGCCAGGGCGAGATCTCCGTGGCGCTGCAGGTGACGGTTGACGCCGTCTCCGGCTCCGCCAAGGAGAAGATCACCGCCGCAGGTGGCACCGTCACCGAGCTCGTCTGAGTTTTTCAGGCGTCTCGATGACGTAAGCACTCCCGACCGGGGATACCTCACAATGGGGTGTCCCCGGTTGGTCGTTCCACGGGGAGCCGTGCCGCCGGTAAGGTAGCCTGCACTGTTCTTCTTTGTATCCGTCGAACCTCAAGACCGTCACCCTTGACGCAGTTGCGCGGGGGTCGCAGGAGGCACCGTGCTCACCGCGTTCGCCCGGGCGTTCAGGACGCCCGACCTGCGCAAGAAGCTGCTCTTCACACTCGCCATCATCGTGGTGTACCGAGTCGGTACCCACGTCCCGATCCCCGGCGTCAACTACACGGCCGTCCAGACATGCGTGGACGAGGCCTCCGGCAACCAGGGCCTCTTCGGTCTGGTCAACATGTTCAGCGGCGGCGCGCTGCTGCAGATCACGATCTTCGCGCTGGGCATCATGCCCTACATCACGGCGAGCATCATCCTTCAGCTGCTGACGGTGGTGATCCCGCGCCTGGAGGCCCTGAAGAAGGAAGGCCAGGCGGGTACGGCGAAGATCACGCAGTACACCCGTTATCTGACGGTCGCGCTCGCCATCCTGCAGGGCACCGGCCTGGTGGCCACGGCCCGCAGTGGCGCCCTGTTCGGCAGCTGCTCCGCCGCCAGCCAGATCGTCCCCGACCAGGCGATCTTCACCACCATCACCATGGTGATCTGCATGACCGCCGGTACGGCCGTCGTGATGTGGCTGGGCGAGCTCATCACCGACCGCGGCATCGGCAACGGCATGTCGATCCTGATGTTCATCTCGATCGCCGCGACCTTCCCCTCGGCCCTGTGGGCCATCAAGAAGCAGGGCAAGCTGGCCGACGGCTGGATCGAGTTCAGCACCGTCATCCTGGTCGGACTGGTCATGGTCGGCCTGGTGGTCTTCGTCGAGCAGGCCCAGCGGCGCATTCCCGTGCAGTACGCGAAGCGCATGATCGGCCGCCGTTCCTACGGTGGTACGTCGACCTACATCCCGCTGAAGGTCAACCAGGCGGGTGTGATTCCCGTCATCTTCGCCTCGTCGCTGCTCTACATCCCGGCACTGATCGCTCAGTTCTCGGGGAGCAAGGCCGGCTGGAAGACCTGGGTCGAGCAGAACCTGACCAAGGGTGACCACCCGATTTACCTGGTCAGCTACTTCTTGCTGATCGTTTTCTTCGCGTTCTTCTACGTGGCGATCTCCTTCAACCCCGAAGAAGTCGCCGACAACATGAAGAAGTATGGTGGCTTCATCCCGGGCATCCGGGCTGGCCGACCGACCGCTGAGTACCTGAGCTACGTACTCAACCGGATCACCTGGCCGGGTTCGCTGTATCTGGGGCTGATCGCTCTCGTACCAACGATGGCGTTGGTCGGGTTCGGGGCAACCGGTAACTTCCCCTTCGGCGGGACGAGCATCCTGATCATCGTGGGTGTGGGTCTTGAGACGGTGAAGCAAATCGAGAGCCAGCTCCAGCAGCGCAATTACGAAGGGTTCCTCCGCTGATGCGAATCGTCCTCGTCGGGCCGCCGGGTGCAGGGAAGGGCACGCAGGCCACTCGCCTTGCCGACAAGCTGCGCATCCCGCACATCTCCACGGGCGACCTGTTCCGCGCCAACATCAGCCAGCAGACAGAGCTCGGGAAACTCGCGAAGTCCTACATGGACGCCGGCAACCTCGTCCCCGACGAGGTGACCATCGCGATGGCCAAGGACCGCATGGAGCAGCCGGACGCCGAAGGCGGCTTCCTGCTGGACGGTTTCCCACGCAACGTCTCGCAGGCCGAGGCGCTCGACGAGCTGCTCAAGACCGAGGGCATCAAGCTGGACGCGGTACTCGACCTCGAAGTCCCCGAGGAAGAGGTCGTCAAGCGGATCGCCGGCCGGCGCGTCTGCCGCAACGACTCGGCGCACGTGTTCCACGAGACGTACAGCCCGCCGAAGAAGGAAGGCGTCTGCGACGTCTGCGGCGGCGAGCTCTACCAGCGTGACGACGACTCCGAGGAGACCGTGCGCACGCGGCTCGAGGTCTACCACACGCAGACCGAGCCGATCATCGACTACTACAAGGCACAGGGCCTGGTCGTCACGATCTCGTCCCTCGGCCCGGTGGGCGAGGTCACGCAGCGGGCGCTGGAAGCCCTCAAGCGCGAGGACGACGGCAAGTAGCCGTCAGCCAGTTACGGCCGTGGCACCCGCAGGGGCGTCACGGCCGTAGTGTTGTGCAGGTAACGATTGACGTGAGTGACGGAGAGCGCAGGCCACCCATGGTGCAGATCAAGACCCCCGAGCAGATCGCCAAGATGCGTGAGGCGGGGCTGGTCGTCGCCGCCATCCACGCGGCCACCCGTGAGGCCGCGGTGCCCGGGGCCACCACCAAGGACCTGGACCAGGTCGCCCGCAAGGTGCTCGCGGAGTACGACGCGAAGCCGAACTTCCTCGGCTACGGCGGTTTCCCGGCCACGATCTGCACCTCCGTCAACGAGGTCGTCGTCCATGGCATCCCCTCCGACGACGTCGTCCTGAAGGACGGCGACGTCATCTCCATCGACTGCGGCGCGATCATCGACGGCTGGCACGGCGACGCGGCGTACACGGCCTTCGTGGGCTCCGGTCACTCCCCGGAGCTGATCGAGCTCTCCCGGGTCACGGAGGAGTCGATGTGGGCCGGCATCGCGGCGATGAAGCAGGGCAACCGGCTCGTCGACGTCTCCCGCGCCATCGAGACCTACATCCGCCGCCAGCCGAAGCCGGGCGGCGGCAAGTACGGGATCATCGAGGACTACGGCGGCCACGGCATCGGCACCGAGATGCACATGGACCCGCACCTGCTGAACTACGTGGAGAAGCGCCGCGGCAAGGGACCCAAGCTGGTCCCCGGTTTCTGCCTCGCGATCGAGCCGATGGTCTCCCTGGGCACTCCCAGGACCGAGGTCCTCTCCGACGACTGGACGGTCATCACCACGGACGGCACCTGGTCCTCCCACTGGGAGCACAGTGTTGCGCTGACCGAGGAGGGTCCGCTCGTGCTGACGTCTCCCGACGGGGGCAGGGCCAAGCTCGCCGAGCTCGGGATCACGGCTGCGCCGGATCCGCTCGGCTGAGTACCGTTCGAAGCCGCGGCCCCTGGGGGCTTGTCGCGCCCACCTGGCGGAGCCGCATATCGACGCAGCCCAAGCGCCCCTGAAAGGGCGCTTCCGGCGGTGCGCTCCCAAGTGGGCGCTTAATGATCTCCGCTTCCGGGCATTCTTCCTCGATTCGTCTTTCCGGGTGCGCTGACGTAGACTGACTCGTCGGCTCTCGTGCACCCGCATGTCCGCATGCACCCGAAAGGGAAAAGTGCGGGAGTCGATCAAGGTAGTCGATTCGAAGGGCGAAGCGTGGCCAAGAAGCAAGGTGCCATCGAGATCGAGGGCACTGTCGTCGAGTCTCTTCCGAACGCCATGTTCAAGGTCGAGCTCCAGAACGGCCACCAGGTCCTGGCACACATCAGCGGCAAGATGCGTATGCACTACATCCGCATCCTCCCTGACGACCGGGTCGTGGTGGAGCTGTCTCCGTACGACCTGACGCGTGGCCGGATCGTCTACCGGTACAAGTAGATCTTGCCCGCATCCCGTTTCGGCGGGGTGGTGGCACTGACCCGGAGAACCTCAATCCCATGAAGGTCAAGCCGAGCGTCAAGAAGATCTGCGACAAGTGCAGGGTGATCCGCCGTCACGGTCGGGTCATGGTCATCTGCGACAACCCGCGCCACAAGCAGCGCCAGGGCTGACGCACGTTCGACCGATCCCTCTGCATCGACATCGCAGAGTTTCGCGCGACGCGAGCTGAATTTGTTCATACGCAGGACCCGGGCACCAAAGGTGCCTGACACCCCCGGTTCGGAGGCCGGGGACCCGGTTCGTACCTCGTACGGCGGCCGGGAACCGGTTCTGCGGAAGACCTCCGAGGATCAACTGGAGCCATTGAATGGCACGCGTTTCCGGTGTTGACATCCCGCGCGAAAAGCGTGTGGAGGTCGCCCTCACCTACGTGTTCGGCATCGGCCGGACTCTCTCGCAGGCGACGCTGGCAGCGACCGGCGTCGACCCGAACACCCGCGTTCGCGACCTCTCCGAGGAGCAGCTCGTCGCGATCCGCGAGTTCGTCGACAGCAACATCAAGACCGAGGGTGACCTCCGTCGCGAGATCCAGGCCGACATCCGCCGCAAGGTCGAGATCGGCTGCTACCAGGGCCTGCGTCACCGTCGTGGTCTGCCGGTCCGCGGTCAGCGCACCAGCACGAACGCCCGTACCCGCAAGGGCCCGCGTCGCGCCATCGCCGGCAAGAAGAAGCCGGGCAAGAAGTAGTCCTCAGCGGACAACGCTTCACCAGCGGTCTTCGCTGTAGGACCGACCACCTCCCCGTAGGAGTTTGTAGATGCCCCCCAAGGGTCGTCAGGGCGCTGCCAAGAAGGTGCGCCGCAAGGAAAAGAAGAACGTCGCTCACGGTCACGCGCACATCAAGAGCACGTTCAACAACACGATCGTCTCCATCACGGACCCGTCGGGCAACGTGATCTCCTGGGCCTCCGCCGGCCACGTCGGCTTCAAGGGCTCCCGGAAGTCCACGCCGTTCGCCGCGCAGATGGCCGCCGAGTCGGCTGCCCGTCGCGCCCAGGAGCACGGCATGCGCAAGGTCGACGTGTTCGTGAAGGGCCCGGGTTCCGGTCGTGAGACCGCGATCCGCTCCCTGCAGGCCACGGGCCTCGAGGTCGGCTCCATCCAGGACGTCACCCCGACCCCCCACAACGGCTGCCGTCCGCCGAAGCGTCGCCGCGTCTGACGCACGGTTGCTTTGAGGATTCGGGCGGTACGGCTCTGTAATGCCGTATCGCCCGTACCCTTGCAATACCCGCACTTCTCACCAGGTGCGGTTTCCGTCGGGCGTCAAATAGCGGGCGTCCACGAAAGAAGGATCTGATCCACACATGCTGATCGCTCAGCGTCCCTCGTTGACCGAAGAGGTCGTCGACGAGTTCCGCTCCCGGTTCGTGATCGAGCCGCTGGAGCCGGGCTTCGGCTACACCCTCGGCAACTCCCTGCGCCGTACGCTCCTCTCGTCGATCCCGGGTGCGGCGGTCACGTCCATCCGTATCGACGGTGTCCTGCACGAGTTCACCACCGTGCCGGGCGTCAAGGAGGACGTCACCGACCTGATCCTCAACATCAAGCAGCTCGTCGTCTCCTCGGAGCACGACGAGCCGGTCGTGATGTACCTGCGCAAGCAGGGTCCGGGTCTGGTCACCGCCGCCGACATCGCGCCGCCGGCCGGTGTCGAGGTGCACAACCCCGACCTGGTCCTCGCCACGCTCAACGGCAAGGGCAAGCTGGAGATGGAGCTGACGGTCGAGCGTGGCCGCGGTTATGTCTCCGCCGTGCAGAACAAGCAGGTGGGCCAGGAGATCGGCCGTATCCCGGTCGACTCCATCTACAGCCCCGTGCTGAAGGTCACGTACAAGGTCGAGGCGACCCGTGTCGAGCAGCGCACCGACTTCGACAAGCTGATCGTCGACGTCGAGACCAAGCAGGCGATGCGTCCGCGTGACGCCATGGCCTCGGCCGGTAAGACCCTGGTCGAGCTGTTCGGTCTCGCCCGCGAGCTGAACATCGACGCCGAGGGCATCGACATGGGCCCGTCCCCGACGGACGCCGCCCTTGCCGCCGACCTGGCGCTGCCGATCGAGGAGCTGGAGCTCACCGTTCGGTCGTACAACTGCCTCAAGCGCGAGGGCATCCACTCCGTGGGTGAGCTCGTGGCTCGTTCCGAGGCCGACCTGCTGGACATCCGCAACTTCGGTGCGAAGTCCATCGACGAGGTCAAGGCGAAGCTGGCCGGCATGGGCCTGGCCCTGAAGGACAGCCCGCCCGGATTCGACCCCACGGCCGCTGCGGACGCCTTCGGCGCGGACGACGACGCGGACGCCGGGTTCGTCGAGACCGAGCAGTACTAAGAACTCGGGACCGATTGCCGGTTCCTGGCCGCGGGTGCGCTGTGCTTGATCGCGCAGTTCCCCGCGCCCCTTCCAGGCCCCTTCGGGGGCCTGGATCTCCGACAGGCGGCCGCCTGCTCGGATACTGACCCCGGTACCTGATACGGCCGGGGCAGACACACAGGAGAAGAACAATGCCGAAGCCCACCAAGGGTGCCCGTCTGGGCGGCAGCGCCGCGCACGAGAAGCTGCTCCTCGCGAACCTCGCGAAGTCGCTCTTCGAGCACGGTCGTATCACCACCACCGAGGCGAAGGCCCGCCGCCTTCGTCCGTACGCCGAGCGTCTGGTCACCAAGGCGAAGAAGGGCGACCTTCACAACCGCCGCCAGGTGCTGCAGGTCATCACGGACAAGAGCATCGTCCACACGCTCTTCACCGAGATCGGCCCGCGCTACGAGAACCGTCCGGGTGGCTACACCCGCATCACCAAGATCGGTAACCGCCGTGGCGACAACGCGCCCATGGCTGTCATCGAGCTGGTCGAGGCGCTGACGGTTGCGCAGCAGGCGACTGGTGAGGCGGAGGCCGCGACGAAGCGTGCGGCCAAGGACGCCGAGGCTGCTCCGGTTGCCGAGGACGCCAAGGTCGACGTGACCAAGGCCGACGAGGCCGAGGCTCCCGCCGAGGAGACCAAGGACGCGTAAGCGTCTGCGGGGAGCTGTTCGGTCGGCGGCTGCGGGTTCGTCGTGGCTGATCGCGCACTTCCCCGCGCCCCTCACGGGGCGCTCAGTGGGCCCGTTCCTTTTCAGGAGCGGGCCCGCTTTTGTGTGGGTGAGAGGATCTCTGGGTGAGTGACGAAGCAGGGCCCGGGTTCGTACGTGTGCGGCTTGATCTGTCGTACGACGGGAGCGAGTTCTCCGGGTGGGCGAAGCAGGCCGGTGGCAGGCGGACCGTGCAGGGGGAGATCGAGGATGCCCTGCGGACCGTGACGCGGTCGCGGGAGACGTATGAGCTGACCGTGGCCGGGCGGACCGATGCCGGGGTGCATGCGCGGGGGCAGGTGGCCCATGTCGATCTGCCCCGGGAGGTCTGGGGAGCGCACCACGACAAGCTGCTCAAGCGGCTTGCCGGGCGGCTGCCGAGGGATGTGCGGGTGTGGGCGCTCCGGGAGGCTCCCAGCGGCTTCAACGCCCGTTTCTCGGCCGTCTGGCGGCGCTACGCGTACCGGGTCACCGACAACCCCGGCGGAGTGGACCCGCTGCTGCGCAATCACGTCCTGTGGCACGACTGGCCGCTCGACGTCGACGCCATGAACGAGGCGGCCCAACGGCTGCTGGGCGAGCACGACTTCGCCGCCTACTGCAAGAAGCGGGAGGGCGCGACCACCATCCGTACGCTGCAGCGGCTGAGCCTGGAGCGAGGGGCCGACGGGATCATCACGGCCACCGTGCGGGCCGACGCCTTCTGCCACAACATGGTGCGGTCCCTGATCGGGGCGCTGCTGTTCGTGGGGGACGGGCACCGCGAGCCGGACTGGCCGGGAAAGGTCCTCGCGGCCGGCGTACGCGACTCGGCCGTGCATGTCGTACGGCCGCACGGCCTGACCCTGGAAGAGGTCGGCTACCCGGCCGACGAACTGCTCGCCGCGCGCAGCAAGGAGGCGCGGAACAAGCGGTCGCTGCCGGGTGCCGGCTGCTGCTGAGGGCCTACTGGGCGAGTGCCGCGGCCGATGCCTGGGTCTCGCCCCGGCGGCGGATCTGGCTGAAAACGAACTGCGCCAGGTCGTCGCCGCCCTTGAACGCCGCCGTGCTCGCGTTCGTGACGTCCTTGCCATTGGTGAAGCCGGTGGTCGTGAAGTAGGCGTAGCGGCCGTAGGAGTTGGTCGTCATACGGCACTTCGCGCCGTCGCAGAACGTCTTCACGCCGGCGCCGGACAGCGGTTGCATGAAGCCCTGCTTGTCCGCGGTGGTCTTGACCTTGGTCGCCTGTGCCTGCGTGTCGAAGACGGCCACGCCGACCGTCACCGCGACGCCGTCCTTCGTGTACGTGGCGCGCAGCAGGCGGGTGCAGCCGTTGGAGGTGAGGAGGTTGGCGTAGCTGCCCTTGACGGCCGAGGAGCACTTCTTCGTGTCGGACGTCGCGCCCTTCTTGTACACGGTCGAACCCGTGACGGTCAGCTGCTTGCCCGGGAAGAGGGTCTCCGTGCTGAGGGGGGCCGTGTCCTTGGTCTTGCTGGAGACGAAGTCCTTCGGGTCCAGCGGGGGAGGGGCGCTTGTCGGCGCGAACGAGGGGGCCGTCGCGCTGCTGCTCGGGATGGACCCGCTCGCCGGTACGTTGGTCGGGTCGCCCGAGGCCCGGTTGTCGCCGTTCGCCGACACGACGGCCATGGCTACGGCGGTGCCTATCGCGATGGTGGCGACCGCGCCGCCGCCGATGAACAGCAGCCGACGCCGCTTGTTGCGTGTCTCGGACGCCTCGGCGAGCGCCGCCCAGTCCGGGGTGGGGCCGTCGCTGCCGCTGGTCCACGGCTGCTGGGAGTTCGGTTTCCAGGGGTCCCACTGCGACGGGGGTCCCCCCTGCTGCCCATAGCTCATGGGGCGCATCTTAGACGGGGGCCGGAGGGTGCTGATGTGGCTCCCGCAAGGCCGACGGGGACCTTTCCGGCAGGGATGCACATCTCGGTCTCCGTGGTGCGTGGCGACCTCGTTTTGACCCGTTCGGGCCTGGGCAGGTATTCTGCTTCTTCGTTGTGTATTGGCTTGCTCATTCTCACGGGACGGGCCCTTACACCGGTCCACCGGGCCGATGACCAGCGACCCCACGTACGCGGTATGCGTCGCCGCAGTGGCTCAGGCTGTCGTGATCGTTTCGGTGACCTGTTCAGGACCATTCACTCGAAGCGAAGGCTACGAACCGTGCGTACGTACAGCCCCAAGCCCGGCGATGTGACGCGCCAGTGGCACGTCATCGACGCTCAGGACGTCGTCCTGGGTCGTCTCGCCACGACCGCCGCGTCCCTTCTGCGGGGCAAGCACAAGCCGATCTACGCCCCTCACGTCGACACCGGTGACTTCGTCATCATCATCAACGCCGACAAGGTGCACCTCTCCGGCAACAAGCGGACCCAGAAGATGGCTTACCGCCACTCCGGCTACCCGGGTGGTCTGCGCTCGGTCCGTTACGACGAGCTGCTGGACAAGAACCCCGAGAAGGCCGTCGAGAAGGCCGTCAAGGGCATGCTCCCCAAGAACACCCTGGGCCGTCAGATGCTCACCAAGCTGAAGGTCTACTCGGGCGATGTGCACCCGCACGCTGCGCAGCAGCCGGTGCCGTTCGAGATCACCCAGGTCGCGCAGTAAGTCCGGCCACCCCCTAAGACTGAAGAGAATCTGAGGAGCATCGTGGCCGAGACCACCGTTGAGCAGCCGGTCGAAGAGACCGAGACCGAGCTGGCCGACATCGAGAGCTACACCACCGAGTCCGAGGTCCCCGTCGAGGGCGAGTACACCTCGGAGTCCGTGGCGTCCCGCTTCGGCGACCCGCAGCCGGCCGCCGGCCTGGGCCGTCGCAAGAACGCCATCGCCCGCGTCCGGATCGTCCCGGGCACCGGCAAGTGGAAGGTCAACGGGCGCACGCTCGAGGACTACTTCCCGAACAAGGTCCACCAGCAGGAAGTCAACGAGCCCTTCAAGGTGCTCGAGCTCGACGGCCGCTACGACGTCATCGCCCGCATCTCGGGTGGCGGCGTCTCCGGCCAGGCCGGTGCCCTGCGCCTCGGCGTGGCCCGCGCCCTGAACGAGGCCGACGTGGACAACAACCGCGGCGCCCTGAAGAAGGCCGGCTACCTCCGCCGCGACGACCGTGCGGTCGAGCGCAAGAAGGCCGGTCTGAAGAAGGCCCGTAAGGCTCCGCAGTACAGCAAGCGTTAATCGCTGCTGCCTGTACGCACTCCGAACGCCCCGGCGGCACGCCACAGTGCTGTCGGGGCGTTCGTTTATCACAAGCTGGGGCGTATAACGGCACAAGAGGCTCAAAGGCTTGTGTGATCGGATGCTCAGGCATGGAATGCCTGGGATGCGGGAGTCGCGTGTGCGAGCTGCAGCAGCACCGGCTTTCGAAACTGACGCTTCCTCAGGAGGACAAGTGGGACGACTCTTCGGCACGGACGGCGTGCGCGGTGTCGCCAACGCGGACCTGACGGCGGAGATGGCGCTCGGCCTCTCCGTTGCCGCGGCGCACGTACTGGCCGAGGCGGGCTCCTTCCAGGGCCACCGGGCGACGGCGGTCGTCGGACGGGACCCGCGTGCCTCAGGGGAGTTCCTGGAAGCCGCCGTGGTCGCCGGCCTCGCCAGCGCGGGCGTGGACGTCCTGCGCGTCGGTGTGCTGCCCACTCCGGCGGTGGCGTATCTCACGGGAGCGCTCGGCGCCGACCTCGGCGTCATGCTCTCGGCGAGCCACAACGCCATGCCCGACAACGGCGTCAAGTTCCTCGCGCGTGGCGGGCACAAGCTCGACGACGAGCTCGAGGACAGGATCGAGGCCGTCTACGACTCCCACCGCCACGGTGAGCCCTGGCAGCGGCCCACGGGCGCGGGCGTCGGGCGCGTGCGGTCGTACGACGAAGGGTTCGACCAGTACGTCGCCCACCTCATCGCCGTGCTCCCGAACCGTCTGGACGGGCTGAAGATCGTCCTCGACGAGGCGCACGGAGCTGCCTCCCGGGTCTCGCCGGAGGCGTTCTCGCGCGCCGGCGCCGACGTGATCACGATCGGTGCCGAGCCGGACGGGCTCAACATCAACGACGGCTGCGGATCGACCCATCTGGACAAACTCAAGGCCGCGGTCGTCGAGCACGGGGCCGCGCTCGGTATCGCGCACGACGGTGACGCCGACCGATGCCTCGCCGTGGACCACACCGGTGCGGAGGTCGACGGGGACCAGATCCTGGCCGTCATCGCGCTGGCCATGCGTGAGCGTTCCGTACTGCGCGAGGACACCGTTGTCGCGACGGTCATGTCCAACCTGGGCTTCAAGCTGGCGCTGGAGCGGGAAGGGCTCAGCCTCGTCCAGACGGCGGTCGGTGACCGTTACGTCCTGGAGGAGATGAAGGAGCACGGGTACGCGCTCGGGGGCGAGCAGTCCGGGCACGTGATCATCCTCGACCACGCGACGACCGGTGACGGCACGCTGACCGGACTCATGCTGGCGGCCCGGGTCGCCGAGAGCGGTCGGACGCTGCGGGATCTGGCGTCCGTGATGGAGCGGTTGCCGCAGGTGCTCATCAACGTGCCGGACGTGGACAGGTCGCGGGTGAAGACGTCCGCGGAGCTCGCGGCGGCGGTGTCCGACGCGGAGCGTGAACTCGGGTCCACCGGGCGGGTGTTGCTGCGGCCGTCCGGAACGGAGCCGTTGGTGCGGGTGATGGTCGAGGCCGCGGACATCGATCAGGCTCGGTCTGTCGCCGAGCGGCTGGCGGATGTGGTGAAGTCCGCGCTGGGTTAGTTCCGCCGGGCTCCGTCACCCGAATGAACGTAACAGAGAGCGCACGTCTGATTGCTGGTTGTTCACTTGCGTCGAGGGAGTCATGAGTGGCGCCCTGCCTCGACGCAAGGGAGAAACCCAGCATGAAGATCGTGAGCAGCACCCTGAGGCGAGCGGCCGGTCCGGTCCTGGCCGCGGGTCTCGTCGTCGTTCCGTTCGCCACCCCGGCCGAGGCCGCGACACCGGGCTCCACCGCGTTCCGCATCTTCGGCGGCCTCGTCGGGCTCCAGGCGCGCGCCGGTGTGCAGAACAATGTCTCGGCCACGGTTTCCGGCACGCATGTGATCCTCTCGGACACCACGGGCATCGCGATCGGCCCGGGCTGCACCCGGCTGAACGCCACCACCGCCGACTGCGGCAGCATCAGCGGCACCCGGCTCGCGATAGCGCTGGGCGACCAGAATGACAGCGCCGTGGCCAACGTTCCGGTCAACGTCACCGTCGACGCCGGCACGGGCATCGACTCGGTGACCACGAACGGCGGCAACGACACGATCGGCGTCGAGGACAACGCAGGCGGTGACACGGTGACCTGCAACGGCGGCACCGACACGGTGTTCGCCGACCCCGGCGACACCATCGCCGGAGACTGCGAAAGGCAGTTCTAGAGTCCTCCGGCCTTCGCCGTACGCTCGCGCTGTCTGGCCCAGAGCCACTTCTGGGCCAGTAGCGTCAGGGTGCCTGCCAGGACGATGCCCAGCAGGTTCAGGAGGAGCTGGCCTGTGGAGCCCCAGGCCTGTCCGTACTCGCCGTAGGCGAAGGCCACCGCTGCGTTCGCCGCAGCGGGGACCGTGGTGACCGAGATGGCCACGCCGACCAGCAGGCCCGACTTCGCCGAGGTCAGCGAGAGGGTGCCGGCGATGCCGGCCAGGACGGCCACGACGAAGGAGAACGCGTCGGGCCGGTAGATGAAGTGGGTGTTGGGGCGTGCGGCCGCCAGCTGGACCTTGGTGAACAGGTCCACGGCGTCCATGAAGTACGTGAAGCCGACCGTCACCAGCATCGCGACGGCGAAGCCGACGAGCAGGGCGGTCAGGGAGCGCAGGGCGAGGCGCGGATGGCGCTGCACCAGGGCCGTGCAGAAACCCGCCAGCGGGCCGAACTCCGGGCCCACCGCCATCGCGCCCACGATCAGGATCGCGTTGTCGAGCACGACACCGCAGGCCGCGATCATCGTGGCGAGCGTGATGAAGGCGACGTAGGTGATGGAGAGCGTCGACTCCTCGTGCGTCGCGTCCGTGAGGTGCTCCCACAGGACCGCGTCGGCGCCCTCGCCGGGTGCTTCCTCCTCCGCCTTGTCCGCGCGCCTGGACAGCGACAGGTCGATGTTCTCGACGGCGATGGAACCGGTCTGCTCGATGCCCAACTGCTGCAGGCCGGTGAGGAGTTCGTCGCCCGCCTCGCGCGCCACGTCGCACATCACCACGTCCCCCGGGGGGTTGCGGGCGGCTCCCGGCAGCACGACGAGATGCGTGGTGCCGACCGTCCGCTCGATCAGGCGGACCGCGTCGTCGGTCGTGTCGGAGGGTGTGATCAGGCGCAGGTGCAGCATGGCCGCACCTTAGGGGGTGTCCGGCGGATCTGGCTCGGCGTCGCGGGATCTGGTCCGGGGGTGCCGCACCTCATGGCCGACCTGATCCGCCGGACACCCCTGGCCGTCACAGTTTGCGCAGGCTCAGGCGCTGCACCTTGTGGTCCGGGCCCTTGCGGACGACCAGGGTGGCCCGGCCGCGGGTGGGGGCGATGTTCTCCACCAGGTTGGGCTTGTTGATGGTGCGCCACATCGTGCCCGCGTAGTCGAGGGCCTCCTCCTCGGAGACCTGGGTGTACTTGCGGAAGTACGAGGACGGGTTCTGGAAGGCCGTCTCGCGCAGCCTGCGGAAGCGGTTGAGGTACCAGCGCTCGATGTCCTCGGTGCGGGCGTCGACGTACACACTGAAGTCGAAGTAGTCGGCGAGACCGACGCGGGTGCGGCCGTCCTTGCCCGGGAGGGCGGGCTGCAGGACGTTCAGGCCCTCGACGATGAGGATGTCGGGGCGGCGGACCGTCAGCCGCTGGTCGGGGACGATGTCGTAGATGAGGTGGGAGTAGACCGGGGCCGTCACCTCGTCCTTGCCGGCCTTGATGTCGGCGACGAAGCGGGTGAGGGCCCGGCGGTCGTAGGACTCGGGGAAACCCTTCCGCGACATCAGTCCGCGGGCCTGCAACTCCCTGGTGGGGAGCAGGAATCCGTCGGTCGTGACGAGTTCGACGCGCGGGTGTTCCGGCCAGCGGGAGAGCAGCGCCTGGAGGAGACGCGCGACGGTGGACTTTCCTACGGCGACCGAACCCGCGACGCCTATCACGAACGGGGTGCCCGACTGGGAGCCCTGTTCGCCGAGGAAGGTGTTCAGGGCGCCGCGCAGGCCGTCCGTGGCGCCGATGTAGAGGTTGAGGAGGCGGGAGAGCGGCAGGTAGATGTCCCGCACCTCGTCGAGGTCGATGACATCGCCCAGGCCGCGCAGCCTCTCGACCTCCTCGGCGGTGAGCGGCAGCGGCGTCTTCTCGCGCAGCGCGCTCCACTCGGCTCGGGTGAGGTCGACGTAGGGAGTCGCCTCCGGCCTGTGCCGGTGGGCGCTCCGGGGTATCGAGGAGACCGGAGAGATCACAGTCCATTGTTAACGGAGTTTGAACGGGGTGGTGGGTGGGGTCCGTCACGTTCGCTTCGGGGTGGCGTACGACCGTGGGAATTTCCGATTTCGGGCAGGGAGAGCCTCTTTTCGGCGGGCGTCGGACCGTAGGCTGCCGCGCATGTGCGGAATCGTGGGATACGTGGGGCCGCAGTCTGCGCTCGAGGTCGTCATGGCCGGGCTGAAGCGGCTGGAGTACCGGGGTTACGACTCGGCGGGCGTTGCGGTGCCCGCGGACGGCGGGCTCGCCGCAGCGAAGCGGGCCGGGAAGCTCGTCAACCTGGAGAAGGAGCTGGTGGAGCGACCCCTGCCGACGGGGAGCACGGGAATCGGGCACACACGGTGGGCCACACACGGGGGGCCGACGGACGCCAACGCCCATCCGCACCTCGACAACGCGGGTCGGGTCGCCGTCGTGCACAACGGGATCATCGAGAACTTCGCCGCTCTGAGAGCCGAACTGGCGGAGCGCGGGCATGAACTCACCTCCGAGACGGACACCGAGGCCGTCGCGCATCTGCTCGCCGAGGAGTACTCCCTGACCGCCGATCTCGCGGAGGCGATGCGGCTGGTGTGCCGGCGGCTGGAGGGGGCGTTCACGCTGGTCGCGGTGCACGCGGACGAGCCGGACGTGGTGGTGGGGGCGCGGCGCAACTCCCCGCTGGTGGTGGGCGTCGGGGAGGGTGAGGCCTTTCTCGCCTCGGACGTCGCCGCGTTCATCGCCCACACCCGCTCCGCCCTGGAGCTGGGCCAGGACCAGGTCGTCGAGCTGCGGCGGGACGGCGTGACGGTGACCGGCTTCGACGGGCGGCCCGCGGACGTCCGGTCGTTCCACATCGACTGGGACGCGTCGGCCGCGGAGAAGGGCGGCTACGACTACTTCATGCTCAAGGAGATCGCCGAGCAGCCCAAGGCGGTCGCCGACACGCTGCTGGGGCGCATCGACGCGGCCGGTTCGCTGACGCTGGACGAGGTGCGGATCCCGCCGGGGGTGCTGCGGGAGGTCGACAAGGTCGTCGTTGTCGCGTGCGGTACGGCCTTCCACGCCGGGATGATCGCCAAGTACGCCATCGAGCACTGGACGCGGATCCCGTGCGAGGTGGAGCTGGCGAGCGAGTTCCGCTACCGGGATCCGATCCTGGGACCGAAATCGCTGGTGATCGCGATCTCGCAGTCCGGCGAGACCATGGACACGCTGATGGCCGTCCGGCACGCCCGAGAGCAGGGCTCCCATGTCCTCGCGATCTGCAACACCAACGGCTCGACGATCCCGCGGGAGTCGGACGCGGTGCTCTACACGCATGCCGGGCCGGAGGTGGCCGTCGCCTCGACCAAGGCGTTCCTGACGCAGTTGGTCGCCTGCTATCTGGTGGCGCTGTATCTGGGGCAGGTGCGGGGCACCAAGTGGGGCGACGAGATCGGGGCCGTCATCCGGGATCTGTCGCGGATCTCCGGCGCGGTGGAGCGGGTGCTGGACACGATGGAGCCGGTACGGGCGCTGGCGCGTTCCCTCGCCGACAAGAACACGGTGCTGTTCCTGGGGCGGCACGTCGGGTATCCGGTCGCGCTGGAGGGTGCGCTGAAGCTCAAGGAGCTGGCGTACATGCATGCCGAAGGGTTCGCGGCGGGGGAGCTGAAGCACGGGCCGATCGCGTTGATCGAGCCCGATCTGCCGGTGGTGGTGGTCGTGCCGTCACCCCGGGGGCGGTCCGTGCTCCACGACAAGATCGTCTCCAACATTCAGGAGATCCGGGCACGAGGGGCGCGGACGATCGTGATCGCGGAGGAGGGCGACGAGGCGGTCGTGCCGTACGCCGACCATCTGGTCCGGATTCCGGCCACGCCCACCCTGCTGCAGCCGCTCGTCGCCACCGTGCCGCTCCAGGTGTTCGCGTGCGAGCTGGCGACGGCTCGCGGCAACGAGGTGGACCAGCCCCGGAACCTGGCGAAGTCGGTGACGGTGGAGTGAGCGGGGTGAGCGGCGTGAGCGGAGCGTAGGAAAAGGGGCGAACGGCTGGGTGTCGTTCGCCCCTTGGCTACGCGGTCACGCGGTCATGCGGTCATTCGTTCTGCGGTCAGATGGGCAGGCAGGTCGCCGGGACCCAACCCTCCACGCTGGAGCTGTCGGGACCGCCGTAGAACCACTTGTCGCTCGTCTTGCCGCAGGCCGTGTAGGAGCCGCCCTTGACGGGCTTGCCGTCGCTGGTGCAGATCCCGCCCTTCGCGCCCTTGCCCCAGGTGCCGAGGGCCGTGGCGCTCGTCTTGGGCGAGGAGCGGAGATTGACGGTTTCCTTGGGCTTGACGTTGGTCAGCGCGCTGCTGCAGTCCGGAGTCGTCGCCGCGGCGGCCATGCCGGCGGTGGCGACGGTGCCGGTGAGGGCCGTACCGATGAGGGCGGCGGTGGCGAGCGCCGTGCCCAGGGACCTGAACTTCAAGGCTGTGTCCTCCCGTTGCGTGCAAAGGCGTCCGCGGACTCACGGATCGCCAGTCAGGACGAAGACTACGGGGGGCGGGTGTTCGTCATGATCTTGGGGGCGGCGAGGGCTGGTTGGCCCCGTCCGGCGGGGCCGTGGCCCGCTCTCCTCGTAGGGTGCTCGCCATGAGCATCATCGGCGTCGGTATCGACGTGGCGGAGATCGACCGGTTCGAGGCGTCGCTGAAGCGGACGCCCGGCCTGGCCCAACGCCTCTTTGTGGAGAGCGAGTTGCTGCTGCCCAGCGGGGAGCGCCGAGGGGTCGCCTCGCTCGCCGCCCGGTTCGCCGCCAAGGAGGCACTGGCCAAGGCGCTCGGTGCGCCGCCCGGTCTGCTGTGGACGGACGCCGAGGTGTTCGTCGAGGACAGCGGGCGGCCGCGGCTGCGGGTCAGCGGGACGGTGGCGGCGCGCGCGGCGGAGCTGGGCGTGCAGTCCTGGCACGTGTCGCTCAGCCATGACGCCGGCGTGGCCTCGGCCGTGGTGGTCGCGGAAGGCTGACCGGCCCACGTGCGGGCGCGCCCGCTTCCGGGAGAGACTCGACCCCATGCGTACTGCGTACAGCGTGGAGACGGTAAGGACGGCCGAGGATGCGCTGATGGCGCGGCTTCCCGACGGGGCGCTGATGCAGCGCGCCGCCGCCGGGCTGGCCGCCGCCTGCGCCGACCTGCTCGGGCGGGTGTACGGCAGCCGGGTCGTGCTGCTCGTCGGCAGTGGGGACAACGGCGGTGACGCCCTGTACGCCGGTGCCCGCCTTGCCCGGCGCGGTGCCGGGGTCGCCGCCGTGCTGCTCACGCCCGAACGGGCCCACGCCGCAGGGCTCGCGGCGCTGCTGCGGGCCGGAGGCCGGGTCGTCGGTGCGGCAGCGGGCCCGGCCGCGGGTGCCGCTGCCACTGCAGGCGTCGATGCCGTCGAGGAGGCGGTCCTGCGGGCCGATCTCGTCGTCGACGGCATCGTCGGGATCGGCGGCAGGGGCGGACTCAGGCCCGGGGCCGCGCAGTTGGCGGCATGCGTCGCCGAGTCGCGTGCCGCCGTCGTCGCCGTCGACCTGCCGAGCGGGGTCGACGCCGACACGGGCGAGGTGCACGGCGCCGCCGTCCGGGCAGACCTCACCGTCACCTTCGGCACGCACAAGCCGGGGCTGCTGATCGACCCGGCGCGCGAGTACGCCGGTTCCGTGCGGCTCGTCGACATCGGACTCGGGGGCGAACTGCCCGCGGAGCCGGTGCTGGAGGCCCTCCAGCATGCCGATGTGGCACGGCTGCTGCCGATGCCGGGCGGGGAGAGCGACAAGTACCGGCGGGGGGTCGTGGGGATCGCCGCCGGATCCGCCCGGTACCCGGGGGCCGCGGTGCTCGCCGTGTCCGGGGCGCTCAGGGGCGGGGCGGGGGCCGTGCGGTACGTCGGGCCCGCCGGCGACGCCGTGCTCGCCCGGTTCCCCGAGACGCTCGTGTCGGACCGGGGGCCGAAGCACGCCGGACGCGTGCAGGCCTGGGTCGTGGGACCCGGGGCCGGGGACGACGCGTCCGCCGTGGGGGAGGTGCTGTCGTCCGACGTGCCCGTGCTGGTCGACGCCGATGGGCTGCGGCTCGCCGACGCCGACGGCGTGCGGGCCCGGACCGCGCCGACGCTGATGACCCCGCACGCCGGTGAGGCCGCGGCGCTGCTGGGGGTCTCGCGGGAGACGGTCGAGGGGGCGCGCCTGCGGTGGGTGCGCGAACTCGCCTCGCGCTACGGGGCGACCGTGCTGCTCAAGGGGTCGACGACGCTGGTCGCCGACGCGCGCGGCGGTGCCGTACGCGTCAACGCGACGGGGACGCCGTGGCTGGCCACCGCCGGGAGCGGGGACGTGCTGTCGGGACTTGCCGGGTCACTCCTTGCGTCGGGGCTCTCCGCTCTCGACGCGGGCAGCGTGGCGGCGTACCTGCACGGTCTGGCCGGGCGGTACGCGGCCGACGGGGCACCGGCGGGGGCGCACGACGTGGCGGAGGCGATTCCCGCGGCCTGGCGGGACGTACGGGACTGACCGCCGGACCCGCGCGTCGCCCACCGGATGTCCTGCAGCTACTGCAGCCACTTCAGCTACCGGAGGTCCTGCACCACGCTGAGGATGTTCCCCTCGCTGTCCTTGAACCAGGCGCCGCGCATGCCCGAGGCCTCCATCACGCCGTCCACCGTCTTCAGGCCGGGCTGGTCGTACTCCTCGAAGGTGACCCCGCGGGCGCGCAGTTCGGCCATCTCCGCATCGAGGTCGTCGACCGTCCAGGCGGCCAGGGTGTGGGCGGCTCGGCCGCCGCTCGGTGTCGGGTAGAGGGAGAACCGGGTACCGCCGGAATCGAAGACCACGACTCCCTCCCGGTCGTCGATGAGCTTGAGGCCGAGCGTGTCGCCGTAGAAACGCTTGGCCCTTTCGAGGTCACCGGCCGGGATCACGGCGGTGAGCGGTGTGTCGGCCAACATGTCCTCCACCTCCTGTCACCAGCGTAGGACCGGATACCGGACGGGACGACCGCTGCTCGACCACGACGACCGCTCCGCAATAAGGGTGACCTCGCCGCGCGCCGCCCCCGCCCCGTCGGCCCTGCGCGCTTCTCTTATTGAATGATCAGCGGACATATCGCACACCGGGGTGTCGCCGTGCTGCTCGCCGTGGCCACCGCCCTCCCCGCGGGCGCCGCCGCCTCGGCCGCCCCCGCGCCGCCCGTTGCCGCTCCCGGACCCGAGGCCGAGCTGGTGCCCGGTGTCGCGCCGGGGCCGTATCAGCCCTGGCAGATCGACACGCCCGACCAGGTGCTGGCACCGAAGACGTACACGCCCACCGCCGAGGAGGACGCCGTCGAGCCCCGGGCCGCGGCGGAGGGGACGTACGACCTCGTCGAGTACGTGCCCCTGGAGGACGCCGCAGGCAAGGTGGCGTGCAGCAAGCGGACCGGGCCCTACCAGCGGGCGGTCGAGCGGTGGCTGAAGCTGAAGGTGGACGGCAGGCAGTCGGCGGCCGACTGCCGGGCCATCAGGAACTTCCAGGTGAAGCACCGGGTCAAGCCCACGACCGGGTTCGCCGGACCCGTCACCTGGGCCACCATGCAGCTCGTCTCCGCCCGGAAGAACCCCAACGCCGGGAAGAAGTGCCCGGTGCGGAAGTACCGCGTCGCCTGTGTGGACCTCGACCGGCAGCTGACCTGGGTGCAGAACGGCAAGAAGGTCGTGTTCGGTCCCGTCCCCATGCGCAGCGGACGCGCCGGGCACCGGACCCGGACCGGATGGCACCGGATCTACTGGAAGCACAAGAACCACTGGTCCACCCTCTACAACTCGCCCATGCCCTATGCCCAGTTCTTCGACGGCGGACAGGCCTTTCACGCCGTCTACGGCAGCATCTACACCACCGTCGGCTCATGGGGCTGCGTCAATCTGCGGGTGGCCGACGCCCGGAAGCTGTGGGGCGTCCTCAAGAAGAACGACCGGGTGTACGTGTGGGGGCGCAGGCCCGGGCCCTAGCCGTCCGTGGGGACTGTCGGACCCCTCTGCGACACTGGGTGCGCCATGACTGAGACACCAGCTGCCCCGATCGCACCTCTGCGTGCCCGCGCCGAGATCGACCTGGCCGCCCTGCGCGCCAATGTGCGGACCCTGCGCGCCCTCGCGCCGGGCGCTGCCCTCATGGCCGTCGTCAAGTCCGACGCGTACGGGCATGGAGCCGTGCCGTGTGCCCGTGCGGCCGTGGAGGCGGGAGCCGCCTGGCTGGGGACCGCCACGCCCGAGGAGGCGCTCGCGCTGCGGGCCGCCGGCCTGCCCGGACGCGTCCTGTGCTGGCTGTGGACGCCGGGCGGGCCCTGGCGGGAGGCCATCGAGGCCGACATCGATGTTTCGGTGAGCGGGATGTGGGCGCTGGAGGAGGTCACGGCGGCGGCCCGGGAGGCGGGTCTGACCGCCCGCGTACAGCTCAAGGCCGACACGGGACTGGGGCGCAACGGCTGTCAGCCGGGGAAGGACTGGACCGAGCTGGTCGCGGCCGCCCTGGAGGCCGAGGCCGAGGGGCTCATCCGCGTCACCGGTCTCTGGTCGCACTTCGCCTGCGCCGACGAGCCGGGGCACGCCTCCATCGGCCTCCAACTCACCCGCTTCCAGGAGATGCTCGCTCACGCCGAGGACCGGGGCGTGCGGCCCGAGGTGCGGCACATCGCCAACTCGCCCGCCACCCTCACCCTTCCCGAGACCCACTTCGACCTCGTACGGACCGGGATCGCCCTCTACGGCATCTCGCCCAGCCCCGAGATCGGCAGCCCGGCCGACTTCGGACTGCGGCCGGTGATGACGCTGTCGGCGTCCCTCGCGCTCGTGAAGCACGTCCCCGGGGGTCACGGCGTCAGTTACGGGCATCACTACATCACCCCCGGTGAGACGACCCTCGGACTCGTGCCCGTCGGATACGCCGACGGCATTCCGCGGCACGCCTCCGGGACCGGTCCGGTGCTGGTCGGAGGCAAGTGGCGGACCGTCGCGGGACGGGTCGCGATGGACCAGTTCGTCGTCGACCTCGGGGGGGACGAGCCCGCGCCCGGCGCCGAAGCGGTGCTCTTCGGGCCCGGCGACCGAGGCGAGCCCACCGCCGAGGACTGGGCGCAGGCCGCGGGAACCATCGGATACGAGATCGTCACGCGGATCGGAAAGCGCGTTCCCCGCGTCTACGTGAATGAGGAACAAAGGGGGTAACCGCACAAGGGCGCTACAGCCACACAGCCCGACAGAAGTGCAGCACCCGTAAGACCGGCAACACCCGCCAGTCGATCAAGTCCGGTAACAATCGAGCACCACCTGCACCACCTGCACCAACTAGATCACTCGACCCAGTGAACAGCAGCAGCGATCCGGCGAAGAGGAGCGGTACGTGAGCGAGAGCAGTGCGGAGGCCGCCCTGGTCGTCGCCACCGCCACCGAGGCGGCCGGGAACTGGCGCAGGGCCACCGGCATCGCGGGCGCCGCGATAGGCGTGGTCGCCGCGGGTGCGGCGGCGGGCGTCGCCCTGGAGCGGCTCACCGTCGGCCGCGGCATGCGCAAGAAGGCCCGGCTGGCCCTCGACTCCACGGGACCGTACGGCTCGCTGCGCGGCACCCCCGGCAAGGCGACGGCCGACGACGGCACCGAGCTGTACTACGAGGTCGACGACGTCGATCCCGAGGCCGTGCCCCCGCTCAGCCCACGCCGGCGACGGCTGTTCGGGCGCAAGGCGCCCGCTCCCGTCACCGTCGTCTTCAGCCACGGCTACTGCCTCAGCCAGGACTCCTGGCACTTCCAGCGCGCGGCCCTGCGCGGCGTGGTGCGGACCGTGCACTGGGACCAGCGCAGCCACGGGCGGTCCGGGCGGGGCATAGAGCAGGTGCAGGACGATGTGCCGGTCAGCATCGACCAGCTGGGGCGCGACCTGAAGGCCGTCATCGACGCGGCCGCTCCACAGGGACCGATCGTGCTCGTCGGGCACTCCATGGGCGGCATGACCGTGATGGCGCTGGCCGACCACTACCCCGAGCTGATCCGTGACCGGGTGGTCGCGGTCGCCCTCGTCGGTACGTCGGCCGGGCGGCTCGGCGAGGTCAACTTCGGCCTGCCCGTCGCCGGCGTCAACGCGGTGCGTCGGGTCCTGCCCGGAGTGCTGAAGGCGCTGGGGCAGCAGGCGGCACTGGTGGAGAAGGGGCGGCGGGCCACCGCCGACCTGTTCGCCGGGATCATCAAGCGGTACTCGTTCGCGTCACGGGACGTCGATCCGGCCATCGTGCGGTTCGCCGAGCGGATGATCGAGGGCACGCCGATCGACGTGGTCGCCGAGTTCTACCCGGCGTTCACGGAACACGACAAGACCACGGCGCTCGCGAGGTTCGCGGAACTGCCGGTGCTCGTGCTGGCCGGAATCGGCGACCTCGTCACGCCCAGCGAGCACAGCGAGGCCATCGCCGACCTGCTGCCGGACGCCGAACTGGTGCTGGTGCCGGACGCCGGGCACCTGGTGATGCTGGAACACCCGGAAGCGGTCACCGACCGGCTTGCCGACCTTCTCACCCGTGCGGGTGCCGTGCCGGCAGGGGCTACCGTGGGTGGCTATGGAAGCACCAGCAGCACCGCACAACCCGGTTGAGACCGAGCTGACCGTCACCTCCCCCGAGCAGATGCGGGACCTGGGCCGCCGCCTCGCCAAACTGCTGCGCGCCGGTGACCTCGTGATGCTCAACGGCGAGCTCGGTGCGGGCAAGACGACACTCACCCGCGGGCTCGGCGAGGGCCTCGGCGTCCGGGGCGCGGTCACGTCACCGACGTTCGTGATCGCCCGGGTGCATCCTTCGCTGGGCGACGGTCCGCCGCTCGTGCACGTCGACGCGTACCGCCTGGGCGGCGGGCTCGACGAGATGGAGGACCTCGACCTCGACGTCTCGCTGTCCGACTCGGTGATCGTCGTGGAGTGGGGCGAGGGCAAGGTCGAGGAGCTGACCGACGACCGCCTGCACGTCGTCATCCACCGGGCCGTCGGAGACACCACGGACGAGGTCCGGCACGTGCTGGTGAACGGGCTCGGGGAGCGCTGGGCGACGGTGGACCTGAGCGTGCTGACCGCCTGAGAACGCCCTGGGTCCGCACCATTGCGTGAACGTTCCGACAAGACGTCGGCAAGATATTGCCTTCGGTGTCTTGTGCGTGGTCACATGGTACCCAGTTCGTAGTTAGGTCTACCTAACTACGTCCGCCCCCGGGTCCTCAGGAGGCGTCCATGCCGGCCACCGAGAGCAACGAGCAGCAGCCGTACGCGGTCGTCGCCGGAGTGTCCATGCGTGATCTGCTGGCGTCGTGCGCCGCGGCGAACGCGATCTCGACCCCGCCGCGGCTGCCGGACCCCGAGGTGTCCGCACCGCCGGCCCGGCACAGAGAAGCCGCATAGCCAAGCGAAGGCCGCCGGGCTAGGGGATCACGGCGATCTGCGCGCCGATCGTCGCGAACTCCCACATCGCGTCGCCGTTCTCGCGGGACTCGCGGATGCCGCCCGTGCGCACGCCCGGGTCGGCCTGCTCCGGTGTGTCGTCGACCGCCGCGCTGAAGCCGACGGTCACCCCGTCCACGGCGGTGAAGCGCACGACGTGCTCGATCGGGGTGCCGTCGGTGCCGACGACGGAGTTCGAGCGGGAGGTGACCCGGTAGACGCCGGGGGCCGGGTCGACGTCGCCCGGGGTGACCGTGAAGCTGCGCGTGACCTCGTTGCGCGAGCCGACCAGCCAGACACGGTCGGCGGTCACCGAGTAGACGACCCGTTCCCCCACACCGGACCCGGTGGGCGGAACGCCGGGGTCCGCTCTGCCGCGGGGTGCCTTCGAGACGACCGTCGCCGGTGCGGCGCTCGCGTGCGGCGTGTCGAGGCCGGCCGGGACGGTCGCGGAGGCCTGGTAACCGAGGAAGCCGACCGCCGCCAGGGCGGCCGCGGTGAGCCCGAACACGAATCCGGAGCTGCTGCTTGGCACCGTCTCCCACCTGACCCATCGCGTCGTACCTCGTACTTGCGGCGACCGTAGCAGCCCGTACGTGCCCGACCGGGGCGGCCATGCTCGCGGCGCAGGAGCCGTACGCTGTTTGCGTGCTCTTGCTCGCTCTGGATACCGCAACCCCCGCCGTGACCGTCGCCCTGCACGACGGCACGGACGTCATCGCCTCGTCGAGCCAGGTGGACGCGCGCCGGCACGGAGAGCTGCTGCTGCCGGCCGTAGACCGGGTGCTCGCCGAGGCCGGCCTCAGGCTCGACGCCGTCACCGGCATCGTCGTGGGCATCGGACCCGGGCCCTACACAGGGCTGCGCGTCGGACTGATGACCGCGGACACCTTCGGGCTCGCGCTCGGTGTCCCCGTGCACGGCGTGTGCACGCTCGACGGTCTGGCGTACGCGTCCGACATCGGGAAAGGCCCCTTCGTGGTGGCGACCGACGCCCGCCGCAAGGAGGTCTACTGGGCGCGGTACGCGGACGCGCGCACGCGCACGACCGAACCGGCCGTGGACCGGCCCGCGGACATCGCCGACCAGGTGGCCGGACTGCCCGCCGTCGGCGCGGGCGCGCTCCTGTACCCGGACACCTTCCCGAACGTGCACGAGCCGGAGCATGTGTCGGCCGCGGCGCTCGCGTCTCTGGCCGCCGAGCGGCTGGACAAGGGCGAGGAACTTCCCGCGCCCCGGCCGCTGTACCTGCGCCGCCCGGACGCCCAGGTCCCCAAGAACTACAAGGTGGTCACCCCCAAGTGACCGAATCCGTGACCTCTCGACTGCGCGAGATGCGCTGGTGGGACATCGATCCCGTGCTCGAACTGGAGAAGAACCTCTTCCCCGAGGACACCTGGTCCCGGGGCATGTTCTGGTCCGAACTGGCCCATGCGCGCGGGCCGGAGGCGACGCGTCGCTACGTCGTCGCCGAGGACGGTGCCGAGGACGGTGCGGGGCGGCTGGTCGGATACGCGGGGCTGGCCGCCTCAGGAGGCCTCGCCGACATCCAGACCATCGCCGTCGCCCGCGACCACTGGGGCACGGGCCTGGGCGGGCAGCTGCTGACCGAACTGCTGCGGGCCGCCACCTCCTTCGAGTGCGGCCACGTGATGCTGGAGTGCCGGGTCGACAACATCCGCGCCCAGAAGCTCTACGAGCGCTTCGGCTTCGAGGCCATCGGTTTCCGGCGCGGCTACTACCAGCCGGGCAACGTGGACGCCCTGGTGATGCGACTGACCACAGGACCCGACAGCGGCTCCGCCGCGGGTCCCACCTCCGAACAAGAAACCGAGATCCATGGCTGACGGACCCCTGGTCCTGGGAATCGAGACCTCCTGCGACGAGACCGGCGTAGGCATCGTCAGCGGCACCACCCTGCTGGCCGACGCCATCGCGTCCAGCGTCGACGAGCACGCCCGCTTCGGCGGCGTCGTGCCCGAGGTCGCCTCCCGGGCGCACCTGGAGGCGATGGTGCCGACGATCGACCGTGCGCTGAAGGAGGCGGGGGTGAGCGCGCGCGACCTGGACGGCATCGCGGTCACCGCAGGCCCCGGACTGGCCGGCGCCCTGCTGGTCGGCGTGTCGGCGGCGAAGGCGTACGCGTACGCGCTGGGCAAGCCGTTGTACGGCGTCAACCACCTCGCCTCCCACATCTGCGTGGACCAGCTGGAGCACGGGGCGCTGCCCGAGCCCACGATGGCTCTGCTGGTGTCCGGCGGGCACAGCTCCCTGCTGCTCTCCACCGACATCACCTCGGATGTACGGCCGCTCGGCGCGACCATCGACGACGCGGCCGGCGAGGCCTTCGACAAGATCGCGCGCGTGCTCGACCTCGGCTTCCCCGGCGGCCCGGTCATCGACCGGTACGCGCGCGAGGGCGACCCCCGGGCGATCGCGTTCCCGCGCGGTCTGACCGGCCCGCGCGACGCGGCGTACGACTTCTCCTTCTCCGGCCTGAAGACGGCCGTGGCCCGCTGGATCGAGGCGAAGCGGGCGGCGGGGGAGGAGGTGCCGGTGCGTGACGTGTCGGCCTCCTTCCAGGAGGCGGTCGTCGACGTGCTGACCCGGAAGGCCGTACGGGCATGCAAGGACGAGGGCGTCGACCACCTGATGATCGGCGGCGGGGTGGCCGCCAACTCGCGGCTGCGGGCGCTGGCCCTGGAGCGGTGCGAGGCGGCCGGGATCCGGCTCAGGGTGCCGCGGCCGAAGCTGTGCACGGACAACGGCGCGATGGTGGCGGCGCTCGGCGCGGAGATGGTGGCCCGGGGCCGGGCCGCGTCGAGCTGGGATCTGTCGGCGGACTCGTCGCTGCCGGTGACCGAGCCGCATGTCCCCGGGCACACGCACGATCACGACCATGTGCACGAGGTCAGCAAGGAGAACCTCTACTCGTGACGGTCGCGCTGATGTGGGAGGCGCGGGCGGCCGAGGGCCGGGGCGAGGAACTGCTCGCCTGGGCGCGGGCGCGGGAGCTGTCGGTCCGGCCCCTGCGCCGGGAGACCTTCCGCGGTCCGCAGGACCGGGTGCTCGTCATCACGTGGTGGGACGCGGAGCTCGACGCCGAGTTGCCCGAACTGCCCGAGCCCGGCGGCGAGTTGGTCACTCGGGCAGTGCACCGGTGGCGGTTCGAGGCAGTGGCCGAGGGGTGACCGACAGCTTCCACGGCGCGTCCTGATCGTGCCCCCGCCACAGCACCTTGCCGTTCCTGCGCTCCCAGTCGGCCGCCAGCCAGGCCTGGCCCAGCCAGGGGAGGGCCGCCCACAGGGGGAGCAGGGCGACCCAGGGTTCCCAGGCGATGGCGAGGGCCAGGGTGGGGACCAGCATCACCGCGAGGAGCCAGGTGTTGAGCGGGTGGGTGCGCAGGGAGACGGCGGGAGGGGCCTGGTCCAGCGGGACCGCCTTCTCGAAGTCGCGTACTTCGCCGAACCACTTGACGCGGCTCGCGTGGAGCAGGGTGGACACCACCGTGAAGGCGAGCCCGCAGGTGACGAACATGCCGAGGCCGCCGGCCGTCAGCGGCGCCCCGCGGACGCCCGTCGTCACCGGCACGCAGACCGCCAGAGCGACCAACGCGCTGTAGACGGAACGCAGTTCATGGTGGACGTATCTGTCCATCCCAGCCTCCCCGTGTCGCGGCGCGGAGGTCAGGCCGGTCCCGACACCTCCGTCTCGCAGCGCAGCGTCCGCTCCGGACCCGGCACCCGCAGCGGGCCCGTGAGGGTCAGCCGTGCCGTGTGCCGTACGTCCGAACTCGATGCCGCCAACCGCAGCTCCAGGATGCCCGGTTCGACGACCCGCCGACCAGTCCGATCGGTGAACGCCGAGAGGTCGGCGTCGAAGTGGAAGGTCACGCGGGCTGTCTCACCCGGGGCCAGCTCCACGCGCCGGTAGCCGATCAGGCGGACGTCGGGGCGGGTCACCGAGGCCACCGGGTCGTGCAGGTACAGCTGGACGACCTCGGCGCCTTCGCGGTCACCGGTGTTGCGGACGTTCACCGTCATGTCGTACGAGCCGTCCGTGCCGATCTGTGCCGCCGTCGCGTCCGAGTCCCACGCGAAGGTCGTGTAGGAGCGCCCGTGCCCGAAGGGGTACAGCGGCGTCGGGTCGAGATTGCTGACCTCGCCCGCGAGGCCCAGCGGGGGCTGGAGGTACGTCCACGGCTGGCCTCCCGGCAGCTGAGGGACGCTCACCGGCAGCCGGCCCGAGGGGTTCACGCGGCCCGACAGGACTCCCGCCACTGCCGGGCCGCCCTCCTCCCCCGGGAAGAACGCCTGCACCACCGCGGCCAGCCGGCCCTGCCAGCGGCCCAGCGCGTACGGGCGGCCGGTGAGCAGGACGAGGACCACCGGGACGCCCGTTTCCACCAGACGGTCGAGCAACTCGCCCTGCACGCCCGGGAGCCGAAGGTCCGTCACATCGCAGCCCTCGCCCGACGTGCCCCGTCCGAACAGGCCCGCCCGGTCGCCCAGGACCGCCACGCACACGTCCGCCTCGGCGGTGCGCGCCACCGCCTCCTCGAAGCCCGACGGATCCGGGTCCGAGGTGTCGCAGCCCTGCGCGAACGTCACCTTCGCGTCCGGGAGTTCGGCCCGCAGCGCCTCCAGGACGGTCGGGATCTCCACGCCCATCGGCACGTCGGGGTGGTGCGCCAGGACGTGGGACGGGAAGGAGTAGCAGCCGAGCATCGCCAGGGCGTCGGCCGCCCGCGGTCCGACCACCGCGACACGGGTGTCGGGCGGGAGCGGGAGGACCCCGTCCGGGTTGTCCAGCAGGACCACCGACTCCTCGGCAAGGCGGCGGGCCAGGGCCCGGTTCGCGGCCGAGTCGAGGTCGATCGTGCCGGTGGGCTCGGGGTCCCAGCCCTCGTCGAGGAGGCCCAGTTCGCACTTCTGGAGCAGGACGCGGCGGGCCGCGCGGTCGACGAGCGACTCCGGGACCGCTCCCGCCGCCACCGCCTCCAGCAGTGGCTTCCCGTAGCACTTGAGCGTCGGCAGCTCCACGTCGATGCCGGCCGACAGCGCCGCGTGCGCCGCCTCGGCGGGTGAGCCCGCCACCCGGTGCAGCGTCTGGAGGAAGCCGATGCCGAAGTAGTCGGCGACCACCGTGCCGGTGAATCCCCACTGCTCCCGCAGGAGTTCGGTCAGCAGGGCCGGGTCGGCCGACGCCGGGATGCCGTCCGTGTCGTTGTAGGCGGCCATGACCGAGCGGGGGCGGCCCTCGCGCAGCGCCATCTCGAAGGGCGGGAGCGTCACGTCCGCGAACTCGCGGACACCGGCCCGGACGGGGGCGAGGTTGCGGGCGCCCGCCGAGGACGCGTACCCGGCGAAGTGCTTGAGCGTGGCGACGATCCCGGCGGACTCCAGGCCGCGCACATAGGCCGTCCCGATCGTGCCCACCAGGTACGGGTCCTCACCGATCGTCTCCTCGACCCGGCCCCAGCGCGGATCCCGTACGACGTCCAGGACCGGGGCCAGGCCCTGGTGCACGCCGGCCGAGCGCAGGTCCTCGCCGATGCTGCGGGCCATCTCCTCGACGAGGGGCGGATCGAAGGTGGCGCCCCAGGCCAGCGGGACGGGGTAGGCGGTGGCGCCCCAGGCCGTGAAGCCGGCCAGGCACTCCTCGTGGGCGACGGCCGGGATGCCGAAGCGGCCCGCCGCCGTGATGCGGCGCTGGGCGCGGGCCAGTGCCTGCGCGCCCAGCGCCGGGTCCACGGGCGAGGTGCCGTAGGAGCGGGTGAGCTGGCCCAGGCCGTGGGTGATCAGCTCGTCCCAGTCGTAGTCGGCGGTCATCTCGCTCTGCAGGGGGGCGACGCCGTCGCCGTCCGTGGCGGCGCCCACCCACACGCCGTACAGCTGGGCGGTCTTCTCCTGAAGGGTCATCCGGGAGAGCAGGTCGTCGACGCGGGCGGCGGCCGGCAGGGCGGGGTCACGCCAGGGCGCGGTGGTCATGAAACTCCTGCTCTTGTCGAGTGGGATGGGACCCTCTCACGAACACTGGTCACGAATGTTTCGTTATACACGTCGAATGTTCCGGGAACCTAGGGCGGTCGGAAGGGTTCGTCAAGAGGTCGTGCAGGGATACGATCGCCGTCATGACACCCCCCGAGCCCGTGGAAACCCGGACGGCACCCCCGACGACAGGCCGCTCGACGCGGACCGCGACGCTCGCCGAGATCGCCCGCGAGGCCGGCGTGTCCGCGCCGACTGTTTCGAAGGTCCTCAACGGACGTGCCGATGTGGCGCCGGCCACACGAAGCCGCGTGGAGGACCTGCTGCGCGCCTACGGCTACCGGCGCCGACGGGCCGAGGCCAGCCGTTCACCGCTCATCGACCTGGTCTTCCACGAGCTGGAGAGCGCGTGGGCGATGGAGGTCATCCGGGGCGTGGAGAACGTGGCCCGGGACGCCGGGCTGAGCGTGGTGCTGAGCGAGAGCGCGGGGCGGCTGACGCCGGGCCGCACCTGGGCCGACCAGGTCGCCGCCCGCCGTCCGCACGGCGTGATCCTGGTCCTGTCCGGTCTCGACGAGTCCCAGCGTGCGCTGCTGACCAGCCGCTCCATCCCGTTCGTGGTGATGGACCCGGCCGGCGACCCCGGCGTCGACGTCCCGTCGATCGGCGCGACCAACTGGCAGGGCGGGCTCGCCGCCACCCGGCACCTCGTCGAACTCGGACACACCCGCATCGGCGCCATAACGGGACCGTCCCGCATGATGTGCAGCCGCGCCCGCGTCGACGGCTACCGGGCCGCCCTGGAGACCGCGGGCCTCCCGGTCGACCCGGCGCTGATCGCCACCGGCGACTTCCATCACGAGGCCGGCTACCGGCAGGGCCTGGAGCTGCTGCGCCGCCCGGACCGGCCCACCGCCGTCTTCGCCCTCAACGACCTGCAGGCGCTCGGCCTGTACGAGGCCGCGCGCGAACTGGGCCTGCGCATCCCCGAGGACCTGAGCGTGGTCGGCTTCGACGATCTGCCGGTCGCGCGCTGGGTGGGGCCGCCCCTGACCTCCGTACGGCAGCCGCTGACGGAGATGGCCGAGGCGGCCGCCAAGCTGGTCCTCGACCTGGGGCGGGAGGACCAGGCGCCGGTGGCGACACGGGTGGAGCTGGCGACCAGCCTGGTGGTGCGCAGCAGTACCGCCCCGCCGCCCGCGTGACGTGCGTGGCCGGAAAGTGACGTGTCGACGGGCGGTGCGGGCGCCACGACACTCCTCCGAAGTCAGTCGGTTGCACGACCGAAACATTCGGACGCTTCCGCAATGAGATCCCTCAGATGCCCGGGGAAGCGTGAGATTTTCCGAGGAAAACCGTCTCGCGCTGTCGTCACTAACAATCCCCTAATAATTCGGACTTACGTTCCTGCCCGTGACGGGACACGACGAGAACGGTGACGCGGGCAGACCAAGGGGCCGGCGCTCGACCACGCTGAAGATCGCCGGCCTCACCCTGGCGGGCCTGCTGGTGCTGGGCGCGGGTACGGCGGGCTGGGCGTACTGGCACCTCGACAACAACATCAAGAGCGTCGACATCGACAACGCACTCGGCGACGACCGCCCCCCGAAGGCGGTGCCGACGCCGTCCGCCGACGCCTCCACCGAGGCCTCCCCGCTTCCGGCCGGCGCCCTGAACATCCTGGTCCTGGGCTCGGACTCGCGCAGCGGCAAGGAGAACAAGGCGCTCGGCGGGGGCAGCAGTTCCGGCGCCCGTTCCGACACGGCCATGGTGGTCCACATCGGCGCGGGCCGTACGAAGGCCACCGTCGTCAGCATTCCGCGCGACACCCTCGTCACGCGTCCGTCCTGTCCGCTGACGTCCGGTGGGTCGACGGCGGTGGCGTACAACTCGATGTTCAACAGCGCCTATTCGGTGGGCGGCGCGGTGTGTGCGGTCAAGACGGTCGAGTCGATCACGCACGTGCGCATGGACCACTACGTCGAGATCGACTTCTCGGGCTTCGCGAAGCTGGTGAACGCGCTGGGCGGCGTCACCGTGACGATCGACCAGGACATCGACGACCACGACAGCCATCTGCAGCTCAAGGCGGGCACGCGCCTGCTCGACGGCAAGCAGGCCCTGGCCCTCGCCCGCACCCGGCACGGCATAGGCGACGGCAGTGACCTCGGCCGCATAGGCCTGCAGCAGAAGCTGGTGACGGCCCTGCTGGAGCAGATCTCCTCGACGAACCTGTTCACCGACCCCGGCCGGCTGTACACGGTGGCCGAAGCGGTCACCAGCAGCCTGACCACCGACACGGGCCTGGACTCGCTGAGCGAACTCGTGGAGCTGGGCCGGAGCCTGAAGGGCCTGTCGGCGGACGACGTGAAGACGGTGATGATGCCGGTGGTGACGGCTCCCTCGGACCACAACCGGGTGGTGGCGAAGGAACCGGCGGCGAGCAGGCTCTGGAAGTCGCTGCGCTGAGCCCCCGGCTCCCGGGCCCGCTCATGACATCGCCGTGGGCGCCGCCCAGGACTCGGCGGTAACGGTGGCCCGCGGCTCGGCGTCGGGCGTCGGCGCACGCGCCACCTGGAAGACGTACACCGAGGACACCCCGGGCGTACCCGGCACCCACGACACCGCCGACCGCTTCGGCGAGTCGCTCTCCGCCGCCGACATCACCGGCGACGGCATCGACGACCTCGCCGTCGGCCTCCCCGGCAGGGAACTCGGCCAAGATGACGACGCGGGCGCCGTCGACATCCTGCGCGGCAGCAGGGCGGGCCTCACGGGCGAGGGCGCCCAGTCCTTCACCCAGGACACGGCCGGTGTCCCCGGCGCGGCCGAAGCACACGACGCCTTCGGCTCGGCGGTCGAACTCCTCGACATCAACGGCAACGGCTACGCGGACCTGGCCGCAGCGGCGGTCGGGGAGGACGGGAACGGGGCGGTCTGGGAGCTGCGCGGCCGGCCCACGGGCATCGTGACGGACGCGGCGCTGGTCTTTGGACCGAAGGCGGTCGGGGCGCCGTACGCGGGCGCCGCGTTCGGGTCCGAGCTCGGCTGGCCGGCGCTCCAGAAAAATCTTCGGGGAATTCCGGCGCGCCTGTCGATCCCGTCCCTCCTCGATCGACGCACTGGTGAGAGGCCGGAAAGAAGCCGGCCCCGACCGACCGAGGAGTCACCATGCCCCGCTACATGTCCATCGTGAAGATCGACGAGTCGACCCTGCCCGCGGAGGGCCCCAGCCCCGAGCTGATGCAGCGCATGGGCGAGCTGATCGAGGAGGTCACCAAGGCCGGCGTCATGCTCGACACCGCCGGGCTGACCCCGCAGGACCAGGGCAAGCTCGTGCGCTGGGAGGGCGGGAAGCTCAGTGTCACGGACGGGCCGTTCACGGAGTCCAAGGAGGTCATCGGCGGTTACGCCATCACCCAGTGCAAGGACATGGACGAGGCCCTGGAGTGGACCAAGCGGTTCGTGAAGGTCCACGAGGACTACTGGACGGTGACCTGCGAGGTGCGGGAGATCGCCGAGGGCTGAGTAATCCTGGGCGCGGAGCGGCCCGGGGGTGTTGCATGGTGGGTTGTGGAACAGCAGCCCACCGCCACCCCCGCCGCCGCGTCCGGCCAGGACGCCGCCCATGCCATCGAGACCGTCTACCGCATCGAGTCCCCGCGCATCATCGCCGCCGTCGCCCGGGTCGTCCGCGACGTCGGCATCGCCGAGGAACTCGCCCAGGACGCGCTGGTGGCCGCCCTGGAGCAGTGGCCGCGGGACGGTGTGCCCGACAACCCGGGCGCCTGGCTCATGGCCACCGCCCGGCACCGCGCCGTCGACCTGATCCGGCGCCGGGAGAACTACGCCCGCAAGCTGGCGGAGATCGGCCGCACCCAGGAGACCGTCGCCCCGCCCGAGGAACCCGCCGACGCCGACGACATCGACGACGACCTGCTGCGGCTCGTCTTCACCGCGTGCCACCCGGTCCTGTCCGCCGAAGCCCGCATCGCCCTCACGCTGCGTCTGCTCGGCGGCCTGACGACACCGGAGATCGCCCGTGCCTTCCTCACCCCGGAGGCGACCGTCGCCCAGCGCATCGTCCGCGCCAAGCGCACCCTCGCCGCCAGGAACGTCGCCTTCGAGGTGCCGTACGGCCCCGAACGCGAGGCCCGGCTCGGCTCCGTACTCGACGTCATCTACCTGATCTTCAACGAGGGATACGCGGCGACGGCGGGCGACGACTGGCTGCGCCCCGCGCTCTGCGAGGACGCGTTGCGGCTGGCCCGCGTGCTGTCCGGGCTGATGCCCAAGGAGCCCGAAGTGCACGCCCTGGCCTCCCTCCTGGAGTTCCAGGCCTCCCGCACCGCCTCCCGCACCGGCCCGGACGGCGCCCCCGTCCTCCTCAAGGACCAGAACCGCAGCCGCTGGAACCGCATGCTCATCGCCCGCGGCATCACCGCCCTGCACCGCGCCGACGCCACCTCCACGGGCGCCCCGGGCCCGTACGCCCTCCAGGCCGCCATCGCCGCCTGCCACGCGCACGCGTACACGTACGAGGAGACCGACTGGGCGAGCATCGCGACCCTGTACGGCCTGCTCGCCGTCCGCGCCCCGTCCCCGGTCGTCGAACTCAACCGCGCGGTCGCCGTGTCGATGGCGCGGGGGCCGGCCGAGGGGCTCGCCGTCGTCGACGCCGTCGCCACCGAACCCGCCCTGCACGACTACCACCTGCTGCCCAGCGTGCGCGGGGATCTGCTGGCCAGGCTCGGCCGCACGGCCGAGGCCCGCGAGGAATTCGCACGGGCCGCGGAACTCGCCCGCAACGAACGCGAGCGGGAGCTGCTGCGCGGGAAACTCCGGTCACTCGGCGCCTAGCTGGACGGGTGCACCGATCAGCATGGTCGGTGCACCCGCGACCCGGGTCAGGAACACGGTCGCCGAGTGGGGGCCCTGTGGCTTGGGGAGAACCTTCCGGCGCAGTTCCTCCGGCTCGACCGCCGACCCGCGTTTCTTCACGGTCAGGACGCCGACCTCGCGCTCGCGCAAAAGGGCCTTCAACTTCTTCACGCCGAAGGGGAGTTGATCAGTGATCTCGTACGCCGTCGCATACGGGGTCACGTGGTACCCGTCCGCGGTGATGTAGGCGATGGTGGGGTCGATCAGCCCACCCGCCAGGTCCGCGGCGACCTCGGCGACGAGGTGGGCACGGATGACGGCGCCGTCGGGCTCGTACAAGTACCGCCCGACGGGCCGGACCTGGGGATCGGGCAGGCCCCTCCCGAGCAGTGTGCGCGGACCGGGCAACAGGGTGGCGCGGACCAGGCCCGGCCGCGTCCCGAACCACAGCACGGCCTCCTTGACGTCGCCGCCGTCCGAGATCCACTCGGCCTCGGCGTCGGCGGGCACGGCCTCGTGCGGAATACCGGGCGCGACCTTCAGGGCGGCGTGGGGCGCCGCGCGGGCGGCTTCCACCGCCCAGGACAGGGGCGGCGAGTAGGCCTCAGGGTCGAAAATCCGGCCGCGCCCGCCCCGCCGGGCCGGATCGACGAACACGGCGTCGTACCCGGCCGTGTCCACCTCCGTGACGTCCGCCTCCCGCACCTCGATCAGCTCGCCCAGCCCCAGCACGTCGGCGTTCGCCCGCGCCACGGCCGCCGTCACCGGGTCCCGGTCCACGGCCAGCACCCGGATCCCGGCCCGCGCGAGCGCGATGGCGTCCCCGCCGATCCCGCAGCACAGGTCGGCGACGGAGGTGACGCCCAGCTTCTTCAGCCGCTCGGCGCGATACGCGGCGACACTCGCCCGCGTCGACTGCTCCACCCCGTTCGGCGTGAAGAACATCCGCGCCGCGTCCCCGGCGGCGAACTTGGCCGCCGCCCGTTGCCGCAGCCGGGCCTGTCCGATCGCCGCCGACACCAGCTCGGCGGGGTGCTCGCGGCGCAGCCGGGTGGCGACGGCGAGCTCATCGGCCGGGGCCGTGCCACGGACCTCGTCGAGGAGGGCGCGGCCTTCGGGGGTGAGGAGCTCAGCGAGGTCGTTCACCGGCTCATTGTGGGCCAGTCGGTGGACGGTGTGCCTCCGGCCGCGGTGTCGGGCCGGGATCCGGGGGGTGGCCTGCGAGGATCCCGCGTCATGCGAGCAGTCGTACAAAATGACAAGAATCGCGCTTACGGGGTGAGTCGGATCCGCGGCGCAATCGCCGTGCTCGCCCTCGCGGCCATCGCCTCGGGCTGCGCTCCGGACGGCGGTTCCCGGGTGCGCCCGGCCTCCGGACAGCAGCCGCTGCAGGCACCCCCCGCCCGCGCCCTCGGCTCCTACGCCGCGAAGCTGCACGCGGCGTACGCCGCCCGGGCCGCCGCGGCCAGGCGCTGGGGCCTGGAGCAGGTTCCGCTGACGGCTCCGCCGCCGCCCGCGCGGAAGCCGAGGATCACGGCCCGCCAGGGCTTCGAGGTGGACGACCAGGAGGAGTTGAACCTCCCGCCGGTCTTCACCACCGTCCCCACGAAACAGAAGGTCGTCTTCCTCACCATCGACGACGGCGCCGAGAAGGACCGGGCGTTCCTCCGGATGATGAGCGAGCTGAAGATCCCGTACAGCGCCTTCCTCAGCAACTTCCTGGTGAAGGACGACTACCCCTACTTCCGCACGATGCAGTCCGAGGGCGTCACCCTCAACAACCACACCCTCACGCACCCCTACCTGCCGGGACTGTCGTACGAGGAGCAGTGGCTCGAGATCTGCGGCATGCAGAAGATCATGAAGAAGCAGTTCGGCAGGGCCCCGACGGTCTTCAGGCCGCCCTACGGCAACTACAACCGGGACACCCTGCGGGCCGCGAAGTCCTGCGGAATCAAGTACGCGCCGATCTGGGACGAGGAGGTCTTCGTCGACCACTGGGCGTACCGCGAGGACGACCAGGACCTGCACCCCGGCGACATCGTCCTCACCCACTTCCGCGGCCGCCACGAGTGGAAGGGCACGATGGTCGACGACATGCGCCGGTTCCTGCGGAGGGTCACGGCCGAGGGATACGCGGTGGCCCGCCTGGAGGACTACCTGTGAGGCTGCGGGCCCTGGCGGCCGGTGCGCTGGCGCTCGGCCTGCTCACCGGCTGCGCCCAGTCCGTCGACCCGATCGAACGGCTGGGCGCGAAGGCGGCCCAGCGGGTACGGGCGCACGGACCGGGCGGCGCGGCCGAACGGCCGTACCGCCGCTGGGGCCTGACCGGTCCACTGCTCCCCGCCCCGAAGCCGTCCCGTGCGTGGAGGGCGGGTACCGAAACCGAAGGCCGGGGCCTGCCCCCCGTCGTCTCCCGCATCCGGACCCGCGACAAGGTCGTCTTCCTGACCTATGACGACGGGGCCGACAAGGACCCACGGTTCGTCGACATGGTCCGTGAACTGCGCCTGCCCGTCAGCATGTTCCTCACGGACAGCGTCGCCGGGCCGGGATACGGCCACTTCGCCCGCCTCCAGTCGGTCGGCGCGAGCATCCAGAACCACACCCTCGGCCGTCCCACCCTGCGCGGCCTGCCCTACGCCGGCCAGCGCGCCCAGATCTGCGGCCAGCAGGACAGACTCCGCTCCCGCTTCGGCATCCGGCCCCGGCTGTTCCGCCCTCCCTACGGCGCCTACGATCCGACCACACGGCGGGCAGCCGCCGACTGCGGCATCTCGGCACTGGTCCTGTGGCGCGCCTCGATGACGGGAGGCGGCGACCTGGCCTACCTCCGCGGCGGCCACGGCCTGCGCCCCGGCGACATCGTGGCCGTGGACCCGGACGACCACTCGGGCCCGAAACTGCGGGAGCGGACAGCGCGCCTGCTGCGCCGGGTACAGCGAGCGGGCCTGACGGTGGGCCGCCTGGAGGACTACGTCTGAGCCCGGGTATTTCAGCTCGCCGGGTGTCTGAAGACGAGGGTTCAGCCCATTTCGGCCCGTCCGGCGTTTGAGGACCAGACCGTTCCGGCCGAAGCTGGGGTCTGGGGGCGGCAGCCCCCAGGACGCTCACACAGACCCAGGGCGCTGCAGATCCCGGCGTTCACCCGCAAATTTCCGCCGACGCGCCGCACGGCATTGGCACTCCGCTTGACCGAGTGCTAATCGCAGTCATAGTCTCGGGTCTGGCACTCCCCACTGGAGAGTGCCAACTACGCGACGGGCAGGTCCGGCACCCGCGACGACGGATCCACCTGGTCGCCACCTCAGACAGTTAACCCCGTGAGATCTCCGAAGGGGGAGGTCGGATCGTGACGACCACCAGCTCCAAGGTTGCCATCAAGCCGCTCGAGGACCGCATTGTGGTCCAGCCGCTCGACGCCGAGCAGACCACCGCCTCTGGCCTGGTCATTCCGGACACCGCCAAGGAGAAGCCCCAGGAGGGCGTCGTCCTGGCCGTGGGCCCGGGCCGCTTCGAGAACGGCGAGCGTCTTCCGCTCGACGTCAAGACCGGCGACATCGTGCTGTACAGCAAGTACGGCGGCACCGAGGTGAAGTACAACGGCGAGGAGTACCTCGTCCTCTCGGCTCGCGACGTGCTCGCGATCATCGAGAAGTAATTCACTTCGAAGCACATCTGCTTTGAGCTGCGCCCCGGGCCCCCGCGACCTTATGAAGCCGGGCGTCAGGGGCGCAGTTCGTTTCACCCACATTTTCCGAGAGGGCTGAACCGCTCCCATGGCGAAGATCCTGAAGTTCGACGAGGACGCCCGTCGCGCCCTCGAGCGCGGCGTCAACAAGCTTGCCGACACGGTCAAGGTGACGATCGGCCCCAAGGGCCGCAACGTCGTCATCGACAAGAAGTTCGGCGCGCCCACCATCACCAACGACGGCGTCACCATCGCCCGTGAGGTCGAGGTCGAGGACCCGTTCGAGAACCTCGGCGCCCAGCTGGTGAAGGAGGTGGCGACCAAGACCAACGACATCGCGGGTGACGGCACCACCACCGCCACCGTGCTCGCCCAGGCGCTCGTACGCGAAGGCCTGCGCAACGTCGCCGCGGGTGCCTCCCCGGCCGCCCTGAAGAAGGGCATCGACGCGGCTGTGGCCGCCATCTCCGAGGAACTCCTCGCGACGGCCCGCCCGATCGACGAGAAGTCCGACATCGCCGCCGTGGCCGGCCTGTCCGCCCAGGACAGCCAGGTCGGCGAGCTCATCGCCGAGGCGATGGACAAGGTCGGCAAGGACGGTGTCATCACCGTCGAGGAGTCCAACACCTTCGGTCTGGAGCTGGACTTCACCGAGGGCATGGCCTTCGACAAGGGCTACCTGTCCCCGTACTTCGTCACCGACCAGGAGCGTATGGAGGCCGTCCTCGACGACCCGTACATCCTGATCAACCAGGGCAAGATCGCCTCGATCGCCGACCTGCTGCCGCTGCTGGAGAAGGTCATCCAGACCAACTCCTCCAAGCCGCTGCTGATCATCGCCGAGGACGTCGAGGGCGAGGCCCTCTCCACCCTGGTCGTCAACAAGATCCGCGGCACCTTCAACGCGGTCGCGGTCAAGGCCCCCGGCTTCGGTGACCGCCGCAAGGCGATGCTGCAGGACCTGGCGATCCTCACCGGCGCCACCGTCATCTCCGAGGAGGTCGGCCTCAAGCTCGACCAGGTCGGTCTTGACGTGCTGGGCTCCGCCCGCCGTGTCACCGTCACCAAGGACGACACGACGGTCGTCGACGGCGCCGGCAACTCCGAGGACGTCGTGGGCCGCGTCGCCCAGATCAAGGCCGAGATCGAGAACACGGACTCCGACTGGGACCGCGAGAAGCTCCAGGAGCGCCTCGCGAAGCTGGCCGGCGGCGTGTGCGTGATCAAGGTCGGCGCCGCCACCGAGGTGGAGCTGAAGGAGAAGAAGCACCGTCTGGAGGACGCCATCTCCGCGACCCGCGCCGCGGTCGAGGAGGGCATCGTCTCCGGTGGTGGCTCCTCGCTCGTCCACGCCGCCAAGGTGCTGGAGGGCGGCCTGGGCAAGACCGGCGACGAGGCCACCGGTGTCGCCGTCGTGCGCCGCGCGGTCGTCGAGCCCCTGCGCTGGATCGCCGAGAACGCCGGCCTTGAGGGCTACGTCATCACCGCCAAGGTCGCCGAGCTGGAGAAGGGTCAGGGCTTCAACGCCGCCACCGGCGAGTACGGCGACCTGGTCAAGGCCGGCGTCATCGACCCGGTCAAGGTCACCCGCTCCGCCCTGGAGAACGCCGCCTCCATCGCCTCCCTCCTCCTGACGACCGAGACCCTGGTCGTCGAGAAGAAGGAAGAGGAAGAGCCGGCGGCCGCGGGCGGTCACGGCCACGCCCACTGACGCACGTCAGCACCGAGGCCCGGCACCCTGGAGGTGCCGGGCCTTCGCGTTGCCCTACTGCTCTGGGCCCGACTACTTCAGGCCCTACTGTTCCAGGCCTTCCAGCGCGCCCAGTTGCGCCATCAGCCCCAGCCGGTCGTACTGCCACCAGCCCTCGACGATCTTCTCGTGCTCGCCGAACCGATGGATGGTCGTACCGGTCATGCGGGCCTTCTTCCCCTGGGAGGGGAGCCCCATGAACTCACCCTTCTGGGTCCCGTTGAAGGTCCACCTGGTACACACCCGGTCACCTTGAGTGATCTGGTCCTCGATGGCGAACGAGAACTCGAAGGCACTGCGCCACATCCCGATCTCGCGACGCATCGCATCCATGCCGATGGTGTCCTGCTCGTTGGAGGGATCGTGGTCGTGGTAGTTCTCGGCGATCAGATCGTCGAGCGGAGCCAGCTCGCCCCCGGCGGCCAGCGTCTCGAAGAACCGCCGGGAGGTGTCCGCGTTCAGCTGCTCGTCGCGTACGACGTCCAGGTCGGTGAAGGTCGGCATCTCGTCGCAGAGAGCCACCATCTCCCGGAAGATCTTGTCGGTCTCGGGCAGGCTGGAGTTCTGCATCGCCTCCTCGTACGACGGGAACTCCACGATCTCGATGAAGTGCGACCCGTCCGCCCGGTCCTTGCCGATCACACTGTGTGTCGCGGTCCGCTTTCCCCTGGTCTGTTCGACCCATGTGTCCATCAGCCGGTTCATGTCGTCGAAGCGGCTGGTCCTGCAGTCGATGATCTGAACAAAGGTCATGGCTTCGCCTCCGGTCCCCGAGGTCCGGTTGAACAGCACCATTTTCCCACCAGAGCGTCCGGGCGCCCCTTGGCCGAGATGTTATTGCGGCCCGTACTTGCGCCCGGTCCGCGAGGAGATCCCGCCCAGCAGCCCGCGGGGCGTCACCTTCACGACGCCCATCAGCGCCTTGTACCGCGGATCCGGAATGGACAGCGACTTCCCGCGCGCCAGATCCGCCAGCGCCGCCGCCACGAGCTTGTCCGCGTCCAGCCACATCCACCCCGGGATGTTGTCCGTGCCCATCCCCGCCCGCTGGTGGAACTCCGTCCGCACGAACCCCGGGCACAGCGCCATCAGCCGCACCCCGCTCCCGGCCAGATCCTTCGCCGCCCCCTGCGTGAACTGCACGACCCACGCCTTGGAGGCGCCGTACGTGCCGCGTGGCACGAAGGCGGCCACGGACGCGACGTTGACGACACCGCCGCGGCCGCGCTCCCGCATCGCGTCGGTCGCCGCCGCCGTGAGCCGCAGCACCGCCTCGCAGTGGACCTTCAGCATCTTCAGCTCGTCGGCCATCGACACGTCGAGGAAGCGGCCCTTGTTGCCGAAGCCGGCGTTGTTGACCAGCAGATCGACGGGGTTCCTGCGGTCGGCCAGGCGCGCGGCCACGGCCTCGATCCCGTCGTCCGAGGCGAGGTCCGCCGTGAGGACCTCCGCCTCGATGCCGTGCCGGTCGTGCAGCTCGGTCGCCTGTTCCTGCAGTCGCTTGGTGTCGCGGGCGACGAGCACCAGATTGTGCCCGTCGTTTGCCAGCCGCCGTGCGAACGCGGCGCCGATGCCCGCGGTCGATCCCGTAATCAGAGCCGTTGTCATGGCCCAAGGGTAGTGACCCGGACTGTGCGCATCCGATCTCTGCACATGCTCCGACGCTGGTGAAGCATCCGCGAAGGACACCCGGGTGAAGGGCCGTCAGAAGCCGTACTTCGCCAGGTGGCAGGGCCACGCCTCCTCGGCCGCCGACAACCTTGGCGGCAGCGTTCGTTGCGTCGCGGTCGCGGCTCCAGCCCGGCACGTTCACCGCGGTTACCCACCTGGAGCACTCTTCCGCGTGAACCGCTTCACCCGAGCTTCGGGCGAGACCCGCCAGGCCGGTGTCATCAAAGCGCGCCCGCAAGACGCCACACTTCCCCAAAGGTCCGCTTATGCTCGAACCGTGATCGAAGCCCGTCATCTGCGTGTCCTGCGCGCCGTCGCCACCACCGGTTCCTTCTCGGCGGCCGGGCGCGAACTCGGCTGCACCCAGCCCGCCGTCAGCCAGCAGATAAAGGCCCTGGAGTCGTCCGTGGGCACCCCGCTGCTGGTCCGCAGCGGGCGCGAGATGCGGCTGACGCAGGCCGGAGAGGCCCTGGTGCGGCACGCCAACGGCATCCTCGCCGGGCTCACCGCCGCCGAGGAGGAGGTCGCCGCCATCGCCGGGCTGCGCGCCGGACGGGTCAGGCTGGTCTCCTTCCCCAGCGGCAGCTCCACCCTCGTACCCACCGCCCTCGCGGCCCTGCGTGCCGCGCACCCCGGCACCCGCGTCTCACTGGAGGAGGCCGAACCGCCCGCGTCCGTCGAACTGCTCCGCGAGGGCGACTGCGACGTGGCGCTGGCCTTCCGCTACGAGGGCGCGGCGGGCGCGGAGGAATGGGACGACCTCGTCGTACGACCGCTGCTGAGCGACCGGCTGGTCGGGCTCGTGCCCGAACGGCACCGGCTCGCCGACGCCGCGTCCGTGTCCATCGGGGACCTTGCGGGCGAGCCGTGGATCGCCGGTTGCCCGCGCTGCCGGGGGCAGTTGGTCGAGGTGTGCGAGGGGGCCGGCTTCACCCCGCGCATCGACTTCGCCACCGACGACTATCCGGCGGTCGTCGGCCTGGTCGGCGCCGGCCTCGGCGTCGCCGTACTGCCGCAGCTGGCCATCGAGTCGGTACGGCCGCGCCACGCGCGCGTGCTGACACTCCAGCCCGCGGTACGGCGGGAGATCGTGGCGCTGACGCTGCCCGATCTGGCCCGGGTCCCGGCGGTCGCGGCGACCCTGGAGGAACTCGGCCGCGCGGCCGCCCGGCAATGAAGAAGGGCACGCACGCGTGCCCTTCTCGTCGGGAGCTCGGGGTCCTGGAGCTCGGGAGGAACCCTGGAACGAAGAAACGTTCCTTCACTTGTTCGATACGCCGTCCCCGCCAGTGGCCCCCGCCGACACCAGCCGGTTCCGCGCCCGACCCATGAGTTCTTCGCGCTCGTCCTCGGTCAGGCCGCCCCACACGCCGTACGGCTCTCTCACCGTCAGCGCGTGCGCAGCGCACTGTGCGCGCACGGGGCACCTCATGCAGACCTCCTTGGCCGAGTTCTCGCGAGCGCTCCGGGCCGCACCGCGCTCACCCTCCGGATGAAAGAAGAGCGAGCTGTCCACCCCGCGACAGGCGGCCAGAAGCTGCCAGTCCCACAGGTCCGCGTTCGGTCCGGGAAGGCGGGAGAAATCTGCCATTACGTGACCCCTTGTAGCCGTTCTGAGCGGATACGGTGCCAACGACCGTACATCTACGATCTAAGGAGATGAAAATATGACTCATTGCGAATCTAGTCTCAGACACCAGTAGATGGGAAGAAAAGGGGTCTAAATGGGGCATGGGTTGTGATGAAACATCGAGGGTCCGCCCCGCATGTCTGCACCGTGTCCGCCCCCTCACGTAGAGTGCCGAAGATGGCACACGGCCCCGTAACTCTTTCGAGTGACCGTCGTTGAGAGTGCGAGGCGGTTGAGGCAACAAGTGCTCGGGCAGACGTCCGAGACGGTCGACCGCACAGGTGACGATTTCGTACCAGCCTGGAGGCTCAAGGTGACGTGCATCAGCTGCGGAGGGCGGCCATGACATCCGTCCTCGTCTGCGACGACTCCCCGCTTGCCCGAGAGGCGCTCCGCCGCGCGGTCGCGACCGTGCCCGGCGTCGAGCGCGTGACGACCGCGGCCAACGGCGAGGAAGTCCTCCGCCGCTGGGGCGCCGACCGCTCGGACCTGATTCTGATGGACGTACGCATGCCCGGGCTGGGCGGCGTCGAGACCGTGCGGCGGCTACTGTCCGCCGACCCCGGTGCGCGCATCATCATGCTCACGGTCGCCGAGGACCTGGACGGTGTGGCCCTCGCGGTAGCCGCCGGTGCCCGCGGCTATCTGCACAAGGACGCCTCACGGGCGGAGTTGCGCGCGACCGTCACCCAGGCGCTCGCCGACCCGACCTGGCGGCTGGCCCCGCGCCGGCTGCGCTCCGCCGAGATGGGCGCCGCGCCCACGCTCACGGCGCGTGAGATCCAGGTGCTGGAAGGTATGAGCCACGGGCGGTCCAACGCGGAGATCGGGCGTGAACTGTTCCTGTCCGAGGACACGGTCAAGACGCATGCTCGGCGGTTGTTCAAAAAGCTGGGTGCATCCGACCGGGCGCATGCGGTCGCGCTCGGGTTCCGTTGGGGTCTGGTTCGCTGAGAGCACGGTCGTGCAGGCCGTCGCTTTGTCGCGGGTCGTTTGTGGCTGGTCGCGCCCACGCGGCGGAGCCGCATGGTGTGTCGCCCCGCGCCCCTTTTGGGGCGCGGATGCGCACCCTGGTCAAGTGGCGCTGTCGGCGCCCGCTGCTCGTTTCGGCGCGGATGCCGCATCCTTGAGGTGTGGAGTCTCTCGGGGACGAGTCGGTCGAGCGGAAGGGGAGGGCGCAAGGGATGAGTTCCGGCGCACCTGCTCATAACGCTTCGGTGCACAACATCGGACGCGGTGCCACGGACCGCACGGCCGCAAGGCACCATGGACCGATGCGCGACGACGAGGCGGCGAGTGCCGCAGGGGGCATCGGTGCACTCGTCCACCACGCCGTCGAAGGGGACGAGCAGGCCACGCACGACCTGCTCGCCCATGTTCACCCGCTGGCGCTGCGCTACTGCCGCACCCGGCTGTCCCGTCTTCCGGGCGACGCCCGGCACTTCGTGGAGGACCTCGCGCAGGAGGTCTGCGTCGCCGTCCTCCTCGCGCTGCCGCGCTACAAGGACACCGGCCGGCCCTTCGAGGCGTTCGTCTTCGCCATCGCCGCACACAAGGTCGCGGACCTGCAGCGAGCGGCGATGCGGCATCCGGGTTCGACCGCGGTCCCGTCCGACGAGATGCCCGAGCGGCCCGACGACTCGCTCGGTCCGGAGGAGCGGGCGCTGCTGAGCAGCGACGCCGAATGGGCCAAGAAACTCCTGGCCAACCTGCCCGAGAACCAGCGCGAACTGCTCCTGCTGCGCATCGCGGTCGGGCTCACGGCCGAGGAGACCGGCCAAATGTTGGGAATGTCACCCGGGGCGGTCCGGGTGGCACAGCACCGGGCCCTGAGCCGGCTCAGGGCGCTCGCGGAGCAGTGACTCGTCCGCCAACTCCTCCGCAGTAGGCCGGTGAGCGCCTTCCTTGAACAAGCCGCTCGGAGATTCCGTACGAACATACGAAGCCCGAGGTCACGCGGATCTGTGGAATTTGGTTGCCGCGCTTCCCGTTAGCATGGACATCCGCACCGATCAAGGCCATTTGGGGAAGGTGTCATGACTGCAAACGTCGACGGAGTGCCCGGAAAATTCGCGACACTCGGGCTGACCTACGACGACGTGCTGCTGCTGCCGGGCGCCTCCGAGGTGCTCCCCGGCGCGGTCGACACCTCGTCCCGCATCTCCCGCAACATCCGGGTCAACATCCCGCTGCTCTCGGCGGCGATGGACAAGGTGACCGAGTCCCGCATGGCCATCGCGATGGCCCGCCTCGGCGGCGTCGGTGTGCTGCACCGCAACCTCTCCGTCGAGGACCAGGTCAACCAGGTCGACCTGGTCAAGCGGTCCGAGTCCGGCATGGTCACCGACCCCATCACGGTGCACCCGGAGGCGACGCTCGCCGAGGCGGACGCGCTGTGCGCCAAGTTCCGCATCAGCGGTGTCCCCGTCACCGACCCGGCCGGCAAGCTGCTGGGCATCGTGACCAACCGTGACATGGCCTTCGAGTCGGACCGCAGCCGCCAGGTGCGCGAGGTCATGACGCCCATGCCGCTGGTCACCGGCAAGGTCGGCATCTCCGGCGTGGACGCCATGGAGCTGCTGCGCCGCCACAAGATCGAGAAGCTTCCGCTGGTCGACGAGTCGGGCGTCCTCAAGGGCCTGATCACCGTCAAGGACTTCGTCAAGGCCGAGAAGTACCCGAACGCGGCCAAGGACGCCGAGGGCCGGCTGCTCGTCGGTGCCGCCGTGGGCGCCAGCCCCGAGGCCCTGGAGCGCGCCCAGGCGCTCGCCGAGGCCGGGGTGGACTTCCTGGTCGTCGACACCTCGCACGGCCACAACAGCAACGCCCTCAGCTGGATGTCGAAGATCAAGTCGAGCGTCTCCGTCGACGTGATCGGAGGCAACGTCGCCACGCGTGACGGCGCCCAGGCGCTGATCGACGCCGGCGTCGACGGCATCAAGGTGGGCGTCGGCCCGGGCTCGATCTGTACGACCCGTGTGGTCGCCGGCATCGGTGTCCCGCAGGTCACCGCGATCTACGAGGCCTCCCTCGCCGCCCGTCCGGCCGGCGTCCCGCTGATCGGCGACGGCGGTCTGCAGTACTCCGGCGACATCGGCAAGGCGCTGGCCGCCGGTGCCGACACCGTGATGCTCGGCAGCCTCCTGGCCGGCTGCGAGGAGTCGCCCGGCGAGCTGCTCTTCATCAACGGCAAGCAGTTCAAGTCGTACCGAGGCATGGGCTCGCTCGGTGCCATGCAGTCCCGTGGCCAGGGGAAGTCGTACTCGAAGGACCGCTACTTCCAGGCCGAGGTCGCCTCCGACGACAAGCTCGTACCCGAGGGCATCGAGGGCCAGGTGCCCTACCGCGGCCCGCTGGCCAACGTGCTGCACCAGCTCGTCGGCGGTCTGCGCCAGACCATGGGCTACGTGGGCGCGGCGACCATCGGCGAGATGGAGACCAAGGGCCGCTTCGTGCGGATCACCTCCGCGGGCCTCAAGGAGAGCCACCCGCACGACATCCAGATGACGGTCGAGGCGCCGAACTACAGCCGTAGCAAGTAGGAGCAAGCAGTCGCCAGGCTTCCCGAGGGCGGTCCCGGAGTACCGGGGCCGCCCTTGTCGTATCCGTCGGCGATACTGGAAGACGCTGAAACGCATCAGGAAAGGCCACAGACGTGACTGAGATCGAGATCGGGCGCGGCAAGCGCGGCCGCCGGGCGTACGCCTTCGACGACATCGCCGTCGTCCCCAGCCGCCGTACGCGGGACCCGAAGGAGGTCTCGATCGCCTGGCAGATCGACGCCTACCGGTTCGAGCTGCCCTTCCTGGCCGCTCCCATGGACTCGGTCGTCTCGCCCGCCACCGCGATCCGCATCGGTGAGCTCGGCGGCCTCGGCGTGCTCAACCTCGAAGGCCTGTGGACGCGGTACGAGGACCCGCAGCCGCTGCTCGACGAGATCACCGAGCTGGACGCGGACACCGCGACCCGCCGCCTCCAGGAGATCTACTCCGCCCCGATCAAGGAGGAGCTGATCGGTGCGCGCATCAAGGAGGTGCGCGACTCAGGCGTGGTCACGGCGGCCGCGCTCTCCCCGCAGCGCACGGCGCAGTTCTCCAAGGCGGTCGTGGACGCGGGCGTGGACATCTTCGTCATCCGCGGTACGACGGTCTCGGCGGAGCACGTCTCCGGCTCGCACGAGCCGTTGAACCTGAAGCAGTTCATCTACGAGCTCGACGTCCCGGTGATCGTCGGCGGCTGCGCCACGTACACGGCGGCCCTGCACCTGATGCGCACGGGCGCGGCGGGCGTGCTGGTCGGCTTCGGCGGCGGCGCAGCGCACACCACGCGGAACGTCCTGGGCATCCAGGTCCCGATGGCGACGGCGGTCGCGGACGTGGCGGCGGCCCGGCGCGACTACATGGACGAGTCCGGCGGCCGGTACGTGCACGTGATCGCGGACGGCGGTGTGGGCTGGTCCGGTGACCTCCCGAAGGCGATCGCCTGCGGTGCGGACGCGGTGATGATGGGCTCCCCGCTGGCCCGCGCGACGGACGGTCCGGGCAAGGGCCACCACTGGGGCATGGAGGCCGTCAACGAGGAGCTGCCGCGCGGCAAGAAGGTCGACCTCGGCACGGTCGGCACCATCGAGGAGGTGCTGACGGGTCCGTCGCACACCCCCGACGGCTCGATGAACCTCTTCGGTGCGCTCCGCCGGGCGATGGCCACGACCGGGTACAGCGAGCTGAAGGAGTTCCAGCGGGTCGAGGTCACGGTGGCGGACTCGCAGCACAAGCGGTGACACCGCGCCCGGCCTGAGCGCAACAGGGCCCGAACCGTCGGCAGACGGTCCGGGCCCTGTGTCGTACGAGGCTGCGTCCTACGGCGTTATGCCGCGGCCTTCCTGGCGCCGGTGAACGCCACGTACGCGGCGATCGCGAAGAACAGGAAGGTCAGCGGGTCGGCGTCCGCCTTCCAGGCCTCCTGGACCACGTCGAGGTGCTGGAAGAAGACCTCGCTGAAGCCGGCGTTCACCTGGTCGGCGATGAGCATGGCCTCGCCCACCAGCTGGCCGAGGTAGACGGCCGCCAGCGACAGGATCGCGCTCGCGACCGGCAGCACGGGGTTGCGGCCGCCGATGCGGCCTGCGGCGAGGCCGATCAGGAAGCCGACGCCCACGGCGGCCCAGCCGATCTCGTGCTTGGTCATACCGATGATCGCGCCATAGACGCCGGCGGAGACGACGGCGGCGGCGAAGGCGGCCGCCAGGCCGAGACCGATGTTGCCGCTCACCGGAGCGGGAGCGGGAACGGCCACGTACGGGACCCCCGGCGCCTCAGGCGGCGGTACGGCGCCCGGCTGCTGCGCGAACGGGTTGCCGTCGACCGGCTGGGGCTGCGGCGGCTGCTGCGGCGGCGGAGCTGACTGGCTCATGACAGAGATCCCCCCACGGGATGGAACGAGCGGATGGTGACGCGGAGAAGCGCGCGCACGACTGTGCGGCGAGTGGAGGGAGACTAGCAGGCCGGGACGACAGGGTGACCAGCGAATTTGCCGTCACAGTCGGTGGGCGGCTCCCGTCGGTGCCGCTCCCCTTGTGTCCAGCAGGAGTTGGGCCTTCACGGACAGGCCCTGCAGGTCGTACGTGCGGTGGTGCTGGAGCAGGATCGTCAGGTCGGCGTCGGCCGCGGCCTCGTAGAGGGACTCCGCGCGCGGGACCGGTCGTTCCAGGACGCTCCAGGACGGGACGTACGGGTCGTGGTAGCTGACCGAGGCGCCGAGTCCCGTGAGGCGGACGGCGATCTCGCGGGCGGGTGTGCCCTGTTGGTCGGCGAGGTCGGGCTTGTAGGTGACGCCGAGGAGCAGCACGCGCGCGCCGCGCGCCGACTTGCCGTGCTCGTTCAGGAGGGCCGCCGCGCGCTGGATGACGTAACGGGGCATCTGGCTGTTGACCTGCTGGGCCAGTTCGACCATGCGCAGAGTGCGGCCCGCGGAGCCGGTCAGGTCCTGGGGGACGGCGTGGCCGCCGACTCCGGGGCCGGGGCGGAAGGCCTCGAAGCCGAACGGCTTGGTCTCCGCGCAGCGGATGACATCCCACAGGTCGACGCCCAGGTCGTTGCAGAGGACGGCCATCTCGTTGACGAGGGCGATGTTCACGTGCCGGAAGTTGGTCTCCAGCAGTTGCACGGTCTCCGCCTCGCGCAGTCCACGCGCGCGTACCACCTTGTCGGTGAGGCGGCTGTAGAACGCGGCGGCGGACTCGGTGCAGGCGGGGGTGAGGCCGCCGATCACCTTGGGGGTGTTGGCCGGGGTGAAGTCGCGGTTGCCGGGATCCACCCGGCTGGGCGAGTAGGCGAGGTGGAAGTCGCGGCCCGCGCGGAGCCGGGAGCCCTCTTCGAGGAGGGGGCGCAGGAAACCCTCCGTGGTGCCAGGGGGGACGGGCGACTCCAGGATGACCGTGGTGTGCGGGCGCAGCCGCGCGGCCAGGGTGCGGGCCGCCGCCTCCACCTGGGTGAGGTCGAGGCCGCCGTCCGCGCCGCGCGGGGTCGGCGCGCAGATGGCCGCGGTGCGTACCCGGCCCAGCTCGGCCGGGCTGGTGGCGTGCCGGAAGCCCCCCGAGAGCATCCGGCGCAGTTCTGCGGGGCTGAGGGAGCCGGGCTCGGGCCCGGTCCGGTAGCCGAGCGTGGAGATACCGGCCGCGACGGCTGCCTGGGCCAGGGGCAGGCCGAACGGGCCGAGTCCGATGACGGCGAGATCTGCGGGCATGGCGTGGGCCGTCCTTCCCAATAACCGAAGCGGGACAGGTGCGCAAGCCCTGTGGACAGGACAGGTGAGGCGCAATGTCACACTAGGAGTAAATATGACCTACTTGCGGTATTGGCTGTCCGTGTTTTCCGCAGGTCCCGGGAATGTTGTCCACAGGCTGAGGGTGAGTGGTGGCTGAAGTCGGGCAAGCCGGTCAGAATTTTGGGCAGGGGGACAGGAACCGGGCTTCGCCCCACGGGTGCGGCCGACGCTACTGATAGCGGGAGGCAGCGGTGAGGACAGCGACACTGGGGCCGGCGCAGCGAGCCGAGTCACTGGCGGGAATGGCGGAGCGCGAGCTGGACGTGCTGGTCGTGGGCGCCGGCGTGGTCGGTGCGGGCACCGCACTGGATGCCGTGACTCGCGGCCTGTCCACGGGCCTGGTCGAGGCCCGTGACTGGGCGTCCGGCACGTCCAGCAGGTCCAGCAAGCTGGTCCACGGCGGGCTGCGCTATCTGGAGATGCTCGACTTCGCGCTCGTACGGGAGGCGCTGAAGGAGCGCGGGCTGCTCCTGGAGCGGCTCGCCCCGCATCTGGTGAAGCCGGTGCCGTTCCTGTACCCCTTGCAGCACAAGGGCTGGGAGCGGCTGTACGCCGGATCGGGCGTCGCGCTCTACGACGCCATGTCGATGGCCCGCGGACACGGCCGTGGCCTTCCCATGCACCGTCACCTGACCCGACGTCACGCCCTGCGCGTGGCACCGGCCCTGAAGAAGGACGCACTGGTCGGCGCCCTGCAGTACTACGACGCGCAGATGGACGACGCCCGCTATGTGGCCACGCTGGTGCGCACCGCGGCGTCGTACGGCGCGAAGGTCGCCAACCGCGCGCGCGTGACGGCATTCGTGCGGGAGGGCGAGCGGGTCGTCGGCGCGCGCGTGCAGGACGTCGAGGCGGGCGGCGAGTACGAGGTCCGCGCCAAGCAGGTCGTCAACGCGACGGGCGTGTGGACCGACGACACCCAGGCCATGGTGGGAGAGCGCGGACAGTTCCACGTACGGGCGTCCAAGGGCATCCACCTGGTCGTGCCGAAGGACCGCATCAACTCCTCGTCCGGACTGATCCTGCGCACGGAGAAGTCCGTGCTCTTCGTGATCCCCTGGGGCCGGCACTGGATCATCGGCACCACGGACACCGACTGGGACCTCGACAAGGCGCACCCGGCCGCTTCCAGCGCCGACATCGACTACCTGCTGGAACATGTGAACTCGGTGCTCGCGGTGCCCCTCACGCGGGACGACGTGCAGGGCGTGTACGCGGGTCTGCGCCCGCTGCTGGCCGGTGAGTCGGACGCCACCAGCAAGCTCTCGCGCGAGCACACGGTGGCGCATCCCGCGCCCGGCCTCGTCGTGGTGGCGGGCGGCAAGTACACGACGTACCGGGTGATGGCCAAGGACGCGGTCGACGAGGCGGTGCACGGGCTCGACATGCGCGTCGCCGAGTGCGTGACGGAGGACGTGCCGCTGCTGGGCGCCGAGGGCTACCGGGCGCTGTGGAACGCGCGAGCGCGGATCGCCGCCCGGACGGGCCTTCATGTGGTGCGCGTGGAGCACCTGTTGAACCGGTACGGGGCGATGGCGGAGGAGGTCCTCGACCTCGTCGCCGCCGACTCCTCGCTCGGCGAGCCCCTGCAGGCCGCCGACGACTATCTGCGCGCCGAGATCGTGTACGCCGCCTCGCACGAGGGCGCACGGCACCTGGACGACGCGCTGACCCGGCGCACCCGCATCTCCATCGAGACCTTCGACCGGGGGACGCGGAGCGCGCGGGAGGCGGCCGAACTCATGGCGCCGGTGCTCGGCTGGGACAAGGACCACATCGAGCGCGAGGTCGAGCACTACGAGAAGCGGGTGGAGGCCGAGCGGGAGTCGCAGCGGCAGCCGGACGATCTGACGGCGGACGCGGCGAGGCTCGGCGCACCGGACATCGTGCCGTTGTAGAGCGTCGGTTCGAGTGTGACGTTCGGGCGGGGCGTCAGAGCATTGATCTCGGCAGTGATTTCGACTGTGAGTTCGGGTGGAACGGGCATCACTCGAACGAGTGTCGCGAACCGGGATCTTCGTTCGGAACCGGGTCGTTCTACGGGGTGCGGGGGCAGAACTCGGCGGCGAGCAGGGCCGGTTCGAGGCCGGGATCTGCGACCGCCGTCGTGTTCACCCGGAAGGTGAGGACGCGACGACCGTCGACGGTGGCCGCGGTGCGCACGTAGCTGCCGGTGATACGGCCGTTGTGCCCCCACGCCGTGATGCCGCACGGCAGCTTCTGAGGAAACAGGCCCATGCCGTACAACCCGTGTGCGGCCCGGGTGCCGCGCATCTCGCGCAGCCAGCGCGAGGGCAGCAGCCGGCCTGAGAGCAGTGCCGCGTAGAAGCGGTCCAGATCGGCCAGCGTGGTCACCAGCTCGCCCGCGGCTCCGGCCACCCGCGGGTCGAGCTCGGTGACGTCGGTTCCGTCGGCGGCGTAGGCGCGGCCGTGCGGAGGGGGGAGAGAAGTGCGCGCACCAGGAAAGGAGGTACCCGTCAGACCCAGCGGAGCGATGATGCGCCGCTCGGCCTCGGTGGCGTAGGAGTGGCCGGTGACCTGCTCGATGACCATGCCGAGCAGCACGTAATTGGTGTTCGAGTAGGAGAAGCGGCCGGGTTCGGCCGGAGCGCGGGTGAGTGCGATGCGTACGGCTTGAAGGGGGGAGAGGGGGATCAGGCCCTTGGTGTCCGCGGAGAAGTCGTTCAGGCCGCTGGTGTGGGTGAGCAGGGAACGCAGGGTCAGCGCGCGGCCGTCGTTGCCCGCTCCGTGCACCAGACCCGGCAGATGCTGCTCCACCGTGTCGGACAGGGACAGCCGGTGCTCTGCCGCGAGTTGCAGGACGACGGTCGCGATGAAGGTCTTCGTGATGCTGCCGGCGCGGAAGTGGTCGCCACGGCTGATGCCTCGGCCGGCCCGGGCGTAGCGGGTGCCGGACTCCTCGCGGGCCAGGAGGGCTGCGCCGGGGGCCCCGCCCGCGGTGACCAACAGCGGGAGGAGCGCGTCCGTGGCCGGTGCGGCGGGTGCGGAGGAGGCGGTGGGGGTGAGAGCGAGCAGCGCCAGGGACACCGGCACGGCCAGTAGCGTCCGAAGCGGCGGCATCGCGAGTCCTCCCTTGTCACGCCTTGTCGCGGCCCATCATGCAGGGTCGCAGACGGCGCGGTTCGGCGGGCCCCCGCGTGCACAGGCACCCCGTACTGTGCCAGGGGCACCCTGGGCGACGGGCACTTGTCGGGTGAGGGACAATGAAGGCTCTGTCAGGGCGGGTTGCATGAGGGGACGCATGTCGGAGGCGGAGCGGGCGGGAACATCTCGTCAGGACACTCGTCGGGACAACCGCGAGCGTCTTCTCGCCGGGCGGTACCGGCTGGGGAAGGTGCTCGGCCGTGGTGGCATGGGCACGGTGTGGCGGGCCGAGGACGAAACGCTGGGCCGGACGGTCGCCGTCAAGGAGTTGCGGTTCCCGTCGAACATCGACGAGGACGAGAAGCGCCGGCTGATCACGCGGACGCTGCGCGAGGCCAAGGCGATCGCGCGGATCCGCAACAACAGCGCGGTGACGGTCTTCGACGTGGTCGAGGAGGACGACCGGCCGTGGATCGTGATGGAACTCGTCGAGGGCAAGTCGCTCGCCGAGTTCATCCGGGAGGACGGCCTGCTGGAGCCGAGGCGGGCCGCGGAGGTCGGGCTGGCCATCCTCGACGTGCTGCGTTCGGCGCACCGCGAGGGCATCCTGCACCGTGACGTGAAGCCGTCGAACGTCCTGATGGAGTCCGACACCCAGCGGGTCGTGCTCACCGACTTCGGCATCGCCCAGGTCGAGGGCGACCCGTCGATCACCTCGACCGGCATGCTCGTCGGCGCGCCCTCCTACATCTCCCCGGAACGGGCCCGCGGGCACAAGCCGGGCCCCGCGGCCGACCTGTGGTCGCTCGGCGGACTGCTGTACGCGGCGGTCGAGGGCGTGCCGCCGTACGACAAGGGTTCCGCGATCGCGACGCTGACCGCGGTGATGACCGAGCAGTTGGAGGAGCCGAAGAACGCGGGCCCGCTGACGGACGTCATCTACGGGCTGCTCACCAAGGACCCGGCGAAACGGCTCGACGACGCCGGCGCGCGGGCGATGCTCAACGCGGTGATCCACGCGCCCGAGCCGAAGGCGGCCGAGCCGGAGCCTCCGGCCGACGCGACCAGGGTCGTGCCGTTGCCGGCGCAGCCCGACGGGCCCGAGGGCGGGCGGAGTTCGGGGGGCTCCGGCCCCAAGCGGGGCGAGGAGGCCGCGGAGAAGCTGCGCGGGGCGCTGCGCTCCGTGCGCAAGGCCGCCGCGGGCGCGGCCGGTTCGGCGGCGGCCACCCGTGGCAAGTCGGGTAGCGGTAAGGCGGGTTCGGGATCCGCCGGCGCCACGTCCACCGGGCAGTCCGGCGGTGCGGCGTCGGGTGCGGTCGGCTCCACGGCGCCGATGCCTGCGGTGCCTTCCGCGCCTCCGGCTCCGCCGACGGCCTCGTTGCCGTCTTCGGCACCGTCGGCGCCCTCGGTGCCGGCCCCGTCGTCCCCTTCGGGTACGTCGGCGGCGTCGGGTACCTCGGCTGCTTCCGGGTCCTCGGCTGCGGCTGCTTCGTCGGCCTCGTCGGCTTCCGCGAAGGGCGTGGGCGCCGGAGGATCGGAGCGCGGAACCCAGGGGGCGAACACGCAGGCGGGTGGGCGTAGTTCGGGGTGGCCGGTCATGCCGCCGCCGGATCTGCCGCCGCGGTCCGTGCCCAGGGCGCCGCTCACCGACGTGGTGCCCAAGCGGACGCTGGTGATCATCGCGGTGGTGATCGTGCTCGCCGTGCTCGGCACCGTGCTGGCCCTCACGCTCGGCGGCGACGACGACAATGACGCGAGCGGGGGCGGCGGCAGGAAGGCGGCGGCGAGCGCGTCGAGCAGTGCCGGCACCAAGGAGGACACAAGGGGCGGCACCCGTGAGGGCGGGGGCGCTTCGCAGTCCGGGTCGAGTTCGAAGGGCGGCGGCACGCCCAGCAACAGTCCGTCCGCGACGGGCGGAAACAGCGGGGGAGCCGGCGGGGAGTCCGGGGACGGAAGCGCGGTGGAGACGTCGCACAAGGGGGGCCAGGGGTATTCGATCGGGCTGCCCAAGGGGTGGGCGTTCCAGTCCGCGAGTGCCGCGGGGGACCGGTTCACCGGCCCCGACGGGCAGAAGCTGCTCGTCGCCTGGACGTCCACGCCCAAGGGCGACCCGGTCGGGGACTGGAAGAACCAGGAGCGCTACATGGTGCGCTCGCAGTACCAGAAGATCCGCATAGGGCAGGTGGACTACCGCGGCTGGAATGCGGCCGACTGGGAGTTCACCTATGTGGAGAGCGGAACGAAGTACCGGACGATCGACCGGGGTTTCGTCGTGAACGACCATCTCGGGTATGCGCTGATGTACACGGCGAAAGCCGCCAATTGGGGCAGTGAACTCCGTAAGGACACCTGGCAGACGCTCGCGAAGACGTTCGAACCCAAGTCGTGAAGTGATCGAACCCGCGTTTGGGTCGTGAGATCTGGCATCCCCTCATTGCGGGTTGCCTCCGGCACGTATCGTGAGTGCTTACGGACCGTACGCATCCGGGTATGGGTGCGGAACGGGGCGCAAGGCGAACGGAATTGACCGACCGGGCTGCCGGGGGAGGCAACGTGGACGACTATGCGGGACGGGTACTCGCCGACCGCTACCGCCTGCCGCTGCCACCCGCCGACGAGTACGAACTCACCGACACCCGGGCCTTCGACACCTACAGCGGACAGGAAGTCCTGGTCAGGCAGGTGCCCTTGCCGGAAGTCGTCGAGGCGGAGGTGCTCGACGCGGAGGGTCTGCCCGACGGTTTCACGGCCCGTGACCCGCGGGACCGGGGAGCGCGGCGGTCGGCGGCGCGCACCGGGACACGGCGGCCCACCGATCCCGCCGTACGGCGTGCGGTCGAGGCCGCGCAGGCCGCGGCGCGGATACCCGACCATCCACGGCTCGACCAGGTCTTCGACGTGTTCGCCGAGGGCGGTTCGCTGTGGATCGTCAGCGAGTTGGTGGCAGCGCGACCGCTGGCCGCGCTGCTCGCCGAGAAGCCACTGACGCCGTATCGGGCGGCCGAGGTGGCCTCCGACGTCCTGATGGCGTTGCGCGTGCTGCACGCCCACGGCTGGGTGCACCGGAACATCACGGCCCGCACAGTGCTCGTCTGCGACGACGGCCGGGTGATGCTGACCGGGCTCGCGGTGGGGGCGGCGGAGGAGGCGCTGTGCGGGTACGACCCGGTGCCGGCTCCGGAGGGTGACGGGGACGGCGGTCTCGGGGGTGCCGCAGGCCCCTCGGGTGGGCCGGTTCCGCGAGGCGTCCAAGGGGGACAGGGGTTCTCTGGGCCCCCGGGAGCCCAGAGCGCAGAAGGCGGGTTCGGCGCCCAGGGCGGTCCCGGTGGTTTCGGTGGTGCTGATCCCGAGGCGGCCCGGCGTGCCGCCATCGGGGCGCGTGCGGCCGGGGGACTGCCGGCCGTCGGGGCCGACACGGCGAACGGGGCCGGGTCGTCGGGTGCCTTCGCGCCCAAGGCCCTCGAAGGCGGCGGGGACGTCCGGGCCGCGCGGGCCGGCGCGATCGCCGCGTACCGGGCGGGCGCCCGGGCCGCGGCCAGGGTCCAGGAGGCGCAGCAGAGCGGGCGGGCGGCACTGCCCGGCGCACGTTCCGCGCCCGAGGCCGGCCCCGCGGCACAGGCCAACGGTTCGGCACAGACGCACACTTCGGGCGACGGTACGCAGAGCGCGCCCGGCACCACCGCTTCCTCCGGGCGGATAGCCGACCCCTACGGCGTGGGCGCCCCCTCCTGGCACGGTGCCGCGCCCCGCACCGGAGCCGACGGTTTCCCTCCCGGCGAGGGCGCCGGCGGAGCTGCCTACACAGACGACGACGCGTACGCGGTTCAGCCGGCCATGCCCCCCGGTCTCGGCGCCGCTCCCCCGTCCGGTCTTCCCGCGCCCGGCCTGGACACGGCGCCCCCCGCCGGGGTGCCGGCGCCCGCGGCCAACACCCCTGCCCTGCCCGGTTCCACGCCGGCCCCGCTGCCGCCGGGCGCGACACCCCCCAGCCGTTGGGACGACCTGGTGGCGGGCACCCCCGTCCCCCGTGGCCCCGCCACCCCGCTCGCCGCCGAGCGGGCCCGGCAGGCGCGGATGGCCGTCGTGGGGCCCGTGACGGAGCGATGGGCGCCGGAGCAGGCCGGGCCGGTGCACGAGAACTGGCAGCTGGCGGCCCCGATCGGGCCCGCGACCGACCTGTGGGCGCTGGGGGCGCTGCTCTTCAGGGCCGTACAGGGGCATGCGCCGTATCCGGAGGAGTCGACGGCCGAGCTGGTGCAGATGGTGTGCGCCGAACCGCCCGCGTTCGCCGAGGAGTGCGGGCCGCTCAGGCCGGTCGTCGAGTCGTTGCTGCGTCAGGACCCCACCGAGCGTCTCGACTTCGAGGAGCTGGGCGGCTGGCTGCGCTCGCTGGTGCGGTCCGCGCCCGAGCCCGACGCCGGTGCACACGTCGTCGCCGCGCCGCCGGCCGACGCCAGCCGGCTGCCCGTCGTACGGCGCCGCGGCGAGCTGGTGCGCAGGCGCCGCGCCGGACTGCCCGCGACCAGCGCGCACGGGCGGCACAAGCGGGCCAAGCAGGAGGCGAAGTCGCCGCGCAGACTCGGGCGCACCCTGCTCCTGCTGATACTGCTCCTGCTGGCCGCGGCGGTCGCGTACGCCATGTACTTCATGCCGAAGTCCGGCGAGAGCGGAGCGGCGGGCGGCGACCGTACCGGCACGGCGGGCGACGCCGGTGCCGCCCCCACGCAGTCGCACCCGGAGGCGAGCAGTGAGCCACGCCCCGACCAGACCTCCCCGAACACCGACGGCAGCGCCTCCCCGTCCCATTCGGCGGGTGCGACGGAGAGTCAGACCACCGGGCCGGACGTCGCGGACGGCTTCACCCTGCGCAAGGACCCGGAGGGCTTCCGGGTGGCCGTGGCCAAGGGCTGGTCCCGGGCCGGCAAGAACAGCTGGAACCAAGTGGTGTACTCGCACGGCGACTTCGAGCTCATCGTCGTGAAGGGACGGGACGGCGCGGTCACCTACGGCAGCGATCCGATGGTGTATCAGCGGGACAAGGAGCACGAGTTGCAGCCGTACCGCAGCTCCAGCTGGGCCACCGCGACCGGGCTGCGCACCGTCACCGTGGGGACGCGGGCCTCGGCCGAGGGGCAGTTCACCTGGACCGACGGCAGCGGGCGCGACCTGTATGTGCGCAACCTCGCGATGCTCATCAACGGGCGATACCACCTTGTGCAGGTGCGCGGCCCGGAGTCCCAGCGGGACGAGGTGACGAGGCTTTACGAACAGGCGTCGGCCTCATATCAGGTGACCGACTGAACTCGTCCGTGAAGGCTCCGTGAAGGGCGCGGATGGTTGCGCCATATGCGCAGAAGCGACAACCGTCACAGTGCGGTCTCCTTGGGACCCCCCTGGTTCCCTGTTGGCGGGCCGGTCCTTAGTCTGACCCTGTCAAGAGCATTGCGGGGCAACGTGAATCAGATGCAGGGCCAGCTTGTCGCGGGCCGCTACCGGCTCGCCGAATCGATCGGCAGCGGCGGCATGGGCCGCGTGTGGCGCGCACACGACGAGGTGCTGCACCGGGCAGTCGCGATCAAGGAGTTGACCGCCGCGCTCTACGTGTCCGAGAGCGACCAGGAGCGGTTGCTCGCGCGCACGCGGGCGGAGGCGCGCGCCGCCGCGCGCATCAACCACTCCGCGGTCGTCACCGTCCATGACGTGCTGGAGCACGACGGCCGCCCGTGGATCGTGATGGAGCTGGTCGAGGGGTACTCGCTGGCCGACGCGGTCAAGGAGCACGGGCGGGTCGAGCCGGCGGAGGTCGCGCGCATCGGGCTGTGGGTGCTGCGGGCGCTGCGCGCCGCGCACTCCGCCGGCGTGCTGCACCGTGACGTGAAGCCGGGCAACGTGCTCATCGCCCACGACGGACGCGTCCTGCTCACCGACTTCGGCATCGCCCAGATCGAGGGCGACACGACGATCACCCGCACCGGAGAGGTCGTCGGCTCGGTCGACTACCTCGCCCCCGAGCGTGTCCGCGGCCACGACCCGGGCCCCGCCTCCGACCTGTGGGCGCTCGGCGCCACGCTGTACACGGCGGTGGAGGGCAGGTCGCCGTTCCGCCGCACCTCGCCGCTGTCCACGATGCAGGCGGTCGTCGAGGAGCACGCCGCCGAGCCGCACTACGCCGGCCCGCTCGGGCCCGTCATGGCCGCGCTGCTGCACAAGGACCCGGCCGCCCGGCCTGGTGTCGCCGAGGCCGAGCAGATGCTCGCCGAGGTGGCCGAGGGGCGCCGCTCGAACGCGGCGCAGGCGTACGTGCCGACGCAGCACGTGGGCTCCCGCTACGAGACGGAGGCCGGTACGGGTCCGCAGTCGGGCTCGTCGACGCCGTATCCGCCGGTCTCGGCGCCCACGTCGATCGGGCCGACCGGCATGCCCACGGGCCCGGTCCCCGCGCCGAAGCGCCGCCGTCTGCGGTCCCTCGCGCTCACGATCGCCTTCGCCGCGATCATCGGCGGCGGCGCGGCGGTCGCATGGCAGAAATGGGACGGGGGGCAGCCGAACGGCGGTGGAGCACCCTCCGTATCGGAGAGCTCGCCCCAGTCGAGCAGCCCCACCAGCACCCCCGCGGGGGGTGTCCCCGCCGCGTGGAAGCGCTACGACGACCCCTGGGGTTTCACCCTCTACCTGCCCAAGGGCTGGCAGCGGAAGCCCGTCGGCATCAACGGCGACCTCCGCCAGGTCGACTACACGCCCGACAACGGCAAGCACTTCGTCCGCATCGCCATCGACACCTCGCCGGACTTCAAGGACGCCTACTCGCACCAACTCGACCTGGCCGAGCAGCTCAAGCAGCGCCTGGTCGGCTACAGGGGAGTCCGGCTGGAGAAGAACACGTACCGCGACGTCGACGGGTCCGTCTGGGAGTACACCTGGTCCGCGCTGGCCAAGGACCCGCCCTATGTCGCCGGGCCGCGCCACGCCATAGAGGAGACGTACTTCTCGCGGGGCGGCACGGAGTACGCGATCTACATGTCCTCGCCCGCCGACAGCTGGGCGAAGACGAGCAAGCAGTTCAAGTCGGTACTGCAGGGCTGGCAGGAGAAGACGGACCAGTAGCCGGAGTTGGCCGGTCGGCGCCCCGGAGCCGGTGCGTCCGGTGCGGCATGATGGGGCGCATGGGGACCGAGGGGGAGAACGCCCGTGTCATCGCGGGCCGTTACCGGGTCGAGGCGAGACTCGGGCGCGGTGGCATGGGCGTGGTGTGGCGGGCCACCGACGAGCTGCTCGGCAGGCAGGTGGCGGTCAAGGAGATCCCACTCGACCTCGACGAGACGCTCTCCGCCGACGAGGCCCGGCGTCAGCGCGTCCGCACCCTGCGCGAGGCCCGCGCGGTGGCCCAGCTGCGCCACCCGCACATCATCGTCGTCCACGACGTGGTGGAGCACGACGAACGCCCGTACATCGTCATGGAGTTGATCGACGGCGGCTCCCTGGCCGACCGGGTCTCCGCGCGCGGACCGGTCGACGCCGCTGAGGCCGCCCGTATCGGCGTGGGACTGCTGAGCGCGCTGCGCACCGCGCACGCGGCCGGCGTCCTGCACCGCGACATCAAACCCGCCAACGTCCTGGTGGAGGCCGGCACGGACCGGGTCGTCCTCACCGACTTCGGCATCGCCCAGGTCGCCGGCGCCACCACCCTCACCGAGACCGGCTCCTTCGTCGGCTCGCCCGAGTACACCGCGCCGGAGCGGATGTCCGGTGCGAGGACCGGCCCCGAGTCCGACCTCTGGTCGCTGGGTGCGCTGCTGTGCACCGTCCTGAGCGGCGAGTCACCGTTTCGGCGCGACTCGCTCGGCGGCATCCTGCACGCGGTCGTGGTCGACGAGATACGGCCGCCCGCGCAGGCCGAGCCGCTGCTGCCCGTCGTACGGGGCCTGCTGGAGCGGGACCCGGACCGGCGGCTGGACGCGGAGCAGGCCGAGCGGATGCTGCGCGCCTACCGTGCCACCGGCCGCACCCCGGAGCATCCGCCCGGTTACACCCCGACCCAGCGGGACGTGCCGCGCGCGCCCGTGCCCGCGCCGACGCCGTCACCGACGCCGGCGCTCGCGCCGGCGCTCGCGCCGTCGCCCACGGTGGAGACCAGGCGTTCCACCCGGAGTGTGCTGGTGGCCGCGCTGCTCGTCGCCGCGATGGCCGGGGCCGGGGTGTCGGCGGCGGCGCTGCTCATGAACCGGGACGGTGACGGGGACGGCACCCCGACGAGCCCCGGATCACATACGTCGGCGAGCACTTCGGGCTCTCCCGGCACCTCGGCCCCTCCCGGCACCTCCGCCTCTCCCACCGCCCCGAGCGCCTCATCGTCCCCCACGGTCTCCGGTGCCGGCGTCACCGCGAGCCACCGCCCCTCCGCCCCCTCCGGCTACCGCACGGTCGACGACCCCGCGGGCTTCTCCCTCGCCGTACCGGAGGACTTCACCCGCGAGCCCCAGGGTGAGCGTGTCTTCTACCTGTCGACGGGGGAGGTTTTCCGCCTCGGCATCAAGGTCGCCGACCCGGCGGCGGGTGGTCCGCTCGGCGTGATGCGGCGCGCCGCCGCCAACGGCGCCGACACGAACCCCGGTTACCACGACGGCCGGGTCATCTCGACCACGCAGGCCGAACACCCCGCCGCCCTCTGGGAGTTCACCTGGAACGGTTTCAGTACGGCGGAGGGGCCGCGGCACACCTACGACCTGTGCTGGGAGGAGGGCGGGCGGATGTACGACGTGTGGGTGTCGGCGCCGGTAGGAAAGGTGCGGGAGGCGAAGGAGTACTTCGACGTCGCGACCGACACTTTCGTACGTCATTGACCGACACACGCCTTCGTACCGCCTTCGGGCATGCACAAAAGGGAAATAGGTGGCAGTGCGGGTCACGGCTGTGTGACCGGAAAGCATTCCTTGTGGATACGGGAGCGCCCGGCGCGATATGGATGGACGCATGAGCAGCAACGGGGGATCCGCCCGCGAGCCCGACGACACGACGAGTTTTGTTCTGCAACCGCCGTGGCAGGCGAGCGCGCAGGCAACGCCCACGCAGGTCGTCCCGTCGCAGTCCCAGCCCGCTCAGGATCCTGGTGCCGGGCGTCTCGTCGCGGGCCGGTACCGGCTGTTGGCCAGGCTCGGGCACGGCGGCATGGGCACGGTGTGGCGGGCCAAGGACGAGACCGTCGACCGCGAGGTGGCCGTCAAGGAGCCCCGCGTCCCGGACCATCTTCCCGAGCGCGAACGCGCCAACGCCTTCGAGCGAATGCGCCGCGAGGCGCGCGCCGCGGCACGCCTCGACCACCCTGCCGTCGTCAACGTCCATGACGTGGCGGTCGTGGACGGCCGGCCGTGGATCGTCATGGAGCTGGTGCACGGGCGCTCGCTCGGCGACGCCCTGCAGGAGGGCATGCTGAGCGCGCGCGAGGCGGCCAGGGTCGGCCTGGAGGTGCTCGGCGCGCTGGAGGCCGCGCACGCGGCGGGCGTCCTGCACCGTGACGTCAAGCCGGACAACGTGCTGCTGGGCCGCCATGACCGTGTCGTCCTGACCGACTTCGGCATCGCCCAGATCGAGGGCGAGACGAACCTGACGGACACCGGCGGTTTCGTCGGCTCGCCCGAGTACATCGCCCCCGAGCGGGTGCTGGGCCAGCGTCCGGGCCCGGCCTCCGACCTCTGGTCCCTCGGCGTCGTCCTCTACGCGGCCACGGAGGGCGTCTCCCCGTTCCGCCGCAGCAACACGCCGGCCACGCTCCAGTCGGTCCTCAACGCCACGCCGGCGCCGCCCGCCTCGGCGCCGGGTCCGCTGGCCGAGCTGATCACGGGTCTGCTGCAGAAGGATCCGGCCAGACGGCCGACCGCCGCCCGGATCCGGGACGTGCTGTCGGAGATCGCGAACCCGCCTGCCCTCGCGCCCACCCAGCCCGCGCAGATCGTCACGCGCGGGATCCGGCTCGGGCGCAGGGCGTGGCTCGGCGTCGGCGCCGGTGTCGTCGCGGCGGCGGTGGCGGCGTATCTGGTGATCGCGGATCCGTTCGCGGGGACGCTGCCGGACGGCTGGAAGAAGCACGACCTCGGTGCGAAGGTCGGGTCCGCCATCGGCGTGCCCGCGGCCTTCGTGAAGGGCAAGCCCGCCGACGACTCGGACGGGACGACCGTCTCCTTCAAGGACCCGAGCGGCACGGTCTGGATCACCGTCGACCGCGACATCAAGGCCGACGACAAGGACCACGAGATCCCTCAGTCCGCGGCGGCCAGGGCCTTCGCGGAGTGGGCGACGCTGCAGGACGGCGAGTACTCCTGGGGCATCGCCGACGACCCCGCGCCCAAGGGCGATCCGCAGCCGAGCACCTACAAGGACCGCAAGGCCGCCGAGAACACCATCGTCTACACGGCCACCGACGACCCGCAGCTGCGTGAGGCCCAGGTCCGCTACTACAGGGCGGGCAACGGCGACATGTACCGGCTGTGGATCGACTATCCGGGCCGGGGCTACTTCACCCAGGAGGGCCGGGAGATCGCCAGGGAGGCCATCGCCAACTGGGACGTCCACCAGCTCTGACCCGCCCTCAACCCCGTACGCCCGCACGGTACTTGCCCGGTGTCACCCCGAACTCCCTGCTGAACGCGTGCGAGAGCGCGTACGGGCTGCTGTACCCCGCCTCGCGGGCCACCGAGGCCAGCGGGGCGTCGGTGTCGCGCAGGAGCGTGGCCGTGCGGGTCAGCCGCCACCACGTCAGATACGCCATCGGCGGCCGGCCCACCAGTGCCGTGAACCGTCGCGCCAGCGTCGCCCGGGACACGCCCGCCTCCGCGGCCAGGCTGTCGTTGGTCCAGGGGGCGGCCGGGTCCGAGTGCAGCGCGCGCAGGGCGGCCGTGGTCACCGGGTCGCTCAGGACCGCCGGCCAGGAACCGGTGTCCGACTCCGTCGTCCAGGCGCGCACCAGATAGATCAGCAGCAGGTCGAGCAGGCTCGGCAGGGCCAGGCAGGAGCCCGGGCGGCGCTCGTCGAGTTCGCGGGCCAACAGGTCCACCGCCGAACGGAGTTCGGGGTGGGCACCCACACGGTTGGGCAGGTGGACGACCTGCGGCAGCTCCGCCAGCAGGGGATGGACCCGGCTGTGGTCCAGGCGGTACTTGCCGCACAGCAGCTCCACCTCGCGCCCGGCCGGATCGGCGGGCGGCCGGCGCATCTCCTCGAACGGCACCGCCCTCATCGTGTCGCCGGGCGCGTCCGCGAGCACATGCCCCGCCCCGTGCGGCAGCAGTACGACGTCCCCGGCACCCAGCGTCACCGGTTCGCCGTCCCCGTCAGGCCGCAGCCAGCAGCTGCCCGCGAGGACGACATGGAAGCCCGCCCCCTCGTACGGGGCGAACCGGGTGCACCAACTGCCGCCGACCCGCAGCCGGTTCGAGGAGGGCTGTCCGATGCGTACGGCGGAGATCGCGTCGCTCACCACGTCCATGGCTTGGCAGCCTACTCCGGCCCGAGGCGAGAGCGCATCGCGCATGAGACGCATGCGTATCCAGGAGAGCAGATCAGGCATTGGAATGCTCATTCGGACTTCGTACCGTCGTGGGCATGGCTGATGAAAACACGCAGAGCTTCGTGATCGGTGACGTCCAGGTCCTCCGGATCGTCGAGTGGCAGGAGCCCTACGCCCCCGCCCGCGGCCTCGTACCGGGCGTCGCACCCGAGGTGTGGGAGGACAACCGGGAGGCGCTGGCGCCGGACCACTGGGAGCCCGGTGGCGACCGCGCCGTCGTCGCCCTGCAGACCTGGGTGCTGCGCAGCGCCGGGCGGACCGTGCTGGTGGACACCGGAGTGGGGCACGGGCGGGAGCGGCCCGGGAATCCGCTCTTCCACCGGCAGCAGGGGCTCGGCCTCCCGGCGCGCCTGGCCCGGGCCGGCGTACGGCCCGAGGACGTCGACGTCGTCGTCAACACCCACATCCACGGTGACCACGTCGGCTGGAACACCCGCGATGTGGACGGCAGTTGGGTGCCCACGTTCCCCGGCGCCAGGTACCTTCTCCCGGCCGCCGACGACCACCACTTCGGCCCGGACGGCGGGTACGGCGGTGACGTACGGCCCGACGACCGCCTGATCTACGAGGACAGCGTCGCGCCCGTCCACACGTCCGGACAGGCCGTGCTCTGGGACGGCGAGCACCGCATCGACGAGCACCTGACCCTGGAGTCCACCCCCGGGCACACCCCGGGCTCGTCCGTGCTGCGCGTCGCCTCCGGCGGCGAACAGGCCGTCTTCGTGGGCGACTTGATGCACAGTCCGGTCCAGATCCTGCACCCCGAGTGCAGCAGCTGCTTCTGCCTGGACCCCGAGCGGGCCGCCGCCGAGCGTCGACGCGTCCTGGAACGAGCCGCGGACCAGGGCGAGTTGGTGATCCCCGCGCACTTCGGCGGGCCGGGGGTGGTGGAGGTGCGGCGGCAGGGGGCCTCGTTCGCCTTCGGCGGCTGGACGCCGTAGCCGGGCTCCGCGTCGACAAGTCCCCGTTCCGCAAGGTACTCATGAGGCATGAGTGCAGGCGGCGAACAGGCGCGCGACGGTCGGCTGGTCGGCGGGCGCTACCGGCTGACCGAGCGCATCGGCTCGGGCGGCATGGGCACCGTCTGGCAGGCGTACGACGAACTCGTGGGGCGGGACGTCGCCGTCAAGCAGCCCCGGCTGCCGGGCGACCCCGAGGACGAGCACCGCCGTCGGGCCGCCGGCCGCCTCCACCGCGAGGCCCGCGCCGCCGCCCGCGTCGATCATCCGGCCGCCGTCTCCATCCATGACGTCGTAGTGGAGGAGGACGGACTCCCGTGGATCGTCATGGAGTTGGTCCGCGGCGAGTCCCTGCACGACGTACTGCGGCGCGGCCCGGTCGACGCCGCCGAGGCAGCCCGTATCGGCCTCGCCGTCCTCGGCGCCCTGGACGCCGCGCACACCGTCGGAATCGTCCACCGGGACGTCAAGCCCGCCAACGTCCTTCTCGGCCCGCATCGCCGGGTCGTCCTCACCGACTTCGGCATCGCCCACATCCAGGGCGAGGAGTCCCTCACCATGAGCGGCGAGTTCGTCGGCTCGCTGGAGTTCGTCGCACCCGAGCGGATGTCGGGCCGAAGTGCCGGGCCCCCGTCCGACCTGTGGTCACTGGGCGTACTGCTGTACGCGGCCGTGGAAGGGTGGTCGCCCTTCCGTCGTACGACCGTCGAGTCCACGCTCGCCGCGATCATCGCCGCCGATCCCCCCGAACCGAAACAGGCAGGCCCTCTCGGGCCGCTGCTCACCCGGCTGCTGACGAAGGAACCCGAGCAGCGGCCCGGCACCGAGGAGACGAGCGCGGTCCTGGAGGCGGTGGCCGAGGGATGGCCGGTGCCGGACGTGACGCACGACTCCGCCACCCTGGCCCAGGACGCCTCACAACTACGCGAGTTCGCGGACGACGTGGGGACCGTGCGGTTGGGTGCGGGGCGGGCGCAGGGGGCTGCGGTGTCGCGGGGAGCGGAGCCCGCGGCCGCCGTACGGGAATCCGAGGCGTCCCATCCGATTCCGGGTCCCGAGGCGTCATCTGGTCCTGACAAGTCGTCCAAACCCGAGCCGCCCCACCCGATGCCCGGCCCCCACCCGATGCCCGGCCCCGAGCCGTCGTCCGGCCCTGAGCCGTGGTCCGAACCTGAGTCGTCGTCCGAACCTGAGTCGTCGTCCGGTCCCGAGTCGTCGTCCGAACCCGCCACGCAGGCCGTCGCGAGTCCCTCCCCGGGGCCCTCCCCGAACCCGCGGCCTCGTCCCAAGGGGCCGGCCCTGCGGCGCTCGGCCCTGCGGCGCCCCGCCCCGCTGGCCCTGCTCGCCGCCCTTCTGGTCGGCGGCACCTGGTTCGCCGTCTCTCACTTCGGCGACCGGCACGGCGACGACGTCACAGAGCACAACGCCACCTACGGTTCGGCGCCCCTCGCCCCCGCCGCGAGCCCCACCGCCGTCACCTGGGCCGCGCACCGGGAAGCGGCGATGAACGCCGTCCTCTCCCTCCCCGCCCCGTACCGGGAGTCGGCCAGGGAGGGCGGCGCGGCCGACCCGCCCCGCCTCGTGGAGTACGACGCGGCCGGCAGCGGCCTCACCCTCCGTCTCACCGAATGGGACAGGGCGCCCCGCTCCCCGATGGCCCAGGCCCAGCAGGCGCACGCCGACTGGAACACCTACGACGGGGACGCGCGCACCCAGTACACCCGCACCACGTTCCACGGATCCGAGGCGGTCCTCGCCGACACCGCGTACGGCCTGGAGGGCTCCCCGACCCGGGTGATGGAGCTGATGATCCGCACCGACGACGGCCGCATGTACGAACTGCGTGTCGACATGCCCAAGGGCACTCCGGCCGAGAAGAAGGGCACGGCCCTGTTCAAGGGCGCACGTGACCGCCTTGTGATCGCGAAGAGCTGAAACCCGCCCCGCCGCACCGCCCAACGCCCTGATCAGTGCATTCGTTGCCAGTACCCACTGGCGGCGTGTGTGCACTGCGTGAAGCCGCGTTACCGACGGGTACCCAAAGCCTCCGCACCGGCATACCCTGCGCCTCATGACGGACGCGCAAGCCCCGGCCAAGACCGGCACGAATCCCCTCGCCCCCGCTCCGCAGGGCGCCCGTACCGCCGCCGACGTGGTGACGCCCGAGCTGATCGCACAGCTCACCAAGGGCGTGGTCGGCTCCGGCCGCACCGCCAACCACACGCCGTTCACCGGCGAGAAGCTGGCCGACCTGCCGGAGTCCACGCCCGAGGACGTGGCCAAGGCCTTCGACGCCGCCCGTGCCGCCCAGGCGGTGTGGGCGAAGACGCCGGTCCGGCAGCGCGCGGCCGTACTGCTCCGCTTCCACGACCTGGTGCTCGCCCGCCAGGCCGAGGTCCTCGACCTGATCCAGCTGGAGACCGGCAAGGCCCGGCTGCACGCCCACGAAGAGGTCCAGGCCGTCGCCGTCGCGGCGCGCCACTACGGCCGCCGGGCCGCCGCCTATCTGAAGCCCAAGCGGCACGCGGGCGCCATGCCCACCCTCACCCGCGTCACCGAACTGCGCCACCCGCGCGGCGTGGTGGGCCAGATCGCCCCCTGGAACTACCCCCTGGAACTGTCGGTCGGCGACGCGCTCCCGGCGTTCGTGGCGGGCAACGCGGTGGTGATGAAGCCGGACACGGAGACCTGCCTCACCGCTCTGTGGGCACGCGACCTGCTCATCGAGGCAGGGCTCCCCGCCGCCGTCTTCCAGGTCGTCCTCGGCGAGGGACCCGTCGTCGGCCCGGAGCTCGTCAAGCGCGCCGACTACGTCTCCTTCACCGGTTCCACCCGCACCGGCCGCGAGGTCGCCCAGGGCGCCGCCGCCCGTCTGGTCGGGGTCTCCCTCGAACTCGGCGGCAAGAACGCGATGCTGGTCCTGGAGGACGCCGACATAGAGAAGGCCGCCGCGGGCGCGGTGCGCGCCTGCTTCTCCTCCGCGGGCCAACTGTGCATCTCCATCGAGCGGTTGTACGTCCACGAGTCGATCGCGGACACCTTCCTGGACCGCTTCGCCACCCGCACGAAGGCGATGCGGCTCGGCACGTCCCTCGCCTACGGCGCCGACATGGGCTCGCTGGTGGGGGAGCGCCAGCTGGAGACGGTGACCCGGCACGTGGAGGAGGCCGTGGCCAAGGGCGCGAAGGTCGTCGCGGGCGGCGTCGCCCGCCCGGACATCGGCCCGTACTTCTTCGAGCCGACGATCCTCGACGACGTGACCGAGCCGATGTCGGTCTGCACCGAGGAGACCTTCGGCCCGGTCGTCTCCCTCTACCGTTTCCAGACCGACGACGAGGCGATCGAGCACGCCAACTCCACTCCGTACGGCCTGAACTCCTCGGTCTGGACGAAGAACGGCAGCCGCGGCCGCGAGGTCGCCTCCCGCCTCCGTACGGGAACCGTGAACGTCAACGAGGGCTACGCCCCCGCCTACGGCAGCGTCCAGTCCCCCATGGGCGGCATGAAGGACTCCGGCCTCGGCCGCCGCCACGGCTCGGAGGGCATCCTCAAGTACACGGAGGCCCAGACGGTCGCCCAGCAGCGCCTGCTGCCGATGGCCCCCTCGCTGGGGATGGACGACGAGAAGTACGCGCAGTTCATGAGCCGCAGCCTCCGGCTGATGAAGGCCCTGCGCTTCAAGTAGGACCATCCGTTCTCAACGAGGAGAGCACGTGTCACAGGACACCTACGACTACGACGTCATCGTCGTCGGCTCGGGCTTCGGCGGCTCCGTCACCGCCCTTCGCCTCACCGAGAAGGGCTACCGCGTAGGTGTCCTGGAAGCCGGCCGCCGCTTCACCCGCGAAACCCTCCCCAAGAACTCCTGGGACCTCAGGAACTACCTCTGGGCCCCCAAGCTCAACATGTACGGCATCCAGCGCATCCACCTGCTGGGCAACGTCATGGTCCTGGCCGGTGCCGGCGTCGGCGGCGGTTCCCTCAACTACGCCAACACCCTCTACGTGCCGCCGAAGCCGTTCTTCGACGACCCGCAGTGGCGTGACATCACGGACTGGCACGAGGAGTTGAAGCCGTACTACGACCAGGCGCAGCGCATGCTCGGCGTACGGCTCAACCCGACGATGACCCCGTCCGACGTGCACCTGAAGGCGGCCGCCGAGCGGATGGGCGTCGGCGACACCTTCCACATGGCGCCGGTCGGCGTCTTCTTCGGAGACGGCAAGGACGCGGAGGGCACGGCGAAGGCCGGCCCCGGCGAGCAGGTGAACGACCCCTACTTCGGCGGCGCGGGCCCGGCCCGCAACGCGTGCACCGAGTGCGGCGAGTGCATGACGGGCTGCCGTCACGGCGCGAAGAACACCCTCAACGAGAACTACCTGTACCTCGCCGAGAAGGCGGGCGCGGTGGTGCACCCGATGACCACGGTCGTGTCGGTCACGGACGACTCCCAGGGCGGCTACGCGATCGCCACGCTCCCCACGGACGAGAAGAAGACCTCCGCGGGTCGTACCTTCAAGGCGCGCCGCGTGGTGCTGGCCGCCGGCACCTACGGCACCCAGACCCTCCTGCACCGGATGAAGGCGGGCGGTCAACTCCCGTATATCTCAGGCAAGTTGGGTGAACTCACCCGCACCAACTCCGAGGCACTGGTCGGCGCACAGACGGACAACCGCCGGTACCGCAAGGTGACGGGCGCGGCGAAGGTCGACTTCACCCAGGGCGTCGCGATCACCTCGTCCATCCACCCGGACGAGAACACCCACATCGAGCCGGTCCGCTACGGCAAGGGCTCCAACTCGATGGGCGGCCTCTCCATCCTCCAGGTGCCGTACGCGGAGGGCTCGTCGCGTGTGCTGGCCTGGCTGCGGAACGCCGCGCGCCACCCCCTCCTCGTCCTGCGCTCCCTCTCCAACCATCACTGGTCGGAGCGGACCATCATCGGCCTGGTGATGCAGTCGCTGGACAACTCCCTGACGACGTACCTGAAACCGGACGGCGTGGGCAAGGGCCTGCTCACCGCCCGCCAGGGCCATGGCGCCCCCAACCCCAAGCAGATCAGGGCCGCTTCGGAGGGCGCCGCCGCGATCGCCGCCGACATCAACGGCTTCGCGGGCTCGAACGTCGGCGAACTCATGGGCACCCCTCTCACCGCCCACTTCCTCGGCGGCTGCCCGATCGGCTCCTCGCGCGAAACCGGCGTGATCGACCCGTACCACCGCCTCTACGGCCACCCCGGCATCTCGGTCGTCGACGGCGCCGCGGTCTCCGCCAACCTGGGGGTGAACCCGTCCCTCACCATCACCGCCCAGGCCGAGCGGGCGATGTCGTACTGGCCCAACAAGGGCGAGGAGGACCCACGTCCGCAGCAGGGGGCGGCGTACGAGCGCCTGAAGCCGGTGGAGCCGAACACCCCGGCCGTCCCGGCGGACGCCTTCGGCGCGCTGAAGCTGCCCTTCCTGGGAATGCCGGCCATGCCGAAGAAGTAGAAGAAGCAGCCGAAGCAGAAGAAGTAGAACAGAAGGACCCGCACCCCCCTCCGAGTGCGGGTCCTTCCGGTTCTTTCAGCAGGTCTGGTTACGCGTGCGTGCCGGCCTTGCGCCGACGCACCACGAACACCGCGCCGGCGCCCAGGGCGACCGCGAGGCCGCCGGTGAGACCGATCATCGGCAGCGCGGAGCTGGAGCCGGTCTCGGCGAGGCTGCCGGTGGCGTCGACCTCGTTCACGTCCTTGATCGGCTTCATGCCACCGGTCTGCGGCTTGGCGTCGCCCGGCTTCCCGGCGTCGGAGCCGGCGGCCAGGATGTCGAAGAAGTAGACCCAGCCGTTCGGGTCGTCGGCGACCCAGCAGCCCTTGTCGTCCGCGTACTCGGCGAGACCACCGGTCAGCCCGAGGGAGTCCGGCACCTTGCCGCTGACGCTGAGGCGCAGCTGGTAGGAGACCGACTGGCCGGCACCGAGCGAGAACGCGGTGAAGGTGCCGCCCTCGCCCGCGGCGTCCGCGATCGTCCGCCAGGACTTGGAGGACTTGTCGAAGACCTGGACCTTGATCTCGCCGGAGTAGTCCTTCGCGTCCTCCCAGCCGACGGCGGCGACGCCGATCAGGGGCTTGATGTCCTTGATCGTCTCGTCGCCGTGGTTGGTGACGTTGAAGGAGAACCCGGTCCAGCCGTTGCCGGCGACGATCGTGTCGGGCAGGCCGGACAGGCCGCTCTTCAGGTCGGAGCTGAGCTCGGCGGTGCTGTCGCCGTTCTCGTCGACGCAGAGCTCGGCGCCACCCGGGGTGCTCTCACTGGGGCTCGGCGAGGCAGACGCGCCGGCGCTGCTCTCGCCGGCGGCCGGGGTGCTCTCGTCCGCCGCGGGAGTGCTCTCGCCGGCGGCCGGAGTGCTCTCGTCCGCGGCGGGAGTGCTCTCGTCGGCCGCGGGGGTGCTCTCGTCCGCGGCGGGGGTGCTGTCCTCGGCGGCCGGGGTGCTCTGGTCCGCGGCGGGAGTGGTGTCGTCGGCGGCGGGGCTGCTCGTCGACGTGCTGGGAGTCTCGTCCGCGAACGCCGCCGGAGCCGAGAGCAGGGCGAGGGGCGCTATGACAGCCGTCGCGGCCGCAGTGGCCATAACACGACGAAGCTTCATGAAAACCTCAAGGGAGTCCAGTGGGAGGGCTCCGCGTGTGGGGCGCGGGTGTGGCCCTGGTTTCGCATGTTGGATCAGTGAGCCGTGTTAATGGTTGTGCAGACATTGACAAAATTCTTATGTGGCCCGCGCCACTATCCGGACATGCGAAGGGCCCCGCGGGCTTGGGCCGCGGGGCCCTTCTCCGTCAGCACCGACGTCAGGGCAGCGCCGGTGCCTGGGAGCGGCGCCGGGGGGTTGCGCCGCTTGTCTTGTGTGCCCTGGGTCGCCGTCCCGGTGCAGCTGTGGCACACGGACGGTCTCGGCCTCTGGGGGACGGAAGTGCAAGCAATGCAGTTGTCTGCGGCGGGACTTGGGGCTTTCTACGCATCGTGCTGGATGGACGGGGCGTACGCAACCGTTTGACCCAGGGTTGTGCATTTTTGCATTTTCCGCCGGTCGGCCCCGGGCGTCCCCGGAGCCGACCGTTTTACTTGGGTGACCGGGCTGCTGTCCCCTGCCGTCCGGCCACAACCCTGGAACGAGGTCCCACGACGTGCGGCACGACCCGTACGTCTCATCGCTCCAGCAAGCCACGCGTGGTTCTTTCGGGCCCGCCCCTGGCTGGCACGGACACCAGCACCAACGAAGCCGTTCGCGGGGCGTCACGCGCCGTACGGGTGAGAGGGGGCTCGAACTCAGATCCGCCCCCGGGACAGTTCGAGCAGCGTCATCGCCAGCGACGTGCCCGGCTTGCCCAGCGCGTCCCTGTAGCGGCCGAGGATCTCGTTCTCGCGGGACAGGTGCACGCGCCGGCCGCCGGACGCGATCCGTGTCTCCTGGACCACGGCGGACACGGCGACCCGTTCCTGGATCAGGCCGATGATCCGGTCGTCCAGGGCGTCGATGCGCTCCCGGGCGTCGGCGATGGTCTGCTCGGGCGTGGTGGTGGTCATGTCGGGGGCTCCTTGTCGGATGGCTCGGCGGGAGCCCCGGAGCGACAGGGCCCGGAAACGACAGACGCCCCGGGCCTTGTCGGCCCGGGGCGCCTGGGAAGTCGCTTGTCAGTAACTCAAGCAGCACGACCATGGCAACCGGCGGGCCGGATGCCATAGGTAAAGCGGAAGGTCGGGTGCGTGAGCATGGGGCTCAGTATGCACGGGCTGGGGACGCCCTTCCAAGCGAGGTTGGTCACATCCAGTCGCATCCAGCCGGTCCGATCCAGCCAGTCCGGCGTTTGAGGACGAGGCCGTTCAGGCCGAAGCGGGGGTCCGGGGACGGCAGCCCCTGGCAGGCGGGACCCGTCCCACGCTCGCCTCGGTAGAATCGCAGGCACAAAGACCCGCCCCACCGCCGGAAGGCACCCCGTGTCATCAGCGACCCCCGCTTCCGCCGCTCCCGACACCGTCCTGGTCGTCGACTTCGGCGCGCAGTACGCCCAGCTCATCGCCCGCCGCGTCCGCGAGGCCCGGGTCTACAGCGAGATCGTGCCGAGCACCATGCCGGTCGCGGAGATGCTCGCCAAGAACCCGGCGGCGATCATCCTCTCCGGCGGCCCCTCGTCGGTCTACGCGGAGGGCGCCCCGCGCCTCGACCGCGAGATCTTCGAGGCCGGCGTCCCCGTCTTCGGCATGTGCTACGGCTTCCAGCTGATGGCCACGACCCTCGGCGGCACGGTCGACAACACCGGCGCCCGCGAGTACGGCCGTACGCCTCTGCATGTCTCCAAGTCGGGCTCCACGCTCTTCGAGGGCACCCCCGACGAGCAGTCGGTGTGGATGTCGCACGGCGACGCCTGCTCCGCCGCGCCCGAGGGCTTCACCGTCTCGGCGTCCACGGACGTCGTCCCGGTCGCCGCCTTCGAGAACGACGAGAAGAAGCTGTACGGCGTCCAGTACCACCCCGAGGTCATGCACTCGACGCACGGCCAGCAGGTGCTGGAGCACTTCCTGTACCGGGGTGCCGGGCTCACGCCTTCCTGGACCACCGGGAACGTCATCGAGGAGCAGGTCGCGGCCATCCGCGAGCAGGTCGGCGACCGGCGCGCCATCTGCGGTCTGTCCGGCGGCGTCGACTCCGCCGTGGCCGCCGCGCTCGTCCAGAAGGCCATCGGCTCCCAGCTGACCTGCGTGTACGTCGACCACGGCCTGATGCGCAAGGGCGAGACCGAGCAGGTCGAGAAGGACTTCGTGGCCGCGACCGGCGTACAGCTGAAGGTCGTGGACGCGGAGGAGCGCTTCCTCACCGCGCTGAAGGGCGTCTCCGACCCCGAGGAGAAGCGCAAGATCATCGGGCGCGAGTTCATCCGGGTCTTCGAGCAGGCGCAGGCCGAGATCATCGCGGACGCCGGTCCGGCGGTGGAGTTCCTGGTCCAGGGCACGCTCTACCCGGACGTGGTCGAGTCCGGCGGCGGCACCGGCACCGCCAACATCAAGTCCCACCACAACGTGGGCGGGCTTCCGGAAGACCTCGAGTTCCAGCTCATCGAGCCGCTGCGCAAGCTCTTCAAGGACGAGGTCCGGATGGTCGGCCAGGAGCTCGGGCTCCCGGACGAGATCGTCCAGCGCCAGCCGTTCCCCGGCCCGGGCCTCGGCATCCGCATCGTCGGCGAGGTGACGAAGGAGCGTCTCGACCTCCTGCGCGAAGCCGACGCCATCGCCCGCGAGGAACTGACCGCGGCCGGCCTCGACCGCGACATCTGGCAGTGCCCCGTGGTCCTGCTCGCGGACGTCCGCAGCGTCGGCGTCCAGGGCGACGGCCGCACCTACGGCCACCCGATCGTCCTGCGCCCGGTGTCGAGCGAGGACGCCATGACGGCCGACTGGTCGCGTCTGCCGTACGACGTCCTCGCGAAGATCTCGACGCGGATCACGAACGAGGTCGCGGACGTCAACCGAGTCGCCCTCGACGTGACCTCGAAGCCGCCGGGCACCATCGAATGGGAGTAGGCCCTAGGCGCGCCTGACGGTGCGCAGGGGCTTGCCGGGCTTCCAGACCTCGACGACCAGGTACTTGTCGTCCTCGACGTAGGTCCGTACGACCTCGGTCAGCTCGGTGCGGAAGAGGTGGAACGGCTCCGGCGGTTCCACCTCTTTCGCGTACGCCTTCTTCGCCTCGCCGTCCTCGACGCCGATCGCCCGCCCGCTGACCCGTACGTCACCGCCGCCCATCCCGGTGCCGGGCCCCGGGTTCGCCTGGAGCGCGAAGCGCGGGTCGCGGTTCAGGTCCCGGGCCTTGAGCGAGCCGGGCATCATGCCGAGCCACAGTTCGCCGTCGAGGAAACGGACCTCCAGGCCGGAGGTGCGCGGGGAGCCGTCCGAGCGGAGCGTGGCGAGAACGTGATGGGTGAAGGCGCCGAAGCGGTCCTCCGCGATCCTCGCCAGTGCGGGCTCCGCCTCGGTGAAAGCCGCCCAGTTGGCGGCCGTGTTCGCTGTCATACGGCGAGTGTGGCGCCGATACCCGACATCCGCTGTCGGGTATCGGCGCAGGTGTCACGCCTGCTGTGAGGACGCCCCGTACGGCAACGGCCGCACGTACCGCTCGCGGCCCGCGTCGTCCCGCACCCGGGTGCACCCGGCGGCGGTCAGCTGCCGGGCCAGCTTCGCGCGCCGGGCCGTGTTGACGCGCAGGGCGCCGAGCATCATCGCCGGCAGCAGCACCGCGAGCGGCAGCAGGACGGCGTAGACGCCGGTCAGCAGTGCCAGCAGGAGGCACACGGCGCCGGAGCCCCAGCCGATGGTCAGCAACTGCCGGCGGTTGCCCGCCTCGACCAGGGCGTCGTACCGGACCAGCGCGGTGAGCAGGTCGACGTCCGCCTGGGCCTCGGGGACCGGTGTGAGCGAGTTGAGGTACATGCCGGGCACCGGCCCGCCCGCGCCCACCTGCCCGAACGTGGCGACGTTCGCCGCCGCGCGCTGCTGGGCCCATGGCTCGGTGTCCCGGACGAGACGGACGTGCAGGATTTTGTGCCGGCCGACGAGCCGGAGGCCGGCGTAACGGAAGCCGAAGCACTCGGCGACGTACACGAGCGCCCCGAAGGTCTTCAGCTCGGCGAAGGGATGGACCAGCTCGACGACGTGCTGCTGGGTCGCGAGCTGCCGCATGAGGGCATGGAGATGGCGTTCGGCCTGGCTCAAGGAGGACTCCGGAGGGTGCTGCGCCGGCTGTGCTGGCTGGCTGTGTTGGCTCAAAACTGGTGCTGAACCTGTGGTTCCGCACTCCAGACCCACAAGCACCCGGAACGGTTGCGCGCGTCATCTTTACAGAACATCTCTGTTCTCCTGAGCTGACTGAGGGTAACTTCCGCCCCGTAAAGCAAGCCAGTGCTGGAGGACACATGCACGGGACCCCCGGGGCCGCGCCCACTCCGCCCCCCGCCCTCCCGAACGACCGGCTGCGGTTCGCGATGCCGCCCATGCACGATTCGGTCGACGACGAACGCCGTCACCGCAAGGAGCGGCTCGCGGGCGCCCTGCGCATCTTCGGACGGCTCGGCTTCGAGGACGGCGTGTCGGGGCACATAACGGCGCGCGACCCCGAGTACAGCGACTGTTTCTGGGTCAACCCGTTCGGGATGTCGTTCAGGCACGTCACCGTGAGCGACCTGGTGCTCGCCAACTCCGACGGGCAGGTGATCGAGGGCCGCTATCACGTCAACCAGGCCGCGTTCACGGTCCACTCCCAGGTCCACGCGGCTCGCCCCGACGTCGTGGCCGTGGCCCACTGCCACTCGGTGCACGGCCGGGCCCTGTCCGCACTCGGCGACCTGCTCGACCCGATCACCCAGGAGAGCTGCGCCTTCTACGAGGACCACGCCCTCTACGACGCCTACACCGGAGTCGCCGTCGACGCCGAGGAGGGCCGCCGTATCGCCACCGCGCTCGACTCCCGCAAGGCGCTCGTGCTGCGCAACCACGGTCTGCTCACGGTCGGCGACTCGGTGGACGCGGCCGCCTGGTGGTTCGTGTCCATGGAACGGTCCGCCCAGGTGCAGCTCACCGCCAAGGCCGCCGGCCGCCCGCTCCTCATCGACCACCGACTGGCCGCGGCGACCCGCGAACAGCTCGGCGGCGACCTCGTGGCATGGATCAACTACCAGCCGCTGTGGCAGGACATCAGCCGCAGCGAACCCGATCTGCTGAGCTAGCGCCGACCGGGGGCCGGGGGTGCGGGCGGCCGGTGCGGCTCAGAAGCCACGCAGGACGGCCGCCTTGGTCATCGCGAACTCCTCGTCCGTGAGCACCCCGTCCCGGTGCAGCTCACCCAACTCCCGCAGGCGCCGCAGGAGTACGTCGTGGTGGTCGGCCGGGGCCGGGACGGCGGGCGCCGGCTTCCGCCGGGCCTCCAACTCGCCGTACCCGCCCCCGTTGCGGGCGGACGGGTGCGGCAGGCGGGCGGTGATCGCGGTGGCCACGAGCGCCGTGAGCAGGTCGCGGCGGGCACTGCCCCACAGGTCCAGGGCGAAGGGGTCCTTCTCCGGCGGCAGCTTGGAGAACACCGTCTCGCGGGTCACGAACCGCAGAAAGCCGTCCTCGTAGCCGGAGTTGGGCAGCCACTCCACCTGGACGAGATCGCCGACCGTGATGATCCGTGGCCCGGTCGCGCGCTTGACCCGCTCGGAGGTGTCGGCCCAGTCGATGCGCACCTGGTTGCCGTCGAAGGAGACGGTGCCGTCGGAGGAACGGACCGAGACCGGAACGGGCGGCCCCGGCAGCATGTACGCCTTCGTCGGCTCCTTGGGCACCTGGTCCAGCATGAGGGCCTGGCGGATCTCCTCGGCGACGTACTCGGCGACCCCGGCACGGTCCACGTCCACCTGCAGCCGGTAAGGATCGGCCGCGTCCGGCAGCCGTCCGCCGGTCGCCTGGAGCAGTGGGTCGGCCCCCTCGCGCAGCCGCATCCGCAGCCGTCCGCGCTTGCGCTCGGGTTCGAAGACCACGCCCGCGACGGCTTCGAGGGGGACCGCCACCTCCCCGTACGTCTGCCGGAACAGTGGCACGGAGCGGTGCAGACCCGGCGTGATCCTGACCGTGGTGCCGTCGAAGGCCCAGGTCCCGTCCCGCTGGATGATCTCGGCCATAGGGAAATTCTCGCAGCAGGGTCAACACGGCGGGCCCGCTTCACCCCGCGCTGACCAGACCTGCCGGACGCGGGTGGGGTGGCGTAGGGCACAATTCGCTGTCATCACACGGGGGGTTGCGGGGAAGGCGGGCGGCGGGCGTGGCGGTGCAGGAGGCGAGAGGCGGCGCGGACGTGCCGGGAGGCTCCCATGGAGGCGGCTGCACCTGCGGGGACTGCCCGCACGGGGCGCGCGAGGGGCACCGGCGCGCGGTCGCCGAATTCCTGCTGATGCGCGACGGGTTCGCGGCCGGAGAGGGCGTGCCCGCCGCGGTGGCCCACTCGGCCTCGGCTTCCCGCCAGTGGGTCTCGGAGGAGCTCAGCCAGTCCGCCGGACTCGTGGCCGACCGCGGCCGCGCCGAGGGCGAGGCCTGGCTGGCCCGCCTGTGGCGGTGGACGGTGTGTGCGGTGTGGTCACTGGTGGTCGTGTTGCTGCTGGTGCAGGCGTTGACCGCGATCGGCGCGGGCTGGACGACGGCGCGCACGGCGGGTCTGCTGGCGGCCCTGATCACGGGTGGTGTACTGACCGCGGCGTCCTGGTTCCACCGCGCGCGGGGCGGCGTACTGGCTCCCGTCATCGGCGAGGACAACCGTCTGTCCACCTCCCGCACGGTGGCGGCGGCCTGGGTGCTGTTCATCGTCTACGCCGTGCTGGTCCTGGCCGTCCGCCTCGCCGCCGCGTCCGACCACGCGGAGCGCGACGCGCTGATCTCCGGCCTCGAACTCGCCCGCGGCGCCGGTGTCGTGACCGTCCTCGCCGTGGTGTGCGGCATCGCGGTGCTGGTGCGGCGCGTGGTCGGGCTGCGGATCCTCGGCCAGCGGCTGCAGAAGGTACGGGCGTACCGGCCCCGGGCGGCCGACCTGCTCACCGACGACGCGGGGCGTGGCACCTTCGCCGACATCCAGTACGTCGTGATCAGCGCCGTCGCCCTGCTGTTCGCCGCGGTGCGGCTCGCCCGGCGCCCGGACCAGCTGCCGGACCTTCCGTGGGGTCTCGCGGTGGTGGTGCTGGTGTCGGCGGCGACCTATGTGGCCGGCAAGTACGCGGAGGGCGGCCGCCCCGTGATCCTCTCCGTGGTGCGCGCCCGCGAGGCCGGCGACCTCGACGGCCCCATCCGCACGGGCGACGACATCGAGATCCGCGGCGCGGGCTTCGTCCCCCCGGGCACGCACGGTGCCGACCGGCTGACGCGGATGGTGGTCCGCATCGGCACGGTCAACGTCCATGTGCCGCTCGTCCCCGTGACCGGCGGTTTCAGCAACCCGACGGACGCGGTACTGACCGTCCCCGTACCGGCGGACGTGGAACCGGGGAGGGTCGAGGTGCAAGTAGTGACGGCAGCGGGGGTAGAGACCAACAGATACGCGATCGACGTGACGGACTGAGGCGACGGACTGAGGAGCAGTGCCTCCGCACCGGCGCCGAAATCGGTACGAGCGGATTGAGCGCACCGTCCCTTACGTACGTATCGTCTTGTGTGGGGTCCCGGGCACAGCGGGCGAGAGGCGACAGCGATGACTCATGGCATGCGCACCGACACGCACACCCCCTATCTCGACGGCGACCGGAGCTGGCGCGATGCCGCCACCCGATACGCCCTCCTTCCTCTTCGTGTCTTCCTCGGCGTCACCTTCATCTACGCCGGCCTCGACAAACTCACCAACAGCGCGTTCATGAAGGACTCCGGCAGCGGCTCGATCGGCGACATGATGCGCGGCGTCCGCAACTCCTCCGCCATCCCCGCCTTGGTCGACATGGCTCTGAAGAACCCCGTGGGCTTCGGATACGCCATCGCACTCGGCGAGTTGGCCGTCGGCATCGGCACCCTGATCGGCCTGCTCGCCCGCCTCGCCGCGCTCGGCGGCGCACTGATCTCCCTCAGCCTGTGGCTGACCGTGAGCTGGTCCTCCGACCCGTACTACTACGGCAACGACCTCGCCTATCTGATGGCTTGGATCCCCCTCGTCCTCGCCGGCGCCTCCGTGTTCTCCCTGGACGCCGCGCTCCGCGCGCGGCGAAGGCGGCGGGCGGGAGGTTACCGGTAGCTCCTGGTCGGCGGGGGCTACCGGTGGCGGAGCCCCGGGGCGACCCGGAGCCCTCCGCCACCGCCCCTTTCAGCGCGATGCGTCCAGCGGTGTCTGCGCCGTGTCCGTGGGCCGTGCGACGGCTCGTCGCCGGCGTACGGCCCGGCTCACCACCCCGACCGCCCCGGCGAGGCACAGTCCGCCCGTGACGACGGGTATCACCGCGAACCACGGCGTCTCCCACAGCCCGCCCGCGTCACCGGCGAAGATGACGCCCGCCAGGGCGAGGAAGAAACCGGCGACCAGCTTCCCGGGCTGGAACTCATGACGCAGCACGTGCCACCTCCGCCTGTCCGACGCCGACATGGAGGTCGAGGTCGAGCGTGCCGGTGTTCTTGCCGCCCGCGACCGGTGGCAGGGTCACCTCTTTGTGCTTGCCCGGCTCCACGTCCACGTCCTTGTGCTTGTCGCCCGGCAGTTGGATGTCGCCCACCCCCACGTCGATGCTCAGCTGTACGGTGACGTCCTTCGGCACGATCACCTTCAGCCGGCCCGCGCCGACCGAGGCGTCCGTGCTCACGGTCCGCCCCTTGTCCATGTTCAGCTTGCTGAAGTCCAGGGTGCCGACGCCGGTGCCGAGTTCGTACTTCGGCCGTACGTCCGCGACCGCGGCCGGCCGCCAGGTCAGGCGTTCCCAGTGGGTGTCGATGTCCTTGGGCAGTGCGGCCGACGCGCCCAGCAGGGCCGCCGTGACGATGGCGAGGAAGACCGACCCCGCTCCCGTCCGCCCCAGGAACGCGCTGAGCGCGATGCCCAGACCGAAGACGGTCAGCGCGCAGGCGAGCCCGGTCTGCAGGCTGGTGCCCAGCGCGTGGTCGTCCCACATAAGACCTGTGCCGAGGGCTCCGGCGCCCACCGCCAGCAGGAAGACCCAGCCGCCGATCCAGCGGGGGCCGCGCGGTTTCGGTGCCGGGGGGCGCGGGGTCCGTATGGACGTCGCGCGGTCGGTCCAGGAGTTGCCCAGGCTGATGTTGACCGCCGCCGCGATGTCCCGGTCGCGTGAGTCCTGGGGGCCCCACAGATAGCCGGTGCCGCCCACATGTGTGCCGTCCTTGACGATGGGGTCGCGCCACCAGGAGGGGTAGGCGGCAGGGACCGGCGGTGCCTGCGCCTCCGGCGGGGCGTCGGCGGCGGCCTGGGCGGCCAGCGGGTCGGGGTCGGGAGCGCCGCGCTGCCGCGACCAGTAACCGGCGCCCGCCAGGAGCAGGGAGAGAACGACGGCGAAGGCCAGCACGCTGCCGTTCCTCAGCATGGTCAGGAACACGCCGCAGCCGACCAGCGCGAACAGCACCGCGGTCAGCGCCTGGCCGTCGACCCTGCCGGTGAGCAGCTTGCGGACCTCGTTCTCCTCCTCGTCCTCGTACGGGACGAGGAGCCACGCGAAGCCGTAGAAGATCAGGCCGATGCCGCCGGTCATGGAGAGCACGACGAGGGTGATCCGGAAGATCACCGGGTCCATGTCGCACTGCCGCCCGAGCCCGGAACACACCCCGGCCAGCGTCTTGTACCGCCGGTCGCGCCGGAGCCTGCGGGGGGCCCCGCCGGCCTCCGCGTCCGAGCTTCCCCCGCCCTGCGCCCCCACTCGCCCGCCCGCCCGCGACCCCGCGCCCGCGCCGGAGGGGGCACCGGATGCCGAGTCGGCAGGGGTGCCGGGGCCCGGGGCAGTTCCCGCACCGGGGTCCGGCCGGGCACCGGGGTTCGGACCGGCACCGGGGTTCGGTTGGGCACTGGGTCCTGCTGCGGCGGCGGGTCCTGCTCCACTGCCGGGTGCTGCCCCGGCCGAGGGTGCGGCGGTGCCGGGGTCCGGCCGAGCACCGGGGTTCTGCTGAGCATCGGGCTTCGGCCCGGCGCCGGGTCCTTCTCCACTGCCGGGGCCCGGATCGGCACCGGTCCCGGGCCCGCCGCCGGGTCCCGCCCCGGCCGCGGGTGCGGCGTCCGCGGCGCGCTCGGCGTCCTGCGGCCCGGCGCCCGGAGCGGGGCGCGGGCCGGAGCCGGGTCCCGGACCCGTCGCGGCGCGCTCGTGATCTGTCATGTGTCCATGGTGACGGCCGGGCAGCCCGGGCGGGAGTCGGTTCGACCCTGGCCGGACCCTGATATCGCCCCTGAGCCGGCGCCCGGGAGGCGTTCGACGCGGCCCGGCTTCGAAGATCAGGGGAGTCTCGGGGGTCGACCCTGATGCCCGTGTCCGCCGACCGTGTGAGTATCGATGCCATGCCGGAAGCCGCCGCAGCGCCACTCGTCGAACCGCGGCCGCCGCGCAAGCTCTACCGCAGCAGCGACGGACGCTGGCTCGGTGGCGTGGCGCGGGGGCTCGCAGGGCACCTCGGGCTGCCCGTCATCTGGGTGCGGCTCGTCTTCGTGGGCCTGTTCATGGCGGACGGCCTCGGCGCGCTGCTGTACGCCGCGTTCTGGTTCTTCGTGCCGCTCGGCGTCGGCGGCGTCGGCGGACAGAAACCCCCGTCGCTGGTCGGCACCGAGACCTCGCCCGACGGCCGCCGCAGACTGGTCGCCCGCAGGCCGGACCGGGGCCAGATCGTCGCCCTGCTCCTCATGGTCGTGGTGGCCATGGTCTTCGTGGGCAACGTGAACCTGAGCGGTGGCGCCAAGGTCTACCTCTGGCCCGTCGTCCTGGTCGGCGCGGGCGTCGCCCTGGTCTGGCGCCAGGCGGACAACGCCCGCCGGGCCCGCTGGGTCGAGGTCGGCAGCCGCCGGCGCACGCTTACCCTGCTGCGTGCCGCGGGCGGTGTCCTCCTCGTCACCGCGGGCGTCTCCGGCATCTTCGTGCTGCAGGGCTCCGCCGCCCATCTGGGTTCCGTCCTGCAGGCGGCCCTCGCGGTCCTCGTCGGGATAACGCTCCTCGCGGGGCCGTATCTCGTCCGTATGACCCAGGACCTCTCCGAGGAGCGGCTGATGCGCATCCGCGCGCAGGAGCGTGCCGAGGTCGCCGCCCATGTCCACGACTCCGTGCTGCACACCCTGACCCTGATCCAGCGCAACGCGGAGAACGCGAACGAGGTGCGCCGCCTCGCCCGTGCCCAGGAGCGCGACCTGCGCACCTGGCTCTACAAACCCGAGGGCACCGGCAAGGACGAGGCCGACGAACCCACCACCCTCGCCGACGCGGTGCGGCGCAACGCCGCGGAGGTGGAGGACAAGCACGGCGTCCCCATAGAGGTCGTCATAGTCGGCGACTGCCCGCTCGACGACGGCGTCGGCGCACAGATGCAGGCCGCGCGCGAGGCGATGGTGAACGCCGCCAAGTACGGTGGCGAGGGCGGCGCCGTACAGGTCTACGCCGAAGTCGAGGGAAGGACGGTCTTCGTGTCGGTCCGGGACCGAGGCCCCGGTTTCGACCTGGACTCGATACCCGCCGACCGTATGGGCGTCAGAGAATCGATCATCGGCCGCATGGAGCGCAACGGCGGCACGGCGCGGCTGCGCGCGGTGCCCGACGGCGGCACGGAGGTCGAGCTGGAGATGGAGAGGGCGGAGAAGACGTGATGAGCGACCCGACCGAGGCGAACGCGGAGCCTACTGAGCCGACGGCTGCGGGCGGCGCGGGCGAGCGCCATGTGCGTGTGGTCCTCGTCGACGACCACCGCATGTTCCGTACGGGCGTCCAGGCCGAGATCGGCCGGACCGACGAGACCGGTGTGGAGGTCGTCGGCGAGGCCGCCGACGTCGACCAGGCGGTCACGGTCATCGCCGCGACCCGCCCCGAGGTGGTCCTTCTCGACGTCCACCTCCCGGGCGGCGGCGGGGTCGAAGTGCTGCGCCGCTGCGCCGCGTTGATGGCGGACGCCGAGCAGCCGGTGCGCTTCCTCGCGCTGTCCGTGTCGGACGCGGCGGAGGATGTGATCGGCGTGATCCGCGGCGGTGCGCGCGGCTACGTCACCAAGACGATCACCGGCACGGACCTTGTCAACTCCGTCTTCCGCGTCCAGGAGGGCGACGCCGTCTTCTCCCCGCGCCTGGCCGGGTTCGTCCTCGACGCCTTCGCCTCCACGGACGCCCCGCCGGTCGACGAGGACCTGGACCGCCTCACCCAGCGGGAGCGGGAGGTGCTGCGGCTCATCGCACGCGGATACGCGTACAAGGAGATCGCCAAGCAGCTCTTCATCTCCGTGAAGACGGTCGAGTCCCATGTCTCGGCGGTCCTGCGGAAGTTGCAGCTGTCGAACCGGCACGAGCTGACCCGGTGGGCCACGGCGCGACGGCTGGTCTGAGCACCGGGATCCGACGCTCACGCCACCCGGGTGGCGCCGGCGAACGGCATCTCGTCGATCGGCGCCAGCCGCACCGGCGCCGACGGATTCGGGGCGTGGATCATCTGGCCGTTGCCGACGTAGATGCCGACATGGCTGATGCCGGAGTAGAAGAACACGAGGTCGCCCGGGGCCAGTTCGGAGCGGGAGACACGCCTGCCCGAGCCGATCTGGGCGTAGGTCGTGCGGGGCAGGGAGATGCCCGCCGAGCGGTAGGCGGCCTGGACGAGGCCCGAGCAGTCGAAGGAGTCCGGGCCGGTCGCGCCCCACACATAGGGGCTGCCGAGTTTGGCGTAGGCGTACGAGACGGCGGCCGCGGCACGGGAGCCGGGCGCCTCGGCCGTCGCGGAACCGGGCGTTTCCAGGCCGACCCGGGTGCCCGGGCCGGACCGTGACGCGCGCGTGCCTGCGTCCTCGCCGAGGCCGAGCCGAGCGCGTTCCGCGGCCGGGACCCGAGCCAGCAGCCGCCGTGCCGCTGCCAGCTTCCCGGTGATCGTCTTCTTGTCCCGCTTCAGCTCCGCCTGCCGGGACTTGAGCGCGGTCAGCTCGATGCGCGCGGCCCCGCGCAGCTGCTCGATCTCCCGCAGCTGTTTCCGTACGCCCGCGACGGCCGCCGCCTGCCGGGTGCCCGCCCGGTCGGCGAACTCGGCTCCCTCGAGGTAGCGGTCCGGGTCGTTGGACAACGCGAGTTGCAGCGCCGGGTCGAGGCCGCCGTCGCGGTACTGCGCCGCGGCCATCGAACCCAGCGCGTCCCGCGCCGAGTTGAGCCTGTCCGTCTTGCGTGCCGCCTCGTCCCGCAGCGTCGACAGCCGTTGCTCGGCGGCGTCCGCCTTCTCCTTCGCCCCGTTGTACTTCTCGGTGACGGCCTCCGCCTCCTGGTACAGCTTGTCCGCCTTCGCCTTGACCTGCGCGGGAGTCAGCTCCGGTTCGGCGTGCCCGGTCCCGTCGAAGCCGGTCGCGGTCGCCGCACCCGCCAGGGCGATCGTGAACGCGGTCCGGGCCGAACTGCCGCTGAGCGAGCGCCGGCTGGGCTTGCGGTGCGCTGCCACGTGGACTGCACGTCCTTTCGTAGAACCGCCGTGTTCCGCCTTGTTCGTCCTGTCCGCTCTGTTCCGCCTTGTTCTGACTCGTTCCGAGCGGCTTACGCGTCCGGCGGCGGCCCGCACAGGGGGAACGGTCCGCCGCCGGACCTTCTCGGCGGTGGTGTCCGACTGCCGCCCCTGGCCCGGGCGGCGGTGGGGAGCCGGCCACCTGGTGGAGGACGCTAAACCTGACGGTGTCGGCTCGGTAACGCGATGTGCGGAAGTGCCGCGGGCGGATCGCCGGGTGACCGTATACGTCCGTGATCCGCAGCCCCTGCCGTCGACTTCACGCGGTGCGCTGACCGAAGTGACGGTTCTGGGGCCCCGGCAGATGGCGAGCTGCTATGAGCCGCCGCCCCGCATATATGCACGGTCCACGAGGTGAAGGGCGGGGCGGTGTCGGACGCCCCGTGAGCCCCTGTTTAAGCTCCGGCCTCATGGACGTACTCATCCATCTCTTCGTCGGCCTGCACATCATCGGCATCGCCGCGCTGCTCGGCGGCTTCCTCACCCAGATGAAGGCGATGGGGCAGGGCACGGCCCGCTTCGTCCCCGGCATGCTGCACGGGGCGCTGACGATGCTGGTCACCGGCGCGATCCTGGTCGGCCTCAACCAGGCCGACGGCCATCACGTCAACACCGTCAAGATCGGCCTGAAACTGGCCCTGCTGGTCGTGATCCTCGGCCTGGTCTATGTGAAGCGGGACGACGAGACGGTCGACAAGAGCATGTTCGGGGTGGTGGGCCTGCTCACCACGGCGAACATCTTCATCGCGGTGCTGTGGACCTGATGCCGACGCGGGCCGAGGTGACGGCCCCCGCGGCGACGGCCACCCATGCCGCCACGGCGATCCACAGCAGCACCTGCCCGGGCCCCTTGAGCCACGGGACGTCGAGGGCGGCGGAGGCGGACAGCACGGCCGCCGCCGTCATCCCGATCGGGAACACGGTCGCCCAGCGGCGCGCGTCGTAGCCGAGCCGCGGCCGGACCACCTCCGCGACCAGCAGTACGGCGCACCAGGCGATGTCGAGCACGAGCAGCGCGACGGTGACGGCGCGCAGGACGCCGCGGTCGTCGTCGTTCCACAGGTACAGGCGTGCGCTGTCCGCGGTGAGAAGCCTCGATCCGGCGAGCGCCGAGATGGCGAGCGCACCGCCCGCCACCCAGTGGTCCCCGTGGCCCTGAGTGAGCTGCCGCAGGTCGAAGCGGGTCAGCGCGAAGCCGTAGAGCACGAGCCCGAGCCAGAACAGCACGAGTGCCGCGTGCGCGAGCCATGCCGTCGTCTCGGCTGCGGCGAGCGTGGCGCCGAGCACCGCGAGCCCTTGTGTGGCCACGCAACACAGGAACACCGAGCCCGGCATGCGATGCCACCAGTGCCGTACGACGTCGACGAGCAGCACGGGCCACAGCACGGTCGCCAGCGCGAGCAGGGCCTCGGCGAGGGCCTGCCATCCGAGGGCGGAGAACCGGGTCCCGAGGACGGCGGTCGCCGCGACGGCGGTGAGCGAGTCCGGTGTCCGCGCCTCCGCCAGCCACTTCTCCCGGTCCCGCACCAGACGCACGGCGAAGTCCGCGGCCATCCCCACCCAGGCGACACAGGCCAGGACCAGGGCGATCCGCGACACCACCTCGTACCCCGTCAGATGCAGCCCGACCGACACGATGCCGGTCGCCATCACGGCGGCCCCGGCCGCCGGCGGACGCTGCGCCCACCAGGCGCGGAAAGCGGAGGAGGCGGACATGGGGCCGAGCCTAGGGAGCCCTGCCGCCCCGGGGGCGCGGGGCACGCGCGCGTGGGTCCAAAAACACCTGCACGCGCGCGTGCCCCGCTCCCGGGTGCCTCAGGCCGGCCGCACCACGCTGTGGATGATCGATTCGCCGCCGTAGTAGACCGACTCCTCGCGGACGTACGCACCGGGCTTCGGGGCGTGGATCATCATGCCGTTGCCGATGTAGATGCCGACGTGGCTGATGTCGTCGTAGAAGAAGATCAGGTCGCCCGGCTGTGCGTCGGCCAGGGGGACGGTGGTGCCGGCGTTCACCTGGTCGTAGGTGGTGCGCGGGAGGCTGACGCCGGCGGCCTTCCAGGCGGCCTGGGTGAGGCCGGAGCAGTCGTAGGAGCCGGGGCCGGTGGCGCCCCAGACGTACGGCTTGCCGATCTGCGCACGGGCGAAGGCGAGCGTCTTCTCGGCCTTCGTGGCGTACGAGGAGCCGGTGCCGGAGGTGCTGCCCGAGTCCGCGGAGGAACCGCTCCCGCCGGCCGAGGCCTCCTCCTTGGCCTTCTGCTCGGCCGCCTGTCGCTCGGCCAGCTCCGCCGCCTTGCGCGCGGCCTCCTGCTCCTTCTTCCGCTGGATCGCCGCGAGACGCGCCTTCTCCTCGGCGGTCAGCTTCGACAGCAGCTCGCGCGCGCCGGAGAGCTTCGCCTGCACCGTGGACTTGGCCGTCTGCAGGTCGCTCTGTGTCTCGGTGAGCGTCTGAAGGCTCTTGGAGGCCTCCTGCCGCTTCTTCATCGTCGCGGACTGCTCGGTGAAGTAGTCGTCGACCGCGCTCTTCTGGCGGGAGGTCAGCCGGCCCATCAGCTGCGTCTGGTCGAAGTAGTCCTGCGGCGAGTCGGCGAGCAGGAAGGTCGCCGTGTCGGGTGCGGCTGCGCCGGTCCGGTACTGGGCGGCGGCGTAGGAACCGAGTTCCTCCCGCTCCGCGTTGAGCTTCTGGGCGCGCTGGGCGACATCGTCGAGGAGGGTGTCGACGCGCTTGCGCTGCGTCGTGGTCTTCTCTTTGGCCGCGTTGTACTTCTCGGTGGCCGACTCCGCCTGGCGGTAGAGGTCGTCGACCTTCTTCTCGACCTCCTCGAGACTGGGCTGCCCGTCGGTGGCGGGGGCGGCATTGGCCGACTGGGACAGCAGGGCCACGGAGGTGAGGGCGGCCGTGGCGAGAGCGGGGGTGCGTATGCCTGCTACGCGCGTTACAGCGGGGCGTGACTTACGGTGCGACGCCAAGGGAGGCGACTCCTTCCACGTTCCGCCTACCGAGTTAGCTGTCGGGTTCGGGCGGGTGGTTCGGAAGGGTTGCCCTATGGTCCGCCCCCGGATGGGAGTCGGACCGATTCACCCCGGGATCGGTGGGTCCCCGGCTCCGGATGCGCGGCGGCACACCGGACTCGGCGGAGGCTGCGCGGCCCGGCGACGTTCGCCGGTGGGTGTCGTGCGGCCTGCTCGGAACGGTAGCCAACTCGTGTGGCCCGTGTGAAGGTTGATGTTCGATATGCCCGATACGTTTTCGTGACCTTGGGTCAGGACGTCGCGCAACGTGGTCCTTACGGAATGATCTGCGTAGATTTATACGTATTTTGACCGGGCTGGCGGCATGCGCCCGCTTCCTGGCGCTAACTTCCAGCCAGCCGCGGTCAGATGCCGCGGCGGGTGAGGGGGTACGACCATGACAAAGCGTGCAGCACTCGTCATCGGCACATCGGCACATCGGCACATCGGCGCATCGGTCGCCCTGGCCGCCACCGCGGGCATCGCACCCGCGAGCGCCTCCGGCGGGCACTTTGACGGCAAGCCGGTGATCCGCGTGATCGCCAAGGGCCTCGACCATCCGCGCCGGCTCTCCTACGACCACGGCCGTCTGTACGTCGCCGAGGCCGGCCGCGGCGGAAAGAAGTGCCTCGGCGAGGGACCCGAGGGCCCTACCTGCATCGGCCTGACGGCGGCGGTCAGCAAGGTCTTCCGGGAGGGGGACGCCTGGAAGCACCACCGCCTGGTCGACGGCCCGTCCTCGGCCGGTGCGCCCGACGGCGGCTTCGCGGTCGGCCTGAACGGCGTCTCGGCCCGCCACGGCAGTGTCTGGGGTGTGGAGACCCGGGCCCCGCCGGAGGCCGGTGTGCCCACTGCCCCGCCCTGGAACAAGCTCGGCAAGCTGCTGTCGATCGACCGTGGCAGGGCGAGGATCGCCGCCGACATCTCCGCCGTGGAACTGAAGTACAACCCGCACAAGACGGCCGTCGACTCCAACCCGTACGCCGTCCCGGCCCTCCCCGACGGCCGCGGGATCGTCGCGGACGCGGCCGGCAACGACCTGATCGTGGTGTCCAGGAGCGGCAGGGCCCGCCAGTTCACGGTCTTCAGGGACCACGACAAGCACGAGGCCGTCCCCGCCTCCCTGGCCCTCGGCCCGGACGGCAACCTCTACGTCGGCGAGCTGAACGGCGAGCCCGCGAAGCCCACCGCGCGCGCGTGGCAGGTCGACCCTTGGAGCGGAAAGATCCTCGGCTGGAAGCCCGGCTTCGGCGCGATCACGGGCATCGGTTTCAACAAACGGGGCGACCTGTACGTCAGCCGGCTCTTCGCCGGAGTCGTGACCAAGGTCTCGGGCGCCAGGCGTACGGACGTGAAGGTGCCCTTCCCGGCAGGCGTGGCCGTCGACCCGCGGGGCGGCACGGTCTACGTCTCGGCCTGGTCGGTCGCGGACCGTGACGGCACGGTCCTGGAGGGCAGGAAGACGCAGGGCGGCCAGATCTGGAAGATCCGCGGCTTCTGAGACCGAGGCCCACGAGACCCCCGATTCGGCGGAAGTTCTCGGGGCGGCGGCGGGCTGTCAGTGGGGCACCCTAGACTCGGAAGGCGATGAGCAGCCTCTTTGACGACAGCTTCCTGGCGGATCTCAAGGCCCCCCGCGGCCACGAGGAAGAATCCCCGCCGCCGCCCGAGGACGATCACCTGCCGGAGCCCGTTCCGGACGATCTGTTCGGCGGGAAGTTCGACGCGCCCCCGGACCGGGACGCCTACTACCGCGACGGCGCCCCGCGCCCGGCGATCGACGCCGCCGCACTCCTGGACGGGCTGAACGAGAACCAGCGCGCGGCCGTCGTCCACTCAGGCACCCCGCTGCTCATCGTGGCGGGCGCCGGCTCCGGCAAGACCCGCGTCCTCACCCACCGCATCGCCCACCTCCTGGGCGAGCGGAACGTGCACCCGGGCCAGATCCTCGCGATCACCTTCACCAACAAGGCCGCGGGCGAGATGAAGGAGCGCGTCGAGCAGCTCGTCGGCCCGCGCGCCAACGCGATGTGGGTGATGACCTTCCACAGCGCGTGCGTGCGCATCCTGCGCAGGGAGTCGAAGAAGCTCGGCTTCACCTCCTCCTTCTCGATCTACGACGCCGCCGACAGCAAGCGCCTGATGGCCCTGGTCTGCCGCGACCTGGACCTCGACCCCAAGCGCTATCCGCCGAAGTCCTTCAGCGCCAAGATCTCGAACCTGAAGAACGAGCTGATCGACGAGGAGGACTTCGCCGCCCAGGCCACGGACGGTTTCGAGAAGACCCTCGCCCAGGCCTACGCCATGTACCAGTCGCGGCTGCGCGAGGCGAACGCCCTCGACTTCGACGACCTGATCATGACGACGGTCAACCTGCTGCGCGCCTTCCCGGACGTCGCCGAGCACTACCGCCGCCGCTTCCGCCACGTCCTGGTCGACGAGTACCAGGACACCAACCACGCCCAGTACGCGCTCGTACGGGAACTCGTGGGCACCGCGCAGCGCGCCGACGAAGCTGACGTACCGCCCAACGAGTACGACCTCCCACCCGCCGAACTGTGTGTCGTGGGCGACGCCGACCAGTCGATCTACGCCTTCCGCGGCGCGACGATCCGCAACATCCTCCAGTTCGAGGAGGACTACCCGGACGCGACGACGATCCTCCTGGAGCAGAACTACCGCTCCACGCAGACGATCCTCTCCGCGGCCAACGCGGTCATCGAGCGCAACGAGTCGCGCCGCCCCAAGAACCTGTGGACCAACGCGGGCGCGGGCGCGCGCATCACCGGCTACGTCGCCGACACCGAGCACGACGAGGCCCAGTTCGTCGCCGACGAGATAGACCGCCTCACGGACGCGGGCGACGCGAAGGCGGGCGACGTCGCCCTCTTCTACCGCACGAACGCCCAGTCCCGCGTCTTCGAAGAGGTCTTCATCCGCGTCGGCCTGCCCTACAAGGTCGTCGGCGGCGTCCGCTTCTACGAGCGCAAGGAGGTCCGGGACGTCCTGGCCTACCTGCGGGTGCTGGCCAACCCGGAGGACTCGGTGCCGCTGCGCCGGATCCTGAACGTGCCCAAGCGCGGCATCGGCGACCGCGCGGAGGCCATGATCGACGCCCTGTCCCAGCGCGAGAAGATCAGCTTCCCGCAGGCGCTCAAGCGCGTCGACGAGGCGTACGGCATGGCCGCCCGGTCGGCGAACGCCGTCAAGAAGTTCAACACGCTGATGGAGGATCTCCGGACGATCGTCGAGTCGGGCGTCGGCCCGGCGACCGTCCTGGAGGCGATCCTCGAACGGACCGGCTATCTCGCCGAGTTGCAGGCCTCCACTGACCCGCAGGACGAGACCCGGATCGAGAACCTCCAGGAACTCGCCGCCGTGGCCCTGGAGTTCGAGCAGGAGTCCGGCGAGGGCGAGGAGCCCGGCTCGCTCGCCGGCTTCCTGGAGCGCGTCGCGCTGGTCGCCGACTCGGACCAGATTCCGGACGAGGACGAGGACGGCTCCGGGGTCATCACGTTGATGACCCTGCACACCGCCAAGGGCCTTGAGTTCCCGGTCGTCTTCCTCACCGGCATGGAGGACGGCGTCTTCCCGCACATGCGCGCCCTCGGTCAGACGAAGGAGCTGGAGGAGGAGCGGCGGCTCGCGTACGTGGGCATCACGCGCGCGCGTGAACGGCTGTATCTGACGCGGTCGTCCCTGCGCAGCGCATGGGGCCAGCCCTCGTACAACCCGCCCTCGCGGTTCCTGGAGGAGATTCCGGCGCAGCATGTCGACTGGAAGCGGACGGGCGCCACGGCACCGGTCGCCTCCGGCCCGGTATCCGGAGTGGCGGCCTCGCTGTCATCCTCCCGCTCACGCTCGTCGGCATCGGGCGCGTCCGGCTTCGCCACCCGCCGGGCCTCCGACAAACCGGTGGTCTCGCTGGCGGTCGGCGACCGGGTCACCCATGACCAGTTCGGACTCGGCACGGTCGTGGCGGTGAAGGGCACGGGCGGGAACGCGGAGGCGACGGTCGACTTCGGCGAGGCCAAGCCGAAGCGGCTGCTGCTGCGGTACGCGCCGGTGGAGAAGCTGTAGGAACAACGGGCGTGGGACCTGGGGGCGTGGTCCTCGGGTCCCACGGTCCTACGTGGGGTCCAGGCCGTGGCTGCGCAGCCACGGCAGCGGGTCGATCGCCGAACCGCCGGCCGGCCTGACCTCGAAGTGCAGGTGCGGACCGGTCGAGTTGCCCGAGTTCCCGGAGTAAGCGATCGGCTGGCCGGCCTTCACCGACATACCGGTGGAGACGCGGTAGCTGGAGAGGTGGCAGTACCACGTCTCCGTACCGTCCTTCGCGGTCACGATCATCATGTTGCCGTACGCGCTGTTCCACTGCGTGCGGACTGTGCCGTCGACCGCGGACATCACCGTCGTGCCGTACGAGACCGGGAAGTCGATGCCGGTGTGCACGGACATCCAGTTGATGCCTGCCTGGCCGAAGTAGGCGCTGAGCCCCTTCTGGGCGACCGGAAGTGCGAACTTCGGGCGCAGCCGCTCCTTGCGGGCCGCCTCCTCCGCCGCCTTCTTCTTGTCGGCCGCCTGCTGGGCCTTGAGGTCGATGCGCTCCTGCGTACGGCTGGCCCGGTCGGCGAAGTCGTCGGCGCCGGCGGAGAGGCTCTGGATCTGGGAGTCCAGCTTGTTGTTCGCGGCGGCCGGCTTCACCGCGTGCGCGTCCGACGCGCTCGCGGAGGTGTCCTGGTCGCCGCCGAAGGTGCCCACGGACGCGGCGGCGATACCGGCCACGCCCATCACACACGCCGAGGGCACGGCGATCGTCAGCAGCGCGGAGCGCTTGGCGGGCGCACGGCGGCGGGAACGGCTCCCGCTGCGCGAGGCCGCGCGCGACGCCGGAGCCGGCGTGACCTCTTCCTGGTCGTCGAGGAGCGGGGCGACGGGGGCGACGGAGGGCAGCTCTCCGGTGGCGTCCAACTGGCCGCCGTCCGGCGTGGGCTGGTCGTACGAGCCCTGCTCGGCCTGCTGTTCGTAGTCGTCGGCGGGCGCGGCCGTGTCGTCGCCTTCGTGGCTCCCGGCGTTCCACTGCGTGGCGTCGTACGCCCCGGTGTCGAAGGCCTGGGTGCCCCACTCCCACTGCTGGGTCCCGTCGGCGGGGACGCCCGACTGATCGGGCTGGAGCCAGGCGTTCGCGTCCCACTGCCCGGAGACGTCGGGCCCCGTGGCCTGCGGCGGGATGGCGGAGAGCGGCTGGTGGCCGGCGCTCCAGGCGGTCGTGTCGTACGCGCCGGTGTCGTAGGCGGCGTAGTGCTGGGCCGCGTACGCGTCGTCGTAGTTCAGGGTCTGGTGACTGCCCGTGGCCCACTGCTGCGCGTCGTGCACGCCGGTGCTGTCGCCCGGGAGGCTGCCGAACAGGGGGTCGGCGTCGAAGGTCGCGGTGCCGTGACCGGCGGTCGCAAAACCGTTGGTGTCATAGCCGCCGTACGTGGTGAAGTCGCCGTACTGGGCTTCCTGCGTGCCGTACGAGGCATAGTGCGCCGTGGCGGCGTCGGAAGCCGGAGCCGGGGTCATGGTCCCCGACGGGTGACGGTCGTTCACCAACTTCTCTTTCGCCTCGACAACAGGGGCTGCCAGAGCAGTGCGGCGACTGTACCCGTCGGTATACGGGCTCGACAATCTTCAACAGGTTTCGTGCGCGAAGGAAACGGGCATTCGGCCGTGTTTCGGGGGACGGCGGGCACGAGTTTGGCCCTGCGTTCGAAGAATGTTCGAGGTCGATCGGCCGTCTGAAGGCCGTCTGAAGGTCGTCCGAGTGCTGCCCGAGTGCTGCCCGAAGGCCGTAAGCCTGCTGTGACGGGGGCGGTCAGGCCACTGTCAGGCCGCCGGTGCGGGCGGCGGCTTCGGCTCCTGTCCGCTCGGTGTCCAGGGCCTGACGTATCCCGGTCGCGACGGCGGGATGCACGGGCAGGGCGAGATGGCCGATCCCGCTCACCCGTACGTTCTGCACCATCAGGTCAGGGTGGTCGATACAGGCGGTCTCCAGCGGGTCCATCAGATGGTCGAGGTCGCTCCAGAAGCTCACGAAGTGCGTACGGCAGCCCGGGGCGGGCCGGGTCAGCTCCTCGAGCAGCGCGGAGCCGGGGCGCATCTGGCGCACGATCGGGTGCGCGTTCGCCAGCGGGACCACCCGGGTGCCGGAGTGCGGGGTGCCGAGCGTCACCAGCGTGCGGACGCGGATGTCACCGCCGAGCCGCTGCACGTAGTACCGCGCTATCAGCCCGCCGAGGCTGTGCCCGACGACGTCGACGTGCTTGCTGCCCGTGCGCTCGCAGATCTCCTCTATGTGCCGGCCGAGCAGCTCGGCCGCGGTGCGGATGTCACAGGTCAGCGGCGAGTAGTTGAGCGACTCGACCTGCTGCCTGCCGTGCTGGGCGAGGCTGCGGCGCAGCAGCACGAAGACCGAGCGGTTGTCGATGAAGCCGTGCAGGAGGACGACCGGGGGTTTGGTCTCGGTCGGCAGCTGTGCCGCGCCGTCCGAGGAGGGGAGCCGGGCCGATGACCCGCGGCGTTCCTGCGTGATGCCGGAGGGATAGAGGAGGAGGTGCCCGGCGAGGATCGCGAACTCCAGGGCGGTCGCCTTCAGCAGGGCCAGGGAGAGTCCCGCCAGTCTGCCCGGGAGCATCCGCTGACAGAGCGGAAGAAGGGGCATCGCTGCCCTGGTGACCTTCATGGCCGGCCTCCTGTCGGCACGCAGGAGGACGCCTCTGTCCCCCGTGTGCCCTCGTGAGAAGCCGCGAGGGAGGCGGTCGACGGTTCTTCATGCCGTCGTCGACACACCGCACCGCCACGGCGCGCGGTCTGCGGTGCCGTGCTGCGGCGACCTCGTTGCGGCTCCTGTTGCGCCTGTTCCCGCCGGAACGGTGCGCGGTGAACGTGTCCCATCGTGTGATTTCCCCCTCGGTCAACACCGCGAAACTGCCGGTTGCGGGATGCTGGCGATAACGTTCGTTCACATTCCCGGCCGGTGCGGGTACTGCAGTACTCGTCGGTAGGGATGAGTGCAGTCGCTTCATGGAGGCAGACATGGGTGTGGACGCCGGTCCGATCCGCGTGGTGGTGGCCAAGCCGGGGCTCGACGGCCACGACCGGGGTGCCAAGGTGATCGCGCGGGCGCTGCGCGACGCCGGTATGGAGGTCATCTACACCGGGCTCCACCAGACTCCCGAGCAGATCGTCGGCACGGCGATCCAGGAGGACGCCGACGCGATCGGGCTGTCCGTCCTCTCCGGCGCCCACAACACGCTGTTCGCCGCCGTGATCGACCTGCTCAAGGAGCGGGACGCGGAGGACATCCTGGTCTTCGGCGGCGGGATCATCCCCGAGGCGGACATCCGTCCGCTGAAGGAGAAGGGCGTCGCGGAGATCTTCACGCCCGGGGCGACCACTCGGTCGATCGTGGACTGGGTGCGGGCCAACGTCCGGCAGTCGACGGGGGCATAGGCCTCCGGCGGTGCGGCCGTTGTGCGGCGCGGGTCGGATGGGGTGACCGGCCCTGGGGGCTGTGCCCCCAGACCCTCCTTCGGCCCGAGGGGCCTCGTCCTCAAACGCCGGACGGGCTGGAGACAACCGGCCGGCCCTGGAAGAGTGCCGCCCCCTCACAGGTTGCCGTCCCCTGGCAGGGCGACCTGCTACCCGCCCAGCTCCTCCACCATCACCGCCCGCAGCCGCAAGGTCGTGACCAGGCGCTGGAAGGCCTCCGCCCAGTAGCCCCCGGCGCCGGGCGACGCGTCCTCCGGTTCGTCCGGTATCGCCAGGAGGCCGTCGAGGCGGCTCGCCTCGCCGGGGTCGAGACAGCGCTCCGCCAGGCCCATCACTCCGCTGAAACTCCATGGATAACTTCCCGCGTCCCGCGCGATGTCGAGAGCGTCCACCACCGCCCGCCCCAGCGGCGCGGTCCAGGGCACCGCGCACACCCCGAGCAGCTGAAAGGCCTCGGACAGACCATGGGTCGCGATGAACCCGGCCACCCAGTCGGCCCGTTCGGCGGCGCTGAGGGTGCCGAGCAGCTTGGCGCGCTCGGCCAGCGACACCGCGCCCGGGCCGCCGGCCTCCGGGGCGGAGGGTGTCCCCAGCAGCGCCCGGGCCCACTCGGGCTCCCGCTGCCGCACGGCGGCCCGGCACCATGCCGCGTGCAGCTCGCCCTGCCAGTCGTCCGTCACCGGCAGCGCCACGATCTGCCGGGGCGTACGCCCACCGAGCCGCGCGGACCATGTCCCGAGCGGTGTCGCCTCCACCAACTGGCCGAACCACCACGACCGTTCACCCCGTCCTGCCGGAGCCTTGGCCGCGACACCGTCGCGCTCCATGCTCGCGTCGCACTCGTGCGGAGCCTCGACAGTGATCGTCGGTGTGTCCCGCGTGCGGTCCACGGCCACACACGCAGCGGCCCTGACGGCCATCCGGGCGGCGAGCGCCGAACCCGGCAGCGCGGAGAGCAGCTCGGCCGCCGTCGCCCTCACATTGCGGCTGCGGTCCGCCAACGCCTGTTCCAGGAAGGGCTCGTCCTGCGGGCCAAGTCCCGCGCGCAGCGAGTCGAGGAACATCAGACGGTCCTCGGCCCGCTCCGTCGACCACGTCGTCGTGAGCAGTTCACGCGCGGCGGCGGGCTCGCGGGCGCGTATGCCGGACAGAAGCGCGACGCGCTCGGCGAACAGGCCCTCCTCCCACAGGCGTCGGGTCTGCTCCGTGTCCTCGGGGTGCGGCAGGGCGGTGCCTCCGCCCGGCGTCGCGCGCAGGGCGAACCGCCAGTCCGGGTTCAGCCGGGCCAGCCACACGGCCCGCGGTCCCGCGAACGTCAGCGCCGCCGGCCGCAGGTCCGTACGCCCACGGGCCGCGTCCAGCAGTGCGGGCAGCGCCTGAGGGGGCGCCGCGAAGCCACGGGCGTTCGCCGTCGCGAGCCACTGGGGCAGCAGCTCCATGAGGTCCGGAGCCGTGCCCCGGCGGCCGCCGCCCGTGCCGGGACGGTCGGTGAGCAGCAGCGAGAGCCTGCGGGCCGCCGCGGCGGGCAGCGCGGGGCGTGGGTCCTCGGAAGCCGGTTCCGGCCGCCGGGCCGCCCGCCCGGGACGCAGCCCGGCTCGCCGCCGTACGGTCTCCGCGGCCGCCGCGTCCAGCAGCGCCACCGGTGCCTCCCGCCCCGGTGCACCGCCCGGCGGGGTGCGCCGCTCCGTCCCGAGCAGCGCGACCGTGACGAGCTCCTCCCAGGCGCCAGGGGCGGGCGCATCCACAGGCGTGGACGTCCTGTTCATGCGGTTCCTTTCGCTGGGCTGCGCAGGGTTGCTCGGTCGAGGACCGCTGGGCTGCTGAGGCATGGATGGAGGGTGAGGAAGAGGCGGTGGGGTGCGGTGGGCCGGGTCAGCACAGCTGCACCGCCTCTCCCGCTTCCTCCGGCCAGGCCGTCAGCGGGGTGAAGCCACGGTGGCCGCACTCGCCGAAGACCCTGACCGGGGCGCCGCCCGAGAGGGCCACCAGACGCCACAGACCGGGCCGGGCACGGACGGCGGGAGCCAGTGGCAGCGCCGCGTCCTCGTCGGCGTCCGCCAGCTGCCATGAGTCGCCGTCCGGGACCGGTATGACCCGGTCCAGCGCGACCGGGACGGAGTCCAGCCAAGGGTCGGCCCGCAGCGCCTCGCCGTAACGGGCGGCCGCCTGGGCCGTCGTCACTCCCGGCGGCCGCGTGTGCGTGGGAGCCGGCGGTGCGAACTGCTCGCCCAGGGCCGCGCGCACTTGCCCGGCACCCGGGTACGCGGACACCTCGGCGTCCAGGGCCAGCCCGACGGGCAGCGTGAGCTCCGGGGCGCGGCCCGCGGCGCCGTAGGAGAGGAGCAGCGCGGTGCGGTCCGAATCGGTGCCGTGGAGCCAGATCCGGCGGGTCGTCAGGCGTGAGTCGGCCGTGTCGTACTGGGCGACGACCAGCCAGCGGTCCCTGAGCGGCGGGCCGTCCGCCGTGCCGGGCAGGCCGACGCGGGAACGGACCGTCGCCGCCAGACCGTCCGGCAACCGCTCGCGGTGCAGCCAGCCCTGGTCCAGGAGATGGAGCAACGCGCACTCCTCCAGCAGACGCAGCGGCCAGCCGGGCCCGGACGACGGGATCGCCCCCAACTCCCGCACCCGCGCGGCCAGTCCCGGTGCCTGGGCGTCGACCATGCGTGCCGCCGTCTCCTCCCACAGCCCGTACCCCGCCTGCTCCGCGCTCGCGAGACCGCCGCGCAGCAGATCCGCCAGCCGCTGCTCCAGCTCGGTCGTGCCGGCGGTGATCCGCTCGGCACGGCGCTCCGCCCGGCGCCGCGCGGCCTCCGGATCACCGGATCCGGAAGAGGAACCGGCCGCCCCCGCCGCCTGCTTCAGTCCGGCGCGCTGCCTTCTCCCCTCCATCCACTGCTCCGCCCAGTCCGGCACCTGCCCCCGCGGCACCGCGCCGTCCCCGCCCGCCCAGAGCAGCAGCAGGCCCAGAGCGTGCTTGCACGGGAACTTGCGGCTCGGACAACTGCACTTGTACGCGGGACCCGCAGCGTCCGCGAGGTCGACGACCGTCTGATACGGCTTGCTGCCACTGCCCTTGCACAGCCCCCACACCGCCCCCTCGTCGGAACTCCCCGCCTCGGACCACGGCCCCGCCGCACCGAGTTTGCTGCCCGCCTTGCGTGACGCGATGTCAGGCGCCAGTGCCAGCACCTGATCCGCGCTCCAGCGCACCCCCTGCTGAGTCATGACATCGAAGGTAGATCCCACCACTGACAATCGGCCTCGCGAGCGCGTTTGCCCAGGTCGGAACGCATTGTCAGTGGCGTGGTGCACGGTTGGTGACAGATCCGAACCGGCCGAGCTGGAGGGGGCCTCAGCCATGTCTGTGTCCGTGGAGTCCGTGGAACCTACGACCGTCGAAGCAGCCCAAGTACTCGCGAAGGAGCCGGCCGAGGCGTTGCGACCGCACGCCGAGAACGCCTTCGCCGGTGAACTCGCCGCGCTCGCCGAGCAGGACGACCGCCCGCGCCCGGCCCGCTGGCGGCTGTCGCCGTGGGCGGTGGCGACGTACCTGCTCGGCGGCACCCTGCCGGACGGCACGGTGATCACGCCGAAGTACGTGGGCCCGCGCCGCATCGTCGAGGTCGCCGTCACGACACTCGCCACCGATCGCGCCCTGCTCCTGCTCGGCGTCCCCGGCACCGCGAAGACCTGGGTGTCCGAACATCTGGCCGCGGCGGTCAGCGGCGACTCGACGCTGCTCGTGCAGGGCACGGCGGGCACGCCGGAGGAGGCGATCCGCTACGGCTGGAACTACGCGCAGTTGCTCGCCAACGGCCCCAGCCGCGACGCCCTCGTGCCCAGCCCGGTCATGCGGGCCATGGCGGAGGGGATGACGGCGCGAGTGGAGGAGCTGACCCGTATCCCGGCCGACGTGCAGGACACGCTGATCACGATCCTCTCCGAGAAGACGCTGCCGATACCGGAGTTGGGGCAGGAGGTACAGGCGGTCCGCGGCTTCAACCTGATCGCCACGGCCAACGACCGCGACCGCGGGGTCAACGACCTCTCCAGCGCCCTGCGCCGCCGCTTCAACACGGTGGTGCTGCCGCTGCCCGAGAGCGTCGAAGCCGAGGTCGACATCGTCTCGCGGCGCGTCGACCAGATCGGCCGCTCCCTCGACCTGCCGGCCGTGCCCGAGGGCGTCGACGAGATCCGCCGTGTCGTGACCGTCTTCCGTGAGCTGCGCGACGGGATCACGTCCGACGGCCGTACGAAGGTCAAGTCGCCGAGCGGCACGTTGTCGACGGCCGAGGCGATCTCCGTCGTCACCAGCGGGCTCGCGCTGGCCGCTCACTTCGGCGACGGCGTGCTGCGGGCCGGCGACGTCGCCGCGGGCATCCTCGGCGCCGTCGTCCGCGACCCGGCGGCCGACCGCGTCATCTGGCAGGAGTACCTGGAGGCGGTCGTCCGCGAGCGCGACGGCTGGAAGGACTTCTACCGGGCCTGCCGGGAGGTGAGCGCGTGAACGACCTGGGATGGGGTCGTACGGGCGGAAGCAAGCAGCCGGGCGGGGAAAAGGGATCGGGCGGCTCCGTGTGCACGGCGGACGAGGGTGGCATTCGGGGGTTGCGATGGCGAGGGGGGACGGTGTGACAGGGGCTGAGAGGGGCGGGAGCGGTGCTGCCGGGGACGGGCCGCTGTTGCTCGGCGTACGGCATCACGGGCCCGGCTCGGCACGCGCGGTGCGGGCGGCGCTGGACGCGGCCCGGCCCCGGGTCGTGCTCGTCGAAGGACCGCCCGAGGCCGACGCGTTGATCCCGCTGGCCGCCGAGGAGGACATGCGGCCGCCGGTCGCCCTCCTCGCCCACGCCGTGGACGAGCCCGGCCGGTCGGCCTTCTGGCCGCTCGCCGAGTTCTCCCCCGAGTGGGTCGCGATCCGGTGGGCCCTGCGGCACGAGGTCCCGGCACGCTTCATCGACCTGCCCGCCACGCACACGCTGGCCTGGGGGAAGGGCGAGGGAGAGGAGCTCGGAAAGGAAACGGGCGCCGGGGGCGAGGACGACGCCGATTCGGCCGCGGACGGCGGAGCCGGCACGGACGCCGACGTCCGAGTCGACCCGCTCGCCGTGCTCTCGGAAGCCGCCGGTCACGACGATCCCGAGCGGTGGTGGGAGGACGTCGTCGAGCACCGGGGAGCCGGCGAGGGGGACGCGTTCGCGCCGTTCGTCGTGCTCGAGGAGGCCATGGCGGCACTGCGCGAGGTGTACGGCAGCGGGGGGCATGACCGGGATCTCGTGCGGGAGGCGTACATGCGGCTCCAGGTGCGGGCCGCGCAGCGGGAGTTCGGGGACGCGGTGGCCGTCGTGTGCGGGGCCTGGCACGTGCCCGCGCTGCGGGAGAAGACGGCCGTCGCCGCGGACCGGGCGCTGCTCAAGGGACTGCCCAAGGTCAAGGCGGACATGACGTGGGTGCCATGGACGCACCGGAGGCTGTCGCGGGTCAGCGGATACGGGGCGGGGATCGACTCGCCGGGTTGGTACGGGCACCTGTTCGCCGCCCAGGACCGGCCGGTCGAGCGGTGGATGACCAAAGTGGCCGGACTGCTGCGCGAAGAGGACCGCATCGTGTCCCCGGCGCACGTCATCGAGGCGGTACGGCTGGCCGAGACGCTCGCCGCGATGCGGGGCCGCCCGTTGCCGGGACTCGGCGAGACGACCGACGCCGTGCGTGCGGTGATGTGCGAGGGCTCGGACGTGCCGCTGGCGCTGGTGCACGACCGGCTGGTCGTCGGGGATGTGCTGGGGGAGGTCCCGCAGGCCGCGCCCGCCGTGCCGCTGCAGCGGGACCTGGACCGGATCCAGCGCAGGCTGCGGCTCAAACCGGAGGCACTGGAGCGGGAGTTGGAGCTCGATCTGCGCAAGGAGACCGACGCCGGGCGCAGCAGGTTGCTGCACCGACTTCGGCTTCTGGGCGTCGGATGGGGCGAACCGCTGGCCTCGCGGGGGAGTACGGGCACGTTCCGGGAGACGTGGCGGCTGCGCTGGGAGCCGGAGCTGTCCGTGCGGGTGGCGGAGGCCGGTGTGTGGGGTACGACGGTGCTCGCCGCGGCGACGGCCAAGGCCGAGGCGGACGCCGTCGCCGCGCAGGCTCTGGCCGACGTCACCGGGCTCGCCGAGCGCTGCCTGCTGGCCGAACTCCCGGCAGCACTACCCGTGGTGATGCAGGTCCTCGCGGACCGGGCGGCCCTCGACACGGACGTCGGCCACCTCGCGCAGGCCCTGCCGGCCCTGGTCCGCTCCCTGCGGTACGGCGATGTGCGCGGCACGGACACCGGGGCGCTGGTGGGGGTCGCGGCGGGTCTCGCCGAGCGGATATTCGTCGGCCTGCCGCCGGCCTGTGCGGCCCTGGACGCGGATGCGGCCGAGGAGATGCGACGCCATGTGGACGCGGTGCACGGGGCGGTGGGGCTCCTGGGCGAGGCGCCCGCGCCCGAACACCGCGATCTGCGTGGCCGCTGGCACTCGGTCCTGCGCGTGCTGTCCGTCCGGGACACCGTGCCCGGTGTGGTCCGGGGACGGGCCGTGCGGTTGCTGCTGGACGACGGGGAGTTGGGGCAGGACGACGCGGCGCGGCTCATGGGGCTCGTGCTCTCACCGGGGACGCCGCCGGGGGATGCGGCCGCGTGGATCGAGGGCTTCGTCGGCGGAGGGTCCGGTGGCGGGATGCTCCTCGTCCACGACGAGCGGCTGCTCGGGCTGGTGGACGCCTGGCTGACCGGGGTGCCGGCGGGGGCGTTCACGGACGTACTGCCCCTGCTGCGGCGGACGTTCTCGGTGTATGAGCCGGGCGTGCGCAGGACGCTGGGCGAACTGGTCCGGCGTGGACCGGGGGAGCGGGGGAGTGTGACAGCCGCCGGCTCCGGCATACCCGGCTTCGCGGCCGACCTTGACCTCGGGCGCGCGGAGGCCGTGCTGCCGGTGGTCCGGCTGCTGCTCGGCATCGCGGAACCCGGTGGCCCGAGGGGATCGGAAGAGCACGTCGACAACGACCTTGCGGGGGTGGCGGTATGACAAAGGACCGACTGGCAACGGATCGACTGGCAACGGACCGACTGCCACAGGGCCGACTGACGGAATCGCGAAAGGACATCGTCGCGACGGCCGCCGGCAGGAATGGCGACAGGTACGTGGGGGGAGCCAAGGACCGCCGCCCCACAGCGGTCGCCGTCGCCGTCATGCCGCTCTGGGACCGCCCCCGCGCGGGGGCGTGCCGATGACCACCGAGGCGATGGATCCGGCGCGGGAGCGGCTGCGGCGCTGGCGGCTCGTGCTCGGGGGCGACGCGGCCGACGGCACGGGTTGCGCACTGTCGGGGCGGGACGCCCAGATGGACGGGGCGTTGGCCGCGCTGTACGGAAGGGCGGACAAGCAGGGACAGACAGGGCGGGACCGTTCGGCGGGGCTCGGGGCGTCGGCGCCGTCCGTGGCCCGCTGGCTCGGGGACATCCGGACGTACTTCCCCTCCTCCGTCGTCCAGGTCATGCAGCGTGATGCCATCGACCGGCTCGGGCTGTCCACGCTGCTGCTGGAGCCGGAGATGCTGGAGGCGGTGGAGGCCGACGTACACCTCGTCGGCACCCTGCTCTCCCTCAACAAGGCCATGCCCGAGACGACGAAGGAGACGGCACGGGCCGTCGTGCGCAAGGTCGTCGAGGACCTGGAGAAGCGGCTTGCCGCACGCACTCGGGCCACCCTCACCGGCGCCCTCGACCGCAGTGCCCGGATCAACCGGCCGCGCCACCACGACATCGACTGGAACCGCACCATCGCGGCCAACCTCAAGCACTACCTGCCCGAGTACCGAACGATCGTGCCCGAGCGGCTCATCGGGTACGGACGGGCGTCCCAGTCCACGAAGAAGGAGGTCATCCTCTGTATCGACCAGTCGGGATCCATGGCGGCATCGGTCGTGTACGCATCGGTGTTCGGAGCGGTGCTCGCCTCGATGCGGACGATCTCCACGCGACTCGTCGTCTTCGACACGGCGGTCGTCGACCTCACCGACCAGCTCGACGACCCGGTGGACGTGCTGTTCGGCACACAGCTGGGCGGCGGTACGGACATCAACCGGGCGCTCGCCTACTGCCAGTCGCAGATCACCCGGCCCGCGGAGACGGTGGTCGTGCTCATCAGCGATCTCTACGAGGGCGGGATACGGAACGAGATGCTCAAGCGGGTCGCCGCGATGAAAGCGTCGGGAGTGCAGTTCGTGACGTTGCTCGCGCTCTCGGACGAAGGGGCGCCCGCCTACGACCGGGAGCACGCGGCCGCGCTCGCCGCGCTGGGGGCACCGGCGTTCGCCTGCACACCCGATCTCTTCCCGGAGGTGATGGCGGCGGCGATCGAGAAGCGGCCGCTGCCGATACCGGACACGGCATGAGTGGGCACGGCTTGAGCGACCACGGCATGGGCGGACACGGCATGGGCGGACACAGGGTGCGCGTCGGCACCGCGTGCGCCGGCGCAGCATGACGATCGGCCGGGCAGCGGGCGTTCGCTGACGATTTGTCGACCCGTCACCGTCCGAATCCGACCAGCAAAACGGACATGGCTACCCATCGGTAACAGGGGGCTTGCGCAACCTCGGGAGTGCCGTGCGAGGATCGACGCCTCATCAGCGGTGCGCCGCGCTCGGCTCACCCGTGCCGCGTCGCGCCGACTCGTGGCCCGTTATGCCTCGGCATGTGCAATCCGTTCCGCCGCACGGAGGACCCGCCCCCTTGACCTGGCCAGCAGCGTTGCCCGGTGCCGCTCTGCGCGTGATGCGCACGGCGGCCGGACGGCGTGCGCTGCAAGTGGTCGTGCTGGTGGGCGGGTTGCTCGCGCTCGGGTTCCTCTGCGGGGAACAGGCACACGCCGCTGAGGAGGTGCCGGCTGCCGTCACCTCGTCCGAGGTCGCGCCGGCCGCCTCGGCGGACGGCGTCGGGTCGTTGACGAGCGGTGCGGCCACCACGGCCACCACGGTGACCACGGCCGGCCGACTGGCGGACACGGCGGCCGGACCTGAGGTGCGCTCCGCGCCGCTCGCCACCGAGCCAAAGGCCCACACTCCGGCCGAGCCGTTCCCGGACACTCCGGCCCAGCCCAAGCCCGCCTCCACCACTTCCCCCATCCCCACCTCCACCACCGCGGCCTCCCTCACCTCCACCTCCACTTCGAACTCCGCGCGTTCGCCCGCAGAGCCCTCCGTCCAGCTCGTGAAGTCCGTGGCCGACGGTGTCGAGCGGCCGGTCGGTGGACTGGCGGAGGTCGTGCACGCCGGGCTGGGTGAAGTGACGGCGCAGATACCGCCGTTGTCATCGTTGCCCGCGCTGCCCGGGGCGCCGTCGCTGCCGAGCCTGCCGTCCCTGCGTTCGCTGGCCCGTTTCCCTGCGCAGCCGGGCCGGATACTTCCCGTGCCGTTCACGCACGTGCCGCAGTCCGGTGCCGCGGGCTCGGTGACCGAGGGGGCCGTCGACGACAGGCGCTCCGCTGCGGCGGGCGCGAGCGGCACGGCGTTCGGGCCACGGCTCACCGTCGGAGTCACCGCGGCCGGTGCCACCGCACACGGCGACCGGCAGCGGGCCGCCGGTGCCGGTCACGCCCCGGCCCGTCAGGCGCCCGACGGCGACCCGACCGGCGCGCTGGGCAACCAGTGCGCCGTGAACAACGGCGCGTCGAGGCACGGTGACGCACACGCCGTCGCCCTGAACCACCGGGCGCCTCTGCGGCTCGTGCCCGGCGCCGCCGCTCACGCGGACGCGGCCGGCACCCGGGACAGGCACCGGGACATCCCCGTCTTCCCCGGCTAGAGCAGACCCTTCCCCCGCCACAGACCTGCCGCGCGGGGGCGGAACAGGTCTGCCCGCCCGTCCGGACCCCTCTCCGTTCTCCGGTCTCCGGACGGAAGCCGCCGACTTCGCTGGTCACCGGTCCCGATTGCCCGGACCGCGACCGCGAACGGCGCCGGAAATGCCCCAAGCCTTTCGAAGAAGCACCGGAACGCTCTGGACCTCCCCGAGGTCGCGGAGAGCCGGCGTTTCCAGGGATCTAAGGATCTGACGCACGCATGAACAAGAACATCCGTCGCTCCATCGTCATAGCCGCCGGAGTCACCGGCGCGTGGGCGCTCGGCTCCGCCGTCGCCAGCGCCGACGAACTGCCCGCCTCCTCCCTGTCGGTGTCCGACGCGACCTCCGACGCCGACGCCGACAGCACGCTCGGCACCGTCACGGGCGCGCTCACCGACACGGTCGACGGCGTCGTCACCACCGTCCAGGACGCGGCCGTCCAAGACACCACGGCCAAGGCAACCTCCCCGGTCACCGACGCCGACACCGTCACCGGAACCGTCGGCAGCGCCGAGAGGACGACGCCCGGCGGCACCGTCGAGCAGGCCCGCAAGTACGTCGACGCCAAGGTCTCCGTCCCCCAGGCGGCCAACAACGCGTCCAAGGTCCGCGGCGCCGCCGCCATCCAGGGCGCCAAGGCCGCTCGCGCCGCCCAGACCCACGCGCAGGCCACAGCCCGGACCACCGTCTCCGACACGACCACCCCCATCCGGGGCGAGGTCGACTACCTCTTCGGCCCCCTCGCCGCCTTCGCACCGGAGCTGGAGCAGGCCCTCGCGGCCGCCCAGACGAAGCTCCAGGCCGTACAGTCGGCGACCCGCACCACGGACGCCGTCCACAGCACCGCGCGGACCGCGACGAGCCGAGCCCGGGGCCGCGCCACCGATGTGACCGCCACCACGCAGGGCGAGGCCGGTGCCGTCAGCGGCGCCGCCCGGGCCACCGTCTCCGCCGTCCCGAGCCAGGTCACGGGCACGATCGGCGGGGTTGAGCAGAAGGTCCTCGGCACCGTCAGGAGCGTGCCCGGCACGGTCACGCCGATCGCCGACGAGACGGTCGCGGCCGCAGTCCCACCGCTCGCGACCAGTGCCGTGCACGGCGTGACGCCGGTGGCCGGCCAGGCGGTCACAGGCGTCGTCCCGGTCGCCGGGCAGGCCCTCGCCGGGGTCGTTCCCGTCGCCGCTCACGCGGTGGACGGCGTGGTGCCGGTCGCCACCGGCGCCGTGTACGGCGTGACGCCGGTGGCCGGCGGTGCGGTGTCAGGGGTCGCGCAGACAGCCGGGCACGCGGTCGGCACGGCGACGGCGCTGGCGTACGGGGCGGTGGCCGACGTACAGCCGGTCGCGGCCGGTGGCGTCCAGGGCGTGCGGCCGGTCGCCGCCGACGCCGTGCAGGGCGTGACGCCCGTCGCGGGCGGTGCGGTCTCCGGTGTGCGGTCGGTGTCCGGCGGTGCGGTGGACGGAGCGGTGCCGGTCGCGGGCGGGGCCGTCGCGAACGTGCCGCCGTACGCCACCGGTCTGGTCGGTCAGGTCCTCGACGACGCCACGGGAACCGTGCTGCCGCCCGTCGCGCACACCGCCGTGGACGGCGTGCTGCCGGTCGCCGGACAGGCCGTGACGGACACGGGCGGGCTGGCGTACGGCGTCGTGGGTGACGTCCGGCCGTTCGTCGGCGGGGTCGCCGAGGCCGCGGTGCCGCTCGCGTACGGCGTGGCCGGTGACGGGACCGAGCTGGCGTACGGCGTCGCGGGCCAGGTGCCGCAGTTCGCGCAGGGGGTCACCGGTGCCGTACAGCCCGTCGTGGACACCGTCACCGAGACCGTCCGCCCGGTCGTGGGGGGCGTCGCCGGCGGCGCGACGACACTCGCGTACGGCGTCGCGGGCGACGTCACCCCCTTCACGTACGGCGTCGTCGGCGACGTCGACCCGTTCGCCCACGGTGTCGTGGGCCGGGTCGCACCTTTCGACGACGACCTGACCGGCACCGTCCGCTCCACCGCCGGCCCGCTCGCAGGCCACGCCCTCACCGGCGTCGAGGGCGTCGCCGGCTCGCTCACGCCGGGCTACGCGCACCACGTGATGAACGCACAGGACGTGAGGGACGTGCAGAACATGCAGTACGGCACCCCGTACAGCATCTGATCGCCCGCCATCGGCGGCGCACGCGCTCAGTGCGCCGCACGACCGACTCCGCGAGGTCGAAGGTCCCGGACGGCCGAATGCCGTCGGTCTCGTCCGACCGAAATCCCGCGGAACGGGCCGGCCGGTCCCCATTGGGGTGGGGATCGTGCTCGCCCACAGCCCTCTGAGCGGCCCGTTCGGGTCCTCGGGGGTGTGAAAGGGGCCTCACCGGGTCAACCCCAGCCCGGTGAGGCCCTTTCCGTGCCCCCGCCCTGCCCCCGTCCTGCCCCCGTCCTGCCCCGGTCCTGTCCCCGTCCTGCCCCGGTCCTGTCCCCGTCCCGTCGCCCGTCCTGTCCCCGCCCCTTACCCCTCAGGGGCCTCACATTCGGCACGCCGTGCCAGTGAGCGCGGCATCATGTGACAGGTATCACCGCTCAGGTGTGACGCTCGATTTAGGGGCCTCCTGCAAGCAGCGATAACCTGCGAGACGGACATGCCGCGCGCTCGGTCACCGTGTGCGCCCCCCTTGTGACACATGCGGACGTCACGTTGCCCTTCGCGGCACGCCCACGCATCCAACGAACCGCGAGATCACTGATAGGGACGGAAGCGCGTGGACCTGTTCGAGTACCAGGCGAGGGACCTCTTCGCCAAGCACGATGTACCGGTGCTGGCCGGTGAAGTCATCGACACGCCTGAGGCGGCCCGCGCAGCCACCGAGCGCCTCGGTGGCAAGTCTGTCGTCAAGGCCCAGGTGAAGGTCGGCGGCCGCGGCAAGGCCGGTGGCGTGAAGCTCGCCGCCACCACCGACGAGGCGGTCGAGCACGCGACCAACATCCTCGGCATGGACATCAAGGGCCACACGGTCCACAAGGTGATGATCGCCGAGACGGCCCCGGAGATCCTGGAGGAGTACTACGTCTCCTTCCTCCTCGACCGTGCCAACCGCACCTTCCTCTCCATCGCGTCCGTCGAGGGCGGCATGGAGATCGAGGAGGTGGCGGAGACCCGCCCCGAGGCCGTCGCCAAGACGCCGATCGACGCCAACGTGGGTGTGACCCCCGAGGTCGCCCGCCAGATCGTCGAGGCCGCGAACTTCCCGGCCGAGGTCGCCGACAAGGTCGCGAACGTCCTGGTCACCCTGTGGAAGACCTTCGTCGAGGAGGACGCTCTCCTCGTCGAGGTCAACCCGCTGGCCAAGGTCGCCTCCGGCGACGTCATCGCCCTGGACGGCAAGGTCTCCCTGGACGAGAACGCCGAGTTCCGTCAGCCGGAGCACGAGGCCCTCCAGGACAAGGACTCCGCGAACCCGCTGGAGGCCGCCGCCAAGGAGAAGAACCTCAACTACGTCAAGCTCGACGGCGAGGTCGGCATCATCGGCAACGGCGCGGGTCTCGTCATGAGCACCCTGGACGTCGTCGCGTACGCCGGTGAGGCGCACGGTGGCGTCAAGCCCGCCAACTTCCTCGACATCGGCGGCGGCGCCTCCGCGGCCGTCATGGCGAACGGCCTGGAGATCATCCTTGGCGACCCGGACGTCAAGTCCGTGTTCGTCAACGTCTTCGGCGGCATCACCGCGTGCGACGAGGTCGCCAACGGCATCGTGCAGGCGCTGCAGCTGCTCGCGGACAAGGGCGAGGAAGTCACCAAGCCCCTCGTCGTCCGTCTGGACGGCAACAACGCCGAGCTGGGTCGCAAGATCCTCTCCGACGCCAACCACCCGCTGGTGCAGCGCGTGGACACCATGGACGGCGCGGCCGACAAGGCCGCCGAGCTCGCGGCTGCGAAGTAAGGGAAGAGGGACAGACACAGCCATGGCTATCTTCCTCACCAAGGACAGCAAGGTCATCGTCCAGGGCATGACCGGCTCCACGGGCATGAAGCACACCAAGCTCATGCTGGCCGACGGCACGAACATCGTCGGTGGCGTCAACCCGCGCAAGGCGGGCACCACGGTCGACGTCGACGGCACCGAGATCCCGGTCTTCGGCACGGTCGCCGAGGCGATCGAGAAGACGGGCGCGAACGTATCCGTCCTCTTCGTGCCGCCGGCCTTCGCCAGGGCCGCCGTGGTCGAGGCGATCGACGCCGAGATCCCCCTCGCCGTCGTCATCACCGAGGGCATCGCGGTCCACGACTCGGCCGCGTTCTACGCGTACGCCGGTTCCCAGGGCAACAAGACCCGGATCATCGGCCCGAACTGCCCCGGTCTCATCACGCCGGGCCAGTCGAACGCCGGCATCATCCCGGGCGACATCACCAAGCCCGGCCGCATCGGCCTGGTCTCGAAGTCCGGCACGCTGACGTACCAGATGATGTACGAGCTGCGTGACATCGGCTTCTCCTCCGCCGTCGGCATCGGTGGTGACCCGATCATCGGCACCACGCACATCGACGCGCTCGCCGCGTTCGAGGCCGACCCCGACACCGACCTGATCGTCATGATCGGTGAGATCGGTGGCGACGCCGAGGAGCGGGCCGCGGCCTTCATCAAGGAGAACGTGTCGAAGCCGGTCGTCGGCTACGTCGCGGGCTTCACCGCGCCCGAGGGCAAGACCATGGGCCACGCCGGCGCCATCGTCTCCGGCTCCTCCGGCACGGCCGCCGCCAAGAAGGAGGCCCTCGAGGCCGCCGGCGTCAAGGTCGGCAAGACGCCGACCGAGACGGCGAAGCTGGCTCGCGAGATCCTCGCCGGCTGAACGGCAGCTTCCTGACCGAACGTTGATGGGCCCGCTCCCCGCGAAGGGGGCGGGCCCATCGGCATGAGGAACAACTCGCGAACTCGCGAACTCGCGAACTCGCAACGAGGATCAATCCATCAGCGGTACGAGCCGTTCCGGCCCGTGCGCCGTCGCCGTTCGCAGCTTCGTCCGCAGCTGCGCCTGTGCCTCCGACAGCGCCCCCTGGGCCACCCGCGGTGGAACTCCCTGCACCTGCGCGCCCGGAGCGACCGGAGGCTCGTAGTGCGTCGGGGCCGTTCGCACGGTGAGTGCCGTCGTCCCGATCAGGGCCACGGTGAAGGCGATGGCGGCCCGTGTCCAGAAGCGTGCCCTGCGTTCGCCGCTCGTCCGCACCGCCGGGGGTCTGCCCGCGCGCAGCAGCTCCGTGGAGGCCACCTCGGTCAGGCGGCGATGGAGCACGGCCGGGTCGGCGAGTTCCGGCAGGCGCGCGGCGATCACCTCGCGCGCGTGCAGCAGCCGGCCGGCCGTCGCCGGTGTGCTCGCCTCCGCCTCGGCCGCGGTCTCCGGCAGATCGAGGCCGACACCGTCGTACAGCAGCAGCGCCCGGCGGTGTGGCGACGGGAGTTTCAGGAGTACGTCCAGCAGCGCGCGGTCGGCCGTGTCGGGGGGCGGCGGCTCGGGGTGCCGGTAGCGGGGGCGGAAGCGGTGCCAGGGGGAGAGCGCGTACTCGTACGCCGTCGCCCGCACCCACCCCGCCGGGTCCCGGTCGACGGCCACCTCGGGCCAGCGCTGCCAGGCGAGTTGGAAGGCCCGCTCGACCGACTCGCGGGCCAGCTCGCGCCGCCCGGTGAGCAGGTAGGCCTGCCGTGCGAGGGCAGGGGCGCAGAAGGCGTACAGCGCGTCGAAGGCCTGAGCGGGAGTCAGGGGAGCGGCGGCCGGCGTGGGATCGGCCGCCGTCGGCTGCTTCTCCGGACTCGCCGTCCCCACCGTCACCTCGGGGCCGGTCCGGGAGAGTTCGGCCAGGAGCGCCGCGTAGGCCCGGCGCTTGCGGCCGCGGGGTGTCGTGCGTCCGCCCTCCCAGGAGGCCACGGCCCTGCCGGGGACACCGAGCCGCTTGGCGACCTGATCCTGCGTCAGCGAGGCCGCCTCGCGCAGGCGTCGGCGTTCCGTGGGCGGCGGCAGCGGGCTCGCGGGGTTCGGCGTCACGGGGCACCCTTACGTACGAAAAAGTACATAAACGTATATTGAGCGACACTTCGGAGGTTTGCCTGTTACGACGAGAAAGCGCGTGTCGTTGGGAGCATGGCGGGCGTGACCCAGATGACCGCTCGCCGACCTCCCCTGTCGTCCCTGCCGGCCCGGATGCGCGACCGCTCGCCCGGCCTCGGCGCCGGCCTCGTGGGCGGTGTGCTGGCCGCCGGGCTGGGGCTCGGGTCGCTCGCCGTTCTCGTGGTGGTGCTGTGGATCAGCTCGCCGTATCCCGACAGCGGGCCCGGGGCGGCGCTGCACGTCGCCGCGGCGCTCTGGCTGCTGGCGCACGGCGCCGAACTGGTCCGCACCGACACGCTCTCCGGTGCCCCCGTGCCGGTGGGGATCACACCGCTGCTGCTGCTCGCCCTGCCGGTGTGGCTGGTGCACCGGGCGGCGCGGGACGCGGTGGACGGCGGCGGGGAGGACGAACCGCTCGGGTCCGGTCGTGCGGCCTGGGTGGGTGTCGTCCTCGGCTATCTCGGCGTCGGCACGGCCGCCGCCCTGTACGCGTCCGGCGGACAACTGCGGCCGTCGTGGGAGCGGACCGCGGGGTGCCCGCTGCTGGTCGTGATGGCCGCGGCCGGAGCGGGGGTGTGGACGGCGTACGGGCACCCGCGTGAGGCGGTCGTCGGCCTCCTGAAGCTGCTGCCGCCAGGGATGCGGCGCTGGGCCCTGCGGTCGGCGGGGCTACGGCGCTGGTTCCCGCGGTCGGACACCCGCGCGCGCTTGGCTGTCGCGGCGCGGGCCGCGGGTGCGGGCACGGCGGCGCTCGTAGGGGGCGGGGCGGTACTGCTGGCGGTCTCACTGGTGTGGCACGGCGAGGCGGCGCGAGCAACCTTCCTGCAGCTCACGGAGGGCTGGTCGGGCCGTTTCGCCGTCCTGGTCCTGTGCCTCTTGCTGGTGCCGAACGCGGCAGTGTGGGGGGCGGCCTACGCCCTCGGACCGGGGTTCGTGCTGGGCGCGGGGCATGTGGTGGGGCCGCTGTCGGCGGCGCCGGAACCCCTGCTGCCGGCGTTTCCGCTCCTGGCCGCGGTACCGGAGGCGGGGACCGGAACGTGGCTGAACTGGCTCGCGGGAGTCGCTCCGCTGACGGCCGCGCTGACCGTCGGCTGGTTCGTGGGCCGGGCGGACCACCCCGCCGCCGGGCGGACCGCCGCACTGGCGGCCCTGTTCTGCGCGGCCGGCACGGCCGTTCTCGCGGGGCTGGCGGGCGGACGACTCGGAGTGCACGCGCTCGCCCGGTTCGGGCCGGTGTGGTGGGCGACGGGCGGTGCGGCGTTCGTATGGACGGCGGCCGTGGCGATTCCGACGGCACTGGGCCTACGGGCCTGGCGGTGCCGCAAGCGGAAGGTGGCCGAGGAGAGCGGGCGGCAGAAGACCGGGGAGCCGAAGTCCGGGGAGCCGAAGATCGGGGAGCCGAAGATCGGGGAGTCGAGAAGCGTGGAGTCGAGAAGCGTGGAGTCGATGAGCAGGGAAGCGAAGAGTGCGGAGCCGAAGAGTGCGGAGCTGAAGAGCGCAGAGTCGAAGAGCGCAAAGTCGAAGGAGCCGCAGGCCGTGGGGTCAAAGGTCGCGGGGCCGAGGATCGGGGAGCCGGGATCGCAGACGCCGAAGGGCAGGGGCAGGGGCCGGGTCCGACGGGCGGTGGTCTCGATCGGAGCGTGGTTCGGGATCGGGAAGGGCCCGGGCCGGGAGGCGCAGGAGGTGGCGCCGGCGGGGACGGGCAAGTCGACCGTGCCCTACGACCAGGGCGATGTGTACGGCCCGCTGCCCGACCGGGACAAGGCCATGTACGCGCCGTACGACTTCCTGCCCGTCAAACCGCTCCCCGAGCCGTCGACCCCATGGCGCGACGACGTCACCCGCGAGGCCCGCTGGGCGGCACTGAAGAGCGCCTCCGACCTGCCCCGGACACCGGACGTGCCGGATGCACCGCCCGCTGCGGACGTACCGGACGAACCGACAACGCCCGACGGACCCGCAATGCCCGACGCACCGACCGCACAGTGAACGCCGACCGGCTCCGCCCCGCTGCCCGTCAGCCGTTCGTCCCCAGCACTCCCCGCAGCTCCTTCGGCAGCAGCTGGGTGCAGGACTGCTTCGCCTGGTTGGTGAGGGCGTCGTTCGTGCAGGAGTAGTAGTCGCTGTAGACCAGCTGGGCCGTGAAGGTCGCGGCGACCAGGGCGATGGCCAGGGAGGCCGTGACCAGACCGGTCACCGCCGCCGTCGTCTGGGGGCGGGCGGGCGGAGTGCCCGTGGGCTCGGGCTTGCCGGGCTTGGTGCGCAGGCTGCTCACGCCCCAGTACAGGGCGAGGGCGCCCAGCAGCAGGGCCACGTACGGCCAGCTGAAGAGGGCGAAGAAGAAGGCCCACATGCCGCTCAGCAGGGCGAAGCGGGCGCGGCGCTGGGAGGCATCGGTCGGGTCCCAGCGCATGCCCGAGCCCGGGGTGTTGCCGCCCTGGCCCTCGGGGCCGGGGGACGGCGGACGGCCCGGACGCTCGCCGAACCCGCCGGGGGAGCGGCCCGGCTGGCGGTCGCTCCACTGACTGCCCCAGGGGGAGTCGGGGTCGTCCGATCCGTCGCCGCTCTCCCCGTCGGCGGGGCGGCGCGGCTGCCACGGACGGTCCGGGGTGCCCTCCGGCGGTGGCGCGAAGGGGTTGTCGTCCTGGGTGCCACCACTCTGCTCGTCACCGGACTTCTTGTCCGAGGGAGCATCGGGAGGCGAGGCGGGCCGCTCCCGCAGCAGGACGGCGCCACGCTTCCCTCCCTGCGCGGACTGCGGAGGGAGTCTGAGGAGTCGCAGGCTGCGGTCCGACATCAAGTGAGCGTCTTCCCCTAGGAGATACGGCGATGATCAGGCGTTCGTACGGCTGTCTTTCGTGACCCGTCACTTCGGAAACGCACAGCGCGACGACCACGTTCCCGCCCGGGCCCTCCCAGACGCTACCTTCCGGCCACGCCCCCGTCCCGTGGGGGCCGCCCGGAGTGCCGGTATCGTTGCTGGCGGTCGGCCGCTTCGTAGACTTCCCCGTATCCCGGGGCGTGATGCATTAGGACGAATGTACAAAGCGCTGGCCGCCGGCAGAACGCTCCCCCGAGAAAGGGCCCCACCGTGGCCGCCAAGCCCGTGGTCAAGCGCCTCGTCGTGCTGGTTTCCGGATCCGGAACCAATCTGCAGGCGCTCCTCGACGAGATCGCGGCCCACGGCACCGAGGCCTACGGCGCCGAGATCGTGGCCGTCGGCGCCGACCGCGAGGGCATCGAGGGGCTCGCGCGCGCGGAGCGTGCGGGACTGCCGACCTTCGTGCGGAAGGTCAAGGACCACGACTCCCGCGAGGAGTGGGACGCGGCGCTGGCCGAATCCGTCGCGGCGTACGAGCCCGACCTCGTCGTCTCCGCCGGCTTCATGAAGATCGTGGGGAAGGAGTTCCTCGCGCGCTTCGGCGGGCGGTTCGTGAACACCCACCCCGCTCTGCTGCCCAGTTTCCCGGGAGCCCACGGTGTGCGTGACGCGCTCGCGTACGGCGCCAAGGTCACCGGCTGCACCGTCCACTTCGTCGACGACGGCGTCGACACCGGACCGATCATCGCCCAGGGCGTGGTCGAGATCCGGGACGAGGACGACGAGAGCGCTCTGCACGAGCGCATCAAGGAAGTCGAGCGAAGGCTGCTCGTCGAGGTCGTGGGGCGGCTCGCCCGCAACGGCCACCGCATTGAGGGACGAAAGGTAGTTATCCAGTGACCGCCACCGCCGAGAGCAGCAAGCGGCCCATTCGCCGGGCGCTCGTCAGCGTCTACGACAAGACCGGACTGGAAGACCTCGCGCGCGGGCTGCACGAGGCCGGTGTCGAGCTCGTCTCCACCGGGTCCACGGCCGGCCGTATCGCCGCCGCCGGTGTCCCCGTCACCAAGGTCGAGGAGCTGACCGGCTTCCCCGAGTGCCTGGACGGCCGGGTCAAGACCCTGCACCCCAAGGTGCACGCGGGCATCCTCGCCGACCTGCGGCTCGAGGACCACCAGCGCCAGCTCGCCGAGCTGGGCGTCGAGCCGTTCGACCTCGTCGTGGTCAACCTCTACCCGTTCCGCGAGACCGTCGCCTCGGGCGCCTCGCCCGACGAGTGCGTCGAGCAGATCGACATCGGCGGGCCGTCGATGGTCCGCGCGGCCGCCAAGAACCACCCGTCGGTCGCCGTCGTCACCAGCCCGGCGCGGTACGCGGACGTCCTCGGCGCGGTCGAGGGCGGCGGCTTCGACCTCGCCACCCGCAAGCGGCTGGCCGCGGAGGCCTTCCGGCACACGGCCGAGTACGACATCGCGGTGGCGAGCTGGTTCGCCAGCGCCTATGCGCCCGCCGACGACTCCCAGTTCCCCGAGTTCATCGCGGCCGCCCTGGAGCGCAAGAGCACCCTGCGCTACGGCGAGAACCCGCACCAGCCCGCCGCGCTCTACGTCGACGGCACGGGCGTCGGTCTCGCGGAGGCCGAGCAGCTGCACGGCAAGGAGATGTCGTACAACAACTACACGGACACGGACGCCGCCCGCCGTGCCGCGTACGACCACGACGAGCCGGCCGTCGCGATCATCAAGCACGCCAACCCCTGTGGCATCGCGGTCGGTTCGGACGTCGCCGAGGCGCACCGCAAGGCGCACGCGTGCGACCCGCTGTCCGCGTTCGGCGGGGTGATCGCGGTCAACCGCCCGGTGTCGAAGGAGATGGCGGAGCAGGTCGCGGAGATCTTCACCGAGGTCATCGTCGCGCCGGACTACGAGGAGGGGGCCCTCGAAGCCCTCGCCAAGAAGAAGAACATCCGGGTGCTGAAGGCCCCGGCCGCGCCCTCGCACCCCGCCGAGGTCAAGCCCATCGACGGCGGTGCGCTCCTCCAGGTCACCGACCGCCTCCAGGCCGAGGGCGACGACCCGGCCAACTGGACGCTCGCGACCGGCGAGGCGCTCACCGCCGACGAGCTGGCCGAGCTCTCCTTCGCCTGGAAGGCCTGCCGCGCCGTCAAGTCCAACGCGATCCTCCTCGCCAAGGACGGCGCCTCGGTCGGCGTAGGCATGGGCCAGGTCAACCGCGTCGACTCCGCGAAGCTCGCCGTCGAGCGGGCGGGCGCCGAGCGCGCACAGGGCTCGTACGCCGCCTCGGACGCGTTCTTCCCCTTCCCGGACGGCCTGGAGATCCTGGTCGATGCCGGCGTCAAGGCCGTGGTCCAGCCGGGCGGTTCGGTCCGCGACGAACTGGTCGTGGAGGCCGCGAAGAAGGCGGGCGTCACGATGTACTTCACGGGGACGCGGCACTTCTTCCACTGACGGACACCTCACCCGGGCGGCGCTGCGCCGGATCGACACCTACGTCGAACTGCGCAGTGCCGCCCAGGTGTTGGGGCCCACTTCGCCGTCCACGGCAAGGCCCTTGTCCCGTTGGAACTGCTTCACCGCGGCCAGCGTGGCGTCGCCGAACTGGCCGTCCACGCCCGCTTCGCCGACGCTGTAGCCGCGCTTGGTGAGCATGCACTGTACCTGGACCACGCGCTGCCCCTTGTCGCCGTGGACGGTGAGCTCGGTACCGGAGTAGTACGTGCACTGGGAGCTCCAGGGCGGGGTGGCGGGCGTTGTCGCGGTCTTGGTGGGGGTGGCGGTGGGAGCGCTGCCGCCACCGCTTTCGTTGCCGTCGGACGGGGCGGAGGCTTCGTCGGAGGGCGTGGCCTGCGTACCGCCCGCACTGCCGCCCGCGGATGCGTTGGGGCTCTCTGACGCCTCGGCCTCCTCCTTCCCCGAGGCGGTTTCCTTCTGCTTCTCCTTGTCGCCGGAGGGCGAGGCGGAGGAGCTGGGGATGGCAGAGGCCTGCGCGTCGCCGGGTGTGGTGCTGCCGGCGGCCGTCGGTGCCGCCGAGGCCGTTTCGCCGAGGGACGGGCGGGTGAGGGAGAAGGCGCCCGCGGCGACGGCGCACACGGCGAGGCCCGCGGCCACGGCGAGGTACGCCTTCCGCTTCCTCCGGCGGCTGCCGCCGTCCTCGGGGGCCGGGGCCTGCGCGGAGGTGGCGTACTGCATGGGCGGCATCGGCGGGGTGGGCGTGAAGGCGGGGCCGGGGGCGGGGGACGCCGTGCGCTCCGTCGGCGCACGCAAATGGACGGTCTCCTGGACGGAGACGGATTCCAGGACGTCGCAGGCCTGCCGTCGGGCGAGCAGCCGTGCGGCCAGCGGCTCGTGCCAGGGGGCCGCGCCGCTGTGACCGGCCGACGTGGCGGCGTCGAGGAGTTGCCGCGGGGTGGGGCGTCCGGCGGGGTCCTTGGCGAGGCAGGCGGACAGGAGCGCCGCCAACGCCGGGTCCGCCGCCGCGAGTTCGGCCATGATCTCGGGCTTGGGTTCCTCGAACGCGACACGATGCATCACGTCGACGCCCGTTCCGTCCCCGAAGGGGGCGTGGCCGGTCGCGGCGTAGATCAGGCTCCCCGCGAGCGAGAAGACGTCGGAGGCGGTGTCGCAGCGCCCCTCGCGCAGATACTCGGGCGACATGAAGGCGGGCGTGCCGACCCTGCTCCCGGTCGAGGTGATCGCGCTGCTGTCGGTGGCCTGCGCGATGCCGAAGTCGATGACGTGCGCGCCCTGCAGGGACAGGATCACGTTGGACGGCTTGAGATCCCGGTGTACGACGCCGACGGCGGCCATCGACGACAGAGCCTGCCCAAGGTCCGCCACCAGCCGCCACACGCCGGCCGGCGCCAGTGTGCCGCAGTCGCGCACGGCGTCGGCGAGGTTGAGGCCGGGTACGTACTGCGTGGCCATCCACAGCAGCGTGTCGTCGAAGCCGGTGCCGAGCAGCTGCGGCGCACGCGGGGTGTGGACCCGGGCATGCACGGAGGCCTCCCGCTCGAAACGCCGCCGGAACCGGGGGTCTTCGGCGTACTCGGGGCGGATCACCTTGACGGCGGCGAGACCGGGGGTGTCGTCGGCGGGGCGGGCGAGGTAGACGCGGCCCATGCCGCCGCTGCCGAGTAGGCCGAGGGGGGCGTAGGGGCCGATGCGGCCGGGGTCGGTCGGCTGCATCGGCGTCGCGCCCGCATGCGTCAGAGCCGCGTCACCGGACGCCGGGGTGTACGACGGCATGGGTTGCCGCTGGTCCGTCATCGATCCCCCGAGTGTTGTTCTGCCTCCCCAACGTGCGCTTGTGTCACGATGGTTGGTGCGAGGCTATCGCGTGGGGCGGGGGAGTGGTTCGAGGGCCGGTGGTCCCGCTCAGGTGTTCTTCGGGTACACGGTGTACTCGTGGCAGTCGGCGCACCCCTTCACCAGCGCCTTGTCGAACTTGCCGTGGGGACTGTTCAGGGTGACCTGGTGCTTGTCGTGGTGCCAGTCTCCCCACCCGTCCCCGTGGACACGCACCCACACGTCGCCCTGGCAGCCGGTGTTGTACTTGATGCCGGTGGCCTTGACCGTGCTGAGGTCGAGCGAGTAGACGGACCCGCACGAACGGCTGTACATCAGCCATCCCCGCTCCTCTTCGAGGATCGAGTCGGCCGCGGAGGCGGGGGTGGTGGCGAGCATGAGAGCCGCGGCGAGACTGCCGAGGACGGTGATGGTGCGCTTGCCCATGAGGGTTCCTCCCGTTGTCGAAGCAGGTACCACTGTGGGGCGGCCGGGGACCGCGCGGTACCTCGAACGTTTCAGGGTCCGGACAGCTCGCACCACACGGTCTTGCCCGCAGGTGTCAGCCACACGCCCCAGCGCCGGGCGACCGCGTCGAGCAGGAGCAGACCGCGGCCGGTCTCGTCGTCCGGGTTCGGGTGGCGGGCGATGAGCCAGGCGTGCGGGTCGGGGTCGGTGACCTCCAGGCGGGTACGGCCGTCCGGGGTGCGGAACAGGCGGACGGCCACCGGGGTGCTCTCGCCGACATGCTTGATCACGTTGGTGAGCAATTCGGTCACGCAGAGCTGGACTTCGGGGCAGGGTGCGCCGAGGTGCTCGCGGACGGCGTGGCGTACCTCCGGTACGGCCTTGGGGAGTGCGAGCAGTTCGAGGACGAGCGGTTCGTTCACCGGCCCGCCGCCTTGCGCAGGGCGGTGATCAGGGCGCGGGCGGTGGCCTGGTTGCAGTTGCCGAGTGCGATGAGAGGCCGTACGGGGAGCGCGCCGGCGAACGTCGGCAGGTCCACGCCGAGGGAGGGGAGCGTGATGCCGTTCGCCTCCAGGGCGGTGCGGAGGTCTTCGACGCAGGCGTCGGTGTCGTCGTCGTGGGGGCGGTTCATGGGCGTACGCCTTTCTGCGGCCTGTGCGCTCTGTGAGGAATCAGTCACAGCGTGGCGTCAAGGGGCGTACCGTGAAAAGTGTTTGGGTTGCGCCCGGTAACAGGCAAATGGCGGTGGTGAGTTGTGCCCCCTCGTAAGGATCCCGACGCGTCGGCGAACGTCCCCTCCTTCTACGGCGCCGAGTTGCGCTTCAAGAGGGAGGAAGCGGGCCTGACGCTCGAACAGCTGGCGGAGGGGAGCTTCCGGGGCATCCCGTTCCTCAGTCAGATCGAGCGGGGCGAGCGGCGCATGCCGATGGATCTGGCCCGGCACGTCGACAAGGTGCTGAAGACGGACGGATTTTTCGAGCGGCGCTGTGAAGACGCCCGCAAGGCGAAGCAGTCGGGGCATGCGGAGTACTTCGCGGATGTCGCGGAGATGGAGAAACATGCGGAGACGATCGAGGACTGGGCGCCGTCGCTGATCCCAGGGCTGTTGCAGACCAGGGCGTACGCCCAGAAGGTTGTGGAGACCTCGCTGCCGTGGCTGCCGCCCGAGACCGTCGAGAACCAAGTCAAGGCCCGCATGGAGCGCGCGAAGCTCTGGGAGTGTGAGGAGCACCCGTCGTTCTGGGCTGTTCTCCACGAGTCGCTGATCCGCAGGCCGCTCCTGGACCCCGAGGAGATGGCCGTCCAGCTCAGGCACATCGCGCACGTAATCCGCTCCACGCAGAGCGTTCTGCAGATCCTTCCGGAAACATCAGCCGCGCACCCGTTCATGATGGGCATGGTCAGGGTCATGACCTTCCCGGACGCACCACCGGTGGTGTACACGGAGGGACTCCACAGCGGCCAGCTCATCGACTATCCGGCCCTCGTGAAGAACTACCGGAGGTCGTACGATCTGCTCAGGGCAGCGGCGCTGCCACCGGAGGCCTCCCTGGCCGTGATCGAGGCAGCAGCAGAGGATTACCGGAATGAATCCCAACAGCAGGATCGACCTGAGCTCCGTTCAGTGGCGCAAGAGTAGTTACAGCAACGGCAGCGGTGGCGAGTGCGTCGAGGTCGCCGACAACCTCCCCGGCACCGTCCCCGTCCGCGACTCCAAGAACCCTTCCGGCCCCGCCCTGGTGTTCCCCACCCACACCTGGGCCGCCTTCATCCGCTCCCTGTAACTATTCAGGTACCGCTCCCGTGCGTGCCCCCCGAAACTCATCTGTGTCAGAACCACTGAGTTGAACGGGGAAGCACATGCGATCAAGCATCCTGACAAGGACGCTCGTCAGCGCCGTCACCGTCGTCGGAATCGCCGCCGGGAGCCTGGCAGCCGCGGGTACCGGCTTCGCGGCGTCCGAGCCGGTCGCGAAGCCGGCGGCGGTTTCCGGGGACGTCAGCACGCTCGCGACGAACAACTTCGGCCTGACCGCCGTGCAGGCGAAGAGGGTCCAGGTCTGGCTGAAGAAGCACCACGGCTACACGGGCTCGCTCGACGGGAAGCTCGGCACCGGCAGCTGGAAGTCGTTCCAGAAGTGCCTCAAGCAGTACTGGGGTTACCGTGGCGCGATCGACGGGAAGCCCGGCAAGAACACGGTGAAGGCGCTGCAGCACCTGCTGAAGAAGGGCTACGGCTACCGCGGCGCGATCGACGGTGCCGCCGGATCGGGCACCAAGTCCGCGTTCAAGAAGTTCGCCGCCGGGGCCCCCTCCGCCAAGCGGACCGGCCTCCACTGACCGACCGCAGTCGAGTGGCGCGCCCCCGGTTTACAGGGACCGGGGACGCGCCACTCGGCAGTTCGGTCAGCCCTTCACCCCGTCAGGTCCTTGCCGCAGCGCCTGCCAGGTCTTCGGGCCCACGATCCCGTCCGCGTCCAGCTCCGCCCGCTTCTGGAAGGCGACGACGGCAGCCTTGGTCAGGGGACCGAAGCCGCCGTCCACCTCACCGACTTCGGTGATCCCGTGCAGGTGCCTGAGCAGGCACTGGAGCTCTCTGACCTGGCTGCCGCCCTCGCCCTGCTTGACGGTGAAGTCCCAGGTGCTGCTCCAGCCCGCCGTGTAGCCGCGGCCGTTCTTGGTGTCCTCGTACACCGTGGGCTTCTCACAGGTGGGCGCCGCGGCGGCTGCCGGGGCCTCGTCGCGCAGGGTGTACGTCACCGTCGTAGCCGTGCCCAGGGCCACCGCCGCGAGCGCCGCGACCAGGACCGGCCGTCGCCACCGCCGCGGCCGCAGGCGGGGCAGGCGGGCCGAGCGGGCGCTGCCCGCAGCCTGTTCCGCGCGGCGCAGCAGGGCCTCGGTGCCGATCCGGTCGGCGTGCGTAGGGCCCAGGCAGTCCCGCACGATCTCCCGCCAGGCGTCCGGGAGTTCGGGCGACAGACGCAGTTCCTCGGTGCCCCGCGCATAGCGCGTCGCCGCGTCGCAGCGGGCTTCCGTGGTGCCTCCCGGCAGCGGGAACGTCCCCGTCAGCACGACGTGCGCGAGGACGCCGAAGGCCCAGATGTCGGCGGAGGGCCGGATCCGGGCGCCCCGCTCGTCGATCTCGGGCCAGAGCAGCTCCGGCGGCGTGTAGTCCGGCGTGGCGAACGCCGGCGCGTAGGCGTGGGTGCCCTGCAGCTCCGCGGCCATGTTGAAGTCGGCGAGCCGCACCGAAACGTCCTTCAGCAGCAGCACGTTGGCCGGCTTGAGGTCGCCGTGCACCCAGCCGGCGTGGTGCAGCTGGTGCAGGCCCTCGCAGATCTGGGCGAGCAGGGCAGGCCCCGCCTCCGGCCTCGGCGTGTGCTCCAGTACGGCGTCCAGGGAGCCCTCGGCCCGCTCCAGTACGAGGACGGTGGCGCCGTCGAGTTCGGGGTGGTCCGGGTCGTCGACCGTGAGCGTGTCGTACATCCGGATCAGGCGCGGTGCGCGCAGTTTCTCCAGCAGCTCCACCTCGCGCTCGGCCAGTTCGCGCAGATGGCGCAGCTGTCGCGGGGTGCGGGTGCCGGTGGGCAGGAACTTCAGCGCCGCCTCGCGGGGAAGCTCCGGCTCCTCGTCGCCGGTGTGCCTGGCCGCGTAGACGGTGGAGAACGCGCCGGACGCGAGGGGCGCGCGGACCTCCCAGGCGCCGACTCGGTAGCCCTTCGGCACGGGAACCGCGTACGACCTGTGGGGTTGCTCGTTCACCGGGCCACCTCGCTCGTTGGCGGAAGCGGGGCCGGGGCGAGCACCGCGAGGTCGTCCTCGCGGATGAGGTCGAAGCGGAGCGCCAGAGACACCAGCGACTCCTTCTTGCCGTTGACGCGCAGGCCCGGTTCCGCCGTGTCCGGGCCGGGCCTCAGCCGCAGCTTGACGGCCAGGTAGTCGATGTTCCAGTACACGGCGGAGCGGCTGACCGTGGGCCAGACGGACCGCAGGCGGTCCACCAGTTGCTCCACGGCGGGCAGCGGAGCGTGCGGCTCGCCGCGCAGCCGGGGTTCGCACAGGGCGGCCAGGACCGCGAAGTAGCGCTTGGTGCGGTCCAGGGCGAACGCCGGCGTGGTGAGGGCCCCGGAGAGCCCGTGGCGCTCGACGCTGCGGAAGGCGTGGCGTGGCGCCCAGACGTCGAAGGCGAGCAGATCGCCCGCGGCGGGCAGCACCACCCGCGAGAACTCGAACGGCACGGGCGCGTCCAGGCGGCCCGGCGCGATCTTGATGTGTTCGCCCGCGCCCTCCGGGTTCTCCACGACGTAGGTCTGGTCCTCGCTGAGATTGCTCAGCAGCCAGAAGTTCCGGTGGGCCGTGATCGACCCGGCGACCCGGGGAACCCCCTGGTGGTCGATGGTGAGACTGCCGTCCGTCCCGGCCCTGCCGAACGTCAGCTGTTCGCCCGCGGCGATCCTGAGCTGCCCGTCCGAGCTGCCGCACATCGGTGGTACGACGATGACGCTGTACATGGAGTCGTCCCCCTCCTCCTGCAACGCCAGGGGGCGCAGCAGCCCCCCGCCCGATGAGGGGCAGGGTAAGGGACGCTTCTGAACGACGGCGAAGCTTTGTTCGCGTCACGGCGAGTCGGTGAAGGTTGCGGGGAGAGCGTGAGGAGGAACGCAGGGAAACGGCCTCCGGCCGTAGTACGTCCCTTGGTACATCCCTTCGTGCGCGAGCGCGGTCTCCGGCCCTCCCCCGAGGGAGCCGGAGACCGCCGCTACGGGGCGCCCGTCAGCAGGGACGCAGGGAGTAGATCGGGTCCCAGGTGGCCCTGCCGGCCTCGTACGCCGTGGACGTCCAGCGGACGCTGCCGTCCTGGTTGTAGAACTTGGCGACCGTGCCGGGCGTCTGGTTGTTGGTGAACGGGCCGTCGCCGGTCCAGTTGGTGACGTTCCACGTCTGGCACTTGTAGAAGTCGAACTTGGTGCCCTTGACGATCATGCACAGGTGCCCGTAGCCACAGTCCAGGTCCTGCGCGCCGAGCTTGTTCTTCGGGGCGCGGGTGACGTTCAGGCCGTCGTACCTGACCTCGTTCGCGGAGACCTTCAGGGCCTTCGGGTGGCCGGCGAGCACCTGGTCGGCGGTCTGCTGGATGCCCGTCACCCGGGTGCCGTCCGGCGAGTCGGCCGCGGTGGCCGCGACCGTCGAGCCGGCGAGCAGCGCGGTGGCCGCGACGAGAAGCGCGGCCGGTTTGATGATGTTCACTGTTGTTCCCCCATGAACGTCGTCGGTCATGCCGCCGAAGCGGTGTGCACACACCGTCCCAACACCGGCCGATGCGAGGTACCTCGGACGTCTCAGGGTCACTTCTTGCCGGGAGGCGCGTACTCCTTGAGGTAGTGAGCGACGCGGGCGGAGTAGGCGCGGTACTTCGGGGGAACACCGCCCGCGGCGTTCACCTTCTTGTACGAGGTCCGGTAGGCGGCGGCGAGCAGTACGCGGCGGTCGCCCGGCAGGGAGGTGTTCAGAAGGGGTTCCATGTAGCACAGGTAGCGGCCCATGGCCGGGATGGACACCGAGGGCGACAGGGGCGGCGTAGGGGTGGCCGAGGCGGGCACGCCGTCCGGGCGGATCCACCAGCGCAGCACACCGGGGGTCCAGCGGGCGATGCCGTATTCGCCGCCGTCCACGGACGGGTCGGCGAGGTTCGGGTCGAAGTCGCTCTCCACCTTCAGCATTGCCGCGATGAGCGCCGGGGAGACCTCCCGCTGGAGGCAGTCGTGGGCCGAGTCGACGATGAGATGGCGGTAGCGCACCGGGACGCCCTTGTCCGTACGGAGTTCGGAGGCGCCGTAGGCGGCGGCCCCCGTGACCGCCTTGCCGTCGTCCGGCCCCGAGTCGGCCCAGTTGCTGATGCCGTAGCCGAGTGCCGCCACGGCCACCGTCGCCACCGCCGATGCCAGCGCCACCGCGGACCGGCGCCGGCGGGACAGCAGCACCCTGGGCAGCCGGGGCGAGCGTCCCGTACCGGCCGCCTCCTCGACCCGGCGCAGCAGCGCGTCGGTGCCGACGCGGTCCGCGTGCGTCCGGGACAGGCAGTCCCGCACGATCTCCCGCCAGGCGTCCGGGAGTTCGGGGGACAGGCGCAGCTCGTCGGTGCCGCGCGCGTAGGCGGCGGCCGCGTCGCGGCGTGCGGTAGGGGTGCCGCCGGGCAGCGGGAAGGAGTCGGTGAGGACGAGGTGGGCGAGGACACCGAACGCCCAGACGTCGGCGGACGGCCGGATCTGGCGGCCGCGTGCGCCGATCTCCGACCACAGCAGCTCGGGCGGCGTGTAGTCGGGGGTGGAGAACGCGGGCGTGTACGCGTGGGTGCCCTCCAGCTCCGCGGCCATGTTGAAGTCCGCCAGCCGTGCCGAACCGTCCTTCATCAGCAGCACGTTGGCCGGTTTCAGGTCGCCGTGCACCCAGCCGGCGCGGTGCAGCTGGGCCAGCCCCTCGCAGATCTGCGCGAGCAGCGCGGGCCCCGCGGCCGGCCGGGGCGTGGCCGAGAGCTGGGCGGACAGGGAGCGTTCCGCCTTCTCCAGTACGAGGACGGTGGCGCCGTCGAGGGCGGGGCGCGACGGGTCGTCGACGGTGAGGGTCTCGTACATCCGGATGAGGCGCGGGCGTCTGAGCCTGCGGTGCAACGCGATCTCGCGCTCGACGAGTTCGCGCAGATGCGTCAACTGGCGTGGGGTGCCCGTGCCGGTGGGCAGGAACTTCAGGGCGGCCGTGCGGGGCAACTCCTCGCCGGCCGCGTCGGCCGTACGCCGCCCCTCGTACACACTCCCGAAGGCGCCCGTCGCGATCGGCTCCCGTACCTCCCAGACGCCGACCCGGTACCCCTTGGGCACCGGCACGGCGTACGGCTCGGTCACCGGCCCACCCGGCCGGAGGGCGCGGCGGCCAGGACGACCAGGTCGTCCTCCCGGACGAGGTCGAAGCGGAGCGCGAGCGAGACCAGCGACTCCTTCTTGCCGTTGAGGCGCGGGCCCGTGTCGGCTTCGTCCGGACCGGGCTTCAGGCGCAGCTTCACCGCGAGGTAGTCGATGTTCCACTGCACCGAAGTGCGGGACGCGGTCGGCCAGTTCGGGCGCAGCCGGTCCACGACCTGGTCCACCGTGGGCAGCGCGGCGTGCGGTTCGCCCCTCAGACGGGGTTCGCACAGGGCGGCGAGGACCGCGAAGTAGCGCTTGGTGCGGTCGACGGCGAAGGCGGGGGCGGTGGTCGCGCCGTCGAGTCCGCCGTGGGAGTGGAGGTAGTCGTGGCGCGGCGCCCACACCTCGATCGGCAGCAGGTCGCCCGCGGCGGGCAGCACGATCCGCGAGAACTCGAAGGGGACCGGTGCGTCGAGACGGCCCGGCCCGACCTTGATGTGCTCGCCCGCGCCCTCCGGGTTCTCCACGACGTACGTCTGCGCGCGGCTGAGGTTGCTCAGTATCCAGAAGGCGCCCTGCGCGGTGATCTCGCCGGCCCGGCGGGACACCCCGTCGTGCGGGATCGTCACGTCGACGTCGACCGCCGAACGCCCGAAGGTCAGCCGCTCGCCGGGTGCGAGCCGGAACTGGTTGCGGTTTCGCTCGTCCTCCGTGGTCGGCGGAGGTACCACGATGATGCTGTACAAGGTGCGTCTCCCGTGCCTGCCGGCTACCCACGTCAGAGTAGGGCGACGCCCGAGGGCCGTGTCCCCCTCGTACGGTGAGACACGGCCCTCGACGGTTTATTGGCGCAAACTTGTCAGTGGCGCGTGCGCCGGCTCAGGAGCCTCAGTAGCGCGGCCGGTTGAACCAGGCGTTGCCGTTCGCGTTGCCGACGAACACGGCGACCAGAATGGCGAGCACCGTGTGGACGAGGCCCACGATGATGAACGGGTAGATGCCGAGGACCGCGGTGATGATGCCGAAGACCAGGATCGTGATCCGGACGCCGTTGCCGCCGCTGTTGAACTTCAGCGCGAGCACGATCGCGAAGACGGCCCAGGCCAGCGCGAACACCGTGAAGCCCCACAGTGCGCCGGTCGAGTAGTTCTTGAGCGCTTCGAAGGCGGCGTCGTTGTCGAGCTTGCCGTTCTTCGCGGCCTGGATGGTCGCGGCGCTGAAGGCGAAGAGGGCGACACCCAGGAGCTGCAGGCCGACGATGACCCACAGCATCACGCGGGCAGCGCTCACCGAGCTGGGCATCGTCGTCATCACGGGGCCGCCGTAGGGGCCCGCCGGGGGAGCCGCGGGGTAGCCGTAGCCGGCCTGCGGCTGCTGCTGCTGCGGGTAGCCGTAGCCAGGCTGCTGGCCCTGCGGGGGGCCGTAGGGGTTGTTCGGGTCGCCGAAACTCATGGCGGGTGTTCCTCCGTTGCTCCAAGTGCGGGGACGACGCGCGGCGCCGTACGGAGGAAGGTTCTGTTGAGGCGGTCGTCCCCCCGATGAGCTGGCCGCGGCACTATCACGCCATCGTTCTTTACGGCTGACTTACTTGTCCAGCCGCAAGTCATATGTGTTGTGCAAGAGCAACCTGGCTGATCTTGGGCAGGGCCCCATGGCCTGATAGGCGCGAGGCGTGACGTGCCGCCTTCAGGCCCCCGGATTGGAACCGGGGGGCGGTCATCCGCGAGGATGGGGCCATGACCGCCCAGATTCTCGATGGCAAGGCCACCGCAGCCGCGATCAAGTCCGATCTGACCGCCCGCGTGGCGGCGCTGAAGGAGAAGGGCGTCACGCCCGGCCTCGGCACGATCCTCGTCGGGAGCGACCCCGGCAGCCAGAAGTACGTCGCCGGCAAGCACCGCGACTGCGCCCAGGTCGGCATCGCCTCCATCCAGCGTGAACTGCCGGAGACAGCGACGCAGGAGGAGATCGAGGCCGTCGTACGGGAGCTGAACGAGGACCCGGCGTGCACCGGTTACATCGTCCAGCTGCCGCTGCCCAAGGGCATCGACGAGAACCGGATCCTGGAGCTCATGGACCCGGACAAGGACGCCGACGGCCTGCACCCGATGAACCTCGGCCGCCTCGTCCTGAACGAGCCGGCCCCGCTGCCCTGCACCCCCAACGGCGTCCTCACCCTCCTTCGCCGCTACGGCGTCGAGATCAAGGGCGCCGAGGTCGTGGTCGTCGGCCGCGGTGTCACCATCGGCCGCCCGATGCCCCTGCTGCTCACCCGCCGCAGCGAGAACGCGACCGTGACCCAGTGCCACACCGGCACGCGCGACCTGTCGTCCCACCTCAAGCGCGCGGACATCATCGTCGCCGCCGCGGGTTCGGCCCACCTGATCCGTCCCGAGGACGTGAAGCCGGGCGCCGCCGTCCTCGACGTCGGTGTGTCGCGCAGCGCCGAGGGCAAGATCGTGGGCGACGTCCACCCGGGCGTCGCCGAGGTGGCCGGCTGGATCTCGCCGAACCCGGGCGGTGTCGGCCCGATGACCCGTGCGCAGCTGCTCGTCAACGTGGTCGAGGCGGCGGAGCGCAGTGCCGGCTGAGGCGAAGGGCCCCGAGCGGGCGGCGAGGGAGACCGAGCGTGAGGTGAAGCATCCCGAGCGGCAGGCGGAGGAGACCGAGCGCGAGGTGAAGCACCCCGAGCGGCAGGCGGAGGAGACCGTGCGCGACGCGATCAGCGCCCCGGACGCCGAGGGGAGGCCGCGCCGCACGACCCGCCGCTTCCCGCTGTTCACGAAGGACACCGCGCGCCCCGAGGGCGGCGGCCGGGCCGCCCCGGGCGACGCTCCCGCGCCCGCCCGGCAGTGGCCGATCCTCGCCGTCCTCGGCCTGGTCGCGCTCGGTCTGCTGCTGACCGCTCTCGACGCCTTCCGCTATGGCACCCTGCTGATCGGCATCGCCCTGGTGGCAGGCGCCGTGCTGCGCTGGGTCCTGCCCGACGTCGGCATGCTCGCCGTGCGCTCCCGCTTCACGGACATCGCCACCTACGGCCTGCTGGGCACGGCGATCGTCCTGCTGGCGATGATGGTGCAGCCGAACCCGTGGCTGCAGATCCCGTTCCTGAAGGACACGCTGCACTTCACGGTGAGCAGCGGCTAGCCGCCGCGGGGAACGATTCACGACGACGGCCCGTCCTCTCCCCCGATGAAGGACGGGCCGTCGCCGAGACCCACCCTCCTGCAGGGTGAACTGCCTGTTCAACGGCTGTCAGAGCGCTGTGGCACGGAGGTGACCGTTCCGCAACGCGGGAACCATCGGCGGGCCTGTGTCGTCACCTGGTCAGACCGGGCAGTGCGAGGAACGCCGTGGAGGTGGGCGATGGGCGGCTGGCAGCCGCTGGCGGAGGATCTGCCGCCGGAGGTGCGGCACTTCGTGGAGCAGCTGCGGCTCCTCAAGGACCGTACGGGGCTCAGCCTCGTCTCCCTCGGCGCCCGCACCGCGTACAGCAAGTCCTCCTGGCACCGCTACCTCAACGCGACCCAGCCCCCGCCCCGGCAGGCGGTCCTCGCCCTGTGCCGGATCGCGGGCCTCGCCGACGCGGACGCCGAACGCTTCGCCGTGCGCTGGGAACTGGCCGTCAAGGCCTGGCCGCGCCCGGCGAAACCCGCCGGTGAGGAGAGCGAGCCCGAGTACGAGGACGACCCCACGCTGCCGTGGTGGGACGCACCCGAAGAGGCCAGCGGCCGCAGGCCCGGCGCATGGCCGCTGCTCTACGCCGCACTGCTCCTCCTCCTCATGCTGCTGGTCCTGGCCGTGGGTGCCGTCCTCCTCGGGTGAGTTGCCCGTGAGTGGGGTGGATACGTCCGTGACATGTGGGGTTGTCCATGTGTGACTGCCGTGTTGATGTATTGACAAGTTTGCGGATTTGACACGGGATTGTTCGAAGAGCGGGCTAGCGTGGGCGCGTCCGGCCGGGCGGCGGAGGGGGCCGCCGGTGGGACACTGGACCACGGCCGGGTCGGCGTGCAACGGTGCATGCCGCGCGGCTCGAACGCTCCCGTGCGCCCCCATCCCGGGAACTGAGATCCTTACTGGGCGCATCCCTGTGGGTAGCCAGAACGGGCACCACGCGCGGGGGAACGCGAGGAAGACCAGCACAACCGGGGGAAGAGGGGGGAAGCAATGCCTCGTTGGAGGGCCTTGCCGGACGAACTCGATCCACAGGTCAGGGAGTTCGCGAGCCAGCTGCGCCGGCTCGTGGACCGCAGCGGCCTGAGCATCGCGTCGGTGGCCGACCGTACGGGCTACAGCAAGACGTCCTGGGAGCGGTATCTGAACGGTCGGCTGCTCGCGCCCAAGGGCGCGATCGTGGCGTTGGCAGAGGTCACGGGTACCAACCCGATCCATCTGACGACCATGTGGGAGCTCGCCGAGCGCGCCTGGAGCCGTTCGGAGATGCGCCACGACATGACCATGGAGGCCATCCGGATATCCCAGGCGCGCGCCGCGCTCGGTGAGTTCGGGGCGCCGCCCGCCAATGCCAAGGGGGGCACGACGGCTCGCAGGTCCGGCAGCGCGACGGCGACGCCGGGGATCGCGGGCCCGGCCGGCGTGGCACCGACGGTGCCGCCGCAGCCGAGGGCGCCGGACGCGCAGGACTCGGCGGGTTCCGCTCCCGCCGCTCCCGCCGACTCCCCGGCCTCCTCTCCCGCCCGTTCCCCGGCTTCTCCCGCGGGGAGTTCCTCCGGCGCGAACTCGTGGGGGGTGGCCGGATACCGGGGCCCCGCGCAGTCCGCCGCGCGCCCGCCCGGGGCCGCGACGCCGACACCGAAGCCGACACCGGCGCCGGGGCCGGTGGCCGACGGTCCGGGCTGGACGCCGGGGACGCCGAGCCCGTTCGGCGAGCCGCCGCAGGGCCCTCGGCCCGGGGGGAACTCCTCCTCCGGCGGGGGCAGGCGCAGGCTGACGATGTTCCTCGCGGGTGTCGTGGGCGTGCTGGTCGTGATCGCTGCGGTGTTCTACCTGACCGACAAGGGCTCGGACAAGAAGAACGAGGGTGGCGGCTCGCCGTCGCCGTCCGTCAGCGCACAGACCGACCTGCCGGCCGGCGTGAAGTGCAGCGGTGCCTCCTGCACCGGCAAGGACGCCGAGGCCATGGGCTGCACCAAGGACACCGCCGCGGTGACCACCGCCAAGACGGCCGTCGTCGGCACGACCACGGTCGAGGTGCGGTACAGCAAGACGTGCGGCGCTGCCTGGGGCCGTATCACCCAGGCCGCGCAGGGGGACTCCGTCCAGGTGACCGCGGGCAGTGCCAAGCAGGACGACAGCATCACCGCGGCCGGGGACAACATCGCCTACACGCCGATGGTCGCCGTGAAGGACGCGGGCGAGGCGAAGGCGTGCGCGACGCTGGCTTCCGGTCAGAAGGGCTGCACGCAGTAGCGCCGTAGCGCGAGGGAAAGGCGCGGGAAAGGAGGGGGCGGCCGCCCGTCCGGGAGAGGGGGGACTGGGGCGGCCGCCGATGGGGGGTACCGACTGTGCCGGACTCCCGTGGGGGTAACGTTCGCGTGCCCGGGATGGGGGCGACTATTCCTGCCGCTCCGGATTTCTTTGCCGCCCCCGGATTTCTTCGTGCCGGGGCGTGCTGTGGGCTGGGCCACACGGACCCGGACGACCGGGATCCCGGATGCGCGATAGCCTGAGCGGTGGATCTCTTGATACCAAGAGATCGATCATTTGTACGTCCGCGCACCCCAGGGCAAGGACGCCCACCGCCAGCTGTCATACGGAGAACGCCATGACCCGCACTCCCGTGAACGTCACCGTCACCGGCGCGGCCGGCCAGATCGGTTACGCCCTGCTCTTCCGCATCGCCTCCGGCCAGCTGCTCGGCGCGGACGTGCCGGTCAAGCTGCGCCTGCTGGAGATCACGCCCGCGCTGAAGGCCGCCGAGGGCACCGCGATGGAGCTCGACGACTGCGCCTTCCCGCTGCTCCAGGGCATCGACATCACGGACGACCCGAACGTCGCCTTCGACGGCACCAACGTCGGTCTGCTCGTCGGCGCCCGCCCCCGCACCAAGGGCATGGAGCGCGGTGACCTGCTTTCCGCCAACGGCGGCATCTTCAAGCCGCAGGGCAAGGCCATCAACGACCACGCCGCGGACGACGTCAAGATCCTGGTCGTGGGCAACCCGGCCAACACCAACGCGCTGATCGCCCAGGCCGCCGCCCCGGACGTACCGGCCGAGCGCTTCACCGCGATGACCCGCCTCGACCACAACCGCGCGCTGACCCAGCTCGCGAAGAAGACGGGCTCCACGGTCGCCGACATCAAGCGCCTGACCATCTGGGGCAACCACTCCGCCACCCAGTATCCCGACATCTTCCACGCCACGGTCGCCGGCAAGAACGCCGCCGAGACGGTGAACGACGAGAAGTGGCTGGCCGAGGAGTTCATCCCGACCGTCGCCAAGCGCGGTGCCGCGATCATCGAGGCCCGTGGCGCCTCGTCCGCCGCCTCGGCCGCCAACGCCGCCATCGACCACGTGTACACCTGGGTCAACGGCACGGCGGACGGCGACTGGACCTCCATGGGTATCCCGTCGGACGGCTCCTACGGCGTCCCGGAGGGCCTGATCTCCTCGTTCCCGGTCACCACCAAGGACGGCCAGTACGAGATCGTCCAGGGCCTGGACATCAACGAGTTCTCGCGCGCCCGCATCGACGCCTCAGTGAAGGAGCTCGAGGAGGAGCGCGAGGCGGTCCGCGGTCTCGGCCTCATCTGAACCTGCTGAGCCCTTACGGCTTTACGGTTCTGTCACGACCCTGCACGGGCCCCGTTCCGGTTTCCTGCCGGAACGGGGCCCGTGGCCCTTTTCGCCGCTACCGTCAGAAGCGGTACCCAATGGGGTGATTCGGGGGGCGTGTCATGAGTGAACGGGACGGCTTCGACGGCAGCCGCGGTGACCGTCGTGATGACGGCCGCAACTCCGCTTCCGGTCCGGAGCGTGAACCGAGCGAGGAGAGAGGCCAGGCGGCCTGGGCCGCCCAGCAGCCGGGAGCCGTGCCGCCGTGGTCCTCGGCACAGACACAGACGAGCCAGTCCCCGCCGCCCTGGGCGTCGGCCGACACCTATACGGGCAGCCCCATGCCGCCGGCGGGGTCGTCGTGGCCACCGCCGCCACCACCCCCATTCCCGGGCCCAGGAGCAGGCCCTGGACCGGCACCGATGACCGTCCCGACCCCGGCGGTCCTACCCGCTCCCCGCCACGGAGCCCGCGGCCTGCTGCTCGCCCTGACCTTCGTGGTGGTCGTCGGCGCGGGCGCCGGAGCCGGCTTCTGGTATCTCACCCGCGACAACTCGACCGGTACCGGGGCCGGTTCGGCGACGGGCGTCAGCGTCACGGTCACCACCACGCAGTCGCAGCCCCCGACGCCCACCCCCACCCCCACCCCCACCGACACCGGCACCCCGACGGCCTCGACGCTCGCGTCCCCGTCGCCCTCGGTCGGCTATCGCCGCGCCGAGGATCCCGTCGGCTACACGGTCGACGTCCCGGACGGCTGGACCCGCCGTCAGGCACAGGGCAAACTCGCGCCGATCGTCTACTACGACGCTCCGGGCGGCAGCCGGCAGCTGCAGATCTTCAAGGTCACCGAGGACACCCCCTACGAGTCCCTGACCCTCGCGGAGACCGACCCCGGCTACGGCTTCGCGAAGCAGCCCGGCTACCAGGCCCTGGAGCACGACCGCGGCGACACCTGGGCCGAACTGTCGTACCGCTACAAGGACAAGGACAAGGGCACCCGACAGGTCATCGACCACCGCTTCCAGGCCGCCGACGGCACGCTGTACGCGATCCGCTCCAGCGGGCCCGCCGATCTGGACCCCACACGGGTGCGGGAGCCGCTGGCAACGGCGGTGCGTTCCTTCTGCCCGACCGGAGCGCGGTGCACATAGGCGCTGGTTGAGGGGAGTTGGTCAGGCGGTCGGGCCCAGTCGCTTCTCGAACCAGTGGGCGGCGTAGACGTGGTGCACGTACGCGGGGATCTCCGTGTACCCGGACGCCCGGTACATGGCCTGCGCCTCGGTGAGGGTGGCATGCGTGTCGAGCCGTACGACGGTGAGGCCGCGGGCCGCGGCCGCACCCTCCAGGGCTTCGAGGATCCGCCGCGCCAGGCCGAGCCGCCGTGCCTCCCGGTGCACCCACACGTGCCGGATCTCGCCCACGCCCGGCTCCAGCCGGCGCAGCGCGCCACAGCCCACCGGCCGGCCTTCCTCGTACGCGACGAAGAACGCACCGGCGTCCCCCGACACCTCGCCCGGCTCCACCAGGTCGGACTTGTCGAAGCCCTCCGGAAAGCGTTCGTCGATGTCGGCGGCGTAGGCGTCCAGGCAGGCGCGGGCGTCCGGGGCGGCGCCGTCGACGTGCTCGACGGTGATGCCGGCCAGGCGCAGCAGGCGCTGCGTTGTGGCCATCGCCTCGATGAGCTGCTCGCGCCGGCCGGGGCTCAGGGCGTCCAGGAGCCCGGCCGCGAGCGCGTCGGCCCGGCGGTTCTGCTCCTGGACCTCGACGCGCCCGGCGGGGGTCGGCTCGATCATGCGCAGCCGGTTGTCGTCCGGGTGGACGCCGACCCGGACCAGCCCCTGCGCCTCCAGTGCCTTCACCATCCGGCTCAGATATCCGGCGTCGAGCCCCAGCGCCACGCGCAGCTCGCGCAGGGAGGTCCGGCCCCGGTTCTCGGCGATCTCGAACAGCAGCCGGGCCTCGCCGAGCGGGCGGTCCTGGCCGAGGTAGTGGTCGTCGAGCGCCCCGATACGGCGCGTGAAGTAGCGGTTGAAGCGGCGGAGGGCCGCCACGTCCTCTGTCGACACGGGCTCCACCGTCCCTGGCTCCACCGTTACGGACTCCATAGTTCTTTGACTTTAGTCAAAGATTTCTCGGGGAGTCCATGGCCGGGCGCCGGTTCGGATCGATTTCGGCGGAACTTCATCCCTGTTTGCCCGCATTCTCAGTGACACAGAGCACTTTGAGCCATGGATCGCGCATGCATCCGGGGGCGAAGGGCAGGCGATCACGGTCCTCATGAGTGACAGCAGTGTCACTCAGAGGTGCTGAACTGGAACGGAAGGCAACACGGATCATGGCGGACCGAGCGAAAACCCAAGAACTGGACGCGCAGGCGACCATCCACGTGGCGGGGGAATGGCGAGCAGCCGTCTCCGGCGCCACGCGCGAGATTCTCGACCCCGCGGACGGTCAGGGCTTCGCTCTGGTCGCGGAGGGCGACGAAAAAGACACGGACCTGGCGGTCGCGGCGGCCCGCCGGGCCTTCGACCACGGCGAGTGGCCGCACACCCCCGTGGCCGAGCGTGCCGCGCTGCTGCGCCGCGTCGCCGACCTCCTGGTGCGCGACCGCGAGCGGCTCGGGCTGCTGGAGAGCCGCGACGCCGGCAAGACCGTCGAAGAGGGCCGGATCGACATCGACTGCGTCGCCGACGCCTTCCGCTACTTCGCCGACCTCGTCGCAGGCGAGGCCCCGGGCCGGGTCGTCGACGCGGGTTCGCCCGACGTCCACAGCGTCGTCGTACACGAACCCGTCGGTGTCTGCGCGCTGATCACGCCCTGGAACTACCCGCTTCTGCAGGCCAGTTGGAAGATTGCCCCCGCCCTCGCGGCCGGCAACACCTTCGTGGTCAAACCGAGCGAGATCACTCCGCTGACCACGATCGCCCTCATCGACCTGCTCACCGAGGCCGGGCTCCCCGTCGGCGTCGCGGGCATCGTCACCGGCCCCGGCCACTCGGTCGGCGCCCGTCTCGCCGAGCACCCCGACGTCGACCTGGTCTCCTTCACCGGCGGCCTGGCGAGCGGCACCAAGGTCGCGCAGGCCGCGGCGCCGAGCGTGAAGAAGGTGGCCCTCGAACTCGGCGGCAAGAACCCCAACGTCGTCTTCGCCGACGCGTGCGCCACCGACGAGGGGTTCGACACGGCCGTCGACCAGGCCCTGAACGCCGCGTTCATCCACAGCGGCCAGGTCTGCTCGGCCGGTGCCCGCCTCATCGTCGAGGAGTCCGTGCGGGAGCGCTTCGTCGCCGAACTCGCCCGCCGGGCAAGCCGGATCCGCCTCGGCCGGGGCACCGAGGACGCCGTGGAGTGCGGTCCCCTCGTCTCCGAGCAGCAGCGCGCCAAGGTCGAGGAGTACGTCGCCTCCGCGCTGGCCGAGGGCGCGGTGCTGCGGACCGGCGGCCGACGGCCCGAAGCGGCACCGGAGCGGCCCGCCGGCGGCTACTTCTACGAGCCGACTGTCCTCGACCAGTGCCACCGCGAGATGCGCGTCGTACGCGAGGAGGTCTTCGGCCCCGTCCTCACCGTCGAGACCTTCCGCACCGAGGACGAGGCGGTCGCCCTCGCCAACGACACCGAGTACGGCCTCGCGGGCGGCGTCTGGAGCGCCGACGCAGGGCGGGCCCGCAGGGTCGCCGGCCGGCTGCGGCACGGCACCGTCTGGATCAACGACTTCCACCCCTACCTGCCGCAGGCGGAGTGGGGCGGCTTCGGCAAGAGCGGCGTGGGCCGCGAACTCGGTCCCGCCGGCCTCGCCGAGTACCGCGAGACCAAGCACGTCTACCAGAACCTCGCGCCGAAGCCGGTGCGCTGGTTCGCGGGCTGAGCCGCACGCCACGACCGATCCCCCCACTCCCTTGGAGCACCACCCCGCATGTCCGAGAACACACAGGTCTACGACTACGTCGTCATAGGCGGCGGCACGGCAGGGTCCGTCATCGCCTCCCGCCTCACCGAGAACCCGGACGTCACCGTCGCCGTCATCGAGGGCGGCCCCAGCGACGTCGGCCGCGAGGACGTGCTGACGCTGCGCCGCTGGATGGGCCTCCTCGGCGGCGAGCTGGACTACGACTACCCCACCACCGAGCAGCCCCGCGGCAACTCCCACATCCGGCACAGCCGTGCCCGTGTCCTCGGCGGCTGCTCCTCCCACAACACGCTCATCGCCTTCAAGCCGCTGCCCTCCGACTGGGACGAGTGGGAGGAGGCCGGCGCCAAGGGCTGGGGCGCGGTACCCATGGAGGCGTACTACGCGCGGTTGCTCAACAACATCGTCCCGGTCGACGAGAAGGACCGGAACGCCATCGCCCGGGATTTCGTCGACGCCGCTCAGCACGCGACGGGGGTTCCCCGGGTCGAGGGCTTCAACCGTGCGCCGTTCACCGACGGTGTCGGTTTCTTCGACCTCGCCTACCACCCCGAGGACAACAAGCGGTCGTCGGCGTCGGTGGCGTATCTGCACCCGGTGATGGACGAGCGCGAGAACCTGACGATCCTCCTGGAGACCTGGGCGCACCGGCTGGAGCTGAACGGCACCCGCGCCGAGGGCGTGCACGTCCGCACGAAGCACGGCGAGGAGATCCTCGTACGGGCCCGCAACGAGGTCCTGCTCTGCGCCGGCGCCGTCGACTCCCCCCGCCTGCTGATGCACTCCGGCATCGGCCCCCGCGAGGACCTCGAAGCGCTCGGCATACCCGTGGCGCACGACCTGCCCGGCGTCGGCGAGAACCTCCTGGACCACCCCGAGTCGGTGATCGTCTGGGAGACGAACGGCCCGATCCCCGAGAACTCCGCGATGGACAGCGACGCCGGACTGTTCGTGCGCCGCGACCCCGGACACGCGGGCCCGGACCTGATGTTCCACTTCTACCAGGTCCCCTTCACGGACAACCCCGAGCGCCTCGGCTACCAACGGCCGCCGTACGGCGTCTCGATGACCCCGAACATCCCCAAGCCGAAGAGCCGCGGCCGGCTGTACCTCACCAGCGCCGACCCGTCCGTGAAGCCGGCCCTCGACTTCCGCTACTTCACCGACGAGGACGACTACGACGGCCGCACCCTCGTCGACGGCATCCGCATCGCCCGCGAGATCGCGCGGACCGAGCCGCTCGCGGGCTGGCTCAGGCGCGAGGTGGCCCCCGGCCCGCACCTCACGAGCGACGAGGAGCTCAGCGAGTACGCCCGCAAGGTCGCCCACACCGTGTACCACCCGGCGGGCACCTGCCGTATGGGCGCCGCGGACGACCCGCAGGCCGTCGTCGACCCGGAGCTGAGGATCCGCGGCCTGGACGGGATCCGCATCGCCGACGCCTCCGTGTTCCCGACCATGACCGCCGTGAACCCGATGATCGGCGTGCTGATGGTCGGAGAGAAAGCCATAGACCTGATCGGAAGTGGTGCGTGATGAGTACGTCCGTCTTTTCCGTCGAAGGACTGTGGAAGGTGTTCGGCCCGAAGGCCGACCGCGTTCCCGCAGACCCCGAGCTGACCTCGCTGGACCCCGCCGAACTCCGCTCCCGCACCGGCTGCACCGCCGCCGTGCGCGACGTGTCGTTCGAGGTGCAGAAGGGCGAGGTCTTCGTGGTGATGGGCCTGTCCGGCTCCGGCAAGTCCACCCTGGTGCGCTGTCTGACCCGGCTGATCGAGCCGACGGCGGGTGCCATCGCCATCGACGGCGAGGACGTACGCGCCATGGACAGGACCCGGCTGCGCGAACTGCGCCGCCACCGCGCCGCGATGGTCTTCCAGCACTTCGGCCTGCTGCCGCACCGCACAGTCCTCGACAACGTGGCGTACGGCCTCGAGATCCAGGGCGTGAGCAAGGCCGAGCGGCGGGCGCGCGCCCAGGCGGTCGTCGACAAGGTCGGCCTGGAAGGCATGGAGCAGCGCCGCCCGGCCCAGCTGTCCGGCGGCCAGCGCCAACGCGTGGGCCTGGCCCGCGCGCTCGCGGTGGACCCCGAGGTCCTGCTGTTCGACGAGCCGTTCAGCGCGCTCGACCCGCTGATCCGGCGGGACATGCAGGAGGAGGTGGTCCGACTGCACCGCGAGGAGGGCCGCACGATGGTCTTCATCACCCACGACCTCTCCGAGGCACTGAAGCTGGGCGACCGCATCGCCCTGATGCGCGACGGCAGGGTGGTGCAGCTCGGCACCCCCGAGGAGATCGTCGGCAGCCCGGCCGACGACTACGTACGCGAGTTCGTCCGGGACGTGTCGCGCGAGCAGGTGATGACGGTACGTACGGCCATGAGGCCCGGGGGCTGCGACGCGGCCGAGCATCCCGGCGCGCTCGAACCCGGCGCGGTAGTCGCCGACGCGATCAAGGTCGTCGCCCGTAGCGGCAGGGCGGCCTGCGTCGTGGAGCACGGGCGCTGCCTCGGCGTCGTCGACCACGAAAGGCTCCTCGGCGTCGTCGCCGGAACGGAGCCGCGGAAGGAGGCGGTCTGATGGCCACAGCCACCGCATCCGCCCCGCGCATCGCCCTCCCCCGTGTGCTGAAACACCCCGTGGCCCGCAAGCTGCTGCTCCTCGCGCTCGCCGCGGCGATCCTCGTGCCGCTGGCCAACGCCCGCTGGGCGAGCGGCAGTTGGCCCGACGCCCTCACCGTCGACCTCACCAAGCCGCTCACCAGCACCAGCAACTGGATCATCGACAACCGGGACAGCCACCCCCTGTTCCTCTACTTCTTCGGCTACGTCAGCAACGCGGTCGTGCTCTCCGTACGCGCCGTGTATCTGGTGCTCCTCACCGCGGGCTGGGCCGGCGTCACGGCCCTGGGGGCGCTCGTCGCCTGGCGCGTCGCCGGAGCGCGACTCGCGATCGGCACCGCTGCCGCCTTCCTCGCCTGCGGGCTGCTCGGCATGTGGGTGCCGACCATGCAGACCCTCGCGCTGATGGTGGTCGCCGTCCTCGTGTCGGTCGTCGTGGGAGCCCTGCTCGGCCTCGGCGCCGGTCTCTCCGACCGCCTCGACCGGATCCTGCGCCCGGTCCTCGACACCATGCAGGTGCTGCCGGCCTTCGCGTATCTGCTGCCGGTCGTGCTGGTCTTCGGCATCGGCGTCCCCGCGGCGGTCCTCGCCACCGTCGTCTACGCCGCCCCGCCCATGGCCCGCCTCACCTCCCTCGGTCTGCGCGGTGCCGACAAGGAGGTCCTGGAGGCCGTCGAGTCGCTCGGCGCCACCGCACCCCAGCGGCTGCTGACCGCCCGTATCCCACTGGCCCGCAAGGAACTCCTCCTCGGCCTGAACCAGACGATCATGATGGCGCTGTCGATGGCCGTCATCGCCTCCGTCATCGGCGCGGGCGGCCTCGGTGACCGGGTCTACCAGGCGCTGGCCTCCGTCGACGTGGGCGCGGCGCTCGCGGCCGGCATCCCGATCGTGCTGCTGGCCGTCGTACTGGACCGGATCACCGGCGCGGCCGGCGGCGGCACCGGAGAACCCCGGCGCGCGGCGATCAACAGGGGCGGCGTGCAACGCCTCGCGGTGCGGCGGTGGCCGGGTGACACGTGGGCGTACGCCCTTCTCACCGCCGTGGTGGTGGCGGTCGCCGGCCGGCTCGCGGGCCGCCTGGACTGGCCCGAGGCCTGGATCGTGAACATCGCCGAACCCGTCAACCGGGCCGTCGACTGGATGACCGCGCACCTGTACTCGGGCGTGCCCGTCGTGGGCGGCACCGCCGAGTGGGCGGGCCACTTCACCACCTGGGTCCTCGACCCTGTCCGCAGCGGCCTGCAGTGGCTGCCCTGGTGGTCGGTCCTGCTGCTGGTGGCGGCGCTCGCCTGGCTGATCGGCACCTGGCGCACCGCGCTCACCGCCGTCCTCGCCATGGCCGCGATCGGCGTGCTCGGCGTGTGGCAGCCGTCCCTCGACACGCTCTCCCAGGTCCTCGCCGCCGTCGCCGTCACGCTCGTCCTGGGCTTCGCGACCGGTATCGCGGCGGCCCGCAGCGACCGCTTCGAGCGACTGCTGCGCCCCGTCCTGGACGTCTTCCAGACGATGCCGCAGTTCGTGTACCTGATCCCGGTGGTCGCCCTGTTCGGAGTGGGCCGCGCCCCCGCCGCGGCGGCAGCCGTCGTCTACGCGCTTCCGGCCGTCGTCCGCATCACCACACAGGGCCTGCGCCAGGTCGACCCGGCCGCCCTGGAGTCGGCCCGCTCGCTCGGCGCGACCCCCGCCCAGCAGCTGCGCCAGGTCCAACTCCCGCTCGCCCGGCCGGCGTTGCAGCTCGCCCTCAACCAGGGCGTGGTCCTCGTCCTCGCCGTCGTCGTCATCGGCGGCCTGGTCGGCGGAGGCGCCCTCGGCTATGACACCGTCTTCGGCCTGGCACAGGGCGACCTGGCGACCGGCCTGGTCGCGGGCGCCGCGATCGTCTGCCTCGGACTGATGCTCGACCGGGTGACACAGCCGACGGAACGCCGCACCAAGAAGGGAGCGTGACATGCGACTTCGTACGACGACCGCGGTGGCCGTGGGGTCCTCGCTCCTGTTGCTCACCGGCTGCGGTGCCGCCGACATGACCAAGCAGGCCTCGCCCTTCGCCAACGCGCAGGGCGCCAGGACCGTGACCCTGTCCGTCCAGTCCTGGGTCGGCGCGCAGTCCAACGTCGCCGTCGCCCAGTACCTGCTGGAGCACAAGCTCGGCTACCGCGTCGACACCGTCCAGGTCGACGAGGTCCCCGCCTGGGACGCGCTCAGCCAGGGCCGGGTCGACGCGATCCTGGAGGACTGGGGCCACCCCGACCAGGAGAAACGCTACGTCGACGACAAGAAGACGATCGCGCGCGCCGGCGGCCTGGGCGTCACCGGTCACATCGGCTGGTACGTGCCGACCTACCTGGTCAAGCAGCACCCCGACATCACGAACTGGAAGAACCTCAACAAGTACTCGTCGTCGTTCCGCACCGCGGAGAGCGGCGGCAAGGGCCAGCTGATGGACGGCTCACCGTCGTACGTCACCAACGACAAGGCGCTGGTGAAGAACCTGAAGCTGAACTACCAGGTGGTGTTCGCGGGTTCGGAGGCCGCCCAGATCACGCAGATGAAGCAGTTCGCGAAGGAGAAGAAGCCCTTCCTGACGTACTGGTACGCGCCGCAGTGGCTGTTCAAGAAGGTCCCGATGACCGAGGTGAAGCTGCCGCCGTACAAGGAGGGCTGCGACACGGACCCGGCGAAGGTGGCCTGCGCCTATCCGCACACCCCGCTGCAGAAGTACCTCAACGCCGACTTCTCGAAGAAGGGCGGCAAGGCGGCGGCCTTCCTCAGGAAGTTCAGGTGGACGACCGAGGACCAGAACGAGGTCTCCCTGATGATCGCCGACCAGAAGCTGTCGCCCGAGCAGGCGGCGAAGAAGTGGGTGGACCGCCACGCCTCCACCTGGAAGGCGTGGCTGTCCTGATCACCGGCGCTGCTTCAGCTCGTCGGCCATCCCCTGCAGCGCCAGCGCCGCCCGGCGTTGCAGCAGCGGCCCGAACGTGATGCGGGTGGCCCCGAGTTCACCGAGTTCGGTGGGCGAGGGGCCCTTGCCGTCCAGGGCGCCGTGCACGTTGACCGGCCCCAGGATCCCGGACCGCAGAAGCGGCAGGACACTCACCGGCGCACCGATCGGATAGACGCAGTCGGCGCCCGCGGCGACGTACAACGCGGCCCGCTCGATGGCCCGGTCGGGGTCAAAGACTCCACGGACGAAGGTGTCGACGCGGGCGTTGACGAAGAGTTCGTCACCGGCTGCGGCCCGCACCTCCGCGAGCCAGTCCGCGTGCTTGTGCGGGTCCTTGAGCACACCCCCGTGCGAGTCCTCAAGGTTGCAGCCGACGGCCCCCGTCTCCAGCAGCCGCTCCACCAGCTCCCGGGGCGCGAGGTCGTATCCGTCCTCGATGTCCGCCGACACCGGTACGTCCACGGCCCGTGCGATGCGCGCCACCGCGGCGAACATCTCGTCGGGGTGCGTCGACCCGTCCTCGTACCCGAGGGAGGCGGCGATCCCCGCGCTGGGCGTCGCGAGCGCGGGAAAGCCGGCCTCGGCGAACACCCGGGCGCTCACCGCGTCCCAGGGGCCGGGCAGCACGAGCGGATCACCCGGGAGGCGGCCCCGGTGCAGCCCGCGAAAGACCTCGACCTTGCTCATGGCGTGCAACCTCCCGGCGGGGTACGGCGGCTGACCATCATCCGGTTCCAGTTGTTGATCGCGACGATCAGCCCGACGAGGTGGGCGAGCCGGCCGTCGTCGAAGTGTGCGGCCGCCCGCTCGTACACCGCGTCCGGCACGAATCCTCCCCCAGACTTCGTCCGGGAGGTGCCCCCAGTCAGGACGGTGACGGCCTCGGTCAGCGCGAGCGCGGCCCGCTCCCGCTCGTCGAAGACGTCCTCGGCCTCCTCCCAGGCGGCGAGCAGGTCCAGCTGCCTCTCGCTCACCCCGTGCTCGCGGGCGACCGCGAGGTGCATGTCCAGGCAGAACGCGCAGTGGTTGAGCTGCGAGGCCCTGATCACGACAAGCTCCGCGAGGGCGGGGTCGCCCAGCCCGCGCTTCGCGGCCGCACTCACGGCGGACAAGGCCCGGCCGACCTCGCGGTCGAGGTATCTCGTACGGCTCACTTGTGCTGCCCCGCCTCGTAGTGGCCCGGGGTCAGACGGCAGGTCACGCCGAACCGGTTCCACGCGTTGATCACCGTGATCGCGGCGATCAGCTGTGTCAGCTCGACCTCCTCGAAGTGCTTGGCCGCGTGGCCGTACACCTCGTCCGTGACGAAGCCCTGGGTCAGCACGGTGACCGCCTCGGTCAGTTCGAGGGCGGCCAGCTCCCTCTCCGTGTAGAAGTGCTTCGACTCCTCCCACGCGCCGAGCTGGATGATCCGCTCGACGCTCTCGCCCGCCGCGAGCGCGTCCTTGGTGTGCATGTCCAGGCAGAACGCGCAGTGGTTGAGCTGCGAGGCGCGGATCTTCACCAGCTCCAGCAGCTTCGGGTCCAGGCCCTGCCGGGCGGCCGCGTCGAGGCGGACCATCGCCTTGTAGACCTCGGGGGCGTGCTGGGTCCAGCGCAGACGGGCGGGCTGTTCGAGTGCGTACTCGGCGGCTTCCTCTGCTGTCGTCATGTCCTCGACCCTAGAAGCGAGGCAGCCCAGGGGTATGGTCCATTTCCATGGCGAAAACGTGGGCCACTCTGGGCGTCGACCTGCATCTGGAGCCGACGGGCCCGGGGGTGCGCCGGGGCCTGACCGACGCCCTGCGCGAGGCCGTCCGCACCGGACGCCTGGCCCCCGGCACCCGGCTGCCCTCCTCCCGCACCCTCGCCGTCGACCTGGGTATCGCCCGCAACACCGTCGCCGACGCCTACGCCGACCTGGTCGCGGAGGGCTGGCTCACCGCGCGGCAGGGCTCGGGCACCCGGGTGGCCGATCGCCCGGTCGGCCGGCCCTTGGCCGCCGCACCCCGCCCGCGCGCCCGCACCCGCCCCGCCTACGACCTGATCCCCGGCGTCCCCGACCTCGCCTCCTTCCCGCGCGCCGAGTGGCTCAAGGCCTGCCGCCGCGCCCTCGCCACGGCCCCGTACCAGGCCCTCGACTACGGCGACCCGCGCGGCCGCGTCGAACTGCGCACCGCGCTCGCCGGCTATCTCGCCCGGGCCCGGGGAGTGCGCGCCGACCCCGAACGCATCCTCGTGTGCGCCGGCATCTCGCACGGCCTGCGCATCCTCGGCGCGGTGCTGCGGGCGCGCGGGGCACGCACCGTCGCTGTCGAGTCGTACGGCCTCGACGTGCACTGGAAACTGCTGGCCGCCGCCGGCCTCGGAACCGTCCCGCTGCCGTTCGACGAACGGGGCACGAATCCCGGGGAGTTGACGGACGAGGCCGCGGTTCTGCTCACCCCCGCGCACCAGTTCCCGATGGGCGGCACCCTGCACCGCGACCGGCGCGCTGCCGTCGTCGACTGGGCGCGTCGCACCGGCGGCCTGGTCGTCGAGGACGACTACGACGGCGAGTTCCGCTACGACCGCCAGCCCGTCGGCGCCCTCCAGGGCCTGGACCCGGACCACGTCGTGTACGCGGGCACCGCCAGCAAGTCCCTCGCCCCCGGCCTCAGACTGGCCTGGCTGGTGCTGCCGCCGCACCTCGTCCAGGAAGCGGCGAAGGCGAAGGGCGGCATCGACTCCTGTGGGGCCCTGGACCAGTTGACGCTCGCCGAGTTCCTCACCTCCGGCGCCTACGACCGCCATGTGCGCGCCGCCCGCCTGCGCTACCGCCGCCGCCGTGACGCGCTGGTCGCGGAACTCGCGCGGCGGGCCCCGCAGGTCCGTGCCACCGGCATCGCGGCGGGCCTGCACGTGGTGCTCCGCCTCCCGCCGGGCACCGAGCGGGAGGCGCTTAGATCGGCGGCCTGGCAGGGACTCGCGGTGCACGGCCTGCACCGCTACCGGCACCCGGAGGCGACCGCCGAGCCGCCCGACGCGCTGGTGGTGGGCTACGGAACACCCCCGGACAGCGCCTGGGCGGGGGCCTTGGACGCACTGTGCGCGGCGCTGCCCGAATGAATGGACCGGCGGTCATCGCGCCTGGTTGGCCGGCCTGCTGTGCGCGACCGAAACAAGGCCGCCAAGGGCCGGGATTGGGCGCTGCGGGCCGCGACGGGCGGCAATGGAATGGGCGGCGGGTCAGGCCGTCGCCTCTTCCTCCTCCGCCTCTTCCTCCGCCGGCGCCTCCCCGAATCGCGCCAGCGCCAGCGCCCCCGCGATCGCGATGACGAATCCCAGCACCGCCAGCCAGGCGAGCCCCTCCCGGGTACGGTCCCCGAGCCACACCACGCCCACCGCCGCGGGTCCGATCGTCTCGCCGATCACCAACCCGGCCGTCGCCGTGGTGACCGATCCACGCTGCAGGGCGGTGGTCAGCAACAGGAAGGCGGCACCTCCGCCGAGAAGGAGCGCGTACGTCGCCGGGTTGGTGAACAGTTCCGACGGTGCGAGTGAGTCGATCAGCCGTACCGACACCTCCACCACCCCGAACCCGAACCCGGCCCCCAACCCGAGCATCAGCGCCCGCCCCCGCCCGGACCACCGCCCGCCGACCAGCCCGAGCAGCAGCACGACCACGGCGACCGCGAGCATCGCCCACTTCAGAGCGGTCGACCCGGCGCGATCGCCCTCCTCCCCGGACGCCAGGCCCAGCATCGCGAGCCCGGCGCACACCACGCCGACGGCGCCCCACTCCACCCCGCTCAACCGCACATGCAGCAGCCGCGCCGCGACCACACCGGTGACCGCGAGGCTTGACGCGAGGGCCGCCGCGACCGCGTAGATCGGGATCGACCGCAGCGCCGCGATCTGCAGCACGAACCCCAGCCCGTCCAGCGCGAGCCCGGCCATGTACCGCCACTGCCGCAGCGCCCGCAGCAGCAGTGCCGCCTCTCCGCCCCCGCCCGCGGTCGCCGCCCGTGCGGCGACCGCCTGCAACACCGTCGCCGTACCGAAGCAAACCGCAGCGCCGAGAGCGCACACCATCCCAAAGATCACAAAGTGACTGTAGGGGAGGCGAGCAACGGTCGGGAGTGCTTCGGCGTACGCTCTCACCGATCTCTAGGCTGCCCCCCGAACACCGCAGGACAGCCGCACCAACGGGGAGACACGGACCGCACCGGTACGGGATCTCACACGCCGAGCACACCCCGCAGCTGACCGAGCCCCCAGTCCAGATCCTCCTTCCCGATCACCAACGGGGGCGCGATCCGCACCGTCGACCCGTGCGTGTCCTTCACCAGCACCCCACGCTCCATCAGCTTCTCCGACACCTCCCGCCCCGTCCCCAACGCCGGACTGATGTCGACGCCCGCCCACAGGCCCCGGCCCCGCACCGCCAACACCCGCCCGGTGCCGGTCAACGCCCCCAGCTCCCGGTGCAGATGGCCGCCCAGCTCGGCCGACCGCGCCTGGAACTCGCCCGTCCGCAGCATCGCGATCACCTCCAACGCCACCGCACAGGCCAGCGGATTCCCACCGAACGTCGAACCGTGCTCCCCGGGCCGGAACACCCCGAGCACCTCGGCGCTCGACACCACCGCGGACACCGGCACGATCCCGCCGCCCAGCGCCTTCCCGAGCACATACACATCGGGGACGACCCCCTCCTGCTCGCACGCGAAGGTCGCGCCCGTCCGCCCCAGCCCCGACTGGATCTCGTCCGCCACGAACAGCACGTTCCGCTCGCGCGTCAGCTCCCGCACCGCCGGCAGATAACCGGCCGGCGGCACCAGCACACCCGCCTCGCCCTGGATCGGTTCGAGCAGCACGGCGACCGTGTTCTCCGTCATCGCCGCCCGCATCGCCGTCAGATCGCCGTACGGCACGATCTCGAAGCCCGGCGTGTACGGCCCGAAGTCCGCCCGCGCCTCGGCGTCGGTGGAGAAGCTGATGATCGTCGTCGTACGGCCGTGGAAGTTGTTGCCCGCGACCACGATCTTCGCCATCTCCGCGGGCACGCCCTTGACCCGGTACCCCCACTTCCGGGCTGTCTTCACCGCGGTCTCCACCGCCTCCGCGCCCGTGTTCATCGGCAGCACCATCTCCATCCCGCACAGTTCGGCGAGCTCGGAGCAGAATGCCGCGAACCGGTCGTGGTGGAACGCCCGCGACGTCAGCGTCACCCGCTCCAGCTGCGCCTTCGCCGCCTCCACGAGCCGCCGGTTGCGATGGCCGAAGTTGAGCGCCGAGTAACCGGCCAGCAGGTCCAGATACCGCCTCCCCTCGACATCCGTCATCCACGCCCCGTCCGCGGACGCGACGACCACGGGCAGCGGGTGGTAGGTGGGCGCGCTGTGCGCGTCGGCGGCGGCGATGAGGCTCTCCGTAGCGGTCACGGGATCTCCAGAGGGTGCCAGAAGCTGAGGGTGTGCCCCTTCTTATCGTCGCTCGCATGGTGGACGCGGGACCTCCGCGTTCCGGCGCGCCCGGTAGTCTGACCGGCGGGCCGTGACTGGCGCGCTGGGATGGGATCGACCATCGGGGAGCGGCCTGCGAGTGAGCGAGTGCCGTGCGCCTGGGCCAACCGTGAACCGTGAATGCTTCAAGCCACGCCACCCGGAGGCCGACGACATGCCAGAGCAGCAGCCCCTGTCCACCGAGTCCACCGCCTTCCGCGCCGCCCTTGACGTGATCCGTGCCGTGGAGCCGCGGGTCGCCGACGCCATCGGTCAGGAGGTTCACGACCAGCGCGAGATGCTGAAGCTGATCGCCTCCGAGAACTACGCCTCCCCGGCCACGCTTCTCGCGATGGGCAACTGGTTCAGCGACAAGTACGCCGAGGGCACCATCGGCCGCCGCTTCTACGCCGGCTGCCGCAACGTCGACACCGTTGAGTCGCTCGCCGCCGAGCACGCCAAGGAGCTCTTCGGCGCCCGCCACGCCTACGTCCAGCCGCACTCGGGCATCGACGCCAACCTGGTCGCCTTCTGGTCGGTCCTCGCCCAGCGCGTGGAGACCCCCGCCCTGGAGAAGGCCGGTGTCCGCCAGGTCAACGACCTTTCCGAAGCCGACTGGGCCGAGCTCCGCCAGGCCTTCGGCAACCAGCGCATGCTCGGCATGTCCCTGGACGCGGGCGGCCACCTCACCCACGGCTTCCGCCCGAACATCTCCGGCAAGATGTTCGACCAGCGTTCCTACGGCACCGACCCCGGCACCGGCCTCATCGACTACGAGGCCCTGCGCGTCTCCGCCCGCGAGTTCAAGCCGCTGATCATCGTCGCCGGCTACTCCGCCTACCCCCGCCTCGTGAACTTCCGCATCATGCGCGAGATCGCCGACGAGGTCGGCGCCACGCTCATGGTGGACATGGCGCACTTCGCCGGTCTCGTCGCCGGCAAGGTCCTCACCGGTGACTTCGACCCGGTCCCGCACGCCCAGATCGTCACCACCACCACCCACAAGTCGCTGCGCGGACCGCGCGGTGGCATGGTCCTGTGCGACGACTCCCTCAAGGACCAGGTCGACCGCGGCTGCCCGATGGTCCTCGGCGGCCCGCTCCCGCACGTCATGGCAGCCAAGGCCGTCGCCCTCGCCGAGGCCCGGCAGCCTTCCTTCCAGGACTACGCCCAGCGCATCGTCGACAACTCGCGGGCGCTCGCGGACGGCCTCATGCGCCGGGGCGCGACCCTGGTGACCGGCGGCACCGACAACCACCTCAACCTGATCGACGTCGCCACCTCCTACGGCCTCACCGGCCGCCAGGCCGAGGCGGCCCTGCTCGACTCGGGCATCGTCACCAACCGCAACGCCATCCCGGCCGACCCCAACGGCGCCTGGTACACCTCCGGCATCCGCATCGGCACCCCCGCTCTGACCACCCGCGGCCTGGGCACCGCCGAGATGGACGAGGTAGCCGGCCTGATCGACCGTGTCCTCACCACGGCCGAGCCGGGCACCACCAAGTCCGGTGCCACGTCCAAGGCCCAGCACATCCTGGACCCGAAGATCGCGGACGAGATCTCGCACCGGGCCACCGACCTCGTGGCCGGCTTCCCGCTGTACCCGGAGATCGACCTGGGCTGACACACGGCCCCTCCGGAGTGGCAAACGCCCTCTTGAGTTGTCAAGGACCGGGGACTCCAAGGTCCGTGACCGTCGCAGCACAACCCACGACGGTCAAAGATCGATGAGTTCCTGTCGTGGCTCCTCGCGCGGCGGTCCGGCTCCCGGCCGGGCCGCCGCGCGGCGTATCAGCAACGTGCCGCCGGCGCCGACCACGAGCCCCACGGCCAGCCCCGGCACCGCCCACCAGAAACTGCCCCCGCGGGCCCCGGCCTGAGCGGCCGCGCCGCCGGTGGCCCGGGCCGCGGTCGCGCTCTCGCCTAGCCCGGCGAGCACCTTCTCCCGCTCCAGGTCCACGAGGATCGAGCGCGGCGCCCGGTGCCAGCGGATGTCGTCGTCCTCGATGTCCGGCGCCGGATCACTGCGTATCCAGGGCATGCCGTCCGCGGCCAGCAACAGCTGGTCCTGCCGCTCGACCGCCACGTCACCGCCCGGCGCGCGGTTCGTCTGCGGATAGCCTCCGACCCCCGTCAGGCCCCAGACCACGGTGAAGTCCACCGGCGGATAGCGGCCCTCCGCCCAGGCCTCCGGCACCCGCTCCGTCCCCGTGTAATCCGGCCTCAGCAGCTGCCGGAGGTGAGCGAAGGCGGGCTGCCCCGCCTTCAGCACCGTCGTCTGACCCGTGCCGCCCGCGATGATCATCGCCAGGTCCGGAAAGTCCCGCATGTGTGCCTGTGCTCCCACCTGTGCCGGCACCCGCACCGGTGCCCGAGTCCGTCCCTCCATCTGTGCCGCGGTGTGCGTCCGGCCTTCTGCTCGGGCCCGGTCCTGTGCAACCGCCGCCGCACCTCTCGGCATCCCGCTCAGGACCAGTGCTGCCGCCGTCGGCAGAAGTGCCGTGAACCTCGCCGCCCTCGACATGCTTCGGCCTGCCACCCCTTCACGAGCTCCGCGCCTCCATCCCCGCATGCCGTCCTCCAACCGCTCGCTCCCGTCCGGCCCTCCCCGAGCCGCGTGTCACTTCTGGTACACCGCCCGACCCGCCGGGGTTCCCACGACCCGCGAACTATTCCGAAGAATCGGAGGAGTCCGAGGAGTCCGAGGAGTCCCAGGAGCCCGAGGAATCCGAGGACTTGAGGGCCTTGGAGGACCCCGAAGACTTCTGGGCCGACTCGTCCAGGGACTTCGCGATCTCCACGGCCCGACCCTTTGACGCCACGCCTTCCAGCCGGAGCGTCAGATCCCCGCCTCCGTGGTTGGGCCCATGGGTCCACAGCAGCGTCGGCCCGGTGGTCCGCTCCTTTCGGGTGAAGCGGTGCTCGTCCTCGTCCACGAGCCAGAAGCTCAGCAGGTGGGGGCGGGGGAACCACAGGGCGTAGTCCTGCACGCCGTCGGCCGAAGGCTCCCCGCTCAGCGCGAGCCACTCCGGCTGCTCGCGCAACGTCTTGGTGAAGCCGAGGTCCAGCGAGGCCCGGAACTCGTCCAGCCGGACCGTGCGCCCGCCCTCCCGCCAGCACAGGCTCACCAGGAACCGCCCGTGCGGCTCGTCGCTGACCGTCACCGTGTCCGGCACACCGAGCGCGTCCGGGACCAGCGGCTCGAAGCCGGCCCGGTGCTCGGCCTGCCCGAGGGACACGGACCTGCCGCAGCCGGGCACCTCGGCGCCGGGTGACGGCACCGCCGACGGGTCGTACCGCACCTCGACCCCGCCGAAGTCGAACCAGTCCAGGACCGCGGCCCGGACCGGGGGTGTGAGCGCGAGCACCGTCAGCAGTGCGCAGAGGGTCGCGGTCAGCGAGCGCCACCGCAGCCGCGCCCAGCGCCGGACCGCACGCAACCGCTCACGGGCACCCCGGGCCTCAGCCACCGGGACCGGCACGTGCTCGGCCAGTATCTGTCCCAGCACCCGCTCGACCATCGTCTCGGAGCCGAGGGCAGCGCCGGCCCCGTCGTCGTCGCCCGCCCCGGTCGGATCCAGCGATCTGCCCAGCGCGCGCAGTTCGTCGGGCAGCCGGGAAGCACCACTTCCGTGCTGCCGCCCGCGCGGCCACCGGCCACCGGTGCCCTCCGGACCACGGCCGCCCCCGCCGTCGTAGCTCCGTCCCTCACTCACGCTCGTCACCCCCTTCCCGAGGCTCGAAATCCGGCAGGAGCCGGCCAAGTTTGCGCAGGGCGCGGTTGAGACGGGACTTGACCGTCCCGCGAGGCCAGCCCAGGGTCTGGGCCGTCTCGGACTCGTCCATCTCCAGGAGATAGCGGTAGGTGACGACCAGGCGGTGCTCCTCGCTCAGCTGCTCCAGGGCGGACAGCAGAGCCGTGCGGCGCTCCGTCCGAAGCGTCGCCACCGCCGGGTCCGCCGATTCCGGTATCAGCGGCTCCGCCTCCGCCAACGCCGCTTCCCGGCCGGCGAGCGTCCGCTGTCGGGCTGCCGTCCGCACTGTGTTCCTGGTCTCATTGGCGACGATCGACAGCAGCCACGGTCTGAACGCCGCGCCGTGCCGGAACCCGCCCAGAGCGCAGTACGCCTTCACGAAGGCCTGCTGCACCACGTCCTCCGCGTCCGCACCCGCCCCGAGTGCCGCGGCCGCCCTGAGCGCGATGCCCGTATGGGCCCGCACCAGCTCCGCGTACGCCTCCGGCTCTCCGGCGCGTACGCGTGCGATCACCGCGGCCTCATCGACGATGCGGCCCCCCTCCCGCGTCCTCACACCCTTGTTACACCGCAGAAGACGGATCGGTTCCCACCTGTTTCCGACCAGTTCCGGATCGGCTCGACAGACCTGAGAGAATGATGAACATGGCCTCTGACAGTCCTCGTGTGCTCTCCGGAATCCAGCCCACCGCAGGCTCGTTCCACCTCGGCAACTACCTCGGCGCCGTCCGCCAGTGGGTGGCCCTGCAGGAGACCCACGACGCGTTCTACATGGTCGTCGACCTGCACGCGATCACGCTTCCGCAGGACCCCGCCGACCTGCGTGCCAACACCAGGCTCGCCGCCGCCCAGCTCCTCGCGGCCGGCCTCGATCCCGACCGGTGCACGCTCTTCGTCCAGAGCCATGTCCCCGAGCACGCCCAGCTGGCCTGGGTCATGAACTGCCTCACCGGCTTCGGCGAGGCCTCCCGCATGACCCAGTTCAAGGACAAGGCCGCCAGGCAGGGCGCCGACCGCGCGTCCGTGGGCCTGTTCACGTACCCGATCCTCCAGGTCGCCGACATCCTGCTCTACCAGGCGCACGAGGTCCCGGTCGGCGAGGACCAGCGCCAGCACGTCGAGCTCACCCGCGACCTCGCGGAGCGCTTCAACGGCCGCTTCGGCCAGACCTTCACGATCCCGAAGCCGTACATCCTCAAGGAGACGGCGAAGATCTACGACCTGCAGGACCCGTCGATCAAGATGAGCAAGTCGGCCTCCACGCCGAAGGGCCTCATCAACCTCCTCGACGACCCCAAGGCCACCGCCAAGAAGGTCAAGAGCGCCGTCACCGACACCGACACCGTCATCCGCTACGACGCCGAGAACAAGCCCGGCGTCAGCAACCTGCTCACCATCTACTCGACCCTCACGGGCAAGTCGGTCGCCGAACTGGAGCGGGACTACGAGGGCAAGATGTACGGCGCGCTCAAGACGGACCTCGCCGAGGTGATGGTCGAGTTCGTGACGCCCTTCAAGGAGCGCACCCAGCAGTACCTGGACGACTCGGAGACGCTCGACTCGATCCTGGCCAAGGGCGCGGAGAAGGCGCGCGCCGTCGCCGCGGAGACCCTTTCCCAGGCGTACGACCGGGTGGGCTTCCTGCCCGCGAAGCACTGACGCGCACCACCGCACACACGTACCACTCGGCAGAGCGCTGCACATCACTCCGGTTGCGCCTGCCCACGACACAGCCGTGGCCTTACAGTCGATAGCCGACGGCTGAGAACAAATCCGTCACGACGACAGGAGACGACGTGGGGACCGTAACGATCGGCGTGTCGATCGCGGTCCCGGAGCCTTACGGCAGCCTGCTCCAACAGCTGCGCACGGGCTTCGGCGACGCCGCGGCTCACGGCATCCCCACGCACGTCACCCTGCTGCCGCCGACGGAGGTCGACGGCAGTGACCTGTCGGCCGTCGAGGCACATCTGACCGAGGTCGCGGCGGTCGGCCGGCCCTTCCCGATGCGGCTGTCCGGCACCGGCACCTTCCGGCCCCTGTCACCCGTCGTCTTCGTGCGGGTCGCCGAGGGCGCCGAGGCCTGCACCTGGCTGCAGCAGCAGGTCCGTGACGCCTCCGGACCCGTGCCGCGCGAGCTGCAGTTCCCGTACCACCCGCACGTCACGGTCGCGCACGGCATCGACGAAGAGGCCATGGACCGCGCCTTCGCGGAACTCGCCGACTACGAGGCCGACTGGTCGTGCACCGGCTTCGCGCTCTACGAGCAGGGTCCCGACGGCGTGTGGCGCAAGCTGCGCGAGTACGCCTTCGGGGGCTCGGTGGTGCCGCCGCAGGCGGGGCACGTGGAGCGCGGGTCCCTGCCGACCCGCTGATCGACTACAGGGCCAGCCGCCGGAACACGTCCCGCGGCAGATGCCGCAGCGCCGCCATCACCACGCGGAGCACGCCTGGCACCCACACCGTCTCCGAGCGTCGCCGCAGCCCGAGTTCGACGGCCGTCGCGACCGCCTCCGGTGTCGTCGCGAACGGTGCCCGCGGAAGGCCGGCGGTCATCTTCGACCGGACGAACCCGGGGCGTACGACCATGACGTGCGCGCCCGTGCCGTGCAGCGCGTCGCCAAGCCCCTGCGCGAAGGCGTCCAGGCCGGCCTTGCTGGAGCCGTAGATGAAGTCGCTGCGGCGGGCCCGCTCGCCGGCGACGGAGGAGAGCACCACCAGTGAGCCGTGCCCCTGCGTCTGCAGCGCGCGTGCGCTCACCAGCGCCGCCGACACCGCACCCGTGTAGTTGGTCTGCGCGACGCGCACCGCGGCGGCCGGTTCGCGCTCGTCGCGCGCTTGGTCACCCAGGATCCCGAAGGCGAGCAGCACCATGTCGACATCGCCCTCGGTGAAGACCTTGCCGAGGGCGGTCTCGTGGGCGTCGGGGTCGAGCGCGTCGAAGGCGACGGTGTGCACGTCGGCACCATGACCGCGCAACTGCTCGGCGGCCTGTTCCAGGGCGGCCGAGGGGCGTCCCGCGAGCCACACCGTGCGCGTGCGGCGCGCGATCAGCCGGCGTGCGGTGGCGAGCGCGATCTCGGACGTACCGCCGAGGACGAGCAGGGACTGGGGGAGGCCGAGGGCGTCCTTCACGGCAGCAGCTCCTAGGTGTCTGGCTAGAGGGCGAGACGGCGGGACGGCGGGGCAGGTCGGACAGGCCCCGGGCCCGTCACGGTGACGGGAACGGTGTCGGCAGACATACCTGCGACCGTATCGCCCCTATATCGCCAATTTGTTTCTATTCGTCCCCGCGTGGCCGACTCGCAGGGAACATGACCCGTCTCCCCGAAATTGGTGACTAAAGGGATGTCGGCCCATATCCCGGCGCCTGTCGGGCGCATTCGGGGTACTCACACATTGGTCTTCCGTACCGAGGGCAGAGTCGGATCATGGACTGGCTGAAGAAGCTCCCCGTCGTCGGGCCGCTGCTGGCGCGCCTGACGCTCACGCACGCGTGGCGGTCGTACGAGCGTCTGGACCGGGTGAAGTGGGCGAGGCTCGCCGCCGCGATGACGTTCACCAGCTTCGTCGCGCTGTTCCCGCTGCTCACCGTGGCCGCCGCGATCGCCGCCTCCACGCTCAGCAAGCAGCAGCAGAGCGACCTCCAGGACAAGATCGCCGAACAGGTTCCCGGCATCTCCGACCAGCTCGACATCCACAACCTGGTCGACAACGCCGGCACCATCGGCCTCATCGCGGGCGCTGTGCTGCTGCTCACCGGCATCGGCTGGGCGGGCTCCATGCGGGACTGTCTGCGCGCGGTGTGGGAGCTGCCCGACGAGGAGGAGAACCCCATCCTGCGCAAGGCCAAGGACCTGGGGATCCTCGTGGGCATGGGCGGCGCTGTACTGGTCACGCTCGCCACCTCCACCGTCGCCTCCGCGATGGTCGGCTGGATCACCAGGCAGATAGGCCTCGAGAAGGGCGGCTGGGGCGGGATCCTGCTGTACGTCGCCGCCTTCGCCGTCTCCGTGCTGGCCGACTTCCTGCTGCTCCTGTACGTCCTCACGCTGCTGCCCGGCGTCGAACCGTCGCGCCACCGGCTGATGGTCGCCGCGCTGATCGGCGCGGTCGGCTTCGAACTGCTGAAGGCGCTGCTGAGCGGCTATATGCAGGGCGTGGCCGCGAAGAGCATGTACGGCGCGTTCGGCGTACCCGTGGCGCTGCTGCTGTGGATCAACTTCACCGCGAAACTGGTCCTGTTCTGCGCCGCGTGGACGGCGACGCAGAGCAAGGAGCAGGAGGTGCTCACGGACGAGTCCGGCGACGTACCAGATCCGGCAGCGGCCAGCGGCGGTTGACCAGGAACGCGGCCGCCGCGAGCAGCACCAGCGCCCCACCGCTTATGGCGAGGGCGACTCCCATGCCGCCGGAGCGGACCCGAGTCGAGTCGCTCGCCACCGGCTTGCCCGACGTGGCACCGGCCCCGCCCGCCTGGCCCGCCGTCGCGTTCGCGCCCGGCTGAGCGCTCGCCTCCGCGCTCTTCGGCGCCACCAGCGCGCCGATCGGCTTCGCCTTCCCGGCCGCCTTGAAGCCCCAGTCGAAGAGCTTGGCGGTCTCCCTGTAGACCTCGTTGTGCTCGTTTTTCTCGGGGTGTATGACGGTGACGAGCAGCACCCTGCCGCCCCGCTCGGCGACACCGGTGAAGGTCGCGCCCGCGTTCGTCGTGTTGCCGTTCTTGACGCCCGCGATGCCCGGGTAGACGTCGACGTCGGAGTCGCCCGTCAGCAGCCGGTTGGTGTTCTGGATCTCGAAGGAATCGCGGACCGACTTGCCCTTCTCGCCCTTCTTCGTCTCACCGGGGAACGCGGTCCGCACCGTCGAGCAGTAGTCGCGGAAGTCCTTCTTCTGCAGCCCGGAGCGGGCGAACAGCGTCAGGTCGTACGCGGACGAGACCTGCTTGGGGGCGTCGTAGCCGTCGGGTGTGACCACGTTCGTGTCGAGGGCCTGGAGCTCCTCGGCGTGCTCGTTCATCTCCTTGACGGTGTTGTCGACGCCGTCGTTCATCGCCGACAGGACGTGCACCGCGTCGTTGCCGGAGCGCAGGAAGACGCCGAGCCACAGATCGCGCACGGAGTACGTCTCGCCCTCCTTTATCCCGACCATGCTGGAGCCGGCGCCCATGCCCGCCAGGTCGGTGGGCACGACCTTGTGCTTCTGGGTCTTCGGGAACTTCGGCAGCACCGTGTCCGCGAACAGCATCTTCATCGTGCTCGCCGGGGGCAGCCGCCAGTGCGCGTTGTGCGCGGCGAGCACCTCGCCCGACTCGGCGTCCGCGACGACCCAGGAGCGCGCGGTGATGTCCTTGGGGAGCACCGGTGCGCCCCTGCCGAGGTCCACCTGGGTCCCCGGCTGCCCGAGACGGGTGCCGCCCACGCTCGACATGTTCGCCGGGGGAGTGGCCGACGGACTCGTGGAGGGACTGGGGGCCGCGAGGGCGACGGGCGCGGTCAGCGCGAGCGAGGACAGGGCGGCGGAGGTGACCAGCAGGGATCGCCTGACGGTCTTCTGGGGTGCGGGCACGGACGAGAACGTACATGCCACACGGCGTGAAGTCCCGCCTCCCACCCCACCCCGGCCACGGAACGGAACGGGTGGCGGCGATACTGAACGCATGAAGCTCAGTCGCCCCGTCTCCTGGTTCCTGCTCGCCTTCGGGGTGTGGAGCTGGGTCATCTGGGTCACTTTCGTAAAGAACCTGGTCAAGGACGGCAGCGGCCTCGCCTTCGACGACGGCCATCCGACGGCGTACTTCTGGGTGCACCTGACGCTCGCTGTCGTCTCCTTCGTATTGGGGACGGTCATCGGGGGCATCGGGTTGCGCGGACTGCGCGCTTTGCGCCAGACGTCATAACCGACAAAGCTGAACAGAACGACGGAACCCGCACGGGGGGTCACAGCACGGTGGTCATCGTCTTCGGAGTGCTGGCCCTGGGCGTTCTCGTCGCGGGCAACTGGTACCTCTGGCGCCGTCTGTTCCGCGACACGACCCGGGGTCCGGGCCTCGCCCGTCGAGCGGGTGCGGCGGTGATCACGGGCGGCTGGCTGCTCGCCGTCGGGGCCCTCGTCACCGAGCGCGCCGGCGCGCCCTTCTGGCTCCAGCAGGTCCTGGCCTGGCCGGGCTTCCTGTGGCTCGCGCTGTCGGTCTACCTGCTGCTGGGCGTGGTGGCGGGCGAGGTCGTACGGCCGGTGCTGCGCCGCCTGCTGGAGCGGCGGGCGCGTGCCACGGAGGCCGCCGCCGTACCGCAGACGCAGCCGGTGCCCGCAGGATCCGTACCCCCGAAGGCGCCGGAGCCCGGGCAGACGGCCGGGACCGGGCCGGAGTCCGCCCCGCAGCCCTCGCGTCGCCTCTTCGTCTCCCGGGTCGTCGCCGGGGCCGCCGCTGCTGCCGCCGTGGGGACGGTCGGCTACGGCACGTACGGCGTCCTGCGCGGCCCGAGTGTGAAGCGCGTCACCGTGCCGCTGGCCAAACTCCCGCGCGCGGCGCACGGTTACCGCATCGCGGTGGTCAGTGACATCCACCTGGGCCCGATCCTCGGCCGGGGCTTCGCGCAGAAGGTCGTCGACACGATCAACTCCACCCAGCCGGACATCGTCGCGGTCGTCGGCGACCTGGTGGACGGCAGCGTGAAGAACCTGGGCCCGGCGGCGGCACCGCTGGCGCAGTTGAACGCGCCCTCCTACTTCGTCACCGGCAACCACGAGTACTTCTCCGGCGCCGAGCAGTGGGTCGAGGAGGTGCGGCGGCTCGGGCTGCACCCGCTGGAGAACGCCCGTACCGAACTGCCCTGGTTCGACCTCGCCGGTGTCAACGACATCGCGGGCGAGAGCGAGGGCCAGGGCCCCGACTTCGCCAAGGCGCTCGGCGACCGGGACACGGCACGCGCGTGCGTACTCCTCGCCCACCAGCCGGTCCAGATCCACGACGCCGTCAGGCACGGCGTCGACCTGCAGCTCTCCGGCCACACCCACGGCGGCCAGCTCTGGCCCGGCAACTTCGTCGCCGCGGCCGCGAATCCGACCGTCGCGGGCCTGGAGCGCTACGGCGACACACAGTTGTATGTCAGCCGCGGCGCGGGCGCCTGGGGACCGCCCACGCGCGTGGGGGCGCCGTCGGACATCACGGTGATCGAACTGGCCTCGACGCGAGCCTGACGGTCCCGCGCCGTCCGTGGTGACCGCTTGCACGACCATCCGGGACAGGACGGATCCTGTGACGGCGCTGTGAAACGTGGCGGAAACCCCTTGCGGCAACTTCGGTCTCAACTCACCAGATCCCTCTTCCCTCAGCTGAAACACGTGTGATTAGGTGAGCCGCGCCACTAGGGGGTGGCGCTTGGGGTGGGGGCCCTTCGGGGCGGGGGAGGGCAAACCGATGCGTTCGGTTCGCATGCGCATTCTCGCGTCGCTTCTGGTACTTGCGGGCGTGGGAGTGGGCGGCTGGCAACTGCTGCCGTCGCAGGAGGACACCGGAAAGACCATCCGGGTCGGCACGACGGACGAGGTCACGGCGCTCGATCCGGCCGGCGCCTACGACGCGGGCTCCTGGGCGTTGTTCAGCAACGTGTTCCAGTCACTGCTGACCTTCGAGCCGGGCGGCACCTCGCCGGTGCTCGACGCGGCCCAGAGCTGCGGCTTCAGAGGCAGGCAACTGACCACGTACAGCTGCAGGCTGAAGTCGGGGCTCACCTTCCCCGGCGGTCGCACGATGACCGCCGAGGACGTCAAGTTCTCCTTCGACCGGGTCAAGGCGATCAAGTCGGACGTCGGCCCGTCCTCCCTGTTCAGCACGCTCCGCTCGGTGAGCGCGAACGGCCTGACCGTCACCTTCCACCTGTCTTCGCCCGACGCCACCTTCCCGTTCAAGGTGGCCACCGGGGCCGGCTCGATCGTCGACAGCACCAAGTACCCGAAGGACGGCCTGCGCACCGACGCCGGCGTGGACGGCACCGGACCGTACGAGCTGACGGAGTACACGAAGGGCAAGAAGGCCGTTCTCGCGCCGAACGAGGACTACAAGGGCGCCCTCAAGGACACCGGCCGGCCCGTAGACCTGCTCTACTACGTCGACTCGGACGCCCTCGACAAGGCCTGGGACGCGAAGCGGATCGACGTCGCCACCCGCCAGCTGCCGCCCAAGGTCCTGTCCGGGCTCTCGGCGAGCGACCCCGGCCGGCGTCTGTCCGAGTCCGACAGCTCCGAGACCCGCAACCTCTACCTCAACACCCGCGCCAGCTCGCCCCTGCACGACGTCAGGGTCCGGCAGGCCATGGCCTGGCTGGTCAACCGCGAGCAGTTGGCCGCCACGGTGTACGACGGGACCGTCGCCCCGCTGTACTCGCTGATCCCGACGGGCATCACCGGCCACACCACGTCGTTCTTCGACGCCTACCCCAGGCAGGACGTGAAGAGGGCGAAGGCCCTGCTCACCGAGGCCGGTGTGACGGCGCCCGTCCGCTTCACCTACGGCTACGCCAAGAACCGTGGTTCCTCCGAGGAGGAGGCCACGGCGCTCAAGAAGCAGCTGGAGGCCGGCGGGCTGTTCAAGGTGACTCTCAAGGGCTACGAGTGGACCGCCTTCCAGGAGCGCTGGGCGTCCGGAAAGCTGGACGCGTACGCCGTCGGCTGGGTCGCCGACTACCCGGACGCGGACACCTTCGGTGCCCCGCTCGTCGGCACCGGCTCCACCATGAAGACCGGTTACAGCGACGGGGGCGTCGACCGGCTGATCCAGCAGAGCCGGCAGTACGCCGACCGTGAGGACGCCGCCTCGGACTTCATCACGCTGCAGCGCGACGCCGCCCGCGATGTGCCGGTCATCCCGCTGTGGCAGGGCAAGGAGTACGTCCTCAGCAACGAGGACGTCGGCGGCGGCCAGTACCTCGACGACGGCACCGGCGTGTTCCGGCTCTGGAGCCTCACCTGGATCTGACGCGAACTCGCGGCATTGACATTCGCCCGAGACACGCCGAAGGCTCACTCCACGCAGGACGATGTGGCGGAGGTGTGTGTGGGGTGAGGAGCAAAGGTGTTGAGACGCAACTCCTTCCGGTTGCCCCGGCATCCGGCTTCCGTCGGTCTGGCCCGGCGCCGGGTCCGGGACCATCTGGCCGACTGGGGACATCGGCCGGGTGATCCCGCGCTGGCGGACGCGGTGCTGCTGGTGTCCGAGCTGGCGACCAACGTCGTACGCCACGGGCCGCTCCTTGAGCGGGAGTTCGAGGTGGCCGTGACGGCGCTCGCGGACGGCTCCTGTCTCATAGAGGTGTCGGACGAGGGCCGGACGGAGCCCCGGCTGCGGCTGGTCCGCGAGGGGGAGGAGACCGGCCGCGGGCTGCATCTGGTGGAGCACGTCGCGGCGGCCTGGGGAGTGTGGAGCAGGGGGAGCCACGGCAAGACGGTGTGGGCGCTCGTCATCGCCAACGCCTGAGGTGTGCAAGGGAGTTACGGGGAGTGCGCCGACCCTGCGGCGGGCCGCGCCGGCAGCGTGACCGTCACCGCCAGACCGTCGCCCGGCGAGGTGCGCACCGCCACCTCCCCGCCGTGCGCCTGCACCACGCCCTGCACGATCGCCAGCCCCAGCCCGCTGCCCGCGCCCCCGGCGGCCCGGAAGAAGCGGTCGAAGATCCGCGCCGCGTCCTCGCAGCCGAGCCCCGGACCCTCGTCCGCGACGCACACCCGAACGACCCCGTTCTTCCGCTCCACGTCCAGCCGCACCGGCGCATCCGCGGGCGTGTGCGTGCGGGCGTTGCCCACCAGGTTGCCCAGCACCTGTCTGAGCCCCGACTCGTCGGCGTGCACCAGCAGGGCGCCGTCGGCGCCCACCGTGATGGGCCGCTCCGGCTGCTGCGCCCGCAGGTCCTCGGCCGCGTCCCGTACCAGACGGCTCAGGTCGACGTTCCTGAAGCGCAGTTCGGGCTGCTGGTCGAGCCGGGCCAGGGTGAGCAGCTCGTCCACCAGCCGCCCCATCCGGTCCGTCTCCGCCAGCACCCGCTCCCAGGCGCGCTTGCGCTCGTCGGGATCACTGAGCATGCCCCTGTCGTACAGCTGGAGATAACCGCGTATCGCGGACAGCGGGGTGCGCAGCTCGTGCGAGGCGTCGGCGACGAAGCGGCGCAGCTGGGCCGCGCTGTGCTCGCGCGTGCGGTACGCCGACTCGACCTGGTGGAGCATGGAGTTGAGGGCGAGGCGCAGCTGCTCGACCTCCTGCGTCGGATGGGTGCTGGAGGGGATGCGCTGGGTCAGGTCGCCCTCGGCGATCGCCGACGACGTCTCCACCATGTCCTCCAGCGGCAGCATCCGGCGCCGCACACTGAACAGCGTCAGACAGGCCAGCAGCGCCAGCAGCAGTCCGCCGACGGCGAAATCGAGCCGGAGGGCCTTGCTCATGCCCGCGTGCAGGGCCTCGGTCGAGGTGGCCATGAGGACGTACTTGCCGTCGGACAGACGCACGGCGGTGACCCGGTACGAGTCGCCGTGCACCGTCACGTCGTGCGGATCGGAGTCCCGGGCGAGCGCCTTGGCGTCGTGGACCGAGTGGGCCAGGCCGAGCTGCGCCTCGGTGGGCCTGACGCCCAGAAGACCGACGGCAGCCCCGTGGCGGTCGACGGCGGTGTAGATCGAGCCCGGTGACGACCGCTCCTTGTTCGTGCCGTCCGGGACCAGCCGGTCGCGGACGAATCCCAGGGCGCTCAGCGAGTCGATCTGCCGGATCGTGAGCTGCGACTGACCCAGCGAGTCACGCATCCGGGTCAGCTGGGTGTCGACCTGCCCGAGCAGGTAGTACCGCATGCCCATGAGGCTGACGGCGGTGGTCGCCGCGATGCCGAGGGCGAGCAGGGCGACGTTCGCCAGGGTCAGCTTGGCGCGCAGGGAGTGCACGCCACGCTTGCAGCGGATGCGTGGGGTCCTCATGCCAGCCCGTATCCCACACCGCGCCGCGTGGTGATCATCGGTGGCCCCAGGGCGTCCAGCTTGCGGCGCAGATAGCTGATGTACGTCTCGACCACGGTCGACTCGGGCGGCGTGTGCTCGTACTGCCAGACGTGGCGCAGGAGTTGCTCCTTGGGCACGATCCGGCCGCCGTTGCGCACGAGGAAGCGCAGCAGGGCGTACTCGGTGGGGGTGAGTTCGACGGTGCGGCCCGCGCGGTGGACGCTGTACGTCGTCTCGTCCAGCTCCAGGTCGCCGTACCTCAGGGGTGGCCGCTGCGGCAGGACGTCGGCCGTGCGGGTGCGCCGCAGGACCGCGGTGACGCGGGCGACGACCTCGTCGATGTTGAACGGCTTGGTGATGTAGTCGTCGCCGAAGCCGAGCGCGCCGACCACCTCCGCGGGCGAGTCGCGGGCGGTGAGGAACACCAGCGCCAGGTCGGGCCGCCTCGCGCGCAGCTCGCGGCCCAGGGCCCGCCCGTCCCCGTCCGGGAGCATGACGTCGAGCAGCGCCGCGTCCGGCCGGGTGCGCTCGGCCAGCGCCAGGGCCTCGCGGACGGTGCCCGCGATCATCACCTCGAACCGGTGGTAGCGCAGGGCGATGGCGAGGACGTCCGCGATGCTCGGTTCGTCCTCCACCACCAGCACGGTGCCTGGAGCCGTCGTCATGCCCCCAGTATCGGGCGGCCCACTGACAGTCGGGCCGGATCGGTCTTTGGAGTTCCTTGAGAGTCATGGGCGCCCGGTGTCCACGCGTGCGTGCCGCCGCCAATCCTGGTGCCCAGGACCTGGGGGACCAACCGACGACCGACAAAGGAGCGTTGAACGTGGCGGCATTGGCACGGTGGTGCTATCGGCACCGGCTGGTGGTCCTGTTGCTGTGGGTGGGGGCGTTGTTCGGGCTGGGCTTCTCGGCCTCCGCGGCGGGCACGAACTACGCGAACGTGTTCTCCCTCCCCGACACGGACTCCAAGAGCGCGTACGACCTGATGGAGAAGGCCTTCCCGAACACCTCGGGCGACACCGACACGGTGGTGTGGAAGGTCGACGGCGGCTCGGTGAAGGACCGGGCGGTGAAGGACCGGATCCAGCCGGCCCTGGACAGAATCGCGAAGATGTCCGGCGTCGGTGAGGTGACCAGCGCCTACGCCGGAGCCCGGGGCGCGGCCCAGATCAGCGGCGACGGCAGGATCGCGTACGCCCAGCTGACCTTCACCCAACGCGCGAACGAGGTGCCCAAGGACCTCGTCCAGAACGTCATCGACACCGCGCGGGACGCCGAACGCGGCGGACTGCAGGTCGAGTTGGGCGGGCAGGCCATCCAGCGGGTCCAGGAGCCGCCACAGGGCCTGTCGGAGATGGTCGGCATCGTCGCGGCGGCCGTCGTGCTGTTCCTCGCCTTCGGCTCGCTCTTCGCGATGCTGCTGCCGATCGCCATCGCGGTCTTCGGCGTCGGCATGGGCCTCTTCTCCACCCAACTCATCAGCCACGCCACCGACATCCCCGACATAGCCCCGCTGCTCGCGTCCCTGATCGGCCTCGGCGTCGGCATCGACTACGCCCTGTTCATCGTCACCCGGCACCGGCGCGGCATCCAACGCGGCTTGGCCCCCGAGGAGGCGGCCGTCACGGCGCTCAACACCTCGGGTCGGGCGGTGCTGTTCGCGGGCGGCACGGTGTGCATCGCGCTCGCCGGCATGCTCGTGACGCGACTGCACTTCCTGGACGGCGTGGTCATCGGCACCTCGATCACGGTCGTGCTGAGCGTGCTGGCGGCCACCACCCTGCTCCCGGCCCTGCTCGGCCTCCTCGGCCCACGCGTCCTCAGCCGCCGCCAGCGCCGCCGGCTCGCGGCCAGTGGGCCCGAGCCGGAGGGGGTGAGCGGCATGGCGGCACGCTGGTCGTCGAACGTGCAGAAGCGCCCCCGCAGGATCGCCGCCCTCGCCCTGGTCGTGATGGCCGTCCTCGCCATCCCCGTGCTGTCACTCCGCCTCGGCGCCACCGACCAGGGCAACGACGACGCGTCGACGACCACCAGGAAGGCGTACGACCTGCTGGCCGAGGGCTTCGGGCCCGGCTTCAACGGCCCGCTCCAGGTGGTCTCCGAGAGCGGCGACACCGCCACCCTCGTCAAGGGCATCCAGTCGACACCGGGGGTCGCCCGGGTCGCCGCACTGCCGCCCGCGAAGGGCGTGACGGTCATCCAGGTCGTGCCGAAGACGTCACCGCAGTCCAAGGAGACGGACGACCTGATCGACACGCTGCGGGACGACGTGATCCCGCGGGCCGGTGCGCAGGCGCACGTGGGCGGCGTGACAGCCGTCTCGAAGGACTTCGCGTCGGTCACGGGCGACCGCCTGCCCCTGTTCATCGCGACGATCATCGGCCTCGGGTTCCTGCTCCTGCTGGTCGCCTTCCGCTCCCTGGTGGTCCCGCTGACGGCGGCTCTGATGAACCTGATCGCCGCGGCCGCCTCCTTCGGCGTCCTCGTCGCGGTCTTCCAGTGGGGCTGGGGCCTGGACCTGCTCGGCCTCGGCAAGGAGGGCCCGATCAACGCCTTCCTGCCCGTCATCATGCTGTCGTTGCTGTTCGGGCTGTCGATGGACTACCAGGTGTTCCTGGTGAGCCGGATGCACGAGGAGTGGGTGCACACGCGGGACAACGCGCGCGCGGTGCGCGTCGGCCTCGCGGAGACCAGCCGGGTCATCAACTCCGCGGCCCTGATCATGGTCTGCGTGTTCCTGGCGTTCGTCCTGAGCGGCGACTCGGGGGCGGCGACGGCGGGCGTGGGCCTGGCCGCCGCCGTGGCCCTGGACGCGTTCATCCTCCGTACGGCTCTGGTGCCGGCCGCGATGCATCTGCTCGGCGACTCCAACTGGTGGCTGCCGGCGTGGCTGGAGAAGCGGCTGCCGCACCTGGCGGTCGAGCCGAAGGAGGACGCGGAGGCCTCGTCGTCGGCCGCGGAGGGCCCTGCCTCGGTGGTCCACGGCTTCATCCGCACCGCCGACGGTGAGCCGGTGGACGGCGCCTCGGTGACGCTGCTGTCGAAGGGCGGACGCCAGCTGGACCGGGTGACGTCGCTGGCGGACGGCTCGTACATCGTGTCGGTGCCGGCTCCGGGGACGTATCTGCTGGCGACGACCGCGACGTCCTACGGCTCCCGCGCGGCACACGTCGTGGTGGCGGACGGACCGCAGGTGTACGACGTGGAGCTGGCGGAAGGGGAGGTGGACGCGGTCAATTAGCCTTCTGCTGCGCGGCCTTGAGGATCCGGTCGACGTCGAGGGTGACCTCGGCGCCGATCGACGCGGGCAGTGTGACGGTCTCGCCGGGAGAGTACGGGCGGTGGTTCTCGTAGGCATCCCCGGCGGGGCCGGTGAGGACGTGGAGGCGTTGGTGCTTGCGGTCGACGATGACGTAGACCGGGATCTTGCCGCTCGCGTACGCCTTGACCTTGTCGCGCAGGTCGGTGCGGTAGTTGCTGGAGGTCACCTCCAGGACCAGGCGGAAACAGACGGGGTCGTAGCAGTTGTTCTCGGCGAGGTGGTCCTGGTAATCGGCGTCGACCAGGGAGAGATCGGGGATGCAGTAGTCCTCGGTGCCGGTCGGCAGCCATAGGCCCAGGCCCTGGATCAGCCTCGACTCCACTCCGTGCAGACCCGCGCTCGCGAAAAGCAGCAGGAGGTCGGTCAGGACATCGCCATGAGGGCCGTCCGGGGGCGGAGCCACGAGGATCTGGCCTCCGATGATCTCGACGCGGTAACCCGGAAGCCGCTCCATGAGCCGGTTCGCCTCCGCGATCAGCGGACGGTCGCCGTGGGGCCGCTCGACGGATGCTGCGGACATCGCGTGCCTCCTGTGGGCTGGTGTCGAGAGCATCATCGTAGGCAGGCGGAGGACCAGGTGTCCCGTTCGAACCGCTTCACCCGAAAGTGATCACTCGCCGCGCTTCTCCCTGCCCCCCGGATCCGGCAGCACCCTGGTCATCCCCGGCAGGAAGTCCGTGAACAGCTCGTGCACCTCGCGCACCAGCGGCCGCAGCACCCGGAACCGGGCCAGCGACACACCGCGAGCCGTCAGCCGCGCCCCCCGCTCGGCCAGCCGGTAGCTGCGCTCCCGCCCGTCCGTCCGGTCGAAGATCCAGTACAGCACGAGCCCCATCTGGGCGAGCCACATCAACTCGGGCAGGACATCCCGGAGTTCGTCCGGAACCTTGGTCTTCGTCGCCCCCGCCAGCACCTCGCGGTGGACGGAGATCGCCTCCATGCGCGCGTGCTCCGACTCGGGGGAGAAGGGGCTGAGCGGGCTGTCCGGATCGGCGGCGTTCTTGAAGAACTGCACCGCGAACTCGTGGTACGGCGTCGCGATGTCCAGCCACGCCTTCAGGACGCCCGCGAGCCGCGCCTCCAGATCGGTCTCCCGGTCCAGGACCTCCCGGATAGCCACCCGGTGCTCGGCGGCGAGCCGGTCGTAGAAGCCCTGGATCAGGTGTTCCTTGCCGGCGAAGTAGTAGTACGCGTTGCCGACGGAGACCCCGGCCTCCTGGGCGATGGCCCGCATCGTCGTCTTCTCGTAGCCCCGCTCCTGGAACAGCCGCATCGCGGTCTCCAGGATCAGCGCACGGGTCTGCTCGGACTTGGTCGGGTTGCCGCCCCCGTCGGGGCCGTCGTTCTTCGCAGGCACGGAAGGACAGCCTACGGGGTGACGCAGGAGCTGCCGTCACAGCCGGGTGCGCTGTACGTCCAGCCCTGCCTCGGGTCGTAGGCCCACCCGTCCGCACTGCGGTACACCTGCCTGCCCCGCTGCGCGCCCCGCCACTTCGCCGCAGCCAGCACCGCTCCTTTGGCGAGCTTCGCCCCCGCCGGTGTGCTGAGCCGGTGGGCGAGCGGCCGGTGTTCGCGCAGTGCCCACAGGGTGACGATCCAGGCGGCGGCGGAGCGGTAGACCTGACCCGCGTCGCCGACGACGGTGATGTCGTCGAGGGTGGCGCGGTGGTCGAGCGCGGGAAAGCGGCGCCGGGCCTGCTCCGATCCGGCGGGCAGGAGCTCCAACGGCACGAGCTGCGGCTGTCGTACGAGCCAGTCGCGCAGGAAGGTGCACAGCGAGCACTCGGCGTCGTACAGGAGGGTGAGCCGGCGGACCGGGACCCGGTCCGCCGTGGGGGTGCTCATGTCCCTCACGCCCCGACCCAGTCCTGCGGCGCGACCGGGGGCACCTGCTCCCGCTCCATCAGCCCACGCCGCCGGATCCGGTTGAGGACGTACACGTTGCCCAGGTGCATCACGCCGAGCACCAGCAGCACCACGCCGAGCTTGGTCGACAGGGCCTCGAAGATCTGGCGGGTGTCCTCGATGGTCTCGTTGCCGCTCAGGTAGAGGGCGACGAAGCCGAGGTTCACGAGGTAGAAGCCGACCACCAGGAGGTGGTTGACGGCCTCGGCGAGCTTCTCGTTCCCCTGCAGCACGTCGGCGAGGAAGATCCGCCCGTTGCGGCTGAGCGTGCGGGCCACCCAGATGGTCAGCGCGATGCTGACCAGCAGGTATATGACGTAGGCGACGACCGTGCGGTCCATGCCCCACCTCTTCTTGAACGCGTTCAAAACGCTGACAGAGATGACTGTAGACCTGTTTTTGAACGCGTTCAAGCTGGAGAGGGCCTCAATGGCGTCAGGGGCGGCGGCCCAGCTCCGGGCGCTTGCTGTAGTCGGTGAATCCGATGACGTTCCCCCATGGGTCGGCGATCTCGACGGTCCAGCCGGTGGCCACGGAGAAGGGCTCGTCCAGGGGTGCGATGCCCACCGCGGCGAGCGCGCGGGCCGCCGCCCGCGCGTCGGTCACCTCGACCCACAGGCGCGGTGAGGGCCACGGCGGTGGCCGATGCCCCAGCCCCTCCTCCTGTCGCAGCAGGATCCCGGGCGTCTCGCCCCCGACCTTCAGCAGCGCGATCCCGGCCTCGTCGAACCGAAAGCCCACCGCGAACCCGGCGCGCTCGAAGAAGTCGACCGCCGTGCCGAGGTCCCCGACGGGCAGCAGGACGTTGTCGAATCCGAGCAGTTCGTACGACTGGTCATCTGACATACCGTCAGAATAGGTGGGAAGGCGGCCGGAACCGGTGATTCAGTGGTGCGGACGCGAGTGAGCCCCGCCCCGGTACGAAACCGGGGACGGGGCTCACATCACCGTGGAAGAACGGCGAACCGTACGAGAACGGAGATCAGAAGCGGCGCGTGATGAGCGCTCGCTTCACCTCCTGGATCGCCTTCGTGACCTCGATGCCGCGCGGGCAGGCGTCCGTGCAGTTGAAGGTCGTGCGGCAACGCCACACGCCGTCACGGTCGTTGAGGATCTCCAGGCGCTGCTCGCCGGCCTCGTCGCGCGAGTCGAAGATGAAGCGGTGCGCGTTGACGATGGCGGCCGGGCCGAAGTACTGGCCGTCGTTCCAGAAGACCGGGCACGAGGACGTGCAGGCGGCGCAGAGAATGCACTTCGTCGTGTCGTCGAAGCGCTCGCGGTCCTCGGCCGTCTGCAGACGCTCACGCGTCGGCTCGTTCGTGTCCTTCGTGATGAGGAAGGGCATGACGTCGCGGTACGCCTGGAAGAACGGGTCCATGTCGACGACCAGGTCCTTCAGGACCGTCAGGCCCTTGATGGGCTCGACCGTGATCGGCTTCGCGGGGTTGATGTCCTTGATGAGGGTCTTGCAGGCAAGACGGTTCTTGCCGTTGATCCTCATCGCGTCCGAGCCGCAGATGCCGTGCGCGCAGGAACGGCGGAAGGTCAGCGTGCCGTCGATGTCCCACTTGATCTTGTGGAGGGCGTCGAGGACGCGCTCCTTGGGGTCGATCTCCAGCTGGAAGTCTTCCCAGGTGGCCTCCGCCGAGACCTCGGAGTTGAAGCGGCGGACGCGAAGGGTGACCGTGATGTACGGGGAGTCGGCGAAGCCGGGCTCGGGCTCGCCGGCCGCGTCCGCCTTGTCCAGAACGGGGGTTGCCATCAGTACTTACGCTCCATCGGCTGGTAGCGGGTCTGGACGACCGGCTTGTAGTCGAGACGGATGGACTCGGTGCCGTCGTCGCCCACCTCGCGGTACGCCATGGTGTGGCGCATGAAGTTGACGTCGTCGCGGTTCGGGTAGTCCTCGCGGTAGTGACCGCCGCGGGACTCCTTGCGGGCCAGGGCCGACACCGCCATGACCTCGGCCAGGTCGAGCAGGTTGCCCAGCTCGACGGCCTCAAGCAGGTCGGTGTTGAACCGCTTGCCCTTGTCCTGGATCGAGACGTTCTTGTAGCGCTCGCGCAGCTCGGCGATCTTCTCGACCGCGGTCTTGATCGTCTGCTCGGTGCGGAACACCATGACGTTCGCGTCCATGGTCTCCTGCAGCTCGCGGCGCAGGACCGCCACGCGCTCGGTGCCCGTGGAGGAGCGCAGCGCCTCCACCTGGCCGACCACCAGCTCCGCCGGGTTCTCCGGGAGCTCGACGAAGTCCGCCTTCTGGCTGTACTCCGCCGCGGCGATGCCGGCCCGGCGGCCGAACACGTTGATGTCCAGGAGGGAGTTCGTGCCCAGACGGTTCGCGCCGTGCACCGAGACACAGGCGACCTCGCCGGCCGCGTACAGGCCCGGGACGACCGTCGTGTTGTCCGTGAGGACCTCACCCTCGACGTTCGTCGGGATGCCGCCCATGGCGTAGTGCGCGGTGGGCTGGATCGGGATCGGGTCCGTGTACGGCTCGATACCGAGGTACGTGCGCGCGAACTCGGTGATGTCCGGGAGCTTGGCGTCCAGCTGCTCCGGCGGGAGGTGCGTGAGGTCGAGGTAGACGTGGTCGCCTTCGGGACCGCAGCCGCGGCCCTCACGGATCTCCGTGTAGATCGACCTCGACACCACGTCTCGCGACGCGAGGTCCTTCATCACCGGCGCGTACTTCTCCATGAAGCGCTCGCCGTCCTTGTTGCGGAGGATGCCGCCCTCACCACGGGCGCCCTCCGTCAGCAGGATGCCCATGCGCCAGATGCCGGTCGGGTGGAACTGGAAGAACTCCATGTCCTCCAGCGGCAGCCCGCGACGGTAGACGGCGGCCTGGCCGTCACCGGTCAGCGTGTGCGCGTTCGACGTCACCTTGAAGAACTTGCCGCAGCCGCCGGACGCGTAGATCACGGCCTTCGCCTGGAAGACATGGATCTCGCCGGTCGCCAGCTCGTACGCCACGACACCGGCCGAGCGCTTCACGCCGTCGACCTCGGTGATCAGCTGGTCGAGGACGTAGAACTCGTTGTAGAACTCCACGCCCTCCTTGACGCAGTTCTGGTACAGCGTCTGGAGGATCATGTGGCCGGTGCGGTCGGCCGCGTAGCAGGAGCGGCGTACGGGGGCCTCACCGTGGTTACGGCTGTGACCGCCGAAGCGGCGCTGGTCGATCGTCCCGTCGGGCGTCCGGTTGAACGGCAGGCCCATCTTCTCCAGGTCGAGGACCGAGTCGATGGCCTCCTTCGCCAGGATCTCGGCGGCGTCCTGGTCGACCAGGTAGTCACCGCCCTTGATCGTGTCGAAGGTGTGCCACTCCCAGTTGTCCTCCTCCACGTTGGCCAGCGCGGCGGCCATACCGCCCTGCGCGGCGCCCGTGTGGGAGCGGGTGGGGTAGAGCTTGGTCAGCACGGCGGTGCGGCTGCGCTTCGTCGACTCGATGGCGGCGCGCATGCCCGCGCCACCGGCGCCGACGATGACTGTGTCGTACTTGTGGATCTTCATGATTCTCGCAGCCCCGTGCCTAGCGGATGTTCGGGTCGAAGGTGAAGATCACCAGCGTGCCCAGCAGGATGGTGAACACCGTGGCGGTGTAGAGCAGGCCCTTGAGCCACAGCCGGGTGTTCGCGCGCTCCGCGTAGTCGTTGATGACCGTGCGCAGGCCGTTGGCGCCGTGCAGCATCGCGAGCCACAGCATCAGCAGGTCCCAGACCTGCCAGAAGGGGCTCGCCCAGCGGCCGGCCACGAACGCGAAGCCGATCTTCGACACGCCGCCGTCCAGCACGAGCTGGATCAGCAGGTGGCCCAGGACCAGGACGACCAGCACGATGCCGGACAGGCGCATGAACAGCCAGGCGGCCATCTCGAAGTTGCCCCGGGTGGACTTCGGGGACTTCTTGGTGCGCTTGCGCGGGGCCTCGATGAGGGGCGCCGGGTTGTCGACGTCGTAGAGGGACTCGCCCTCGACGGGGCCGACGCCGGACGCGGTGGATTCAGTGGTGGCCATCGGTGTCAGCTCCCGAACAGTTCACGAGCGGCGTGACCGAGGACGGGGTAGATCGCCCCGAGCATCAGCACGACCCACAGGCCTACGACGGACCAGAGCATCTGCTTCTGGTAGCGCGGGCCCTTCGACCAGAAGTCGACGGCGATGACGCGCAGGCCGTTCAGTGCGTGGAAGAGGATGGCGGCGACGAGGCCGTACTCCAGCACAGCAACGATCGGGGTCTTGTACGTGGCTACGACCTTGTCGTAGTCCTCGGGGGAGACACGGACGAGAGCGGTGTCCAGCACGTGAACGAACAGGAAGAAGAAGATGAGGACGCCGGTGACTCGATGAGCCACCCAGGACCACATTCCTTCCCGGCCGCGGTACAGCGTTCCAGCCGGCACGGAAGTCCCTCCGGGAGCGGGGATTGGGGCCGCGCCGGCTTGTGCTGTCGGTCGGGCCCGGCCGGGTACGGTCCACCGGCCCCCAGCATGCTATCTGTGTGGCGCCTCGGCGCTTACGGGGGGCCTACCGGTGTGATCAAAGTGGCACGCGGATGGGTGAGCGTTGCGGCTTCTGGGGTGGGATGGCCCGTTATCTAGGGCCCGCGCTCTCTCCGCAGCCCGGGGCTCTCTAAAGCCCCGTGCTCCCGAGGAGCTGCAGCAGGCGGCCTCTGGCCAGGCGGCGGAGTTCCTCTGCCGCGATCACCCGTTCCTCCTCCGGATCGTTCGACAGGCGGGCGCGGATGCCTGCCAGGACGTGGTCCAGGGTCTCGGCCGGGTTGAGGCCGTCCGGGCAGATGACGAAGGCGTGTCCGAACTTTGCCTCGTATGCTGCATGTGCGGCACTCATTGCCGTATGTGCAGCTGAATACGTTCCCTCCGGCAATGTCGGCAATGTCTCGCCGGCCAGGGCTTCCGCCAGGTCGGCGGGGGAGAGGTCGTAGGCCGCTTCGTCGGAGGCGGCGAGTAGGGACTCGAGGTCCGGGTAGGGGCGGTGTTCCGCCACCCGGTGGGACCAGCAGAGGCTGCGGAGGCAGGTCAGAAGGAGGCGCTGTGCTTCGTCTGCGGGCGCGGTGTTGAACTCCCCCAGTCCGTTCGTGGACGGTGGAGTGCGGATCTGCTCGGGCAGCGCCGGTATCGCGGCGACTCGGCCAGGAAGGTGTGTGGGCGTCACGTGTGTTTCGGCAGAGGATGCTGTGAGAGGTGTGACCTCACGTTATCGAGTGTGGGCGTGACGTGTCCGACGGATGCCCGAATTTCACCCGCAGGGGAGAGTTTCGGAACGCGTGGTGGACGCGCCGCGCCGTCCATGGGCCATAGGTTGGCGCCGTGAGCCAGCACAGGCGTCGGCCTCCGACGCAGAACCCGAAGCGCAGGCGGATGATCGTCGCGGGCGCGTTGGCGGGGACGGTCGCGCTCGGGATCGGCCTGGGTTTCTGGGCCTCCGGCGACGACAGCAGCCCGGCGGGATCGGCGCAGCGGCAGCAGCCCTCCGTCGACCGGTCCGCCGCCGCGCCCGAGGTCTCGCCCAACCGGACTCCGAAGCCGACCCCGAACCGGTCGTACGCCCTCTCGAAGGCTCCCCGCACCATTCCCGCCGTGCGCTCCCACACCGCGGCGCGCGGGCCGGGCTGGCGTGCGGTGCGCGGTGAGCGCGTGGTCGTGAACGACGCCGATCTGGCCGACGAGGGCCGTCTGATCGCCGGTGAGCTGGGGCTGACGTACGCGGGCGAGAAGGACGACGTGCGCGCCGGGGACGTACGGCTGACGCTGAACGACGACGAGGGTGCGGACCCGGAGTCGTACGCGATGACCGTGCGCGGTGGGCGTGTCGTCATCAGCGGGCCCAGCGACGCGGGTGTCTTCTACGGCACGCGCACGCTCAAGCAGGAGGTGCACCGCGGCGGCACGGCGCCCGAGGGGGTCGTGAAGGACGAGCCCGCCAAGCCGGTGCGCGGGTTCATGCTGGACATCGCGCGCAAGCCCTTCACCGCGGCCTGGATCGAGGACCGGGTGCGGGAGCTCGGGGACCTGAAGTTCAACGAGCTGGGACTGCACTTCTCCGACGACCAGGGGTTCCGGATCGCGTCCGACACGCATCCCGAGATCGTCTCGCAGCAGCATCTGACGAAGGCCGAGGTCAAGAAGATCGTCGACCTCGCCGCGAGCCGGCACATCACCGTGGTGCCCGAGATCGACTCGCCCGGGCATCTGGGCGCGGTCATCGCCGCCCACCCCGATCTGCAGTTGCGCAACGCGCAGGGGGTGGCGGCGAAGGGTGCCGTCGACATCTCCAAGCCGGCCGCCGCCGACATCGTCGACGACCTGCTGAACGAGTACGCCGGTCTGTTCCCCGGCAGCAAGTGGAATCTCGGCGGGGACGAGTACCAGGCGCTGATGGTGTCCAGTCCGGAGGCCTCCTATCCGCAGCTGGCCGCCGCCGCCAAGGACGCGTACGGGGCCGGGGGGACCGTCGCCGACCTCACCACCGCGTGGCTGAACGACCGCGCCGACACGATGCGGGCCCACGACCGGACGATGCGGGTGTGGAACGACGGCTTCTTCCGGGGGACGTCCGTGCAGCCCGCCAAGGACCTGCGGGTCGGGTACTGGACCGGCAAGGAGATCGGGGCGCGGCCGCCGGTGGAGTACCTGAGCGCCGGGCGCAAGCTGATCAACTACAACGACGAGTTCCTGTACTACGTCCTGGGCCAGCCGAACAATTTCGTCTACCCGACCGGGCAGCGGATCTACGAGCAGTGGACCCCGCTCGTCGTGCGCGGCACCCAGGCGGTGCCGGCGAGGTACGACGGGCAGATCCTCGGCGGGTCCTTCGCGGTCTGGTGCGACCTCGCGGGGTCGCAGACGCAGGACCAGGTCGCCGCCGGGATCCGGATGCCGCTGCGGGCGACGGTCCAGAAGCTGTGGGATCCAAGGCGGCCGGCGCTGTCGTGGGCGCAGTTCAAGGCCCTGGCCGACCAGCTGGGCTGAGCGCGACCGGGGTGCAGGGGCGCGGGGCGTCTTGGCGCATACGGCTGCGAACAGGCGTACGGCTGTGGTGTATTCGGCCGAGCCGGAGCCGACGGAGCTGTGGGGGCCAGGGATGGGCTACTGGGGGTATTGGGTCGTGGGCCGCAGTGAGCGGCCGCTCGCGGAACTCGACGCGCTGGCCGGGGCCACGGGCATGGAGCTGCGGGCCGAGGCGCCCGGCGGCTGGCAGGTGTGGGAGTACGCGAGCGGGGACGGCGAGGTCGGGAACATGAACGTCCTCGCCCGGGAGACCGGGGCGCCCGCGCTCTTCGGATACGTGATGGACAGCGCCTCGGTCGTCGTGGAGGCGGCGGCGCCCGAGAGCGGGGCGTGGACGACCTGCCTGGCGCGGGCCGCGATGGCCGGATACCTCGGCGCCGGGAACGAGGGGCTCACGATCGAGGACTACTTCCTCCAGCCCGGTGACGCCGCCGGCCGGGCGGTCGCCTGGGCCGCCGAGGCGGGGCACGACGTCGACGTCGAGCCGCTGCTCGACGTGCTGACCGCCGACGCCGATCCTCCCCCGCTCTCGAATTCGCTTGAGCAGGGGGACTCTCTGGCCGAAAACCTCTTCTTCCGCCTGCTGGACCGGCTGGGCGTGGTGCCGCTGTGACACTCCCGGGCCGTCGCACGCAGTAAGGGGAAGTGCGGGCTCCGTAAGGGAAGAGCCCTGCTGGGCCTCGTAGAGGACCCGCAGAAGGAGGCGTGGATGAGCCTGGTGGAACTGATCGCTCAGGCCGACGAGCGCGGACTGGCCGCCAGCGGGCTGGCTTGTTTGGATCGCTGCGTGCCCCTGCTGGGCGGCGACGACGAGATTCTGCGACCCCTCTGGGCCAGCCTCGCGGACGCCGACGACACCGGTGACACAGGCGGCTGGGGCGAGGGGCTGGAGCACGCGCGCGGGAAGCTCGGCGGGCCCGAGGAGCCCGGCGAGAGCGAGGCCGCGCTGCTGGCCCGCCGGATGCTGGCCGCCGCGCCCGCCGACCGGTCCGCCGCCCAGGTGCGGGTGTGGGCCGACGCCTGCTCCGTCGCCGCGCTGCAGATACACCGGCTGCTCGATCCGCTCGCCGACCGGGCGTCGTCGGTCGACTCCCGCCGGGAGGGGCGTACGGAGGGAATGTCGCCGCTCGTCGCCGCGGAGCTGCGGCGGCAGGTCACCGTGCTGGAGCTCCTCGCCGGCCACGGCGCGGCCGGAGTGCGCCGGGCGCTGGAGGTGTCGACCGAGGGGCGCCGGGTGCTGCGGGCGGTCGTCTCGCGTCGGGCCCGGCGGGCGTGACACGGTGCCGTGCGGCTGCGGGGTCCCGGTGCCGTTGGTCAGTGCGGTGGTTCAGTGCCGTGGATCAGTGCAGTAGGCACTTCACCACCGCGTCGCCGTACTCGGCCGTGCGCGTGTAGAAGGCCGTCATGTCCCGGTGGGTCGCCGCGAACAGGGCGTGGAGTTGCGGCTCCGCGTCGGGGCCGCCGTAGGCGCGGAGAAGGGGCTCCCTGGCCGACTGCCACAGGGTCTCGAAGTCGGCCGCTTCGAGGAACGCCGCGACCCGGGCCGTCAGGGCCGCGGTCAGGATCAGGAACGGTGGCTCGTCCGGGTCGGGGTGGGGTACCGGGCGGCCGCCGAGGATCACGTCGGCGCCCGCGTAGAGGGTGTTCTGGTCGAGGTAGCTCCTGTCCAGCATCTCCTCCCGGTGCCGGTCGATTCGTCGGCGCACGGTGTCCCAGTCGTCCTCGAACAGCCGCTGCAGCCAGTTCGCGCTGTTGCGCAGGGCCGAGGGCGGCACCGCGCGGAGATGGAAGTACTGGCTCATCAGTGAAAGGAGCGCACGGCAGAGGCGAAGCGTCACTCCCGGGCACGACGCGTACCTGAGGGAGTCCTGTGACAGTCCTGGGGTGGCCGTGGGGCGGTCCTGCGCCGGTCTGGGAAACCCCCCGGAAATCGCGTGACGAACGGCCCGCCGACCCCGCTCCTGGGTAGGTGACTACCTTCCACGAGACCAGGCCGAACGCGGCGACGAAGCCCGTTCGGTGGGCGGCGGACGCCGTCGCGGCGATGCGTGAGGGGGCGCGGCTGCGCCTCGACTACTCGGCACAGAGCCTGTGGCGCGTCGACCGGATGATCGAGGGGATACGGCGCGAGGCGGCGCCGTACGCCGCCGTGGAGAGCGCGTTGCGCGGTTTCGGGGCCTACGCCGGTGAAGTGATCGTCCGTCAGACCGGTGCCGAGTGGTGGGCGACCGGTGGCGACCACTGGATCCGCACCCCGGACGGGCGGATGTGGGACCCCCTCGACGAGGCCCGGCGCTGCTTCGCCGGCGACGGGTCGCTGCGACTGCTGTGCCGGGACGCGACCGATGGCGTCCGAAGGTGACCGAGGCGGCAAAATCGCCGTAATAAGAGACGCTGGCGTTCCCAAACGGTGGTGCCCGGAGGGAGCATGGAGGCGACCTCGGGACGGTCCGACTCGGGAGGCCCCCATGGCCGACAACCGCCGTTGGTGGACGCTGGTCGTCATCGCGCTCGCCCAGCTGATGGTCGTCCTCGACATGACCATCGTGAACATCGCCCTGCCGTCCGCCCAGGCCGACCTGAACATGTCGGACGGGAACCGGCAGTGGGTCATCACCGCCTACACCCTCGCCTTCGGCGGGCTGTTGCTGCTCGGCGGCCGGGTCGCCGACCTCGTCGGCCGCCGGACGACCTTCATGATCGGGCTGCTCGGCTTCGCGGCCGCCTCCGCGCTCGGCGGGGCCGCTGCGGGACAGGGGATGCTCTTCGGGGCCCGGGCCCTGCAGGGCGTGTTCGCCGCACTGCTCGCGCCCTCCGCGCTGTCCCTGCTCACCACGACGTTCACCGATCCGAAGGACCGGGCGAAGGCCTTCGGCGTGTTCGGGGCGATCGTCGGAGCGGGCGCGGCGATCGGGCTGCTCGCGGGCGGCCTGCTCACCCAGTACCTGGACTGGCGCTGGTGCCTGTACGTGAACGTACCGGTCGCCCTGATCGCGTTCGCCGGCGCGTCGGCGCTGCTCACCCCCGGACAACGGCACCCCGACGCCCGTCTCGACGTGCCGGGCGCACTGCTCGGCTCGGCCGGGATGCTGTCGCTGGTGTACGGCTTCTCCGAGGCGGCGTCGAGGGGCTGGGGCGACGGCCTGGTGGTGACCCTGCTGGTCGCCGGGGTCGTCCTGCTCGCCGCGTTCGCGCTGTGGCAGACCCGGGCGCGGGTGCCGTTGCTGCCGATGTCCGTGATCAAGGAGCGGCAGCGCGTCGGCGCCTTCCTGACCACGCTGTTCGTCACCGTCGGGATGTTCGGCGTCTTCCTCTTCCTGACGTACTACCTGCAGGGCGTCCTCGGGTGGTCCCCGCTGAAGACCGGCCTCGCGTATCTGCCGATGACGGCCGCGATGATCGTCGGGTCGACGCAGATCGCGGCGCGGCTGCTGGGCAGGGTGCCGCCGCGGTTCCTGATCGTGCCGGGGCTGCTCGTGGCCGCGGGCGGTCTCGCGGTCATCGCGCAGGTCGGCGTGGAGCCGGCGTACGCCTCGCACGTGCTGCCCGGCATGCTGATGCTGGGTCTCGGCATGAGTACGGCGATGATGACCTCCATCTCGCTGGCCACCGGAAGTGTCGCGCCGCGTGACTCGGGCGCGGCCTCGGCGACCTTCAACACGGCCCAGCAGGTGGGCGGTTCGATCGGTACGGCCCTGCTGAACACGATCGCCGCGAGCGTCACGGCGACCTATCTGGCCGCGCACGCGGGGCCCGGCGTCGACCGGCGGCGGCTGGCGGCCGAGGCCACGGTGCACGGCTTCAACGTGGCCACCTACTGGGCGCTGGGCGCGCTGCTGCTGGCCGCGCTGATCGCGGGCGTGGTCATCAACGCGGACCGGGTGCCCACTCCGCAGGCCACGCAGGAGCGGACGCCCGAACCGGTCGACACGGCCATGTGAACTGCCGGGTGATGTCGGCTACTTGAGGTAGACCAGGCCGTCCGTCGTGATCGTCGGGCGGCCGCTGGTGCCGACCACCACGATCTTCACCGTGTGCTTGGCGCTGGACGACCAGGTCTTCGTCCAGATCGCCTGGCGGTACAGGGTGGTCGAGGACTTCAGGTCGACGGTGCTGACCTTCACGCCGTCGACGTAGACGTACGCCTGACCGGAGGTGGACGCACGGCTGACCACCCAGGAGGCGGAGCGTCCGGTGAAGGTCCAGCTGAGGCTCGCGCCCTTCGAACCGCTGGAGTACGACTTGCCGCCGAGGTAGCTGGTGGAGGAACGGGCCGTCCAGCTGCCGGACTTGGTGGCCGAGGTCTCCTGGAGGATCACCGGGGTGAAGGACACGGACGACGTACGGGTGTTGCCCGCGTAGTCGTACGCCGTCATCGACCACGTGCTCGCGGTGCCGGATGCGGCGGTGCGGCTGGAACTGGTGGTGGTCGGGCCGAAGGTGGCCGTCGTCGGGGTCAGCAGGCTCACCGACTTCAGGGCGGCGTTGTCCGTCGCCTTCCAGCCGAGGGTGACCGGGACGGCGCTGGTGTTGACCGTGCCGGTGCGCAGGGAGAGCTTCGGCGCGGTGGTGAAGGTCGGTGCGGTCGTCTCCGCGACGACGTTCATCGCGTCGGTCGTCGTGGTCTTGCCGGACTGGTGCACGGCACGCACGGCGACGGTGTGGGTGCCCAGGGCGAGGGTCGCGCCGGCCGAGGTGGACGTACCCGAGGCGGTGGCGGCGACCTTGCCGTCCACCAGCAGCTCGAACCTGGAGATCAGCGAGCCCGGCGTGGTCGTCGACCACTTCGCCGTGATGGCGCCCTTGGTGTAGTACGTCGAGCCGGACAGGCCCGCGCCGGACAGCGGGGTGACCTTCAGGCCCTGCACCGGGCCGGACGCCCAGGCGCGGATCGTCGGCAGCTGGGCGTGGAGCGAGCCGCCCGGGCACTGGGTGTTGTAGCCGTCCCGGTGGCCGGAGATCCGGTTGAACGTGTACGAGCTGCCCGCGGTGAAGCTGGTCCCGAAGTAGTTCGTCTGGGTCGCGCCTGCCTTGAGCTGCACGGTGGTGGCGGGGTCGGCGTCGTACTGGCCCAGCTTCCACGCCGCGATCCGGGCGATCGAGGTCAGGGCGGCGGTGGAGGCGCCGGTGGAGGTGTACTCGCCGAGCACCGCGATGCCGGCCGACTCGCGGTTCCAGCCGTAGGTGTGCGCGCCGAGCACCGGCAGGTCCACGCCGCCCTTGCGGCCCTCGAAGATCGTGCCGCACTTGTCGACCAGGAAGTTGTAGCCGACGTCGTTCCAGCCGTTGGTCTGCGTGTGGTACGCGTAGATGCCCCGGACGATCGCTGCCGAGTCGGCGCACGAGTAGTCGTTCGTGCCGTCCGTGTGGTGCACGAAGACGGCCTTCACATCGGCGTTGTACTCCGACGGGTCGGGGCTGAGCGACTCGTCCGCGCCCCAGTCGGCCCGCGAGACGATCGGCGGCTCGGGCACGGTGGACGCCGGCGCGGTGGGCGTGGTCGCCGTCGGGCTCGCGGAGGCGCTCGCCGAAGGGGACGCGGACTCGCTCGGGGACGCGGTGTCGGTCGGCGATGCGGTGTCGGTCGGGGACGCGGTGTCGGTCGGGGACGCGGAGTCCGTGGGCGTCACATCCGCCACGTACGCGGCCGGCTCGGCCTTCTGCTCGGCGGCGGTCGCCACCCCCGGGTCGACCAGGTTGACCTCAAGCCCCTTGGGCAGCCCGGAGCTGGTGGAGCCGTCCTTGTGGACGACCTGGACCTGGACGCCGTCGGAGGGGCCGACCCACAGCGGCTCGGACGCGCCGCGCGCGTCGGCGCCCGCCTCCGGGTCCTGAAGCGGGTCGACGTTCGCCTCGAGGTCCTTCCAGGCGGTCCACTCGCCGGTCTCGCTGCTGCGGGTGCGCACCTGGGCCGTGCCGGGCAGCCGCTTGGTGGCGCCCGTCCAGGAGACGCCGAGCAGGGAGAACTGCTTGGTCTCCGTGCGCGGCAGCTCCCGCTTGCCGCTCGCGGTGCCCTTCAACGCGAGGTCGTAGACCCTCACCGGCCGCTTGGCCTGTCCCTCGGTTCCGTGATCGGAGGACGGGCTGGCGACGGCGTACGTCACGACACCCCCGCCACCCAGAACCACCGCACCGAGAGTGATCCACGCCCGCCTCTTCAGGCTCAGCGGTCTGTACGCACGCGTACCGCGAGGACTCAACTACCCCACCCCTTGAAAAAGAACACGACTGCCACACCGGTCACTGCAGGTGGCACATACACGCAGCGCGCTGCTCCGGCCGAACGTCACTCGGAGGTCGTCGCCGCCGTCGCCCCCGACGAGCCCGCCTCTCCGGATATCAGGACGCGCGCAACCGGGGATTCAACTTGTCCCGGTGCCACTTCATCGGGAACAAGATCGGCTGCGACGGCGTTCGACGCCTGTTGTCGGTTCTCGGAAAGGACAGTGCATTCATGGGCCTGACTCGTCGGCTTCTCACGCTGCTCTTCGCACCCCTGCTCGCCCTGATGGCGGCGCCCGCGCTGGGGACCGGTTCGGCATTCGCCGTGCCGCAAGCGAAGACCGTCTCGATTGCCCAGGCCCGCAGCCTGCCGGTCGGGACCGTGGTCACCGTGAAGGGCTCGGTGACGACTCCCTCCGGAGCCTTCGAATCCAGCTTCGGAGACAAGGGGTTCGGACTTCAGGACAAGACCGCCGGCATCTACGTCAGCCTGCAGAGCGACGTGCATGCGTACCCGCGACAGCACGCACGCATCACCGGCACGCTCCGGGACAGCTCCGGGCTGCTGACCCTGGTGCCGGCCGAGCCTTCCGATGCCGAACTCGGTCCCAAGTGCCGGGCGGTGAAACCGGAGCGGGTCGGCACCGCCGCGGTCGGAGAGGCCACCGAGGGGCGGCTCGTCAAGGTCGTCGGAAGGATCGCACAAGGGCCGACGAGCGACCTCCCCTATGGGTACAAGCTGTCCGTCGACGACGGTTCGGGCCCCGTGCAGGTCTTCGTCAACGTGCAGACAGGCGTCGACGTCTCCCGCCTGAAGCCGGGTCAGACGGTGCGAGTGGTCGGCTTCAGCAGCCAGTTCGGCACCCGCTACGAAATCGATCCGCGGTCGCCGCACGACCTCGCGGTCGTCGGGCCCGAGTAACCGGGCTCGGCGCGCACGTCGGTGGGGTGCTCGTGCGCCGTGCGGGGGCGGTGTGGGTGGACCTCGACGCCGACCGGCGCGCCTACTTCGGCCGGCCGGTCGGCGTACGGATGCCGGACGGGTGGGACGCGCATGCCGTACACGGTGGTGAACCCCACCCGCCGGGACTTTCCCGCGCATCAACGGGCGGGGCGCGACGGCCGGTTGCGTGTCGGTGTCGCGCGCGGCGCCGGGTCGGATCATGGCCTGGCTCAGCCCCGGCGCCCGTCCGCGCATCGCGATCGGCTGAAGATGTGGCACACGCGGCCCACCCGTTGCTCCGGCGGCCTGTGACATTTCCGTGACGGCGGACGCTGAAGATCGTGGGGGCGTGCACACGGCCGGACGTGTCGCGCAGTGCGGGTTCTGCAGAGCCCGCTTCGCATACGCACGAACGAGGACAGCGTTGGGCCAGGGACGGGAACCCCGCCGCCGTATGCAGGCGTACGACGGGGAGCTGGGGGCGGCCGTCGAGCGGGCCCAGGAGGGCGACGAGGCAGCTTTCGCGGTCGCGTACCGCATCGTGCAGCCCGGCCTGCTCGGCTATCTCCGCGGGATCGTCGGCGACGACGCCGAGGACGTGGCGTCCGACGCCTGGCTGGAGATCGCCCGTGACCTCGGACGCTTCCAGGGCGACGGGGCGGGCTTCCGCGGCTGGACCGCGACCATCGCCCGGCACCGCGCCCTGGACCACCTGCGTCGGCAGAAGGTACGCCCCCGGTCCTCGGCACTCGAACAGGACGTACTGGACCTGCCCGGCCCGCACAGCACCCACGACCAGGCCCTGGAGGCGCTCTCCACCGAGCGCGCCCTGGAACTGGTCCGCACCCTGCCGCGCGACCAGGCCGAGGCCGTGCTGCTGCGCGTCGTCGTCGGCCTCGACGGCCCCACTGCGGCCCGCGTCCTCGGCAAGCGCCCCGGCGCGGTGCGCACGGCCGCACACCGGGGGCTGAAGCGCCTCGCGGCCGGGCTCGGCGGCGCAGGTGTGACGAATGAGGGTCCCCGGACGCTGGGGGAGTCGAAATGAACGTCAACGACATGAACGTCAACGACGGCAGGAGCGACGACGGCCGACTGCCCGACACGGATGGATACGGACATGGGTGACCGGCACAGTGACGGCACTGCCCCCGGCCGTCGGCACGTCCACCCGGGCGGGACTCTCCCGGCCTCCGGGGAGGCGCCGGTGGGCCCCGCACTGGAGAGCCTGCTCGCCGACGCGCTGCGCTCGGGTGTACTCGACGCCGACGCCGAGCAGCGGGCGGTGGCCGCGTTCCGGGCCGCCCGGGACGGCGGGGCGCACCGTGCGCGGACCCGCCGCCGGGACGACTGGCGCCCGCGCGAGCACGGCCGGGCCCGGCGCTCGCTGCGGGCCACCCTCACGCTGTCCCTGGCCGGACTGACCCTGGGCGGTGTGGCGTACGCGGCGATCGGCACGGTCGGCGGCTCGTCGGGCGACGGGCACGCGGCGCGTCAGCGGGCGCACGCGCCGGTCGTCCCGTCCACGACCGTCCCCCGCGCCCCCGTCGCCCCGTCCACGCCGGACCGCCCGGACACGGCCAAGGACACCGAGGCCCACTGCCGCGCGTACGAGAAGGTCAAGGGGCACGGCAAGGCCATGGAGTCGACGGCCTGGCAGCGGCTGATCGCGGCCGCGGGCGGCGAGCGGAACGTCACCGCCTACTGCACCGAGCAGCTGGGACGGGCGAAGGCCGAAAACACACCGGCAAAAGCGACGAAGCCGAAGAAGCCCGAAAAGGCAAAGAAGCCCGAGGAGCCGACGAAGCCCACGGAGCTGAAGAAGCCCGAGGAGCCGAAGAAGGCGGAGAAGGTCGGCTAGGGGTCGACCAGGGGGACAAGCAGCCTTCCGCGTCCAGCTGTGCGCCGCCCTCGCGTACGCGGTCCTGGCGTGTGTCGCCCCACCATGTGCCACCGAGGCAACGGCCGGAGCCGCCACCCCCCACAGGAGAGGCCCCGGCCGTCGCACGGCACGGGCCGCGCGGCGGCCCGTACTTTCTACAGCGCCATGAGTGCGGTTTCTGTCACACCCAGGTACATCGCTTCCCGTCACAAGGAGGTTGCAGGTTGTGCGGACATGGACGAGCAGCGGTTTCAGGTCGTAACGTGCCTTTCGCGCCGGGCGCCGAAGACGCTTGACCATCGCAACGATCGGCGGCCTCGACGCCGCGACCATCGAACGAGGAACCACGGGTGCTGGGGGACGACGCGGAGCTGACCGCCGCGGTGCTTGCCGCACAGGACGGGGACGAGACCGCGTTCCGGGCTGTGTACCGGGCGGTGCATCCCCGCCTGCTCGGATATGTCCGGACTCTGGTCGGCGACCCGGACGCCGAGGACGTGGCGTCCGAGGCCTGGCTGCAGATCGCCCGTGACCTGGAGCGGTTCAGCGGCGACGCCGACCGCTTCCGCGGCTGGGCCGCCCGGATAGCCCGTAACCGCGCGCTGGACCACATACGCATGCGCGGGCGCCGCCCCGCGATCGGCGGCGACGAGACGGAGCTGACCGGGAAGGCCGCCGAGTCCGACACCGCGGGCGAGGCCATCGAGTCCCTGGCCACGGACGACACGCTCTCCCTGATCGCCCGGCTGCCGCAGGACCAGGCCGAGGCCGTCGTGCTGAGGGTGGTCGTGGGCCTCGACGCCAAGACCGCCGCCGAGACGCTCGGCAAACGCCCCGGTGCCGTACGTACGGCCGCGCACCGCGGTCTGAAGCGCCTGGCCGAACTGCTCGGCGAGGATCCGGAATCGACCGGTGGCCTGGACGGGCTGCCGCCCCAGAGAGACCCGCACGACCGCGCGGTGACGTCCGCGAGTGTGACGCATATGCGTCCGCGGACGCAGAAGGACATGTGATGGCCGACGAGCAGTACAGGTGGCTGGACCGAGAAACAGCGGAGCTCTTGCTGCGCGGACAGTCACTGGAAGCAGTCGATGCCGCCGCCCGTGACCAGGCCGAACGCCTCGCCAAAACCCTCGATGGGCTGACCGTCGAACCCCCGCTGAGCAGCGCCGAACTCCCCGGCGAGGCCGCCGCGCTGGCCGCCTTCCGTGCCGCGCGGTCCGACGCGAGCGCCGAGCGGGCGGCGGCCCGTCACTCCGACGGCACCCGGGACTCCGATGCCGGGCTCATCCGTATCGGTGGCCCCGCCGCGGGCGCCCGGCCCTCCCGCCGGGGCTGGTCCGCGCGCTTCGCGCTGACCGCCGTACTGGCGGCCGGCATGGTCGGCGGAGTCGCCTTCGCGGCGACAACCGGAGTGCTCCCGACGCCGTTCGGCCACGGCCGGCCCAGCCCGGGCGTCTCGGTCTCGGCCGGGGCGGGCGCGGACCGCCCGCTCCTGTCTCCCTCGCCGGACAGCGCCCTGGGCGAGCCGACCCCCGACGACTCCGCCGGCGGTTCCACCGGCCCGGCGGCCCCGCGCGGCTCGGCCGGCGGCGGCACCTCCGCCGAGCCCGGCTCCGACGACCGCAGCGGACACGTCGGCGGCTGGTGGCTCGGAGTCCCGTCGGCCTGCCGTGACGTGCGCGACGGCAAGGAACTGAGCGGCGACCGCAGGCAGGCCCTTGAGGACGCGGCGGGCGGTACCAACCCCAGACGCGTGTGGAAGTACTGCAAGAACGTCCTCGGTGTCACCGAGGGCAAGGCCTTCCGGGGCAGGCACCAGGACCGGGACGGCAAGGGCAAGGGCGACATCGGCGGCCGGGGCGGACACGGCCACCGGAACGGCCAGGGTGATCAAGGTGATCAGGGGGATCGGGGCGGTGACGGCGACGGCCACCACATAGGCCCCGGCGTGAACGGTGCGAACGGCGGCACCGGCGTGCCGTCCGCCTCCCCTTCGCCCCTCGCGCCGAGGCAACTGGTGCCGAGGCAGCTCGCGCCGACGCGCGGCCCGTCTCCGAGCCCGACGTACAGCATGCTCTGACCTGCGGTTTTGTGGCGCGGGATGTTCTCTTCGCCTCGCCAGTAACGTTTTCGGCCGCGTCCGCGCAGTACTGAGTGAGCCGACTGGTCATCGGCCGTCGCACAGAGCCGGGGTTCCCCCCGTACCCACGGCTCGTGCACCTCGGCGCGGGCGGGACACGTTCCCCCGGTCCCGCCCGCGCCCCATACCTCTCCCGGTCTTCCGGGCCGTCCCCGCCTCTCCCGCTTCCGGGCCGTCACCAGTACACGACGACCTTGTCGCCGTTCCTCACCTGCGCGTACAGATCGGCGACGGCCGCCTCGTCCCGGACGTTGACGCAGCCGTGCGAGGCGCCGGAGTATCCGCGGGCCGCGAAGTCGTAGGAGAAGTGCACGGCCTGGCCGCCGCTGAAGAACATCGCGTAGGGCATGGACGAGTCGTAGAGCGTCGACCAGTGGTGGCGGGACTTCCAGTACACGTGGAACACGCCGTCGCGGGTCGGCGTGCCCGTCGCGCCGAAGCGGACCGACATCGTCGACACCGTCCGCCCGTCGATCATCCAGCGCAGGGTCCGGGTCGTCTTGTCGATGCACAGCACCCGCCCGGTCAGACACCGCGGGTCGGGTGCGCCGGCGGGTTGGCCGCCCATCAGATACCGCTCCCACTTGCCCGGTTCGTGTGTCATCTTCAGCAGTCGCTGCCAGGTGACGGTGTCCGTCTCCCCGGTCCTCGGCAGCCCGCGCTTGCCCTGGAACCCCTTGACGGCCTTCTCCGTGAGGTCGTCGTACGTCCCGGTCGGCCCGTCGAAGAGCCAGTCGGTCTGGCGCAGCCGGGCCTGGAGTTCGCGGACGTGGTCGCCGCTGTCGCCCGGGGACCACAGGACGGCGGGCCCGGCCTTCGAGGGAGACGAGCTCGGCTTGTCGTCGGCCTCGGTGCTGGGCGGTCTGCTGCTCGGCAGCTCGATGTGCACCGGCGAGTGGCCCTTGCCGTCCGCGCCCTGCACGGTGCAGCCGCACACGGCGGCCAGGGCCGCGAGTGCGGCGATCCATCTCCCCATGCCCGTCATACGCACCGAGACCCCCTCGTTCTCACCGGCGTACCCGCGTGTCACCTGAGATGCTCCCCGCGGATGACTGGTTGCGAACGGCGGGGCATTGTTGTCAGCGTGCCCGAGTAGTCGGCCGGCGGGAGGCATCACACCATGGCGCGTGAGACGGAGTCCGGACTGCCCATCGAGCCGGTCTACGGGCCCGGCGACCTGACCGGCTGGAATCCCGCCGAGAAGCTGGGTGAACCGGGCGAGTATCCCTACACCCGCGGTGTCTACCCGTCGATGTACACGGGCCGCCCGTGGACCATGCGGCAGTACGCCGGTTTCGGTACGGCGACGGAGTCGAACGCCCGCTACCAGCAGCTGATCGCGCACGGCACGACGGGCCTGTCGGTCGCCTTCGACCTGCCCACCCAGATGGGCCACGACTCCGACGCCCCGATCGCGCACGGCGAGGTCGGCAAGGTGGGCGTGGCCATCGACTCGATCGACGACATGCGGGTCCTGTTCGGCGGGATCCCGCTGGACCAGGTGTCGACGTCGATGACGATCAACGCCCCGGCCGCCCTGCTGCTGCTCCTGTACCAGCTGGTCGGCGAGGAGCAGGGCGTCCCGGCCGACCAGCTGACCGGCACGATCCAGAACGATGTGCTGAAGGAGTACATCGCGCGGGGGACGTACATCTTCCCGCCGAAGCCGTCGCTGCGGCTGATCGCCGACATCTTCAAGTACTGCCGGACCGAGATCCCGAAATGGAACACGATCTCGATCTCCGGCTATCACATGGCGGAGGCGGGTGCGTCGCCCGCGCAGGAGATCGCCTTCACGCTGGCGGACGGCATCGAGTACGTGCGTACGGCGGTCGCGGCGGGGATGGACGTGGACGACTTCGCGCCCCGGCTGTCCTTCTTCTTCGTGGCCCGTACGACGATCCTGGAGGAGGTCGCGAAGTTCCGGGCCGCCCGCCGGATCTGGGCGCGGGTCATGCGGGAGGAGTTCGGCGCGCGGAACCCCAAGTCGCTGATGCTGCGCTTCCACACGCAGACGGCCGGCGTCCAGCTGACGGCGCAGCAGCCGGAGGTGAACCTGGTCCGCGTCGCCGTGCAGGGCCTCGCGGCCGTCCTCGGCGGCACCCAGTCCCTCCACACCAACTCCTTCGACGAGGCGATCGCGCTGCCCACGGACAAGAGCGCGCGGCTGGCCCTGCGGACCCAGCAGGTCCTCGCCCACGAGACGGACGTGACGGCGACGGTCGACCCGTTCGCGGGTTCGTACGTCGTGGAGAGGATGACGGACGACGTCGAGGCGGCCGCGCTGGAGCTGATGCGGAAGGTCGAGGACCTGGGCGGTGCGGTGGCCGCCATCGAGCACGGCTTCCAGAAGGCGGAGATCGAGCGCAGCGCGTACCGGATCGCGCAGGAGACCGACGAGGGCGAGCGGGTCGTGGTCGGCGTCAACCGCTTCCAGCTGGACGCGGAGGAACCCTACGAGCCGCTCCGCGTCGACCCGGCCATCGAGGCGCAGCAGGCGGAGCGCCTCGCCGGGCTGCGCGCCGAGCGCGACGGGTCGGCGGTGGACTCGGCTCTGGCGGCCCTGAAGAAGGCGGCCGCGGGCGAGGACAACGTCCTGTACCCGATGAAGGACGCCCTGCGGGCCCGGGCCACGGTGGGCGAGGTGTGCAACGCGCTGCGGGAGGTCTGGGGGACCTATGTACCGAGCGACGCGTTCTGAGCCGGGCGCGTACCCCCCCCGAATCACCTCCCGAAGCGAGCGAGGTACTCCGGGAGTCCGGCCGCCGAGTCGCCCGCCCAGCCGACGTAACCGTCCGGCCGTACGAGGAACAGGCCCTTCCCGTACGGCTCCTGGGCAGGCCCGCGCACCACGCGCACCGACTCCACGCCCAGGCCGGGTGAGTCCGTGCCCAGCGCCACCAGTGTCCAGTGCGGTCCCCGCAGTGCGTCGAAGAGCCGTACGCCCTCGATCGTCGCGTCGGGTGCGCGGTCGCCCGCCCGTACCGTCCCCGCGTCCGCCCGTGTCTCCTCGGTGAGGGTCGACTCCCGGTATCCGAGCCCCAGTTGGACGGTTGCCGCGCCGCGCCGCACCTCGCCGCGGTGCACGCCGGTGGAGATGCCGAGCATCTGCGCGGCGATGGGGCGCCGCTCCTCCTCGTAGGAGTCCAGCAGGACCGCGTCCGCCCCGCCGCGCAGCACCGCGCCCAGCTTCCAGCCCAGGTTGTAGGCGTCCTGGACGCTGGTGTTGAGGCCCTGGCCGCCGGCGGGGGAGTGCACGTGCGCCGCGTCCCCGGCGAGGAAGACCCGCCCGGCGCGGAAGCGGTCCGCGAGGGCTGCGCGGGGCCGGAAGTCCGAGGCCCACCGGACCTCGGTGATGTCCTCCGGTGCCAGGTGCGAGCGCGCGGCGGCGACCTTGCGGATGCCGTCGAGGGACAGGTCCACCGCGGTCCCCTCCGGGAACTGGGCGACCAGTTGGAAGTCGTCCGTGCCGGCCAGCGGGCAGATCGCCAGGTAGCCGTCGTCGCCCTCGCCGCTCGGCGGGAACACGTGCCAGTTGTCGCGGTCCAGGCCGGTGATCCGCACGTCCGAGACCAGAACCGGGTTCGGGTCCACGGTCTCGCCGGTCATGCCGACGCCGAGCGCGCGCCGGACGGCGGAGCGACCGCCGTCGGCGGCGACGACGTACCGGGCGCGCAGCTCGGGCCCGGACGTGAAGCGCACGCTCACGCCGACGTCGTCCTGGTCGAGCCCGACGACCTCACGCCCGAACTCCACCCTCCCGCCCAGCTCCTCCAGCCGGGCGAAGAGGATCTCCTGCGTCCGCCACTGCGGCACCATCCACGGCACGGTGAACGCCGAGTCCGCGGTCGCCTCCTTCAGCTCGGCCGGGTCGAACATCCGGTGCTCGCCCACCCGCTTGCCGTCCTGCCAGATCATCCCGACCGGGTAGGGCCCGCCGTGCGCGAGGACCGCGTCCAGGACGCCGAGGTCCTCCAGGACCTCCATGGTGCGCGGCTGGATGCCTTTGCCGCGCGACCCCGGGAACAGTCCGTCCGCCTTCTCCACGACCAGCGCGTCCACACCCCGCCGGGCGAGGTCGACGCCGAGCGCCAGACCGGTCGGGCCCGCACCCACGATCAGGACATCCGCCACGACTTCCGCGGCGACATGTGCAGTGCTCATGACCCACTCTCCTTAACAGCGTTAAGTGCCTCGCCTCAGAGAGTGCCCTTAACGCTGTTAAGCTGTCAAGCGTGAGTACGGAGAAGCGCGCGCCCCTCGACCGCAAGCGGGTCGCGGACACCGCACTGAAGCTGCTGAACGAGGTCGGCCTGGACGGCCTGAGCCTGCGGGCGATCGCCAAGGAGCTGGACGTCAAGGCACCCGCCCTGTACTGGCACTTCAAGGACAAACAGGCGCTGCTCGACGAGATGGCGACGGAGATGTACCGGCGGATGGTCGCCGGGGCCGCCCTCGACCCCGGCGACAGCTGGCAGGAGCGGCTGCTGAAGTCCAACCGCGGGCTGCGCGCTGCCCTGCTCGCCTACCGCGACGGTGCGAAGGTCTTCAGCGGCTCACGCTTCACCGGCATCGACCACGCACGGGAGATGGAGGAGAGCCTGCGCCTGTTCACGGCCGCCGGCTTCACCCTCGCCCAGACGGTCCGCGCGAGTTCCACCGCGTATGCGTACACCATCGGCTTCGTGACCGAGGAACAGGGCGTACGGCCCCTGCCCGGCGAACGCCGCGAGGGGTACGACGTCGGGGAACGAGCCCGCCTGCTGGCCGACTTCCCCCTCGCGGCCGCGGCCGGGGCGGAGATCTTCGAGGACTATGACCGGCACTTCGAGGAAGGTCTGGCGCTGGTCGTCGCGGGGATCGAGGCGCGCTACGGCAGCTCCTGAGCGTCGCGTCGGCGTCCGGTGATCCGGTGATCCGGTGAACGGACCTCAGCGCTTCCCGGACAGTGCCGCCCGCAGCCTCGGGGTCAGCTGCTTCTCGACGTAGCGGTTCAGCAGCCAGGCCAGCAGCAGCATCGACGCGACCGTCAGGGCGAAGGTCTCCGCCGACGGCAGGCCGAGGCTGATGTGCAGGGCGCGGATCACCACCCAGCCCAGGTGCTCGTGGACCAGGTAGAACGGGTACGTCAGCGCCCCGGCCACCGTCAGCCAGCGCCAGTTGGCCCAGTTCAGCCGGCCCAGGGCGATCGCGGCGACCGCGACGAAGCCGAAGGCGACGATGAGGGTGATGCCGAGTGAGGAGCGGTGGGCGAAGGCGTTCGGGTCCGAGGCGTTCCACAGGCTGCGCACCGCGTAGTGCTGCCCGATCAGGAAGCTCACGGCCACGATGCCCCAGGCGTACACGTCACGCCGGTCGCGGTGGACGAGGTAGAGGCCGACGCCGCCGATGAAGAAGGGCGCGTACTCGGGCATCAGCACGATGTCGAGCAGGGGCATGTGCGCGCCCTGCGCGATCGCCGCCGCCAGTGTCCAGCCCGCACAGAAGAGGATCACGCGGCGACGGTTGGCCCCGGGCAGTACGACGCACAGCGCGAACAGCGCGTAGAAGCGGACCTCCGCCCACAGCGTCCAGCACACCCCCAGCACCCGGTCCACGCCCAGCGGCTGCTGAAGCATGGTCAGGTTCACCAGCGTGTCACTCGGTGACAGGGCCTTGTAGGCGACCATCGGCAGCGCGAACACCGCCGACACGATGAGAATCGCCGCCCAGTAGGCCGGCAGCAGACGCGAGGCGCGGGAGGCGAAGAACGACTTCAGGGGACGCCCCCAGCCGCTCATGCAGATCACGAATCCGCTGATCACGAAAAAGACCTGGACGCCGAGGCAGCCGTAGGAGAAATAGCTGTGCAGCGTGGGGAACTGGTCCTTGGCGGAACTTCCCCAGGCTCGGGTGACCTCGCCGCCGCGGCCGCCGTAGTGATACGCCGCCACCATCAGCGCGGCGATCAGCCGCAGGCCGTCCAGAGCGCGCAGCCGGGTCTCCCGGGGCCCCGTCCGTTCCGGGCGGCGGTGCACCGGCGCGTCGGGCGCCGAACGGACGGTCGTGCTGGTCACTGAATTCTCCTCGGCGCGCTCACTCTCACGGGTGCGTCACAGCACGTTAGTCCGAATCTCAGTGTTGCCTTGGTCGGCAGGTCAACGATTTGGCGTGTGGTCCCGGTACGTTCACCTGGATGTCGTTTTGGCTTCCTGAGTCCGCCCGGAATCCCCCCACGCCCCGGTAAACCCGTGAGCACCGCGTTGACTGGGCGAAAACAAAAAGGGGCGCCCATGACGAGGGGGCGGCTTCCGGGACCTCAGGAGTCCGGAAGCCGCCTCAGCGTTGGAGCGCAGGAGTCGAGGTGGGGGCACGGGGCTTACTCGGGGCTTCGGTGGCTCAGCGCTTCACGGCCTTCTTGATCGCACGCGCGCGGCGGACCACCCTGCGTGCCGTGGAGCTGCGGGGCAGGAAGGCCAGCCGCTCCGGAATGCCGCCGGGCAGCCCGAGCGAGGTGAGCCGCTTGCGCTTGAAGTAACGCCGGGTGCGGTCGGCGAAGTGCCGGGACAGGTACCGCTCCGCAGCCGGGCGCAGGCTCGGGTAGATCTGCGGCTGCATGCTGAAGCCGACCGCGTTGACCAGGCCGTCCAGCGTGTCGGCGGGGACGGTGTCCTCGCCCTTCCCGCCCTCCAGGTCCGGGATCAGCGCGTCGGCCAGGACGGCCGGGACCCGGTTGCTGTTCTGGTACGGCGTGAGGCGGTCCAGCAGTGCCTCGGTGCCGATGCGGGCGACCGGAAGCCCGTAGAACGCGGAGGCGGTGAACAGGGCCGTGGAGAAGCAGCCGACGACCAGTCCGGGGGGTGACTTCTCGAACAGCACCTCGGCGAGGACGGGCACGTCGAGGACGACGAGGTCGATGCCGAGCTTCTCCGCCTCGGTCTCCAGGGCGCGGCTGTAGCGGGCCGGCGCGGTGGGGTGCGGCTTGAAGACGACCGACCGGTGGCCGCGCTCGACCGCTCCGCGCATCATCCGCACATGCAGGTCCTCCTCCTCGTCGGGGGAGAGGATGTTCAGCGCGGACAGGTACTGGCCGAGCAGCAGCGCCGCGTTGTCCGGCAGGAGCGGCAACTCCGGCAGGGAGGCCGTGAGTTCGCCCAGCACCTTCAGGAAGGCGGCCGTCGGCACCAGCTGCGCCGGCACGTCGAACTCGGTCAACAGCATCGGGGTGAGCCCCGGCACCAGGTCCAGGTGGAGCAGCCGCCGCACGCGCGTGCCGACCAGCGGGTCCAGCTTGTTGCGGGTGGGGCCGTAGCTCATCAGGCCGTCGGCGTAGACGTCGACAGGGGCGTCGGTGAACAGCTGGGCCACGGACAGGGCAGGGGTGACCTGGATGGACTCCACGACCAGCTCCACCCGGTCGTCGCCCAGGTCCCACAGCAGCCGCAGATAGCGCTCGAAGAGCGGGATGTCGTCCGCGCGCGGGGTCCAGGAACCGGGGTGGAAGGGGCGGATGGCCTCGTTCCAGGACAGCACGGTGTCGAAGTGGCCGCGCAGCGGTTCGAAGCCCGGCATCTCGTCGACGGGCGGAGTGGTCTCCGGGGTCGCGGAGTTGTTGAACACCAGCAGCAGCCGGCGGGCCGGCTCCTCGCCGTCCCGCTCCTTGAAGCAGTCGGAGTCGAGGGCGGCGGCCAGGGTGGCGGCGCCGTACAGCGTCGAGACGCAGAAGATACGGGTGGTACGGGGCATCAGGCAGCCGCCTTCGCTGTCGTGATCCGGCGCCGCAGCCGCCGCAGCTTGGAGGAACGGTGCATGTCCATCGTCTCGAGCACGTCGCCGAGCATGTCCTGCGGCATGCGCTGGATGGCGGCCGCGCTCATCGCCCGCAGCTGCCGGTGCACGGACGGCTCCCACTTCTCCTCGTCCGAGACGTGGTGGGCGATGATCGCGCAGTAGGTGCGCACGGCCTTCGGGAGCAGCCGGTCGGCGTCCGGGTCCTGGGCCGTTTCCTCGATGACCTGGTCGAAGGCGCGGATGAAGTCGAGCTGGCGGACGTCGCCGATCTGCGTCAGGGAGGACGCCACACCGCGCCGGTAGAAGACGCCGAGCAGGCTCACCACGGCGAATGACTCCGCCTCCCGGTGCAGCTTCCAGATCCACGGCCGGTCCTCGGCCGTGCGCAGCCCGTCGGTGAAGTGCAGCAGACCCTTGTCGACCAGACGGCGGTGGTAGGCGCCGGCCCACGCGTACGCGTAGTCCACGGAGGTGCTGCGGTCCGCGGGCAGGATCGCGTCGCGCGGGTTGAACACCTCCCAGCGCCGCCCGATCGGCACCCGGTTCACGGTGCGCGCGCGGGCCGTGGCCTGCACATGGTCGGTACGGACGAAGTCGCAGCCCAACTGCTCGATGGCGCCCACCAGTTCGGCGAAGTAGCCGGGGGCCACCCAGTCGTCACCGTCCAGGAACGTCAGGTACTCGCCCTGCGCGGCGTCCAGGCCGGTGTTGCGCGCGGTGGCGAGTCCCCCGTTCTTCTCATGGCGGATATAACGCACCTGCGCGACATCGGAGAGTTCCTCGGCCGCGCGTTCGAGAATGGCCGGAGTTTCGTCCTTCGAATGGTCGTCGACCAGTACGAACTCGAAATCCCGTTGCGCGTTCAGTCGAAGGCTTCTGAGGGTGTCCGGGGCGTATTGCTGCACGTTGTAGAACGGCACGATCACGGAGAGCTTTGGCACAGCCGAAAGCCTAGGAGGATGCCCGGCTGCAGAACTTTCCGGTGTCCGTACTCCGGGTGAACTCCATGTGTCGGAACGGTGCATCGACTGCGCTTTCGGCGATTTGGCGAGCCAGTTCGGCTCGCGGCGAGGTGTTGTTAACTTTTTGTTGAGGTGCGGTTGGGCCGCTCCTCGGAATTGCTTCCTAGCGTCTTCTACGTGCCACCAAGTACCTCGAAGCCCACGCGAATCGCCGTACTCGCGGACTCCGACACCCGCTGGAAATGGGGTGCGTTGACCGCGGCTCGTATCGCCCCGGGCCCGTCCATGGAAGCCGCATCCCACGAGGACGCGCAAGTCGGCTTCGAGCTGACCGGATTCCTGCTGCGCGGACGGGCGACACCGACCGCCCGCCAGCTGGCGGAGGTCGGTGTGCGCGCCGACTCACTCGAAGAGGTCACCTCGGTCGAGTTCCTGCGCGCCATGGCCGAGGAGTCGTACGACGTCGTCGTGCTCGCGCTCGTCGGCGGCGGCGTACAGGCGATGCTGCACGGCCTCAAGCGCGTGTGGGAGGGCCGCGCGAAGCGCCCCGTCGTCGTCACCGGCTACGTCGGTGTCGTCTACGAGAAGCTCGCCGACGGCCTCCTCCTGCGGCACGGCGCGGACCTCGTCCTCGCCAACTCGCGCCAGGACGCGGAGCGCTTCCGGGCCGTGTACGAGGGGGTGGGCGCCGACGCCTCGTCGGTGACCGAGGTGGCACTGCCGTTCCTCGGCGGAGCGGCCTACGAGGGCGAACACGACCCCTACACCGTGGTGTTCGCCGTGCAGCCGTCCGTCCCGGACAGCCGCAAGGACCGTATGTACCTGCTGAACCGGCTGGTCCAGCACGCCCGGCTGCACCCCGAGCGCGAGGTGCTGCTGAAGCTGCGCTCCAGGCCGGGCGAGCACACCACGCACATCGAGGAGCAGCCCTACCAGAAGCTGGTCCAGCGGCTCGATCCGCCGGCCAACTTCCGCCTGGTGTACGGGAACATGGGCGAGGTCCTCGACCGCACCGACCTGCTGGTCACCATCAGCTCGACGGCCGCGCTCGAGTCCCTGCACCGCCGCATCCCGACCGTCGTCCTCACCGACCTCGGCGTGCGCGAGGTGCTCGGCAACCACCACTTCGTCGGCTCCGGGTGCCTCGCCTCCTGGGACCAGCTGGACGAAGGACACCGGCCGGCGCCCGACGAGGAGTGGGTGGCCCGGCAGGGCGTCGTCGCTGGGGGTCCCCCCTCTGGGGGAGGTTCCTATGAGGCGGCCTTCGACGCCGCGCGCAAGCGCATCACCAGGCTGCTCGACCGGCCCGGCGGCCCGGCGCCCCTGGCCCCGTACTACACGCCCGCGACGGCGCCCGGCTATCTGCCCGGCATCCTCGCCCGCCACCACCTCGGCCCGGACGGCAGCGTCCTGCCGGGGGCACCCGCGGCCGACAAGGAGCCGGGGCCCGTCCGGCAGATAGTGCGCCGGGCCGCCCGGGGGGCTTACCGGCACGGGGTGCAGCGGGTGGCGCCTGTCATCCGGCGGATGGGCGAGCTGTGAGCCGCACGACCCCATTTCAAGGAGCTGAACCCATGTCCAACCCGGAAGCGGGCCAAGGCGCTTCGGTCCGCCGAGTGCTCGCCGTCATCCCCGCGCGCGGCGGCTCCAAGGGCGTGCCCGCGAAGAACCTCGCCCCCGTCGGCGGTGTACCGCTGGTGTCGCGGGCCGTCCACGAGTGCCTGGCGACCCGCCTGGTGACCGACGTCGTGGTGTCCACCGACGACCAGGCGATCGCCGCCGCCGCCCGCGAGGCCGGCGCCGAGGTCGTGCTGCGCCCCGCCGCCATCGCCGGCGACACCGCCACCTCCGAGGCCGCCGTCCTGCACGCCATGGACGCGCACGAGGCCCTGCACGGCGCGGCCGTCGACGTGGTGCTGCTCGTGCAGTGCACCAGCCCGTTCATCATCCGCGAGGACATCGACGGGGTGGCCGGCGCGGTCGCCGAGAACGGCGCCGACACGGCGTTGACCGTGGCGCCCTTCCACGGCTTCGTCTGGCGGGACGCGGACGACGAGGTCGCCGGCGGCACGGTCGCCGAGGCCGACGCGGCCACCGGCGGCGGCTACGGCGTCAACCACGACAAGTCCTACCGCCCCCGCCGCCAGGACCGCCCCCAGGAGCTCCTGGAGACCGGCGCCGCCTACGCGATGGCCGCGACGGGCTTCCGCAAGCACCAGCACCGCTTCTTCGGCCGCACCGAGCTGGTCCGCACGGACCCCGCCCGCGTGCTGGAGATCGACGACCCGCACGACCTGGCCCGCGCCCGCGCGCTGGCCCCCCTCTTCGACGCGGACCGCCCCGGTTCGCTGCCGACCGCCGACGACATCGACGCGGTCGTACTGGACTTCGACGGCACCCAGACGGACGACCGGGTGCTGATCGACGCCGATGGAAAGGAGTTCGTCTCCGTGCACCGCGGAGACGGCCTTGGCATCGCGGCGCTGCGCAACAGCGCGCTGAAGATGCTGATCCTCTCCACGGAGCAGAACCCGGTCGTCGCCGCCCGGGCCCGGAAGCTCAGGATCCCGGTCCTGCACGGCATCGACCGGAAGGACCTCGCACTGAAGCAGTGGTGCGAGGAGCAGGGCATCGCGCCCGAGCGCGTGCTCTACGTCGGCAACGACGTCAACGACCTCCCGTGCTTCGCCCTCGTGGGCTGGCCCGTGGCGGTCGCGAGCGCCCACGACGTGGTACGCGGCGCCGCCCGTGCGGTCACCACCGTCCCCGGTGGCGACGGCGCGATCCGAGAGATCGCCAGCTGGATCCTCGGCCCCTCTCTCGACTCCCTCGACAAGTAAGGAACGTTCCTGTCATGAGCAACTCCCGTCTGCGCACCTTCGGTTCGAAGACCGCCGGCCCGGGCCGGCCCGTCTACGTCGTCGGCGAGATCGGCATCAACCACAACGGCGAGCTGGAGAACGCGTTCAAGCTCATCGACGCCGCCGCCGAGGCCGGCTGCGACGCCGTCAAGTTCCAGAAGCGCACCCCGGAGATCTGCACCCCGCGCGACCAGTGGGACATCGAGCGCGACACCCCCTGGGGCCGGATGACCTACATCGACTACCGCCACCGCGTGGAGTTCGGCGAGGACGAGTACCGCCAGATCGACGAGTACGCCAAGAGCAAGAACATCGACTGGTTCGCCTCCCCGTGGGACACCGAGGCCGTCGCCTTCCTGGAGAAGTTCGACGTCCCCGCCCACAAGGTCGCCTCCGCGTCCCTCACGGACGACGAGCTGCTGCGCGCCCTGCGCGCGACGGGCCGCACGGTCATCCTGTCCTCCGGCATGTCGACCCCGAAGCAGATCCGCCACGCCGTCGAGGTCCTGGGCAGCGACAACATCCTGCTCTGCCACGCCACTTCGACGTACCCCGCGAAGGCCGAGGAGCTCAACCTCCGCGTCATCAACACCCTGCAGGAGGAGTACCCGAACGTCCCGATCGGCTACTCCGGCCACGAGACGGGCCTGCAGACCACCCTCGCCGCGGTCGCCCTCGGTGCCGCCTTCGTCGAGCGCCACATCACCCTGGACCGCGCGATGTGGGGCTCCGACCAGGCCGCCTCCGTCGAGCCCCAGGGCCTCACCCGCCTGGTCCGCGACATCCGCACCATCGAGGCCTCCCTCGGCGACGGCGTCAAGAAGGTCTACGACTCCGAGCTCGGCCCGATGAAGAAGCTGCGCCGCGTCACGGGCGTCATCGCCGAGGCGGAGATCGCCGCGGCCGCGGGCGAGCCGGTCTCGGTCTGAACCGAACTCACCACCCAGTAACGCTCTACGACGGGACGGTCGTACGTAGATGAGCCCCCGCGCCGGGTCAGCCGGCCCCCACACTCTCGCCTTCGTCGAGAGCCCGGTACAGCTTCTGAATGTGCTGGAGTGGGCGCACCTCCATGCCCTCGGGACCGAGGCACCCGACGGGGGGCTCACCGTCGTCGTCCTGTCACCGACCGACCCCATGACCCGCGGCCAGCTGCGCCGCATGGCCGAGCTGGCCAGGGACGAGGGGTACCAGGTCCGCTGGGAGGAGGCGCGCGGCGGTCCGGGCGCCCCCTTCCAGACCATCGGCGGTCTGGCCCCGCTGCTGCGCCGGGCCCGCCGGGTCGTGATGGGCGACCCGTTCTCCCGTTACGTACAGCTTCTGCTGACGATCACGAAGGCCCGTGACCTCGTGGTCGTCGACGACGGAACGGCGACCATGGAGTTCGTCGCCCAACTCGCCCGCGGTGAACGCCTGGTGCGCTGGCACCGCAAGGGCGGCCGCCCGGGCCCACGGGACCTGATCTTCGCGCCGGTGTCGTCCTCGGCCCGGCGCCGGCTCACCCCGAGCGGGAAGCGGCAGGTGGAGATCTTCTCCTCCATGCCGATGGAGGAGAAGCCCGCGGGCGTGACCCTCACCGCCAACGCCTTCGCCTGGACCCGGGCCCGCTTCGGCCCGCCCCGCATCACCAAGGGCGCCGACATGGTGGGCACCTCCCTGGTGGAGACCGGCGTCGTGGACGGCGACCGCTACCTGGAGGCCGTCCGCACCCTGGCCAAGGCCCACGGCGCCACCCGCTACTTCGCCCACCGCCGCGAGAGCACCGACAAGCTCCACCGGCTGGCCGCGGAGACGGGCCTGGAGATCGTCCGCCCCGACCTCCCGCTGGAGCTGATCGCCCGCCGGGGCCCGGTCGGCCGCACGATCCTCAGCTTCCCCTCCACGGTCGTCCACACCCTTCCCCTCGCCCTCGTCGGCACCGAGGTCCGCGTCGCCGTCTGCGACATCGACCCGGGCTGGCTGACCGAGAACGCCTCCCCGCGCGCCCAGGGCTTCCTGTCGGGCGTCACGGGGACGGCCCGCGACGTCCACCGGTTGTCGGCGGTCATCACCGCGGCGTGACGTCGGCTCCGGAATCCAGCGGTGCTGCAAGGGAGTTGAAAATCGAGGCGAGAGGGGCCACGTCCCGGCGAGAGGGGCCACGTCCCGGTCCGTCTCCGAGGTGACGGAATTCGGTGACCTGCGGAAACGCGGCCTCCGGCCTGTGCGGGTCCCGCGCTGGTCTGTGCGGATTCCCGGTGAACTCCGGGCCGTCGGCTGTCGCCGGTTCGGGTGCTCTGGAGAGGTTCCCGGAGCGGAACCCGTCTGTCAGCTGACGGACCCTCGGGCGCAACCTTCCGGTGTTCTGGCGTGTCCACGTTCTGTGCTGACGATACGTAGAACATGGCGAACAGCGGCTGCCGCCGCTTTCGCGGCCGCCGTCATGGCGGTCGCGACCCCGGCCGCGCACGCCGCCGGAACGACGCTCGTCCTGGACGCCCAGGAGAACTACTACCTCCCCACCGAGGGCGAGGGCCCGAACCTGGACCTCGGCATCACCGCCTCGGGCGGGGACGCCCATGACGTCTCGGTCGCCATCGACGCGTCGTCCCTCACCGGGAAGGCGACGATGGTGGTCACGGGGGACTGCGTGAGCACCGGCACCCTGAAGCTGAGGTGCGACGTGGGCCCCCTGTCGGGCAGGGAGTCGATCGACCCGTTCCTCCTGAAGCCCACCGCGGCCGCCAAGGCGGGCGACACCGGCGCCATCACCTACACCGCCACCGCCTCCGACGCGGCCACCGTGACGGGGAAGACGGACGTCCTGGTCGGCGGGCCGAAGCTCGTCCCCCGGCCCTACCCGGCGCTGAAGGGCATCGCGCCCGGCGCCGTCTTCGAGCGCACCCCGGCCTTCGCCGACACCGGCACAGCCCCTGCCGGCAAGGGCGTCATGCTGCTGGTGCAGGACTCGGAAGGCGTCTCTCTCGCCCGTGACCACTCCAACTGCCACTACTCGGAATCGCCCGACGTCGGCGCCTGGTGCCGGTTCGACACCCCGGTCGCGCCCGGCGCGGCCTACGAGACGGACGCGCCGCTGCGCTACACCGTCGCCAAGGACACGATGTACGGCTTCAACACCTACGTCGTGTGGCCGGTCGGCGGCACGACGCCCGGCTCCTTCGACCCGTCCGACTTCCCCGAGACCGGCACCGGCGCGCCGCTCGGCCTGAAGTCCGTCGCCTCCGGCCCCGGATTCACCGGCTCCGGGTACGGCACGTTTGCCACCACTCAGCACGCCGACTACCAGGCGCTCGGTGACACGGTCGAGGGCAAGGTCGGCGACACGGTGAGCATCACCGTGGGCGTGCGGAACAACGGGCCGGGCCGGATGGGCTTCCGGTGGACGGACGCCGACAACTCCGGCACGTTCGTGGTGACCCCGCCCGCCGGCACCACCATCACCGGCGCCCCCGGCCCCGGCGAGCAGGGCGACCCCGGGCCGCTGTGGAACTGCACACCGGGCAAGGCCGGCGCGAAGAGCTACACCTGCGAGATCGGCAGCACGGACTTCCGGCCCGGCGACTCCGTGACCCAGGAGTTCACGGTGCGGATCGACCGGGTCGTCCCCGGCGCGCGGGGCAGCGTGCGGGCGGTGGAGAACCCCGAGTACCCCAATCGTGACGACGACGCGGTGAACGACACCGCGGCGATCGCGGTGAAGGCCACCGGCTCGGCGACGTCCAGCCCGTCGCCCAGCGCCTCCGCGTCCCCATCGGCCACGGCCACCGCGAACCCGTCCGGCTCCGGGGCGGGAACCACGAGCGGGACGACGACCGGCGGCGGGCTCGCCGCCACGGGCGCGGACGGAGTCCTGCTGCGGGCGGGCACCGCCGTCCTGCTGGTGGCGGGCGGCGTGCTGGTGTTCCTGGCGGCGCGGAGGTCGCGGCCCCAGGGATGACGCATGCCCGAAACCTGGGACTGCACGATCTCCATCCCCAACGACCGCAGAGGGTCACGGTGTGCCGCCGCACCTTGCGTCTGATCCTGACCTGCACGGGTTGATCGGCCTGGTGGACACCGCCGAACTCCTGGCCGCGGAGCTGGTGTCGAACGCCGTACGGCATACCAAGGGGCCGGCCGGGCCGGCCGCGCTGAGGGTCCGCCGTACCTCGGAGGGCATGGTGTGGATCGGGGCGTGGGACACCGACCCGGCGCCTCCGGATCCGCCGCCCCCGCCGTGGCGGGTGGCGGACCTGGAGGACGGGCGGGGGCTGGGGCTTGGGCTGGTGAAGGCCTGCGCCGAGCAGTGGGGCCGGCAGCCGTCCGCCAGGTTCGGGAGTCGGGGCAAGTGCGTGCGGTGCCGGCCGGCATCTGCGTGATGACCGTCAGGCCTTCCGCGCCAGCAGAAACGCGCGCGGCCGCCGCTCCTCGCCGTCCGCCTCGCGCAGGACGCGGGCGTGCGGCCGTAGACCCGCCTTGACCAGCTGCTCGGCGACGGCGTCCGGCGTACGCCAGTAGTAGTCGAGCGAGATCTCCTGCCCGAAGCGCTCCGCCAGATGCATACGGCCCTCCTCCTCTCCGCTCTGGAAGCCGAGCAGGACATGGCCGCCCGGGACCAGGACGCGGTGGAACTCGGCGAACACCGCCGGCAGGTGATCGTCCGGGACGTGGATGATCGAGTAGAGGGCGAGGACGCCGCCGAGCGTCTCGTCCGGCAGGTCCAGCGCGGTCATCGAGCCCACGTGGAAACGGAGCCCGGGGTGTGCCTGCCGGGCCAGCGCCACCATCCCCGGCGACACGTCCACCCCGAACACCGGCACGCCGAGCGCGTCCAGCCGCGCGGTGACATGACCCGGGCCGCTGCCCACGTCGGCGACGGGCGCCGGGTCGTTCGCCCGGACCAGTTCCGCGAACCCGGTGATCAGGGCCCGGTCCAGGGGTCTGTCGCCGAGGTGGTCGGCGAACTGCTCCGAGTACGGACGCGCGATCGCGTCGTACGAGGTCCGGGTGGTGTGCAGGAAATCCGGGGCTTCGTGGCTCACGTGGCCGGACCCTAGTCCGGGTGGCGGGCGGATGTCCGGCGGTTCACCGGGGCTGCATCAGGAGTTCGCGGACCCGGGCGGCCGGGCACGCCGGGTGACCGGAACGTCGCGCGGTGGTGACGGTTCCGGTGTCCGGGCCCGTTTCTCCCAACCGTGTGATCCCGACAGATGAACAGAACCGACAGGGTGGTGCGAGGCGTGGTATCCGTAGAGAAAAGACAGGTTTACCCACCTCACCTCACAGCCATGCGTCGAGCGGCCAGATTTTCTTCCCCTAAGGGGTTGAACTTTTGTTGATCGAGGGTCAGTTGGCCACTTCGGCGTCCTACCCTTCAGAGGGTGAAGCAACCGATGCCCCCAGAGACCGAGGCCGACCATCCCGGGGAAGCCGTGCTTCCGGGCACGCTGCCCGAGGCGCTGCGCGCCGAGCTCGTAGCCTTCCGGCGCGATCTGCACATGCACCCCGAGCTCGGCAACCAGGAGTTCCGTACGACGGCTGCGATCAAGGAGCGGCTTGAGCGGGCCGGTCTGCGGCCGCGCGTGCTCGCGACGGGTACGGGGCTCGTCTGTGACATCGGTGAGTGGGACGGCGCGCGCCCCATGCTCGGGCTGCGCGCCGACATCGACGGTCTGCCCATCCCGGACACGAAGAGCGAGTGCGCGTACCGCTCCACCGTGCCCGACCGGGCGCACGCGTGCGGACACGACGTGCACACCACCGTGGTGCTGGGCGCAGGCCTGGTGCTGGCCGAGCTGCACCGGCAGGGGCGACTGCCGCGGCCCGTGCGGCTGGTCTTCCAGCCGGCCGAGGAGGTCCTGCCCGGGGGCGCCGCCGACGCGATCGCGTGCGGGGTGCTCGAAGGGGTGGGGCGGATGATCGCCGTGCACTGCGACCCCAGGGTGGACGCCGGACGGATCGGGCTGCGGGAGGGCGCCATCACCTCCGCCTGCGACCGCCTTGAGGTCTCCCTCGACGGGCCCGGCGGGCACACCGCCCGTCCCCACCTGACCACCGACCTGGTCACCGCCGCCGCCCGGGTCGCCATCGACGTGCCCGCCCTCGTCGGCCGGCGCGTGGACACCCGCAGCGGTCTCGCCATCACCTGGGGCCGGATCGAGTCCGGGCACGCTCCGAATGTCATCCCGCAGCACGCCGAACTCTCCGGGACCGTCCGCTGCCTCGACATCGACGCCTGGCGGCAGTCGCCGGACATCGTCGTCGCGGCGATCGACGAGGTCGCCAACCTGCACGGCGCCAAGTCGGAGATCAACTACGTACGCGGAGTCCCGCCCGTGGTCAACGACCCGGACGTGACCGACCTGCTGCGCGACGCCATGACCGCGCGGCGCGGCGCGCAGTCCGTCGAGGGCACCGAGCAGAGCCTCGGTGGCGAGGATTTCTCCTGGTACCTGGAGCACGTCCCCGGCGCCATGGCCCGCCTCGGCGTCCGCACCCCCGGCGAGCGCACCGTGCGCGACCTGCACCAGGGCGACTTCGACGCCGACGAGTCCGCGATCACCGTGGGCGTGGAACTCTTCACGGCGGCGGCGCTGCTGGACGCGGCCGAGGGCTGACCGGATCCGGGTGAACGACTGGTCGGGCGGCCCCTCGGGGCCGTTCCGCCGTCCGGCGCAACACGGTTGTAAGCCATTCGTTCACGCATCGAAATGATCCTCTCGATCCCACAAGGTCCCGAGTTCAGACGGTGTTTGCCTCGAATCGATAACGGCTTCCCGAGAGGTGTTTTTCTGACATCTACGCGCGTTACGATGCCGCGAAGCCGACGCCGCAGGGGCGTGCAGGCCCGGGCACTGGCATGGTGCTCACATTAAGCGCCGACAAGGCGCTCAGGTCAGGTGAAGGAGCCTCCCGTGCGCCGGGTAGCCAAGCTTTCCGCTGCGTGTATCGCCACCGCAGCTCTTGCACTGACTGCCACAGCCTGTGGCAGCACCTCCTCCGACAATGGCAGCTCCTCGTCCTCCTCCTCCGGAGGCGGCAAGGGCGTCAAGATCGGTCTCGCCTTCGATGTCGGCGGCCGTGGTGACCGATCCTTCAACGACTCCGCCGCGCGTGGCGCCGACAAGGCCAAGTCCGAGTTCGGCGGCTCGATCAAGGAGCTGACCGCCAAGACCTCCGACACCGAGGCCGACCGCGAGCAGCGCCTGACCGACCTGGCGGACGCCGGGTACAACCCGATCGTCGGCGTCGGCTTCTCGTACGCCACCTCGATGGCCAAGGTCGCCGCGAAGTACCCGAAGGTCCACTTCGGCATCGTCGACTCGGTCGTGGACGCCCCGAACGTCGACAGCATCACCTTCACCGAGGAGCAGGGCTCGTACCTGGCCGGTGTCGCGGCGGCGCTGAAGACGAAGAAGGACCAGGTCGGCTTCATCGGTGGCGTCGACACCCCGCTGATCAAGAAGTTCGAGGCGGGCTACGTCCAGGGCGTCAAGGACACCAACGCCAAGGTCAAGGTCGACGTGCAGTACCTGACGCACGGCTCGGACCTCTCCGGCTTCTCCAGCCCCGACAAGGGCAAGGAGGCCGCGCAGGGCATGCTCGACAAGGGCGCCGACGTGATCTACACCGCGGCCGGCTCCTCCGGTAACGGCGCGATCGAGGCGGTCAACGGCGTCAAGGGCGCCTGGGCCATCGGCGTGGACTCCGACCAGTACAACATCCCGGGTCTGGCCAAGTACAAGGCCTCGATCCTGACCTCGATGGTCAAGAACGTCGACGTCGGTGTCTACGACTTCATCAAGTCCGTGCACGACGGCAAGCCGCTGACCGGCAACCAGATCTACTCGCTCTCCAAGGGCGGCGTGAAGCTGGCGACCAGCGGTGGCTTCATCAACGACATCCAGCCCAAGCTGGACGCTGCGAAGAAGAAGATCGTCGACGGCGACATCAAGGTCAAGACCGCTCCGTGACCTGACGGTTCCCGCCGGACCTCGGCTCGGCGAAGGGGCTCTCGACAAGCCCCTCGCCGAGCCATAACAATGTGTCAACTCTACGCGTGTAGCACGGAGTTGCCGCGCTAGCGTCGCCGACGCCTGCCCTCCCCTACGCAGCCCCTTTCCCCCAGGAGAGTGCGCCATCAACGCGTCCAGCCCTCCCGCTGCCGTCGAACTGCGCGGCATCACCAAACGCTTCCCCGGCGTCGTCGCCAACCGCGACATCGACATCACCGTCGCCGCGGGCACCGTCCACGCCCTCTGCGGTGAGAACGGTGCCGGCAAGTCCACCCTGATGAAGATCCTCTACGGCATGCAGCAGCCGGACGAGGGCACGATCACGGTGGCCGGCGAGCGAGTGACCTTCAACAACCCCGCCGACGCCATCGCGCTCGGCATCGGCATGGTGCACCAGCACTTCATGCTCGCCGACAACCTCACCGTCCTGGAGAACGTCGTCCTCGGCGCGGAGAAGCTGTACGGCATCGGTGCCAAGGCGCGCACGAAGATCAAGGAGATCTCCGACGCGTACGGGCTGAACGTACGGCCCGACGTCCTCCTGGAGGAGCTCGGTGTCGCGGACCGCCAGCGCGTGGAGATCCTCAAGGTCCTCTACCGCGGCGCCAAGACCCTCATCCTCGACGAGCCCACCGCCGTCCTCGTGCCGCAGGAGGTCGACGCCCTCTTCGACAACCTGCGCGAGCTGAAGGCCGAGGGACTCACCGTCATCTTCATCTCCCACAAGCTGGGCGAAGTCCTGTCCGTGGCCGACGAGATCACCGTCATCCGGCGCGGCACCACGGTCGGCACGGTCGAGCCCCGGTCCACCACCGCCAAGCAGCTCGCCGAGCTGATGGTCGGCAGCCAGCTGCCCACGCCGGAGACCGAGGAGTCCACCGTCACGGACGTGGCGATGCTGACGGTGGACGGGCTGCACCTGAGCCAGACGGACCTCGACGGCGTCGAGCGCGTCATCCTCGACGCCATCTCGCTCACCATCCACAAGGGCGAGGTCCTCGGCATCGCCGGTGTGGAGGGCAACGGCCAGTCCGAGCTGGTCGAGGCGATCGTCGGTATCCGCGCCCCCGACGCCGGCGCCGTCACGCTCGACGGCACCGACATCTCCCACGCCCCCACGCGTCGCCGCCGCGAGGCCGGCGTCGGCTACATCCCCGAGGACCGCCACCGCCACGGCCTGCTCCTCGAAGCACCGCTGTGGGAGAACCGCATCCTCGGCCATGTCACCGAGCGCCCCAACTCGCGCGGCCAGCTCCTCGACATCAAGGGCGCCCGCGGCGACACCGAGCGCATCATCCAGGCGTACGACGTCCGCACGCCCGGCATCGACGTGACCGCGGCATCGCTGTCCGGCGGCAACCAGCAGAAGCTGATCGTCGGCCGCGAGATGAGCCACGCGCCCAAGCTGCTCATCGCGGCCCACCCCACCCGCGGCGTGGACGTCGGCGCGCAGGCCGCGATCTGGGACCACATCCGCGAGGCCCGCCGCGAGGGTCTGGCCGTGCTGCTGATCTCCGCCGACCTGGACGAGCTCATCGGGCTCTCCGACACCCTGCGGGTGATGTACCGCGGCCGCCTGGTCGCCGACGCCGACCCTGCCACGATCACCCCCGAGGAGCTGGGCTCCGCCATGACGGGCGCGGCCACCGGCCACCTGGAGCACGCAGAGGCCACCGGCCAGGAGCACACAGAGGACGACGCCCGATGAAGAAGCTGACCCAACGCATCGACAAGGAGCGGCTGCTCCTCGGTATCGCGGCGCCGCTGCTGGCGATCGTCGCCGCGCTCGTCGTCACCGCCCTGGTCATCCTCGCCACCGGCAAGAACCCGGGCGCCGCCTTCAGCGACATGGCGACCTACGGCTCCGCGAGCGACAGCCAGGTCTACATCCTGAACAAGGCGACGACGTACTACCTGGCGGGCGTCTCGGTGGCCATCGGCTTCCGGATGAACCTGTTCAACATCGGCGTCGACGGCCAGTACCGCATCGCCGCGTTCTTCGCGGCGGTGCTCGGCGGCGCGCTGACCCTGCCGGGCTTCGTCTCCGTCCCGCTGATGATCCTCTGCGCGATGGCCGTGGGCGCCCTGTGGGCGGGCATCGCGGGCATCCTCAAGGTGACCCGGGGCGTCAGCGAGGTCATCTCGACCATCATGCTGAACTCCATCGCCACCGCGATCATCGCCTACCTGCTGCAGCCGGGGAAGCTCGCCGAACTGCAGAGCGGCGGCACCGTGGTGTCGACCAAACCGCTGCCGAACGAGTCGTGGTTCTTCTCGTTCAACACGGGCGCGGCGGGCGAGGTCTGGGGCTTCATCGTGATCGCCGTGATCGTCGGCGTCGCGTACTGGTTCGTGCTCGGCCGCACCCGCTTCGGCTTCGACCTGCGCACCGTCGGCCAGTCCGAGAGCGCCGCCGCCGCGAGCGGTGTCTCCGTCAAGAAGATGATCGCCACCAGCATGCTCATCTCGGGCGCGGTGGCCGGTCTGATCGGCATGCCGACCCTCCTCAACGACAGCCACCAGTTCAGCAACGACTTCCCGTCGGGCATCGGCTTCACCGGTATCGCCATCGCGCTGCTGGGCCGCAACAGCCCCGTCGGTATCGCCCTCGGCGCCCTCCTGTGGGGCTTCCTGGAGCGCACCACCAACCACCTCGAGTTCGAGGGTTACGACAAGGAGATCCTCGGCGTCATCCAGGGCGTCATCGTCCTGTGCGTCGTGATCGCCTACGAACTCGTACGCCGCTACGGCCTCAAGCGCCAGCAGCAGCGGGTCGGCGCCGAGCTCGCCGCCCAGGCCGCCGCCCCGACCGCGAAGCAGGAGGTGGCGTGATGACTGCCACGATGACCGACACGCCGCCCCCCGCGGCACCCAAGGCGGACAGCGGCCGTTCCCGCTCGGGCCGGTCCGTCGGCCGGATCCTCACCATCCTGACCGGCGGCCTGATCCTGGTGGCCCTGGTCCGCGTTATCACCGGCGCCGACCAGCTCACCTCCGAGGGCCAGGTCTCCGCGGCCCTCGGCCTCGCCGTGCCGATCGGCCTCGCCGGTCTCGCGGGCCTGTGGTCCGAGCGGTCCGGTGTGGTCAACATCGGCCTCGAAGGCATGATGATCCTCGGCACCTTCGGCGCCGGCTGGATCGGCTGGCAGACCAACCCCTGGCTCGGCCTGCTCTGCGGCATCGGCTTCGGCGTCCTCGGCGGGCTGGTGCACGCCGTTGCGACCGTTACCTTCGGAGTCGACCACATCGTCTCCGGTGTCGCGGTCAACCTGCTCGCCCTGGGCACCACCCAGTACCTCGCCAAGCTCTTCTTCTCGGAGGGCAAGGCGGCGGACGCGGGCGGCAACCCCAAGCAGTCCCCGCCCGTGGACTCGCTGCCCACCTTCGACTTCCCCGGCCTCTCGGACGCCCTCAAGTCCGTCGAGAACCACCACTGGTTCGTGATCTCCGACCTGGCGGGCATCCTCGGCGGCCTGGTCACCGACCTGTCCGTGGTGACGATCCTCGCCGTGGTCCTGTTCGTCGCCAGCGGGTGGCTGCTGTGGCGTACCCCCTTCGGCCTGCGGCTGCGCTCCTGCGGTGAGAACCCGATCGCCGCGGAGTCGCTCGGTGTCAACGTCTACCGGTACAAGTACATGGCCGTGGCGATCTCCGGCGGCCTCGCCGGACTCGGCGGCGCCTTCCTCGCACTGGTCACCTCGCACACCTACCTGGAGAACCAGACCGGCGGGCGCGGCTACATCGGCCTCGCGGCCATGATCTTCGGCAACTGGCGCCCCGGCGGCCTCGCCATGGGCGCGGGCCTGTTCGGCTACTCCGACGCGCTGCAGCTGCGCAACGGCGGCCAGACCGTCCACGCGCTGCTGCTCCTGCTGGTCGTGCTGCTCGCGGGGCTGGCCGGCTGGAAGCTGTACAAGAAGGCGCACTGGCAGGCCGGGATCAGCCTCATCGTGACCGCGCTCGTCCTGCTCTGGTACCTGTTCACCGACGAGGTCCCGAGCGACTTCGTGGGCGCCACCCCGTACGTCGTCACGCTGCTCGTGCTGTCGCTGTCCGCGCAGCGCCTGCGGATGCCCAAGGCAGACGGCATGCGCTACCGCAAGGGCCAGGGCAAGTGACCGCGCCCGCCGAGGTCGACTGGGAGGCGCTGCGCGAGGTGGCCCGCGAGGCCATGTCCCACGCGTACGCCCCCTACTCGGGCTACCCGGTGGGGGTCGCCGCCCTGGTCGACGACGGCCGTACGGTCTCCGGCTGCAACGTCGAGAACGCCTCCTACGGTCTCGGCCTGTGCGCCGAGTGCGGGCTGGTCTCGCAGCTGCAGCGGACCGGCGGTGGCAGGCTGACGCACTTCACCTGCGTCGACGGACACGGCGAGATCCTGGTCCCGTGCGGCCGCTGCCGCCAGCTGCTGTACGAGTTCGGGGGTCCGGATCTCCTCCTGGAGACCCCGGAGGGAATCCTCCCCCTCTCGGCGATGCTGCCCCAGGCCTTCGGCCCGGGCCATCTCACCAAGTAACTCCCCTGCGGCCCCTCTGACCTGTGCGGAGGGGCCGCACACTTCCATGAACCTCGGAAGGAACACACGCCATGGCCATGGACGCCATCTCCGTCATCCGCACCAAGCGGGACCGCGGCGAACTCAGCGACGAGCAGATCGACTGGGTCATCGACGCGTACACCCGCGGGGAGGTCGCCGACGAGCAGATGTCCGCGCTCGCGATGGCCATCCTGCTCAACGGCATGAACCGCCGCGAGATCGCCCGCTGGACCGCCGCGATGATCAACTCCGGTGAGCGCATGGACTTCTCGTCCCTGTCCCGCCCGACGGCCGACAAGCACTCCACGGGCGGCGTCGGCGACAAGATCACCCTCCCGCTCGCCCCGCTGGTCGCGGCGTGCGGCGCGGCCGTCCCGCAGCTGTCGGGCCGGGGCCTCGGCCACACCGGCGGCACGCTCGACAAGCTGGAGTCGATCCCCGGCTGGCGTGCCCTGCTCTCCAACGAGGAGATGCTCTCCGTACTCGACGGCACCGGCGCGGTGATCTGCGCGGCGGGCGACGGCCTGGCCCCGGCGGACAAGAAGCTGTACGCGCTCCGCGACGTCACCGGCACGGTCGAGGCGATCCCGCTGATCGCCTCCTCGATCATGTCGAAGAAGATCGCCGAGGGCACCGGCTCCCTGGTCCTGGACGTGAAGGTGGGCACGGGCGCCTTCATGAAGACGATCGAGGACGCGCGGGAACTCGCCTCGACGATGGTGGGCCTGGGCACCGACCACGGCGTGAAGACGGTCGCCCTGCTCACGGACATGGCCACCCCCCTCGGCCGCACCGCCGGCAACGCCCTTGAGGTCCGCGAGTCGGTGGAGGTCCTGGCGGGCGGCGGCCCGTCGGACGTCGTGGAACTCACCCTCGCCCTGGCCCGCGAAATGCTGGACGCGGCCGGTGTGAAGGACGCCGACCCGGCGAAGGCCCTGGCCGGCGGCTCGGCGATGGACGTCTGGCGCCGCATGATCGCGGCCCAGGGCGGCGACCCGGACGCGCCCCTGCCCACCTCCCGCGAACAGCACGTCATCACGGCCCCCTCCTCGGGCGTCCTGACCCGCCTCGACGCTTACGGCATCGGCGTCGCCGCCTGGCGCCTGGGCGCGGGGCGTGCCCGCAAGGAGGACCCGGTGCAGGCCGGCGCGGGCGTGGAGATGCACGCCAAGCCGGGCGACACGGTGACGGCCGGCCAGCCCCTGCTCACCCTCCACACCGACACCCCCGACCGCTTCGAATACGCGCTGCAGGCGGTGCAGGGTTCGTACGACATCGGCGCCGCGGGCGCGGAGTTCACGGCCTCGCCGGTGGTGCTGGAGCGGATCGCCTGACCCTGCCCGGCATGCCGCGGGGGCCGGTCCTTCGGGACCGGCCCCCGCGGCTCTTGCGCTCTCAGCCGAGCAGGGCGGCGGCCACCACCAGGACCGGAACCGACAGCACCGTCGACACCAGGATCGAGTCCCGCGCCAGCCCCTCCGCCACCCGGTAGCGACTCGCGTACGTGTACAGGTTCTGCGCGGCCGGCAGCGCCGACGTGACCACCACGTCCAGGAGTTGGGCGCCGCGAAGCCCGAACATCCCCACCGCCAGAGCCCAGGCCACCACCGGCTGGCCCACCGACTTCAGAGCGACGGACAGGAACACGGGCCCCCTTTCGGTGCCCCGGCCCGGCATCGTGCTGCCGCACAGCGAGATGCCGAACGCCAGCAGCACCGCCGGCACCGACATGTTGCCGATCAGGGTCAGAGGGTCCATGACCGGATGAGGGACCCGGACACCGGCCGCGGCGACGGCGACGCCGGCCAGCGAGCCGACGGCGATCGGGTTGCGCAGCGGCGTGAGCAGCCGCAGCCACAGCGGGCCCTTCTCGCCCTTGCCGGAGAGGTCGAGGACCGTCAGGGCGATCGGTGTGACCGCGATGATCTGGAACAGCAGCACCGGCGCCACCAGCGAGGCGTCGCCCAGCACATACACGGCGATCGGGATGCCGAGGTTGCCCGAGTTGACGTAACTGGAGCACAGGGCGCCGATCGTGGTGCGCCCCACACCCCACTCCCGTACGACACCGACTGCGACGAAGGCTCCGGCCGCCGCGGCCGTGCTCATCGCCGTGACCAGGAGGCGGCTGGAGAAGATCACCGACAGGTCCGCGCGGGCGAGGGTCGTGAAGAGCAGGGCGGGGGAGGCGACATGGAAGGCCAGCTTGGTCAGCACCTCCCGCCCGTGCTCGCCGAGATGGCCCTGCCGGCCGATCACATAGCCCACACCGATGACGACCGCGATGACCGCGAAGCCCGTCAGCACCCCCTGCACGGCACCTCCTGCGCGGTGGGAGAACCGTGAGGTATCGCAGGAGGAACTGATTCATGGGGCATGCACCCAACCCTCCGGGGAAGGCAGGACGCAGGTCAATGTGATCCTGTGCGGGCCCGCGATGAGTTCCGCCAGCATTCCCGGTCTACCGCACGTGGACGCCATGACACCCGCCGTACTCGTGCTGACCGGCCCCGTCACCCGTGACGAGGTGGCGGGGCTGTGCGACGAGGTGCGCGCGCTGCTGGAGGCCACGGAAGCCGGGGCCGTGGTGGTCGACGTCGCCGGGATCGGGCCGCCCGGGCTGGGCGCCGTGGACCTGCTGGCCCGGCTGGAGCTGGCCGCGCGGCGGGCCGGGGGCCGGATCCGGCTGCGGGACCCCGCGCCCTCCCTACACGCCCTCCTCGGCCTCGTCGGACTCCGCTTCGAGGTGGAGGGGCAGGCCGAACAGCGGGAACCAGCGCTTGGTGTCCAGGAAGAAGTGGAACCCGGTGAGCCGGCCGTCTGAGATCTCCAGCACCTGCACCGCCCACGGGGCGTAGCCGCCCTCGTCCGGGTCCGGCTTGTACTGGGCGAAGCCCGGCAGGCCGTTGACCTGGACCGGCACCAGGCGGGAGCCCTCGCAGGCCGAGCCCAGCGTGGTCATGAAGCCCGCGATGTCGTCGTGGCCCGTCAGCCAGAGGTCGAACGGCGGCATCGTCATGACCGCGTCCTCGTGCAGCAGGGCCGTCAGCGCCGTCATGTCGTACCCCTCGAAGGCCGCCACATAGCGGTCCAGGAGTTTCTGCTGCTCCGCGTCCAGCGGGTCGGAGACGGCCGCGCCCGTCGCCCTGTCCTCCCGCTCGGCGAGTGTCGCCCTGGCCCGCTGCAGGGCGCTGTTGACCGAGGCGACCGAGGTGTCGAGCAGCTCGGCGACCTCGCTCGCCCTCCAGGCGAGGACCTCGCGCAGGATCAGCACCGCGCGCTGCTTGGCCGGCAGCTGCTGCAGGGCTGCCATGAAGGCGAGCCGCACGGACTCCTTGGCGACGGCCGCCTCCGCCGGGTCGTCCGTCGTGGGCAGCACGCGGGCGTCCGGCATGGGTTCCAGCCAGGTGTTGTCGGGGCGGGGGGAGAGCGCGGCCTGGGCCAGCGGAGTCGACTCGCTCAGATCCATCGGGCGGGCGCGCTTGTTGCCGGCGGTCAGCATGTCCAGGCAGACGTTCGTCGCGATGCGGTACAGCCACGAACGGAGGCTGGAGCGGCCCTCGAACTTCTCGTAACTGCGCCAGGCGCGGACCATCGTGTCCTGCACCGCGTCCTCGGCCTCGAAGGAGGAACCGAGCATGCGGTAGCAGTAGCCGGTCAGCTCGACGCGGTGTTTCTCCAGCCTGACGTCGAGGTCTGTCGTCGTGGTCGCCGTACCGTCGCTCATCGTCCACCCACCCCTGTGGCATTACCTGTCACGCGCCATCGCGCCCAGCACGTTCGAAGCTAGCGCAGGGGACTGACAATGGCGTGGCGAGCGGGGAAAGGTGCAGGTGGGTGAGGGTGCCGTCCCCAGGGGGCTCCGCCCCCTGGACCCCGATCGGCCTGAACGGCCTCGTCCTCAAACGCCGGACGGGCTGGATTCGGCCGAGGTGAATTCGGCCGAGCTGAATTCAGCCCCTCCGTGTTTGAGGAGCGGGGGTCCGGGGGCCCGCCCCCCGGGGCGGGGCGGGCAGGGGCGGCGCGGGCGAAGAACCGTCAGTGCGCCGGCAGCGGACCGCGCCGCGCAGCGACCCGCGCCGCGCGCGTCCCGAGCACCGTGATCGTGACGACACCCAGCACCGCCAGCAGGCCGACCCCCACTGTCCCGGCCCAGCCCGAGGCGTGGAAGGCCAGCGCCCCGACCGTGCTGCCCGCGCTCGACCCGACGTAGTACGACGACTGGTACAGCGCGGACGCCTGGGCACGCCCCGTCGTCGCCGTCTTGCTCACCGCCGACGACGCGACCGCGTGCCCCGCGAAGAACCCGGCGGTGATCAGCACCAGACCCAGCAGGACCGGCACCACAGACCCCGCGAGGGACAGGACCAGGCCCGACGCCGTCGTGCCGCCCGCCAGGTACAGCGCCCCACGGCGACCAAGACGGCCGACCAGCCGCCCCGCCGTCGACGCCGACACCGTGCCGACCAGATAGATCAGGAAGACCGAGCCGATGATGCCCTGCGGGAGCGAGAACGGCGCCTCGGTCAGGCGGTAGCCGATCACCGTGTAGACGCCGCCGAACACCGTCATGAACAGTGCGCCGATCGCGTACAGCCGACGCAGCAGCGGGTTGGAGAGGTGGTCGCGGACCGTCCGGGCCAGGACGCGCGGCCTCAGCGAGCCGGCGACGAAGTGCTTCGGCGCCGGCAGCAGCAGCCGGAACGCCACCGCGCATCCGACCGCGATCGCGCCGATCACGCCCACCGCGACCCGCCAGCCCCACTCCTGCGCGACCCACCCGGTGATGACGCGGCCGCTCATCCCGCCGACGCTGTTGCCCGCCACGAACAGACCGATCGCCGTGACCAGCGCCTTGGGCCGGACCTCCTCCGCCAGATACGCGGTCGCCGACGCCGGAAGACCGGCCAGCGCCGCCCCCTGGACCGCCCGCAGCACGACCAGCGAGGTCAGCGAGGGAGCGAAGGGGACGAGGAGCCCCACGGTCACCGCGACCGCCAGGGAGGCCGTCATCACCGTACGGCGGCCGAACCGTTCCGAGAGCGCGCTCATCGGCAGGACGAACACCGCCAGACCACCGGTCGCCGCCGCCACCGTCCAGCTCGCCTCACTCGCCGCCACCCCGAACTCGCCCGAGATCAGCGGCAGCAGGGCCTGGGTGGAGTAGAGCAGCGCGAAGGTCGCGACCCCCGCGAGGAAGAGGGCGAAACTCATCCGGCGGTAGCCGGGGCCGCCCGGGGCCATACGGGAGTCGGAAGCGGACTCGGAGGCCGGGACGGCGGCGGGGACGGAAGCGGAGACGGACGAGACGGCGCCCACGAGGGTGGACGCCCCGGTACTGGCGGGAGACATGCCTCGAAGTTATGTACGGTCCCGCTCATCCGTCCAATGCATGGAATCGTCATAATCGTTCCCATGGTGCATCAGCAGAGGTCAGAAGCTCGCCTGTCACCGTCCAGTGACACAAAAGACACCGACGACATCGTCACGCTGCTCGCCCCGCGGCTCGCCCACTTCGCCGGCGTCGCCCGCACCGAGCACGTCACGCGAGCCGCCCAGGAGATGCAGGTCCCGCAGTCCACCCTCTCCCGGGGCATGGCCCGGCTCGAAGAGGACCTGGGCGTCGACCTGTTCGCCCGCCACGGCCGCACCGTCTCCCTCACCCCCGCCGGCCGCACCTTCCTCGGCTCCGTCGAACGGGCCCTCGCCGAGATCGGGCGGGCCGCCGAGGCGGTCCGTGCCGACGCCGACCCGGCCACCGGCAAGGTCGCCTTCGGCTTCCTGCACACCATGGGCGCGGAAACCGTCCCGGGCCTGCTCCAGGCCTTCCGCGTCGACCACCCCCGCATCCGCTTCAGCCTGGTCCAGACCTACGGCGAGGCGATGCTGGAGAAGCTGCACGCGGGGGAGCTGGACCTGTGCCTGACGTCCCCCGTCCCGGACGCCCCGGGCCTGGTCGCCCGCCGCCTCGACGAGCAGAAACTCCGCCTGGTCGTCCCCGCCGACCATCCCCTCGCGGCCCGCCGGCGCATCCGCCTCGCCGAAGCGGCCGACGAGACGTTCGTGACCCTGGAACCCGGCTACGGCCTGCGCCGCATCACCGACGACCTCTGCAAGGAGGCAGGCTTCCGCCCGAGGGTCGCCTTCGAGGGCGAGGAGGCGGAGACCCTGCGGGGCCTGGTGGCGGCAGGCCTCGGAGTCGCCCTTCTGCCCCCACCGACCGTGCCCCGCCCGGGAGTTGTGGAGCTGACGATCACCGGCCAGCGGGCACTCCGCGAAATCGGCGTCGCCTGGCGTGAGGGCACCTCGGATACCCCTCCGGTGGCCGCGTTCAAGAAGTTCCTACTGTCGAGGAGGGGCAACCTCCTGCCGACCTAGGGTCTTCAGGGGCGCGGGGAACCGCGCGATCAGCCACAACGAACCCGCACCCCGCAGACGAGCCGCAGCCCCGAGCCCTTACCGGCGCAACGACTTCCCGAACCCTGCGGCCAAGGGCATCCGCAGTCCCAAGGGAGGCGGAGCCGCCAACGCATCCTCCACGGGCCGCGAGAAAGCCCGCCCGAACAGTGTCCCCATCACGAAGTCCTCGGCCAGCGCGTGCACTTCGCTCCGGTACTGATGCAACCCGTGGCCGTCGGAGTGCACTTCGAACCTGCACACGTCCCGGTTCGCCTTCTTCGCCCGCGCCGCCAGCCGGAAGGACAGCTCGGGGTCGGAGACGCCGTCGTTCGTGCCGTGCACGATCAGCACCCGCCGCCCCGCGAGCTGCCTCACCGGTTCCGGCGAGGCGGCGACGTCCTCCTCCGGCAGCCAAGGGGCGATCGCCAGCACGGAGTTGACGGCCTCGTGACCGCCCGCGCGCAGTGCCGCCCGGCCGCCCATGTCGAGACCGGCGAGGCAGACGGGAACGTCCCCGTAGCGCCGTACGGCCTCGTCGGCGGCCCAGGAGGCGTCGCGGGCCAGATGCGCCTCGTTGCCGTTCCAGCCGCGGTAGCGGTAGTGCACGACATGGGTGGCCAGCCCCTCGTCGCGCCCCGCGCGGGCCAGGCGGCGGCCCAACGCGCGTACGGATGCGGTCGCCAGCATGGGGGAGGGTCTGCGGGCCGACTCCTCGTCACCGCCGGGGAGCAGCAGGACCACTGCGCTCACCGCCGCCGGTTCCGGGCCGAGTGCCCTTCCCAGCCGGGCCCGTCGAACCGGCGTCGCTTGGTGTGCCATGACAGAACAGTGTCAGAAGCGTGGGTGTACATGACCCGTCCTTGGGATCACCGTTACGTATCGACGGAGATGTGCACCGCGCGATCTACGCGCGTAGGAGTTAGAGTGCGGAAATGACGAGCCAGACCATCTCGAACACCCCGACGCCGGATCAGATCCGCCGGGCGCCGAAGGTTCTGCTGCACGACCACCTCGACGGCGGCCTCCGCCCGGGGACGATCGTCGAACTCGCCCGTGACGCGGGCTACTCACGCCTCCCCGAGACCGACCCCGGCAAGCTCGGCGTCTGGTTCCGGGAGGCCGCCGACTCCGGTTCGCTGGAGCGGTACCTGGAGACCTTCTCCCACACCGTCGGCGTCATGCAGACCCGGGACGCGCTCGTCCGGGTCGCCCGCGAGTGCGCCGAGGACCTCGCCGAGGACGGCGTCGTGTACGCCGAGGTGCGCTACGCCCCCGAGCAGCACCTGGAGGGCGGGCTCGGCCTGGAAGAGGTCGTCGAGGCCGTCAACGAGGGCTTCCGCGAAGGGGAGCGGCTGGCCCGGGCGAACGGTCACCGGATCCGCGTCGGCGCCCTGCTCACCGCCATGCGGCACGCCGCCCGCGCCCTGGAGATCGCCGAACTCGCCAACCGGTACCGGGACCTGGGCGGCGGTGGAGTCGTCGGATTCGACATCGCGGGCGCGGAGGCCGGTTACCCGCCCACCCGGCACCTCGACGCCTTCGAGTACCTCAAGCGCGAGAACAACCACTTCACCATCCATGCCGGCGAAGCCTTCGGGCTGCCGTCCATCTGGCAGGCCCTGCAGTGGTGCGGCGCAGACCGGCTGGGGCACGGCGTGCGCATCATCGACGACATCCAGGTGCGGGCCGACGGCTCGGTGAAGCTCGGCCGGCTCGCCTCGTACGTACGGGACAAGCGCATCCCGCTCGAACTGTGCCCGAGCTCCAACCTCCAGACCGGAGCGGCGACGTCCTACACCGAGCATCCGATCGGTTTGCTGCGCAGGCTGCACTTCCGAGCTACCGTGAATACGGACAATCGGCTCATGTCCGGCACGAGTATGAGTCAGGAATTCGAGCATCTTGTCGACGCATTCGGTTACTCGCTCGATGACATGCAGTGGTTCTCCGTCAATGCGATGAAATCAGCGTTCATTCCTTTCGATGAACGACTGGCGATGATCAATGACGTCATCAAGCCCGGATATGCCGAGCTGAAGTCCGAATGGCTGTTCCAGCAAACTGCCTCCACCAGCGGTTCTGCGCCCACGGAGGAGTGAGTCGGGGTATCGGGGTGTGTGGAATGCGGACGGGTATTCACAACCCGTCCGCATTTCGATGTTTGCGGCGGGCGGGTTCGCGTGTTTACGGTCGTGCACACCGCTCACATTCCCCCAACCCCATTTCGAGGACGCGTTTTCATGAAGCAGTCTGCTGCCAAGACCCTCGGTGTCGCCGCTCTCGGTGCCGCCTTCGCCGCCGCCGGCGCGGGCGCCGCGAACGCGGCCCCGGCGGTTCCGGACGCGACCGGGACGCTGGACACCGTCACCAGCACCCTCCCGGCGCAGAACGTCTCCCAGGCGCTGCCGGGTGCCGGGGCGGCGGTGACCCAGGGCAAGCCCGCCCTTGAGCGCGGTCTGGCCGCCGTGCAGCCGTCCGCCTCGCGCGCGCTCGCCGACGGCCCGGCCACGCCGGTCGCCGGACTGCTCGGCGGCCTGCCGGTGCAGGGCGGCGTTCCCGTGAAGGGCCTTCCGCTCGGCGGCTGACCCACCCGCTGAACGCGCCGATGGGGCGCACCCCTTGGACACGGGGTGCGCCCCATCGGCGTATCCACGAAGGTCACCAGGCGGTACGGGCCGCCTTGTCCTCCGAGGGCAGCAGGATCCACAGCGCTATGTAGAGCAGGAACTGCGGGCCCGGCAGCAGGCAGGAGAGCAGGAAGATCACGCGCATCGTCGTCGCGGAGGTGCCGAAGCGCCGGGCCAGCGCGGCGCACACTCCGCCGATCATGCGGCCGTTCGTGGGGCGGGCAAGGGCGGACATGTGCGGCTCCTTCGTGAGCGTCGGTCCAAGGCGGCCTTCGGTGACTGCCTCATCTGCCATCTACGCTACGGAGACGAAGGGGGCAAAGCGTCGCTCTACGGTGCGATCCCGACCCTGGGAAACGTCGGGGTCCGACCCTGAGCCACGTCCTCCTGGCGGACGGCCGCACCGTCCCCGCCCTCGGACCTGCGGCGGAGCCAGGAGCGGGCCGCCGGGACGACCGCGAGGTGGGCGAGCGCCACGCCCACGGTGTTCAGCAGCAGCGAGTCGACGTCCGGGACCCGGCCCGGCACCCCGGTCTGCAGCAGCAGGATGCCCAGCGAGACCAGCGCGCCCGCGGCGACGGTACGGAGGAACGAGGCGAACGGGAAGGCCCAGAGCCTGCCGTGCGCCATCGGCAGGAGCACGCCGAGCGGCGCGAGGAGGGCGACGCCCTCGCCGATGCTGCGGGCCGCCTGGGGCCAGCCCAGGGCGAGGTCGGCCCGGATGCCGGCGAACGGACGCACGTTGGGGGGCATCACCCACAGCACGTCCAGCGGACGCAGCGTGAGCCAGGCGACGAACGCGAGGTGTGCGACGAGGAGGACACTCCCTGTCACACGGATGCGGATCGCGGCGCTGCCGCCGATGGAGCCTTGACGCTGCACGCCCCTCTAGACGCGGCCTTCGGCACGATCGGTTCCGCCTGCTCCCCGCGCACCTCGATGAGGCTTGCGCCACACCAGCACGTCAGCCGCCCGTCACCTCGCCGGACGGCGGCTTCTCGGTGCCGGGCCGGGAGCGGACCTCGTCCGTGCACTCGTAGCGGTGCAGGGGGTCCTGCCCGGGCCCGCCCAGGATGACCGAGCCGTCGCCCTCGGCCGCCGCCGAGTCGGAGAACGTGCACACGACCTGGGCCAGGGCGAAGGACGTGAGGCCGCCGGGCGGGCTGCTCAGGCGGAGCGTGTCCTCGGGGTCGCCGGGGCGCGGCCCGCTCACGTTCATCCCGCCGCGTACGTCGGTCGTGTACCCGGCCTCCTTCTCGGCGGCCGACGGCGTCGCCGCGAGCTGGTCGAGCAGCCCCTGCGCCACCAGCAGCCGCCGCCGCGAGTCCGGGGTGCCGTCCGGAACCCGTACCGTCCGGTCGACGGCGACCAGCGACGAGCCGCACAGCAGGAACACCTGCACCGGCAGCCCGCGCGAGGCCTGCGTCGAGACGTCAGGGCCGGCCAGCGAGCACTGCACCCGCGAGGGCGCCGCCCCGAAGTCCGTCGGCACCTCGGTGGAACGGATGCCGCACCCGGTGATCAGCACGGCCATGGCCGCGAAAACGGGGAGCGCCAGCAGGCGTCGTACGGTCATGAGGCGTTCGCGTCCTTCCCCGGGTCCTTCTCGGACTCCTCCGTCAGCGCCGAGGCGTCCCGTGGCAGCCACAGCGTGAACACCGCGCCCCCGGCGGGGGAGTTCGCGGCGGTGATCTCGCCGCCGTGGATGTGGGCGTTCTCCATGGCGATGGACAGGCCCAGGCCGCTGCCCTCGGAGCGCGGCCGGGACGCGCTCGCCTTGTAGAAGCGGTCGAAGACGTGCGGCAGGACGTCTTCGGGGATGCCGGGTCCGTGGTCCCGTACCTCGATGACGACCTGCGCGTCCTTTCCGCCCTGCGCTTCCGACTCCCGCACCACGACGCGGACGGGCGAGCCGCCGTGCTTGAGCGCGTTGCCGATGAGGTTCGCCAGGATCACGTCCAGGCGGCGCGGGTCGAGCCGGGCGTGGATGCCGCGCTCGGCGTCCAGGTCCACCGCGTCCAGCCAGGCCCGCGCGTCGATGCACGCCGTGATCTGGTCGGCCACGTCGACGTCGTCCAGGACCAGGCGCGCGGTGCCCGCGTCGAAGCGGGTGACCTCCATCAGGTTCTCTACGAGGTCGTTGAGGCGCCGGGTCTCGCTGACGACGAGCCGGACGGCGGGCTCGATCATCGGGTCCACGCTCCCGGACTCCGCCTCCAGCTCCTCCTCCAGGATGTCCGTGACGGCGGTGATCGCGGTGAGCGGGGTACGCAGTTCATGGCTCATGTCCGCGACGAACCGCCTCGACGCCTCGTCCCTCGACGCCATGTCCTCGACCCTTTTCTCCAGCGCCTCTGCCGCGTAGTTGAACGTCCGTGACAGGTCCGCGAGTTCGTCGGTGCCGGACACCCTGAGCCGGGTGTCCAGCTTGCCCTCGCCGAGTCGGCGGGCGGCGGTTCCCAGGCGCTGCACGGGCTTCAGCACGGTCGAGGCGGCGGCCTGCGCGAGCAGCGCCGAGCCGACCAGTGCGAGAGCGGTGGCGATCCCCAGCGACCAGGCAAGGGAGTTGAGGTCCTTGGCCTCCGGCTCCAGCGACTTGAGCATGTAGCCGGTCGCCCCGCCGTCGATCACCCTCGTGCCGGCCACCAGGTACGGCGTGCCGTTCTCGCTGATCCGCTGCCAGTACAGGTGGTACGCGTACTTGTTGCCCGAGTCGACCGGCTGCTTCTTGGCCACGGCCGCGCGCAGCGACTCGGGCACGTCCTGCAGCGAGAAGCCGTCGAGTCCGCCCGAACTGCCGTACACGGTCTTGCCGTCGGGGTCCTGGGCGACGAGCAGCACGCTGAAGCGCTGGCTGCTGAGGGTCATCTGCCCGGCGGTGTGCTGCAGTTCGTCCTGTGTGGGGTGCGGGCGCAGCGTGCCTGCCCGCGTCTGCATGGCCTGCCGGAAGTCGCCGAGCACCGCGTCCTGGGTGCGGGTGAGCACGGCCTCGCGGTTGAGCCAGTACGCGATCCCGGACGCGGAGACGGCCGCGGTGAGGGCCACGAGCCCGAACACGACGACGAGACGCAGCCGGAGGCTGGTGAAACGCAGCCGTGAGAGATGTCCCTTGCGCGTCGCGGCCCAGCCGCGAACCCCCCCTGGTGCTTCGGTCACTGAGGCGTGTCCAGCCGGTAGCCCACGCCGCGCACGGTACGGATCAGCGTCGGGGACGACGGCACGTCCTCGACCTTGGCGCGCAGCCGCTGGACACACGCGTCCACCAGCCGGGAGTCACCGAGGTAGTCGTGCTCCCACACCAGGCGCAGCAGCTGCTGCCGGGACAGCGCCTGCCCCGGCCGCCTGCTCAGCTCCAGCAGCAGCCTCAGCTCTGTCGGGGTGAGCTGCAGGTCCTCGCCGTTCTTCGTCACGGTCATCGCCGCGCGGTCGATGACCAGGCTGCCGAAGCTCGCCGCGTCGGTCGACTCCCGCTCGCCGCGCCGCAGCACGGCCCGGATCCGGGCGTCCAGCACCCGCCCCTGGATCGGCTTGACCACATAGTCGTCCGCGCCGGACTCCAGCCCGACGACGATGTCGATGTCGTCGCTGCGCGCGGTCAGCAGGATGATCGGCAGCTGGTCCGTGCGCCGGATGCGCCGGCACACCTCGAACCCGTCGATGCCGGGCAGCATCACGTCCAGCACGATCAGGTCCGGCCGCTGCTCGCGCAGGAGCTTCAGACCGTCCTCTCCGGTGGCAGCGGTGGCAACCCGGTGTCCCTGGCGCGTAAGAGACAGCTCCAGGGCCGTACGGATGGCGTCGTCGTCTTCGATCAGCAACAGGGAAGGCACGGGGCTCATTCTGGCCCATGGTGGGGTGGGGTTTCGACTCCTGCTACGGACCAGTACGTCTACGTGCGCATACCGCTCTTCTCTGTGACCGCGCTGTGCCCCGCATACGGGCGACCCCTGTGACAGGTCTGTGACAGTCGGCGGACACGGCCATGAAGGTGCGTTGGCAAGCTTCTCGGCACAGGCAAGGAAGCACCGCCTGAGCAAGCCGAACACCGGAAGTCCACGACGGGGGGCGCGAGATGAACACGCTGCACGGCATCACCACCAGCGCAGTGATCACGCGTCTTCACGACGTGAACGGGGGCCGGGGTTCCGAGAAGTCCGGTGCCGTGAGCGGGCGGGGGTGCGCTCGCGGCACCGGGCGTCAGCACACGGCGTACATGTCGGTTGTTGACATCACGGGGGAACACGGGGGAAGCGCGTACAGGGAGGACACGGGGGAGCGTCGCTCGCTGTCGGAGACTGTGGATGCCGAAGCGGCGTTTACCGCCTACGTCCAGGAGCGCCGCGCCTCCCTGTACGCAACCGCCTACCACCTGACCGGTGACCGCTTCGAGGCCGAGGACCTGCTGCAGAGCGCGCTGTTCTCGACGTACAAGGCGTGGGACCGGATCAGCGACAAGGCCGCGGTCGGCGGATATCTCCGCCGGACCATGACCAATCTGCACATCAGCGCGTGGCGCCGCCGCAAGCTGAACGAGTACCCGACCGAGGAACTGCCGGAGACGCCCGGCGACACGGACGCGATGCGCGGCACCGAACTGCGCGCCGTCCTGTGGCAGGCGCTCGCCCGCCTCCCCGAACTCCAGCGCACCATGCTGGTCCTGCGCTACTACGAGGGCCGCACGGACCCGGAGATCGCGGAGATCCTCGACATCAGCGTCGGCACGGTGAAGTCCAGCATCTGGCGGTCGCTCCGCCGGCTGCGCGAGGACGAGGTCCTCAGCTTCGGCCGTGACGAGGAGGACGCCTTCGGGGAGCTCGTCGCCTGAGGGTTGGGGGGGGAAGCAGGTAACGGGGGAAGCACGGGGAGCGGTAACCGGGGGGCCGACGGGGGAACGGGGGCCCGACGGGATCTGGGGGAAGCACCACGGGGGGAACGGGGGAGCGGGACTGGAGGGCCGGGGGGTCCGTCCAGTCCCGCTTTCTCGTGTGCGCTCAGCCGGCCGGCGTCGCCGCCGGACGCCGGCCCACCGCGGCCGCGGCCAGCCGGCCCAGCGCCTCGTCACGGTCGCAGGCGTACGCGCCGAGGGCGGTCTGGCGGGCGATGATCGAGCGTTCCTGGCGCATCAGGCGCCAGCCGCGGCGGAGCAGGAACGGGACCGACTTGCGGCCCTCCTTGAGGTCGCGCAGGAAGCGACGGCGGAAGGTGCGGACCGGGCCGCGGTTCAGGCACAGCGCGTCGGCCAGCAGCCCCAACTCCCGGCAGCGCTCGACTATCTCGGCCGCGAAGATGCCCTCCGCGATGAACAGCGGGGTGCGCCCGATGTCGACGCTCTCCTCGCCGGTGCGGGCGCTGAGCGAGATGTCGTACACGGGGATGTTGGTACGGCCCGTGCGGCACAGCCGGGCGATCGCGGTGACGGCCGTTTCGGTGTCCCAGGAGTCCGGGTGGTCCCAGTCGATGTCGGAGCTTCCCGCCACCAGCGGCAGCGTCGGGTCCTCGGCCTCCTTGTAGAAGTCGTCGAGGCGCAGCACGGGGAGGCCGGAGCGGGCGGCGACCAGGGACTTGCCCGAGCCCGAGGGGCCGCAGAGCAGCACGACGCGGGCGGGGGAGGGGAGATGGATGCTCACGGGACACCAGTTTGACGTATTCCGTACGCCCTGCCGACCCCGCGGGTCGTCTTTGGAGCGCGCGTCACACCTCAACTACCCTTCGTGTCGAACTGATTACTCTGTGAACTCGAAGGTGGCTTCAGCAATGGCACGACACACCTCCCCCCTCAACTCCACGGCCACGCGCGCCCTGATCGCCCTCGCGACCGCCTCCGCGGCGCTGGGTGCGGGTGCGGCGACGGCGTCCGCGGACTCCGCCGCGGCCCTGAAGGTGCCCGTGTCGCCGGCCGCGATCAACAAGATCGCCGCCGCCCCGCAGGCCGCCCCGGTGAAGGACATCGGGGGTGACCTCGCGATCCTCAGGGGCGCCGGTGACCCGCACAACAAGGGCGTCGACATCCCGCTGTCCGGGATCACCGGCCCGATCACCCAGACCGGTCCGATCGGCGCCGTCCCGGCGCTGGAGGGGTTCGCGGGGATGCTGGGCGGCGGAGGCCTTTCCTGAGGCCGAGGCGCACGCAAGAGAGCCGCGTCTTCCCCGGACGGTGGGAGGACGCGACTCTCGGTCTGCGGGGGCTGTCGTCAGTACGACGAGCCGGACGCGCCCAGCGAACCCGTCGGGTGCCAGACGGTCTTCGTCTCCAGGAACGCCGTCATGCGGTCGATGCCGGGAGTCGCCGTCCAGTCGTCCACAGGCTGTGGACGAAGAACGCGCTTCAGGTTGTCCGCCGCCGCGATCTCCAGTTCCTTCGCCAGGCCGTCGTCGGTGTCGGCGCCCGCCAGGTCGATCGCGTTGACGTCCTGGTGCGCGGCGAGCGGCGCGGCGATCTCCGCCGTACGGCCCGACAGCACGTTGACCACACCGCCGGGCAGGTCGGACGTGGCGAGCACCTCGCCCAGCGACAGCGCCGGGAGCGGGGACCTCTCGCTCGCGATCACGATCGCCGTGTTACCGGTGGCGATCACCGGGGCGAGGACCGAGACCAGGCCCAGGAAGGACGACTTCTGGGGTGCGAGGACGGCGACGACGCCCGTCGGCTCCGGGGAGGAGAGGTTGAAGAACGGGCCCGCCACCGGGTTCCCGCCGCCGACCACCTGGGCGATCTTGTCGGTCCAGCCCGCGTACCAGACCCAGCGGTCGATCGCGGCGTCGACGAGCGCGGCCGCCTTCGCCGTGTTCGACTTCGCCTTCGCGGGCGACAGGCCCTCGGCGTCGGCGACCTCCCGGACGAACTGCTCCCTACGGCCCTCCAGCATCTCGGCGATGCGGTAGAGGATCTGTCCGCGGTTGTACGCCGTCGCGCCCGACCACGCCCCGAACGCCTTGCGGGCGGCGACCACCGCGTCACGGGCGTCCTTGCGGGACGAAAGGGGCACGTTCGCCAGCCAGTTGTCCTTCGAGTCCGTCACCTCGTACACCCGGCCGCTCTCGGAACGCGGGAACTTCCCGCCGACGTACAGCTTGTAGGTCTTGAAGACGCTCAGACGCTGCTGCTCGGACTTCTCAGACATCGAGGTACGCCTCCAGACCGTGACGGCCGCCCTCGCGGCCGAAGCCCGACTCCTTGTAGCCGCCGAACGGCGACGTCGGGTCGAACTTGTTGAACGTGTTGGACCAGATGACCCCGGCCCGGAGCTTGCCCGCGACCGCCAGGATGCGCGAGCCCTTCTCCGTCCAGATGCCCGCCGACAGGCCGTACGGCGTGTTGTTGGCCTTCGCCACGGCCTCGTCCGGGGTGCGGAAGCTGAGGACGGACAGCACGGGGCCGAAGATCTCGTCGCGGGCGACGGTGTGCGCCTGGGTGACGTTCGTGAAGAGCGTCGGGGCGAACCAGTAGCCGGACGAGGGGAGTTCACAGGCCGGTGACCAGCGCTCGGCGCCCTCCGCCTCGCCCCGCTCGACGAGCGAGGTGATGCGGGAGAGCTGCTCCTCGGAGTTGATCGCGCCGATGTCCGTGTTCTTGTCCAGCGGGTCGCCGAGGCGGAGGGTGGAGAGCCTGCGCTTCAGGGACTCCAGCAGCTCGTCCTGGATCGACTCCTGGACGAGGAGACGGCTGCCCGCGCAGCACACCTGGCCCTGGTTGAAGAAGATGCCGCTGACGATCCCCTCCACCGCCTGGTCGATCGGGGCGTCGTCGAAGACGATGTTGGCGCCCTTGCCGCCCAGTTCGAGCGTGAGCTTCTTGCGGGTCCCCGCGACCGTCTTCGCGATCTCCTTGCCTACGGCCGTGGAGCCGGTGAAGGCGACCTTGTTCACGTCCGGATGCGCCACGAGCGCGGCGCCCGCGTCGCCGTATCCCGGAAGGATGTTGACGACACCCTTGGGCAGGCCGGCCTGGCGGCAGATGTCCGCGAAGAACAGCGCGGAGAGCGGGGTCGTCTCGGCGGGCTTCAGCACCACCGTGTTGCCGGTCGCCAGGGCCGGGGCGATCTTCCACGCCAGCATCAGCAGCGGGAAGTTCCAGGGGATGACCTGCCCGGCGACGCCGAGGGGGCGGGGGTGCCCGCCGAAGCCGGCATGGTCGAGCTTGTCGGCCCAGCCCGCGTAGTAGAAGAAGTGCGCGGCGACCAGGGGGAGGTCGGCGTCGCGCGTCTCCTTGATGGGCTTGCCGTTGTCCAGCGTCTCCAGGACGGCCAGTTCGCGGCTGCGCTCCTGGATGATCCGGGCGATGCGGAACAGGTACTTGGCGCGCTCGGCGCCCGGCAGCGCGGACCACTCCCCGAAGGCCTTGCGGGCGGCCCTCACGGCGCGGTCGACGTCCGCCTCGCCCGCCTGGGCGATCTCGGAGAGGACCTCCTCGGTCGACGGCGAGACCGTCTTGAAGACCTTGCCGTCGGCCGCCTCCGTGAACTCGCCGTCGATGAACAGGCCGTAGGAGGGGGCGATGTCGACGATCGAGCGGGACTCGGGCGCCGGTGCGTAATCGAATGCGGATGCCATGGTGATCAGTCCACCGTCACGTAGTCGGGTCCGGAGTAGCGGCCGGTGGCCAGCTTCTGACGCTGCATCAGCAGGTCGTTCAGGAGCGAGGAGGCGCCGAAGCGGAACCAGTGGTTGTCCAGCCAGTCCTCGCCCGCCGTCTCGTTGACGATGACCAGGAACTTCACGGCGTCCTTGGAGGTACGGATACCGCCCGCGGGCTTTACGCCGACCTGGATGCCGGTCTGGGCGCGGAAGTCACGGACCGCCTCCAGCATCAACAGCGTGTTCGCGGGGGTGGCGTTGACGGCGACCTTGCCGGTGGACGTCTTGATGAAGTCCGCGCCCGCCAGCATGCCGAGCCAGCTCGCGCGCCGGATGTTGTCGTACGTCGACAGCTCACCGGTCTCGAAGATGACCTTCAGGCGGGCGGCGCCCGAGGCCTCCTTCACGGCGACGATCTCGTCGTACACCTTCAGGTAGTTGCCCGCGAGGAACGCCCCGCGGTCGATGACCATGTCGATCTCGTCGGCGCCCGCGGCGACCGCGTCGCGCACGTCGGCCAGCTTCACGTCGAGCGCGGCGCGGCCCGCCGGGAAGGCGGTGGCGACCGAGGCGACCTTCACGGTCGAGCCGGCGACGGCCTCCTTGGCGGCGGGCACCATGTCCGGGTAGACGCAGACGGCCGCGGTCGAGGGGGTCGTACGGTCGGTGGGGTCGGGGCGGACCGCCTTGGCGCCGAGCGCCCGGACCTTGCCCGGGGTGTCCGCGCCTTCCAGCGTCGTCAGGTCGACCATCGAGATGGCGAGGTCGATGGCGTACGCCTTCGCGGTCGTCTTGATGGAACGGGTGCCGAGGGACGCGGCCCGCCCCTCCAGGCCGACCGCGTCGACGCCGGGCAGCCCGTGGAGGAAGCGGCGCAGCGTGCTGTCGGACGCGGCGACGTCCGAGAGTGTGTGAGCTGCTGTGGGTGCATTGGTGGGCATGGTCACCAGACGAGCATATCTACGCGCGTAGCGGCTGTACAGCCCCGGTTACTCGTCCAGCTGTTCGTCCGGCTGCGCCTTCGGCTGTTCGTCCGGCTGCTCGTCCGGTGTGGCCACACCGCGTACGAGCATCGCCCCGGCCGTCGGGCAGAATCGGGACCATGACGACCCCGGACCACGAGTCACCAGCGCCGCAGCCCCCGGCCTCCGAGTTCAAGGACCGGATCTACCGGTCGTCCTCGGGCATCGCCGGCGGTGTCCTGCTGCTGGCCATCGCGGCCTGGCTCGGCATCGACGCGATCATCTCCGGGCACGGTCGCACGCCCTGGCTGGCGCTCGCCGCGATGATCCTGATCGTCCCGCTGATCGTCGCCTTCACACTCCGCCCGGCCGTGTACGCCAACAACGAGCGGCTGCGCATCCGCAACCCGTTCCGCGTGGTCGTGGTGCCGTGGGGCCAGGTCGCCACCCTGCGGTCCGGCTACTCGAACGAGGTCGTCACCAACTCCGGCGGGAAGTACCAGCTGTGGTCCGTCCCCGTCTCGCTGCGGGCCCGCAAGAAGGCGGCCCGGCGCGAGGCCAGGTCGACGGCGGAGCGGGCCGCGGAGGCGAACGGCCGAGGCGGGCGCGGCGGCCTCGGCGGGCGGGGCCGCATGGGCGCTCTGGGCGGTTCCTTCGGGCCCGGTGGGTTCTCGGGCGGCGCCGCAGCCGGCCGCGAGGGTGCCACGCGCGCCCAGTCCGACCAGGTCATGGACGACCTGCGCGAACTCCTGGAGACCCATGAGCGGGCGGAGACGGCGCAGGGCGAGGTGACCGTACGCTGGGCCTACGAGATCGCGGGCCCGGTGCTGGCCGGGATCGTGCTGCTCGCGGTCCTGGTGGCCACGGGCTGAGCCGGCCAGGGGCCGGGCCGCCGGATCCCGGCCTTGCCGTACCTGCTCTGCTTTGTGCCGTACCTGCTCTGCTTTGCCGTTCCTGCTCTGCCTCCACACCTCGGCCACGACGGCCACCCCCCACCCGGGCGGAACCGAGGACCTCTGCCACCTCGGTGGTCCTGAACGTCCGGGAAACAATGAGTACGACTGCCCGGCAGCCCTTGCGGCTGCCCGCCTCCGCGATACCCGACGGTTGCCCGGCCTGGGACAGCGCCCAGGCCCGCCGCTGGACGCGGGAGCTGCCGCCGCGCTGGGTTCCGATGCGGGTGCGCCGGCGCAACCTCGTCGCGGTGATCTGCTTCGCTCCGCTGGGCGGCGGCGCGCTGGCCGCCGCCGGGGTGCCCGCCCTCGTCGCAGCGCTCCTCGGGCTCCAGGTGGTGTGGCTGCTCGTGCGGCCCGAGGCCGTGCGGGTCACGGCGGCGCTGCAGGCCGTTGTCGTGGTCTGGCTGTCTCCTGGGCCGTCGTGGGTCGTGGAACCCGGTGCCCTCGTTATGGCGGTGGCCTTCGCATGCGCGGCCCATCTGCGTCTGCGGGCCCGTCTGCGGCAACGGGCGGCGGCGCCGGCGGCCACCGGTGGTGTCACAGCCGTGCTCCCGGATGCGGGCCGGCCGCTCCAGCGCGGGAAGGTCGCCGTCCGGCTCGGTCCGGTGGCGCTCGCGGCGGGTGCCGCACTCGTCGCCCTCGCTCCCCGCTTCGACGCGGTCGACGACCGCAGCGCGGGCGTGGCCGCGGGCCTCTCCCTCGCCGGACTCGGCCTCACCGCGTTGCTGTCCGGGGCCCTCGTGCGCCGCAGGGCGGCCGCTCTGCGGCGGGAGCCGGCTGCCGTCCTGCGGGTGCTGGTGCGCGAGGGCGCGTACGGGGTCACCGAGGTCTTCGCCACCGATGATGTGGGGGCGCTGCGGCCCCTGTTCACGGTCACGGTGACGGATTGGGACGGCGGGGGCGACTGGGAGGGTGAGGACGGCGAGCCCGGTCCGATGCGGGATGCCGTTTTGTACGGAGCCCCGTACGACGGGGCCGAAGTGCTGATTGTCAGTGCGGCCCAGGAGCCGGGCGGGGCGCCCGTGGCCGGGCGGCCGGTGGGGCCCGTGCGGCCTCTGACGGACGGCTACGTGCGGCGCGGGCTGGCCGAGGAGAAGTACGAGGCCAAGCGCGACGCCCTGTACGAGGAGCGCGGCCGGGTGGCCGCCGAGGTCGTCGCCGGCGATCCGTACGCCATCGCAGGCAAGGGCGTACGGCGGTGGCGCGCGGGGTGGCCCGACTGGCTCAGCGCCGCCGGGGCCGTGGTGTGGGCCGGGCACTTCTTCTGGGGCGAGAGCCCGTTCTGGCGGTACGGCTGCGGCGGCGCCGTGGGGATCGTTGTCGCTCTGTTGCTTCCGCGCTGGGTGGCCTGGCGCATCACCGCCGACAGCGAGGGACTGTGGTTCAACGGGCTGCGCCGGGCCGGGCACATCGCATGGGACGACCTGCGCGTCGTCGAGTGCAAGGGCATCGAGCTGAAGGTCGACAGTCGCCGGATCCCCTTCGACGAGTGGTCGGTGCTCGGCTTCCGGTGGCCCTGGCTGGAGCGGAAGACCGGGCTCGTCCACCCCTATGAAAGAACGGCCGCCGAGATCGCCGCGATGTGGCGGGAGCCCGGGTACCGGCCGCTCGTCGAGGCGGGCGAACGGGAGCGGGGGCGGCTGCTGTGGCCGCTGGGCGTGGTGGCGGCGGTCGCCTGGGCGGCGGGCTTGATCCTGTTGCCGTAGGGCCGGTTCAGCGTGAACGGGGGTGCCCTTGCGGGCACCCCCTCGGTCAGATGCCTGCGGCGGCCGACAGGTCCCGCTTGATCGCCGTGAGCAGCTCGTTCGCGGTGGTGTGGGCCGTGGGGAGGTCGGCGTGGGTCGCGACGGGGACCACGACCTCCAGGTAGCACTTCAGCTTGGGCTCCGTGCCGCTCGGGCGGACGATCACGCGGGCGCCGTCGAGCGTGTAGCGCAGGCCGTCGGTGGGCGGGAGCCTGTCGGTGCCCTGGTTGAGATCCTCGGCCCGGGTGATGGCGATGCCCGCGAGCTCGGTCGGGGGCTGCTCACGGAGCTGCTCCATGGCGCGGGCGATGACGGAGAGATCCTCAACCCGGACCGAGAGCTGGTCGGTGGCGTGCAGCCCGTGCTCCACGGAGAGGTCGTCGAGGAAGTCGAGGAGGGTGCGGCCCTCCTCCTTGAGCTGCGAGGCGAGCTCCGTGATCAGGAGGGCGGCCGTGATCCCGTCCTTGTCGCGTACGCCGTCGGGGTCGACGCAGTAGCCGAGGGCCTCCTCGTAGCCGAAGCGCAGGCCCTCGACGCGGGCGATCCACTTGAAGCCGGTGAGCGTTTCCTCGTACGGCAGACCCGCCTTTTCGGCGATCCGCCCGAGGAGGGAGGACGACACGATCGACTCGGCGAACGTGCCCTGTGCGCCGCGCCGGACGAGATGCGCGGCGAGCAGCGCGCCGACCTCGTCGCCGCGCAGCATCCGCCACTCCCCGTCGTCCTTGACGGCGACGGCGCAGCGGTCGGCGTCGGGGTCGTTGGCGATGATCAGGTCCGGGTCGGTCTCGCGGGCCTTCGCGAAGGCCAGGTCCATGGCGCCCGGCTCTTCCGGGTTGGGGAAGGCGACGGTGGGGAAGTCCGGGTCGGGCTCGGCCTGTTCGGCGACGATGGTGGGTTGGGGGAAACCGGCGCGGGCGAAGGCGGCGAGGAGGGTGTCCTTGCCCACGCCGTGCAACGCTGTGTAGACGGTGCGGGCGGTGCGGGGGGAGTCGGCGGCGAGTACGGCGTCCGTGCGGGCCAGGTAGGCGTTGAGGACGCTGTCGTCGAGGGTTTCCCAGCCGGTGTCCGGGCGCGGGATGTCGTGGAGCGATGTGATCGCCTGGATTTCGGCTGCGATCTCCGTGTCCGCGGGCGGCACGATCTGGGAGCCGTCGCCGAGGTAGACCTTGTAGCCGTTGTCGCGGGGCGGGTTGTGGCTGGCGGTGACCTCCACGCCGGCGACCGCGCCCAGGTGCCTTATGGCGTAGGCGAGGACGGGGGTGGGGAGGGGGCGGGGGAGTACGGCGGCGCGGAAGCCGGCGCCGGTCATCACGGCGGCCGTGTCGCGGGCGAAGTCGGCTGACTTGTGGCGGGCGTCGTAGCCGATGACCACCAGGCCGCCCTGCCGGCCCTTGGCGTTGAGGTACGCGGCGAGACCTGCGGCGGCTCGGACCACGACCGAACGGTTCATGCGCATGGGGCCGGCGCCGAGTTCGCCGCGCAGGCCCGCGGTGCCGAACTGGAGGGTGCCGCTGAAGCGGGCGGTGAGTTCGGTGACGTCTCGCGCCTCGATGAGCTTGGCGAGCTCGTCACGGGTGTCCGGGTCGGGGTCCTCGGCCAGCCAGGTCTTGGCCCGGGCGATGAGATCGTCTTGCACGGTCGGTCCAGCCTCTCGTGTGGGTCGTGATGCCTGCGGCGCCTGTGCGGCTTCGGTGGGGGTGTGCGTCGCGCCTCGGGTCGGTGGGCGGGTCGGGGCCGCGGTGGGGGTGTCCGTCCTCGGTCCGGCGGTGCTGTTTGCTGAGTTGTGCCCGGTGACGGACGCCGGCCGCTGCGGGCGGACACCCCCACCCCGTCCCCTGCTCGCCGTGCGCGGCTGACGGCCCAGGTGCGCTCAGATACGGCCCAGGACCTGCGCCAGCAGCGAGCCCATCCGTGTCGCCGAGTCGCGGCCCGCCTGGAGGACCTCTTCGTGGTTCAGGGGCTCGCCCGTCATGCCGGCCGCGAGGTTGGTCACCAGGGAGATGCCCAGTACCTCGGCGCCCGCCTCGCGTGCGGCGATCGCTTCGAGGACCGTCGACATGCCCACCAGGTCCGCGCCGATCACCCGGGCCATGCGGATCTCGGCCGGCGTCTCGTAGTGCGGGCCGGGGAACTGCGCGTAGACGCCCTCCTCCAGGGTGGCGTCGATCTCCTTGCACAGGGCGCGCAGGCGGGGGGAGTAGAGGTCGGTGAGGTCGACGAAGTTCGCGCCGATGATCGGGGACGTCGCCGTCAGGTTGATGTGATCGCTGATCAGGACCGGCTGGCCGGGGCGCATGCCCTCGCGCAGGCCGCCGCAGCCGTTGGTGAGGACGATCGTCTTGCTGCCGGCGGCGACGGCCGTGCGGACGCCGTGTGCCACGGCGGCGACGCCTCGGCCCTCGTAGTAGTGGGTGCGGCCCAGGAAGACCAGGACGCGCTTGGCGCCGATGCGGTATGAGCGGATCTTGCCGCCGTGGCCCTCCACCGCCGGCGGCGGGAAACCGGGCAGCTCGGTGACCTGGAACTCGGCATCGGGTGCGCCGAGGGCGTCCACGGCCGGTGCCCAGCCAGAGCCCATCACGAGGGCGACGTCGTGGGTCTCGGCGCCGGTCAGGTCGCGCAGGCGTGCGGCGGCGTCGGCGGCGGCGCCGTGGGGGTCGCCCTGGATGTCGTCCGGAAGAAGAGATGCGTTCACGCGGTCGAGAGTAGCCGGTCGGGGCCTACGCGCGTAGATGACAGAGCTCACGGGTTTGCGATCGTTGTCTTGTCGTTTCCAACGAAGGGTGGGGGCGGGTGAGTGGGGGCGGGCGAAGGGGGGAGTGAGGGGGGCGAGTGGGGGTGAGTGGGGGTGGAGGGGCCTGTGGGGTGGCTGTGGGTCGCTGTGCTCAGCAGGGGCGCTTGCGGAGTTCCATCACGTAGTCGTGCGGGGCTCCCGCAGACTCGGCGGCGTCGGCTACCTCGCCCAGGTAGCGTGCCGACGGGAGGCCGCCCTCGTAGCCGTCGAGGACGTAGGTCCACGCCGACTCCTCGCCCTCCAGGGTGTGCACGCGCACCCGCATCCGGCGGTAGACGCCCAGGCCGACGCCCTCCCAGCGGTCCATCGACTCCTCGTCGAGCGGCGCGATGTCGTACAACGCGACGAAGACCTGGGAGAGCGGGTCCTCGACGATCGTCGCCAGCGCGCCCTCCCAGCCCATGTGCTCGCCCCCGAAGGTCAGCCGCCACCCGTTCAGCCAGCCGGTGGCGCGCATCGGCGAGTGCGGGGCGCGGCGGGTCATCAGCCGCGCGTCGAGGTTGCCGGCGTACGCGGCGTAGAGCGACATGGGGTCGAGGGTACGGCAGTCGGCACAGGGGTCTCGTGGGGATCAGCGGCCCCTTGCCAACCCATTGCCCCGCCCCGGGGCGGTAGCACCTTGAACGGTGCGGGACAATGGGGTACGTGACTCGGATCGTGATCATCGGTGGCGGACCCGGCGGATACGAGGCGGCCCTGGTGGCCGCCCAGCTCGGCGCGGAGGTGACCGTCGTCGACTGCGACGGTCTGGGCGGGGCGTCGGTGCTGACCGACTGCGTGCCGTCGAAGACTCTTATTGCTACGGCCGAGGTGATGACCACCTTCGATTCGTCGTACGAGGAGCTGGGGATCATCGTCGCCGACGACACCCCGCCGCTGGAGCAGGCCGCCCGGGTGGTGGGGGTCGACCTGGGGAAGGTCAACCGGCGTGTGAAGCGGCTCGCGCTGGCCCAGTCGCACGACATCACGGCGTCCGTGACGCGTGCCGGGGCCCGGGTCATGCGGGGGCGCGGGCGGCTGGAGGGCATGCAGGCCCTCGACGGTTCGCGGAAGGTGATCGTCTCCACCGCCGACGGCAGCGAGGAGACCCTCACCGCCGATGCCGTGCTCATCGCGACCGGCGGTCATCCGCGCGAGGTGCCCGACGCCCAGCCCGACGGCGAGCGCATCCTCAACTGGACCCAGGTGTACGACCTCAACGAGCTTCCCGACGAGCTCATCGTGGTGGGGTCGGGTGTGACCGGTGCCGAGTTCGCCGGTGCCTATCAGGCGCTCGGGTCCAAGGTGACGCTGGTGTCGTCGCGCGACCGTGTGCTGCCGGGCGAGGACCCGGATGCCGCCGCAGTCCTTGAGGACGTCTTCCGGCGGCGTGGCATGAACGTCATGGCGCGGTCGCGGGCCGCCGCCGCCAAGCGGGTCGGCGACCGGGTCGAGGTCACGCTGTCCGACGGGCGTGTCATCAGCGGTTCGCACTGTCTGATGGCGGTCGGTGCCATTCCGAACAGTGCGGGGCTGGGGCTGGAGAAGGCCGGCGTCAAGGTGCGCGAGTCCGGGCACATCTGGACCGACAAGGTCTCCCGGACGACGGCTCCCGGTGTGTACGCCGCCGGTGACGTGACCGGCGTCTTCGCCCTCGCCTCCGTGGCCGCCATGCAGGGCCGTATCGCCATGTACCACTTCCTCGGCGACGCGGTGGCCCCGCTCAATCTGAAGACCGTCTCGTCGAACGTCTTCACCGATCCCGAGATCGCGACCGTCGGCTACACGCAGGCGGACGTGGATGGCGGAAAGATCGACGCCCGGGTCGTGAAGCTGCCGTTGCTGCGTAATCCGCGGGCCAAGATGCAGGGCATCAGGGACGGCTTCGTGAAGCTGTTCTGCCGGCCGGGCACGGGCATCGTGGTCGGCGGTGTGGTCGTCTCGCCGCGCGCTTCGGAACTGATCCATCCCATCTCGATCGCCGTCGACAACAATCTGACGGTCGAACAGATCGCGAACGCGTTCACCGTGTATCCCTCCCTTTCAGGGTCGATCGCGGAGGTCGCGCGCCAGCTCCACACGCGTAAGTCCGGCGGCGAGATCTGACGGCCGAAACCGACTCCTCGCTGGTCACAGGGAGTTGTCGAGCATGCGTACGGCATAGGCGGGACGGGTAGGTCCTATACCACTTCCCGTCCTTGTGTGCGAACAACTTCTGCTATTCGGCGCAAACTGCTGAAAGCAGACGGTCGTTGGGGTTACTGTCAGTTTCGTGTTCGCTGCAGAACGTCGCCAATTGATCCTCGAAATGGTGCGAGCGAATGGGGCTGTGTCGCTCCGTGAGCTCGCCCGCGTCGTCCAGACCTCCGAAGTGACCGTACGGCGGGACGTGCGCGCACTGGAGGCAGAAGGACTCCTCGACCGCCGGCACGGCGGTGCGGTATTGCCGGGCGGGTTCACGCGGGAGTCCGGCTTTCCGCAGAAATCACATCTCGCAACCGCCGAGAAGACGGCCATCGCCGACCTTGCCGCGGGCTTCGTGGAAGAGGGCGAAGCGATCGTGGTCGGGGCGGGTACGACGACACAGGAGTTGGCCCGCCGGCTCGCTCGCGTGCCCGGGCTGACCGTCGTCACCAACTCCCTTTTGGTGGCCCAGGCGTTGGCCCATGCCAACCGCGTGGAGGTCGTGATGACCGGCGGCACCCTGCGCGGCTCCAACTATGCGCTTGTGGGCAGCGGCGCCGAGCAGTCCCTGCAGGGGCTGCGGGTGTCTCGGGCCTTCCTCTCCGGGAGCGGGCTCACCGCCGAGCGCGGCCTGTCCACGTCCAACATGCTGTCGGCGTCCGTCGACCGGGCGCTCGTGCAGGCCGCCGCCGAGGTCGTCGTGCTGGCCGATCACACCAAGCTCGGCACGGACACCATGTTCCAGACCGTGCCGACGGATGTGATCACGCGGCTGGTGACGGACGAACCGCCACCGCACGACGACCGTGCGGCCACGGAGCTTCAGGCCCTCGCCGATCAAGGGGTGCAGATCGCTGTCGCCGGGGCGTCAGGGAGTTCGGCCGGTGATCCGGCCCCCCCGCGCCAAGCGCGCCGGGACGTCGCCCTGCCGGGGCCGCGGCGCGGACAGGTCTCCGGGCCGGGGGCGTCCCTGAGGACGGCCACGGTGCTCGGTGAGGCTTCGGCGGGGGCGGAGCGGGCGCGGGTTGCGGACCTGCGGCGGCGCTAGGGGCGACCTCAGCTCTCGTCTCCTCGCCGTAGGGGTTCGTTCGCTGGTTGTGCGGATGCCGATACGGGTTCTCCATCGATCCCTTGCTGCGGAGCCGCCCTAGCCGGCCTTCAAGCCCCGCAGGGTGAGGGTCAGCAAGCGGTCCGCCAGGTCTGGGTCGCCCGGGGATTCCTCCGCTGCCAGTGCGATCGCGTGTGTCAGCTGGAGCAGGTCGCCGATTGCCACGTCGGCGCGTACTCTGCCCGCCTCCTGAGCCCGTGTCAGCAAGGCGTTGCCCGCCTCCCGAATGGGCCCGCTGCAGCGGGCCAGCGCGGAGGTGTCGTCGGTGGAGACGGACATCAACGCCCGTGCCAGGCCCCGGTACTCGCCCGCGTGCGCGACGATCTCCCGTAGCCACGTCACCAGAGCCGTGCACGGCTCGGGGGCGTCCAGGAGTTCGTGGGAGCGGGCCAGCAGGTCGCTCACCGCGTCCTCGAAGACCGCGCTCAGCAGGGCGTGGCGGTTGGGGAAATGGCGGTAGAGGGTGCCGATGCCCACGCCCGCGCGCCGGGCCACGTCCTCCAGGGACGCGTCCGTGCCGTGCGCCGCGAAGGCGGAACGGGCCTCGGCGAGCAGCCGCTCGTAGTTGCGGCGGGCGTCGGCACGCATGGCACGCGGGGTCACCGGTGCCGCCGGGTCGTCGTGCACCGCCGTCTCCGCCGACGTCGTGCCCACCATGCCTCCCACCTGCCCTCGCCTGCGCCCCCGTCTGCGTCCAGCATGCCATCGAGGATGCGCGAGCGGGCTGCCCGAACCTGAGGCGCCACATCCGGCCCGGCAGCGCCCGGGGGACGTGGGGGAAAACGAGGCGCCCGGCGGACTGAGGGCTTCAGTCCGCCGGGCGCCTCGTGATGTCGTACAGGAAGGGCGGGGTTGCCTCAGTCCTTGATTTCGCAGATGGGGGCGCCGGAGGTGAGGGAGGCGCCGACTTCGGCGGAGAGGCCCTTGATGGTGCCGGTTTTGTGGGCGTTGAGGGGTTGTTCCATCTTCATGGCTTCGAGGACGACGACGAGGTCGCCTTCCTTGACTTCCTGGCCTTCCTCGACGGCGACCTTGACGATGGTGCCCTGCATGGGGGAGGCGAGGGTGTCGCCGGAGGCGGCCGGGCCGGACTTCTTGGCGGCGCGGCGTTTGGGGCGGGCGCCGGCGGCGAGGCCGGTGCGGGCCAGGGACATGCCCAGGGAGGAGGGCAGGGAGACCTCCAGGCGTTTGCCGCCGACCTCGACGACGACCGTCTCGCGGCCCGGCTCCTCGTCGGTGTCCGCGTCCGCGGGGGCGGTGAAGGGCTTGATGTCGTTGACGAACTCGGTCTCGATCCAGCGGGTGTGGACCGTGAACGGCTCGGTGCTGCCGGTGAGTTCGGGGGCGAAGGCGGGGTCGGTGACCACCTTGCGGTGGAAGGGGATGGCGGTGGCCATGCCCTCGACGGTGAATTCGGCCAGGGCGCGGGCGGCGCGCTGCAGGGCCTGGGCGCGGGTGGCGCCGGTGACGATCAGCTTGGCCAGGAGCGAGTCCCAGGCCGGGCCGATGACCGATCCCGCTTCCACGCCGGCGTCCAGGCGCACGCCGGGGCCGGAGGGGGCGTCGAAGGTGGTGACGGTGCCCGGGGCGGGCAGGAAGCCGCGGCCGGGGTCCTCGCCGTTGATGCGGAACTCGAAGGAGTGGCCGCGCAGTTCGGGGTCGCCGTAGCCGAGTTCCTCGCCGTCGGCGATGCGGAACATCTCGCGGACCAGGTCGATGCCGGCGACCTCCTCGGTGACCGGGTGCTCGACCTGCAGGCGGGTGTTGACCTCCAGGAAGGAGATCGTGCCGTCCATGCCGACGAGGAATTCGACGGTGCCCGCGCCGACGTAGCCCGCCTCGCGCAGGATGGCCTTGGAGGAGGCGTACAGCTCGGCGACCTGGGCCTCGGAGAGGAAGGGTGCGGGGGCCTCCTCGACCAGCTTCTGGTGGCGGCGCTGCAGGGAGCAGTCGCGGGTGGAGACGACGACCACGTTGCCGTGGGTGTCGGCCAGGCACTGGGTCTCCACGTGGCGGGGCTTGTCGAGGTAGCGCTCGACGAAGCACTCGCCGCGGCCGAACGCGGCCACCGCCTCACGGACGGCGGACTCGTAGAGTTCGGGCACCTCTTCGAGGGTGCGGGCGACCTTGAGGCCGCGTCCGCCGCCGCCGAAGGCGGCCTTGATGGCGATGGGCAGGCCGTGCTCCCGGGCGAAGGCGACGACCTCCTCGGCCCCCGACACCGGGTCGGGCGTGCCGGCCACCAGCGGGGCGCCGGCCCGCTGGGCGATGTGCCGGGCGGCGACCTTGTCCCCCAGGTCGCGGATCGCCTGCGGGGGCGGGCCGATCCAGATCAGCCCGGCATCCAGGACCGCCTGCGCGAAGTCGGCGTTCTCCGACAGGAAGCCGTAACCGGGATGGATCGCGTCCGCACCCGACTCACGCGCCGCGTTCAAGACCTTGTCGATGTCGAGGTAACTGGTCGCCGGGGTGTCACCGCCCAGGGCGAACGCCTCATCTGCGGCGCGGACATGCAGAGCGTCGCGGTCCGGGTCCGCGTAGACGGCCACGCTCGCGATCCCAGCGTCCCGGCAGGCCCGAGCGACCCGGACAGCGATTTCGCCACGGTTGGCGATGAGCACCTTGCGCACGATTGAGGCTCCCTCCTTGAAACAAGCCGAGTTTAGGGACTGGCTACACGGCACTACGACCCGTCCCCAATGGTGAGCTTGCCCACACGGAGCGTGATACGAGGCTTGCTCGACCCGCGAAATCCCTTGTCGCACCACGGCACGCGGGACTCCTCCGGGAAACCCTAGCTCTCCCATGTGGTCAAGGTCTCTGTGAGAGCGTGCTGCGGGCCACTCGGTTTCTTTGTGGAGTCCCTACGAATGGCCCAATGATTCTTTGCCCTCCGCAGAACCCTTGTCCCGGGGTTTACCCGTTAGTAGCGTGCGCGGTGTACTGAACGTACTTTGGGTAACAAGAGCTCGGCTCGAGAGTGGGTGGGGACCGGTGGTGCGCAGACCGGTGGCGTGGGTCGTGGCGGTCGTGCTCTTCGTGGAGGCGTTCGGCGTCGCGGCACTGAACTGGTTTCTGGGGATCGTCGTCGACCGGCAGGACATGTCCCTGGCCGGCCTCGACTCCGACATGATGGCGACGTCCTCGAAGATCGGCGGGATCCTCTTCGGCCTCTACTTCGCCCTGTGCGGCCTGGTCGCGCTCCTCGTGGCCCTGAGGGACCGCCCCCCGGCCGGCTTCGGGCGCATCCTGCTGATCAGCGCGGCCGTGGTGCACGGGCTGCTGGGGGCGTTCGCGTGGGGCCTCGTGGGCTGGTCGGCGTTCCTGTTCATGGTGGTGGTGCTGGCACTCATCGTGCTGCTGCTGATGACCTACGACAGCCCGGCCGAGCCCTCCGACGCGGTCCCGCCCGCGGCACCCGGTCCCGAGAACAACGACGGCAACGGCGGCGACGACGGCAACGGCGGTGGCCGCAAGGACGACAAGGGCTCGCCCTTCACTTCTCCGCCGGCCCCCACAACTCCGTGATGCCGACGCCCAGCTGGGCGAGGAGCCGGCGGACGAGGGGCAGGCTGATGCCGATCACATTCCCGTGGTCGCCGTCGATGCCGTCGATGAACGGCGCGCTGCGGCCGTCGAGCGTGAACGCCCCCGCGACGTAAAGGGGTTCGCCCGAGGCGACGTAGGCGGCGATCTCCTCGTCGGTGGGCTCGCCGAAGCGGACGACCGTGGAAGCCGTGGCCGACACGTACCGCTTGTTCGTGGTGTCCCAGATGCAGTGGCCGGTCTGCAGTGTGCCGGCGCGTCCCCGCATCGCCTTCCAGCGCGCGGTGGCCTCTTCGGCGTCAGCGGGCTTGCCGAGCGCCTGGCCGTCGAGGTCGAGCACCGAGTCGCAGCCGATCACCAGGGCGCCGTGCACGTCCGGCCTGGCGGCCACGACGGAGGCCTTGGCCTCGGCGAGGGCGAGCGCGAGGTCGGCGGGGGTGGGGGCCGTCACGGCGTCCTCGTCGACGCCGCTCACGATGACCTCCGGTTGCAGACCGGCCTGGCGCAGGAGGTTCAGTCGAGCGGGGGACTGGGAGGCGAGGACGAGGCGGCGGAGCGGCTGATCGGTCATGCGGCCAGGGTATCGGCGGGCGTGTCGGCCTTCACCTCAGGCCGATCACGATCATCGCCAGCAGCATGGCCAATGCCATGAGGAGACCGAGCCGCCGCAACATCTCCTGCATGTCCCGCAGTTCTTTGGGCGGCTCGTTCTCGGGGTCGGACCACAGCATGTCACCAGCGTGCGGCCGGGCCGGGGGAGGGCGCCTGAGTACTGGTACTCAAATCGGCGCCCGGCGTTGTTCTCGCCTGCGCGGTTCCCCGCGCCCCTGTGGACCTCAGCCCGGCCAGTACGTGCGGGACCATGACGCGGGGCCCGGCTGCGGCAAGCGGTGGCTTGCGATGCGCGCCGGGTCGGACCAGGAGTCCCTGTCCCGGGGCGCGCCCGGCGGGATCGATGCCTCCGCCGCGGCGCGGGCCCTGACCACCGCCAGGGCGGCGGCCAGTTCCTCCGGGGTCGGGTTGCCCCGTACGACCTTGATGTTCATGACGGCTCCCTGCCGGACTGGAGGCTAGAGGGGGATGTTGCCGTGCTTCTTGGGCGGCAGCGACTCGCGCTTCGTACGCAGCTGACGCAGGCCGCGGACGACGTGCCGGCGCGTCTCGGACGGCATGATCACTGAGTCGACGTAGCCGCGCTCGGCCGCGATGTAGGGGTTGAGGAGCGCGTCCTCGTACTCCTGGATGAGGCGGGCCCGGGTGGCTTCGAGGTCGCCGTTCGCGTCGGCCTCGGCGATGGTGCGGCGGTGCAGGATGTTGACCGCGCCCTGGGCGCCCATGACGGCGATCTGGGCGGTGGGCCAGGCGAGGTTGAGGTCTGCGCCCAGGTGCTTGGAGCCCATGACGTCGTAGGCGCCGCCGAAGGCCTTGCGGGTGATGACCGTGATGAGGGGGACGGTGGCCTCGGCGTAGGCGTAGATCAGCTTGGCGCCGCGGCGGATGATGCCGTCGTGCTCCTGGTCGACGCCGGGCAGGAAGCCCGGGACGTCCACGAAGGTGATGACCGGGACGTTGAAGGCGTCGCAGGTGCGCACGAAGCGGGCGGCCTTCTCGGACGCCGTGATGTCCAGGCAGCCCGCGAACTGCATCGGCTGGTTGGCGACGATGCCGACCGGGTGACCTTCGACCCGGCCGAAGCCGGTGAGGATGTTCGGGGCGAACAGCGCCTGCGTCTCGAAGAACTCGGCGTCGTCCAGGATGTGTTCGATCACCGTGTGCATGTCGTACGGCTGGTTCGCGCTGTCCGGGACGAGCGTGTCCAGCTCCAGGTCCTCGCCGGTGGTGGCGAGGTCCGCCTCCTCCGGATAGACCGGCGCCTCGGAGAGGTTGTTGGACGGCAGGTACGACAGCAGCTGCTTGACGTACTCGATCGCGTCCTTCTCGTCCCCGGCCATGTGATGGGCCACGCCGGAGGTCGAGTTGTGGGTGCGGGCGCCGCCCAGCTCCTCGAAGCCGACGTCCTCACCGGTGACGGTCTTGATGACGTCCGGGCCGGTGATGAACATGTGCGAGGTCTGGTCGACCATCACCGTGAAGTCGGTGATCGCGGGGGAGTAGACCGCGCCACCCGCGCAGGGGCCCACGACCAGGCTGATCTGCGGGATCACACCGGAGGCGTGGGTGTTGCGGCGGAAGATCTCGCCGTACGCGCCGAGCGAGGCGACGCCCTCCTGGATGCGGGCGCCGCCGGAGTCGTTGATGCCGATGACCGGGCAGCCGGTCTTCAGCGCGAAGTCCATGACCTTGACGATCTTCTGGCCGTAGACCTCGCCCAGGGCGCCGCCGAAGACGGTGAAGTCCTGGGAGAACACGGCGACCGGGCGGCCGTCGACCGTGCCGTAGCCGGTGACGACGCCGTCGCCGTAGGGGCGGTTCTTCTCCAGGCCGAAGTTGGTGGAGCGGTGCCGGGCGAACTCGTCGAGTTCGACGAAGGAGCCCTCGTCGAGGAGCAGCTCGATCCGCTCACGGGCCGTCAACTTGCCCTTGGCGTGCTGCTTTTCGACGGCGCGTGCGGAGCCGGCGTGCGTCGCCTCGTCGATACGGCGCTGGAGATCCGCGAGCTTGCCCGCGGTGGTGTGGACATCGATCCCTTGGGGCTCTTGGATCTCTTGACGCTCTTCCGGCTCGGACATCGGGATCGCGGCTCCCTGCCTGCTCAAAAGGGGGGACGGTTACTCATCCGTAGAGTAGTGGGGGGCTTACGAATCAGCAGTGCGGCGTTTCACACACCTAGGGTGGCTTGCATGACGCCGCGAGATGCTTCAGACGACAGTCGTTGGTCCGATCTGGACCGGCCTCCTCTCAACGTCACCGCGCTGCGCCGGGGACTCGTGCAGGAGGGCGGGCTGTGGCGCGAGGTGGAGCTGGTGCAGAGCACCGGGTCGACCAACTCCGACCTGGTCGCCCTGGCGGGCGCGGGCAAGGCGGCCGAGGGCACGGTCCTGGTCGCCGAGGAGCAGACCGCAGGGCGGGGCCGCCTGGACCGCCAGTGGACGGCACCGGCCCGCTCGGGCCTGTTCTTCTCGGTCCTGCTGAAACCGGCGGAGGTACCGGTCGCCCGCTGGGGCTGGCTGCCGCTGCTCACCGGGGTCGCCGTGGCGACGGGGCTGTCCCGGTCGGCCGGCGTGGACACGGCACTCAAGTGGCCCAACGACCTGCTCGTTTCCATCGGCGGCGAGGAGCGCAAGGCCGGCGGGATCCTCGCCGAGCGGGCCGGCGAGGACGCGGTGGTCGTCGGCGTCGGCGTCAACGTCACGCTGCGCGAGAACGAATTGCCGGTCCCGCAGGCGGGTTCGCTGGCGCTGGCCGGAGCGGTGAGCACGGACCGGGACCCCCTGCTGCGGGCGATGCTGCGCTCCCTGGAGGAGTGGTACGGGCGCTGGCGGGACGCCGGCGGCGATCCGGCGGCCAGCGGCCTCCAGGAGACGTATGCGGCGGGGTGCGCGACGCTGGGGAGGGTGGTGCGGGCGGAGCTGCCGGGAGACCGGTCGATCACCGGGGAGGCGGTGGCGGTCGACGGCGACGGAAGGCTGGTGATCGCGACGCAGGACGGAGTGCAGGAGCCGGTGGGCGCCGGCGACATCGTCCATTTGCGGCCGGCGTGAGCAGATCGGGCCCGTCCGGCGTTTTGAGGACGAGGCCTTTCGGGCCGAAGCGGGGATCCGGGGACAGGAGGCCCCGGGCGACGCCCGCACGGGTGCCGAGTGCCTCACCCACGTCGGGAGTGAGGTAGGGCACACCTGCCGTACAGTTGAGGCCGGTCGATACCTGACCGTGGCAGATCGGAAGGGCAGCAGGCGTGACCGTCGACGACACGGGCTCCGGCGCGGACGCGGACGGCCGGGTGGACCCCCATGCCGCCGAATCCGGCGAGGACCCGCTCGCCCTGCGCCTGGAACATCTGATCCTTGGCGCCGAGCGGCGCTACACCCCCTTCCAGGCGGCCCGCAGCGCGGGCGTCTCCGTGGAACTGGCCACCCGCTTCTGGCGGGCGATGGGCTTCGCCGACATCGGGCAGGCCAAGGCGCTCACCGAGGCCGACGTGCTCGCGCTGCGGCGCCTGTCCGGTCTGGTCGAGGCGGGGCTGCTGAGCGAGGCGATGGCCGTGCAGGTGGCCCGGTCCACCGGGCAGACCACGGCCCGGCTCGCCGAGTGGCAGATCGACTCCTTCCTGGAGGGCCTGACCGAGCCCCCGGAACCCGGGATGACGCGCACCGAGGTGACGTACCCGATCGTCGAGCTGCTCCTGCCCGAGCTGGAGGAGTTCCTCGTCTACGTCTGGCGGCGCCAGCTCGCCGCCTCGGCCGGGCGGGTCGTGCAGGCCGCCGACGACGAGGAGATGGTCGACCGGCGCCTGGCCGTCGGCTTCGCGGATCTGGTCGGCTTCACCCGCCTCACCCGCCGGATGGAGGAGGAGGAACTCGGCGAACTCGTCGAGGCCTTCGAGACCACCGCCGCCGACCTGGTCGCCGCGCACGGCGGCCGACTGGTCAAGACGCTGGGCGACGAGGTGCTCTACGCGGCCGACGACGCCGGGATCGCCGCCGAGATCGCGCTGCGCCTCATAGAGACCATGGCGAACGACGAGACGATGCCCGAACTGCGCGTCGGCATCGCCTTCGGCACGGTCACCACCCGTATGGGCGACGTTTTCGGCACGACGGTGAACCTCGCCTCCCGGCTGACGTCGATAGCCCCGCGCGACGCCGTCCTCGTCGACGCCGACTTCGCCCAGGAACTGATCCGCACCGGAGAGGCACCGGCCTCCGAGGCCGAGGCGGCCGAGGCCGCCGCAGCGGCGGAGAAGGAGGGCGAGGAGCCCCCGACGTACCGCTTCGCCCTCCAGCCGATGTGGCAGCGCCCGGTCCGCGGCCTCGGCGTCGTGGAGCCCTGGCTCCTGACACGACGGAGCGAGGCTCCGTAGGGGATCTTGTGGGACTCGTTGGCTTGCGGCCTGTGGCCTGCGGTCTGACTGCCAAGGGGGCCAGCGGTCTGGTGGCCTGGTGATCCGGCTGCTTGGCGGCCTGTGGCCTGCCAGTCTGCGGTCTGCGGTCTGCGGCCGGCGGTCTGCGGCCGGCGGCCGGCGGCCTGGCAGTCTATGGCCTGTGGCCTGGTGATCCGGTGGCTTGGCGGTCTGGCGGTCTCGTGGCCCGGCCAGGCGCGGGCTCACGGTTGGCTTTTTCGCGGTGCCGCCCGGCGTGTCCGAGCCAGGCGCGGGCTCACGGTTGGCTTTGATTCGCGGTGCCGCCCGGCGTGTGCGAGCACTGGTCCGTGGAGTCCGGGGGCGGCCGGGCGGTGGGGGGTGCCGCTTATGGGTGGGGAGGCCGCGGAGCTGGGTGGTGTGAGGCGGCGTCGTTCTGGTGGGGATGGTCGCGCCCGCGGTTGGCCGGGCGTTGATCCGGGGTCCTGTCTGTCGGGCGTGGCGGGCGCGGGGCAGGGCCAAGGGCGTGTGGGTGCCGCACCAGGGGCTCGCGAAGCATCTGCAGTGGGCCGTCCGCGATCTCGCCTCGCAGGGCACGACCGGTGCGCCGGTGTTGTCCTCGACCGCGTTCGACCTGGTCGGGCGGCAGTGTTTCGGCAGGGCTGGTCGGCCGGTGGTTTCAGCCCGTGAGTGCGCCCACGCACAGGCCGATGATCGGGACGCAGAGGTCGGGGTCGTCCGGGTTGTTCGGGGGTGGGGGTGGCGGGGGTGTGGAGCGGCCCGGAGTCGGAGTCGGTTGGGGGGTGGGCGGCGTCGTTGTGGGTGGGGGCGTGGGTGTCGGGGTGTTCGGGGCTTGCGGGAGCGTCGTGGTGGCGGTGGACTCCGGGTCCGGCGGTGCGGTCGTGGACGGCAGGGATACGAGGCTCGAAGCCGCCGTCGGTGTCGCGCTCGCCCCGCCCATCACGGACGTCGAGGAGGGACTGACCCGGGGCGCGGCCTCGACGGTGGCGACGGCGTTGCCCGACCGGTCGGTGCCCGTACCGGCGTCCTGCCGGGGCTCGGCCTCCGCGGTCCCGACCCCGCCGACCCCCGGCTCGGGCGCCACCCGTACGAGGCTCAAGGCGCCGGCGGCCAGCGCGAGGCCCCCGACGGCGAACAGAACCTTGCGGGGCCGCGGCCTGCGATGCCGGCCCCGCCCCACCGATGTCTCCGCCGTCACGCTCATCATGACCCCTCCCCGTTGCGCAAGCGCCCCCTGTGCGCCGTGGCGGAGGCACGCTATGCGCTCCCGTGGGCGGTGCGACGGGAGTCGGGCCGGATGTCACTCGAACGGGGACAACGGAGGGAAACCCTGCGATGATCGGGCCGAAACTTGTTAACCCGCGTTAACCGGAGGGCGTCATGGGTGAGGAGCGGTTCGGGGAGTTCGTGGTGGTGCGGCGACACGGAGACGGGGACGTCGCGCATGTCGCGGAACTCGTCCTCGACCGGCCCAAGGCCATGAACGCCGTGTCGAGCGAGATGGCGCGTTCGATCGCCGGGGCGTGCGCGGCGCTGGCTGCCGACCGTGACGTACGGGCGGTCGTGGTGACGTCCACGCACGAGCGGGCGTTCTGCGTCGGGGCGGATCTGAAGGAGCGGAACTCCTTCTCCGACGCCGACCTGGTCCGGCAGCGGCCCGTCGCGCGCAGTGCCTACACCGGGGTGCTCGAACTGCCGGTGCCGACGATCGCCGCGGTGCACGGGTTCGCGCTCGGCGGAGGCTTCGAGCTGGCGCTGGCGTGCGACCTGATCGTGGCCGATCGCACGGCCGTGGTGGGGCTGCCGGAGGTGTCCGTGGGAGTCATCCCGGGCGGTGGCGGTACGCAGCTGCTCCCGCGCCGGGTGGGGGCCGCCCGGGCGGCGGAGCTCATCTTCACGGCCCGGCGCCTGGAGGCCGCCGAGGCGCGGGAGTTGGGCCTCGTGGACGAGCTGGTGGAGGAGGGACGGGACCGGGCCGAGGCGCTGGCCCTGGCGTCCCGCATCGCCGCGAACTCACCGGTCGGCCTGCGGGCCGCCAAGCGCGCGCTGCGCCTCGGTCACGGGCTCGACCTGCGGGCCGGCCTGGAGGTCGAGGACGCGGCATGGCGGTCCGTGGCGTTCTCCGGGGACCGGGCGGAGGGCGTGGCGGCGTTCAACGAGAAGCGGAAGCCTCAGTGGCCCGGCGAGTAGCGGCCGAGGAGCAGCAGCCAGTAGCCACCGAGGGCCGGTCGGCATGAGTCGGGGCCGGTCACCCCACCGCCGTATCAATAGAACGAATCGCCCGAAACCTCCCTAACCTGGAGTGATGGGTGATGACAAGCGGCTCGCTGCCGTTGTCGCGTTGGCGCAGGGCATGGCGGCGGCCCACGGCTCGCACGAGGCGTGGCGCTCGGCGGCGGCCGGGGCGTGCCGGGCGCTCGGCGGGAGCTTCGCCGCGCTGTCGGTGTGGGAGCGGGAGCGCGGTCGGCTGCGGGTCCTCGTGAACGTGGGGGAGCGGGGCGAGGGGGAGGACGAGTTCCCGGAGGACGAGTCGTACCCGGTGCACCAGTTCCCCGAGATCACCGAGTTCCTGCACGAGCGGTGGGCCGGGGGCGGTGAGCCCGACGCGTGGGTGGAGACGGCGCAGGGGCCCGCGGCGGGCGGCCGCCCCGGTTACGTCCATCAGCGGGTCGCCGCCCTGCGCCGCCGGGGCCGCGGCTGCTGCGTCGTCGCCCCGATCGTGCTGAACGGACGGGCGTGGGGCGAGCTCTATGTGGCGCGTCCCGCCGGTGCGCCCGTCTTCGGGCGGGCCGACGCCGACTTCGCCACCGTCCTGGCCGCCGTCGTCGCCGCCGGGATCGCCCAGGCGGAGCGGCTGGAGGAGGCGCGACGGCTGGCGTACACCGACGCCCTCACCGGTCTCGCCAACCGGCGTGCCGTCGATGTGAAGCTGGACGAGGCCGTCGAGGCGCACCGCGCGGACGGCACGGTCGTCAGCCTGGTCGTCTGTGACCTCAACGGCCTCAAGCGCGTCAACGACACCTGCGGCCATGCCGTGGGCGACCGTCTGCTCGAACGCTTCGGCTCCGTGCTCTCCCTGTGCGGCGCGATGCTGCCCGGTGCGCTCGCCGCGCGCCTGGGCGGGGACGAGTTCTGTCTGCTCGCCGTCGGGCCGTCCGCCGACGAGGTGGTCAAGGCGGCCGACGAACTGTGCCGCCGCGCCGCCGAGTTGGAGCTGGGCGACGGCGTCGCCTGCGGGGTCGCGTCCACCGAGGACCCGATCGGGCCGGTCCGCTCCGCCCGCCGGCTCTTCCGGCTCGCGGACGCCGCCCAGTACCGGGCGAAGGCGCTCCACGCGGGCAAGCCGGTCGTGGCCGGGCGGGAAGGGCCCGACGATCCGGTCATGCGGCTGGCCGACGCGCCTTCGCTGCGGCAGGCCGCCTCCGAGCGGCGCCGGTTCCGGGGGCGGCGGAGCTGACGTACGGGGCCCGCAGGGGGTGCGCCGGATGGGTAAGGGGCGTACCCGTGAACCAGTAGTGACATCTTCGTCTTCACTGCGTACGCTCCTGAATATGGATATGCACACTGTGGTGGTGGGGACGTCCGGGGTGACCGCGTCCGACGTTCTCGCCGTGGCGCGCGACGGCGCCCGGGTCGAGCTGTCGGGGGAGGCGGTCGCGGCGCTCGCCGCGGCCCGCGAGATCGTGGACGCGCTGGCGGCCAAGCCCGAGCCCGTCTACGGCGTCAGCACCGGCTTCGGCGCCCTGGCGACCCGGCACATCAGCCAGGAGCTGCGCGCCCAGCTGCAGCGCAACATCGTCCGCTCGCACGCCGCCGGCCTCGGCCCGCACGTGGAGCGGGAAGTCGTACGGGCCCTGATGTTCCTGCGACTCAAGACCGTCTGCTCGGGACACACCGGCGTCCGCCCCGAGGTCGCGCAGACCATGGCCGACGTGCTGAACGCCGGGATCACCCCCGTCGTCCACGAGTACGGCTCCCTCGGCTGCTCGGGCGACCTCGCGCCCCTTTCCCACTGCGCCCTGACGCTCATGGGAGAGGGTGAGGCGGAAGGTCCTGACGGCACCGTCCGCCCTGCCGGTGAGCTCCTTGCGGAGCACGGGATCACCCCCGTCGAGCTGCGCGAGAAGGAGGGCCTCGCCCTCCTCAACGGCACCGACGGCATGCTCGGCATGCTCGTCATGGCCCTCGCCGACCTGGACATGCTCTACAAGTCGGCCGACGTGACGGCCGCCCTCTCGATGGAGGCGCTGCTCGGCACCGACCGGGTCCTCGCCCCCGAGCTGCACGCCATCCGCCCGCACCCCGGCCAGGGCGCCTCCGCCGCCAACATGCTTGCCGTGCTGAAGGGTTCGGAGCTCACCGGACACCACCAGGACGACGCCCCGCGCGTCCAGGACGCCTACTCGGTGCGCTGCGCCCCGCAGGTCGCCGGCGCCGGACGCGACACCATGGCGCACGCCCGCCTCGTCGCCGAGCGCGAGCTGGCCTCGGCCGTCGACAACCCGGTCGTGCTGCCCGACGGGCGCGTGGAGTCCAACGGCAACTTCCACGGCGCCCCGGTCGCGTACGTCCTGGACTTCCTCGCCATCGCCGCCGCGGACCTGGCCTCCATCGCCGAGCGCCGCACCGACCGGCTGCTCGACAAGAACCGCAGCCACGGCCTGCCGCCCTTCCTGGCCGACGACGCGGGCGTGGACTCGGGGCTCATGATCGCCCAGTACACGCAGGCCGCGCTGGTGAGCGAGATGAAGCGACTGGCCGTGCCGGCGTCCGCCGACTCGATCCCGTCCTCCGCCATGCAGGAGGACCACGTCTCCATGGGCTGGTCGGCCGCCCGCAAGCTGCGCACCGCCGTCGACAACCTCACGCGCGTGGTCGCCGTCGAGCTGTATGCCGCCACCCGCGCGATCGAGCTGCGCGAGGGCCTGACCCCGGCACCCGCCTCGCAGGCGGCCATCACGGCCGTGCGGTCGGCGGGAGTCGAGGGCCCCGGTCCCGACCGGTTCCTCGCGCCCGATCTCGCCGCCGCGGACACGTTCGTGCGCGAGGGACGGCTGGTCGCCGCGGTGGAGACCGTCACCGGGCCCCTGCAGTAGTCGTACGACAACGGGGCCCTGCCGCACCTGCGACAGGGCCCCCGAACATCAACCGAGCTTCGCCGCCTGCGCCTTGATGATCTCGGCGGGGATGCCGTACTTGTCCTTCTTGCCGGCCAGCGCCGCCAGGCTGACCGAGTAGTACGTGGCGACCGTGGAGCCGTGGCGGACGACCTCGGCGTGCACCGTCGTCGTGTCGCCCTCGGTCTTGCCGGTCACGGAGAACGCCACCGACTCGTCGCCCGATCCCGAGGACTTCTCCTCGGCGACCTTCGTGAACTTCTGGGTGTCCTGGCCCTTCGCCGACACCGTGAAGCCGCTCGCGCAGCCGGCGACCGCGTCCGAGACGGACTTCATGGTCTGCTCGGCGCCCCCGCCGTCGTACGAGGAGAGCGACACGATCGTCATCGTGGAGCCCACGATGTCCTTGAGGCTGTCCTCGATGTCGTCGAGGCTCTCCTCGGAGGTGCCCTTGGACGTCGGCTCGGCGACCTTCTCCGTGGCCATCCGGTTGACGTACGCGCTCTCGTCGCCCGGCGCGAACCCGGTGAGGACGTAGGCGAGCGGCTCGCACTTCGCGTCCACCACCGTCACCTGGTCCTTGGACTCGGCGAACTTGCCGCCCTTGTCGGCGGACTTGACCTCGTAGCCGTCGAGGTCCTGCTCGCTGATGATTCGCTTGCCCAGCTCGGCCGCACTGAGTGCCTTGGCGGCCGCAGTCGGCGAAGAACCCATGCCGGCGGAGTCCTTGGAGTCCCCGGAACCCGAATCCCCGCCGCAACCCGTGATGAGGGCGAGCGACAGCGCGCTCACGGCAACCGTGGCGCCCACGCGCACCCTCGATGATCTCTTCATGAGCGGACTATGAAGGCGACGTCAAGGAATCGTCAAGCAAATTCAAAAACCGAGGCGCTCCCGGCGCACCGAATACAGCACGAATCCGGCGCCGACCCCGAGGAAGAGGGTGCCGCCGACGACGTAGGGAGTGGTGTCGAAGCTTCCGGTGTCGGCGAGTTGGGTCTCGCTGTCGGTGTCGGTTCCGGAGGCGTCCGCGGTCGTCGACGCCATCCGCGCCTGCGTCGTGATCTGCGAGGACGGGGTCGCCGAGGGCGCTGTTCTCGCCGGCTCGTCCCCGGTCGCGTTGGCGGAGGGAACGAACCACAGGGCGCACAGGAGGGTCCCTGCGGCGGTGGCGGTCAGCAACGGACGGCGAGCGGATGACACGGAATATCGATCCCCTTGTGGCGCTGGCGAATTGGCCGTGTGGTGCGATGTTAGTGAAAGGCGCGGGTCACAGGAAAGTCACGGGAGCCAAGGGCCGTACTCTCCGGGCATGAGCACTGAAGAGACATCACGTTTTGTCCGCCTTCGGGTGGAACTCGTCATCGAGGTCGACGACTCCGACGCGGTGACCAAGGCGGCGCTGCGGCGGATCGCCGACGACACCGACCTGCCGATCGACGAGCGGGCACAGGTCGAGAACGCTGTGACGGAAGACACTGCGGAGGCCCTCGCGTATCTCGTCGACCCGTTCGACCTGGTGAGCGAGGTGCCCGGCGTGGAACTCGCCCAGGCCTCCTGGTCCAGCGAGGAGATCGACTACGACCCCGATTCGCCGGATTGGGACCTGGACGACGATGATGTGCACGGCGAACACCGTGACGACGAGGGGGTGACCCTCGGCTGACGTGGCTCGGGGGGCATCGTGACCCTGGGCGGCGACCGCCGTCCGGGGTTTCGTCGTCTCGGGGGAGACGCACTGACCGTCATCCGCACCACCGGCACCCTCCGCCCCGGCGGACGTGGCGTGCCCCACACATCTGAGGAATGTGGAACGGGATGAACCGGTCGTAGCGTTGAAGTTCCTTAAACGGGGCACTCTCGGGGTTCTTGGGGATACGGCAACGATGGAGAAGCGTGTGATGACGAACAGTAAGCGGCGCAGGGGCCTTGCGGCCGCGTCCGCACTGCTCGGCGGGGTTCTGGTGCTCTCGGCCTGTTCCGGCGGTGACGACGACGCCTCCGGCACCAAGGGCAAGGACACCTCGCAGGCCAAGGCCGACGAGGCGGCGGCCAAGAAGTCCTCCGAGGCCGAGATCAAGATCACGCCCAAGGACGGCTCGGACAACGCCTCCATCAACAACTCCGCCGCCGTCACCGTCAGTAAGGGCACGCTCACGGGCGTGACGATGACGACCGCCGACGGCGCCGCGGTGGCGGGCCAGCTGTCCGCGGACAAGCTCAGCTGGAAGCCCAGCACCCAGCTGCAGCGCTCGACCACCTACAAGGTCGCCGCCGAGGCCAAGGACTCCGACGGCCGCGTCGCGCACGAGAACGGCTCGTTCACCACGGTCTCCCCGGCCAACAGCTTCATAGGCAACTTCACGCCGGAGCAGGGCTCGACCGTCGGCGTGGGCATGCCGGTGTCGATCAACTTCGACAAGGCGATCACCAACAAGGCCGCCGTCCAGAAGGGCATCACGGTCTCCTCCAGCAGCGGCCAGGAGGTCGTCGGCCACTGGTTCGGCGCCAACCGGATCGACTTCCGCCCCGAGGACTACTGGAAGGAGAACTCCACCGTCACGCTGAAGCTCGCGCTCGACGGCGTCGAGGGCGCCTCCGGTGTCACCGGCGTGCAGCAGAAGACGGTCACCTTCCACATCGGCCGCAACCAGATCTCCTACGTCGACGCGAAGACCAAGCAGATGAAGGTCACGCAGGACGGCAAGACCGTCAAGACGATCCCGATCTCGGCCGGTTCGCCGGACAACAAGACGTACAACGGCATCATGGTCATGTCCGAGAAGTTCAAGGAGACGCGCATGAACGGCGCGACCGTGGGCTTCACCGACGACGACGGCAAGGGCGAGTACGACATCAAGGACGTGCCGCACGCCATCCGCCTGACCAACTCCGGCACCTTCGTGCACGGCAACTACTGGGGCGCGAAGTCCATCTTCGGCAGCGTGAACACCAGCCACGGGTGCGTGGGCCTGTCGGACACCAAGGGCGCCAACGACAAGGGCACGCCCGGCTACTGGTTCTACAACAGCTCGATCCTCGGTGACGTCGTGGTGACCTCCAACACCGGCGACAAGACGGTCCAGCCGGACAACGGCCTCAACGGCTGGAACCTCAGCTGGGCCGACTGGAAGGCCGGCTCCGCCGCCTGACCCTCGACCCACCGCAAGTCCACAGCTTTCCGATGCCGCCCCCAGGGGCGGCATCGGTGTTTCCGGGCCCGGCCCAGCCTTCTCATGCAGCTCTTATGTCGGCCTTATTCAGTCATCACGGGGCGTCCCTACCTTGCGGCCATGTTCTTCACCTACCTGAGGCGCGAACTGCGCCGCCGCAGAAAGGCGGCCCTCGTCGTCGCCTCCGGTCTCGCGCTGGGTATCGCGCTCGTCATCGTGGTCAGCTCCGTGTCGTCCGGGATGGGCAAGGCGCAGGACAAGGTCCTGCAGTCGCTGTACGGCCTGGGTACGGACATGACGGTCACCAAGGCGGCCGCCCCCGCCACGAGCACCTCGCAGCGCCCGCGCTTCCAGTTCGACGCGCAGGACAACGGCTCCGACTCGAAGCAGAGCAGCGACCGCGTCCTGGTGCAGGGCTTCCAGACGCTGTCGACCTCGACGGTTACCAAGGTCGGTGCACAGAGCGGCGTTTCGGACGCGGTCGGCGGCCTGAGCCTCCAGGTCATCAAGGTGAGCGGACAGTTCACCCGCGGCCAGTTCCAGCAGAACCAGAGCGGCGGCGGTGAGCAGGGCGGCCGCGGCCAGGGCAACGGCGGCACCGGGCAGCCGCAGGGCGAAGTGCGCGGCGGCGGCGCCAACTTCGACGTCAACAACTACTCCGTCTACGGCGCCGACGTCACCAAGCCCGCCCTCGGCCCGCTGACCTCGTCGAAGATCACCAGCGGCCGCACCTTCAAGACCACGGAGACCGACTCGGAGGTCGCGGTCGTCGACTCGGCGTACGCCAAGCAGAAGAAGTACAAGGTCGGTTCGACCGTCACGGTCAAGGGCACCAAGTTCAAGATCATCGGTGTGGCGACCGCCGACAGCGGTGACTCGGCCGCCAACCTGTACATCCCGCTCAAGCAGGCCCAGACGCTCAGCGACTCGAAGAACAAGGTCACCACGATCTACGTCAAGGCGACCGACTCGCAGAAGATCTCGTCGGTCAAGTCGACCATCCAGAAGAACGTCTCCGGTACGACGGTGACGACGTCGGCGGACCTCGCCGACACGGTGTCGGGCTCTCTCTCGACGGCGTCCAGCCTCGCCACCAACGTGGGCAAGTGGCTGTCGATCGCCGTGCTGATCGCCGCGTTCCTGGTCGCCGGCCTGCTCACCTCCTCGGCGGTCTCCCGCCGCGTCCGCGAGTTCGGCACGCTGAAGGCGCTCGGGTGGAAGTCGGGGCGGGTGACCCGGCAGGTCATCGGTGAGGCCATGGTCAACGGGCTGCTCGGCGGCGCGCTCGGCATCGCGCTCGGCCTGGCGGGCGCGTACGCCGTCACGGCCATCAGCCCCACGCTGCAAGCGCAGTTGGGCGGCGGGGGTGGCACCGGTGGCGCTGGTGGGTTCGGTGGTGGCGGTGGCTTCGGCGGCGGACCGCGCCGGGCCGCCGCCAAGACCCTGGACGTGGCCCTCACGGCACCCGTCAGCGTGACGACGGTGGCGATCGCGGTGGCCCTGGCCGTGGCCGGCGGCCTGATCGCGGGCGCGTTCGGCGGCTGGCGCGCGTCGAGGCTCCGCCCGGCGGATGCGTTGAGGCGCGTCGAGTAGCCGGCTGAGGGATCGGCTGAAGGGACCGCACCCGCCCAGGGGCGCGGGGCTGCGTGTCCATGCGGATCGGCCGCACGGGCGCGACAAGCCCCACCAGCCGGCAGCCGCACACGACACACGCGACGCGCACGACGCACGCCACACCACGCACGCCACCGCGACCCTCCCCAGGAGCCACCATGTACGACCTGAGAAACGTCACCAAGCGCTACACCCGAGGCAGGGACACCGTCACCGCCCTGGACGCCGTGGACCTCACCATCGCCGATGGCGACCGCCTCGTCATCCAGGGCCCCACCGGCGGCGGCAAGTCAACCCTCCTCCAGATGCTCGGCGGCCTCGACCGGCCCACGTCCGGCGAAGTCGTCCTCGACGGCACCGACTTGGCCAGGCTCTCCGAGGCCAAGCTGACCAAGGTGCGCAGCGAGAACATCGGCTTCGTCTTCCAGTCCTTCAACCTCATCCCGACCCTCACCGCGCAGGAGAACGTCGAGACCGCCCTCGTACCCCTCGGCGTGAAGGTGAAGGAGCGGCGCGAGAGGGCGGCCGAGGCGCTCAAGTCCGTAGGCCTCGGCGAGCGGTTGGGGCATCTCCCCTCGGAGATGTCCGGAGGACAGCAGCAGCGTGTCGCCATCGCCCGCGCGTTGGCGAAGGAACCGAAGGTCCTGCTCGCCGACGAACCCACCGGAAATCTCGACGAGTCGATGCGCGACGAGATCATGGAGGTGCTGGAGCGCATGTGGAAGGAGCTCGGGCTGACCTTCATCATGGTCACCCACGACTCCGCGATCGCGAAGAAGGCCCCGCGCGTGGCGACGATCCGCAAGGGAAAGCTCACCGTCAAGGAGAACGCGGGCGCGTAACTCGGCGGAACAGTAACGGCTTTCCGACAGGCTCGTAACAGTCGTGAAGCCTGTCTCTCACCTTCCTCTCACCTATTGAGGTGCCTGATCACCCCCCGGCATACTGCGTAACCCGGGGGGTGTACGCGCATGCGTGCGAGACCACCCCCGGTCGGGTGACAGGGGAAATCGCCCGGTACTTCATCTCCAGGGGGAGACTTGCGCAGACAAGTGAAAAGGGCGTGCGCGGGCACGATCGCCACGGCTGCGGCCGTGGCCCTGGCGGCGGGAATGACCACCCCGGCGTCCGCGAAGGCGGAGCGGTCGACGACTGCTCCGCAGACTCAGATCACGTCCAAGCACCGCATCACCCTGATCACCGGCGACCGTGTGGTCGTCGACGCCAAGGGCCGGGTCGTCGGCCTGGAGCGGGCGAAGGGACGCGAACACATACCCGTTCAGTTCCGCAAGGCCGACGGGCACACGCTCGTGGTTCCGGCGGACGCGGCCCGGCTTGTCTCCACCGGCAAGCTCGACCAGCGGCTGTTCGACATCACCGAGCTCAACAAGTCCACGACCCGCAGGGCCCAGGCGAAGGGCCTGAAGGTCATCGTCGGCTACCGGGGTGCCGCCTCGGCCACCAAGGCCGACGTACGCGAGGCGGGCACCCTCCGCCAGACCCTCAAGTCCCTGAACGCGGACGCTGTTCAGACCCCGCAGAAGGAAACGCCCGAGCTGTGGGACGCCGTCACCAACGGCGACAGGACCGCCTCCGGCATCGCGCACGTCTGGCTCGACGGCGTCCGCAAGGCCAGCCTGGACAAGTCCGTTCCGCAGATCGGCGCACCGAAGGCGTGGGCCGCCGGCTATGACGGCAAGGGCGTCAAGATCGCCGTATTGGACACGGGAGTCGACGCGACCCACCCGGACCTCAAGACCCAGGTGATCGAGTCCAAGAACTTCTCAGCCGCCGCCGACGCCACCGACCACTTCGGTCACGGCACGCATGTCGCGTCCATCGTGGCCGGCACCGGGGCGAAGTCGAACGGCAAGTACAAGGGTGTCGCGCCCGGCGCCAAGATCCTCAACGGCAAGGTCCTCGACGACTCCGGCTTCGGCGACGACTCCGGCATCGTCGCCGGCATGGAGTGGGCGGCCGAGCAGGGCGCCGACGTCGTCAACCTGAGCCTGGGCGCCGGCGACACTCCCGGTGTCGACCCGCTTGAGGCCGAGGTCAACAAGCTGTCCGAGGAGAAGGGCATCCTGTTCGCGATCGCCGCGGGCAACTCCGGTCCGGAGTCGGTCGGTTCGCCCGGCAGCGCGGAGGACGCGCTCACGGTCGGCGCGGTCGACGTCAACGACAAGCTGGCCGACTTCTCCTCGACCGGTCCGACCGTCGACGGCACCATCAAGCCGGATGTGACCGCCCCCGGCGTGGACATCACGGCGGCCGCCGCACCCGGCAGCGTCATCGACGAGGAGGTCGGTGAGAAGCCGCCGGGTTACCTGACCATTTCCGGTACGTCGATGGCGACCCCGCATGTCGCGGGCGCGGCGGCGCTGCTCAAGCAGCAGCATCCGGACTGGAGGTTCTCCGAGCTGAAGGGTGCGCTGACCGGTTCCGCGAAGGGCGGCAAGTACACGGCGTTCCAGCAGGGTTCGGGCCGGATCGCGGTCGACAAGGCGATCAAGCAGACGGTGATCGCCGACCCGGTGTCGGTGAGTTTCGGTGTGCAGCAGTGGCCGCACACGGATGACAAGCCGGTCACCAAGCAGGTCACGTACCGCAACCTGGGTACGAAGGACGTGACGCTGAACCTGGCCGCCGGCGCCACCGACCCGAAGGGTCAGGCGGCACCGTCCGGCTTCTTCAAGCTCGGTGCGGCCAAGGTGACCGTCCCGGCGGGCGGCAAGGCCTCGGTCGGCCTCACGGTCAACACCAAGCTGGGCGGCACGCTGGACGGCGCGTACTCGGCGTACGTGACGGCGACGGGCGACGGGCAGAGCGTCCGTACGGCCGCGGCCGTGCAGCGCGAGATCCAGTCGTACAGCGTCACGATCAAGCACATCGGGCGGGACGGACAGCCGACCGGCAACTACAACTCCTTCCTGCTCGGCTACTCGGGCCTGGCCAAGGGCCGTGCCTACCAGGTGCCCGTCGCGGACTCCGGTACGACGACCGTGCGCCTGCCCAAGGGCGACTACCTGCTCGACGCCTCGATCGCGAAGGACTTCGTGAAGTTCGAGGGCGGCGTCGACTGGCTGGTCCAGCCGAAGCTGAGCGTCACCAAGGACACCACGGTGACGATCGACGCCCGTAAGACCAAGGCGGCCGACATCACGGTGCCGGACGCGCAGGCCAAGCAGCAGCTCGGGATGATCGGTTACGTCTACGACGCCGCGGGCATCGGGTTCGGCCTCGGACTGCAGTCCTTCGCCGACGTACGCATGGCGCCTCTCGGCGGCGAGGTCTCGGGCCTGCAGCAGACCTGGAACGGCCAGTGGACCAAGGGCGACGACGCCGAATACGACGTGGCCACCACCGCCAAGGTCAAGAAGATCCAGGGCGACAAGGTCCGCCACTTCAAGGCGAGCGAGCTCGCCACGGTGAAGAACAACCTCGGTTCGGGCACCCCCGGCAAGACCGGCTCGCTCGTTCCGGTAGGCGTCTTCCCCGAGGACGTGATCTTCGCGAACGGCGTGGAGCAGAAGCTGCCGGGTTCCCGAACGCTGTATCTGTCGACGTCCGACAAGATCCAGTGGACCTGGGACTTCGAGCAGCACAAGGGCAGGGACGCGGACGGCTTCCCGATCCCGGAGGCGTACTACACGCTGGGTGACCCGCAGACCTTCAAGGCGGGCCAGAAGTACACGAAGACCTTCAACACCGCGGTCTTCGGCCCTCACCTGAACGCGTACAACGGGCTCTACCGCGAGGGCAACAGCATCTACGGCATCCTGTCCCTGTTCACGGACGGGGCCGGGCACGACGGTTCCTCTGACTTCACCGCGGTCGACACGGCCCTCTACCGCAACGGCACCAAGGTCGGCTCCAACGACGACCCGCTCGGTGGGAAGGAGTTCAAGGTCCCGGCCGGCGAGGCCGACTACAGGCTGACGACGTCGGTCAAGCGCAGCGTCAAGGTCGCGGCGGCCTCCACCCGCATCGACGCGAGCTGGACCTTCCGCTCCAAGAAGCCGTCCGACCTGGTCAAGCTGCCCACGTCCACGGTCCGCTTCAACGCGAAGACGGGTCTGGACAACAGGGTGGAGGCCGGCAGGACGGTCAGCGTCCCGGTGGCCGTCGAGGGCTCGGCCAAGGGCAGCAACCTCAAGTCGCTGTCGGTGTACGTGTCCTACGACTACGGCCAGACCTGGAAGAAGGTCGACGTCGTGGGCGGCAAGATCAAGGTGAAGAACCCGGAGAAGGGGAAGGCCATCTCCTTCCACGCCAAGATCACCGACAAGAAGAACAACAAGTCGACGATCTCGATCTACAACGCGTACTACGGCAAGTGAGCCGATAGTCCGTGCCATCCGGTCCGACGACGGACAGGCCCCGCCCGAAGTACCGCTTCAGGCAGGCCTGTTCGCCCGGACCTCCAGCTAGGGGGAGTTTTGCGCAAACGAGTAGGAAGAGCGTGCGCGGGCACGATCGCCGCGGCGGCGGCCGTGGCCCTTGCGGCGGGAATGACCAGCCCGGCGCAGGCCAAGGTCGAGCAGACGGGCGCCGCTTCGAAGGTCACTTCGAAGTCCTCGCTCGCCGCCACGCACCACATCACGCTCATCACGGGTGACCGCGTCGGCGTCGACGCGAAGGGCCGCGTCACAGGCCTTGAACCGGCCAAGGGCCGCGAGCACATACCCGTCCAGATACGCAGGGCCGACGGCCACACCCTGGTGATACCGGCCGACGTCGCCCGCCTGATCGCGACCGGCAAGGTCGACCAGCGGCTGTTCGACGTCACCGAGCTCAACAAGGCCACCACTCGCAAGTCCCAGAAGCAGGGCCTGAAGGTCATCGTCGGCTACCGGGGCGCCGCCTCGGCCACCAAGGCCGACGTACGCGACGCGGGCAAGCTCCGCGAGAGCCTCGAATCCCTGAACGCGGACGCGGTCCAGACGCCCACGCAGGACGCGCCCGAGCTGTGGAACGCGGTCACCAACGGTGACAGGACCGCCTCCGGCATCGCGCACGTCTGGCTCGACGGCGTCCGCAAGGCCAGCCTGGACAAGTCCGTGCCGCAGATCGGCGCCCCCAAGGCCTGGGCCGCCGGCTACACCGGCAAGGGCGTCAAGATCGCCGTCCTGGACACCGGAATCGACGCGACCCACCCGGACCTCAAGGGCCAGGTCGCCGGCGAGAAGAACTTCTCCACCGCCCCCGACGCCACCGACAAGTTCGGTCACGGCACGCATGTCGCGTCCATCGTGGCCGGCACCGGCGCGAAGTCGAACGGCAAGTACAAGGGCGTGGCCCCGGACGCCAAGCTGCTCAACGGCAAGGTTCTCGACGACAACGGCTACGGCGACGACTCGCAGATCCTCGCGGGCATGGAGTGGGCGGCCGAGCAGGGCGCCGACGTCGTCAACCTGAGCCTGGGCGGCGGCGACACTCCGGAGATCGATCCGCTTGAGGCCGAGGTCAACAAGCTCTCGGAGCAGAAGGGCATCCTGTTCGCGATCGCCGCCGGCAACGACGGCGACTTCGGTGAGCAGACCATCGGCTCCCCGGGCAGCGCGGCCGACGCCCTGACCGTCGGCGCGGTCGACGACCACGACAAGCTGGCGTCCTTCTCCAGCCGCGGCCCCGGCCTCGACGGGCAGATCAAGCCCGACGTGACCGCCCCCGGCGTCGACATCACGGCGGCCGCCGCACCCGGCAGCGTCATCGACGAGGAGGTCGGTGAGAACCCGCCGGGTTACCTGACCATTTCCGGTACGTCGATGGCGACCCCGCATGTCGCGGGCGCGGCGGCGCTGCTCAAGCAGCAGCATCCGGACTGGAGGTTCTCCGAGCTGAAGGGTGCGCTGACCGGTTCCGCGAAGGGCGGCAAGTACACGGCGTTCCAGCAGGGTTCGGGCCGGATCGCGGTCGACAAGGCCATCAAGCAGACGGTGATCGCCGACCCGGTGTCGGTGAGTTTCGGTGTGCAGCAGTGGCCGCACACGGATGACAAGCCGGTCACCAAGCAGGTCACGTACCGCAACCTGGGTACGAAGGACGTGACGCTGAACCTGGCCGCCGGCGCCACCGACCCGAAGGGTCAGGCGGCACCGTCCGGCTTCTTCAAGCTCGGTGCGGCCAAGGTGACCGTCCCGGCGGGCGGCAAGGCCTCGGTCGGCCTCACGGTCAACACCAAGCTGGGCGGCACGCTGGACGGCGCGTACTCGGCGTACGTGACGGCGACGGGCGACGGGCAGAGCGTCCGTACGGCCGCGGCCGTGCAGCGCGAGGTCCAGTCGTACAGCGTCACGCTGAAGTTCATCGGGCGGGACGGACAGCCGACGAAGAACTACGGTGCGACCCTGGCCGGCGTCTCCGGCCTGGGCAAGGACAAGTTCTACTCGCCCTACGACGCCTCCGGCACCGTCACCGCGCGTCTCCCCAAGGGCGATTACATCCTCGACAGCAGCGTCTTCGTGGACCCGGAGGACGCCACCAAGGGCATCGACTGGCTGGCCCAGCCGAAGCTGGACATCACCAAGAACACGACGCTCACGCTGGACGCGCGGACCGCGAAGCCGGTCGACATCACCGTTCCGGACGCGGCCGCCAAGTCGGAGTTCGCGGCGCCCGGTTATGACCGCGAGGTCGGCAACTCCGGCTGGAGCTTCGGCTGGTTCGCGGACACGTACGACAACTTCCGCTCCAAGGGCCTCGGCCCGCAGATCACCGACGGTTCGCTGAGCCAGCAGTGGGACGGCCACTGGACCAAGGGTGCCGATGAGCAGTACGACGTCACGACCGGTGCCGTCGTCAAGCAGCTCGCCACCGGCTACACCAAGCACTGGAAGGCGAGCGAGCTCGCCACGGTGAAGGTCGGTCTCGGCGCCTCGGCGAGCGGCAAGAAGGGCGCCGTCAACGCGGTGGGCTGGCTGCCCCACAGCAGCAGCGCCTCCTCGGTCGGCGTCCCGCAGACCCTGCCCGGCACCCGCAAGCTGCACCTGTCCACCGCGAACGGCGTGCGGTGGGAGATGAGGTTCGACCAGTACAGCGGCACCGACCCGGACGGCTTCCCGATCACCGACGCCGCGTACACCCTCGGCGCGGCGCAGACGTTCAAGGGCGGCAAGACCTACTCGAAGACCTTCAACACAGCCGTCTTCGGACCGCACCTGAACGCCGACTTCGGCCTGTACCGCGACGGCAACAACATCTACGGCAGCATCCCGCTGTTCGCCGACGGCAACACCCACGCGGGCTCCTCGGTCTTCACCGCGGTCGACACGACCCTCTACCGCAACGGCACCAAGGTCGGCTCCAACGACGACCCGCTGTTCGGCGAGAAGGAGTTCAAGGTCCCGTCGGCCGACGCGTCCTACAAGCTGACGACGTCGGTCAAGCGCAGCGTCAAGGTCGCGGCGGCCTCCACCCGCATCGACGCGAGCTGGACCTTCCGCTCCAAGAAGGCCGACCTCAGCAAGCTCCCCGCGTCCACGGCCCGCTTCAACGCGACCACGGACCTGGGCAGCAAGGTCGAGGCCGGCAAGACGGTCAGCATCCCGGTGGTCGTCGAGGGCTCGGCCAAGGGCAGCAACCTCAAGTCGCTGTCGGTGTACGTGTCCTACGACTACGGCCAGACCTGGAAGAAGGTCGACGTCGTGGGCGGCAAGATCAAGGTGAAGAACCCGGAGAAGGGGAAGGCCATCTCCTTCCACGCGAAGATCACCGACAAGAAGGACAACAAGTCGACGATCTCGATCTACAACGCCTACTACGGCAAGTGAGTCCCGTAGTCCGCTGAAGTAGGCCATGAGCGAACGGCCCGCCGGAAGTACAGCTTCCGGCGGGCCGTCCGTGTTTCTGTGGGCGCATGACCACTCAGACCGTCGAGTACATCCGCTACCGCATCCCGGAAGACCGCTCGGCGGAGTTCCTGGCCGCCTACACACGGGCCGCCGTCCAACTGGCGGCGGCACCCCAGTGCGTCGACTACGAACTGGCGCGCTGCGAGGAGGACTTCGGGCACTACGTCCTGCGCATCGTCTGGACGTCGACCGAGGACCACCTGAAGGGGTTCCGACAGTCGGAGCTGTTCCCGGACTTCCTCGCGGAGATCCGCCCGTACGTCGAGAACATCGACGAGATGCGCCACTACAAGCCGACGACGGTACGCGGCACGGGCTCTTCGGTCCCCACCCTGTACGCCTGGGCGGGCGGCGCCGAGGCCTTCTCCCGCCTCACCTCGGCCTTCTACGACAAGGTCCTCAAGGACGACCTCCTGGCCCCCCTCTTCGCCGACCTCGCCCCCGACCACGCCGAGCATGTGGCGCTCTGGCTCGCCGAGGTGTTCGGCGGCCCCGCCGGCTACTCCCTCACCCAGGGCGGCCACGGCCACATGGTCGCCAAGCACTTCGGCAAGCACATCACCGAGCCCCAGCGCCGCCGCTGGGTCAACCTCATCCAGGACGCGGCGGACGAGGCGGGCCTGCCCACGGACGCCGAGTTCCGCTCGGCGTTCCTCGCCTATGTGGAATGGGGCACAAGGCTCGCCGTGTACTTCTCCAGCCCGGACGCGAAGCCGCCGGCGGAGCAGCCGGTACCGAAGTGGAACTGGGGGGCGATGCCGCCGTATCAGGGGTGAGGGGCCGGCCCCCTTGCCGGCGGTGCGGCATCTCAGCCCGTCCGGCGTTCGAGGACGGGGCCGTTCAGGCCGAAGCGGGGGTCTGGGGGCGGCAGCCCCCAGTGACGGCCGCACCAACACCGGTGCAGGCCGTCTCAGGCCGACGCACCGGTCCCCGACCGCGTCGCATCCGCCCCCCAGCTGGCCAGCAACCGCAGCGCCTCCGCAGACGGGGACCCCGGTTCCGCGTGATACGTCACCAGCCCCTGATCCCCGTCGCCCGCGAGCCTGAACGACTCGAACTGCAGAAACAGTTCACCCACGAGCGGATGGTGCAGGTGCTTGAGGCCGTGGCTCTTCTCCTTGACGTCGTGCGTGGCCCACAGCCGCCGGAAGTCCTCGCTCTTCACCGACAGCTCGCCGACCAGCGCCGACAGCCGGGGGTCGTCCGGATAGCAGCCCGCCTCCATGCGCAGCGCGCAGACGATGTCGATCGCCTTCTGCTCCCAGTCGATGAACAGTTCCTGGTAGGCCGGGCGCAGGAACACCAGCCGAGCCCAGTTCCGCTCCTGGACCGGCAGCTCCGCCCAGTCGCCGAAGACGGCCGCCGCCATCCGGTTCCACACCAGGATCTCCGCGCGCCGCCCCACGACGTAGGCCGGAACCCCGTCTATGGTGTCGAGGAGCTGCTGCAGCGAGGCCCGCGCCTGCTGGCTGCGCCCGACCGGCTTCTTCTTGTGCTGCTTCGGCTTCGCCAGATGCGTCAGATGCGCGTGCTCGGCGTCGGTCAGCCTCAGCGCCCGCGCGATCGAGTCGAGCACCTCCGCCGACACGTTCCGCCCGTTGCCCTGCTCCAGGCGCGTGTAGTACGCCACAGAGACACCCGCCAGCTGCGCCAGCTCCTCGCGCCGCAGCCCCGGTACCCGCCGGTGCCGCCCGAAGTCCGGCAGCCCCACGTCCTGCGGCTTCAGCCGGGCACGCCGGGTGCGCAGGAACTCGCTGAGCTCGGCACGCCGGTCCAGCGCGCCGGCGGGCTCCTGTACGGGATCGGGCTGTTGGTCCATGCGTCAAGTATTCACCGTCGTACGCACACCATCCTGACCCCACCGGTGGTAGGCACAGCGAACGTATGCAAAGCCGTGGGCTGGGTGGACCTCGTACGGTCCGGCATGCTGAGCAGCACGCCCGGTCGGAAGATCAGAAGGCAGCCGGGCGGGTAACCACTGCTAGGAGACCCTCGCATGACCACTGTTGCTGCGTACGCCGCCCCCGCCGCGAAGGCTCCCCTGGAGCGCACCACGATCGAGCGCCGGGCGGTCCGTGAGTTCGACGTCCTGATCGACATCAAGTTCGCGGGTATCTGTCACTCGGACATCCACCAGGCCCGGGAGGGCTGGGGCGAGGCCATCTTCCCGATGGTCCCGGGCCACGAGATCGCGGGCATCGTCTCCGAGGTCGGCCCGGGTGTCACCAAGTACCAGGTCGGCGACCGTGTGGGCGTCGGCTGCCTGGTCGACTCCTGCCGTGAGTGCGACAACTGCAAGGCCGGTCTGGAGCAGTACTGCACGGGCGGCGGCGTCGGCACCTACAACGCCCTCGACAAGAACGGCGAGCCCACCTACGGCGGCTACTCGGAGAAGATCGTCGTCGACGAGAACTACGTCCTCCGAATCCCCGACGGCATCTCGCTGGACGTGGCCGCGCCCCTGCTGTGCGCCGGCATCACCACGTACTCCCCGCTGCGCCACTGGAACGCAGGCCCCGGCAAGAAGGTCGCGATCCTCGGCATGGGCGGCCTCGGCCACATGGGCGTCAAGATCGCGCACGCGCTGGGCGCCGAGGTCACCGTCCTCTCCCAGTCCCTGCGCAAGCAGGACGACGGGCTGAAGCTGGGCGCCGACCACTACTACGCCACCAGCGACCCGAAGACCTTCGAGGACCTGAAGGGCACCTTCGACCTGATCCTGTCGACGGTGTCGGCCCCGCTGGACCTCGACGCTTATCTGTCCCTGCTCCGCACGGACGGCGCCTTCGTGAACGTCGGCGCCCCCGAGGAGCCCGTCAAGCTCAACCTGTTCTCGGTGATCGGCGGCCGCAAGACCCTCGCCGGCTCCGGCATCGGCGGCATCCAGGAGACCCAGGAGATGCTGGACTTCTGCGCCGAGCACGGCTTCGGTGCCGAGATCGAGCTGATCCGCGCCGACGAGATCAACGAGGCGTACGGGCGGGTGCTGGCGAGTGACGTCCGCTACCGCTTCGTGATCGACACGGCCACGATCTGATCCGTGCCCGAGGGCCCCGGCGGAGGTCACGCCGGGGCCCTTCAGCATGCCCCCGCACGCTGCGAGCGAGGTGAGCGGCAGCGGGAGCCGATCAGCCGGCAGCGGAAGTCGATCAGCCTGCCGGCACGAACTCGCCGGCCCGGAAGGACCGTACGAGAACGCTCCCGTCCGCGGACGGCCGTACGGAATGCGCGCGCCCCAGCCCCGACACCCGGGCGCGCCCGTCCGCCCCGACCTCCACGACGGTGTTCTCGTCGATGGCGACGCCGTGCCGGAGCCCGTGCCGCGTGACCGCGGTGATCAGTCGCGGCAGCGTCCCCCACTGGGCGGCGTGCACGTCCACCGCGAAGGGCACGAGCCCGAGCCCGGCCCGCACCTCGACCTCCTCCAGGTCCTCGGCGGTGTCCTCATGGCACACCGGAACACCGTCGTCGAGCCAGCCGCCGACGACGGCGTGGAGCGCGGCGACGGCGGCACCGGCGGAGAAACCGGCGTACGGAACGCCGAGCTCGGCCAGTACGGGCCCCAGTCGGCCCGGACACCCGGCGAACGCCTCCTGATACGCGGGCGTCAGCCCACCGCAGACCAGCAGCCCGTCCAGCCCCTGCACGTCGCCCGGATCGAACTCCCCGCCCAGCGGCACGAGCAGCGGTACGGGAGCGCAGTCGGCGACCTTCCTCAGCACGGCGTCGTACCGGCCGAACTGCACCCGGCCGTCGCCCTCGTCCAGGACGAGACAGCCGATGCGCGGTCCCGTGGCCGCCCGGAGGAAGGGCTCATAGACGGCGCGCGCGGCCGTCGCGTCCCATCCGCCACCGATCAGAAACGTACGATCGCCGCCCATCGGTCCCCCCTCACATTCCCCCCAGATTTTCTCTCGCCATTTTCTCTCGCCTATTTCTTTTCGCCGACCGGTCACACTGCTTCGCCGCGCGGGGTCATAGCAGCGAAGGCACACGACGGCAGACGCTACGGAACACCGAACTCCGGGCGCCACGAGTTTTGGAGCAGTGCATCATGACGTCACCCATCCTGGTCACCGGCGGCACGGGCACCCTCGGCGGCCATGTGATCCCACTCCTGCAGGCGGCCGGCCGCGAAGTGCGCGTGCTGAGCCGGAGTGCTCGCCCGGCGGCGAACGGCATCGAGTACGTCACCGGCGACCTTCTGAAGGACGAGGGCATCGAGGCCGCCGTGGCCGGCACGGACACCGTCCTGCACCTCGCGGGCGGCCAGAAGGGCGACGACGAGGCGACCCGTGCGCTGATCCGGGCGGCGCAGGCCTCGGGCGTCCGTCACCTGGTCTACATCTCGGTCATCGGCGCGGACCGCGTCCCGCTGGCCTGGTTGCGCAGCAAGCTGGACTCGGAGCGGGCCGTCGCCGACTCGGGCATCCCGTGGACGACGCTGCGCGCGGCCCAGTTCCACGACCTGACGCTGGCGATGGTGGAGAAGATGACGAAGCTCCCCGTCCTCCCGGCCCCCGGCGGTCTCCGCCTCCAGCCGGTCGACTCCCGCGAAGTCGCCGCCAGGCTGGTGGAGTTGACCCTGGGCAAGCCCGCCGGCCCGGTCCCGGACATGGCAGGTCCCAGGCTCTACGACATCCCCGCCCTGGTCCGCCCGTACCTCGAACTCCGCGGCAGGCGCCCCCGCCCGAAGCTGCCCGTCCGCATCCCGGGGAAGGCGGGGCGGGCATACCGGGCGGGGGATAACCTCACGCTGGCGGGAGCGGAGGTCGGGAAGCGGACGTGGGAGGAGTTCCTGGCGGACCGAGTGGCCTGACGGCGCCCGGACCGAGTGGCCTGAGCCTGATGCCCTTCCTCAGGCCCGCAGCCCCGTGAGGCCGTCGTAGGAGGACATGACGAGTTCCAACCCCCTGGTGTCGTCCGCCGGTTCGCGCATCTGGTTCGTCACGTAGGCCACCACCATCCGGGCCTCGGGCTCGATCATCACCAGGGAGCCGCCCCAGCCGCCCCACCCGTACGTGCTGCCGAACAGCCCGTAGCCGAGGCCCCAGCGCATCGGCATGCCCAGGACCCGGTCGTCGCCGCTGAACTGTTCCTCCCGGGCCCGGTCACAGCCCGCCTGCGACAGCAACCGCACCCCGCGCACCGCCCCTCCGCACGCCATCACCGACTGGGCGAGGGCGACCGAGCGGGCATTGCCGAATCCGCTCGCCGCGGGGATCTGCGCACGGCGCCAGGCGACGCTGTTGCCGTCGCGGAGCCGGATCCGGGTCCCGGCGGCCGCGTCGTTGCCGGGTGCGCTCGCGGCGTAGTCCTCGTCCCGGGAGGGCGGCGGGATCGTGAGCGACACGCGGTGGTCGTGCTCGGGGGCCAGCCCGATGTGGAAGTCCGCGCCCAGCGGCCCGGCCACCTCGTCGGCGAAGAACTCGCCCACGCTTCGGCCGGTGATCCGCCACACCAGCTCACCCACGAGGAACCCCTGGGTGAGCGAGTGGTACCCGGCCGCGCTGCCGGGCTCCCACTGCGGAGCCTGCGCGACCAGGCGCGCCGTGGCGGAGGCCCAGTCGTAGATCTCCTCGACCGGCCCGTCCCAGTCGGGCAGACCGGCGGTGTGCGACAGCAGATGCCGCACCAGCACCCCACTCTTGCCCGCCGCGGCGAACTCCGGCCAGTAGCGGACCACCGGCGCGTCGAGATCGAGCTCGCCGCGATCGGCCAGGACGAGCGCGCACAGCGCCGTCATCGTCTTCGTGACGGACCAGACGTTGACGATCGTGTCGCGCTCCCACGGGACCGTGCGGTCCGCGTCGGCGAACCCGCCCCACACGTCCACTACGGGCTCGCCGTCCACGAACACCGCCACCGAGCCGCCGGCGTCTCCGCCGTCCAGCAACGTCGCCAGCGCACTGGGCACCGCCGAGAACAGATCGTCGTACGAGCCCTGAATGTCAGCCATGCGTGGCATTAGCCCGCATCGGCCCGTGGGAGGCAACCGAATTTGCGGCCGGGCGCTCCTGGCGCCCCTCGCCGTTGCGCCCAGCAGCGACCTGACTCTGGACGCTGCCTGGTCCCGGGTACGGAATCGCTGGGAACCCTCGCGCGTTGATGGAGGTGGGCATCAGAAGCCGGTGGTGTGCGAGCCGAGTAGCCCGAGTGACCACGCTGACAAGTATTGGAGGGGCCACAATGGCTGCGCAGACGCAGAGGGCCGTGCTCGCGGGCGGATGTTTCTGGGGGATGGAGGAGCTGATCCGCCGGCTCCCGGGCGTGACGGGGACCCGGGTCGGATACACCGGGGGTGACGTACCGAACGCGACGTACCGTAACCACGGCACGCACGCCGAGGCCATCGAGATCCTTTTCGACCCCGAGAAGACCGACTTCCGTGCGCTCCTGGAGTTCTTCTTCCAGATCCACGACCCGAGCACCAAGGACCGCCAGGGCAACGACATCGGCCTCAGCTACCGCTCGGCGATCTACTACGTGGACGACGAGCAGAAGCGCATCGCCGAGGACACGATCGCGGACGTGGACGCCTCCGGACTGTGGCCGGGCAAGGTCGTCACCGAGGTGGAGCCGGTCGGCCCCTTCTGGGAGGCCGAGCCCGAGCACCAGGACTACCTGCAGCGCTACCCGGACGGCTACACCTGCCACTTCCCCCGCCCGGGATGGCGACTGCCCGCCCGCACGGAAGGCTGACCACAGGACGGCCCGGCACCAAGCCGAAACCTGCCCGCCGCAGGCTCCGCAGCCGGGCCGTCTTGGCACTGTGACCAGGCAAGACCCCGGTGCGTACGTCGCGCCCACCAGCCTTGGCGAGGCCATGGGCGACCCGTCGGGTGCGCCGGCCCGTCATGCCAGGAGATGGGCAAGCAATTCATCTCCAGCGGGATACGGGCGTTCCGGGGGCAGCAGCCGCCCGGCGGAGTCCACGTCACCGCTGCCGACGAGGGCGCGGATCTCGTGGGCGGGCGGGGTCACGTCGCGGATGGCGACCGTCCACTCGTCCGCGTACCGTCGCACGGCTTCACGGGAGAGACCCAGCTGCAGGGACCGGTACGGCAGGGGCCGAAGATGCGGGTCGCGCTCTGGGTCCCACCGGACGCGAGCGGGCGCGCGCTTCAATTGACGCTGCCAGGTGCCTCGGTCGGGGTGCACCCCACGGGCGTAGCTCGACAGACACGCGTGGCGCAGCGCCCACTCGAAGCCGTCCCGGCTGATCTCGACGGCGAGGACGGTCTCCTGCCCAGCTTCCGCGCCCCGGCCGCAGCGGTACATCATCCACAGGAACGACGGTTCGATCCACGTCAAGCCGCGTCCACAGCCCCATGCCTGGTTGCACTACCGATCGGAACCGCTCGCCGCGGTCCTTGTCAGCGGGGAGTCCTGCCCGCCCAGGTCGAGGCGGAATGGCGGGTACTCATCGGTCATCAGCGCGGCATAGGCAGCCACCCTTGCGACCCAGCGGGCCAGGCCTAGCAGGAAGTCGAAAAGGTGAACCGGGTAACGGGCGGTGAACGCCAGGATGATCACGGCGACCAGGGAGAGGAAGGGGATCAGACCGCCGTAACGCCAACTGTCCCCATTCCCTTCTGCCCAGCCACCGACGAACATCCCGACGACGATGTACTGCGGGATCGCCAGCAGCCACCACTTCACCAGGACCAGGCCGCGGGAGAGGCGCTCGGGATAGACGACGTCGAAGTGCGCTGGGTAGTCGGGCACATCCGCGAGGGTGAACGGCGGGTACCGGTCGGTGCCGAGCACGGTGTGGGCGTAATAGCTGACACGCCAGTTCCAGCGCAGTACGCCGACATTGAAGTCGAAGAGGGACCGGGGGAAGCGGCCGGTGAACAGGATGGCGAAGAACGCGACGACGGTCACGAAGACGAACGCAATCCACAGGAAGAACAGCACGATGTAGTGCGGGATCGCGAGGAGCCACTTCACCAGCCACAGCCATCTGGACAGCCCAGGATCGAGAGACCCCTCGATACGTACAGTGGACGCGGTGACAGGAATCATGTGGACCAACTCCCTTCGAGCGTCCCCGCCCGGCGGCCATCCGTCCGTGCCCGCGCCCAAACGGGTAGGCGGCAAGGCGGTCGCCTGATCATGAATTCAGGCTGACACGCGAGGTGGAAGGCCGCGACTCGGGCGGGTGCGCTTGCCCCGGAAAGAACAGCGGCCAGCGACGTCATTGCCACCAGCCAAACGAGCCTGGCAACGGCATCCTTGCTCGTCATCGACGGGGCACGGCTGCGAGATCCATGTCAAGCCGCGCTCATGTCCCTTCGTCCGCTCAGTGCGGCAGCGTCGCCGGGCTCCCGCCGTTCGCCTCGTAGCCCGCCACCGCCAGTGCCCGGTACACCGCGAACTCCGCGGCCGGGTCGGCGGACAGCGTCCAGGGGAGGGCTCCGATATGGCCGTCGATGTATATGAGTTGGTTCATGGCTTCGGACCAGCGCTCGGCGCGGACCAGGAAGAACACCAGCAGATGGCGTACGTGCGCCAGCATCGGGTCGTCGGGGCGGGCCGAGTGGACGGCGTGGAGCGCTCCGTGAATCGCCTTCGTCACGACCTCGCTCTGGTAGAAGCTCCTGACGAAGTTCACCTCGGGAAGGTGCTCGAAGACCGCGAACAGGGGCATGGCGGCGAGCAGCGAGCCCTGGGGAGCCCGCGCGGCCGCCGCCTCCGCGAAGGAGTACGCCAGCTCCCGCGAGCCGTGCCACTTCTCGCACCAGTAGTGCAGGGCGGCCAGGTGGGCGCCCATGTGCGTGGGGTCGCGGTCGAGGATCTTCAGCCACAGTTGCTCGAACTCCGGCTGGGGGTAGGCCAGTCCACGGGCCACCGACAGCTCGACGATGTACGGGATCGGGTCACCGGGAGCGAGCAGCGCCGCGTCGCCGCAGGCCGCCCTCGACTCCTCCATGATGATCCGGAACTCGTCCGTGCCCGGCGTGGACGTCCGCCACGCCTGCTGGACCAGGAATTCCGCGTGCACGGCGGCGCCGCCCGCGTCCTTGGACTGCTCGGCCCGCCACACCCGCAGCCACTGCCCGCCCGGCGTCTCGCTCACCCCGCCCGGCCGCTGCTGCAGCTCCAGGGACGCGGCGCCCGCGAAGGCCTGCACGCGCTGCCAGCGCAGCTCACCCTCGGCCTCCGTGCCCGCCAGCAGCTGGGCTGCCGCGCGGTAGTCCTGGGTGCGCTGCACCAGGTCCAGGACGTCCAGCAGGTCCTGGTCGGGGCCGGGCAGGCGGATGTCCAGCTCCTCCTCGCGCACGAAGCCGTAGTTCGCGGGGTCGGCGGCGTCCGGGTGGCCGGCCGGAACCTGCTCGATCATGCCCCGCCGGCGCCGCATGACCGGGAGCAGCACGAAGCCGAGCATGACCAGCGCGATCAGGACCCAGAGAAATTCCATGGCTCAAGCGTTCCAGACGCCACCGACAATTGGCCAACCCGGTCGGCGCCCTGTGGAAAACTCCGGCGGCCCGGTGCCTCGACCGAGGGAAAACCCGCCGGTACGGCCTTCCGCGCCACGCCGTCCGACACCCGCGCCGCGAGCGCACTACCCTCGGTGCCCATGAGCGACAGGCACATCAGTCAGCACTTCGAGACCCTCGCGATCCACGCGGGCAACACCGCCGATCCCCTCACCGGCGCGGTCGTCCCGCCGATCTACCAGGTCTCGACCTACAAGCAGGACGGCGTCGGCGGCCTGCGCGGCGGCTACGAGTACAGCCGTAGCGCCAACCCCACCAGGACCGCCCTGGAAGAGAACCTCGCAGCCCTTGAGGGCGGCCGCCGAGGTCTCGCGTTCGCGTCCGGACTGGCGGCCGAGGACTGCCTGTTGCGTACGCTGCTCAGCCCCGGTGACCACGTGGTCATCCCCAACGACGCGTACGGCGGCACGTTCCGGCTGTTCGCGAAGGTCGTCGCCCGGTGGGGCGTGGAGTGGTCGGTCGCCGACACCAGCGATCCGTCCGCCGTACGGGCCGCCATCACCCCGAAGACCAAGGCCGTGTGGGTGGAGACCCCCTCCAACCCGCTGCTCGGCATCACCGACATCGCCGCGGTGGCCCAGATCGCCCGGGACGCGGGCGCGAAGCTCGTCGTCGACAACACCTTCGCCACGCCGTACCTGCAGCAGCCGCTGGCCCTCGGCGCGGACGTCGTCGTGCACTCCCTGACCAAGTACATGGGCGGCCACTCCGACGTCGTCGGCGGTGCGCTGATCGCCGCCGACGAAGCACTCGGCGAGGAGCTGGCCTACCACCAGAACGCGATGGGCGCGGTCGCCGGTCCCTTCGACTCGTGGCTGGTCCTGCGCGGCGCCAAGACGCTGTCGGTGCGCATGGACCGGCACAGCGAGAACGCCACCAGGGTCGCCGACATGCTGACCCGCCACGCGCGCGTGACGAAGGTCCTCTACCCGGGGCTGCCCGAGCACCCCGGCCACGAAGTCGCCGCCAAGCAGATGCGGGCCTTCGGCGGCATGGTCTCCTTCCAGGTCGAAGGCGGCGAGGAGGCGGCCGTCGAGGTCTGCAACCGCACCAAGGTGTTCACCCTCGGCGAGTCCCTGGGCGGCGTCGAGTCGCTGATCGAGCACCCCGGGCGCATGACGCACGCGTCCGTGGCCGGCTCGGCCCTCGAAGTGCCCGGCGATCTCGTACGGCTCTCCGTGGGCATCGAGAACGTCGAAGATCTGCTGGAGGACCTGCAGCAGGCGCTCGCCTAGCAGGGGGCCCGCTCACCAGCCCGTGTACGGGGGAGTCGTCTGCGAGGGCGGCTCCACCCACGGGCGGGCCATCATGGCCCAGACGACGAACGCCACGGTCGCGGCGCACAGCAGCAGCCACAACAGCCTGCGGGCGACCGTCCGGCGGCGCAGTCCGCGGGCACCGCGGCGCAGGACGTCCCCGTACAGCTCCGGGGGCACCGGCGGCGGCACCCGCTCCATGATCCGCCGTGCGGCGGCCTCGCGCTCGGCCCGGTTCATGTGCGCCTCCTGTCGCGTGCGCGCCTCATGACGGGGCCACCTTCGCCCCCGTGACCGCCGGTGCGGGGTTGCGGGGCGGATGCAGCAGCGTGGCCGTCGCCCGCTCGCAGAGCGTGCGGACGCGTTCCGTGGGCAGGCCGAGCAGCGCCGCCGTCTGCTCCTCGGCGACACCCTCGTACAGCCTGAGAACCAGGATCAGGCGCTCCTGCGGCACGAGCCCGCCCAGCGGGCTGTCGGGATGCGCGCGGGCCCGGCCGAAGCCGCCGTACTGGTGCCATGCCGCGCGCGCGAAGCGGGTGGCCAGGTACTGGCGGGCGCGGTCGTACGGGTCCTCGCCGCGCAGCCGGTGCCAGTGCACGTACGTGTGCGCGAGGGCCAGTGTCAGCAGGCGCCGCGCGCGCGGGTTGTCGTCCGGCGCCTCCGCCGTGAGCAGCGTGGCGGCATGCAGCAGCCGCCCTGCCGCGCCCGCGACGAACGCCTCGAACTCCCGGGCCCGGCGGGCGCCTTGGGACGCCTGCCGTTGTCGCACCCCGCGCCTCCCGCCTGCCGCGACCCTGACCGGTCGGGGACCCGGTCGCGTACGGGATGCTGAACCGCGTACGACGGGAACCCCGTCTCATATGAGGCCAGGGGCGCCCTGTCGGTCAAGAGTCAGGCAGCACGCGCGCGGTAACGGCCGGCCGCGGCACGCGCGCGGATGCCGCCTACGAGGCGGTCGGCGCCTCGGACCCCGGTACTCCCGGCGCCGCCATCCGGGAGGAGAGCGCGCTGTTGAAGCGCGTGAGGAGCGTGCAGAACGCCTCGCGCTCCTCCGGCGCCCAGTCGTGTGTCAGCTCCGCCATCAGCTGACGCCGGGACGATCGCACTTCCTCCAGCCGGGACAGCCCGCGCGGGGACAGCTGAAGGACCACGGCACGCCCGTCCTCGGGGTGCGAGGTGCGCTTGACGAGCCCGGTGTCGACGAGCGGAGCCACCTGCCGGGTGACCGTCGACGAGTCGATGCCCATGCTCGCCGCGAGCGCCTTGACACCCATGGGGCCCTCTTTGTCGAGGCGGTTGAGCAGCAGGTATGCGGCGCGGTCCATGGAGTTGCGTACCTGCCCGACCCCGCCGAGCCGGGTCTGTTCGGCACGGCGGGCGAACACCGCCACCTCGTGCTGCAGCGTGTCGAGGAGACCGCTGTCACCGACGGTCGTCATGTCCATCGACATTTCAGGTGTTGTGGGCATGGCCGGAGGCTCACTTCATGAAGGGGGTCCTGGAATAATGGGGGACAGAGTACGCGGCCGGGAGGCAGGGTGTACCGGCGCTGCGCAAACCAGTCTCGGAGGTTGGTCACAGCGGTCGTGTGCGCCCGTGAACTGCGATGCTTGAGTCATGAGCTACAGCACGGCTGACTCCTTTCGGCCCGTGACCCTCGACGATGTGCGGGGCGCGCAGAAGATGCTCTCGGGCGTGGCGCGGGTGACGGCGATGGAGGGCAGCAGGCACCTGTCCCAGCTCGTGGGAGCGCCGGTGCACTTCAAGTGCGAGAACCTCCAGCGGACGGGTTCGTTCAAGCTGCGGGGTGCGTATGTCCGGATCGCCGGACTGCTGCCGGAGGAGCGGGCCGCCGGGGTCGTCGCGGCGAGCGCCGGCAACCACGCGCAGGGCGTCGCTCTCGCGTCCTCGCTGCTCGGCGTGCGGGCGACGGTCTTCATGCCGAAGGGCGCCCCGCTGCCCAAGATCAGCGCCACGCGCGAGTACGGCGCCGAGGTGCGCCTGCACGGGCAGGTGGTCGACGAGACGCTGGCCGCCGCGCAGGAGTACGCGGCCGAGACGGGCGCGGTGTTCATCCACCCCTTCGACCACCCCGACATCATCGCGGGCCAGGGCACGGTGGGTCTGGAGATCCTGGAGCACTGCCCGGAGGTCCGCACGATCGTCGTCGGCATCGGCGGCGGAGGTCTCGCGGCCGGCATCGCGACCGCGGTGAAGGCGCTGCGGCCGGACGTGCGGATCGTGGGCGTGCAGGCCGAGGGCGCCGCGGCCTATCCGCCCTCGATCGCGGCCGGGCGCCCGATGTCGATCGAGAACCCGGCGACCATGGCCGACGGCATCAAGGTCGGGCGGCCCGGCGACGTGCCGTTCGGCATCATCCGCGAGCTGGTGGACGAGGTCCGCACGGTCTCCGAGGACGAGCTGGCCACCGCGCTGCTGCTGTGCCTGGAGCGGGCCAAGCTGGTCGTCGAACCGGCCGGTGCGAGCCCGGTGGCGGCGCTGCTGAGCGAGCCGGGGGCCTTCGAGGGGCCGGTGGTGGCGGTGCTGTCCGGCGGTAACGTCGACCCGCTGCTGATGCAGCGCGTCCTGCGGCACGGCATGTCCGCGCAGGGCCGCTACCTGGCCGTGCGGCTGCGGCTGACGGACCGCCCGGGGGCGCTCGCCACACTTCTCGGGGTGTTGTCAGTGGTGGACGCTAACGTCCTCGATGTGAGTCACGTACGGACCGATCCACGGCTCGGGCTCACGGAGGCAGAGGTCGAGCTGCACCTGGAGACGAAGGGGCCGGAGCACTGCGCCGAGGTCGGCCGGGCCCTGCGCGAGGCGGGTCACACGGTCATCGGCTGAGGCGCCGGACACCCGTACTCAAAGCGAAACGCCCAGCTCAGGGGCTCTTCGTCACTCGATCGAGTAAATGCGTTGAGAGACGCGATACATCGCGTTATGGTGTGTCTCGTGGTCGCCTGTCGAGTCACCCGTCAGGCGGAGTGAAATGCGCAAACCTAGGCTTTTCGAAGATTTCCCGACGACGTGGAGACTCATATGCCAGGCGCCATCTATGCCGAAGGCCTGGTCAAAACCTTCGGCGACGTAAGGGCTCTGGACGGCGTCGACCTCGATGTCCCCGAGGGCACCGTGCTGGGCCTGCTCGGGCCGAACGGCGCGGGCAAGACGACGGCGGTCCGCTGCCTGACCACTCTGCTGCGCCCCGACAGCGGCAGGGCGGTCGTGGCGGGCCTCGACGTCCTCAAGCAGCCCAACGAGGTGCGGCGTTCCATCGGCCTGTCCGGCCAGTTCGCCGCGGTCGACGAATACCTGACCGGCCGCGAGAACCTCCAGATGGTCGGCCAGCTCTACCAGATGAAGGCCAAGGCCGCGAAGGCCCGGGCCGCGGAGCTGCTGGACCAGTTCGACCTGGCGGACGCCGCCGACCGCACCGCGAAGACCTACTCCGGAGGCATGCGCCGCCGTCTCGACCTCGCGGCCGCCCTGGTCGTCTCGCCGCCCGTGATGTTCATGGACGAGCCGACGACCGGCCTCGACCCGCGCAACCGCCAGCTGCTGTGGGAGGTCATCAAGAACCTCGTCTCCGGTGGTACGACCCTGCTGCTGACCACTCAGTACCTGGAAGAGGCCGACCACCTGGCGCATGACATCGTGGTCATCGACCACGGCCATGTCATCGCCCGCGGCACCTCCGACCAGCTCAAGGCCCGTACCGGCGGCGAGCGCGTGGAGGTCGTGGTGCACGAGCGCGAGCACATACCGACCGCCCGCGAGGTCCTCACCGGCTTCGGCAAGGGCGAGCTCACGGTCGAGGAGCACACCCGCAAGCTCACCGTCCCCGTCACCGGCGGCGCGAAGCTGCTGGCCGAGGTCATCCGGGAGCTGGACGTCCGCGGGATCGAGATAGACGACATCGGTCTGCGCCGCCCCACCCTCGACGACGTGTTCCTGTCCCTGACCGGACACATCGCAGAGGAGAAACCCCAGGAGAGCGGCGCGACCAAGGGCACGCCCGCCAAGGACCGCAGGCAGAAGAAGGAGGCCACCAAGTGAGCGCCGTCACCGACGCCCTGCGGGTCGCGCCGACCGCGAACCCCCTCAGCCAGTCCTTCCGGGACTCGATGGTCGTAGCGAAGCGCAACCTGATCCGCATGTCCCGGATTCCTGAAATGATCATCTACGGCTTGATCCAGCCGATCATGTTCGTGGTGCTCTTCACCTACGTCTTCGGCGGTTCCATGCAGATCGGTGGCAGCACCAGCGCCATCGACTACAAGAACTTCCTGATGGCGGGGATCTTCGCGCAGACCGTCACCTTCGCCACCGCCAGCTCCGGCGCGGGCATCGCCGACGACATGCACAAGGGACTCATCGACCGCTTCCGCTCCCTGCCCATGGCGCGTGGCGCGGTGCTGACCGGGCGCACGCTCGCCGACCTGGTGCAGACGGCCCTGACCCTGGTCGTCCTCGCCCTGGTGGCCCTGCTCGTCGGCTGGCGCGTCGGGACGAACGGTGACACGAACGCCGCGAAGGTGCTCGCCGCCTTCGGCCTGCTGCTCCTGCTCGGCTACGCGTTCACCTGGATCGGCGCCCTGATCGGCATGTCCGTGCGCACCCCCGAAGCGGCCACGTCCAGTGGTCTGATCTGGCTGTTCCCGGTCACGTTCATCTCGAACGCCTTCGTGGACACCAGCCACATGACCCCGTGGCTGCGCCACATCGCCGAGTGGAACCCCTTCAGCGCCACGGTCCAGGCCTGCCGTGTGCTGTTCGGGAACCCGGGACAGTCACCGTCGGACGCCTGGCCCATGGTGCATCCGGTCTGGGCCTCACTGATCTACTCGGCCCTGATCATCGTCATCTTCAGGACGCTGGCGGTGCGCAAGTACCGCTCGGCGACCGCCTGACCTGCTGCCTGACCGGCCGTCCGGCCAACCACCTGTCCGACACGGCATGACGACGCCCCCGGCGTCACCAGGACACCGGGGGCGCGTCAAGGGCGTGCAGGCTGCCGGGATCGGCAGGCGGCCGGGTCAGCCGTTGTAGGGCTCGGCCTTGAGGATCTTCACGGAGGTCTTCCTGCCGTTCGGCAGCTCGTACTCCGCGTCCTCGCCGACCTTGTGGCCGATCACGCCGGAGCCCAGCGGGGACTGCGGCGAGTACGTCTCGATGTCGGAGCTCGCGTACTCGCGCGAGGCGAGCAGGAAGGTCGTCGTGTCGTCCTCGTCGCCGTCGAAGGCGATCGTCACGACCATGCCGGGCGCCACGGCACCGTCCGCCGACGCCGGGGCCTCGCCGACCTTGGCGTTCTCCAGGAGCTGGGTCAGCTGGCGCACACGGAGCTCCTGCTTGCCCTGCTCTTCCTTGGCCGCGTGGTACCCGCCGTTCTCACGCAGGTCGCCCTCCTCGCGCGCGGCCGCGATCTTGGCGGCGATCTCCGTGCGCGCAGGACCAGACAGGTGCTCCAGCTCCGCCTTGAGCTGGTTGTACGCCTCCTGGGTCAGCCAGGTGACGTTCTCGCTGGTCTGGGTCACAGGTGCTCCTCGTAGGTACTGGGAATACAAAGCATCGCCCTACCCAGAAGAATGTTCATCCATGGATGGGCGAAACCACGAGCCTAACAATTCCGCGGCTGAAGGGGGAGGACATAAGCCATGAGAATTACGTCAACGCAGGTCAGGGCCTACGCATTCAGGCCGAGACAGTCCGGTGTCAGCCGGCGTGGCAGCCCAGCAGCTCCGCCGTGGTGCCGGCGGACGTCGTACGGAGGGTGACGGCCCGGTCGATGCGTGTGGCGTGCCCGTCGAAGCGGAAGTCGGCCCGGCCCACCTCGGCTCCGTCCGCCGCCTGGGAGCGGATGGTGCAGTAACCGGTGGCGTCGGCGTCCTTGCGGACCTCCAGATGCACCGTCACCGCGTTCTTGTGCGCGTCGAAGGTGATCACCTCGGCGCTGATCTTGTTCTGGCCGACGTAGTGGTAGGCGAAGTAACCGACGAGCGCGAGCAGCGCCGCCGCCAGGACGGCTCCGATGATCTTGAGCTTGTGGTCGGCGCGCTCGTCCGAGGAGCGGCCGTAACGACCCTCGGGCAGTCGCGTGCTCGCCGTACTCATGATCGTCCCCTCGGAAACCGGACCCCGGAATTTTTCGCCCCCCGATTCGGTCACTATAGAAGCCGCCGATCGCGCCGGTTCACACCGGGCGCCGACTTATCGAGGATTGAGTCTTGACTGACCAGCTGCGACTGATGGCCGTCCACGCCCACCCCGACGACGAGTCGAGCAAGGGCGCGGCCACCATGGCGAAGTACGTGTCCGAGGGGGTGGACGTGCTGGTCGTGACCTGCACCGGTGGGGAGCGCGGCTCCATCCTCAACCCGAAGCTGCAGGGCGACAAGTACATCGAGGAGCACATCCACGAGGTACGCAAGAAGGAGATGGACGAGGCCCGGGAGATCCTCGGGGTCACGCAGGAATGGCTCGGCTTCGTCGACTCCGGCCTGCCCGAGGGCGACCCGCTGCCCCCGCTGCCCGAGGGCTGCTTCGCCCTGGAGGACGTGGACAAGGCGGCCTGCGAGCTGGTGAAGCAGATCCGTTCCTTCCGTCCCCAGGTGATCACCACCTATGACGAGAACGGCGGCTACCCGCACCCCGACCACATCATGACCCACAAGATCTCGATGGTGGCCTTCGAGGGCGCCGCCGACACCGAGAAGTACCCGGAGTCGGAGTTCGGCCCGGCCTACCAGCCGCGGAAGCTGTACTACAACCAGGGCTTCAACCGCCCCCGCACCGAGGCGCTGCACAACGCGCTGCTGGACCGCGGTCTGGAGTCGCCGTACGGGGACTGGCTCAAGCGCTGGAGCGAGTTCGAGCGCGTCGAGCGCACGCTGACCACGCATGTTCCCTGCGCCGAGTTCTTCGAGATCCGCGACAAGGCGCTGATCGCCCACGCCACGCAGATCGACCCCGACGGCGGCTGGTTCAAGGTGCCGATGGAGATCCAGAAGGAGGTCTGGCCGACGGAGGAGTACGAGCTCGCGAAGTCGCTCGTCGATACCTCCCTCCCCGAGGACGACCTCTTTGCGGGCATCCGCGACAATGCCTGACATGAGCGCAAGCGTGAGCCTGGCAATGACGCATCTCGTCCCCCTCGCGAAGGAGGTGGACGAGAACAAGGTCACCCCCGGCGTCCTCGGCTTCATCGTCTTCGCGGCGATGGCCGTGGCGGTGTGGGTGCTGATGAAGTCCATGAACCGGCACATGGGGAAGGTGAAGTTCCAGGAGACGGCGGACTCGGACGCCGGGTCCGCGGACGCCTCCGTCGGCGAGGCCGGCCCGAAGACCGGCCCCGGGGCCGGGCCCAAGGCGCGTCAGGGCTGACGTCGTGGGACGGGGGGTGGCCGGCGGTCAGTGCGTGGCCGGCACCGCCACCCCCATCACCTCCCGCGCATGGCGGCTGGGCACCATCCCCAGACGCCACGCCTGCCAGCCCGCCTCCAGGTTCACCCCCCGCTCCAGCAGCAGCTGATACGCCTCCGCGTAATCGTCGAGCTTCTCGTCCCGGAGCGAGTGACTCGTGCGGGACAGCTGGGTCAGCTCCTCCTGGGCGACCGCCGTGCCGACCTCCACGCCGCCGGGGGCCGCGTAGGGCAGCAGGGTGCAGCGCAGGAAGCGGGCCCAGTCCTCGCCGCGGCGGTCGCCGTACGAGGTGAACAGGTCCACCGCCTCGTCGCACAGCGCCAGCGCCTGCTGGGTACGAGCGTTGCCCGCGTCCACCACCGCCAGTTCCAGGCAGGTCCACGCCTCACCGTGGGCCACGCCGATGCGCTGGAAGTCGGCTCGGGCGTCGACCAGGAGCTGGCGGGCGAAGCCGGAGTTGCGCAGCGAGCCCGTCCGGGCCGCCTGCTGGTCCCGGGTCGCCCGGGCCGAGTGGTGACGGGCACAGGCCAGGCCGTAGACGTCGCGCATACGGGAGAACATCGTGCGGGAGCGCTCCAGTTCGCGCACCGCATGATCGAGGTTGCCCGTCTCCTCCAGGGCCTGCCCCAGGTAGTAGACCGTCCAGGCCTCACCGCGCGCGTCCTCGTTCTCGCGGTGCCGGGACGCCGCCTGGCGCAGTCCGTCCACCGCCGGTGACGCGTCCCCGGCGACGAGACGGGCGCGGGCCAGCTGCGTGAGGGCCCAGGCCTCCCCACGGGCGTCACGCGTACGGCCATAGCGGTCGAGGGCCGCGCGCAGCTCCGACTCCGCGCGCGGGACGTCGCCCATCCGCAGCGACAGCTGGCCCAACTGGAAGTGGGCCCAGGCCTCACCGTGCACGGACTCGCCCGCGTGGTGCAGGATCAGGGACTCGGTGAGCAGATGCAGCGCCTCCGACACATGGCCGCGGTCGCGCTCCACCGCCGCCAGGGCGTGCATCGTCCAGCCACGGTCCGTGGCCAGCTCGGGGGCCGCCTGGAGATCCAGCGCCTCCCGCAGCTTCGCCGCCGCCTCCGTGAGATTGCCCTGGTGGTGCAGGGTGATCCCCAGGGAGCACAGGGCACGGGCCGCGCCCGCGTCGTGATGGGCCTCCATGTACAGATCGACGACCGACGTCAGCGTCGTACGCGCCTTGTCCAGCTCGCCCAGCTGACGGGCCGCGATACCGGTGCGCCACTGCACCGAGCGGACCAGCAGGCCCTGGTCCACGGCCTGCGCCAGCTCGCTGATCTCGCCCAGACGGTAGAGGTCGCCGCGCAGCAGGCAGTAGTCGCACAGCGCGCCGAGCAGGTTCAGCACCGCCGCCTGGTTCACGCCCTCCGCGTGCCGCAGCGTCGACGTGATGAAGCTCGACTCGTCGTCCAGCCAGCGCAGCGCCTCGTCCAGGGAGGTGAAGCCGTGCGGGCTGAAGCGGTCCGAACGGGTCGACATGTTGCCGTCGACCAGGCGCAGCACCGACTCGGCCAGGTCGGCGTAGTTCACGATCAGGCGTTCCTGCGCGGCCGTGCGCTCCGAGGGTTCCTCCTCGTCCAGGAGGCGGGCCTGGGCGAAGGCCCGCACCAGGTCGTGCAAGCGGAAGCGGTTGCCGCGCACATGGTCGATCAGGCCGGCCCGGGAGAGCGCGACCAGGTGACGGGTCGCCTCCCCCTCGTTCGTCGCCAGAAGGGAGGCGGCCGCGGCGCCACCGAGGGAGGCGCGGCCGGCGAGGGCCAGTCGGCGCAGCAGCCGGCGGGCCGTGTCCGACTGGTCCGTGTAGCGCAGCCACAGCACACGCTCGATCGGCTCAACAGGGCCGTACGCCCCGAGATCCGTGGCCAGTTGACGGGGTGAGCGCGGGCCCAGCGACGAGCCCGCGATGCTCAGCGCCAGCGGCAGCCCGCCGCACAACTCCCTGATCCGGTCGGCCGCATCGGCGTCGTAGGGCCCGGAACTGTCCTGTGCCGCCGCGTCCAGCAACTCCTCGGCGCCCGCCGAGTCCAGCGCCTCGACCGGCAGTTCATGGACATGGGCCGGAAGATCGGACGGCAGTTCCAGGGGCTCGCGGGCCGTGACCAGGACCAGACTGTCGGAGCGCTCGGGGATGAGCGTACGGACCTGTTCGGGGTCCGAGGCGTCGTCCAGGACGATGGTGACGGCCAGGCCCATCAGATGCTGGTGGTACAGCTCGCTCAGCCGCTTGACCTGCTGGTCGGGGGAGGAGCGCTCACGGAACAGCAGCTGTTCGCGCGGCGCACCGAGCCGGTTGAGCAGGTGCAGCAGGGCGTCGCGGGTGGACAGCGGCGGCTCCTCCGGACTCCCGCCGCGCAGGTCCACGACGCAGGCCCCCCGGAAGTAGTCCTTGAGGTCGTGTGTGGCACGCACGGCCAGTGTCGTACGACCGCTGCCGGGCGTTCCGTGCAGCACCACGACCGTCGGGCGGGTCTCGGTGCTCGCGCGGGACGCCTGTACCCACTGCCGGATCCTGCCCATCTCCACCCGGCGCCCCGCGAACACGCCCGCCGGCTCCGGCAGTTGCCCGAACGACTGGGCCAGCACGGTGCGCCCGCGGGCCGCCGCGCTCTTGTCCGTGCCGCGCAGCGACGGCCCCTTCTTCTTCGGGCCCGTGGACCCCTCGCGTACCCGCTGCTGATCGAGGAACGGGCGGATGCCGCGCACCTCCAGAGCCGTCAGCCACTGCAGCCGCAACTGCTCGGGGCCGCCCGGCTGGCTCGCGGCGCCGGCACTGTGATGGGCCGCGGGCAGATGGGAGCCGGCCACCTTGATGACGGTCGCTGCCGCGCCCACGACGCCCACGGTCACGCCCGCGCCGAGTGCCGTGCCCGTGTCGGTGCCCAGAGCCGCGTCCGCCACCGCCGCCGTGACCGCGGCGACGGCGGCCACCAGCAGGGCGGTTCCCGAACCCTCCTTGGCGTACCGCTGAGCGAAGGTGAGCCGCCCGGCCGCCGTCTCGTCGAGCGCGCGCGTGTAGGCCTCGTACTCCTCGGCGGACGTCTCCGCCATCGCGTCCAGGGCACTGCGTGAGCGCGACAGCAGCACCGTTCCGTCGGTGTGTCCGCCGGAGCGTCGTACCTCTTCCTCCACGGCCCGTGCCAACAGCCGTTCGGCGTCCGCCCGATGGCTGTCCCGCATGTCACGTCCCCCTCCGGCGGCAACTCCTTTGCCTATGAGTGTCCTTCGGGGAAGGCGTTCGCGCGAGAGGGCAGCGATCACCGGGTTCGGCTTGGGTGACTTTCGGATCATTCGCGGCGGTCGCCGTATACAGCGTTAGCGGTCGCGGTCGCGGCGGGCGGCGCCTGGCCGCGTTGAGCGGATCGGGTGGCGTAGTGAGAGGGAACGCCCGAGCGGCAGGCTGCACTGTCACCTGTCGGCCCCGGTCGGGCACGATGGACACATGCCGAACCGACTGGCCCATGAGACGTCCCCGTACCTCCTCCAGCACGCAGACAACCCCGTCGACTGGTGGCCCTGGTCGGCCGAGGCGTTCGAGGAGGCGCGCAAGCGAGGCGTACCGGTGCTGCTCAGTGTCGGATATTCGAGTTGTCACTGGTGCCATGTCCTCGCCACGGAGAGCTTCGAGGACGAAGCGGTCGCCGCCTTCATGAACGAACACTTCGTCAACATCAAGGTCGACCGCGAGGAGCGCCCCGACGTCGACGCCGTCTACATGGAAGCCGTCCAGGCAGCCACCGGTCAGGGCGGCTGGCCCATGACCGTGTTCCTCACGGCCGACGCCGAACCCTTCTACTTCGGCACCTACTTCCCGCCCGTCCCCCGCCAGGGCATGCCCTCCTTCCGGCAGGTGCTTGAGGGGGTGCGGTCCGCGTGGTCCGACCGGCGGGACGAGGTCGCCGAGGTCGCCGGGAAGATCGTGAAGGACCTCTCCGGGCGGGAGATCTCCTACGGCGACGCGAGCACCCCGGGCGAGGAGGAGCAGGCGCAGGCCCTGCTCGGTCTCACCCGCGAGTACGACCCGCAGCGCGGCGGGTTCGGCGGCGCACCCAAGTTCCCGCCGTCGATGGTGATCGAGTTCCTGCTGCGCCATCACGCCCGGACCGGTTCCGAAGGCGCCCTGCAGATGGCCGCGGACACCTGCGAGCGCATGGCCCGCGGCGGTATCTACGACCAGCTCGGCGGAGGCTTCGCCCGCTACTCCGTCGACCGGGACTGGGTCGTTCCGCACTTCGAGAAGATGCTCTACGACAACGCCCTCCTGTGCCGTGTATACGCTCACCTGTGGCGCAGCACCGGCTCCGAGCTGGCCCGCCGTGTGGCGCTGGAGACCGCCGACTTCATGGTGCGTGAACTGCGCACGAACGAGGGCGGGTTCGTCTCCGCTCTCGACGCCGACAGTGAGGACGGGGCGGGCGCTCACGTCGAGGGCGCGTACTACGTGTGGACCCCGCGGCAGCTCACCGAGGTCCTCGGTGCCGAGGACGCCGAACTCGCCGCCCGGTACTTCGGAGTCACCGAGGAGGGCACCTTCGAGCAGGGCTCCTCCGTCCTGCAACTCCCGCAGCAGGAGGGCGTGTTCGACGCCGAGAGGATCGAGGGCGTCAGGGAGCGGCTGCTGCGGTCCCGGGACACGAGGCCCGCGCCGGGCCGGGACGACAAGGTGGTCGCCGCCTGGAACGGCCTCGCGATCGCCGCGCTCGCCGAGACCGGCGCCTACTTCGACCGCCCCGACCTGGTCGAGGCCGCGGTCGGCGCCGCCGATCTCCTCGTACGGCTGCATCTGGACGAGCACGCACAGCTCGCCCGTACCAGCAAGGACGGCCAGGTGGGCGCCAATTCGGGCGTGCTGGAGGACTACGCGGACGTGGCCGAGGGCTTCCTCGCGCTCGCGTCCGTCACCGGAGAGGGCGTCTGGCTGGAGTTCGCCGGGTTCCTGCTCGACCATGTCCTGGCCCGCTTCGTCGACCCGGACAGCGGCAGCCTCTACGACACCGCCGTCGACGCGGAGAAGCTGATCCGCCGGCCCCAGGACCCCACCGACAACGCCACGCCGTCCGGCTGGTCCGCCGCCGCGGGTGCCCTGCTGAGCTATGCCGCACAGACCGGTGGCGCCGCCTCGGCCCATGGCCTCGTCCATCGCACCGCCGCCGAACGGGCGCTGGGTGTCGTCAAGGCGCTCGGCCCGCGTGTGCCCCGCTTCATCGGCTGGGGGCTCGCGGTCGCCGAGGCCCTCCTCGACGGGCCGAAGGAGGTCGCGGTCGTCGGGCCCGCACTGGACGACGAGGCGACAAGGGCCCTGCACCGTACGGCGCTTCTGGGGCTCGCGCCCGGTGCCGTGGTCGCCGTGGGGGCTGTGGAGAGTGACGAGTTCCCGTTGCTCGCCGACCGGCCTCTCGTCGGCGGCGCACCCACCGCGTACGTCTGCCGTAACTTCACCTGCGACGCTCCGACCACCGATCCGGAAGACCTGCGCACTGCGCTGAGCAGCTGAAACGACAGGAAAGGAAAGAGAGTTCACGCATGCGGTGTTCGAATTGTTCACTCTGGGGCATCGTTGTGACGAAACGTGCTCTTCATTGAAATAGCCTGCGCCCTTCACAGATCCCCCCTAATGTCTGCACGTGACGCGACATGAGTGACTGAATGTCGCGCCAGGGGGCATTGGGGATCTGGGGGGATCTTTTGCTGACGTCTGTCTTCATCGCTGCCGTCTCGCTGGCCTTGTTCTGGATGGCGGCTTTCACCCTGTGGTGGCAGATGCACGCGTGGCGTACGCCCGAGGTGCTGGCCTCCACCCGTTTCAGCAGACCGGACGGGGACGAGCACGTCTCGTTCTCGCTGCTGCTGCCGGCACGGCACGAGCAGGCCGTGCTGGACCACACGATCCAGCGGCTGCTGGAGTCCACGCACACCGACTTCGAGATCATCGTGATCGTGGGGCACGACGACCCCGAGACCACGGCGGTGGCCGAGAAGGCCGCCGAAGGAGACCCGCGCGTGCGGGTCGTCGTCGACACCCACGAGAAGAAGAACAAGCCGAAGGCCATGAACACGGCGCTGCCGCACTGCCGCGGCGATGTCGTCGGGGTCTTCGACGCCGAGGACCAGGTTCACCCCGAGCTCCTCGCCCACGTCGACCACGCGTTCCGGACGACGGGCGCCGACGTCGTGCAGGGCGGCGTCCAGCTCATCAACTTCCACTCCAGCTGGTACTCCCTGCGCAACTGCCTGGAGTACTTCTTCTGGTTCCGCTCCCGCCTGCATCTGCACGCGCAGAAGGGGTTCATCCCGCTCGGCGGCAACACCGTCTTCGTACGGACGCACGTGCTCCGGGAAGCCGACGGCTGGGATCCCAACTGCCTTGCCGAGGACTGCGACCTGGGAGTGCGGCTGTCCAGCGTCGGCAAGAAGGTCGTCGTCGCCTACGACTCCGACATGGTGACCCGGGAGGAGACCCCCGGCTCGCTGATGTCGCTGCTCAAGCAGCGCACCCGCTGGAACCAGGGCTTCCTTCAGGTCTACCGGAAGAAGGACTGGAAGCAACTCCCGGGCCTCGGGCAGAGGATGCTCGCCCGGTACACGTTGATGACGCCGTTCCTTCAGGCGTTCTCCGGTGTGATCATCCCGCTGAACGCGGCGGTCGCACTCTTCCTCGACGTGCCCGTCGGGATCGCCTTCCTCACCTTCCTGCCGCTGGTCACGGCCGCCGTCACCTTCGTCTTCGAGGTCGTCGGACTGCACGACTTCGGCAAGCAGTACGGGCTGCGCGTCCGCCCCGTGCACTACCTGAAGCTGGTCGTGGGCGGCCCCTTCTACCAGGTCCTCCTCGCGGGGGCCGCGATCCGCGCCGTATGGCGTGAGCAACGCGGCCGCAACGACTGGGAGTTGACCAGCCACGTCGGCGCACACCTGGCCCAGGCCGAAACCCGGGCAGGCACCCGCGCCGACGCCCACGCCGAAGCCGGCTCGAACCGTGACCTCCGAGAGGACGTCCCTGCGTGACCTCCACCCTTCCCGCGGTGACCACTCCGAAGGTCCCCGCGCAGCGCCAGCCTGCGCCTGAGTCCGGTTCGGCCGGTCGAACGGCCCCGCCCCGGCGTCTCCGCTCCTCCCGCCCCGACCTCCTCCTGTGCGGTGCGCTCCTGGTCGCGATCCTCGTCGTGCAGGGCTGGAACATCGCCGACTACCCGACGCTCAGCGACGACGAGGGCACCTACCTCGCGCAGGCCTGGGCGGTCCAGCAGGGCAAGGGCCTCGCCCACTACACGTACTGGTACGACCACCCGCCGCTCGGCTGGATCCAGATAGCCGTGCTCACCTGGATACCGTCCTGGCTCAGCCCCGGCTCGATGACCGTCGGCAGCATGCGGATCGCGATGCTCGCCGTCTCCGCGATCAGCGCGGTCCTCGTCTACGTCCTCGCGCGCCGACTGTCGCTGCCGCGCTGGGCCGCCGGGCTCGCCATGGCGCTGTTCGGCCTCTCGCCGCTCTCGGTCGTCCTGCAGCGCGAGATCTTCCTCGACAACATCGCGGTGATGTGGACGCTCCTCGCGTTCACCTTCGCCGCCTCCCCGAGCCGTCACCTCTGGCACCACTTCGGCGCGGGCCTAGCGGCCGCCACCGCCGTGCTCACCAAGGAGACGATGCTCGTCGTCCTGCCGGCGCTGTTCGTCACCATGTGGCGGCACAGCCACCGCGACACCCGGAAGTTCGCGGTGACCGGCGCCGTCACCGCCTGCGTGCTGATCGGCTTCAGCTATCCGCTCTTCGCCCTGCTGAAGGGTGAGCTGATGCCGGGCGGCGGGCACGTCTCCCTCTGGGACGGCGTCAAGTACCAGATGACCAGGCCGGGTTCGGGCTTCATCCTCGATCAGGGCTCCGGCTCGCACGGCGTCCTGCACTCGTGGCTGTACTACGACCGCGTCCTGCCGCTCGGCGGCCTGGTCGGCGCGCTGCTCCTTGTGGCCACCTGGCGCTGGTCGGTCACCGCCCGCGCCCTCGCCGGACCGGCCCTCACGGTCGCGATCCTCACCGCACTGGCCATGCGTCCGAACGGCTACCTGCCCGCGATGTACGTCATCCAGGCGCTGCCGTTCCTCGCCCTGGTGCTCGCCGGCGGCACCGCCTCCGTCGCCCGCGCGGTGCTGCGCAGGCGGCGGCGGACCGACGAGCGGCGATGGAGGACGGGCGGCCGGTACGCCCTCGTGGCCGTCCTCGCCCTCGCGGCCGGCGCCTACGTCGTCCCGAAGTGGTACGAGGGTGACCGCACCGCCGTCACCGTGGACGCCAACGCTCCCTACCGGGCCGCCTCCACCTGGCTGACCACGAAGGTCGAGAACCCGAAGGGCACCCGCGTCCTGGTCGACGACGCGCTCTGGCTCGACCTGGTGCACGGCGGATACCGGCCAGGACTCGGCGTCATCTGGTTCTACAAGGCCGACCTCGACCCCGCGGTGACCAAGACGATGCCGCACGGCTGGAAGGACCTCGACTACGTCGTCGCCTCCCCGACGGTGCGCCGCGACGCCGTGGATCTGCCCAACGTCAAGGCGGCCATTGAGCATTCGGCCCCGGTCGCCACGTTCGGTACGGGTGCGGACCGGATCGAGATCCGGCAGATCCAGACCACCGGCACGGCTGATGGAGGCACCCGATGACCCACGAGTACACCGCCCGCGGAGAACTCAACGACCCCGCCGTACGCGGCGCCGAGGTCGCCGAGCCGGGTGCCGTCACCATCGTCGTACCGACGTACAACGAGTCCGCGAACATCCGTGAACTCCTGCACCAGATCACCGAGTCGGTGCCCGCCCGGCTGCCGTGTGAGGTCGTCTTCGTCGACGACTCCACCGACGACACCCCCGAGGTCATCCGGGAGGCCGCCAGGGACTGCCCGTTCCCGGTGACCGTGCTGCACCGTGCGGAGCCCGTCGGCGGGCTGGGCGGTGCGGTCGTCGAGGGCTTGAAGGCGGCCGGGTCGGACTGGATCGTCGTCATGGACGGTGACTGCCAGCATCCGCCGTCCCTGGTACCGGAGTTGGTGGCCACCGGGGAGCGCGCGAACGCCGGACTCGTGGTCGCCTCCCGCTACATCAAGGGCGGCAGCCGGGCCGGGCTCGCCGGCAACTACCGGGTGGCCGTCTCGCGCGGGGCGACCTGGCTGACCAAGTCCCTGTTCCCGCGCAAGCTGCACGGCATCAGCGACCCGATGAGCGGCTTCTTCGCGATCCGCCGCAGCGACATCACCGCCGAGGCCCTCAAGCCCCTCGGCTACAAGATCCTTCTGGAGCTGGCGGTCCGCAGCCGTCCGCGCCAGGTCACCGAGGTGCCGTTCGTCTTCCAGGACCGGTTCGCGGGGGAGTCCAAGTCGAGTGCGCAGGAAGGCTTCCGCTTCCTGCGCCATCTGGTCGGCCTGCGCACCGCCTCGCCACTGGCCCGCATGGTGGGCTTCGGCCTGATCGGCGCGAGCGGATTCCTGCCGAACCTGGTCGGCCTGTGGGCGCTGATGGCCGTGGGGCTGCACTACGTCCCCGCCGAGATCCTCGCCAACCAGCTGGGCGTCGCCTGGAACTTCGTACTCATCGAGCACCTGTTGTTCCGCGACCGCCGGCAGCACCGTCGCTGGTGGGACCGCGTCGGCCGGTTCGCGCTGCTCGCCAACGCCGATCTGGTGCTGCGCATCCCGCTGATAGCGCTGTTCGTGCACCGGTTCGGGATGGGCGCCCTGTCCGCCACCGCGCTCGCGCTGGTGACGACGTTCGTCCTGCGCTTCGTGGGGACCGAAGCGCTGGTCTATCTGCCGCGCAGGGGGCGCGACAGTCGTAGCGCAGCAAGGAGAGCCGCGTGAACAAACGCAGTTGGGTCAGGCACCGAAGAAGGACCGCACTGGTCGGGGTGGGGACCCTGACCGCCGGCCTGCTCCTGACCTCACCCCAGTCCGCCGAAGCCGCCAACCTCGTCAAGAACGCGGGCTTCGAGACGGCCGGCACCGACGGGATGCCGTCCTGCTGGGAGAAGTCCGGCTGGGGCGACAACGACTTCACCTTCGAGACGACGGACGACGCCCACAGCGGCTCCAAGGCGATGAAGGTGTCGCTCACCCGCCGCGTCGAGGGCGACCGCAAGGCGCTGATCACCGAGTCCGCGCAGTGCGCGCCGGTGGTCACGCCGGGCAAGCAGTACGACCTCGGGCTCTGGTACAAGACGACCACGCCGGACGCGAACCTCACCCTGTTCCGGCACGACGCCACGGCCGGCTGGCAGTACTGGACCGACCTCAAAACCCTGGAGATGCAGGGGAGTTGGACGCAGGCCACGGTCCGCACCCCCGAGGTTCCGGCCGGTACCGACCGCATCACCTGGGGTGTCTCGGTCTACGGCACCGGCTCGGCGACCACCGACGACTACACGATGGATCAGGTCCCGGACGTCACACCGCCCGCCACCTGTACGGGCACCGCCGACCAGTGCGCGAACGGCCGCTGGGACGTGCTGCCCACGCAGAACCCGGTCCGCTCGATGCACTCCGTCGTCCTCAACAACGGCAAGGTGCTGCTGATCGCCGGGTCCGGCAACAGCGAGGAGAACTTCAACGCGGGCACCTTCACCTCGGCCGTCTACAACCCGGCCGACGGCACCTACAAGGTGATCCCGACCCCGAAGGACATGTTCTGCTCCGGCCACATCCAGCTGCAGGACGGCCGGGTGCTGGTGCTCAGCGGCAACAAGGCGTTCCCCGTCGCGGGCGGGCACGGCTACGAGGGCTACAAGGACTCGTACATCTTCGATCCGAAGACCGAGACGTACAGCAAGACCAACGACCTCAACGACGGCCACTGGTACCCGTCGGCGACCGAACTCGGCAACGGCGACGTCGTCTCCTTCGGCGGTCTGCGCGAGGACTCGACCGGCTCGGTGACCGCCGAGTACTGGTCAGGCGCCCAGCAGAAGTGGCTGGCGTTGTGGCAGGTCAACCAGACCTGGTCGTACTGGGGTCTGTACCCGTCGATGATCCTGATGCAGGACGGCCGCCTCTTCTACTCGGGCAGCCATGTCTTCGGCAACAACATCCCGGGCACGGGCAGCGCGATCTACGACTACGGCGCGAATACGGTCACGCAGGTCCCGGGCCTGCAGAAGAAGGACGAGCGCGACCAGTCCGCGAGCGTGCTGCTGCCGCCGGCGCAGGACCAGAAGGTCCTCACCATCGGCGGCGGCAACATCGACTCCAATCCGGAGGGCAACCGTCTGACGGACGTGATCGACCTCAAGCAGGCCGACCCGTCCTATGTCGCCGGGCCCCCGGTCCCGCAGGGCACGGTCGACCTCGGAAACGGCAAGGTGCCCGAGACCGGCAACCAGGGCAAGATGTACGTCTCCGCCGTACTGCTGCCCGACGGCAAGGTCCTGGAGACGGGCGGCGGACTGCACAACCGGGCCAACCCCGTCTTCGAGGCGTCGATCTACGACCCGGCCGGCAACACCTTCGACCCGGTGGCCGCCGACCCCGAGGCCCGCGGCTACCACTCGTCCGCGTTCCTGCTCCCCGACGGCCGTGTGATGGCCACCGGTGACAACCCGGGCAACGGCACCTGGAACCACAACGTGTCGATCTACACGCCGCCCTACCTGCTCAAGGGCACGCGTCCGACGATCACTTCGGTGATCGACACCGAGTGGAACTACGGCGACACGCAGCGGATCACGGTCGATCGGCCCATCGCCAAGGCCGAGTTGATCCGCCCGGCCGCGGTGACGCACTCGTCCGACCCGAACCAGCGGTTCGTGGACCTGCCGCTGTCCGTCGACGGCAACAACGTCGACCTGAACGTGACGAGCAACCCCAACCTGGCCCCGCCCGGCTGGTACATGCTCTTCGGGGTCGATGCCAACGGCGTGCCCTCGGTGGCGAAGTGGGTGCATCTGCAGGGTCCGCAGGCCCTGAGTGCCGACACCGCCGACGCGCATGTCCACTCCTTCGCGGACTCCCTGTCCGGCAAGGTGACCGGGCCCGGCAAGAAGCGGACCTCGCAGAAGGTCTCCGTCACCGTCTCCGGCTGCGACCGGCACTACGGCTCGGTCAACGTGTGCGTGCCGACCGCCTTCCCGAAGGGCGTGAAGAAGACGACGGCCGCGCGCTGCGACTGGCTGAAGAAGAACGACTACGGCCGTCTGAAGGTCAACGGCGGGGACGACCCGCTGGGGCTCGACCCGAGCGGGGACGGGACCGCCTGCGGTAAGAAGGATCTGACGAAGCGCTGAGCGCGCCCCGAAGGGGCGCGGGGAACTGCGCGACCAGCCACGGCGGGCCCGCAGTTCCCCACGGCGCTCCCCGTCAACGCTCCTCCCGGCGAAGCGCGAGCGCGCGCTCCACGATGGCCACCAGCTGCTCGTGGTGCGCGCCCTTCCAGTACGCGCGCCCGCAGTCCTGGCACTGCGCGAAGACGTCGTACGACCGGTGCGTACCGCCCGCCAGCTGGTCCGCCACCTCATCCTTGGTGGCCTCTTTGAGCAGTCCGTTGCAGGCGGTGCACCGCGTCCACGGCTTCAGTTCGGGCCGGAACCGGTCCAGGACGTCCCGGAGCTGGTCCTCGGGGCGGGTGCTGTACACGTAGGCGCCGGCCCACAGTTCACGGCGGCGCAGCAGGCCCCGGTCGCGGCTGAGCATGACCCGCTGCTCGGCGGCCGAGCGTGCGGACAGGGCCGGGTCGCCGATGTCCGTCGACTCGTACGCCGTGTCCACGCCGAGGAGACGCAGACGGCGGGCGAGGGTGCCGAGGTGGACGTCGAGGAGGAAGCGCAGGGGAGCGCCGGGGACCCGCTGCGGGCGGTCGACGCAGCGGACCTCCACGCGGTCGCCCGCGGCGGCGACGTACGACATCGGCACCTCGCGGCCGTTCACCCACAGTGTGCCGACCTCGGTCAGCGGGACGCCCGTCGACTCGACGACATGACCGAGGGAGGAGACGCCGTCGGTGACGAGCGCGGTGGCGGCGCTACGGCGCTCGTGCGGGACGAACACGGCCAGGTCGGGGGCGAACTCGACGTGGATCTCGGGACCGTTCACCCGGTCAGGATGTCACGGGTGAGGACGCCGGGCTCAGTGGTTTCCGGTGGGCAGGCCGCGGTCCAGGACGTCCAGGGCGCGGTCCACGAGGTCGCTCAGCTCGCCCTCGAAGTCGGTCTCGGCCCAGTACATGTAGACCTCCATGAGGCCGCCGATGAAGGACATCGCGTAGACGCGGACCTCGATGCTGTCCGGGTCCAGGCCGTGGCGCTCGCCGATGGCCTGGCGGAGCATGCGGCCGGTCGACGACATGCTCTCGACCATCCGGGAGCGGACGGCGGGGATCTGGGCCGCGAGGTGCGCCCGCACGCGGGTCACCTCGGGGTTCTCCCGGTCGTTCGCGCCCATGGCCAGGTGCATCACGTGCCGCACCGAGTCCATCCACGGCTCGCCGGCCGGCCGGGCGCGCAACTCGTCGGCCATCAGCGGGTCGTACTCGTCCGTGAGGACGATGTCCTCCTTGGTCGGGAAGTAACGGAAGACGGTCGACGGCGACACCTCGGCGCGGTCGGCGATCTGCTCGATGGTCGTGGCGTCGTACCCCTGCTCCTTGACCAGCCCGTATGTCGCGGCGCGGATCGCCTCGCGGGTCTTGATCTTCTTGCGTTCCCGCAGGCCCGGCTGAGGGCGGTCGGCGGGGGAGGAGAAGGAGGATCGTGCGGCCGTCATGGGGTTCATTGTCAGGCATCCTCCGCGGCGGCGACCATGTCGGGTTCGGGGCGTGCCACCGGTGGCGCGGAGGTCGTCCTCGGCAGGAAGGCCGCCGCCAGCAGCGCCGCCACGAGAGCCGCGACGCCGCACACCAGCAGGACGACGCTCATGCCGTGGACGTACGCGCTGTCCGCGGAGGCCGCCAGGCGGGCCGCGTTGCCGGGGCCCGCATGTTCGGCGACGAGGTGCGCCGCGACCACGGAGTCCCCCGCGGTGTCGGCGGCCCGGGCCGGCAGCCCGGTGACGTCGAGCCGGTCCCGGAAGATGCCCGCCAGCAGGCTGCCGAGCAGGGCGATGCCGATCGCCGCGCCGACCTGGCGCAGCGTCATCAGCAGGCCCGAGCCGCTGCCGGCGCGGTCGCGGGGCAGGGCGCCGAGGGCACCGTCCATCGCGGGCACGACGGAGAAACCGAAGCCGAATCCGGTGATCGAGAGCCACAGCGCGGTGAAGCCGTAGCCGGAGTCGACCGTCGTACGGCTGCCGAGCAGGGCGGCGAAGGCCAGTACGACCAGGCCGGCGCTGACCACGGCACGCGGCCCGAACCTGGCGACGACCGGCTGCGCGCCCCGCGCGGCGACCATCAGGCCGCCCATCATCGGCAGCAGCCGCAGACCGGTGCCGAGGGCGTCATGGCCGAGGACGGCCTGGAGGTACTGGGGCAGCACGAAGAGCAGGCCGGACAGGACGAACAAGACCAGGGTCGCGGCGAGCGTGTTGAACAGGAAGCCGCGCTGGGCGAGCAGCGTCATGTCGAGCATCGGCCGCTCCACCTGCCGCTCGCGCAGCACCAGTGCGGTGATCAGGACCACGGACGCGGCGAACATGGCGAGGACCAGCGGGTCGCCCCAGCCGCGGCCGGGCCCCTCGATGATCGCGTAGATGAGGGCGCCGAGCCCGGTCGCGGTGAGCGCGGTGGACAGGACGTCGACCTTGGGGGAGGCGGGGGTGGGGGTCCCCCCGCTCGAGCGCGTTCGAGAGTGGGGGAGGGTCTCGGGGAGCAGGAAGACGCAGGCGGCTATGCCGATCGCCGCCATCGGGACGTTGACCAGGAAGACCGAGCCCCACCAGAAGTGGTTCAGCAGCCAGCCGCCGATGATCGGGCCGAGCGGCATGCCGAGCGCGGAGGCGGCGGAGATGACGCCGACGGCCTTGGTGCGCTCCTCGGAGCCGAACAGTGAGGGCAGCACGGAGAGGGCGAGCGGGGTGACGAGCGGGGTGACGAGCGCGCCGCCGATGCCCATGAACGCCCGGGCCGCGACGACCCAGTTGACGTCCGGGGCCAGCGCGCCCACCAGTGAGCCGGTCAGGAAGACCCCGAGCCCGGCGATCAGCATCCGCCGCCGCCCGAACCGGTCGCCGAGCAGTCCGGCCGGGAGCATCAGCGCCGCGAAGACGACGACGTAAGCGTCCGCCATCCTCCCCCAGAGCTAAACGCCTGGGGGGACCCCCAGCTGCTGGCCAGTGGTGGCGCCCAGATCCTGCGTCATCGTGGGCAGCGCGACATTGAGGATCGTCATGTCGAAGCCGAGCGTCAGCATGCTCGCGACCAGGGCCCCGAGGGCCCACCAGCGCCGGGGGTCCCGGGGAACCCCATCCATCCGAGTGACAGTAACCATTAAATGAGAGTAACTCTCAAAATATGGCTGCCGTCAATCGCCAGTCGGTATCGGGACCTGAAAAATGGCCACGGCTGGAGTGCCGTGGCCATGGAGAAAGCGGTGGAGCGGTTACCCGTGCTGGTACGCCACCAGCGAGATGCCCACGTAGTGGACGACGAAGGCGGCCAGCGTGAGCGAGTGGAAGACCTCGTGGAAGCCGAACCAGCGTGGTGACGGGTTCGGCCGCTTGATGCCGTAGATCACGCCGCCCGCGCTGTAGAGGAGACCGCCCACGATCACGAGGACCAGCACCGCGATGCCGCCGGCGTGCATGAAGTCCGGCAGGAAGAAGACGGCCGCCCAGCCCATCGCGATGTAGCAGGGGGTGTAGAGCCAGCGCGGGGCGCCGACCCAGAAGACGCGGAAGATGATGCCCGCGGCCGCGGCGCCCCAGATGCCCCACAGCAGCCACTGCCCCTTGGCGCCCGGCAGCAGCAGCATCGTCAGCGGTGTGTAAGTGCCCGCGATGATCAGGAAGATGTTGGCGTGATCGAGTCGGCGCAGGACGCCGTCCATGCGCGGGCTCCAGTTGCCCCGGTGGTACAGCGCGCTGACGCCGAACAGCAGGCAGGCCGTCAGGGCGAAGATCCCGCAGGCGATGCGCCCCCTGGGTGAGTCCGCGAGGGCGGTGAGCACCAGGCCGGAGACGAGTGCGGCCGGGAACATGCCCAGATGCAGCCAGCCGCGGAGCTTCGGCTTGATCGGCTCGGCGAGCTGCTGGGCGTGCTGCTTTAGCTGGTGTGGCAGGGAGGGGGCGCCGGAGTCGCGGCCGGCGGCCGGCGTGTCCGTGGGCGCGTCGGGGACGGGCGCAGTCATGCGCTGAATCCTACCTACGCAACCGTAAGTTAGGGATGAGCACGGGCCGAGAACCGGTCAAGAGTGGCCATCCTCTCACGGGAGTTGAGTCCGCGTCCGGCAGGCAAAAGAACCGTCAGGTGAACTCAACGTGCACGCAAAAACACGCTGGGAAACACAGCGAGGCGTGACGATCCCCACTCCGCTCACCTGTGAGGCCCTCTGGACATATGGGCACCCACGTCGCATGATCATATGAGTGCGGTCGGCACCGGATGAGCGCTGAGGATCCAGCCACGAAGCATCCGGGCCGCAGCCCCCACGGGGCCTCCCAACAAAAAATCCCTCATTTAGGAGCAATCGTGGCGCGCGACAACGCGGCTCCCACCGTCATCCCCACCAACCATCAGGAACTGGTCTCGTGGGTGAACGAGATCGCTGAACTGACCCAGCCGGACAGCGTGGTCTGGTGTGACGGATCCGAGGCCGAGTACGAGCGGCTGTGCGAAGAGCTCGTCGCGAAGGGCACGTTCAAGAAACTCGACCCGATCAAGCGCCCGAACTCCTTCTACGCGGCCTCCGACCCGAGCGACGTCGCGCGTGTCGAGGACCGCACCTTCATCTGCTCCGAGAAGGAGGCGGACGCCGGCCCGACCAACCACTGGAAGGACCCCGCCGAGATGCGGGACATCTTCGCCGGTGAGAAGGGCGTCTTCCGCGGCTCGATGAAGGGCCGGACGATGTACGTCGTCCCGTTCTGCATGGGCCCCCTCGGCTCGGACCTCTCCGCGATCGGCGTCGAGATCACCGACTCCGCCTACGTCGCCGTATCGATGCGCACGATGACCCGCATGGGACAGCCGGTCCTTGACGAACTCGGCTCCGACGGCTTCTTCGTGAAGGCCGTCCACACCCTCGGCGCGCCCCTCGCCCAGGGCGAGACGGACGTCCCGTGGCCCTGCAACTCCACCAAGTACATCTCGCACTTCCCCGAGGACCGCGAGATCTGGTCCTACGGCTCCGGCTACGGCGGCAACGCGCTGCTCGGCAAGAAGTGCTACGCCCTGCGCATCGCGTCCGTGATGGCCCGCGACGAGGGCTGGCTCGCCGAGCACATGCTGGTGCTCAAGCTCACCCCGCCGCACGGGGAGCCGAAGTACGTGGCGGCGGCGTTCCCCTCCGCCTGCGGCAAGACCAACCTCGCCATGCTGGAGCCCACGATCTCCGGCTGGACGGTCGAGACGATCGGCGACGACATCGCCTGGATGCGCTTCGGCGAGGACGGCCGGCTGTACGCGATCAACCCCGAGGCCGGCTTCTTCGGCGTCGCGCCCGGCACCGGTGAGCACACCAACGCCAACGCGATGAAGACGCTGTGGGGCAACTCGGTCTTCACCAACGTCGCACTCACCGACGACAACGACGTCTGGTGGGAGGGCATGACGGAGGAGACACCGGCCCATCTGACGGACTGGAAGGGCAACTCCTGGACGCCGGAGTCCCCGACCCCGGCCGCCCACCCCAACGCCCGCTTCACCACCCCCGCCGCCCAGTGCCCGATCATCGCGCCCGAGTGGGAGGACCCCAAGGGCGTGCCGATCTCGGCGATCCTGTTCGGCGGCCGGCGCGCCACCGCGGTCCCGCTGGTGACGGAGTCCTTCGACTGGAACCACGGCGTCTTCCTCGGTGCCAACGTGGCCTCCGAGAAGACCGCCGCAGCCGAGGGCAAGGTCGGCGAACTGCGCCGCGACCCCTTCGCCATGCTGCCGTTCTGCGGCTACAACATGGGCGACTACATGGGTCACTGGGTCGACGTCGCCAAGGACAAGGACCAGTCGAAGCTCCCGAAGATCTACTACGTCAACTGGTTCCGCAAGAACGACGAGGGCAAGTTCGTCTGGCCCGGCTTCGGCGAGAACAGCCGCGTCCTGAAGTGGATCGTCGACCGCCTCGACGGCAAGGCGGACGGCGTCGAGACCCCGATCGGCGTCCTGCCGGCCAAGGGCGCCCTCGACACCAAGGGCCTCGACCTCTCCGAGGCGGACCTGGACTTCCTCCTCACGGTCGACACGGAGGTCTGGCGCGAGGAGGCCGCGCTGGTGCCCGAGCACCTCAACACCTTCGGCGAGCACACCCCGAAGGAACTGTGGGACGAGTACCGAGCGCTGGTCGAGCGCCTGGGCTGAGCCCGCACCGATACTCCGCGGCCGGCTGGGATGTGCCCTGACCACAGATCGTCACGGCCGGCCGCGGTGACCGACCGGCGAGGTTCCGCACAACGGCGTGCGGGGCTCAGGGCCTGTCGTCGCGTTCCCGTCCGCCCCGATGGGAAGGTGACGACAGGCCTTCGTCTTTTTCCGCCATCACCTCTGTGCGGACCCGGATTTCGCGGGACACTCGGGACATCCTGCAACGAACCCCGAAATGAGGTGAGCGGGGTGCGCACACCGGTCAGCGATCCGATGAAGGTGGGGCCGTACCGCATCGTCGGGCGGCTCGGCTCCGGCGGCATGGGCTGGGTCTATCTCGGCCGTTCGCCGGCCGGGCGCGAGGTGGCGGTGAAGGTGGTGCGCCCCGAACTGGCGGCGGAGCCCGAGTTCCGTGAGCGCTTCGCCCGCGAGGTCGCGGCCGCCCGCGTCGTCAGCGGCGCCTACACGGCGGCGGTCGTCGACGCCGACACGGAGGCCGAACTGCCCTGGCTGGCCACGATGTACGTGCCCGGCCCGTCACTGGCGGAGGCGGTCCGCACGGACGGGCCGCTGCCCGAGGAACAGGTGCGCCGGCTCGGCGCGTTCCTGGTCGAGGCGCTGCAGGCCGTGCACGCGGCCAAGGTCGTGCACCGCGACCTCAAACCGTCCAACGTGCTGCTGGCCTCCGACGGCCCGCGCGTCATCGACTTCGGGATCTCCCGCGTCGACGGGGCCCCCGGCCTCACCCGGGCCGGCCTCGTCGTCGGCACCCCGCCCTTCATGTCGCCGGAGCAGATGAAGGGCGCGCCCGTCGGCCCGCCGAGCGACGTCTTCTCCCTCGGCGGGGTGCTGGTGTACGCCCTGTCGGGCCGGCCGCCGCACGGGACGGGGGATTCGGTGCGCTACCAGGTCGTGTTCGGCCCCCCGCACCTCGACGTCGTACCGCCGGGTCTGCGGCCGTTGCTCTCGCGGTGTCTGGCCAAGCGGCCCGAGGACCGGCCCGGGCTCGACGAACTGCTGGCCGGGCTGGTCGAGGGGGACGGGCAGCCGCCCTCGTGGCCCCCGCCCAAGGTGCGGCGGACGATCGAGGTCCGGGTCGGTGAACTGGCCGCCCGCCGCGCCTCCGGTACGAGCGTGTCGGTGCCCTCGTGTCTGATGCTGCACGCCCAGGCGCTGCTGGACGCCGGACTGACCGACGAGATGGTCGCCCGGGCGGTGGGCCGTGACACCCTCTGAGTCCTTTCCCGGACCCGTCCATGAAATCGGCACGCACTGGCGGCAGTTGGTGCAGAAATGGGGCGCCGGATGGAATTACCGCGCCGTGGCGGACACCGATTCCGTGTCGTTGCAATTCGATCTCGAGGAAACGGGTCGTATGCTCACGGTCCGGTTCATGACCACCAAGCGGCTGCTCGTCGCCTTTGTCACCGACGGTCATTTCCTGCGCCACGACCAACTGGCCGTCGCCGCGGCCGCGTCGAACGCGTGGAATACCGAACAGCTGAATCCCATGCTTTCCGTGTGGGACGTGCGAGGGCCGCGCCCGTGTCTCGCCGGGGTGTGCGACCTTCCGCTGACCTGCCGTGTCACCCAGGCGGACTTCGACGCCCTGGCCAGCGATTGGGTGGAACGGGCGCGGCAGATGTTCACCCGTTGCCATCAGGTTTTCAAGCTGTAGAAGTGACAGGCGTGAGGGGTCTCAACCCCTTTCGGGTAAGGGCGTATTGCCTTCACTATGGGCACGGGTCTTTTCAGGCCACGGGGGGTGCCCATGAGACGGTCGCTCTGTTTCACCATGCTTGCCGGGATTCTCTTCGTGATGGTGCCGGCGGGTCAGGCGGCCGGGGCCGACGGCGCGTGCGACGGGGGTTTCTCGGCGCGGCTGCGGTGCTGGTACGACTGGCTCGGCCGCGGGGCCGTCACGGTCAGACTGAACCGGGAGCTGTCCCTCGACGCGGCGGGCGACCGGGCCGATCGCGTCGGGGCCGTCCTGGGCCGGCGCGAGAACCTCGTCGTCGAGGTGCCGGCCGGTGTCACCACGGGGGAGGGCGGCACGGTGCTGCTGGTGCTGGCGGGCCACCGGTTCGTCGATCCCGAGGCCCGGATCAGCCGGCTGACTCCTGTGACCGTGCAGGAGCTGAACGGCCGTCATGTCTGCGATCCCGGGGACATCCATGACCTGTGCGCCCTCCTCGGCAGGCGCGAGGTGACCGGCAGGGAGCTGACCGCGCGATCGGACGTCGCCGTCCTCGGCGCGGAGCACTCGGTCGCGATCGGCTCCGCCGCCTCGCATCCGCCCGCCTCCTCCGCGGCCCGGGAGAAGACGAAGGGCGCCTCGGGACAGTCCGGCACCGACCCCGCCACGATCCTCGTCGCCGTCATGGCCGTCCTGCTCGTCCTCCTCCTCGCCGCCCTCGTGTACGTCGTCCGCCGCTCCCGCCCCCTCGCCGCTCCCGGCGCCCTGCCTGCGTCATCCGGCCGCGCCGCGGAGACCACCACCCGCCTCAGGACCACACCGGCCGCCGCACCCGGCCGCAGTCCGGCGTCCCGAAAAGGCCCCTCCCGCTCCGCCGTCGTACGCACCGACCTGCACCCCCAGGGATACGTCGAACTCGACCGGGTCCTGTACCGGGCGGTGTGGGCACAGCCCGGACAGCCGCCGCCGGGGCCCGGCGCCCGCGTCGACGTCACCGACGCACCGGAACCCGACTCCGACGTCCTGTACGCCTTCCCGCCCGCCACCGGACGGCAGACCCACGCCCGTTGACGCACCGCTCCACCAGGAGACGCCATGTCCAGCGAATACCCGCCCACCCTGCCGGCGGAGTACGCCGACATCGAGTTCGAGAACAACGCCCAGCGCCTGCCGCTGGTGCTGTGCCTCGACACCTCCAGCTCCATGGCGGGCGCGCCGATCCAGACGCTCAACAACGCCCTCGTGGAGTGGACCCGCGAACTGCACGACGACGTCGCCCTCAGCTACAGCGTCGAGGTCGCCGTGATCACCTTCGGCGGCCAGGCCGTCGCCGCCTGGCGCGGGCCCAGCCTCCTCGCCCCGGGCGCGCGGGTGAGCCCGTTCGTACCCGCCCACCAGTTCCGGCCGCCCCAGCTGGGCGCCGCGGGCGTGACCCTGATGACGGAGGCCCTGGAACTGTCGATGCACATCGTCGCCGCCCGCAAGGCCGAACTGCGCGCCTCCGGGCTGCAGTACCACCGCCCGCAGATCTGCCTGGTCACCGACGGCCTGCCGACCGACGCCCAGGGCCGGCGCACCGACACCTGGCAGCGCCTCGTGCCCGTCCTCGCCGACGAGCAGCGGGCCCGCCGCTTCCGGCTGTACGCGATCGGCGTCGGCGGCATCACCGACCTGGGCGAGCAGGTGCTGCGCGCTTTCGCCCCGAAGTTCAACGCGACCATCCACGGCTTCCCGTTCCGGGAACTGCTGCAGATGATGTCCGCCAGCGCGAACGCCGAGCAGAAGGGCGCCGGCGACGAGGTCTTCGAGAAGATCTTCAGCCAGTTCAAGACCCAGCGCCCGGCCTGGGAGAGCTAGCCGATGGGCACGCCCGCCTCCGACTGGCGCATCCACGGCATGAGCGTCGAGGGCTACCGGCACCGCCGCGACGGCCTCCCCTGCCAGGACGCGTGCGCCCACACCGAGTCGGGACCGCTCACCGTCCTGGCCGTCGCGGACGGCGCCGGCAGCCGCCCGCGCTCCGAGGAGGGCTCGCGGCTCGCGGTCGCACTGGCCGCCGAACACTTCGTACGGCGGGCCGCGGCGGCCGCGGACGACCCGCCGGGCGAGAGCGTGCACGAGCTGCTCCTGGACGCGTTCCACGACGTCACCAAGGTGTTCCTCGACACCACGGGGCCGGGCGCCGCGGACTTCGCGACCACCCTCACCGTCGTGGTCCTCGCGCCCGGCTGGCTGGGCCACCTCAGCGTCGGCGACGGCTTCGTCGTACTGCGCGCCGGCAGCGAGGACGGTGAACGGCAGTTCCATCTGCTGCCGCAGCCGCCCGCCGTCAGCGAGTACAGCAACGAGACCGTCTTCCTCACCTCGCCCGACGCGGCCCACCAGGTGCACACCGACTGCGTGAGCGACGAGGGCGTCGACGGCGTGCTGCTGTCCACCGACGGACTGGCGCAGGCCGCGCTCTCCCGGTCCGCCGGCGGACCGCCCACCCCGAACGCCTCCTTCGTGGACGCCGTCTTCCGCTCCCTCGACGCCCCCGGACCCCTCACCGACAGCGCGCAGGAGAACCTGGCCGCGCTGCTCAGGTCGGACCGGCTGACCGCGCTGAACGCGGACGACAAGACGCTCCTGCGGGCCGTGCGCAGGGCACGGTCATGAGCGGCCGCGTCGTCCACCTGGACGGAAAGCCGGTGGTGCTCGCCGAACTCCCGCTGAAGGGCGGCGGCCAGGCGGCCGTCTTCCCCGTCGAGGGCGACCACACGACGGTCGTCAAGCTCTACCGCGATCCGCCGGGCCCCGACCAGGAGCGGCGGCTGGCCCGGATGCTCACCATGTCACCGCTGGCCGCCCGCCCCACCGACCGCTTCCAGCCGCCCGAGCTGGCCTGGCCCACCGCGCTCGCCCGCGGCACCGGCGGCGAGTTCCTCGGCTACGCCATGCACCGGTTCGGCGAGCCCGGACACGTCCAGCTGGTCGGCCTGTTCACCCGCGCCCAGCGCCTCAGGCTCTTCCCCGACCGGGCCGACTGGCGGTTCATGCTCGGCGTCGCCTGGAACCTCGCGTTCATGACCGCGCGCATGCACTACGACAACCTCGTCATCGGCGACTTCTCCAGCAGCAACGTCGTCGTCGACACCAACGGCTTCGTCACCTTCCTCGACTGCGACTCCATCGCCTTCACCGACCCCGTGACCGGCGAACCGTTCCCGTGTCTGATGCACACCACCGACTACTCGGCCCCCGAGCGGCAGGCGGGCGGCCCCGCCACCCGCGCCAGCGACGACTTCGCGCTCGCGGTGCTCGTCTACCAGCTGCTGACGGCAGGCAACCACCCCTTCGGGGGCGTGCCGCACGACAGCACCTCCGAGTCGACCGTGAAGGACAACATCGCCTCCAGCGTCTCCTACGTCGTACGCCCGGAGCTGGTCACCATCCCGCGCGGCACCGTCGACCCGTCGGTCCTTCCGCCCGAGCTGCTCACCCTGGCCCGCGCCGCCTTCGGCCCCGGCGTGCACGCCCCCGCCGCGCGGCCACCGGCGGAGGCCTGGCTGCGCGCCCTCGACGGGGAGCGCTCCCGCATACGGGTGTGCCCGCACCGTCCGCTGCACACTTACGGCGCCCACATGCCGGCCTGCCCCTGGTGCACCCGGGCCGCGCTGACCGGCCACGACGCGTTCAACGGCCCCCGGCCCGTGCCGGTGCGGGCGCCGGTTCCCCCACCGCCCCCGCAGGAGGCCCCGGCCGCCCGCCGGTTCGGCGCGCTGTGGACGGCGGGCCTGCTGATCGTGCTGGTGCTGATCGTCGTGATCGTGGCGGGCCTGCTGCACTGAGGTCAGTTCGCCCGCCCCCATCAGCGTCACCTCCTCGCGGTCCCGGAAGTCGCCGGTGAGGTCGGTGAGCGCCTTCTTCAGCCGGGCCGGCCGGTCGCCGTCCATCGAGCCCGAGGTGTCGAGGACGTAGACGGTTCGGGACGGGTGGCGCAGCTCGTTCTCGTAGGAGTCGAGCAGCCCGTCGGCGACGGAACGGCCGCCCGGGAAGGGCAGTTCGCGGCGGCCTCCGGCTCTGCCGCGTGAGCGCGACAAGCCACACTGAACCCGCACCCACGGCGACTGCGGTCCCCCCTGGGGCGCGGGGCTGTACCGATGTGCGGCTCTGCCGCGTGAGCGCGACAAGCCACAACGAACCCGCACCCGCAGAACAACAGGGCCCCCTACGGCGAACAGGCACCCCCCGCCCAAGCCAACGCAGTGCATGGCGCCCGGTCCGCGCGTCTCTGCGGGTGCACGCGGACCGGGGCCGCCAAAGGGGAGCCCTAGGGCTCAGTGGGACGCGAGTTCGCGCGGCTCCAGAGCCGCCGCGTGCACGTCCATCTGCTCGGCGGCGAGGATCGCGGCCGCCGTGTCGGCGCGGGAGGCCGCCACGACCAGGGCGCGCCCGGCGAGGGCGTGCGCCCGCTGGTGCAGCACCATGGAGTCGCCGTCGGACGCTGCCGCGGACATGCGGGCCGGCGTCAGCCCGCCCCGCAGCCGGGCCACCTGCGCGGCGAGCCGCTCGGCCGCGATGTCCAGGTCCTCGGCGGGGGCCAGGGTCCGCAGCTCGTCCGTGACGGCGAGGAGCGCCGCGAGATGACCCGCGAGCTGGATGTCCAGCTCCTCCTCGCGCGACCGGTGCGGAAAGTCGGAGGGCGTGCCGGCCATCGTGCTGTGCACCGACTTGGTGCGGATCGGTTCGTACATGGATGGCCTCCCGTGCTGTCAGGAAACCATCCTAGCTTAGATTTCGTCTAAAGTTGAGCGAACGCAAAAGATCTACGGCTGGCCGTAGCCGTCCAGGAAGTTCCCGATCCTGGTGACCGCGTCCCGCAGATCCCCGACCGACGGCAGGGTCACGACCCGGAAGTGGTCGGGCTCCACCCAGTTGAACCCGGTCCCCTGCACGACCATGATCTTCTCGCGGCGCAGCAGGTCCAGGACCATCCGCCGGTCGTCCTTGATCTTGAAGACCTTGGGGTCGAGACGCGGGAAGAGATACAGCGCGCCCTTGGGCTTCACGCAGGTCACGCCCGGGATCTGGGTGAGCAGCTCGTACGCGACGTCCCGCTGCTCCTTCAGTCGTCCGCCCGGCAGCACCAGGTCGTTGATCGTCTGCCGGCCGCTCAGTGCGGCGACCACGCCGTGCTGTCCCGGCATGTTCGCGCACAGGCGCATGTTCGCGAGGATCGTCAGGCCCTCGATGTAGGAGTCCGCGTGCGCGCGCGGGCCGGAGATCGACATCCAGCCGACCCGGTAGCCGGCCACCCGGTACGCCTTCGACATGCCGTTGAAGGTGAGGGTCAGCAGGTCCGGGGCGACCTTCGCGGTCGGGGTGTGCGTGGCGCCGTCGTAGAGGATCTTGTCGTAGATCTCGTCCGAGCAGACCAGCAGGTTGTGGCGGCGGGCGATGTCGGTGAGCCCCTTGATCATCGCCTCGTCGTACACGGCCCCCGTCGGGTTGTTCGGGTTGATGATGACGATCGCCTTGGTGCGGTCGGTGACCTTGCGCTCGACGTCCGCGAGGTCGGGCATCCAGTCCGACTGCTCGTCGCAGCGGTAGTGCACGGCCGTGCCGCCGGAGAGCGAGACGGCGGCCGTCCACAGCGGGTAGTCGGGCGACGGTACGAGGACCTCGTCGCCGTCGTCGAGCAGGCCCTGCATGGCCATCACGATCAGCTCGGAGACGCCGTTGCCGACGAAGACGTGCTCGACGTCCGTCTCGATGCCGAGGGTCTGGTTGTGCATGACGACCGCGCGGCGCGCGGCCAGCAGGCCCTTCGCGTCGCCGTAGCCGTGCGCCGTCGACACGTTGCGGAGGATGTCCTCCAGGATCTCGGGCGGGCACTCGAAGCCGAACGCCGCCGGGTTGCCGGTGTTCAGCTTGAGAATGCGGTGCCCGGCCGCTTCCAGCCGCATCGCCTCCTCGAGCACCGGGCCCCGGATCTCGTAACAGACGTTGGCGAGCTTGGTCGACTGGATCACCTGCATGTCTGGGAGCTTACGGCCCGGTAACGCCTCTTGGGCCGTGTTTTCCACCACGTGAGACGCGGCGATTTGGGTGGTTATCGCCAGTGGCGGTCCCAGGGGCCCCATGCGTCTCCGTGAGCGGTGGTCATGCCCGGGTCGCCCGAGTGGGTGAACGGGCCGCCGAACGTGTGCCGCCCGCGGCCTGACGCGCCCCGCCGGAAAGAACTCCTTGCCCAGCCACCCCTTTCCCTTCAGAATGCACATGTCAAATATGGGCGGCCGGAAAATCTCCGGTCGCCCAAGTCGCAAGAGGGGACCCCCACATGAAGAAGCCTCTCGGCGCCGCGCTCTTCGCCCTGGTGATGGCCGGGGCCGGCGCGGCACCAGCGGTCGCGGCACCGGTGTCCACCAACGGCACCGCCACGCCCGCCGTCAAGGCCGTCAACTTCGCCGGCACCGTCTCGCTCAGCAACTGCTCCGGCTCCGTCATCCGCTTCCCGAACTCCGCGGACTCCGACCCGGCGCTCGTCATGTCCAACGGCCACTGCCTGGAGACCGGCTTCCCGGAGCCCGGCGAGGTCATCACCGGCCAGTCCTCCAGCCGTACCTTCGGACTGCTGAACTCCTCCGGAAGCAAGATCGCCACGCTCCGGGCCAACCAGGTCGTCTACTCGACCATGACCGACACCGACGTCACGATCTACCGGCTGACGACCACCTACGCGGCGATCAAGAGCTCGTACGGCATCAGCCCGCTCACCCTGCAGGACACCCACCCGACCGCCGGCACCGCGATCACCGTCGTCTCCGGCTACTGGAAGCGCACGTACGCCTGCAACATCGACGGCTTCGTCTACCGCATCAAGGAGGGCGACTGGACCTGGAAGGACTCGGTCCGTTACACGTCCGCCTGCCAGACCATCGGCGGCACCTCGGGCTCGCCGGTCATCGACAACGCCACCGGCAAGGTCGTCGCCGTCAACAACACCGGCAACGAGGACGGCGAGCGCTGCACCGAGAACAACCCCTGCGAGGTCGACCAGAGCGGCAACGTGACGGTCCGCAAGGGCATCAACTACGCCGAGGAGACCTACCAGATCCCGGCCTGCTTCGGCGCCGGCAACAAGCTCGACCTCAGCAAGAGCGGATGCGTCCTGCCCAAGCCGTAGTGCGCGGTGGGGCGTTCCGTCACACGGGACTGCGACGGACCGCCCGCCCCGCCAGCACATCCGTGCGCCGCCCGTCCTCGATCACGAACCGCCCGTCGATCAGGACATGCTCGATGCCCTTCGGGAGCGCGCGCGGATTCTCGTACGTCGACCCCGACGCCACCGCCTGCGGGTCGAACAGGACCAGGTCCGCCCGGTACCCCTCGCGGACCAGACCCCGGTCCGGCAGCCGCAGCCGTGCGGCGGGCCGGGACGTGAGGTGGGCGACGCACTCCTCAAGGGACAGCACGCCCAACTCCCGCACGTAGTGGCCGAGATAGTGCGGGAAGGTGCCGTAGGCGCGCGGATGCGGCTTCGCGCCTTGCAGGATGCCGTCCGAGCCGCCGGTGTGGACCCGGTGCCGCATGATCGCCCGGACGTTCTCCTCATGGCCCACGTGCTGCAGGATCGTGGGACCCAGCCGGTCCTCCACCAGCAGGCGACGGGCCGTCGCCCACGGCGACTCGCCGCGCAGGTCCGCCGACTCCCTGACCGTCCGGCCGACGAAGTCGCCCAGCGCCGGATCCGTGACGCCCGAGACCTCGATCGTGTCCCACTCGATGGGTACGCCGTGGCAGCCGTCCGCGCCCACGACCTCCATGTGGTGCCGGATGCGCTCGGCCGTCTCCTCGTCCGCCAGCCGCTTGAGGACCGCCTCCGGGCCACCCTCGCCCGCCCAACTCGGCAGCATCGCCACCAGGGTGGTGCAGCCGGGCGTGTAGGGGTACGTGTCCAGGCTGATGTCCGCCCCGGACGCGAGGGCCCCGTCCAGCAGGGTCAGCAGCTCCGGCGCCCGGCCCTCGTTCACGCCGAAGTTCATCGTGGCGTGGGCCAGGTGGAGCGAGCAGCCCGCCTCCCGGGTCAGGGCGACCATCTCCTCGTACGCCTCAAGGGCCCCGGCGCCGTAGGAGCGGTGGTGCGGGCAGTAGTAGCCGCCGTAGGACGCCACCACCCTGCACAGCTCGGTGAGTTCGGAGTCCTTGGCGTACATGCCGGGTGTGTAGGTCAGCCCGGACGACATGCCGACCGCGCCCTGCTCCATGCCCTCGGCGACCAGCCGGCGCATGCGGTCGAGTTCCCGCGGGGTCGCCTCCCGGTCCTCCCAGCCGACGGCCAGCATGCGGACCGTCCCCTGGGGGATGAGATACGCCGCGTTCACCGCGATCCCCCGGCCCTCGAACCCGTGGTCCAGCCGGTCCAGGTACTCGCCGACCGAACGCCAGTCGAAGTCGATGTCGTCGCCGTGGCCGTTCCAGCCGGTGATCGTCCGGCGCACCTCGGCGAGCGTGCGGTCGTCCACGGGCGCGTACGACAGCCCGTCCTGGCCCAGGACCTCAAGGGTGACCCCCTGTGCGGCCTTGGCGCTGTGGTCCGGGTCGCGCAGGACCGCCAGATCGCTGTGGGCGTGCATGTCGATGAAGCCGGGGGAGAGGACCAGCCCCTCGGCGTCCAGTTCCCGCATGGCCTTCGGGCGCTGGCAGCCCGCCGCCGCGGCCTCCTTGACGATCGACGCGATCCTGCCGCGGTCGACCACCACGTCCGCGCGGTAGGCCGGCTCACCGCTGCCGTCCACCACGTCCGCGTCCCGGATGACGAGCTGCTCCACGACTCCTCCTAGAAGAACGTGCGGATGTAGTCGACCACCGTGCCGTCCGCCTCGACCAGCGGGATCAGCTGCCACTTGTCGAAGGACGTGCACGGATGGGACAGACCCATCCCCACCCAGTCTCCGACGTCCAGGTCCGCCTCGGCAGTGGTCCGCAGCCAGGTGTGCTGGTCGGACAGGCCGGTCACCGAGACACCCGTCGCCGGGCGCTCGGCGCCGTCCCGGCGGACGACCTGCGCGAGGGGAAGGCCCAGGTCGTACGCCGCGTCCCGCTTGCCCGCGTTGGCGAAGGCCTGCTCGGGGGAGGGGCGGGAGACCACTTGCGCCCACAGGCGGAAGGCCGGCTCCAGGGCACCCTCCCCGGGGACGCGGTTGAAGGGGGTGATCTTGCGGTAGTGGCCGTCGTCGTGCGAGACGTACGCCCCCGAGCGCAGCAACTTCAAGGCCGGCGCGGAGAGTTCGGGAAGCTCGGCGAACACGTCGGCCACCGCGTCGAACCAGGCGCTGCCGCCCGCGCTCACCACGATCTCCTCCAGGCCCGCGAACCGCCCGGCCTTGTCGAAGTCCACGGCCAGCGCGACCAGCCGGCGCAGCCACGCGTGCACCCGCTCCGGGTCGGCCCCGGGGACCTCGCCCTCGTAGCCCGCGACACCGACGAGCCGCAGTGTCCCGGCCGCCGCCACCGCGTCCGCGACCGCCGCGCACTCCGCCTCCGTACGGACACCGGTACGGGCGCCCTCGCCGGCGGCGAGCTCGACCACCACGTCCACCGGGCGGGACGTCCCCCGCAGTGCCTCGTCCATCAGGCGGACGCCGTGCACGGAGTCGACGTAGCAGACGAAGCGGAAGTCGCCGTCGGACTCCAGCTCGCCGGCGATCCAGCGCAACGCCGAGGGGTCCACGAGCTGGTTCGCGAGGAAGACCCGCCGGATCCCGAACGCCCGCGCCACCCGCACCTGGTGCGGCACGGCGAGCGTGATCCCCCACGCCCCGCGCTCGATCTGCTGCCGGAACAGCCTGGGTGCCATGGAGGTCTTGCCGTGCGGGGCGAAGACCAGGCCGTGGCGGGCCGCGTAGGTCTCCATGAGCGCGAGGTTGTGCTCCAGGCGCTCCGCGGACAGGGCGAGTACGGGGGTCGCGAAGCCGTCGGTGAAGAGGTTGCGGCGCTGGGCTGCCAGCTCGCCGACGGTCAGGCCGTCGGCGTCCGGCGGGAGGCCCTTGAAGCGGTGGTCGACGCGTTCCTCGGCGAGGCGGGCGAGCGCTTCGGTACCGGTGTCGAGGGACACGAGGCCTCCCTGATCAGGTGGGTTGCAGTCTCTGCAACGTCCATTGCGTATGTCGCTTACCGCTGTCTAACATCCAGGCCAACGCCGGGTCAATGGAGCCGCCACGACCCCGGACCGCAAGGAGCCGCGACCATCGTGAATGCCCCCGACGTCGTGGACGTCGTCGCGCTCGGCGAGTCCATGGTCACGTTCCTGCCCACCCGCCCGGGCCGCCTCGCCGACGTTCCCTCCTTCGACCGCGCCATCGGCGGTGCCGAGTCCAACGTGGCGTGCGCGCTCGCGGCCGCCGGGCACTCGACGCGATGGGTGAGCAGGGTCGGCGCCGACGGGTTCGGCGACCACCTGGTCGAGGCGATCGGGGCCCACGGCGTCGATGTCACCGCCGTACGACGGGACCCGGCGCGGCCGACCGGCATCTACTTCCGCACGGCCGGTGACCGGGCCACCGACGCCCATGAGGTGGCGTACTACCGCGCCGGGTCGGCCGCCTCCGCGATGGCCGTGGGCAACACGGACCTGGACGCGGTGCGGGCGGGGCGGGTGCTGCACCTGTCGGGGATCACACCGATGCTGTCCGACGCCTGTCTCGGCCTCGTACGTGAACTGACCGCGCCCCGCCAGGACCGGCCGCTCGTCTCCTTCGACATCAACCACCGGCCCGCGGTGTGGCGGCAGGCCGACGGGCCCGGCCTGCTGCTGGAACTGGCGCGCGGCGCCGACCTGGTGTTCGTGGGGGAGGACGAGGCCGAGGACGTGTGGGCGCTCCGGGGCGCCGAGGCCGTCCGGGCCGCCTTCCCCGATCCCGAGGTGCTCGTCGTCAAGCAGGGCGGCCGGGGGGCGACCGTGTTCGACACGGGGAACGCCGCCACCTTCGTTCCCGCCCCGCGTGTGGACGTGGTGGCCGCCGTCGGTGCCGGGGACGCCTTCGCCGCCGGCTTCCTGTCGGCCACCCTGCGCGGGCTGCCCACCCCGGCCCGCCTGCGCCACGGCCACCTCTGGGCCGCCGCCGCCCTCACCGCCCCCGGCGACCTCGCCGCGCCTCCCGCCCGCGGCCACGCCGACCGCCTCGCGGCCCTGGACGAGGACGCGTGGGGGAGACTTCGACTCGGCCCCGGCTGGACGCAACAAGCCGTCGATCACGCCCGTGACCGGGCCGAGAAGGAGGCACGTACGCCATGAGCCAGACCGTCGACCGCGCGCTCAGCATCCTGCCGCTGCTCGCCGAGGGGCCCGCCGACCTCGGCCAGGTCGCCGACCGGCTCGGCGTGCACAAGTCCACGGCCCTGCGGCTGCTCAGGACACTGCACGAGCACGGCCTGGTCTACCGCCAGTCCGACCAGCGCTACCGCCTCGGCGCCCGCCTCATCGCGCTCGCCCAGGAGGCCATGGAGAACCTCGACATCCGCGAGATCGCGCACCCCCACCTCGTCCGCCTCAACGAGCAGTGCGGGCACACCGTCCATCTCGCGGTGTACGAGGAGTCCGAGGTCCTCTACATCGACAAGGTGGAGAGCCGGTACCCGGTCCGGATGTACTCGCGGATAGGGAAACCGGTGGCGATCACCGTCGCGGCGGTGGCGAAGCTGCTGCTCGCCGATCTGCCCGAAGTCGAGCGCCGGGCCGTCGCCGACAAGCTCGACTACCCCATGTACACGGCCCGGTCCACTCCCAACGCCCCCGCTTTTCTAAGGGAGTTGGAGAAGGTGCGCGATCAGGGCTGGGCCACCGACCTCGGCGGCCACGAGGAGTCCATCAACTGCGTCGGCGCGCCGCTCCGCGGTGCCGACGGCCGGGTGGTCGCCGCGATGTCGGTCTCCGCGCCGAACGTCGTCGTCACCGCCGACGAACTCCTCACCCTGCTCCCGCTGGTGCGCCGCACGGCCGACGCGATCAGCGGGGAGTACTCGGGACGAACGCCCGTGAAGGACACCGAATGAAGACCCCCGCAACGAAGGGCATCGCAATGAAGGGCATCGCATGACCGAGAAGATCGCGCTCACCCCCAAGACGCACACCACCCCGCCCGCGAAGTTCTCCCACGGCGTCAAGAAGGGCAACATCCTGCAGGTCGCAGGGCAGGTCGGCTTCCTGCCCGCCGAGGAGGGCAAGGCCCCCACGCCCGCCGGCCCGACCCTGCGCGAGCAGACCCTCCAGACCCTCGCCAACGTCAAGGCGATCCTCGAAGAGGGCGGCGCGAGCTGGGACGACGTGATGATGATCCGCGTCTACCTCACGGACGTGGACCACTTCGCCGAGATGAACGGCGTCTACAACACCTACTTCGAGGAGCAGGGCCTCACCCAGCCGCCCGCCGCGCGCACGACGGTGTACGTCGGTCTGCCCGCGGGGCTCCTCATCGAGATCGACGCGCTGGCCGTCCTCGGCTGACGCTCCCTCAACTCCCCCAACTCCCGTACCCCGTACGTCATCACGGTGCGGTGCCCCTCCTTCCCGGGGCGCCGTGCCGCGATCCCCCCTGCCCGAAAGCCGTATGCCCTCAAGCAGAGGACCCCCAAATGTCCCAGCCGCTCGCCGCAGACGCCCCCGCCGCCCCACCCCACACCGGAGGCCTGCTCCTCCTGCTCGACGGGACGGCCGGTCTCCTGACGGTCGCCGCCATCGGCATAGTGCTGCTGCTCTTCCTGATCATCAAGGTCAGGCTGCAGCCGTTCGTCGCCCTGCTCGCCGTCTCCATAACCGTCGGCCTGCTGGCGGGCCTGTCCGTCACCGAACTCTTCGGCACGGTGCAGCGGTCGGACGCCGTCTCCACCATCGAGACCGGCATGGGCGGCATCCTCGGCCATGTCGCGATCATCATCGGCCTGGGCACGATGCTGGGCGCGATGCTCGAAGTCAGCGGCGGGGCAGAGGTGTTGGCCTCACGTCTGCTGGACCTCTTCGGCGAGCGGCGCGCACCCCTCGCGATGGGCCTCACCGGCCTGATCTTCGGCATCCCTGTCTTCTTCGACGTCGGCATCTTCGTCCTCGCGCCGATCGTCTACGCCGCCGCCAAGCGCTCGGGCAAGTCGATCCTGCTGTACTGCCTGCCGCTCCTGGCCGGCCTGTCGATGACCCACGCGTTCCTGCCCCCGCACCCGGGACCGGTGGCCGCGGCCGCCCTGCTCCACGTGGACCTCGGCTGGATCATCCTGATGGGCGTCATCTGCGGCATCCCCGCGGTCCTGGCCGCCTGGACGTACGCCGCGTGGATCGGCCGCCGCATCTTCGTGGCCGTACCGCAGGACATGGTGGAGGCCGCGGCGGAGGCGAAGCTGGCGGCCCCCGTGCGGACGGTGGTGACGGTTGGCGGCAACGGGCAGCGTGAGCAAGGCGTGGTGACGGACGGCAGCTACGACCAGGGTGTGGCGCCGCGCGAGCTTCCGGTGCCGCTGAGCACGGTCCTCGGGATCATCGGCACCCCGCTGATCCTGATCCTGGCGGCCACCTTCTCCTCCATCGCGCTCGACCCCTCCACGGGCCGCTCGGTGATCGAGTTCTTCGGCCATCCCTTCGTCGCCCTGACCATTGCGCTGCTGCTCGCCTACTACCTGCTGGGCATCCGCCGCGGCTGGTCACGCAAGTCCCTGGAGACCGTGTCCACGGCCTCGCTCAAGCCGGTCGGCAACATCCTGCTCGTGGTCGGCGCGGGCGGGATCTTCGGCGCGATCCTGAAGGCGAGCGGCGTCGCCCAGGCCCTCTCGGACACCTTCCACGACGTGGGCCTCCCGGTCCTCGTCCTCTCCTACCTGATCTCCCTCGTCCTGCGGGTCGCCCAGGGCTCGGCGACCGTGGCGATCGTCACGACGGCCGGCATCGTGGCCCCGCTCCTCTCCGAGGGGCACCACTCCCAGGCCTTCGTCGCCCTCGTCATCATGGCCATCTCGGCCGGCTCCATCTTCGCCTCGCACGTCAACGACGGCGGATTCTGGATGGTCGCCAAGTACTTCGGCATCAGCGAGCGGGACACGCTGAAGACGTGGACGGTGCTGGAGTCGGTGCTGTCGGTGGCGGGGTTCGTGGTGGCGGGCGTGGTGAGCCTGTTCGTGTAGCGGGTCAGGCCGGGCCGGGGCGGAATCTGGCCCGGTACTCGCCCGGTGTCGTGCTGAGGCGGCGGCGGAAGGCCCGGAAGAGGGTGTCGACGGTGCCGAACCCGCAGACGGAGGCGACCCGTTCCAGCGTGTCGTCGGTCGTCTCCAGGAGGTGGCCGGCCATCTCCACCCGCGCCGACTCGACGTAGGCATGCGGTGTCACGCCGAGTTCGGTCTTGAAGATCCGGGTGAGCTGCCGGTCACTGACATGCGCGTACGCGGCCAGGTCCGGGACGGTCAGACGCCGGTCCAGGTTGTTCAGGACGTGATGCCGGAGGTCCTCGATGCGCCGCGTCGGGGACACCGGCTCCAACGGCACGCTGAACTGGGACTGCCCGCCCGACCGCTTCAGGTACATCACGAGTTGGCGGGCGACCCGGAGTGCCACCGGCTCGCCGAAGTCCTCCGCGACCAGCGCGAGGGACAGGTCCAGGCAGGCGCTGATCCCCGCGCCCGTCCACACCTCGCCTTCCTCTCGGATGAAGATCGGATCCGGGTCGACCCGCACCGCCGGATGGTCGGCCGCGAGCCGCCGCGCGGTCGACCAGTGCGTCGTCGCGCGCTTGCCGTCGAGCAGCCCCGCGGCGGCGAGGATGTGCGCACCGACGCACACCGAGGCCACCCTCCGCGAACGGGCGGCCAGCGCCTTCACCCGGGCCACCGTGCCGGGCTCGATGACGGGGAGGACGCGGCCGTCGCCGTCGACCTCGACGGAACCGGGCACCAGCAGCGTGTCGATCGCCCGTACGCCGACTTCGTCGAACGTGGTGTCGGGCAGGATCCGTACCCCTGCCGCCGTCGTCACCGCGGCCGGCGTCTCGGCGGCCAGCACGACCTCGTAGCCGCCCCGCTCGACGCTCTCGCGCGTCACGAGGGAGAACACCTCGGGCGGGCCGGTGACGTCGAGCAGGTCGACGCCCTCGAACAGCACGATCACGATCAACCGGTTGACGGTCCCCACGGTCCCCACCCTGTGTCCCCCTGTTTCGCCTGCGGATCCGGGCGTCGGTTTCTGCAAGTCGTGCGTCATTGCCGAGGCCCTCGTTCCGGCCATAGCGTCGCATGTGTGTTCAACAGAGTGTTGAACACGGTACGCACGTCCCCGGAACCTTGGAGAAGACCTGTGGCAAGCAAGACGCTGCGCGAACTCGGCGGTGCCGACCACACCCCCGCGGCCCTCGCGTCCTCGACGCTCGTCCTCGTCGACTACCAGAACACCTACACCCGCGGTGTGATGGAGCTCGACGGCTGGAAGCCCGCCCTGGAAGCGGCGTCGGACCTGCTCTCCCGTGCCCGTGGCGCCGGAGCCAAGGTGATCCACGTCCAGCACGACGGCGGTGAGGGCTCGCCCTACGACATCCGCACGGAGATCGGGGAGATCCACGCCGGTGTGGCGCCGGTCGACGGCGAGCCCGTGGTCGTCAAGCAGGCCCCGGACGCCTTCCACGGGACCGACCTCGGCAAGCTCGTGGACGAGGCCGGGAACGAGTCCGTGATCATCGCCGGGTTCATGACGCACATGTGCATCGCGTACACGTCGGCCTCCGCGGCCGTGCGCGGCAACAAGCCCACCGTCCCCGCGGACACCTGCGCCACCCGGTCGATCGTGGACGTGTCCGCCGACGAACTGCACCGCAGCGCACTGGCGGCCATCGCCGACGCGTACGGCGTCGTCGTGGCCTCCGGGAAAGAGCTGGTCTGACCCGGACGGCGTCGTCGTCCTCTCCCACACCCGCACCGGCACCTACACCCACAACACCCACAACACCCACAACACCCACAACACCCACAACACCCACACTGCGCCGACGTAGCGCACCGCAGTTCCCCCTCTCCGGCGGTCCCACAGCCCTTGCGCTGTCGGAGAGGGGCCTTTCCCCCCGCTTCCCCCTTCTTGCTCCCGCGTCCCGGCCCTTCATGGCTCCCGGCGGGTCAGTTCCCCCCACGCCACCGCTCCCCACGGCGGGAACACCCGACGACCACTTCGTTACGGAGAGCAAGCCATGGCAACACGCCGGACATTCATCGGCGGCGCGGGCGGAATCGGCGCCGCGACCTTCCTGGGCCACACGGCCGCCCAGTCGCACGCGGCACCCGTCCTCGACGCCGCGACAGCCGCCGAAGCGGTGGACGTGGTGCAAGCGGCGGACGTCCAGACCGCCCGGGACTCCCTGCGCGCGGTGAACGCGGCCATGCGGACCAACTACGCGGCGCTGAAAGCCGACCTGGCCAAGAATCTCGGCCCGGTCATCGTCGTGCAGAACGACGCCAAGGGCGGCACCTTCACCCTCGTCCACAAGGGCAAGCAGTACGTCGAGCACCCCGTGGCGGAGGAGTTCGAGCTGGCGAAGTCCATCGCCCACGTGCCGCTGGGCATCTACTCCACGATCGCCGAGTACCTGTCGGGCAAGGTCCCCAACGTCGCCAACGCCGACCGCATCGACGCCCACGACCTCGCCATGGTGGCGATGAAGGGCCCCGGCACCGACGCCTGGACGACGCCGTTGAAGGCGTTCGCGGAACAACTGACCACTGCGAAGGACAACCTCACCGCGGCCGGCCTGCCGCAGCAACTGCACGACTCCTGCGCGAAGATCCTCGACGAGGCGCTGACGTTCATCGCCGACTCCGTCCGTGCCCGTGCCTTCGACATCGCCTCGTTCCAGGTCTTCGCCGGACGCGTCCACCCGTCGATCCGGGTGAACATGCAGTACGCCGCCGCGGCGCAGATCTCCGGCGTGCAGGGCCTGTGCAGGAAGTGGCGGGCGCAGATCGGCGAGGGGGCCTGGGCCGACCTGTACACGGTGGTGCTGTCGATCTGGACGACCTCGGTCCTGAACCAGGCGGAGATCATCATCAAGCCGATGATGAACCAGAAGAACGTGAACACCCACCTGATCGACATCCCCACGGCGCAGCTGCCGTCGGACCCGATCGGGGTGGCGCTGGACAACCTGGCGCGCATCGTTCAGGACAACGTCGCCGCGGAGCTGGTGTTCGTGTCCGACGCAAAGGTCGCCGACGCCCTGAAGGGCAAGGAGGACCTGCTGTCCGACGAGATCCTCAAGGAACTTGGCACTCCCGTCACGGGCTCGGCCGCCGGCGCGGCGTTCCGCACCGCGGGCAGGGCGAAGTGTCCGGTCGGCCACGGCGTGGGCGTCTGACCGGAACGCACCTTCCAGAGCCCGGCGGTCCTCTCCTGGACGGAGGAGGGGACCGCCGCCATGTCCATGGGGGAACGCACGTGCATGGGGGAACACTCGTGAAATCCAGGCTGCGGCTCATCGCCGGCCTGATCCTGCTGACCATCAATCTCCGCGCGGCGATCACGGGGATGCCGCCGCTCGTCGGGAACGTCCAGCGGGCACTCGCCCTGTCCGGCACCCAGGTCGGTGTGCTGGTGACACTGCCGGTGCTGTGCCTGGGCGCCTTCGCCTGGCTCGCGCCGCGCCTCGCCCGCCGGTTCGGCACTCGGACCGCCGTGTGCGCCGCCCTCGGTGTGCTGGCGCTCGGCGCCGCCCTGCGGGCACTTCCGTGGCCGGCGGCGCTCTTCGCCGGAACGGTGCTGTCCGGCGCCGGGATCGCCATCGGCAACGTACTGATGCCCGCGGTCGTCAAGGACCACTTCGCCCGGCGGATCGGCCTGTTCACCGGTCTCACCATGACGCTCATGGCCCTCTTCGGCGCACTCGCCGCCGGAGCCGCGGTGCCGCTGTGCACCGCGGCCGGATGGCAGTTCGCCCTCGCGGTGTGGGCGGTGCCCGCCGCTCTGGCCGCGGCGGTGTGGGGGCTTCTCGCCGCACCGGGAGCGGCCGGAGCGGTCGGCACGCGTCGCGGGACGACGCCGCCCGAGGAGCCGGGGTCGGCGGGCGGATCGCTGCTGCGATGCGCGCTCGCCTGGTGGGTGTCGGCGTTCCTCGGGCTGGTGTCGCTGATGTTCTACGTGCTGGTGGCGTGGCTGCCGCAGATCATGCACGCGAACGGCTACACACCCGGGCAGGCCGGGCTGATGATGTCGGTGATGCTGACCATCGGCATCCCGCTCGGCTTCGTCGTCCCCGTCGTGGCCGCCCGGATGCGCAACCAGCGGCTCCTCGTGGTCGCCGTGGTCGTGGCGAAACCGGTCTCCCTCGCGGGTCTGCTGCTGGCCCCCGCCTACGGCTGGGTGTGGGTGTGCCTGCTCGGTGCGGCGACCGGCAGCGCCTTCCCGCTGGCCATCACCCTGCTCGGGCTGCGCACGGACGGCGCGCGGTCCGCCGCCGACCTCTCGGGGATGGCGCAGACCGTCGGCTACCTGTTGGCCGGCCTCGGCCCGCTGGCCATCGGGGTGCTCCACGACGTCACCCACGGCTGGCGGGTGCCCGTGGCCGTCCTGATCGCCCTGGTGGTGCCGGAGGCGATCGCGGGCCTGCTCGCCGCCCGCCCCGGCCAGGTACGCTCCAGCGGTCCTCCCGCCGTGGCACGCCGCGGTGTTGGGCGTGTTCGTGTAGGCGTCTGATAACGAAGTGAGGGGCTGACTGTGTCCGGCACAGGATCTTCGACCATACTGCCCGCTGTGGAGCAGCGCATAGGATCGAGCAGCCAGCCCCTGAAGGGCGAGCCCGTGCAGGGCGCCGGGTTCGACCCGGCATTCATCCCCGGGCTCACCTCACCCGCGTCCGAGGAACCGGAGGAGGTCGAGGCGCAAGACGTCGAGTCCGAGGACGAGGACGCCGAGCCCGAGGGAGCGAGGACCGAGGCCGCGGAGCGAGAACCGGCCGCCGACGAGGACTCCGCCGACGGCGAAGCCTCCGCGGACGGCGAGGAGGCTCCCGAGGGCCCCGTCTTCGAGGCCTCCGACCGCCGCGCGAAGATCGTCGCCGACCACAAGGGCGTACGGCTCACCCTGGACGACCAGGAGTGCGAGTTCCGCTGGGACGAGATCGGCGCCGTGGAGACCGAATCCCCGCGCTTCGGCAAGCGGTTCACCATCACCGTCCACACGCCCGACCGCCGCTGGTACCCGATCGAGATCGAGGCGACGGCCCGTGCGCGCTTCGACGAGTGGGAAGAACAGCTGGACGCGGTCCTCGACGCCTACTTCGAAGAAGGCGCTGAGGAAGAGAGCGCCGAGGTAGAGGGCGCTGAGGAAGAAGACACCGCGGCGGCCAAGGACACCGAGGCCAAGGACACCGAGGCCAAGGACGCCTCGGAAGAGGACACCAACTAGCCGCGTCACTGGGGCTTTTCCCCGGTCCGAGGGGCCGGGGCGTGGATCTTTCGGTCGTCGGCCGCGCAGTGTACGCATGCCCGTAACCCGCGCACAGGCCTCCGGCAAAGTGCACTCGCGGGTGTGACCGGCGCGTGCATATATGCCGAAAACCGAGCAGAGTGAAGGTTCGCGCAAGAGGATCCGGGCCCTCCGGATTCTCGACCCCACCCCTCCAGAGGACTGGCTGATCATGGGCGGATCAGCGCCGCGACGGGACCGTCACCTGCCGGTCGAGACGACCAGCTTCGTCGACCGGCGCGGCGAACAGACCGAAGGCCGCGAACTGCTCGCCAGGGCGCGCCTGGTGACGCTGACCGGGCCGGGCGGCGTCGGCAAGACACGCCTCGCCGCCCGCGTCGCGGCCCGCGTCGAGCGCGCATTCCCGGACGGCGTGCGCTTCGTGCACCTGGCCGGACTGCACGACCCGGCGCTCGTACCCCTCGCCGCCGCCGACGCGCTCGGCCTGCACGACCACTCCGCGCAGCCACCGCTGGACGCGCTGGTCGAGCAGGTGAGGGACCGGCGCCTCCTGCTCGTCCTTGACAACTGCGAACACCTGCTGCAGGCCTGCGCCGACCTCGCCGCCGCCGTCCTGCGCGGCACCACCGGCATCCGCATCCTCGCCACCAGCAGGCACCGCCTCGGCCTCACCGAGGAACACCTCATGGAGGTACGGCCGTTATCCGTCCCCGACCCTGACGGCGACCTCAGCGCGCCGGACGCCTACCCCGCTCTCGCCCTCTTCGCCGACCGCGCCGCCGCCGTGGTCCCCGGGTTCAAGCTCACCGCCGACAACAGGGCCGCCGTGGCCCGCCTGTGCGGCCGCCTGGACGGTCTCCCGCTCGCCATCGAACTGGCCGCCGTACGCATGCGCGTCCTCGGCGTCGAACAGCTCCTGGAGCGCCTCGACGACCGCTACCGCCTCCTCACCGCCGGCAGCAGCGCGGTCCTGCCCCGCCACCAGACCCTGCGCGCGGCCGTTGACTGGAGCTACGAACTGTGCACGGGACAGGAGCAGTTGGTGTGGGAGCGGGCCTCCGTCCTGGTCGCCGGCTTCGACCTGGAGACGGCGGAGGCGGTGTGCGCGGACGGTGAGCGAAGCGAGACGGGGGTCCCCCCGGCCGGAGGCTGGGGGAGGGTGCGGCCGCAGGACGTCCTGGAAGCCGTCGCCGGGCTCGTCGACAAGTCGGTACTGGGGAGGGAGCCGGGACCGGACGGCGTGCGCTACCGGCTGCTCGACACGCTGCGGCACTACGGCCTCGACCGACTGCGGCAGCGGGCGGGCGAGGAGAGCGCGGCCAGGCGCCGCCAGCGCGACTGGACACAGCGCCGGGCCGCCGACTGCGAACGCGTCTGGTTCGGGCCCGGACAGCGGAAGATCGTCGCCCGGCTGAGGGCCGACCAGGACAATCTGCGGGCCGCCCTCGACTTCAGCCTCACCGCCCCTGGCGAACGCCTCGCCGCACTGCGCCTCGCGGGCACCCTGTGGTTCTACTGGCACGCCTGCGGGGCGCCCCGCGAGGGCCGCTACTGGCTGGAGCGGGCCCTCGACGCCAACCCGGGACCGACCCCCGAGCGGGCCCGCGGCCTGTGGGTGTCCGGCCTCCTCGCGGCCGCCACCCAGGACATGGCCGAAGGCCTGCGGCGCGCCCGCGACGCCCACGCCCTGGCCGGCCGGCTCGGCGACCAGGCCGAGGCCGCCCACGCCGCCTACGTCATCGGCGTCATCCGCATGTTCAGTGACGAGCTGCCCGCCGCGCTCGAACACTTCGAGGCCACCGTCGCCCGCGGCCGCGTCCCCGGCCAGCACCTCAGCCTGTACGGGCTCGACCAGGTCGAACTCGCCTGCACTCTGGGCTTCCTGGGCGAGGCCGACCGCGCGGTGGAGGTCTGCGAACGGGCGCGCCGGCTGTGCGAGGAGCACGGCGAGGTATGGGTGCGCTCGTACGTCCTGCGGATGCTGGCCCTCGCCCACACCGTCAAACAGGACTGGAAGGAGGCCGAACGGCATGCCCGAGAGGCCCTGCGCCTCAAACTCGCCGTCCACGACGTCACCGGCATCGCCCTCACCCTCGACCTACTGGCCCGCATCGCCACCGAGGCCGGCGCCCACACCCACGCGGCCGCCCTGCTCGGCGGCGCCGACCGCACCTGGGCCGACATCGACCGGGACCGCTGGGGCTCGGCCGTCCTCGACTCCATCCGGCGCAGCAGCGGGGAGCGGGTCCTGGGCGCCCTGGGACGGGCCGCCTTCGAGCGGTCGTACGAGAAAGGAGGCGCCCTCGGGCTCGCGGAGATCGTCGCCTACGCGACCGAGGACGGGCAGCCCGGACAGCCCGCCCCGGCACGGAGGACCAACGGCCGCCGCACCACCCGTACGGCCCCCTGCACCGCTCTCACCCGCCGCGAGGCCGAGGTCGCCGAACTCGTCGCCCAGGGACTCGCCAACCAGCAGATCGCCGACCGGCTCGTCATCGCCCGCCGCACCGCCGAAGGCCATGTGGAACGCATCCTCAGCAAGCTCGGCTTCAGCAACCGCAGCCAGATCGCCGCCTGGGTGACGGCCCAGCGCTGAGCCACGTCCAGGCTCCCCTCCCGGACCCGACAGACCCACTGAGAGGAGAACCCATGACCCGCACACGACCCACCCCCACCCCCACCCCCACGCCCACCCCGTTCGACCATCGCATGGCCGTGTACGGAGCGGACGACGAGTTCGTCGCCGCCGCCGTGCCGTTTCTCGCCGAAGGGCTCGGCGCTCCCGACGAACCCCCGCCGGTGGCCATCGCCGCCCCCGACAAACTCGACCTCCTGCGGGACGCGCTCGGCGGCGACGCGAAGGGCGCCGTACTCGTCCCGCACACCGAGTGGTACACGGGCTCGGCCGCCAACGCCGTTGCCCAGGGCGCCGGTTACCTGGCAGCCCACGCCGGCCCCGGCGGCCGTATCCATCTCCTCATGGAACCCGTCTGGAACGGCCGCGCGGGGCGCTCCGTCCGGGAGAGCGCCGAGTGGATCCGCTATGAGGCCCTCGCCAACCTGCTCTTCGCCCCGATGGCGACGACGGCCCTGTGCGCCTACGACACCCGCACCGCAGGCAAGGCCGTCGTCGAGGCGGCCCGCCGCGCGCACCCGGACACCGGCGTCTACGAGGACCCGGTCCGGCTCACGGCGGAACTGGACTCCGCGCCGCTGCCGTTGCCCCCGGCCGGGGCCGAACTGTTCAGGCAGCCGCACCCCGACGCCGTACGCGGGTCGACGGCGGTGCGTGGACTGGCGCCCGCGGACGCGGAGTTGTTCACCGAGGCGGTCATCGCCGCGGCCGCCGCGCTCGGCCCCGTCATCCACGCCCGGCTGTGGGGCGAGGCACCCGCCTGCGTCTGCGAACTGCGCACCGCACGCCGGGTCGGTGATCCGCTGGCGGGCTTCGTCCCCCCGCCCGCACCCGAACTGGAACCGGACCAGGGGCTCTGGTTCGCCCGGCAGGTGTGCGCCTACGTCGACGTCCGGGACGACGACGAGGGGTCGACCGTACGGCTTCAGTACGGGTAACCGCTTACCCGAGGACAGGTACGAAAACAGGTAGTCCTCCCCGTGTGCCGCACGCGCGGGGAGGTCACCCTGAGAGCATGCTTGATCTCTCCGGGACCCCCCACCCGGACTCCGACCCGCAATTCGCCGCGTACACCCAACCGCCTTTGCGGGCAGGCCACCTGAGCGTCGAGTACGATCCCCGCCCCACCGCGGTCCGAGAGGCGCGCGCAGAGGTGCGAAGACAGCTGGAGCAGTGGGGCCTGACGGACCGGGAGGACCTCACGGACGTGGCCGAGCTGCTCGTCAGCGAGCTGGCCACCAACGCCGTGCTGCACTCCGCGAGCCGCTTCCGGCTCACCCTGTCCGCCGCGCACGGCGTCCTGCGCTGCGAGGTGTACGACACCGGTCGCCGCACCCCGCAGGTGCTGGACGCCGGCGCCTCGGAGAGCGGCCGCGGGGTGTTCCTGGTGAACGCGCTTGCACGACGCTGGGGGTGCCATCAGGACGGTCCGGGCAAGACGGTGTGGTTCGAGCTCGGCCTGTGCGCGGTCTGCGGGTAGTGCGTGGTGCCCGGTGAGGTTCTCCCTCGCATGCTGTACCGGCGTGTGAGCCCCCGCCCACGACATCGGGGCAGGGGCGCACGCGCTTGCTCCACGTTCCCTTTCAGCTACGGCAGCCCGTGCACATGCGGCCCCACCGCGTTCGACCAGGAACTCCCCGCCGACGCATCCCAGTTCGTCGACCAGGTCATCGCGCCTCGCAGGTCGGGGTAGGTCTTCGACGGCTTGAAGGTGCCGCAGGCCGAGCCCTTGGTGAGGCAGTCCAGGGCGTTGTTCACGACCGTCGGTGACACATAGCCGCTGCCCGCGCCGCTCGTCGAGGCCGGCAGGCCCAGGCCGACCTGGGAGGGGGAGAGGCCTCCTTCGAGCTGGATGCAGGCGAGGGCGGTGAGGAAGTCGACCGACCCCTGGCTGTACACCTTGCCGTCGCAGCCCAGCATCGAACCGCTGTTGTAGTACTGCATGTTGACGACCGTGAGGATGTCCTTGATGTTCAGGGCCGTCTGGAAGTAGGAGTTCGACGTCGACTGCATGTCGATCGTCTGCGGCGCCATCGTGATGATCAGGGACGAGCCCGCCTTCGCCGACAGCGAGCGCAGTGCCTGTGACATGTACGTCGCGTTGAGGCCGTTCTCCAGGTCGATGTCGACGCCGTCGAAGCCGTACGTCTGCATCAGCGAGTACACCGAGTTCGCGAAGTTCGCCGCCGAGGTCGAGTCGCTCACCGACACCGTGCCGTTCTGGCCGCCGATCGAGATGATCACCTTCTTGCCGGCCGCCTGCTTCGCCCTGATGTCCGCCTTGAACTGGTCGACCGTGTAGCCGCCCAGGCCCGCCGAGTCCAGGTTGAACGTCACGGCACCCGGCGTGGTCGTGGCGTCCGCGAAAGCCACCGCGATGATGTCGTACTGGGAGGAGACGTCCGAGATCTTCTGGACCGTCGCCCCGTTGTTGAAGTTCTGCCAGTAGCCGGTCACCGCGTGCCTGGGCAGCGCGCCGCCCCCGCCTGTGCCGCCGGCCGTGGTCGTCCCGGTGACGGCGGCCGACTTCGCCGACTCGCCCGCCGAGTTCGTCGCCGTGACCTGGAAGGAGTACGAGGTGGAGGCCGCGAGCCCCGTCACCGTCGCCGACGCTCCCGTCACCGCCGTCACCTTCGTGCCGTTGCGGTAGACGTTGTAGCCCGTGGCGCCCGAGACCGCGTTCCAGGACAGGGACACGGACGACGATGTCGTACCCGGCACCGACAGACCGCCGGGCGTGGCCGGAACCGTCGGTGCCGGGTCACTGCCACCGCCGCCGTCCGGGCCGTACACCGAGACGTCGTCGGCGTAGTAGGCGGCCTGTCCGTACCAGCCGTGGGTGTACACCGTCACCGACGTGGTCGAGGACCCGGTGGTGAAGCTCGTCGACAGCTGTTTCCAGCTCGACGAGTCCGGGGTCCAGGTCGAGACGTCGGTCGTGCCCGTGCCGGTCACGCCCAGGTACGCGTATCCGCCCTGAACCCAGGAGCTGAGCGTGTACGTCGAGTTGGGCCTGACGGCCACCGACTGGGTGCACTGGGCGTTGTCCTGCCCGGCCGGCGTCGCCTTCAGCGCGGCCGTGCCGCCGTGGACGGGGGAGGTGACCGTCGTGCCGCTGTTCGCGGAACAGGTCCAGTTGGCCAGGCCCGACTCGAAGCCGGAGTTCCTGGCGTTGTTGATGTCCGCGGCGGACGCCTGAGCCGCGCCCGCCATGGACAGGGCGAGAGCGGTGGTGACCGCTCCCGACCAGAGTCGTATGGATCGTCTACGTGGGGACATGACAACAAGTTGGTCCAGACCAATTACTCTGTCAAGAGGTCCAGACCAACTTGGCGCCGACCGACGGCACTTACGCCTCCCGGCCCTCCCACCAGCTGTCCAGCAGCAGGCCCATCGAGCAGCCCGCCAGCAGTACGCCCGTCGACATCCACAGGGCGAGGCCGGACACGTTCGTCAGGTCCGGCCGCAGCGACAGCACCAGCAACTGGCCCGCCGCCGGTACCGCGCAGGCCGCCGCCACATGGCGCGCGGGCGCCCGGCGCCACGGCTCCGGATGCACCCGGGCCGCCGCCCACGTCGCGAGGACGACGCAGAGCAGGTTCGGCACGTGGACGAGGGCCAGCGCCGCGGCGAAGGAGCCGACCCCCGCGGGGCCCACCAGGTGGTCGTACACCACTCGGACCTGGATGTACTCGGTGACGACGAGAACCAGGACGCCCACGGCCCAGGAACGCATGAGAGCCATCAGCCGCCTCCGAAAGCCTCGTAGCAGAGCAGGACCGTGAAGCCCAGCGCCGCCATGCCGCAGCCCGCCGCCAGCGCCAGGGCCTGCAGGACCGGGGACCAGCTGCCCCGGCCCGCGACGGTCGCCGTCCCCCGCGGATCCTTCGGGTCGTAGGTGACGGTGACCGGGGTGCCCTCATCGGTGGACCAGCCCGCGAGGTCCTCGAACTCGACTCGCGTACCGTCCGCCGTACGGAAGGCGAAGAAGTGACGGGTGGCGTCCGAGCGGTTGTACGGCTCGGTCTCCACGCGGACGCATTCGCCGGATGCGCGGACACCGCGGCGCAGCACCCGTGCCACGGTCACCAGCCGCCTGGCGTACTTCACCGCGATCGCGCCGAAGAGCGCGACGAGCAGCACGAGTACGACGTAGCCACCGCCCGGCACGTGCACGGCTAGTGCACCTCCACCGAGTCGACGATCTTCGCCAGGTACGCGTCCGAGAGCTTGCCCCGCACCGCGTCGACGCGCACGGCGAACGTCTTGCCCGAGGAGTCCAGGCCCGTCACTATGACGCCCCTGACCGGTGTTCCCTTGGGCGGATCGTCGCCCTGGCCAGCCGACTTGAAGGTGAAGTCGATCCGCTTGGCCTCGTCGGCACCGGCCGCCTTCACGTCCTTCTCGCCCTTGACGCTCGCGCCCATCTGGATCCCGGCCTCGGCGGCGATCGCCGCCTGCTCGGCCGAACTCGCCTGGGTGAAGTCGAGTTGGACGGTGATGATGGAGACGGTTTTGCCGCTCTCGGTGCGGACGGCCGCCGCCGCGTTGTACTTGCTGCGCTCGGCGCCGCCCTGTTCCTCGTATCCGCCGGATCCCTTCGGATACGACACGTCGACGCCCTTCGTCTTCAGCGTCCCCCAGCCGTCGGGCACCGAGGCGGAGTTCGCGCCCCCGTCTCCGCACCCGGCGAGCAACGCGGTCAGCAGGCCGGCGGCAAGGAACGTACGGCGGGTCTTCATCAGCGGGAGCTCCCCTCTCGTCAGTTCGCACAGTAGCTGTAGGGAAGGTAGGAGCGGCTGTCGCCGCGAGGGGCGCCCAGGAACTGCGCGTCGGTCAGCGTCTCGGACTTCTTCTCGGTGCTGACGGACAGGCCGAGGCTCAGGCCGAGGTTCAGCTCGAAGCCGTACTCGGCCGCGTTGACCTCGCCCGTGTAGTTCATCCTGCTCGACCGGCCCTTGTCGAACATCAGCTGCCCGAAGGGGTCGTCGGCGCCGGGGCGCCCGGTCGGGGCATGGTCGTCGAACATGTACTGGAACGGCGTCGCGATCTGCTCGTTGTTGCTGTCCAGCCACTGCTCGCCGATCGCCCGGTCCTTGTCGCCCTCCGGGCCGGGGTCGAAGCTGACGGAGTTGGTGACGATCTCGATACCGGTGGAGCTGTCGGTGCCCTTCTCGCCGACGCTGCCGCCCCGCTTGTCCTTCTTGTCCTTGCCGTTGTCGCCGCCGACCTTGACGCCGTCCTTCTGGCCGCCGTCCTCGACCGTGCGGGTCATGTCGATACGGACCAGCTTGCCCGTGCCCTTGTCGTAGGTGACGGTGATGGTGCCGGTCTGGGTGCGGGAGGCCGAGTACTCGCCGCTGACCGGGCCGGCCTCGTATCCGACCTTGGTGCCGTACTCGATCGACGAGGAGTAGGTGTACGACTTGGTGTTCTTGTACGAGTTGTCCGTCCAGGTCACGTCGGGGGAGTACTTGAAGTTGCCGCCGAGCGTGGCGCTGAGCTTCTTCTCGTCGGCCGCGGAGAACTTGATGCCCGCGGACGCGGACGCCTCCAGGCCCACCTTGCCGTAGGTGATCTTGCGGTTGTCGCCGAGGTGGTCCTTGACCCGCTTCTCGGTCTCCTCCTCGTCCTTGAGCGGCCCCGTGCCGAAGAGGTAGGCGATGCTGTCGCCGAGACTGGCCTCGGCCCCGCCCGGCGACTCGCGCCGAATCTCGTACATCTGCAGCTTCTCGATGTCGTCCCGGAACTGCTTGGCCTCGTCGGGGCTCTGGAAGACCCAGGTGTCGCCGTTGGTGACCTTGATGCCGAGGCCGAGCTCGACCTTGTCGGTGCCGAACTTGCCGACCTTCATGCCTGGTTTGAAGTCCTTCTTCGCGCCGACGGACGCGGCGTCGGTGAAGGTCAGATAGACGAGTTCGTCCTTGTCGTCGACCTTGCCGTCGTGGTTGACGTCCGTCTTCGCCTTGAGGTGCTGTTCCTGGAAGCCGTACTCCTTGCCGATCTCCCAGAACAGGATCTTCGCCTTGGAGCCTGCCTTGTCGGTGACCGAGGAGACCTGGCACAGGGCCGGCTCGTAGTCGGCGTCGGTGAGGGGCGTGCCCGGACCGGGGCTGCCCGCACCGCAGTTGCCGCCGCCGGCCACCTTGCAGACCTCGGCCGCGATCCTGCCGTAGATCGTCTGCCCGAGGCCGGTGGCCGAGACGCCGAGCACGATCGCGGCCGTGACGACGACCATGCCGAGATACTCGGTGCCGGTCGCGCCGCGGTCGTCGCAGCGATACGTCCCTCGTTCGGGTACGTATGCCCGTCGTGGGCGTCCGTACGTCCGTCGTCGGTGTCTGTACGTCCGTCGCGTGCGCGGCCGTATGTCTCCCCCGCGAGACATGCGCACCCCTCCTTGGTCATCGGTGTAGCTGCCGATGGCCGTGACGGTAGGTGCGGGCGGGGTCGGGCGGCGTGGGCCCGAGGGCCCAAACGGAGGCCCAGTGTCGAACTGGGTCCGGCAAGATGCTCAACCTGCCCCGTTTTGGCGCATCTTGTGAATCGGCAGTTGCCTACCAGCTACAGAAACGCTGTTCTCCGGTCACAGAGGCCTGGATACAGTGCTGAGGTAGTCACGCAGTGAAGTCATTTCGGTGTACCGGAGTAACCCCGGTGGATCGACGGCGTAACACGGGGAGCTGCGCGTGCCAACTGCCATTGCCGTGACCAGTGCCGACATGGCGCTGCCGGCGCAGGACGAGCGGACCCTGCCTGCCGTCGTCCTGCAGGACCTGGACAAACAGCCGCTCGAACAGGCACTGGCCGGCCTGCAGAGCCTGATCGACCAGCACGGGCATGTGATCGTCGTGTGCTCACAGGCGGTCTCCCGTGGGGTGGAGCGACGTCTGCACACCATCCGCTCGCTTCTGGAGAGCGACCGTATCGCCCTGTTCCGCCCGGATCTGCCCCCACTCGGACTGGCCGTCCTGGCCCGCCAGTTGAGACAGCTGGCCTCCTGCGACCTCAGCCCCGGAGTCCTCGCCTCCGCCGGCCGGCTGCTCACCCACTACATCCACGCCGGGGCCCTGCTCGGCTCCGTGGCCCGGCTCGACCGCGTCGCCGTGGGCCTGAAGTCGCACGCCAAGTCCTGGGTGCCGGGCAGCCAGTTCGGCGTACTCGCGCACCCGGCGCCGCAGTTGGTGAAGATCGCCCCCGGAGTCACGCTCCCCGGACCGGAGTTCGGCACCTGGATGCTGGCCGCCAAGGGACAGCTGCAGTCGGACTGGGTCACCGGAACCCTCGCCAAGGAGTGGAGCGTCCAGGGGCTGCGGGAGGTGCCGCTGCCGGCCGAGTCGTCGGCCTGGTGGGGCACGGGCAGGCTGATCGAGTTCGCCGCCTATCTCCCCGACCTGTCAGTGCTGTACCAGCTGGTCACGTCGGTGCGGCAGGGAGTCTGTCACTGGTGCGGCGTCGACGTCATCGGTGACCGCTGCGTCTTCTGTTCCGCAACACCACCGCTCTTCGAGAACCAAATCCCCGCCGGGTGAGTCCTGAACCTCCAGACGCACCGCTCGCACGATTCCCGTCCGCTCGACCGATATCCCCAATGAGGTTGTACGGTTCATGAACTCCCGTCAGCGCCGCGGCGTGCTACTCCTGCTCCTGTCGGTCCTCTGCGCCCTCGGCGCGTTCGCCGGCGTCCTCTCCGTCATCAGCGACGTGAAGTCCAAGGTCGGCCCGGAGGTCACGGCCTACCGGGTCAAGACCAACGTGGCGCCCTACGCCGAGCTGAAGACGGGCCAGTTCGAGAAGATCAAGATGCCCAAGCGCTGGCTGTCGGCGAACGCGGTCACCAGTCTCCGCGAGATCCAGGGCAAGATCGCCGTCACCACTCTGCGGGCGGGCTCCCTGCTGCAGAGCGACATGATCGTGAACCAGCCCGCCCTGCAGCCCGGGCAGCAGGAGGTCGCCATCATGATCGATGCGGCGACCGGTGTCGCCGGCAAGATCACGCCGGGCTCCACCGTCAACGTGTACGCCACCTTTGCGGGCGAGCGGGAGGGTGACCCCGCCCAGTCCAAGATCATCGTAACGAACGCGAAGGTCCTGGACGTAGGCGAGATCAAGGCACTGGACCCGAGCGAGAGCGACAAGAACCAGCAGCAGCCCACCGACGCCGTACCGATCACCTTCGCCCTCTCCACCATCGACGCCCAGCGCATCACGTACGCGGAGTCGTTCGCCCAACGGGTCCGGCTCGCGCTGGTGGCGCCCGGCAGCGACACCACGGTTCCCGACAGGGACCGGACGTACCAGCTCGCGAAGGACAAGTGAGAGGCCGGCATGCCCACGAGGATCCTCCCGGCAGTCGGTGACGCGGACGCGGTCCGGTCCATCACCACACTGCTCAGCCAGCTCCCGGACGCCGAACCGGTGGCTCCGGTCGGCGACTCGACCCAGCTCATCGACACCCTCGCGCGCCTCGCCGCCGAGTCGGTCGACGAACTGCCCGAGGTCGTGGTGGTGCACGAGCGGATCGGCCCGGTGCCGGCACTGGAGCTGATCCGTGAAGTCGCCCTGCGCTTCCCGGCGGTGGGCGTCATCCTCGTCACGTCGGACGCGAGCCCCGGCCTGTTCCAGGCGGCGATGGACTACGGCGCGCGGGGACTGGCCGCGCTCCCGCTGAGCTACGAGGAGCTGGCCAGCCGCGTCCAGGCCGTCGCCCAGTGGTCGGTGGGCGTACGGCGCCATCTCGGCTCCGGGGGCGACGTCTTCACCGGCGTCGGCGGCACGGTCGTCACGGTGAGCGGGGCCAAGGGCGGCGTGGGAGCGACCCTCACCTCCATCCAACTCGCGCTGGCGGCACAGGCGTCGGGACGCAGCACCGCACTCGTGGACATGGATCTGCAGGCGGGCGACGTGGCCTCGTATCTGGACGTCCAGTTCCGTCGCTCGGTGGTGGACCTGGCGGCGATCACGGACATCTCGCCGAGAGTGCTCGCGGACGCCGTCTTCCGGCACGACACGGGCCTTGCCCTGCTGCTCGCACCGGGCGAGGGCGAGCGCGGCGAAGAGGTGACGGACCGGGCGGCCCGCCAGATCGTCAGCGCCCTGCGCTCCCGCTACGAGGTCGTCGTCATCGACTGCGGCGCGCAGCTCGGCGGGGCGGGCGCGGCGGCGGTGGAGATGGCCGACCGCGCGCTGCTGGTCACGACACCGGACGTGGTCGCGGTGCGCGGCGCAAAGCGGACGGTGCGGATGTGGGACCGGCTCCAGATCCGCAAGGCGGAGGAGACGACGGTGGTCGTCAACCGGCACACGCGCGGCACGGAGATCCAGCCGCCGCTCATCCAGAAGATCACGGGAACGGCGGTCGCCGGCACCGCGATCCCCGCCAACTTCAAGGAGTTGCAGGGGGCGGTGGACGCGGGACGCATCCACGAACTGGACAGCAAGAGCGTGGTGAAGCAGGCGCTGTGGGCGCTGGCCGGGGAGCTGGGGCTGGTGAAGGCGGTCGAGGGGGCGCACAAGGGCGGGCGGCTCAGGGGGGACCGGGGGTCGGTGAACTTTCGGCGGCGCAAGGAGAGCGGGGGATAGGGATGCGGGCCTTGCGGGGAGACAGGGATCGGGGAGACCGGGACAGCGGCCAGGTCACGATCGAGTTGCTCGGCATGACGCCGACGATCATCGTGACACTGGTGGTGCTGTGGCAGCTCGTGCTGGTGGGGTACGCGTTCACGCTCGCGGGGAATGCTGCGGACGAGGCGGTGCGGGCGGGGACGGCGGCCGAGTACGACCGCGACGCGAAGTGCAGGGCTGCGGGCCTGGACAAGTTGTCGGGCGCGTGGAAGGAGGGCGCGACAGCGGGGTGTGGCGGGTTCGGCACCGGCTACGTCACCTCGGACGTCAGCATCAAGGTCCCCGTTCTCTTCCCCGGCACCATCAGCTTCCCGTTCAACGTGAAGGGCCACGCGGGCGCCGTAGAGGAGGCGAAGAACTGAGATGTCGTACGGCAGGAGAGGCCGCGGCCGAGTCCGAGGCAGCGGCCGAGACCGCGGCCAAGTCGCCATCGAATACCTGGGGTTCCTTCCCATCCTGCTCCTGGTCGCGATGGCCGCCGTGCAGCTCGGTCTGATCGCCTACACCGCGCAGCAGGCCGGCACCGCGGCCCGCACCGGGGCGCGCAGTGCCTCGCTGCGGGACGACTACGGGCAGGACTGCCGGAACGCGGTCAGCGGTTTCCTGGCCGACGGCACGAACTGCCAGGCCGCGTTCGGAGGCGACGACGTCACCGTCACCTCCACCGTGCAGATCCCGTCGATCGTCCCCTTCTGGAGCTTCGACCCGGCCCACAAGACCGCCACCATGCCTCTCGACCACTGAGGCACTGCGAGGAACACCATGAGCCTGCGGGCACGTATCAACTCCCCCGAGGAGAACGGCCATCGGAGCGAGGACGGCCACATGGTCGCCTCGTACCGGGCCAAGCTCCTGGAGGAGATCGACCTCGCGGAGATGAGCGCGCTGGCCGCTGCGGAGCGGCGCGCCCGTCTTGAGCGGGTGCTCGGGCACATCCTCAGCCGTGAGGGCCCGGTGCTGTCGACGGTCGAGCGCTCGCAGCTGATCCGCAGGGTCGTCGACGAGGCCCTCGGCCTCGGCATCCTCGAACCGCTCCTCGAAGACGCCTCGATCACCGAGATCATGGTCAACGGCCCCGACGCGATCTTCGTCGAACGAGGCGGCAGGGTCGAGCAGTTGCCCCTCCGCTTCCCCTCCCACGACCAGCTGATGCAGACCATCGAGCGGATCGTCTCGACGGTCAACCGGCGGGTGGACGAGTCGAATCCGATGGTGGACGCGCGCCTGCCGTCCGGCGAGCGCGTGAACGTGATCATCCCTCCGCTGTCCCTCACCGGCGCGACCCTCACCATCCGCCGCTTCCCCCGCTCCTTCACGCTCCAGGAGATGATCGGCTTCGGCTCGCTGGACGAGCCCATGCTGTACCTGCTGGCGGGGCTGGTGCAGGCGAAGTTCAACGTGATCGTGTCGGGCGCGACCGGCACCGGAAAGACGACCCTCCTCAACGCCCTCTCCGGACTGATCCCGGGAGGCGAACGCATCATCACCATCGAGGACTCCGCCGAACTCCAGCTGCAGCAGGCGCACGTCATCCGCCTGGAGTCCCGGCCCCCGAACGTCGAGGGCAAGGGCCAGGTCTCCATCCGCGACCTGGTCCGCAACTCACTGCGTATGCGCCCCGACCGCATCGTCGTCGGTGAGGTCCGTGGCGGCGAGTCCCTCGACATGCTCCAGGCGATGTCGACGGGCCACGACGGATCCCTCGCCACCGTGCACGCCAACAGCGCGGAGGACGCGCTGATGAGGCTGAAGACCCTGGCTTCGATGTCCGAGGTCGAGATCCCCTTCGAGGCACTGCACGACCAGATCAACAGCGCGATCGACGTGATCATCCAGCTCACCCGCTTCGCCGACGGCGCCCGCCGCATCACCGAGGTCGCGCTCCTCGACAGCCACGGCAGCGAGCCGTACCGGCTGGCGACGGTGGCCCGGTTCAACGCCCGGCCGATGGCCGCCGACGGCCGTATCTACGGCGCCTTCGAGTACTACCCGCTCCCACGCCGAGCCGCGGACCGCCTCTACATGGCGAGCCAGCCCGTCCCCCAGGCATTCGGCGTCGCCCAGTCCGCAGACCAACTCGCCACCCGAGAAGCCAGGTAGCCCCGAGAAGCCACGCAGGCCGCAACCGTCCCCATGGAATCCAGGTAGGAACCGCTCGATGGATCTGCAAACCCTAGTCACGCTCACCACCGGCATCACCCTGCTGACCTGCGTACTGGCGGTCATGGGCCTGCACGCGTACGCCACCGGCAAGGCCCAGCGCCAGGCTCTGGTCGACCGTCTCTCGGCCACCGGCCAGATCCAGGTCGGCGGCCGTCGCCGCCGCTTCCGCAGCCTGGACCGCCGACTTCGCCGTACGAAGCTGGGCAAGAAGCTGGAACTGCGGCTGGCGGCAACGGGCCTGGACATCACACCGGGCGAGTTCTTCGTCTACATGCTCGCGACGGTGGCGGGCCTGTGGCTGATCGGGCAGGCATCCCTGGCACCCTTCTTCGGCCCGATCGCCGGACTGCTGGGCATCTGGGTGGCGGTGCAGTTCCTCAACTGGCAGCGGCAGAAGCGCATCGAGAAGTTCATCAACCAACTCCCCGAACTGGCACGGATCCTGGCGAACGCCACCCAGGCCGGGCTGGCGCTGCGTACGGCCGTGGGGATGGCGGCGGAGGAACTGGAGGCACCCGCCGGTGAGGAACTCGGCAAGGTGGCCAACCAGTTGGCGGTCGGCGCGTCGATGGACGACGCGCTGGGAGAGCTGGCGGAGCGCCTGCCCTCGCGTGAGCTGGTCGTCCTCGTCACCACCCTGGTGCTGTCGAACCGGGCCGGCGGACAGGTGGTCAGCGCCCTGCGGAACCTGACGGAGACGCTGGAGGAGCGGAAGGAGACCCGCCGCGAGGTCCGCACCCAGCTCTCCCAGGTGAACATGACGTCGTACGCGGTGCCGGTGCTGGGCGTCGGTTCGCTCTTCCTCATGAACGGCGTCAAGGACGGCGCCCTGGAGCGCATGACCGGCTCCCCGATCGGCCAGGGCGCGGTGATCATCGCCTTCTCGCTCTACGCGGTCGGCTTCATCCTCATCCGCCGTATGTCCCGTATCGACGTCTGAGACGTCCGAGAAGCCTGGAGGGAGGACGACCATGGGACTTCTGCTCGCACTGGTGATGGGCCTCAGCGTGTGGGGCGTCTTCGCCGGCATCCGTATGTACCGGGCGGACGCCCGGCTGCCCGGCGACCTGGCGCTGGCCCTGGAGGTCGGCGCCACCCGCACCGGCGCGGTCGACTCGCTCGTCGACCGCCTCGGCATGCGGTACGCGCCCTCCGTCCTGCGCCTGATGGGCCCCAAGATGGTCGCCAAGTACCGCCGCAAGATCGACCTCGCGGGAAACCCGGGCGGACTGACCATCGACCGCTACGCGGCCCGCCGCGCGGTCTACGGCTTCCTGGGCGGCGTGGGGGGACTCGTCTTCCTGATGAAGGGCAACTTCATCGTCGCCGTCATCCTGTTCGCGTTCGGCGCGTTCTGGACGGAGGTCGGCATCTGGTCGGCGATCCGCATCCGCAAGGACGTCATCGAGCGCACGCTGCCGGACTTCCTCGACGTGCTCGCGGTCGTGGTCAGCGCGGGGCTCGGCTTCCGCCAGGCACTGGACCGCGTCGCTTCGAAGTACGAGGGCCCCTGGGCGGACGAACTCCGCATCACCCTGCGCCAGATGGACCTCGGCATGAGCCGCCGCCAGGCCTTCGCCGAGCTGCGCCGCAGGAACGACTCCGAACAGGTGGCGATGTTCGTGACGGCGCTGCAGCAGGGCGAGGAACTGGGCGCGCCGATCGTCGACACGCTCGTCTCCCTCGCGAAGGACATGCGCCGCACGGACGCACAGAACGCCCGCCGCAAGGCGGCCCGCGCGGTCCCCAAGGCCACCATGATGATCACGACCTTCATGGTCCCGGCCACCATGATCCTGCTCGGCGCCGGCCTGATCCTCGGCTCCGGCACGGACTTCGGCTCGCTCACGGGCAAGTAGGAACGGGGACGACGGCCATGGCCACGACCAAGGAACGCACAGGGCTGCTACGACGACGCCCGAAGACGCCGGAGATCACCACCCCACCCGCGGGCACGGTCCTCCCACCGCACGTCCGCACGGGCGCCCCCGACATCCCGGTGACCTCGGCGACCCCGGCCCTGCCACCGGGCTGGGAACCGGCACACGCCCCGCTGCCCGGCATGCCCGCGCAGCCGGACCCCCGGGGGACGGCATGGCCGTCCGGGGCGACGACCGGGGGCGCGTCCGAACGGACGGTACGCATCACGCGGACGGGGCGGCGTAATGGTGCCGGTTCCGGTGCGGGGGCGGAGGCGCGGGCCCGTGGGACCGCTGAGGGTGCGCACGGCGGGGAGCCACAGGGGCCACCCGCGCCCGATCGCGATTCCCACACGGGTGGTCCAGCCGGCACTCCCATCCCCGCTGAAGACCGGGCCCCCACCCACGCACCCGCCCCGACCCACGCGCCCGCCGCGACCCACGCACCCGCCACCACTCCCGCATCCGCCCCGACTCCCGCATCCGCCGCCAAAGACCCGACCATCCCCATCCAGATCAACGCCCTGCAAGCCATGTGCCGCCAGGTGTTCGGCTTCCGCCTGGCGATGATCGCCCTGTCCGCCCCCGCCGCCCTGCTCAACGCCTCCCCGGGCCTGGCGACCCGCCTCGTGGGCGCGGCCGTAGTGGTCACCTTCATGGGCTCCTACGTCCTGTTCAGGGACTGGGAACGCTTCGGCCCCCTGCTCCTTCGCCACCCCACCCTCCTGGCCCTGGACACCCTCTTCGGCTCCCTGCTCCTCATCTCCGCGGGCCCGGACACCACCCTCGCCTACGTCAGCGTCTGCACCCCGCTCCTGGCGGGCATCGTCTACGGCTGGCGAGGGGCCGCCGCGTTCGCATCGCTGCAGTCCCTGATCCTCTTCCTGGTCTACGCGACCTCGAAGCACGTGCACTCCGCCCCCGCCGAGACCCTGCTCCTCCCGGGTCTCTGCGTGATCGCGGGCGCGGTCGGCTCGGCGCTGCGCAACCTCATGCTCCGCTTCGGCTCCGCGACCCAGGCCCTGACCACCGTGCAGGCCCGCCTGGCGGTCACGGAGGCGGTGAGCGCCGAACGGGCCCGGCTGGCCCGGGAGATGCACGACTCGGTGGCGAAGACCCTCCACGGCGTGGCGCTGGCGGCCGACGGCCTGGCAGGCTCCGCGGGCGCGCCCCACATGGACGCGAAGCTGGTCAAGCAACAAGCGGAACTGGTCGCCCGTTCAGCCCGCCGAGCGGCGGCGGAATCCCGCGAACTCCTGGCGGACCTGCGCCGCGAGTCGGACCCGGACCACGCCACGGACGTCCTGGTCGAACTGGCCGCTCGCACCCGTGACTTCAGCACCCGTACCGGCGTCCGGGCCGCCTACCGGCCCACCGGCGAGCATGCCGTGCCGCCCGTCCCCCCGGCGGTCGCCCGCCAACTCCTCACCATCGCCTCGGAAGCGATGGAGAACGCCCACCGCCACGCGGTCCCGACCCGAGTGGACGTCAGCGCAGGCGTCCACGGCGACCTCCTGCGCATCAGCGTGTACGACGACGGCCGCGGCCTGCCCTCCGGCACCACCCTCGAACAACTGCGCAGGGCGGGCCACTTCGGCCTGGTGGGAATGGTCGAACGAGCCGCGTCCGTGGGCGCCCGCATCCGCATCGGCCGCGGCGCCCACCCCAAGGGCACGGAAGTCCGCCTGGAACTCCCCCTGGCGGCCCTGACGACATAGACATCCAGAGAGGCATCCAGACGTCGCCGATGCCCGTACGAGTACGCCGCACACGTCCCCCACGAGAAGAGAGGAGGCCGCCCGATGCCGGACCACACATCTCCCCACCCCGGCCCTCAGCAGCCGCCACCCCAGAACCCGTTCGAGGCGTTCCCGCCGTCCGCACCGCTCAAGGTCGTGGTGGCCGACGACAATCCGGTGGTCCGCGCAGGTCTCACCGCCCTTCTCTCCGGCCGCGCCGACATCACCGTGGTGGCAGAAGCGGCGGACGGCCGCCAGGCGTACGAGGCGGCTCTCCAACACCACCCCGACGTGGTCCTCCTGGACGTCCGCATGCCCGGGGTGGACGGCATCTCGGCGCTCCCGTACCTGGTCCGGATCGCCCCCGTGGTGATGCTCACGTACAGCCGCGAGTCCGAGATCGTCCAGGAGGCCCTGCGCCGAGGCGCCGGCGGCTATCTGGTCCACGGAGAGTTCACGGCGGACCAACTGGTGGCAGCGGTACGGGACACCAAGCAGGGCAGGCCCCACTTCAGCCCGACAGCAGCAGGCGCACTGCTGGCCCAACTCCGCCAAGGCCAGGGACCGGCCGCCGGCCCGCCCCTCCCCGAGGGATTGGGCCAGGCGGATGCGAGTGCATACGGAAATTCGTCGCCCGTGCCGACGTACGCGCAACCTGAAGTACCCACTCCACCACGGGTGTTCACGTCTCCCCACCTCCCAGTCCCCACAATTTCTCCAGAAAACCTTTCGCAAGTGCAACCGGATGTGGGACAGTCCTCGTCAGGATGGATGAGTGGCCGTCCGGTCGCTCCCGACAGGTCGCGGTTCCAACTGAGCACGAGGGAGGCGGAGATCATGGAGCACATCGCGTCCGGCATGAACAACCAGCAGATCGCCGCCACCTGCTTCATCAGCGAGAAGACGGTCAAGAACCACATCAACCGCATCTTCGCGAAGCTCCACAGCACCAGCCGCTCCGAAGCCGCCGCCAAGTGGCTGGGCACAGCGCCCGGTTCAGGTCGAGGGGTGGGGTGACCTGCGGTGACGGTAGGGGGGAGCCGGAAGCCGGGCCTGCGGGCCCACACCACCGGCATGCGGTCCCACCGCAGGGGCTGGGCCTCGTTTTGGGCCCTTGATTGGGCCCTGGGACCCTCCGGCGGGAAGGGTGTTCCGCCGTACGTTTCTCGTGTCGAAAGCGGCACCGGCAAGGAGGAAGCCGGTAACGCGAACGGCACAGAGACGCAAGTGTCGGCCGCTCACCGGCCGGCCGAACCCGGAGGGGAACACCATGAGCGACCTGATGCTGAAGACCGCCGTTGCGACCAAGGTCCGCGTGAACGGCTGGAAGAACACGACGGTCGAGGCGATGCAGCGCCGCGCCGGCGACAAGGGCCAGACCGCGGTCGAGTACCTGGGCATCATCGCGGTGGTCGTGGCGATCGTGCTGGCGATCACGGGTACCAACCTCGGGCAGACGATTCTCGGCAAGATTCAGGCGCAGATCGCCAAGGTCGCTCCTTGATGCGACCTCGCCGGTACGGCGATGCAGGGCAGGCCTTCCCCATCTACATCACGGTGGTGGGGGGCCTGCTCTTCCTTGCGTTCGCCTACTTTGCGGTCGGCCAGGCCGCGGTGAATCGGAACGGCGCCCAGACGGCCGCCGACGCGGCGGCGCTCGCGGCGGCCCAGAAGACCCGCGATCAACTCGCGGGCCTATGGGTGGGGGACGTACTCGACCCGACGAAGTGGCAGGACGTCTTCGACGGTGAGGGAGCGGTCGGATACTGCTGGCGAGCCGACCAACTCGCCGCGCACAACCACGCGCACACCACCGGCTGCGACGCGGGCCTGTTGGACTACCGGGTCGAGGTCCAGACCGACAAGCCCGTCGGGGAATCCATCGTTCCCGGTACGGAGCGCCACTACGCGCATGCGTCCGCGCGGGCCGTGATCGAGCCGCTCTGCACGTTCAAACTCCCGGCCGAGGGTGCCGGGGATGACGTGCTGCCACGACTCACCTGCAGGGGCGGCAGGTTCTGGGACCTGAACCCGGACGACCTCACCGATCTCCCGGGACCCGAGGACCTCTTCGACGTCCATCTGGCCGACTGACAAGCGAACGACAAGTGACGAAGGAAGCAGAGTGATGAGCATTCGGTTCACTGCGCAGGCCCGCAGGGGGATGGTCGCGTTGACCGTAGCGGCCGGTCTGGCCCTCGGTGTGGCCGGCTGCGGCGGCGGCGGAGGCGACGACAAGAAGCCCGACACGTCCGCGTCGTCCTCCAAGGACAGTGGATCCGGTCCGAGTGCGCAGGAGGGGCAGTCGGAGACACCTCTGGCCGAACTCAAGGGCACGGACGGACTGCTCCTCCAGATCACCTCCGCCAAGCGGGATTCCGGCGGATTCGTCACGGTGAACGGAATCGTGAAGAACGACGGAGCCAAGTCGGTCGTCATTCCGCCACAGACGAGCGGTGACGAGACGGAGGTCATCGCACACGGCCCCTCACTCGGCGGTGCCACCCTCGTCGACTCCAAGGGGAAGAAGCGCTACTACGTGCTGCGGGACACGGAAGGACGGCCACTGACAACGACCGGCCTGGGGAACCTCGAAGCCGGGCAGACACTCCCGGTCTTCATGCAGTTCCCCGCCCCACCGGCGGGCACGACCGATGTCGACCTTCAGGTCCCCACCTTCTCCAGCGGCACGATCAAGATCTCCGGGTGAGGCAGGCCATGACCCGTACTCCCACCCGGACGGCGCCACCGCGTCTCGCCCTGGTCGTCGCATCGGCCACCGTCATGGTCGCCGCGAACTTCTACGGCGCCGTGTCGGCCCACGCCGACGCAAGCCCCAGCACCCCGCCGGGCACCGAGGCCTCCGCCTCCGCCCCCGTCAAGGTCGACGCCAACGACCCCGACCTCAAACTCCCCGAAGGCGCCACCCTCGCCGACCCCAAAGTCCTCGACATCAAGTCGGTCGTAGAGGACCAGGGCGGGGAGGAGCGCCGCGAGGACACGAACACCGACGTCACGTTCGCCCTCCAGGCCGAGGTCCTGTTCGGCAAGGACAGCGCGAAACTGAGCGGCGAGGCGAAGTCGCGTATCGCAGCGATCGCCGAGGAGATCAAGAAACAGAACGCGACGAAGGTCCGGGTCTTCGGCTTCACGGACAACCTCGGTTCCTCCGCACACGGCGACATCCTGTCCAAGCAGCGCGCCGACGCGGTCCAGGGAGTCATCGACCAGCAGCTGAACGACCCGAACGTCATCTTCGAGGTACGCGGCTACGGCGAGCAGTACCCGATCGCCGACAACGCGACGGAAGAGGGCCGCAAGAAGAACCGCCGGGTGGAGGTCACGTTCCCACGGACGGAAAGCAACAACTGACGCAGACCGTAGGACACACGGGAACGAACCGAGGCTCGTCCCACGCCGACTCAGGCGAGGGGCGGGCCCCGTCGTCGTGTGTGGGCCGCGCCCGTCAGCCGTCGGCCTCTTGGTCTTTGGGTGTGTCGGCGGGCTCATCCTGAGCTTCACGCTCAATGACGAAAGACCCCTTGCCGACAACCGTCCGAACGTAGCCCAACTCGGCCAGCAGGACCAGCGTCTTGCGGGCGGTCCCTCGCGCGAGCCCGAACTCCTGCATCAGCCGGTCGACACCAGGTACGGCGCGGCCCAGCGGGTACACGCCGCTTTCGATCCGAGAGATGAGAACCGCGGCCAGTTGCAGGTACAGCGGGTCTGCTGCCTCAGGGTCCAGTTCGTCGTCTGGGCCGTGGCCCTCCGGAATGTCCACCATGACTCGACCATAGGTGGGCAGGGAAAACGAGGCTCAGAGGAGGCGCAACGAGCGGCCCGGCGGTCCGTGCAGCGGTGACGCGGACGCGATCCCCTCGGACGCAGACGCGAGGCCGGAACCGGGGCCGCCCGGCGCGCGACAGGTGCGGACACGACCGCCGGTACGGATGTGTGTGCGCTGCCATGTGACCACCGAGGCCCCGATCGTGGTGGGCGTGGCGCATCAGAACTCCGGGCCCGGCTTCACCGTGTACGCCTGTCGGATGTGCGCCCCGCACTTCCCGCCGCCCGACGCGCAGGATGTGCCAACTCACGCCGGGGGTGAGCAGTCGTGGGATACCCGGGCCCAGGGGTGATTGGGCACCGATTTGGGCCCCCGGACCCATGCTGCCCAGCCACCCCCTCCCTACCGTCGAACTCTGTCGTGAACCAACGGCGGGGGGACCGGGTGATTCACCGAGTGTGACGTGAACGGCCCCCTTCGCCCTGGGAGTTGAGAAGGGGGCGGGCATGGCGTCGATCGGGGGAATGCCGGAGTTCGAGGCATCGTGGTCCTCGGGGCCGGGCGGGCGCCGGAGTATGCCCACCGCTCTCTCGACCGCCCTCGTCCTGACCCACGCCCTCCTCGGCTTCACCATTCTCGGCGGCCTCGGCCTCCTGCTCACGGCGACTTCGTACGACGCCCTCGACGGCGGCGTACTCGCCCTGCTCGCCTACGCGGCCGCTCCGGGCACCCTCGGCTGGTGGCTCGCCCGGCGGAGCTGGGAGGGCGGGGTCCGGGTCTGGCGCGGACTGGTCGCCGTACAGGTGTGGCTGATCCTGAGCGGTCTCGCCAACCTGGTCGAGGGGTCGGCCCGCGGAGGCCTCCAGCTTGTCCTGCCGATCCTGATCCTCCTTTTCCTGCTCCGCCGCGAGAGCCGTCAGTGGTACGAGCTCCCCGGACTTGAGCGCGCCGAGCACCGCCCGTTCTCCCTGGCTCGCATGATCCGTTGGCGCCGGGACGACGGGCAGACCGCGGTCGAGTACGCCGGCCTCGTCGCCATCGTCGCCGCGATCATCACGGCGCTGCTGGTCAGCGGCCTGGGCACGCAGATCTACGGCGGCATCGAGGCACAGGTCTGCAAGGTCACCGGCATGGGCTGCGCGGCCCCGTCCGCCGACGGCACCACAGCGGACCGCAGCAACGCCCAGGGTCAGTCCGACGGCACCCGGACCACCGACAACAACGACACCGACGGCAACACCGACAGCACCGACGACGGCGCGGACGACCCCGGCCAGAACAACCCTGACGACAACGGGGACGAGAAGGACCAGGGCAAGAAGGACAACGGCAAGAAGGACGGGGACAAGAAAGACGACGGCTGTTTCTCCGGCTTCGGTGCCTTCTTCGGCTGCGCCGGCAACCAGGTCAAGCAGGTGGGCCAGGGTCTCTTCGTCGACGGCGTCTGGGGCGACCTGACCGGGATCTACGACATGGTCCGCCACCCGCTCGACACGCTCAGCGGCCTCGGCGACTACGGCAAGCAGCTCGGCCACGACTGGATGGACAACTCCAAGGACGCCCGCGACAAGTGGTCCAACGGCGACTACCTGGGCGCGGTCCTGGGCTGGGGCGGCGCCTCGCTGAAGACCGGCGGAACCGTCCTCTACGACATGTTCATCGGCAAGGACGTCGCCGACCAGTGGAACAACGGCAACCACACCCGTGCCGTCACCACGGTCCTCTGGAACATCGGCTCGCTCTTCATCCCCGGCTACGACGTCGGAAAGGTCGCCGAGAAGATCGGCGTGCTCGGCAAACTCGGCAAGCTGGGCAAGCTCGCGGAGAAGGCGGGCAAGGCGGCGGAGGACGCCAAGAAGGCAGCCAAGGCCGGTGACGTGGCGGGCGCGGAGAAGGCCGCCAAGGAGGCCGAGGACGCGGCGGAGGAGGCGGAGAAGAAGGCCAAACAGAGCGGCTGCACGATCTCCGCACCGAGCCGCCGTATCCCGTACGACGGCACGGCCCCGGCCGGCCAGGGCGGCCCCTTCAGCGGCTCCTCCGGCACCGGCACCACCGTCCTCGCCGCCGGGGCGTCAGGCTCCCCGTACATCGTCCTCGCCGAGGACGGCTGCGACGAGGACGCCAAGAAGGAGGCGGAGGAGGCCCGCAAGCAGGCCGACGAGGCGGACGACGCCGCCGGCCGCTTGACCAAGGAAGAGGTCGAGGCGGCCAAGAAGCCGACCGTCCAGCAGGGCGACCCGAAGAAGTTCAAGGACCACTTCCTGCGCCACAAGAAGCTGGTCGAGGACGCTCTCGGCACCAAGTACAAGAAGCTCAAGGAGGACGGTCCGCGGTTCCTGCAGGACATCGAGGCCAACATCAAGAACGGCACCTTCAAGCTGGTCGGCAAAGGCACGTTGAAGAAGAACGAAGCGGAGGGCCTCATCTACCGTGGCAACGGCGTGACGATCGTCCTGCATGAGAACGGTGACTTCTGGACCGCTCTGAAGTCCGGCGAGGGCCTGGACACGTCGATCGAGATCACCAAGAAGGCCGACTGACCGAGTGACAGGAGCAGCAGTGTCCCCTTCGAGCCCGCCTCATTCGCGTCCGTACTCGTCGAGCCCGACTCCCTGGAGCAGGGCTGAGGACGTCCTGCGGCAGAGGTACGTGACGGACGTCCTCGTCCCGGGCCGGATCGACCGGGACGGGACGGTTCCCCGGTTCGCCCCGCAGCCGATCGTCGTGTTCGTCGTACTCGACGAGGGAGCCCTGCGGCTGGAGTCGGTCGACGGGTACGGTCGCCTGGAGGTCCGGGTCGTGGACTCGGTCGCCCTGGACGGCGTCGAACTCTTCGCGGACATCGAGGAGGGAGGGGACGAACTGGCCCTCGCCTCCCAGGGCGAACAGCTCTTCGGCGACAGCTGGGACCGCCTTCGCTGCAGCACCATCCGCCCCTTCATGGACACGGGGTCGAAGCCCGGCGAGGGCGTGGTCAAGTGCCTGGCCCTCGAACTCGAGTCCCGCTACTGGCTCTTCTTCGATCCGACCTGGTCCTTCGGCATCAGAATCGGAAACGCCGAGGACATGCGCCGCTGGGAGCGGGAGTACGGCGACCGACCGGAATGAGGCGGGCGGGCTGCCCGACCTGGCGCAGCTGGTCACCGAGGTGGTCGAGGAATACGCCGACGGACTGCGAGCGGTCCTGGCCCGGCTCGACGACTTCCGGAAGTCGACCGACCCTCGCGGGGGCTGAACACCCGGGAAATCGCCGCACGTTCAGGCGCCGACCGTCACCTCCACCCGCACCCCCGGCCCGAGCCCCCAACCCGCCATCGCCCCCGCCTCCGACTCCAGCACATGCCGGGAACGGAGTCGGGGCAGGCCCAACCGCCAGGGTTTCATGGTGTGTACGGCGATGACCTTGAGGTCGCGGTCGAGGTAGGCGACGTCGATGGGGATGCGCATACGGAAGGTGTGCACGCTGTTGGCGGGGGAGAGCAGGATGGCGCCGTCGACCGAGTCCCGCCCCAACAGGCCTTTGGTACGGGCCCGATAGGAGGTGGCGACCTCCAGGGGCACGGCCACGTGAGCAGCCTCCCCGTCTCCCGCACGCACGACCAACTTCCCCCGCCCGTCCCGCCACCGCCGCGCCATACCAGGGAACCTCCAGCCCGAATGTCCTGCCGGCCGGCCTGCTCACCGGCCTGCCGTGCGAACTGAACGTATCCGCAGGGAAGTAGGTCCCACATGGGCCCACGGACCCATGCTCTCCCCGTCGCCGTGGCCATAGGGTCCCGCCGTGCGCGTCCTCCTCTTCGTCCTCCTCATCGTCGCGGCCGCCCTCTGGGGAGCGGGAACGGGCCTCGTGCTGCCCCGCGCAGCGCACCGTCTCTCGGTCGAGCAGGGCGAGCCCTGGAGCTCTCGCTGCCCGGCCGGCCACCTGATCGCGGGTGGGTACGGGGGATGGCTGGGCCGCGCGAACTGCCCTGGCGGCGAGGGCGGCGCGGAAGGGGCCGGCCCCTGCGGCACGTACGGTCCGAGCACTCGCACCGTCGCCACGGTGACCGCACTCGTCTGCGCCGCCCTGGCCGCCGCGGCGGGCGGCCCGCGCCCCGAGACGGCGGTCTGGGTTCTCCTCGCCCCCGTCGCGGTCCTGCTGGCGCTCGTCGACCACCGGGTCCACCGCCTCCCCGACGTCCTGACGTTTCCGCTGGCCGCCGTGACCGCCGCGCTCCTGGGCGTCGCCTCCGCCCTCCCTTCGGCCACGGGCTCCTGGCCGACCGCTCTCCTCGGCGGTCTCACCCTGGGCGCCGCCTACCTCCTCCTCTTCCTGGTCAACCCCTCCGGCATGGGCTTCGGCGACGTGAAGCTGGCCCTCGCCCTGGGCACGGCCCTCGGCTGGTACGGCTGGCGGATCCTGCTGACGGGTGCCTTCGCGGGGCTGCTCTACGGCGCGCTGTACGGCCTCGGGATGGTCGTCGTACGCCGGGCCGGCCGCAAGTCGGCGATTCCGCTCGGGCCGTTCATGCTGGGCGGCGCGTTCACGGGGCTGCTGCTGGGCGCGTCTGCGGGGGCGTGAGGGCAGGAGGACGGCGTACGGTGAAGAACGACCGCTGAGGGACGAACCAGGGCGAGGGCTCCGATGTCGAAGATCGTGTTGATGATGGGCGTCTCCCTCGACGGCTTCATCGAGGGCCCCGACCACGACATCAGCTGGCACCGCGTCGACGACGAACTGCACCAGCATCTCAACGACGAGGTCAGAGGCTACGGCGCACTGCTGAGCGGCCGCCGCGTCTACGAGCTGATGGCCGACTTCTGGCCCACCGCGGACGCGGACCCGAACGCCTCCGCCACCACCGCCGAGTTCGCCGCGATCTGGCGGGACATCCCGAAGGTCGTGTACTCACGGACCCTGGAGCGGGCCGAGTGGAACACGACCGTCGTGCGGGACGTCGTCCCCGAGGAGGTCAGGGCCCTCAAGGAGCGGTCGGAGCGGGATCTCGGGCTCGGCGGGGCCGAGGTCGCCGCCGAGTTCCTGCGGCTCGGGCTCGTCGACGCGTACTCGGTCTGCGTCCACCCCGTCGTCGTCGGACGCGGCACGAGGCTCTTCCCGGAGGCCGACATCGCCGCCTCCCTCCGGCTCGTCGGGAGCCGCACCTTCGGCAACGGCGTCGTACAACTGCGGTACGAGCGAAGCGACACCGGCGGCGCCTCGTAAAGGAGTTGTCCCGCTCGGCACGGCGCGGGTAGGAAGGACGGCATGACTGGACTCGGTGTTGTGTTCCGGCCCCAACTGCCCCCCGAGCGACTGCGCGCCGTCGCCCGTATCGCCGACGAGACCGGGCTCGAGGAGCTCTGGCTGTGGGAGGACTGTTTCCGGGAGGGCGGGATCTCGACCGCCGCGGCCGCCCTCGCCTGGACCGAGCGAGTGCGGGTCGGCGTCGGACTGCTTCCCGTGCCGCTGCGGAACGTCGCCATCACCGCCATGGAGGCCACCTCCCTCCACCGGATGTTCCCGGGGCGGGCCGTAGTCGGCGTCGGGCACGGCGTGCAGGACTGGATGGGGCAGGTCGGGGCGCGTGTCGAGTCACCGGTGACCTTGCTTCGCGAGCATCTCGACGCGCTGCGCGCACTGCTGCGCGGCGAGCGGCTCACGACCGACGGACGCTACGTGCACCTCGACGACGTCGGCCTCGACTGGCCGCCCTCCGGTCCCGTGCCCGTCTTCGCCGGTGCCACCGGGCCGCGTTCGCTGCGGCTGTCCGGTGAGGCCGCGGACGGCACCGTCCTGACCGCGTCCACCACGGCCGACGGGGTACGGCGGGCCCGCCGACTCATCGACGAGGGGCGGGAGTCGGCCGGGCGTTCCGGCGATCCGCACGAGATCGTCGTCTACCTGCTCACCGCCACCGGGCCCGACGCCGCCTCCCGGATCCGGTCCGAACTGGCCGACGAGGGGCACGACTCCGTAACCGACCTCGGGGTCGCCGGGGACGCCGGTGCCGTCGCGAAGGCCGTACAACGACTCGCCGAGGCGGGCGCCGACACGGTGATCCTCCAGCCGACGGGAGACGAGCCCGACCCCGAGGGTTTCGTGCGGTTCGCGGCCGAAGAGGTCAGACCTCTCGTCAAGTGAAGGGGCCGTGCGGGCCGTGCACGCACGAGCGGCCCGCACGAACTGCTGCCCGCCCCACCTCTGAGCCCGCCTCTGACAGGACTGACCGCCCCATGCCGCACGAAGAACCCCACGGCGACGCCGACGGACCCCGGCGCTTCGAGGACCTCCTCGCCGAGGGCGTCGCCGTGCCCACCGAAGGGTGGGGCTTCTCCTGGTTCGAGGGCCGGGCCACGGAGGAGCGGCCCTCATGGGGCTACGCCGTCGCCCTGGCCGACCGACTCGCCGCGGCCAACGCCGCACTGGACATCCAGACCGGGGGAGGGGAGGCCCTGGACTTCGCCCTCGGCCGGGCCGTGAAGACCCCGGCGCTCACCGCAGCGACCGAGGGCTGGCCGCCGAACATCGTCGAGGCCACGGCCCTGCTCCGCCCGCGCGGCACCGTGGTCGTCGCCGTGCCCGAGGACGCGCCGCTTCCGTTCGCGGACGGCGCCTTCGACCTCGTCAGCAGCCGGCACCCGGTGACCCCGCACTGGGCGGAGATCGCCCGCGTCCTGGAGCCAGGCGGCACCTACTTCGCCCAGCACGTCGGCCCGGGCAGCGTGTACGAGCTGGTCGAGTACTTCCTGGGACCGCAGCCCGACCAGTCGCGCAGCGCCCGCCACCCCGACGGCGAACGCGCCGGCGCCGAGTCCGCCGGCCTGGAGATCGTCGACCTGCGCGCCGAGCGGCTGCGTATCGAGTTCCACGACGTCGCGGCCGTCGTCCACTTCCTTCGCAAGGTGGTCTGGATGGTCCCCGGCTTCACCGTCGAGGCATACGAGGACCGCCTCCGTGCCCTGCACCAACGGATCGGGGTCGAGGGCCCGTTCGTCGCGCACAGCACCCGGCACCTCTTCGAGGCCCGCAGGCCGCACCACCGCTGAGCCCTACGCGTGCGGGCCCGCGGCCACCTCCCCGATCACCAACTCGGCCTCCGCCTCCAGTACTTCGCCCACCCGCTCCGCCTGCTCGCCCAACTCCCGCTCCTGGCGCGCCGTCAGCCGCCCGAGCGGCTCCACCGTGACGGTCGTACGACGTCCCCGGCGCCGCTGGTGCCAGACCCCCGCCACCACACCGTCCACCAGCAGCACCGGGTAGTTGCCCGCCTGTCCGCCGGCCAGCGCCCGCTGGTAGGCGGCCCCCGGGAACAGCGTTTGGCGGGGCTGCGCGGCGATTGCGTAGGCATCGAAGTACGGCAGCAGACGGACCCCGCGGACCCGGCCCTCGGGGAACTCCGTGTCACCGGCCACGACCCAGCATCCCTCCGCCCCCTCGAACACGACCTCCTCGATCTCCCCCGCCCCGGCCAGTTCCGCGAACAGCTTGCCTGCCCAACCACCCGGTGCAGCAAGCCACTTGGCGAAGTTCTGCGGTGACGCGGGACCGTAGGCGCGCAGGTAGCGGCGTACCAGCTCGCGCAGCGCCTCCTGCGGCGGCAGCGGAGTGAAGTGCGGCGGGCGCGTGTACGTCACCTTGCGACCCCGGTTCGGGCCGGAGCACATCGCGCCGGACTGGCCGGCCCGGTGCATCACCTGCCGCCAGCGCGGCCACAGGTCCTGGAAGGCGGGCATCACCCGGTCGCCGGCCCAGGAACCGGTGCGGGCGACGACCTCCTCGCTCAGCTCGTCCACGGTCAGGCACACGCCCTCCAGGGCGTCCCCGATCGCCGCCACGATCTGCCGCGCCTGCTCCTCGGTGACCCGTACGTCCGGTGCGGACTGGCTCGCGCCCGACGGCACGGCGGGCAACGCCGCACACCACAACGGCAGTTCACGCGCGGGCAGCAGATGCACGGTCCCGCGCGGCCCGTGCATCTTCACCAGCGAGTCCGGTGCGGGGGCGCCCCACAGCGCGGCGCGCACGTCGGCCCGCGTCGCGCTCCCGGCCCGTATCCCCACCGACACCTCCGCCGCGGACAGCACCTGGGCATGCGCGCCGAGCATCGCGCCGACGACCTCGGCGACCGGAGTGCCGTCCCCGGCGGATGTGGCCAGGAACTGCCGTTCCAGTCGGCGGGCGCTCGCCTCGTTCCACGTGATCTGCAAGGTCATGAGCCGACGGTAGGCCGGAAGTAGGTCGGATACTGGCCGCTATCAGGGTCCCGCTGGCGTCGTACCGGACAATCGACGCATCAACGGCGTATCGCGCTCGCACATTCGCAGGTGGGGCTGGGATTCCACATTGTTATCGAGGTTGGCTCGCCTCCGTGGTACGCCTCGCGTAAGTTCAGACCAAGGTAATTCGCGCCAGCAAAGCTGCGCGGGCGGCACCGCGCAGTGGAGGGGGCTGCGCGGTGCTTTTTCCGCGTCAAGCCGGTGTTCGCGGGCCGGGTCACCCGGTTGGGGGATGTGGGGGCAACTCGCCGGGCGAGGCGCGGGAGGCGTCAAACGCTCCGGATCGCTCCGCTTCCCGTCCGATTTCCTTGGAATCCGCTGTGTTTCGGCCATGAACCGACCATGAGAGGGCCGCTTCGTGCCCATCGGTGCGTCGCCGTTCGATTCCGGAGAGTAGTTGTGGCACGCCGATGCAGCCAGCCGCACTTACGAAGGGTTATGGTGGAAACCCCCCCTCGGGCCGGTCCGTCTCCCCCCCACGGACCGGCCCGTTTTCTGTGTCCGGCGTGTGTGCCCCGCCACCCCGCACCCGGTACCCTGCACCCCGCCCCTTGCACCCGGCCCCCGTCCCGCGGCGCGGGAGTGGCCCGGCGGCTGCGTGGTGGAAGCTCTGTGCAAGCCCTTACGCCCGGTCCCCGTTGGCGGCGGCCCGGTGCCGCAGGGGTAGGCTTCGCCTCCGGGGACCGTCATACGGAGATCCCGGACCGCCATACGGACAGGGCCCGCCCTCGGCCGAGCCGCCGAGCCCGGGCCGCGCCTGTCCGATCCGTACGGAGGGGCTGACAATCACGTGAACCTGCGCGACAAGCTGCGCGGCCTGCTGGTCAGGCTGTACGCGCGCCGGGTGGAAGGTCACCTGGACCACGCTCAGGTGCCCAAGCACATCGGCGTCATCATGGACGGCAACCGGCGCTGGGCGAAGGCCGCGGGTTCCACCACCGTGCACGGTCACCGGGCCGGCGCCGAGAAGATCGAGGAGTTCCTCGGCTGGTGCAGCGAGACGGATGTCGGGGTCGTCACCCTCTGGCTGCTGTCGACGGACAACTTCGACCGGTCCCAGGACGAACTCGGCCCGCTCCTCGGCATCATCGAGGACGTCGTACGGACCCTCGCCGCGGACGGCCGCTGGCGTGTGCACCACGTCGGCACTCCCGACCTGCTGCCCTCGCAGATGCGGAACGCCCTGAAGGAGGCCGAGGAGTCCACCGCCCACATCGACGGAATACTGGTCAACGTCGCCATCGGGTACGGCGGACGCCAGGAGATCGCCGACGCGGTGCGCTCGATGCTCGTCGACGCCCAGGACAAGGGCACCTCGATGGAGGAGCTCGCCGAGGCCGTCGACGTCGACATGATCGGCCGTCACCTCTACACCGGCGCACAGCCCGACCCCGACCTCGTGATCCGTACCAGCGGAGAGCAGCGGTTGTCCGGTTTCATGCTGTGGCAGACCGCTCACTCGGAGTACTACTTCTGTGAGGTCTTCTGGCCGGCCTTCCGCAAGGTCGACTTTCTGCGCGCCCTGCGCGACTACGCGGCGCGCCACCGCCGCTACGGCGGCTGACCCACATCACGCCTGCTGAGCGGCGTTGCGACCGGCCCCACGGTGGGGCGGAAGTACCGCGTTTTCCGGAGCGATGCCCCCGGACCCCCAGGAGTTCACCAGGGCGCCGTCATATGCGTCGGCATGGCACCGCGTGTTCGAGGGCATAAGGCAGTCAGGTCGATGCCCGAACCACGGGTGTCGGATCTCAGCGGACGGCACGGGGCCGTCCGCCCGGGAGGCCCTTTGCACCAGCTCGATCGTGCGGTCACTGCACGGACGAAAAGGCGGAGGGCCGGTTCTCGGCCCTCGCAGGGCGGCCGACGACCGGTCCAGCTCCACTCCGTCGCTCCCCGACCTCATCCGAGGGGGTACGTCCTTCCGTGGTGACCAGCACAAAGCGCCGCCTGCCTGACCGGCGCACCTATGTTCTCGACACCAGCGTCCTGCTGGCCGACCCGAACGCCCTGAACCGCTTCGACGAGCACGAGGTAGTGCTGCCGATCGTCGTGGTGACAGAGCTGGAGGCCAAGCGGCACCATCCCGAACTCGGCTACTTCGCCCGGCAGGCCCTCCGTCTGCTCGACGAGTTCCGGGTCCGGCACGGTCGCCTCGACGCCCCCATCCCGATCGGGGAACTCGGCGGCACGGTGCGTGTCGAGCTCAATCACTCGGACCCCAGCGTGCTGCCGACCGGCTACCGCCTGGGGGACAACGACTCCCGCATCCTCGCGGTCGCCCGCAATCTGCAGGCCGAGGGGTTCGACGTCACGGTCGTGTCGAAGGACCTGCCGCTCAGGATCAAGGCGTCCTCGGTCGGACTCCTCGCCGAGGAGTACCGGGCCGAACTCGCCATCACGGGCTCCTCCGGCTGGACCGGAATGTCCGAACTGACCCTGCCCGGCGAGCAGGTGGACATCCTCTTCGAGGAAGGGCACGTGTATGTGCCCGAGGCCTCCGACCTTCCCGTTCACACGGGGCTGACGATCCAGTCTGAGCGCGGCAAGGCCCTCGGCCGAGTCACGCCCGAGGGCAACATCCGCCTCGTGCGCGGCGACCGGGAGGCGTTCGGTATCAAGGGGAGGAGCGCGGAACAGCGGATCGCGCTCGATCTGCTCCTCGACCCGGACGTCGGGATCGTCTCCATGGGCGGCCGGGCCGGCACCGGCAAGTCGGCGCTCGCGCTGTGCGCCGGACTTGAGGCGGTGCTGGAGCGGCGCCAGCACCAGAAGGTGATGGTCTTCCGGCCGCTGTACGCGGTCGGCGGGCAGGAACTCGGCTATCTGCCGGGCTCCGAGTCCGAGAAGATGAGCCCCTGGGCGCAGGCGGTCTTCGACACGCTGTCCGCGGTCGCCAGCCGCGAGATCATCGAAGAGGTCACCTCGCGCGGGATGCTCGAAGTCCTTCCGCTCACCCACATCCGCGGGCGCTCGCTGCACGACGCGTTCGTGATCGTGGACGAGGCGCAGTCACTGGAACGGAATGTCCTGCTGACCGTTCTGTCCCGAATCGGCTCCAACTCGCGGGTGATTCTCACCCATGACGTGGCGCAAAGGGACAATCTGCGTGTCGGTCGCTATGACGGTGTCGTCGCCGTCGTGGAGAAGCTGAAGGGGCATCCGCTCTTCGCGCACGTGACCCTGACGAGGTCCGAGAGGTCCCAGATCGCGGCGCTTGTGACCGAAATGCTGGAGGACGGCCAAATCTGAGGTAATTCAGGCCAGTTGGCGCCGTCTCGCAAAGGCTGTGAGCCTAGCGGGGCGGCGTCTTCGCGTGTTGCTGTTTCTCGAAATCACCTGGGCCAAACGGGATGTGAGCTTTCACACGCAACTCAGAATTGCCACCCGGTGTCTGGTTACGGCAGAGTCTCACTCCTGTCAGGCCCCGCATACGACACACCTGTACCCCCAGCGGTACGGCACCACAGAAGCATCACAGCTAACTCCACAGCGTCGTCGTATGCCGCCCGTGCTCCACGCGGTGCTCCTCTCAGGGGAGTTGCCCATCGGGTCCGTGCCTCCCGTGACCCCGTAGTTGGGAGGACAGCGCCAGGGGCACGATTGCGTCCGCCAGGGTCACCGAAGCGGACGATGCTGGAAGGAAACCGTGTGAGCCGGATTTCGGTCCGGGGATTCGCAGTGGCCTCGGCCACCGCGGTCACCGCCGTCGGAAGCGTTGTCGGAGTTGCCTCGGGCAGCACCGCCCAGCCCAACGACGCCGAGGCGACGGCAAGCGACGCGACGCTCCTGGCGGACATACCCACGGGCCAGCAGGCCCAGGTCCAGACGGCGTCCCTGACGCAGCAGGCCGACGCCCAGGCCATCCAGGCAGACGCGAGCGCCAAGAAGGGCGCCGAGGAGGCTGCCCGCAAGGCTGCCGCCGACACCGCCATCGCCAAGAAGGAAGCGGCGGAGAAGGCGGCCAAGGAAGCCAAGGAGCGCGCCAGGACGAAGGCCGCGGCCAGCCGCAGCAGCGCCGACTTCCCGGTCCAGAGCTCGTACTCCATCGGCGAGATCCAGTCGATGGCACGGCAGATGGTGCCGAGCGGCCAGTTCCAGTGCTTCAGCAACATCGTGGACCACGAGTCCAGCTGGAACTACCACGCGGTCAACGCCTCCTCCGGCGCATACGGCCTCTTCCAGGCCCTCCCCGCCTCCAAGTACTCGTCCGCCGGCGCCGACTGGCAGACGAACCCGGGCACCCAGATCAAGTGGGGCCTGAACTACATGAACAGCCGGTACGGCAGCCCGTGCGAGGCCTGGTCGTTCTGGTCGGCCAACCACTGGTACTGAGCCGTCGAGGCCGGCGGCCTCACCTCTCAACCTTGCGCAGCCCCTCCCCGTCATAGGGGGAGGGGCTTTCGCCCTGTACGGTCGGACGCGACGGCTCCAGGGGGGAGTGGTGGGGAAAGACGGGGGAAGAGGACGGATCATGTCGCGAGTGCCAGGGTGGCTCGGTCGGATCGGCGCCGGACTCACCGAGGTGAGTGAGCGGCTGGACGAGCGCCGCGCCGAGGTGGAACGGGAGAACGCCGGGGACGACGAACCCGCTCAGCCGCGCAAGACCGTGAAGGCTCCGCCGCCCGCGGACCGCACCCCCGAGCCTCCGCTCCCGCCGGCCACCCGCCCCGACCCCGCGCAGGCCGTGCCCTGGGGCGTACGCGTCGCCGCCGAGGCCGGCTGGCGTCTGCTGGTGCTCGCGGGCACCGTCTGGGTGCTGATGCGGGTCATCAGCGCCGTCCAACTCGTGGTCTTCGCCTTCGTCGTCGCCCTGCTCATCACGGCGCTGCTCCAGCCGACCGTGGCCCGTCTCAAGCGCCACGGCGTGCCGGGCGGCCTCGCGACCGCCCTCACCGCGATCCTCGGCTTCGTCGTCATGGGGCTGATCGGCTGGTTCGTGACCTGGCAGGTCATGGAGAACATCGACAACCTCTCGGACCAGATCCAGAGCGGCATCGACGACCTGCGCAACTGGCTGCTGAAGAGCCCCTTCCACGTCACCGACAAGCAGATCAACCAGATCGCCAAGAACCTGCGGGAAGCGGTCGGCGCGAACACCGACCAGATCACCTCCGCGGGCCTGGAAGGCGTGCAGGTCGTGGTCGAGGCACTGACCGGCATCCTGCTGACGTTCTTCTCGACCCTGTTCCTGCTCTACGACGGCCGGCGCATCTGGGAGTGGACGCTGAAGCTGGTCCCGGCGGCGGCCCGGCCGGGCGTCGCGGGCGCCGGTCCGAGGGCCTGGCGGACGCTGACGGCCTATGTGCGAGGCACGGTGCTCGTCGCTCTGATCGACGCCATCTTCATCGGCCTCGGCATCTACTTCCTCGACGTCCCCATGGCCGTACCCCTGGCCGTCTTCATCTTCCTGTTCTCCTTCATCCCGCTCGTCGGCGCCGTGGCGTCCGGCGCGCTGGCCGTGGTCGTCGCACTGGTCACCCAGGGCGTGTTCACGGCGGTCATGACGCTCCTCGTGGTCCTCGCGGTCCAGCAGATCGAGGGTCACATCCTGCAGCCGTTCATCCTGGGCCGCGCCGTGCGCGTCCACCCGCTCGCGGTGGTCCTGTCGGTCGCGGCGGGCGGCATGGTGGCCGGGATCGGCGGCGCGGTGGTCGCCGTACCGCTGGTGGCGGTGACGAACACCGTGGTCGGCTATCTGCGGGCATACTCCCTGGAACACATCCCCGCAGGCGACGACCAGCCGCTTCCGGCCGGTCCGGCGATCGGGGACGAGGCCGCCGAGGCCGAGGGGGAGGCCGGGGGCGCAACCCCCGCCGACGGCCCCGGCGCCGGCCCCGAGGACGCCGGGAAGGCCTGACGCATCGGCGCTTGAAAACCGCCCCGGAATCGGTCAAATGAGCGCCGAACAAAGCTATTTGAACCAGCACGCGGCTCAACTTCCGTCACCTGGGAACAGGTCGGAAATCTCCCACCGGAATATGCGTTCGGCCTGATACACATTCCCCCCTCAGCGCTATGCGACAGGGGGCGTGATGTCGGGCTTCGACCTGCTGGCACGAGCCCTGTCCGCCTGCGGAGGCGAGGGATGGACCGGCGTCCTGCGTGTGTCCGGGGCGCCCGGCGGCATCCTGCACCTCAGGGACGGACTCGTCGTCGCGGCCGAATCGCCCGGGGCGCCGGGGCCGGAGGCGCTGCTGCTGCGCTCCGGACGGGTGGACGGCGAACAGTGGGCCGAGCTGGTGCGGGAGGCCCGGGGCGCGCGCTGGCCGGCGGTCGGGCTGATCGCCCGCGGATACGCCGGTGCCGCCCAGCTCACCGTGGTGTGCGTGATGGCGCTGCAGGACGCGGTGTTCGCGATCGTCGCGGGCCGTGTGGACGGCTGTGAGCGTGCCGAGGCCGGCGTCGAGCCGCCCGCCCCGGTCACCGTGGGCGAGCCGCCCGCCAGGCTCCTGCAGGACGCGGTCCGCAAGCTGGCCGCCGTCGCCGCCCTGCCCCACCCCGTCGACCCCGACCGCGAACGGCCCGTCCCGGCACCGGGGTTCGACGGCCCGCTCACCACGCTGCGACGGGAGCTGGTCGAGCATGCCGACGGCCGCCGTACGGCCCGCGACCTCGCCTTCCGTACCGGGCGAGGCGTCTACACCGTCACGGTCGAGGTCGCGCGGATGCTCGGCGAGGGGCTTCTGGAGTGCCCCGCCGTGCCCGCGCCCATCCCGGTCCGCGCGCCCCCCGACGGCATCCGCCACCGCACCCCGCCACCGCCCGCACCGCCCCCGCCCGAGGAGCCGGCACCCGTCGACCTGCCCCGCCGCAGATCGAACGGCTTCTTCCGCCTGCGGAACGGAACCCCGAAATGAAACGGGCCGAACAGATCCGAAACAACATCATGCGTAACGACATGCGTAACGACATACGACGAGAAATGCGAAGAGAAATAGGGGAGTTGAGCACATGGATCGTGAAGCGCTGGCGCTCGAAATGCGCGGTCTGCGGGAGCAGGTGACCGGAATCACCGATACCGCGGTCGCGGCGTCCGACGGACTGCTGATCGCGGCCGACACCGCCGACTCGATCGACCCGGAAGGCCTCGCCGCCCTGGCAGCGGCCGGCCTGGGCCTCGCCCGCCGCACCGCCCAGGCGACCGCGCGCGGCACCCTGCGGCAGACCGTGACCTACGGCAGCCACGGCTGTGCCGCCTTCTACGCCGTCGGCGACACCGCGCTGATGGTCGTCCTGGGCGACGAGGGCCTGGACGTCGACGGCCTGCACCGGGCGACCGGGCCCGCTCTGGATCGCATCGGCTCGATCCTCCGGCACACAACGGCAGAAGGAGTCTGAAGGGATGGCGACGAAGCGTATGGCCACCGGTTTCTCCGATCAGGTGATGGGCCTGGTCAAATCACTCCGTACCGACGCCCCCGACTGTGTCGCCTCGGGCGTCGTCGACATGTCCACCGGCATGCTGCTGTCGTACGAGACCGTCGAGAACCATCCGCCCGAGGTCCTGGACCTGTTGGCGGGCGCGACCCTCGATCTGTTCCAGGGCCGCACGGTCGTGATGATCGAGGACGTCTTCAAGGAACGCCGTGGGATGCAGAGCGACAACCACTTCTTCCAGGAGATCCTGGTCAACAGCGAGAACCTCACCCATCTGTTCGTGCGCATGAACGAGCAGCAGGACGTCGTCGCCGTCGTCGTCTGCCGCAAGTCGGTCAACGTGGGCATGCTGTTCGCCCAAGTGCGGCGGGTGGTGCGGGAGTACGGCCTGTGAGAACGCGGAAGGGCCCCTCCCCGAAACTTCGGGGAGGGGCCCTTCCGCGTTCGTTCTCACTCGGTGCGCAGACCGTCCGGCCGCATCAGCCGCAGCAGCGGCGGCAGGCTGAGCAGGGTCACGCCGAGGACGACCCCGGCGCCGATGCCCGTCATCGAGAGCACGCTCGCCCAGTCCACGGTCACCGTGTCGCCGGTCATCCTCAGCAGCACCGTGCCCAGCGTCAGTCCGACCACCGATGCCAGGAGCAGACCCAGCGCGATGGGGATCGCCGTCTGCCACAGCACCGACAGGCTCAGCGTGCGGCGCCGGGTCCCGAAGGCGACCAGTGACGACAGCAGCTTCTTGCGCTCGCGCAGCTGCTCCAGCTGGGAGACCAGCAGGCTCGCGCCGATCAGCACCAGGACGCAGGTGGCACCGACGAACAGCCCGGTGCGGATCGACTGGAACTGCAGCGACTGCTTGCTGGACGTCAGGTTGAACACGTCCGCCAGCGGGTCCATCCGAGCCGCGGTGTTGCGCGCGTACTCGTCGGCGTCCGCCATCGACCGGTCCAGCGAGAGGTACACCTTCTGGGTCAGGCCGGCCGCCGCCGCCGCGGGCAGCGCGCCCGAGGTGAGGAGCAGGCCACCGCGTTCATAGCCGGTCGGGTCCTCGCGCTGTGCCGCCGTCTTCACGCCGGAGGGCACCTTCCAGGCCGCCGTGTGGTGGGGCGTCCCGCTGTACGACGGGTCGAAGTACAGGGTGCGGCCCGCCGTGGTCAGCTTCTTCGTCTCGCTGCCGTACTCGTCGCCGACGATGCGGAAGATGTCACCGTCCCGGCAGGACGTCAGCCGGGCCAGCTCGCGCAGCTGCGCACAGTTGCCGACGGCCGTCTCCAGCTCGTTGTCCGGGTCCTTCGGCCCGGTCCCGACCGAGCCCAGCGAGATCGCCGTCACCCGGTTCACGCCCTTCGTCCCGGCGAGCTTGCGGTCGACCTCGGACAGCGGGATGTCACCGCGCACGGAGATCTCCATCTGCGCCCGGTTGAGGTCGTTCTTCGTCGACTTGGTGTAGTCGTGCTCGACCCCCGCGAACAGCATCTGCAGCGCGATCGCGCCGGCCACCGCGACCGCGATGCCGTTGACCATGCGCGCGGCCGAGCCGCTGCTCAACTGCAGCCTGCGGACGGCCAGTTGCCAGGACACCGAGCCCGAGTTCAGCCGGGCGACCACGGCCTCGACGATCCACGGCAGCAGGGCGGTGACGCCGATCAGCAGCAGCACGGTGCCGCCGATCACCATCCACTGGTTGAAGTCGCCGTTGGAGTTGCCCTGCCCGATCATCGGGTAGAGCAGCGCGAGGCCGCCCAGCGGCAGGAGCAGCCGCCACCACAGCCGGCGCCGCGGCGGCTTCGCCGTACGCACCACGCCCAGCGGTTCGATGACCACCCCGCGCAGCGCGAACAGCGTCACCAGGACGGCAGCGGCCGGTACGGCGAGGGCGACGAGGACGACGAGCGCGGGCGACGGGTAGAGGTCGTCCGGGAACACGCTGATGTCCCGTACCTCCAGCAGGCCCGCCAGCCGACGTCCGGTGAGGAAGAAGACGGTGCCGAGGACGAGCCCGAGCAGCGCTCCGGCGAGCGCCTCGCCGCCCGCGATCCGGCGGGCCATCCTGCCGTCCGCGCCGACCAGCCGCAGCGCCGCGAGCCGGCGGTCGCGGCGTTCGCCGCCGAAACGGACGGCCGCGGCGATGAACACGCCGACGGGCAGCAGCAGCACCACGAAGATGATCGTGACCAGCAGGATCAGGATCGGGTCCAGCGCATCGTCCTGGTGCCAGCGGGAGGGCCCGAAGTAGTTGATGCGCTCGATCGTGCCGGTGGCCAGATGGGTCTCCAGGCCCGAGCCGCCCGCGTAGTAGGTGAGTTCGGCGGGACCGATCAGACCGGAGTCGCCGATGGTGCCGACGGCGCGGTAGGGGATGCGCCCGCGCAGCAGCTTGCCGGAGTCCGACGCGAGCAGCTTCTTCAGCGCGGGCGAGACGACCATCTCACCCTTCGCCGGGAACTTCCCGACGCCCGGCGGCATCGGCGCCCGCGCCCCCTCCCGCTCCAGGAGCCGGCCGCGCACGTCCGCGCCGTGGAACGTCGTGTCGGTGTTGGCGACGATCAGCGTGTCGTCCGCCTTGGGCAGCAGCTTCCCGCTGTACGTGAAGTCGTCGCGGGCGTGCGAGCGGTGGTCGCGCTCGGACAGCGCGCTCGGTATCGCCGTGGTCAGCAGCAGCAGCGCCACGCCGAGCCCGACGCCGACAGCCGTCAACACGGCCCGGGTCCAGCCCTCGCGTCCGCCGGCGAAGGCGAACCGAAGCCCCATGGCCAGATCGTCGGCCCACTGGCGCGCGTTCATACCGCCCGCTCCATGTCCCGCGACTTCCCGTCGCGCACGACGATCTCGCGGTCCGAGTAGGCGGCCACCCGTGCCTCGTGCGTGACGAGGACGACGGCGGCGTTGGTGGACCGGGCGGCGTCGGTGAGCAGGTCCATCACGCGCTCGCCGTTGAGCGAGTCGAGCGCTCCGGTCGGCTCGTCGGCGAACAGCATCCGGGGGCTGGTGACCAGGGCCCGGGCGACGGCGACGCGCTGCCCCTGACCGCCGGAGACCTCACCGGGCCGCTTCTTCCTCAGGCCGTCGACCTCAAGCCGCTCCATCCACGTCAGCGCGGTCCGCTCGGCCTCCTTGCGGGAGGTGCCGTTCAGCCTGAGCGGCAGGGCGACGTTCTCCACGCACGTCAGCTCCGGCACGAGCTGCCCGAACTGGAACACGAACCCGAACTCCGAGCGTCGCAGCGCACTGCGCTCGGCGTCGCTCATGGTCGCCATCTCGCGTCCGTTGTACGTGATCGAGCCCGAGTCGGGCGTCACGATCCCGGCGAGACAGTGCAGCAGGGTCGACTTGCCGGAGCCGGAGGGGCCCATCACGGCGACGACCTCGCCGGGGTGGATGGAGAACTCGGCACCGTCGAGGGCGACGGTCGGCCCGTAGGCCTTGCGCAGCTCGTCCGCGACGAGCAGAGAACCTGCGGGGGTCATCGGGTCACCGCTTCCGCGAGTTTGTCGAGGCGCGCGGCGGTCAGTTCCAGCCAGCGCAGGTCGGCTTCGAGGTGGAACAGGGCGTGGTCGCAGATGAGCTGGTCGGCCAGGTCCCCCTTCCGCTTCCGGTCGGTCAGGATCCTCATCATGCGCAGGTGCTCGGAGCGCTGCGTGTCGAGGATGTCGGCCGCGTTGCGGTGCGTGAGCAGCGCGAGGACGACCTTGGTGTACAGCGTGGACTGCAGATACGGCTCGGGCGTTTCCGGTGTCGCGAGCCAGCGCTCCACGTCGGTGATCCCGGCGTCGGTGATCGCGTACCGCTTGCGCTCGGGGCCGCCCCCCGCCTCGATGCCGTCGACCTCGACGAGCCCGTTCTTCAGCAGGCGGGACATGGTCGAGTAGACCTGGCCGTAGTGCAGCGGCCGGTCGTGACCGAACTTGTCGTCGAAGGCCCGCTTGAGGTCGTAGCCGTGGCGGGGCCCGGACTCCAGGAGCCCTAGAAGAGTGTGACCGATGGACATGTCAAGAACTCTACGCAGGGTGTATACCCCTCGTGTATACGCACCGTGTCTAGATCATGGCGGGGGGTGGGAGTCCGCAGGTGGGCGCCGATTGTCACGGTTCTGCTACTGACGACGCCCGCCGTCCCAGCCCCTGTCCGGCACCCCTTCGGCGCTCTGGAGGCTGCTTCGGCATTCCGGCACCCGTCCCGCGCTTCTGGAGGCCGGATCAGTAATCCCAGCCCGTCCGGCGTTTGAGGACGAGGCCGTTCAGGCCGACGGGGGTCCGGGGGCGGAGCCCCCGGGAGGGCGACCGCGACGAGGCAGTGGCCCAGCCTCCCCGGGCAACCGCCCCGCCTCGTTCAAAGCCCGCCGCAACAGAAACTCGATCTGCGCGTTGGCGGAACGCAACTCGTCACCGGCCCACCGCGCCAACGCGTCGTACACCAAAGGATCCAACCGCAGCAGCACCTGCTTGCGCTGCTGCGGCCGACGCCTGGCCGAGGAGCCCTCGGAAGGTTCCGTCACTGGTACAAGGTCCCGGTGTTGAGGACGGGCTGCGGTGCGCGGTCCCCGCACAGCACCACCATCAGGTTGGACACCATCGCCGCCTTCCGCTCCTCGTCCAGCTCCACGATGTCCCGCTCGGAGATCCGCGCCAGCGCCGCCTCGACCATGCCCACCGCGCCGTCCACGATCTGCCGCCGGGCCGCGACGATCGCCCCCGCCTGCTGCCGCTGGAGCATCGCCGAGGCGATCTCGGGAGCGTACGCGAGGTGCGTGAAGCGCGACTCGATGATCTGCACACCGGCGGCCTCCACGCGCGCGTGCAGCTCGATGGCCAGCTTCTCGGTGATCTCCTCCGCGTTGCCGCGCAGCGAGAGCCCGCCCTCCTCGTGGGAGTCGTAGGGGTACTCGATGGCGATGTGCCGTACCGCGGCCTCCGTCTGCGTGGCGACGAAGTCCAGGTAGTTGTCCACCTCGAACGTGGCCTGCGCGGTGTCTCGCACCTTCCAGACCACGACCGCGGCGAGCTCGATCGGGTTGCCGTAGGCGTCGTTGACCTTGAGCACGGCGGTCTCGTGGTTGCGAACGCGAGTGGAGATCTTCGTGCGCGAGGTGAAGGGGTTCACCCAGCGCAGGCCGTCCTGGCGGATCGTCCCGCGGTAACGGCCGAAGAGCTGCACGACCCGGGCCTCACCCGGCGCCACGGTGTTGAGCCCGCGCAGCGAGATCACCGCGGCGACCAGGACGACGACACCGCCGACGGCGAAGCCGGGGTTCACCGACGCGGCCACGAACAGGGCGACCGCGGCCAGCAGGCCGAGCAGCCCGAGCAGCAGCGCGAGCGCGCCGCCGATGCTGTGTGCGGCCGTCTCCCGCACGCGTGGCGCGGGCATCTCGGGTATGTCGGCGGCGGGTGTGGAGTCGTGTGCGGACATGGGTGGCCCCCCGTTCTCGTGGTGCGCTCCCGCGGTGCGTTTCCGCGGAAGCACGGATCTAGCTAAGTGATATCACTTTACCCCGTAGGGCAACCTTGAACCCTCCTCGGCCGTCGGTTCCGTTGGGGCGGGTGCTGATTGTCACGTCCACAAAAGGCCGGATCGACGGACCTTTGCCACATCTCCCGGTGTTAGCTTTCTGAGCTGACTTGAGCGGCGAACCTGTGTGACGTGTGAGCACACATGAACGAAGCGGAGCGGATCGGACCCATGGGACGAGCGGAAGACAGACGAGCGCGACAGCGCGGTGGCCGCCGCGCGGCGCCCACGCGCTCGTCCACGGCATCCATATCCACCGCGTCGGCGGAGGAGCCGGTCACGGTCGTCGGCGGCCGGGCCGCGGCGCGCCGGGCGGCCCAGGGCAGGGGCAGGGCCAAGGGCAAGGCGGGCAAGGACGGCAAGGACAGCAGGAGTTTCATACGCCGGCTGTTCACCTGGAAGAAGATCGTCGGAACGTTCTTCGGGCTGTGCCTGCTCGGCATGGGCGCGTTCGTCGCGCTGTACATGATGATCAGCATCCCCAAGGGCGGCAATTCCGACGCCACGCTGCAGAGCAACGTCTACATGTACGGCGACGGCTCGCTGCTGACCCGCGACGGCCAGCGCAACCGCGAGATCGTGGACCTGGCCAAGGTGCCCAAGCCCGTTCAGCACACCTTCGTCGCCGCCGAGAACAAGACCTTCTACAAGGACAACGGCGTCGACCTCAAGGGCACCGCCCGCGGTCTGCTCAACACGCTGTCCGGCAAGGGCGCGCAGGGCGGTTCGACGATCACCCAGCAGTACGTCAAGAACTACTACCTGACGCAGAACCAGACCGTCACGCGCAAGCTGAAGGAACTGGTCATCTCGCTGAAGCTGGACCGCACGAAGTCCAAGGACTACATCCTCGCCGGCTACATCAACACCAGCTACTACGGCCGCGGCGCCTACGGCATCCAGGCGGCGGCGCAGGCCTACTACCGCGAAGACGCCGAGAAGCTCACGGTCGCGCAGGGCGCGTACCTCGCCGCGCTTCTCCAGGCGCCGAACCAGTACGACTGGGCGATCGCGTCCGACACCGGCAAGCGGCTGGTCCAGGCCCGCTGGAACTACGTCCTCGACAACATGGTCGAGGAGAACTGGCTGGACAAGACCAAGCGCGAGGACATGAAGTTCCCGACGCCGAAGGCCCCCAAGGCCGCGCCCGGTATGGGCGGCCAGACCGGCTACCTGGTGGACGCGGCCAACAACCAGCTGGCCAGGCGGCTGGTGACGCAGGGCACGGCCGACAACTTCAACGACGCCCTGACCATGGTCAAGGCGGGCGGCTGGACCATCACGCTCAACATCGACAAGAAGAAGCAGGCGGCGCTGGAGAAGGCCGCCAAGGCGCAGCTGATCAGCAAGCTCGACCCGAAGAAGCGCTCGGTCGACGCGGACGTCCAGGCCGGTGCCGCGTCGGTGAACCCGAAGACGGGCGCTGTCGTGGCGATGTACGGCGGGCGGGACTACTACAAGCACTACCGCAACAACGCGACCCGCACGGACTACCAGCCCGCGTCGACGTTCAAGCCGGTCATCCTCGCCGCCGCCCTGGACGGGGCCGCCGAGACACAGACCGGCAAGGCCATCGGCGCGAACACGATCTACGACGGGACGAGCAAGCGCCAGGTCCTGGACAAGGGCGCCAAGGTCGGATTCGCCCCCGAGAACGAGGACGACCACAGCTACGGCCCCATCACCGTCCAGACGGCGATGAACCAGTCCGTCAACTCCGTCTTCGCGCAGATGGGCGTCGACGTCGGCATGGACAAGGTGCTCAAGGTCGCCGGCCAGCTCGGCATGGACACCGCCGACCTCAGGGCGGTGCCCGCCCAGACCCTCGGCACCATGGGGGCGAGCCCGCTGCAGATGGCAGGCGTCTACGCGACCCTCGACAACCACGGCAAGCAGGTCACTCCGAGCATCATCAAGTCCGTGGAGAACAGCAGGCATTCGGTCACCCTGCCGAACCCGATCGGCGACCAGGTCATCAGCCCCGAGGCCGCCGACACGGTCACCTCGGTGCTGACGGGCGTGGTCGACGACGGTACGGCCAAGCAGTCGGTGCAGGAGAACGCCAACCGCGACGGCCGCAAGGTCGCCGGCAAGACGGGCACCTCCGACGAGAACCGCTCGGCCTGGTTCACCGGCTTCACGCCCGACCTGGTCACCTCGGTCGGCCTGTTCGGTGAGAACCACAAGTCCTTCGCGCAGGTCTCGATGTACAAGGCGGGCGGACTGCCCCGCGTCAACGGTGGTACCTTCCCGGCGCAGATCTGGGCGGCGTACACCTTCGGCGTCTCCGCCACGGGCCTCAAGTTCGACCTGGACACCACACAGGGCGCGGCGGTGCAGCCGACGTACACGCCGACGCCCACGAAGACGCCCAGCCGGACGCCGTCGCAGACACCGACGAGCCCGTCACCGTCACCGTCCCCGTCCCAGACGCCCTCGCAGACGCCCTCGCAGACGCCGTCCCAGACGCCGTCCCAGACACCCTCGCGGACGCCGACGACGACGCCGACGGACGGCGGGGGCCCGGTGGATCCGCTCAACCCGAACGGCCAGCAGTAACCGGGACAACCAGCGCCAACCCGGACAACCAGCGGTAGAGCGACAAGAAAGGGCGCCCGGCAAGATGCCGGGCGCCCTTCGCGCTTTCGAAACGGTGGTCAGCCCTGCGGAGCGCTCCTGCCCAGCTCGAACCAGACCACCTTCCCGGTGCTCAGCCGGGTCGCCCCCCACCGCCGGGCCAGCTTGTTGACGAGGTAGAGCCCACGCCCACCCTCATCCGTCGCCCGCGCCTGCCTCAGCCGCGGCAGCTGCGGTACGTCGTCGCCGACCTCGCACCGCAGCACGTCGGTGCGCAGCAGACGAAGCGTGACCGGCCGGGTCGCGTACCGCACCGCGTTCGTCACGACCTCGCTGACGAGCAGCTCCACGGAGTCGCTGAGGTCCTCCATGTCCCACCGCGACAGCGCGCGCCGCGCGAGCCGTCGCGCCCGCCCGGGCGCCGCGTCCTCGGGCTCCAGGAACCAGTACGCCACGTCGCTCGGCGCGATCCCGTCGAAGCGGGCGGCGAGCAGCGCGATGTCGTCGTCCCGGTCGCCCGGACCGAGCATGTCGAGGACCTCGTCGCACAGGGCTTCGAGCGGCGGCGGATGGTCGGGTCCGGTCAGCTGCGCGGTCGCGGCGAGCTTCTCGCGCAGCTGCTCTATCCCGGTCCACACGTCCCGCAGCCGCGACTCCACCAGCCCGTCGGTGTACAGGAGCAGGGTCGCCCCGGCCGGCGCGTCGAGCTCGACGGCCTCGAAGTCGACGCCGCCCACACCGATCGGCGCCCCCGGCGGCACCCGCAGCACCTCGGCGCGGCCGCCCAGGTGCAGCAGGACCGGCGGCGGATGGCCGGCGTTGGCGATGGTGATGCGGTGCGAGACCGGGTCGTAGACCGCGTACAGGCAGGTCGCCATCCGGTCGGTGCCCAGGCGCTGCGCCTGTTCGTCCAGATGGTGCAGCACCTCCTGCGGGGGCAGGTCCAGGCCGGCCAGGGTCTGGGCGGTGGTGCGCAGCTGGCCCATGATGGCCGCCGACGTCATCGAGTGGCCCATCACGTCGCCGACGACGAGGGCCACGCGGCTGCCCGGCAGCGGGATGGCGTCGTACCAGTCGCCGCCCACCCGCGCGGTCTCGGCGGCGGGCAGATAACGGGACGCCAGGCGTACGCCCGTGGGGCGCGGCAGCGTCTCGGGCAGCATGGTGCGCTGCAGCTCGTCGGCGATGTACGCCTCGCGGCCGTACAGCACCGCCTTGTCGATGCCGAGCGCGCTGTGCGTGGCGAGCTGGGCGGCGACCAGGAGGTCGTCGGCCTCGAAGGCGATGCGCTCGGGGCGGCGCAGGAAGAGCGCGGCGCCGATCACACGGCGCCGGCCGCGCAGCGGGGCGAGGATCGCACGCTGCCCGGCGGGTACCGAGAACTCCCCGCCCTCGCCCAGGAGTTCGGGCAGGGCGGCGCGGGCGGCGGGCGCGTCCGTGAAGACCGGGCGTACCCCGCGCAGCACGTCGGCCAGCGCGCTGCCCGGCCGCACCTCGCACAGCTCGGCGCCGACCGTGTCGAATCCCGAGACCTCGTGCGGTTCCGGCTGCAGGGCCGGCGAGAACCCGCCCTCGGTGTCCCGCTCCACCGGAATCCGGTCGGTGCGCCTCAGACGCAGCAGCAGCGGGCCGGTGGGACGCTCGTCGCCGACGGGCAGCGGGTCGCGCAGATAGACGAGGATCGCGTCGGAGAAGGTCGGCACGGTCGCCCGGCACAGCCCCATGACGATCTCGTCGAGGTCGATGCCACGGGCGATCCGCCGCGTCGCGGCGCCCACGAAGCGCAGCCGGTCGCCGTCCCGTCGCATGGGCGTGGGCCGCCCCGGAAGCAGCCCCTGCCCGGTACGCCGCTCCTGGCCGCCGGCGTCCTGCGCCCGGTCCTGCTGGGTGCCGGGCTGGTCCGGGATGGACTCGGGCGCGGGGCGCGGGCGATGGGTGCCCGGTTCTACGGCGGCGGGCTGCGAGTGCTCGGGGCCGGTGATGTCGGAGGGGGGCGAGGCCGGATCCTTTCCCTTGCTGCACGGCGCGGCCGTACCCGGCGTCGACGGTGTCTCCCCGGTGCGCCCCTGTGCCGGTAAGGCGGCTGCGGGGGCGGCGGGCGCCGGCGTCGGGGTGTGCAGGAGCGCCCCGCGGGGGTCCGCGGGGGCGGCGCCCGGCTGTGGGCGCTCGAAGGACATGGGGTGCTCCGTCACGCGTGTCGAATCCGTCCGTCCGGGGCTGCGCCTCGGGTGCGCAGTTCGTCCCGCAGGAATCCCGATACCCGGAATACGTGTCCCCGGAACGGAATTCCCGCGTGGTCAGAGGCTGCTTCTGTGCCGTCGGCGAACCGTCTGCGGCTCGCAGCGCTGCCGCCCTCGTAACCCTCGCTCACGTCCTGCCGCCCCTCGGTGACGATCGGTCAAGCCCAGTGCATGCTCCGGGAGTTGCTACTGCGTGCCCACCCGTCACCCGGCCACCGCCCCTCGACGACGGCGCTGCGCACCGATCCCTGAACACTTGTGGAGGACGATCCTACGGTTGTGGACCGGGGGCGCATCAAGGGTCTCATGAGGACACGTGCGCGGGCGTACGGTCCCAGTCCTCCGGCAAAGACGGTACAGCCCAGGACGGATCCGGGCGCCAGTGCTGCCAGCTGTCCGAGAACGGCGGGCCCCAGGCGCGGATCACCTCCACCGCGGACCGCCCCGCCTCCCGCACCCGTTCGGCGACCGGGGCGTCCATCAGTCCGTCCCGCTGGGCCTGCGCGAACTCGTCCTCATCCCGCCAGTGCCAACTGCGGTCCGGGTGCACCGAGATGTCCAGGAAGTGATCCTCGGAGTCGACCCCGCCGTCCCAACGCGCCAGTGGCGACTCAAGATTCACGTACCAGTTCTTGAACTGCCAGCCCGGCTCCCAGAAAAGCCACACCGACCAGGGCTCACCGGGCCGGGCCAGCTTCAGCACGCCCGTGCCGAACCAGCGGCCGAACTGGACCGTGCGGGGCTTGGTGTAGCGGGTCTCGAGCGGTTCGAGGTGCACGGGCGTACCGTCGGCCAGCACCGGCTTCACACACTCGGTGCCGGGCGCCAGCCAGACGGCGAGCACGTCGGCGTCGTCGCGGACGACGGTGACGGGGCGGGCGATGTGGCAGCGTTTGCCGCCGTTCTCCCGGTATCGCCACAGGATCTGGGTCCCGGCGGCCCAGAAGCCCGTCGATCCGCCCGCTTCCACTTCCGCTCTCACCGCTCCACCGTCCGCCATGAAGAGATATTAGGTGCCACAGGCATACGACGCTGCGGTGCGCGCCACGGTTCACGGGGGGCGCGGCGAAAGGTTACGGATGTGTCATCCTCAGGACATCCAGCGCCTCGTCGAGCTGCTCCAGTGTGAGGTCGCCACGCTCCACGTACCCGCTGTCCAGGACGACTTGGCGGATCGTCCTGCGCTCGGCGAGCGCCTTCTTGGCGACCTTGGCGGCCTCCTCGTACCCGATGTACTTGTTGAGCGGGGTGACCACGGAGGGCGAGGACTCGGCGTACTCGCGCGCCCGCTCCCGGTTCGCGGTGATCCCGTCGACGGTGCGGTCGGCGAGCAGGCGGGAGACGTTCGCCAGCAGCCGGACGGACTCCAGGACGTTCCTGGCGATGACCGGCAGCATCACATTGAGTTCGAAGTTGCCGGCGGCGCCCGCGGTGGCCACCGCCGCGTCGTTCCCGACGACCTGGGCGGCGACCATGAGCACCGCCTCGGGGATGACGGGGTTGACCTTGCCGGGCATGATCGAGGACCCGGGCTGGAGGTCGGGGAGAGCGATCTCGGCGAGGCCGGTCCGCGGCCCGGAGGCCATCCACCGCAGATCGTTGGCAATCTTGGTCAGCCCCACCGCGATGGTCCTGAGCTGCCCGCTCGTCTCGACGATCCCGTCCCGCGCGCCCTGCGCCTCGAAGTGGTCGCGGGCCTCGGTGAGCGGCAGCCCGGTGACCCGGGCGACCTCCGCGATGACCGCCGCGGAGAACCCGGGCGGGGTGTTGATGCCGGTCCCGACCGCCGTCCCTCCGAGGGGCAGCTCGGCGAGGCGGGGGAGGGAGGCGTACAGCCGCTCGACGCCGTACCGGACCTGGGCCGCGTACCCCCCGAACTCCTGCCCCAGCGTCACGGGCGTGGCGTCCATCAGATGAGTCCGCCCGGACTTCACGACATCACCGAACTCCTCCGCCTTGCGCTCCAGCGAGCCGGCGAGATGCTCCAGGGCCGGGATGAGATCCCGCGTCACGGCGGCAGTGGCGGCGATGTGGATGGAGGAGGGGAAGACGTCGTTGGACGACTGGGACGCGTTCACATGGTCGTTGGGGTGTACGTCCCTGCCGAGCCGCTCCGTGGCGAGGGTGGCGATGACCTCGTTGGTGTTCATGTTCGACGAGGTGCCGGAACCGGTCTGGAAGACGTCGATCGGGAACTGCTCGTCCCAGTCCCCCCGGGCGACCTCCCCGGCCGCCTCCTGGATCGCCTCGGCGATGTCCTTGTCGAGCACGCCCAGCCGCGCGTTCACCTTCGCGGCGGCGCCCTTGATGTGGGCGAGCGCCTCGATGTGGGCGCGCTCGATGCGCTGGCCGGAGACGGGGAAGTTCTCGACGGCACGCTGGGTCTGGGCCCGCCACTTGGCGTCGGCGGGGACGCGGACCTCGCCCATGGAGTCGTGCTCGATGCGGTAGTCGCTCATGCCCGTATAGCGAACGGGAGGGTGGGGATGTTCCGGCCCACACTCCACACCACCCCTGTGACACACATCTCACATTCGCTTCGTCCCCGCCGCGCCGGACTCCCTGCTTCGCGGACGGCACCACTCGGCCCGTCCGGCGTTTGAGGACAAGGCCGTTCAGGCCGAAGCGGGGTCCGGGGCGCAGCCCCAGCGGGGGCGAAGGGGCGGAGCCCCTGGTGATGGGACGGGTAGGGGCGGCGGGGCGAATTCCATCCCCGGCCGCCCCGAAAGGCACTACGCGAGCCCGGGCCCCCGTACCGGAATCGACGTGAACGTCGGAGCCGGAGCGGGATCCTGGAAGAAGTCGTTGCCCTTGTCGTCGACCACGATGAACGCCGGGAAGTCCTCGACCTCGATCTTCCAGACGGCCTCCATGCCGAGTTCCTCGTACTCGACGACCTCGACCTTCTTGATGCAGTCCTGGGCGAGGCGGGCGGCCGGCCCGCCGATGGAGCCGAGGTAGAAGCCGCCGTGCGCGTCACACGCGTCCGTGACCTGCTTGCTCCGGTTGCCCTTGGCGAGCATCACCCTGGAGCCGCCGGCGGCCTGGAACTGCTCGACGTAGGAGTCCATGCGCCCGGCCGTGGTCGGCCCGAAGGAGCCGGACGCGTACCCCTCGGGGGTCTTCGCCGGGCCGGCGTAGTACACCGGGTGGTCCTTCAGGTACTGCGGCATCTCCTCGCCGGCGTCCAGCCGCTCCTTGATCTTGGCGTGCGCGATGTCGCGGGCCACGACCAGCGGGCCGGTGAGTGAAAGCCGGGTCTTCACCGGGTACTTGGTCAGCTCGGCGAGGATGTCGTCCATCGGCTGGTTGAGGTCGATGCGGACGACGTCCGAGGACTCGTCGAGGTGCTCGTCCGTGGTCTCCGGCAGGAACCGCGCCGGGTCCCTCTCCAGCTGCTCCAGGAAGACACCCTCGGCGGTGATCTTCGCGACGGCCTGCCGGTCGGCGGAGCAGGACACGGCGATGGCGACGGGGCACGAGGCGCCGTGCCGCGGCAGCCGGACCACCCGCACGTCGTGGCAGAAGTACTTGCCGCCGAACTGCGCGCCGATCCCGATCTTCTGCGTCAGCTCGAAGACCTTCTCCTCCAGCTCCTTGTCCCGGAAGCCGTGACCGAGCTCGGAGCCCTCGGCGGGAATCTCGTCCAGGTAGTGCGCGGAGGCGTACTTGGCGGTCTTCAGCGCGTACTCGGCGGATGTACCGCCGACGACGATCGCCAGGTGGTACGGCGGGCAGGCGGCCGTACCCAGCGAACGGATCTTCTCCTCCAGGAACTTCATCATGGAGGCCTCGTTCAGGACGGCCTTCGTCTCCTGGTACAGGAAGGACTTGTTGGCGGAGCCTCCGCCCTTCGCCATGAACAGGAACTTGTAGGCGCCGCCGTCGGTGGCGTACAGCTCGATCTGGGCCGGCAGGTTGGAGCCGGTGTTCTTCTCGTCCCACATGGTCAGCGGGGCCATCTGCGAGTAGCGCAGGTTGAGGTTCAGATATGCGTCGTAGATCCCGCGGCTCAGTGCCGACTCGTCGCTGCCCTGGGTGAGCACGTTCTGTCCGCGCTTGCCCATGACGATCGCCGTGCCGGTGTCCTGGCACATGGGGAGCACGCCGGCGGCCGCGATGTTGGCGTTCTTCAGCAGGTCCAGGGCCACGAACTTGTCGTTGCCCGACGCCTCGGGGTCGTCGATGATGCGCCGCAGCTGGGCGAGGTGGGCCGGGCGCAGGTAGTGCTGGATGTCGTGGATGGCTTCCTCGGCGAGCTTGCGCAGCGCCTCCGGCTCCACCTTGAGGAACGTCCGCCCGTCGGCCTCGAAGGTGGAGACACCCTCGGAGGTCACCAGCCGGTAGGGGGTGGTGTCCTCTCCCATGGGGAGCAGATCGGTGTACGCGAACTCAGGCATCGCAGCCCATTCCTCACTCGACAGACGACGGCCCGCCGACGTTGGCGGGCGCTCACCAGCGTAGGACCTGCCACCGACAGGGAGCTTGTGAGGTAAGGCTCAGTTCGAGATCCGTGTGGATTTTCCACAGGTCCGGATGAGGGCTAGTCGCGATCTATCGCGTTTCGGTACGCTGCTGCCGTGGACCTTCACAAGCACACCGAACCCGCGCCCGCGGTGGCCGACCTGCGCGCCTCGGACGCCGACCGCGACCGCATCGCCGACCTCCTGCGCGACGCCCTCGCCGAGGGGCGCCTGACCGCCGACGAGCACGCCGAGCGGGTGGAGGGTGTGCTCGCCGCCAAGACGGTCGGCGAGCTGGAGGTCTACATACGGGACCTGCCCGCCGCCCACCGGCACCGCGCGGCCCCGGCCTTCGCCGCGGCCCCGAACCGGCCCACGGTGGGCGCGATCCCGGCGGACCCCGACGACAATGTGGTGGCGGTGTTCAGCAGCGCCGCTCGCAAGGGCCGCTGGCGCGCGGGCCGCCGTATCCACGCGTACGCGGTCTTCGGCACCGTGGAGATAGACCTCAGCGAGGCGCTCTTCGAGTACCAGCAGGTCGTGATCAAGGCGATCTCCGTCTTCGGCAACGTCGAGGTCCGAGTCCCGGAGAACGTGTCGCTGCGCGGCACCGGCGGCGGCGTCCTCGGCAACTTCGAGGTGGACACCCTCGACTCGACGGATCCGGACGCCCCGGTCGTCTACGTCGACGGATGGGCCGTCCTCGGCAATGTCGAGGCGCGGCCGAAGCGCGGCAAGCTCGTGGCCGACATCCTCGACCGTGTCCAGCACAAGGTCGACAGGAGTTTGCGCAAGCATCTGGATCGTTGACGGTTGTGAATCCGGCCGTGTTCCCGGGGGAACCGGTCCACGCCGGGAACACGGCCGGGCCGCGGCCGCGTGCCTGAGCACCCGAAACCCAGCGGTTCGGAACTCAGTGCATAGGCGCGCGCACAGCGGGTAGGCCTTGCTGCATCGTCGCTCGCTCGCGAAGCCGTCGTCAGGAGTAGACCGTGCTGCAACCGCCGCATTCGTCCCTGCAGGTAGCTGCCGTTTTGGCCCAGCGGGTGCCAGTGCGGGACAGGGACCAAGACGCTCCATGGCACACCGAGGCGGTGTGCCGGCGCGACGAGGCCGGCCTGTTCTTCGCTCCCTCCAAGGAACCCACAGCCGCCCGGCTCTCCCGCGAGGAGGCCGCCAAGCGTGTCTGTGCCCGCTGCCCGGTCATGGTCGAGTGCCGCGAACACGCGCTGCTGCAACCCGAGCCCTACGGCGTCTGGGGCGGCCTCACCGCCGCCGAGCGCCGCGTCGTCCTGGCCCGGCGCCGCCGCCGCGAGATGGAACTGAAGAAGACGGCGCGGGCGGATCGCATAGCGGCCGCCGGCTGACCGGCCCACCGCACGCGAAAGGGGCGCCCCCCACCGCACCAGGGGGTGCCCCTTTCCGCGCACTGAGTGGCTCCGCCGCACGCCGGAGGCGGAGCTATTTGGCGCGGTCGAAATCAATCGCGCTGTAGGCCCGCAGCTTGCTGAGCCGGTGCTCGGAGTCGATCCTGCGCACCGTCCCCGACTTCGACCGCATCACGATCGAGTCGGTCGTCGCGGTCTCCGAGCGGTACCGCACGCCCCGCAGGAGCTCGCCGTCGGTGATCCCGGTCGCCACGAAGAACACGTTCTCCCCGGACACCAGGTCGTCGGTGGTCAGCACCCGGCCGAGGTCGTGCCCGGCGTCGATCGCCCGCGCCCGCTCCTCGTCGTCCTTCGGCCACAGCTTGCCCTGGATCGTTCCGCCCAGGCACTTCACCGCACAGGCGGAGATGATCCCCTCGGGCGTACCGCCGATGCCGAGCAGCATGTCGACGCCGGTGCCCTCGCGGAGCGCGTAGATCGAACCGGCGACATCGCCGTCGGAGATCAGCTTGATGCGTGCGCCGGCCTCCCGGATCTCCTTGATGATCCCCTCGTGCCGCGGCCGGTCGAGGATCACCACGGTGACGTCCTCGGGCGTGGAGCGCTTCGCCTTGGCGACCCGGCGGATGTTCACGGACACGGGCGCGTCGATGTCGACGAAGTCGGCGGCCTCGGGGCCGGTGACCAGCTTGTCCATGTAGAAGACGGCGGACGGGTCGAACATCGACCCGCGGTCGGCGGCGGCCAGCACGGCGATGGCGTTCGGCATGCCCTTGGCCGTCAGCGTCGTGCCGTCGATCGGATCGACGGCGATGTCGCACTCCGGCCCGGTCCCGTCACCGACGCGCTCGCCGTTGAAGAGCATCGGGGCCTCGTCCTTCTCGCCCTCGCCGATGACGACCACGCCGTTCATCGACACGGTGGAGACGAGGGAGCGCATGGCGCGCACCGCGGCACCGTCGGCGCCGTTCTTGTCGCCCCGCCCGACCCAGCGCCCCGCGGCCATCGCGGCGGCTTCGGTCACCCGGACGAGTTCCAGGGCAAGGTTGCGGTCAGGGGCTTCGCGGGGAACTTCGAGTTCGGACGGCAAGTGATGATTCTCGGTCATCGAGGCGCACCTTTCTGATACGACGACGGCCGGATGAGGGTTCGACCCACGACTCTATCGTCAGTCCGACAAAATGAGCAGGGGACCCCACGGATGAGCGGGCCGGGTACCTGCGACGATAGAGGGCGTGGCAGGTTCGAACGGCAAGCAGAAGACGGTCCGGGACATGATCCTCTCCCTGGGCCTGATCGGGATCGCGGCGGCGCTCATCTACGTCTTCATCCCGCACGAGGACTCGGCTCCCGACATCAAGCCGGTCGACTACCGCGTCGAGCTGCTCACGGCACGCCGCGCCGCGGCCTACCCGGTGGCCGCCCCCGAGGGCCTGTCCAAGGACTGGAAGGCCACCTCGGTCCGCTTCCAGGGCGACAACTTCGACGCATGGCACCTGGGCTTCCACACCCCCGACGCCCAGTACGTGCAGATCGAGCAGTCGACTCAGCGTCCGTCGGAGTTCATCGACGACGCCAGCCAGGGCGCGTCGGCGACCAAGGCCACCCAGCGCATCGACGGCAGGACGTGGACGCGTTACACCGGCGGCCGCTACGACGCCCTCGTGCTCACGGGGAAGGGCTCGACGACCGTGGTCGCGGGCACGGGCTCGTTCCAGCAGCTGACGGAGATGGCGCAGGCGCTGAAGACGTCGTAGGCGTACGTGTGTGACGAAGGCCCCCGGCGACCACGTGAGTCCAGTGGTCGCCGGGGGCCTTCGTCCTGCGCGGTGGCCGCTCAGACCGTGGTGACGACCTCGTCGTACGCCAGGCGCGGGGAGCGCGGGAACCAGGCGTCCTCGCCCGGGTTGCCGATGTTGACGACCATCAGCGGGGTGTGGTCGCCGTCCAGGAACTCCTTCTGGACGCCCGCGAAGTCGAGACCGGTCATCGGGCCGGCGGCGAGGCCGGCGGCGCGGACGCCGATGATGAAGTACGCGGCCTGCAGCGCGGCGTTCAGCCCGGCGGCACCCTCGCGGGCCGGGCGCTCGGAGAAGAAGACGTCCTTGGCGGCCGGGAAGTGCGGGAAGAGCGTGGGCAGTTCCTCGTGGAACTCGTTGTCGGCGGAGAGGATCGCGACCAGCGGGGCGGTGGCCGTCTTCGGCTGGTTGCCCTCGGCCATGTGCTTCACCAGGCGCTCACGGGCCTCCGCGGAGCGGACCAGGGTGATGCGCAGCGGCGACTGGTTGAAGGCGGTCGGGCCGTACTTGACCAGGTCGTAGATCGCCTGGACCTGCTCGTCGGTCACCGGCTCGTCGGTGAAGGTGTTGGCGGTACGGGCCTCGCGGAACAGCAGGTCCTGGGCGGCGGGGTCAAGAACGAGAGACATGCGTGAACTTCCTCGGGGTGGCATCCGGGCTACAACCGGACCGCGGTCCGGATAGGCTTACGAGACGAAGGTACGCGAAGAACGAAGAAAGTTAAAGCTTCAACGAAACGCAGGGTGTGGTGATCCGCCTCACAACAGATCACCGTCGGTACGGCTACTCGCCGGACTCTTCCGTCGCCGCTTCCTCCTCGGCCAGCGCCGCGTCCAGCCGTGCCCGCGCCCCGTCCAGCCAGCGCCGGCACACCTTGGCCAGCTCCTCGCCCCGCTCCCAGAGCGCGAGGGACTCCTCAAGCGTCGTGCCGCCCGCCTCCAGCCGCCGTACGACCTCGATCAGCTCGTCCCGGGCCTGCTCGTAGCCGAGCGTCTCTTGCGCCACCTTGCTGGTCATCCGGCCACCCTATGCGTCGACTCGTACGGAGAACTCACCCTCGGAGACCCGCGCCCGCAGCGTCTCGTCCGCCTCGACCTCGGCCGGGTCGCGGACGACATGCCCGTCGGCCTTCTGCAGCACGGCGTACCCGCGCTTCAGGGTTGCGGCGGGGGAGAGCGCCACCACGCGCGCGTGCGTGTGCGTCAGCTCGGAGTCGGCGCGGTCGAGGAGGTGCCGGAGCGTGCGCCGGGAGCGGTCGAGCAGCGAGGCGACATGATCGGCCCGCTCGTCGATCATCCGGTGCGGATCCTCCATCGAGGGCCGGGCGAGGGCATGCGCGAGCCCACGCTCCTCCCGCTCGACGACGGCCTCGACGCACCGCCGGGCCCGATCGCGCAGCAACCGCACCCGCTCGTACTCCTCACCCACGTCCGGTACGACCTTCTTGGCGGCGTCGGTGGGGGTGGAGGCGCGCAGGTCGGCCACGTAGTCCAGGAGCGGGGTGTCGGGCTCGTGCCCGATGGCGGAGACGACCGGCGTGCGGCACTCGGCGACGGCCCGGACGAGCTGCTCGTCGGAGAACGGCAGGAGATCCTCCACGCTGCCGCCGCCGCGCGCGACGATGATCACGTCCACGTCCCCCAGCTCGTCGAGTTCCTTCACCGCCTGCACGACCTGAGGGACGGCGTGCACGCCCTGCACGGCGACGTTGCGTACCTCGAAGCGGACGGCGGGCCAGCGGTGCCGGGCGTTTTCGAGGACGTCCCGCTCGGCGGCGGAGGCGCGGCCGCAGACGAGCCCGATGAGCTGCGGAAGAAAGGGCAGTGCCGTCTTCCGCTCAGGTGCGAACAGCCCCTCGGCGGCCAGCGTCTTCTTCAACTGCTCCAGCCGGGCGAGGAGTTCGCCGACGCCCACCGGCCTTATCTCGGCGGCCCGCAGCGACAACTGCCCACGCGGCGCGTACCACTCGGGCTTGGCGAGCACGACGACCCGCGCGCCCTCGCTGACGACATCGGCGACCGCGTCGAACACCTGCCGGTAGCAGGTGACGCTGATGGAGATGTCGTACGAGGGATCACGCAACGTCAGAAAGACCACGCCGGCGCCGGGCCGCCGCGAGAGCTGAGTGATCTGCCCCTCGACCCAGACGGCACCGAGCCGGTCGATCCATCCCCCGATGAGCCGCGACACCTCACCGACGGGCAGCGGAGCTTCCGCGGACGTGTTGAGAGCCATGCGCCGAGCGTAGTGGCCGCCACCGACAACACGACCGAGCCCGGCGCTGCGGTGGCCGTCGCCCTGGGGGCTCCGCCCCCAGACCCCGGGGCTCCGCCCCCAGAACCCGGGGCTCCGCCCCCAGACCCCCGATCGGCCTGAACGCCTCGTCCTCGAACGCCGGACGGGCTGGATGCGCTTGAGGTGCGGCGCCCCGGGGGCGAGGAAAGGCCCTACACCCGCCCCCGCTGCCCCACCAGCACCGCAAGCCCGATCACCAGCCACACCGCCCCCACCGCCTGTGCGGCCCCGGACGCCTCCACGATCACCGCGACGGTGATGCCCGCGCCGACGACCGGCACCAGCACATGCCGCCACAAACTCACCGGCCCCCCGGCCCGCCGCACCGCGAACCACCCCACCACGCTCGCGTGCAGCAAGGTGAAAGCCGTCAGCGCACCGATGTCGACCACCGACACCAGGTGATCCATCCCGTCGTCCTGCCGGGCCGCCCACACCGCCGCCACCAGCGTGATCACGGCCGCACACAGCAGCGCCACCCGCGGCACCCCGGCATCCGTCCTCGCCAGCACCCGCGGCAACCGCCGCTCCCGCCCCATCGCGAACAGCAGCCGCCCCGCGGCCGCCTGCCCGGCCAAGGCCGCGAACGCCGCCCCCACCGCCTTGCTCACCGCGACCAGATCATGCAGCCACGTACCGACCGACACGTCCACGGCGTCGTAGAACGCGGTCCCCTGCTTCCCGGGATCGGCGGCCAGCTGCGCGGACGTCGTCGGCTCCAGCAGCGCCACCAGATACGCCTGCGCCACGAACAGCACACCCGCCAGCGCGAGACAGAACAGCACGGCCCGCGCCACCTTCTCCGACCCTCCCGTGACCTCCTCCGCGAACGTGGCGATCGCGTCGAACCCCAGATACGACAGGACGGCGACCGAGACCGCTCCGATCACCGCCGACAGTGCGAAGGCGCCCTGCGTCCCATCGCCGGACAGCGGCGACAACCAGCCCCGCTCCGCCCCGTCCCGCGCCAGCACCACCACCGCCGACACGGCGAACACCACCAGCACGACGATCTCCATCGCCAGCACCAGGAAGCCCACCCGGGCCGCCGCACGCCCCACAGGTTCAGCAGGGTCGTGACGACGACCGCGAGCGCCGTCCACACCCACCGGGAGACCTCCGGCACAAGGGAGTTCATCGCGATCCCGGAGAAGAGATACGCGACCGCCGGGATCAGCAGATAGTCCAGCATCGCCATCCAGCCGGCGACGAAGCCCGCTTCCTGACCGAGCGCCACGCGCGCGTAGGCGAACACCGACCCCGCCCGGGGGACCACCCGCACCATCTGCGCGTAGCTGAATGCGGTGAACGCCATCGCGACCGTGGCGACGACGTAGACGAGCGCGACGGCTCCGTGCGACTTCGCGTCCAGCGTGCCGAACACGCCGACGGGCGCCATGGGGGCGATGAAAAGCAGTCCGTAGACCACCAGATCCCGGAAGCCGAGGCTGCGCCGCAGGTCGTCCCCGTCGCCGGTGGTGCGCGCCGCCGTGCCGGTCCCGGACATCGTGCCTCCGTCAGTGCCTCGCCCGTCGTGTTCTTCCCCCACCCCTCCCGCTCCCCGACCAGACTCCCCGGGGGCGCGATCTTCGACTCGCCGGACGCGGCCTTACGATGGTTCGCATGACTGCTTCGCCTGGCCGCCGTGTCCTGCTCGCCGCTCCCCGTGGCTACTGCGCGGGTGTGGACCGCGCCGTGATCGCCGTCGAGAAAGCCCTGGAGCAGTACGGGGCTCCGATCTACGTCCGGCACGAGATCGTGCACAACAAGTACGTCGTGCAGACCCTGGAGAAGAAGGGCGCCATCTTCGTCGAGCGGACGGAGGAGGTCCCCGAGGGGAACATCGTCATGTTCTCCGCGCACGGAGTCGCTCCCGTCGTCCACGAGGAGGCCGCACGGGGCAAGCTCGCCACCATCGACGCGACCTGCCCGCTCGTCACCAAGGTCCACAAGGAAGCCGTCCGCTTCGCGGGCGAGGACTACGACATCCTCCTGATCGGGCACGAGGGCCACGAGGAGGTCATCGGCACCTCCGGCGAGGCCCCCGAGCACATCCAGCTCGTCGACGGCCCCGAGGACGTCGCCAAGGTGGAGGTCCGCGACCCCTCCAAGGTCGTGTGGCTGTCCCAGACCACCCTCTCCGTCGACGAGACGATGGAGACCGTCGACGCGCTGCAGGAGAAGTTCCCGCAGCTGATCTCGCCGCCCAGCGACGACATCTGCTACGCCACGCAGAACCGCCAGCTCGCGGTGAAGCAGATGGGCGCCGAGGCGGAGCTCGTGATCGTCGTCGGCTCCCGCAACTCCTCGAACTCCAAGCGCCTGGTCGAGGTCGCCAAGCTCGCCGGTTCCCGCGAGGCCTACCTCGTGGACTTCGCCGACGAGATCGACGAGGCCTGGCTGGAGGGCGTGTCCACGGTCGGCGTCACCTCCGGCGCCTCCGTCCCCGAGATCCTGGTCGAGCAGGTCCTGGAGTGGCTCGGGCAGCGCGGCTTCGAGGACGTGGAGATCGTCAAGGCGGCCGAGGAGTCCATCACGTTCTCGCTGCCCAAGGAGCTGCGCCGCGATCTGCGCGACGAGGCCGCGGCCCTGATCGCGGAGCGAACGGGTACCTCGCACGAGTGACTGTCAGTCGTACGTCGTAACGTAGAGCCATGCAGATCTTCGGCATTGACATCGGTGGATCCGGGATCAAGGGCGCCCCTGTGGACCTGGACAAGGGCGACCTGGCCCAGGAGCGCTGCAAGGTGCTCACTCCGCATCCGGCGACGCCCGACGGAGTGGCCGACGGCGTGAAGCAGGTCGTCGACCACTTCGGCTGGACCGGCCCGGTCGGCCTCACCTTCCCCGGTGTGGTCACCGGCGGAGCCACCATCCGTACGGCGGCGAACGTCGACAAGAGCTGGATCGACACGGACGCGCGCGCGTTGTTCAGCGAGCGGCTGGGCGGCCTCCCGGTGACGGTGGTGAACGACGCGGACGCGGCGGGCGTCGCCGAGGTGCACTTCGGTGCGGGCAAAGACCGCAAGGGCACGGTCATCCTGCTGACCTTCGGCACCGGCATCGGCAGCGCCGTGTTCATCGACGGCGTCCTCGTGCCCAACACCGAGCTGGGCCACCTGGAGCTGCACGGCCACGACGCGGAGAAGCGCGCCTCCAGCAAGGCCAAGGAAGATCACGAGCTGACGTGGGAGCACTGGGCCCACCGCGTGCAGAAGTACCTCGCCCACGTCGAGATGCTGTTCTCGCCCGAGCTGATCGTCATCGGCGGCGGTGTCAGCCGTAAGTCCGAGAAGTTCCTGCACTTCGTCGAGGGCATCAAAGCGGAGATCGTCCCGGCCCAGCTGCAGAACAACGCGGGAATCGTGGGAGCGGCGATGCACGCGGCGGACGGCTCGGGGCACTAGGACACGCGTCATCGCGTGGGGGGACGGTGCCGGTCGGTCCGGCGGCGCAGCAGGACCACCTTCCGTACGGTCGCGATCACACCCGCGACCAGCGTCCCCCCGTACAGCCACCCGGCCTGGGTGGCCAGCGCGGTCACCAGACCCATCAGCCGGCCGGCCAGCCCGCCGCCGCTGTCGGCGACGGGGAGCAGGCCCACCGCGAAGGCGATCGGTACGACGACGGGGGCGGTCAACAGGTCGCCCTTGCGTGTCCAGATCGCGGTCAGCAGGCACACCGGCAGGAACAGCAGGCCGTACAAGGTCAGCGACGCCCCGAACATCAGCTGGTCGAGGCACCCGAGCACGAACATCATCGCCACGCAGAACAGACCGCTGCCCAACCCGGTCAGCCGAGGATTGGGCATCCGCCGCACCGCCTCGAACAGCGGCGGACCCGGCCTGCGTACCCCCGACGGTCGATCCGCGGGACGGGCGGTCGCGGGACTCTGTGCGGCAGGCCGCCCGCCGCCGTCCGCACCGCCGCCCCTTCCCTCGCGCCTCGCCTGTGGCGGCAGCGGGTGCGTGCCGCGGTGCGTTCCGTTGTGCGGGGGTCGCGACCTGTGTTGCTCCACCCGACCAACTTAGGTCGGCTTATGTGCCCAATCGCCCATCAGACACGCCGATGGGACGAGCTTGGCCAAGCGTTCGACGGGGCGCCGGAGCGGCGACGGGTACGCCGTAGACTGGTGGATCGGCCCGCCCGCGCACCGAAGAAGGACCGGGCCCGCAGCCCCAGTCCCCTGATGTCTCTCACGTACGGGAAGTCGCAACGTGTCGCTCACGATCGGAATCGTCGGTCTGCCGAATGTCGGCAAATCGACCCTGTTCAACGCCCTGACCAAGAACGACGTGCTCGCGGCCAACTACCCGTTCGCCACGATCGAGCCCAATGTGGGCGTGGTCGGCGTCCCCGACGCCCGGCTGACGAAACTGGCCGAAATCTTCTCCTCCCAGCGGGTCCTCCCGGCGACCGTCGACTTCGTCGACATCGCGGGCATCGTGAAGGGCGCGTCCGAGGGCGAGGGCCTGGGCAACAAATTCCTTGCGAACATCCGTGAGTCCGACGCGATCTGCCAGGTCATCCGCGCGTTCAAGGACGAGAACGTCGTGCACGTCGACGGCAAGGTCTCGCCGAAGGACGACATCGAGACGATCAACACCGAGCTGATCCTCGCCGATCTCCAGACCATCGAGAAGGTTCTGCCGCGACTGCAGAAGGAGTCGCGGATCAAGAAGGACATCGGGCCCAAGGTCAAGGCCGTCGAGGAGGCCAAGGAGATCCTGGAGCGCGGTGACACCCTCTTCTCGCAGGGCATCGTCCAGGGCTCCGGCAACGAGGAACTCCTCCACGACCTGCACCTCCTGACGACCAAGCCCTTCCTCTACGTCTTCAACGTCGACGAGGACGAACTGGTCGACGACGACTTCAAGAACGAGCAGCGCGCCCTGGTCGCCCCCGCCGAGGCGATCTTCCTCAACGCCAAGCTCGAGGCGGACCTCGCCGAGCTCGACGAGGAGGACGCCCTGGAGCTCCTGGAGTCCGTCGGCGCCGAGGAGCCCGGCCTCGCCACCCTCGCGCACGTGGGCTTCAACACCCTCGGCCTGCAGACCTACCTCACCGCCGGCCCCAAGGAATCCCGCGCCTGGACGATCAAGAAGGGCGCCACCGCCCCCGAGGCCGCCGGTGTCATCCACACCGACTTCCAGAAGGGCTTCATCAAGGCGGAGGTCATCTCCTTCGCCGACCTGGTGGAGACGGGTTCGGTCGCCGAGGCCCGCGCCAAGGGCAAGGCGCGGATGGAAGGCAAGGACTATGTGATGCAGGACGGGGACGTGGTGGAGTTCCGCTTCAACGTGTAGTGGTGACGTGACACTGCATGACGCCGCATTGCTGATCTGGCAAACGTGCAGGTCAAGAGGGGCTCGACCGTTCGAGGTCGGGCCCCTGCCTTATTTCCCGTACGGCCCGTGCTCCCACTTTCTTCACGGCTCCGACCGGCGTCAGTACTGACTCCGGAGGGGTGGAGGCGGGCCGGGGTCACGTACCGGATCACGCCTCGTGCTCCCGCTCCCGCTCCGTCACCCGTCGGCACGCCTCCACGTAGCCCCGCACCAGTGGTCTGCGGTCTTCCCTCCGCCAGGCCAGGACGTACCGGCTGGGTGTCACGCCCCGCACCGGGCGGGTCACCACGCCGCCCAGCGTGATCAGGGGGACGTTGCCCGCGGCCACCAGGCACACGCCGAGGCCCGCGACCAGGGCCTCGTACGTCTCCTCCGTGCTCGCGATCTCCGCGCCGACGCGGGGTGGGCGGCCGGCGCGTTCGTCCAGGGCGAGCCAGTAGTCCCGTAGCGGGCCCGCGCTCTTGGGGAGGGCGAGGAAGGGCTCGTCGGCCAGGTCCGTGAAGTCGATCTCCGTGCGGGGCGCGAGGGGGTGGGCCTCGGGGAGGGCGACCAGGCGGGGTTCCTCGGCGACGACCGCCCAGGCGTAGCGGTCCTGGTCGGGCAGAGGCAGCCAGACGAAGGCCACGTCCGTGTCGCCGTCCGCCAGGCCTGCGGTCGGGTCGGCCCAACTCGCCTGGCGCAGCCGTACCGTGGTGTCGGGGTGCGCGGCGGTGAAGCGGGAGCGGATCGCGGGCAGCAGGCCGCCGCGGCCGGGGCTGGTGCTCATGCCCACCATCAGCGTGCTGCGCTGCACGGCCCGCGCCTCCTCCACCACGGCCGCGCCCCGCGCCCACGCGTCCAGCACCCGCCGGGCGTGCGGCAGCAGCGCCGCGCCGGCCTCGGACAGCTCCACGCCCTGCCGGTCCCGACGCAACAGCTCGACGCCCAACTGCCGTTCCAGCGCCCGGATCTGCTTGCTCAGCGCGGGCTGCGAGACGTACAGCCGCTCGGCCGCGCGCGTGAAGTGCAGTTCCTCGGCGACCGTGACGAAGTACCGCAGGTCCCGCACATGAACGTCCGTCGTCATAGCCATTGGTTATCAGCGTAGGTCTTGGACGGGCAACGCGAACGGGCGGCAGTCTCGTGATCAGACGAAGAGACCAGGAGGAGTCATGAACAAGGTCTGGCTGATCACCGGTGCGAGCAGTGGCTTCGGGCGGGCCATCACCGAGGCGGCCCTCGCCGCCGGTGACGTGGTCGTCGGTGCCGCCCGCCGCGTCGTGGCGCTGGACGAACTGGTGGCGGCCCACGCCGACCAGTTGGAGGCACTGCCCCTGGACGTCACCGACACCGCCGCGGCCGAGGCGGCCGTACAGGATGTGGTGGCGCGATACGGCCGGATCGACGTCCTGGTCAACAACGCCGGCCGCACGCATGTCGGCGCATTCGAGGAGACCACCGACGCCGAACTGCGCGAACTGTTCGACCTGCACGTCTTCGGGCCCGCGACCCTCACCCGCGCGGTGCTGCCGCACATGCGTGAGCGGCGCTCGGGAGCGATCGTGCAGATGAGCAGCATGGGCGGACAGATGTCCTTCGCGGGCTTCTCCGCGTACAGCGGGACCAAGTTCGCTCTGGAGGGCCTGTCGGAGGGGCTCGCCGACGAGGTGCGGGAGTTCGGCATCAAGGTGCTGGTCGTGGAGCCGGGAGGCTTCCGTACGTCCCTGTTCGACACGGGCCGCGCCGGTGTCAGCGCGGACAGCGGCCTGTACGAGAGCGTGAGCCGGACCCGCGGCTTCGTCTCCGGCGGAGACGGCACCCAGCCCGGCGACCCCGCCAAGGCAGCCGCCCTCATCCTCGCCGCCCTCGACGCCGAGGAGACCCCGCTGCACCTGCCGCTCGGCGAGGACGCCGTCGACGCCGTCCTCGGCAAGCTCGGCCAGGTGCGCTCGGAGATCGCAGCCTGGGAGAAGCGCACCCGCGCCACCGCCTTCGACGACTGAGCGGGTTGGAACGGGTTGGAGCGGGTCGGAGAGGGTTGTCCACAGCCGCCCCCCACTGTCAGACCCCGGTGCAAGGATGTGTGTACCGGGGCGGACGGCACTTGGGGGGCGGCAGGGTGGAGGTCGGGGAGGTGGAGGTCGGGGAGGTGCGGATGCCGCCCGTGGGGCGGCGGGCCCGCGAGCTGTGCACGGAGGGCATGCGGCTGTACGAGGCCGCCCGCACCGTGCTCGCCGATCACGCCCGTGCCCTGGAGGCGGTCCGCTCGGCGCTGGCCCCGATCCGGGACGAACTCGTCGCCAAGGAGCTGGAGTGCATCCCGGTCGCCCGCCTCAAGGACGCCACCGAGGGCCGGCTGCGCCTCGCGGCCGTCGAGGCGGCCGGGCTCTCCTCGGTGCGCGCCGTGTACGAGGCGAGCCGGTACGAGCTCCGGCAGATCCCCGGCGTCGGCGCCCAGACCGCCGACCAGGCCCTCGCCGCCGCCCGGCAGATCGCCCGGGCGGTCGAGGAGACGGTCACGGTGCGGATCGACGTCGACCGGCCCGAACCCCGGACCACCGCACTGGTCGTCGCGCTGCACCGGCTGGTCGAGGCCGGGCCCGAACTGCGCCGGGCCGTGGACACCGCCGAGCAACTCGAACGGAAACTCCGCGAGTTGCTGCCGACGGCCCGCCCCGCGACCAGCCGGCTGCGGCTGGCGCTCACCGGGCGGCGCGGCAAGGAGGCCGCCCTCGCGGCCACGGCGGAGCTGCGCAGGCTGACGGCCGAGGCGGCCGCCAAGGGCACCCGGCTCCAGCTCACCCAGGCCGCCACCGACCTGCTGCGCGAACCGGCCTCCGACATCGAGGCCTGGGTCGACTTCGAGCTGCGCTCCGCCGAGTTCTACAGCCAGCTCGCCGAGGTCTCCGAGCACCGCACGGACGAGGCGGCCGCGGAGGGCTTCCTGCCCTCGGAGGTGGCCGAGCGGGTGCACGCCCAGCCGCTCGACGACACCCACCGCCGCGTCTCGCTGCGCGGCTACCAGTCCTTCGGCGCTCGCTTCGCACTCGCCCAGCGCCGCGTCGTCCTCGGCGACGAGATGGGCCTCGGCAAGACCATCCAGGCCATCGCCGCGCTCGCCCATCTCGCAGCCGAGGGGCACAGTCACTTCCTGGTGGTGTGCCCGGCCAGCGTGCTGATCAACTGGACGCGGGAGATCCGCTCCCGCAGCACACTGCGGGCGGTGCCGGTGCACGGCCCGGACCGCCAGGACGCGTACGCCGAGTGGCGCGAGCGCGGCGGCGTCGCCCTGACCACCTTCGACCTGCTGCACACCCTGCCCGCACCGGACGCCGCCAAGCCGGCGTCCGCACCGGACGGTGCCAAGCCGGGGATGCTCGTCGTCGACGAGGCGCACTACGTGAAGAACCCCGACACCCGCCGCGCCAGATCCATCGCGGCCTGGACGCAGAGCTGCGACCGCGTCCTGTTCCTCACCGGCACCCCGATGGAGAACCGCGTCGAGGAGTTCCGCACCCTGGTCCGCTACCTCCAGCCGGACCTGGTCCCCGACATACGCGACAGCCACGCGGTCGCCGGCCCGTACGTCTTCCGCAGATCGGTCGCGCCCGCCTACCTGCGCCGCAACCAGCAGGACGTGCTCACCGAACTGCCCGCACTGCTGCAGGTCGACGAATGGGAGGAGTTCGGCGCGGCCGACGAGGACGCGTACCGTACGGCGGTCGCCGAGGGGAACTTCATGGCGATGCGCCGGGCCGCGTACGCCGACCCGGAGAAGTCCGCGAAGCTGCAGCGGCTGCGCGAACTGGTCACGGAGGCGGCGGACAACGGCCTGAAGGTGGTCGTGTTCTCGTACTTCCGCGACGTCCTCGCCACCGTCCAGGCAGCCCTGGGCGAGCGCGTCCTCGGCCCGGTGTCCGGCTCCGTGCCCGCCGCCCGACGCCAGCGGCTGGTCGACGACTTCACGGCCGTCGACGGCCACGCGGTGCTGCTGTCGCAGATCGAGGCCGGCGGCGTCGGCCTGAACCTCCAGGCGGCGTCCGTGGTGATCCTGTGCGAGCCGCAGGTCAAGCCCACCCTGGAACACCAGGCCGTGGCCCGTGCCCACCGCATGGGCCAGGTCCGCCCGGTCCAGGTGCACCGCCTGCTCGCGACGGACAGCGTGGACGAACGCCTGCTGCGCATCCTGGAGAACAAGGACCGCCTCTTCGACGCCTATGCCCGCCGCAGCGACACCGCCGACGCCACACCGGACGCGGTCGACGTCTCGGACACCGGGATCGCCCGCCGGATCGTGGAGGAGGAGCAGCGCAGACTGGCCGGTGAACCGGTCGACTGACCGTCAGCGGCCGCCCACTCACACCACGGCGAACGGCTCCCCGGCACGCCCGGCCCCCATCGGTGGGCCCTTCGCGGACTGCGAGCGGACTGCCGGCAACCGGCCGTGGGTGGTCGTCATCGTGGCCCCCGCGAGGGATGCGGCTTCGGGTCCGTGACCCACCCCGCGGCCAGCACGAGGCGGGTCTCCCGATGCACGGCGAGGAAGGCGAAGGGGCGGTCGAACTCCGCTCGGACGACCGTGGTCTCGTACCGGTACTGGGGAAGGCCGCCGGCCGCCACCGGCATCATGGCCGCCACCGCGGCGGCCCGGAAGCCGAGAGCGCCGAACTCGGCCACCGCCGACTGCCCCGCCGCCCCGATGGCGAGCGGGGCGGCGCTGATGCCGGGGAAGTGTCCCTGCCGGTCGTCCCGTGCCGTCGTGAGTCCGAAAAGGCCGTGCAGGGCCAGCAGATCGTGATCCGCCGCCACCTCGAACGCCACGGTCGTGACGTCCAGAGTGACCGGCTCCGGAGTCAGGGACGGCTGTTGCTCCACGTGCAGGCCAGGCCCCACGTGTCCGTGGGGAAGCCGGCCGCCTCCGGTGACCGCCAGTGTGCCCTCCAGGACGCCGATGCCCGCCCTCAGCACCTGCCCGGGGGCCATCCGGTCCTCGCCGAGGAGCAGGTGGACGTCGATGCCGTTGTCGCCGGGCACCCGCAGTGCCGTGACATGGCCCTCGGGCGTGCTCGTCACGCCGACCCGGTCCGGCCGGACGCTTCTGCGGTGCAGCCCGAGGAGCGTGCGGCCCTGCCACGGGCCGGTGTCCGGCCGACGCATCACCTCGGTGAAGGGCCGTGGCCAGTCCGTGCGCAGGGCGAAGGCGGTGGCGAGGACCATCCGGGCGTCCTCGGTCAGCGTGACCGGCATGCGGTCGACCAGCCCGTCGGTCCGCTTCGCCGCCCACGCGTCCAGCGCCTCCTGGGAAGCGTCGAGGTCGGTGGTCAGAACGCCGTGAGACTCGGCGGGCAGCCGGCTCAGCCACGCCTCTTGGAGCTCCATCGCACGGTCGGTCCACAAACCGAGAGCGGAGTCCAGGCCGGGCACGGACCCCATCACACCCAGCAACTCCCGTGCCGCAAAAGCCGCTTGACCGGCGGGCACTCCCACCGCCCCCTCCAGCTCGGCCCGCGCCGCACCCCCGGCCCCGTCCGCCAGGAACGCCAGCAGCGGCCACACTCCCGCCGCGGAGAACACCGTGCCGCGGTCCGCCGCTGCGGCCCACCGTGCGGTCAGCGCGTTCACCGCCCGCACAGCCGCAGTCGCCCGATCCGTGATCACCATTCCGCCCCCGCCGCCCTCACGCTTACCATGCGCCCAGTCGTACGCCAGTTCTGCGCGTCAGCCCCTGAAACAGGAGCACGGTGCCCGTGTCCACACCCCCGCCCCCTGGGCCCCACCAGCCCCAGGAAACCCAAGGGCCGCACCCGCAGGGCCAGTACCCGTACCCGCAGGGGCCGTACGCCGCTCCCGGACCATATCCGTACCAGCCCTGGGGCCAGGGCTACAGCCCGTACAACCGCACCGCGCCCGTCAACGGGGCCGCCATCGCCTCACTGGTCCTCGGCATCCTCTGCTTCGTTCCGGCCGGCGGGCTGCTGCTGGGCCTGATCGCGCTCGCCCAGATCAAGAGGAAGGGCGAGCGGGGCAGGGGCATGGCCGTCACCGGTGCGATCCTGTCCTCCGTCGGGCTCGCGCTGTGGGTGGTGGGGCTCAGCGGCGGCATCACCTTCGACGTCTGGACCGGCCTCAAGGACGCCGCGCACGACAACGGCAGCGCCTACTCCCTCACGACGGGCGAGTGCTTCGACGCCCCGAGCGGATCCCTGGAAGGCCTGGCCTACGACGTCGACAGGGTGCCCTGCGACGGCCGGCACGACGCGGAGGTCTTCGCCGCGTTCAAGATGACGGGCGGCGCCGAGTACCCCGGGGACGCCAAGGTCACGGACGTCGCCGACACCAAGTGCTACGTGCTCCGGTACGGCTACGCCATGGACGCCTGGGCCGTGCCCGACGACGTCGACGTCTATTACCTGACGCCGACCCGACAGAGCTGGCGACTCGGCGACCGCGACATCACCTGCCTGTTCGGCAACACCGACGAGAAGGCCGGTCTGACGGGCTCGCTGCGCAACGACGCGCGGACCCTGGACGCGGACCAGGTCGCCTATCTCAAGGCCGTCAACCTCGAGAACGCCGTCCTGGACGCGCAGCCCGAGGACAGCCCCGACGACGACCTCCGGGGCAGCCGTGCATGGGCCGGGCGGATGTCGGCCGCGCTCACAGAGGAGATCGGGTCACTGCGCGACCACCACTGGCCCGCGGATGCGAGGAAGCCGGTCGCGAAGGTCGCCACGGCGGTCGAGGCGAGCCGAAGGGAGTGGGCCCGGGCAGCGAAGGCGACCGACGCGGACAGCTTCTACGCGCACTACGACCGCGCCATGGTGCTCTCCACTCCTGACACCTCCATGACCGCCCGCAAGGCTCTGGGCCTTACCGCGACCCCTCCCCCCTCCCTGGACGGGGACGACGGCGGGGGCAGCGACCGGGGCGGCTCCCAGTTCGAGGTGTGAGCGCGGCTATAGCGGGGAGAAAGTGCCTGCGTAAAGCCCTCCGTAGGCGCATGTCATCACATCGAGTGATTCTCTGGCCTTTGCTTGCACAGCACAACCCACGGTTGCCAGGCTGTTGCTGTCTGTACAACCTGATGGGAGTGGCCAGTGACTTTCGGTGAGCAGCCGGCGTACCTGCGCGTCGCGGGTGATCTCCGCAAGAAGATCGTCAATGGCTCGCTGCCGCCGCACACCCGTCTCCCCTCCCAGGCCAGAATCCGCGAGGAGTACGGCGTCTCGGACACCGTCGCGCTGGAGGCGCGCAAGGTGCTGATGGCGGAAGGCCTGGTGGAGGGTCGCTCCGGGTCGGGGACGTACGTCCGCGAGCGTGCGGTGCCCCGCAGTGTCGCCCGCTCCGGCTTCCGCCCGGCCGGCGGCGCCACGCCCTTCCGTCAGGAGCAGGCCGACGGCGAGGGGCGCGGCACCTGGGAGTCGAGCAGCGCACAGGCCGAGGCGAGCAGCTGTGTCGCCGAGCGGCTCGGCATCAAGCCCGGCGACCGCGTGATGTGCACCAGGTACGTGTTCCGGGAGGCCGGCGAGGCGATGATGCTCTCCACTTCCTGGGAGCCCCTCGCGGTCACCGGACGCACACCCGTGATGCTCCCCGAGGAGGGCCCGCTCGGCGGCATGGGCGTCGTCGAGCGCATGGCGGCGATCGACGTGATCGTGGACAACGTCACGGAGGAGGTCGGCGCCCGCCCCGGCCTCGCCGAGGAACTGCTCGCCCTGGGTGGCGTCCCCGGCCATGTCGTCCTGGTCATCCAGCGCACCTTCTTCGCTTCGGGACGTCCCGTGGAGACGGCCGACGTCGTGATCCCCGCCGACCGTTACCGGGCCGCGTACCACCTCCCAGTGAAGTAGCGCACACCCTTACGGCGCCGGGCCCCGGTACCCCGCACCGCAACCCCCTCAGGGCACCCGCGGAGTCTCCCCCTCCGCCGGTGGAATCTGGCCGTTTTCGCAGGTCGCCCCGTGCGTGGCTGCCGCTGCTCGGTATGCCCCTGACCGGATGCGTCGACGCCTCGCGGGCGGCGCGTTCGAGGTCGCGCGCCCCCCTCGCTCTGGCCGGTTGCGTACCTCTTCGTGAAATTCCGTATTCGCTGCGTAAAGGTTAGGCGTAGGCTCGGGCATATGCGGATTGCGGTTTCCTTAGTGGGCGGGGCACGGCACGAACCGCGGGTGGGACGCGGTCGGGCCGGGGTGGGAAGGAGCGCTGGGGCGCGATGAACGACGGCACGATCACTCTTCCCTGGCTCGTCATACGGCAGGACGACAACGGCAACACCTACCGCGTGGGCAGGTACGCGACCAGGGCCGAGGCCCAGAAGATCGCGGACAGCCTCGACGACCGCGGACACAAGCAGCTCTACTGGGTCGAGCGGATCGGTCAGAACGGAGACCCCGTCCACAACTGAGGGCCAGGTCAATGGTCCACACGTACGGCCTCAGTCACGGATCCGGCGGTCCCGTAGGCTCCCGCGCATGACGGAACGGATCTTGGTGGTCGGCGCCGCCCTGCTGAACGACGGCCGCCTGCTCGCCGCCCGCCGGAGCGCACCCCCTGAGCTGGCCGACCGCTGGGAACTGCCCGGTGGCAAGGTGGAGCCGGGTGAGGCGCCCGAGGTGGCCCTCGTGCGCGAACTGCGCGAGGAACTCGGGGTGGACGCCGAGACCGTCGCACGCGTACCGGGGGAGTGGCCCCTGAAGTCGCCTTACGTGCTCCAGGTGTGGACCGCTCGGCTGCTCCCCGGCTCGGCCGACCCCAAGCCGCTCCAGGACCATGACGCGCTGCGCTGGCTCGGCCCCGGAGAACTCTGGGACGTGGCCTGGCTGGACCAGGACGTTCCGGCCGTCAGGGAGGTTGCCGCCCGCGCCTGGCCTGGGCACGGCCCGGCGAGGGACGCGGAGCCGTCTTGACCCAGTGGCCACCGTCGCGTGGGCGCGACAGGCCGTAGGCGACGTAGCCGACTTGCCGACGTGGTCGACTTCCGACGTGGTCGACCTGTCGATGTAGTGGACGTAATCGACCTGCCGTGCCGACGCGGTCGACGTCGCCGGCCTGCAGTCGCCCGGCGAGCGCACGCCCCGGGCTCCTTGGTGGCCGACTCCACGCGCGGTGCGCCTTCGTACGCCGTTCGTGCCACAGTGCGCTGCTGCGGACGGTACTCGGCCCTAGATATCGGGTATGTGCCCATTAACCCCACGAAACCGGACATGGGTGGGCTTCTGGCCTGGGAAGTGATCGGCGTGATCGACCCCGAAGGCGACTACGCCGAGTGGAGCTTTCCCGCGGAGCCGGGCGCTGTCCGCAACGCCCGTGCCGCCGTCCGTGGCCAGCTGTACCACTGGGGGCTCGACGCCCTCGGTGATCTCGCGACCTTGCTGGTCAGCGAGCTGGTGACCAACTCTCTGCGCCATGCCACAGGCCCGATCGGCGTGCGTCTCGTGCGGCCCGTGGGCCTTCGGGACGTGCTGCTGGTCGAGGTGTCCGATCCGCTCCCCGATCCACCGTGCGCGCGCGTCGCCCACCCCGAGGACGAGAGCGGCCGCGGACTGCAGCTGGTCGCCCATTCCTCGCGCCGCTGGGGTACCCGGCCCGGTGACGCGGGTAAGACGGTGTGGTTCGAGCTCGCCGTACCGGGCTGAAGACGGGCCGGTTCAGGTGCGTCGGACGCCGCACGCCCGGGCACAGGCCGGCGCGTCGGACGCTGTACGGGGACTGCTGCCCTGTCGAACGACAGGTTCAGGCCAGTGGCAGTGTTCGGCGGGCGTGATTCGACGAGGTGTTGGCTGGTTAGAAGACTGGAAGTGTTGTCGCAGCCGGGACCGAAAACCGTCGGGACCGTGCTGTGATCGTGAACACCGTGTTGTGCGGCGCCGTAGTGCTGGATACTGCGGGCAGCCGCCCCCGGTGACCGGTACCGGACGCGGTGAGCTGGAGGGGACGGTTCGCGTGAGCGAGATACCAGCGAGGGCCACGGAGTCCAAGGACCCGTCGGACGGCGCAAGGGCGGAGGCCGCGGGTGATGCCGAGGCCGACGCGACGAGCGGGACGACGGGCGGGACGGGTCTGCCCGCCACCGGTGGCGGGCATTCCTCATCCGATGGCGAACGGCTCTCCTCATCCGGTGGTGGAGGGCTCTCCTCGTACGGTGCGGGGCTCCGTGACACCGGCCTCGGTGACGCGCCTCCTGGTGACGCCATGTGGCAGAGCAGCCCGCCCGGCTCCATCTACGACTACATCAAGGTCGCGTCCTTCTCCATCGGCCCCGACGGGTTCGTCGACCAGTGGAGTCTGCGCGCAGAGCAGCTCTTCGGGATCGCCGCCGAGCGCGCGGTCGGCATGGACCCCCTCGAGGCGTTCATCGACTCCGACCTGCGCGAACAGGGTCAGCGCAAGATGGCTGAGATCCTCGACGGGCGGGAGTGGACCGGTGTGGTCCCCTTCCGGACGCCGGAGACCGGGTCGGGGGAGGGCGGCCGGGAGGGCCTCGCCGAGGTCTATGTCATGCCGACGCGGACCGAGGACGGCGAGAAGGCCGCCGTCTGCATCGTCGTCGACGTACGCACCCTGCGCAGCATCGAGACCGACCTTGCCGCATCGCAGTCGATTTTCGGTCAATCTCCGTTCGGCTTCCTGCTGATCGACACCGATCTGCGGATCCGCCGCGTCAACCAGCAGTTCGCCGGCACCTTCGGGGGTACGCCCGACGACCACCGCGGCCGTGGCGTCCACGACTATCTGCAGCGGCCCGAGGCCGAGCGGGTCGCGGCCACGCTGCGCCGGGTCCTGGAGACCGGCGACTCGATCACGGACATGCACGTCACAGGCTTCGTGCCGGGTTCGGAGGGCCGTCGTCACTGGTCCATCAACCTCTACCGCGTGCACAGTGGCTCCGGTCGCCCCATCGGCGTCGCATGGCTCGGAACCGACATCACCTCGCGGCGCGCCGCAGCCCGTGAGGCCGCCGCGGCGCGGCGCAATCTCGCCCTTCTCAACGAGGCCGGCGCCCGCATAGGCAACTCCCTCGACCTGGAGACCACGGCCCGCGAACTCCTCGACGTCGTCGTCCCCGGCTTCTGCGACCTCGCGACGGTCGACCTCTACCAGGGCCTGCTGGCGGGTGACGAGGCCCCGCCGGGCCTTGCCGACGGCAGTGCGGAACTGCGCCGGGTCGCTTTCGCCAGCGCGGTGTCCGACGCGCCGTTCGTCGGGGGCGGCGTGGCCGTCGCCCTGGGCGCCGTCCATCACTATCCCTTCAACTCCCGCTGCGCCGACGCCCTGCGCACCGCCCGCACCCAGTTCGTGCCGGCCGAGGAGGGCGGCCTCGTCCAGTCCACGCTGGCCGTGCCGATGGTCGCCCACGACACCGTCGTAGGACTCGCGCAGTTCGCCCGTACCAAGGGGAGCGAGCCGTTCGGGGACCGGGACCGGGATCTCGCGGTGGAACTCGCGGCGCGTGCCGCCGTCTGTATCGACAACGCACGCCTGTACCGCCGTGAGCACGAACGCGCCCTGATACTGCAGCGGTCGCTGCTCCCGCCGGGCGACCCGGTGGCCTCCGGCCTGGACATCGCCTGCCGCTATCTGCCGGGCAACTCCTCCGCCGACCGCCCCAGCGAGGTCGGGGGCGACTGGTTCGACGTCATCGAACTGCCGGGACACCGTACGGCGTTGGTGGTGGGCGACGTCATGGGCCGTGGTCTACGCGCGGCGGTGGCGATGGGTGAACTCCGCTCAGCGGTCAGAACACTTGCCCTCCTGGACCTCGAACCGGCCGAAGTGCTGAGTGCGTTGGACGAGATCGCGCGGGGCCTCGGGGCGCCGGGAGGCGTCCAGCAGGCCACCCGCTCGGCCCGCCGCCCCCGTGAGGCGGACCTCTCCGAGGTGTACCTCGCGACCTGTGTGTACGCGGTCTACGACTCCGTAACCCGCCGTTGCACCTTCGCCAACGCGGGCCATCTGCCCCCCGTCCTGGTCGAACCCGGCGAGGACGCGCTGATGCTCGACGTGCCGCCCGGCATGCCGCTCGGCGTCGGCGGGGAGCCGTTCGAGGAGGTCGAGGTCGAACTTCCCGAAGGCGCACTGCTCGCGCTCTACACGGATGGACTGGTCGAATCCCGCGACCACCCCCTGGACGAGGGCCTCCAGGCCTTCGTCGGAGCGCTGACGGACCCGACCCTCCCCCTGGAGGACGTCTGCGACCACGTCCTCAACACCCTCGACACCCACCACGGTGAGGACGACATCGCCCTGCTGATGGCCCGTGTCCAGGGCCTGCCGACCGATTCCGTCGGCGACTGGGCACTGCCGCGCGAGCCGCGCAGTGTGGGCAGGGCCCGTGAGTACGCCCGCGGCCAGCTGCAGGCCTGGGACCTCGAACCCCTCGTCGACACAACGGAGTTGCTGGTCAGCGAGCTGGTCACCAACGCCCTGCGCTACGGCGAGGGCGAGATCAGACTGAGGCTTCTGCTTGACCGCACTCTGGTCTGCGAGGTCTGGGACTCCGGCCTCGTCCAGCCGCGCCGCCGCCGCGCCCGCGACACGGACGAGGGCGGCCGAGGCCTCCAACTCGTCGGCCTCCTGAGCGCGGCCTGGGGCTCCCGCCGCACACCGCGCGGCAAGACGGTGTGGTTCGAACTACCACTGCCGGACGGGGAGACGGGGCTCGCGGATCCGGCGGAGGCACTGCTGAGCCTCTTCTGACGCCGGCCGAGCCGCCTCCGAGGGCCGAGGGCCGACGCCGGGCGGCGGGCGGCCGCTCGATCGGCTGCGGCTCCGTGGTCCTAGCCCGGCTCCTTCGCCCGTCGGGCGCGGGTGCGGGGGCCGCCGTAGCTGACGGGTGGGCCGCCGTCGGGGGCTGTGCCCTGGAGGATTCCGCCGAGGACGGCTCCGGCGGCTCCGGTGGCGTGTTCGGCCGCGCCGGCGATCGGGTTGCCGTGCACCCGTACGTCCTGTTCCGCGAGGTCGCGGGCCTGCCGGGCCCGCGCGTCGGCGGCCAGGGCGTCGGGTGGCTCCGTGGCGAGCAGCCGCTCGGCCTCCGCCAGTCGGGTGCGGGCCTTGCTGCCCACGGCGCCCCGATGCGTCGTGACGAAGGCGTCCGCAGCGGCGACGGCACTGCGCGCGGCGAGCAGCGCGGCGACCGACAGCACACCGGCCCGCCCTCCGGCGACGGTGACGGGCACGGCCGCCCGCGTGATCCTCCGCAGGGCGTCGAGAGGGTCGTACGGCCCGGCGGTCAGCTCTTCCCGTACGGCGGCCAGGACGATGTCGGCGTGCGCGGCACGGGCGTGCAGCTCGCCGACCGGAAGGCTGGGCGTGCCGTCCGCCCTCGTCGCCGCGAGCTGGGCCTCCGCCCCGGTCAGCGCGGCCGGCACCAGTGCCGCGGCCGCGGTCAGGTCGGCGGCGAGCCGTTCCAGACAGGTCACGAACACGGCGGCCTGGGCCGTCGCACCCTCGGCGGCCCGCAGATGATGTGCCGCACCCTCGCCGTCCCCCATGTCGGCCCTCTGGCGGGCCTGATTGAAACGGGTCGTGGCGAACACCAGACGGTCCTTGGCCTGCTCGACGTAGCCGGTGACGGAACCGACCGCCGAGGGGCCGTACCGCTCGCCGAGGGCGGCGGGTATCGCGGCCACGGCCCCCGTACGCCCGGCCAGCTCCCGGAACCGGGCCTCCGCCGGCTCCAGCGCAGCCTCCAGACCGCCCCCCTCCAGCGCACGCAGTCGGTCGAACCCCGCGGCCTCCGCGTCCAGCCGCCGCTCCGCCTCCTGACACCGCCCGACGATCCCCGCGAGCGCGTGCCGCCGCGACGCCTCGTCCTCCGGCACGCCGTCGTCGTACTGCTGCCGCATCCGGAAGGCCGCCGCCAGCTCGGACCCGGCGTCCCGCACGGCCTGGGTGAAGGGTTCCACGGCCGCCGCTTCGAACCGCGCCTCGGCGAAGCCGAGTTCCTCCCGGCTGGTTCGTACGCAGTCGTCGGCCTCGACCAGCGACGCCCGCGCCCGCTCGTCGGCCTCGGAGAGCGGTGGCACTGCAGGCCCGGCGGGGACGGCGGCACCGCCCGGCGTGGTACGCGTCCGGGCCCGCCGGGTGCGCCGCACATACCCGTACCCCCCGAGCACGACCGCCGCACCCACCGCCGCCAACGGCAGCACCAGGTCGGCGGCCGACGTCCCGTCCTGCTTCGCCTCGGCGGCACTCGCGGCGCCCGGATTCGCACGCGTGACCGGAACCGGCACGTCGTTGTTGATCGTCATCCACGGCAACACGAGCCACACCGCCCCGGCCAGGACTCCCAACAGGGTGTGCACCAACCGCACGGATATCTGAGAGGTGGCGCGCCGCGGCCGGCCCCGGATCAAGGATGACGTCACATTTCGGAGCGTATGAGCAGGAATGCGGCAGCGCGACCGGGATGTGTCAGGGGTGGGGGAGGCGGGGCGCGCGGATGCGTGTGGGCCCGGATGGAATCGCGGCAGGGGGGAGCGGGATGGAGCACACGGAGCACACCGAGCGGACGGGGACGGAGACGGGGACGGAGACGGGGGCGGGGACCGGGGCGGGGACGGATAGTGACGACCATGACCATGACCAGGACCAGCACCACGACAACCACAACGGCAACGACCCCGACAATGGTGAGAAGACCGGGCCAGCCGAGCAAGCCGAGCCGACCGAGTCAGCCGAGCCGACCGAGCCGCCGCCGTCCCCTCGCCGTCGCTGGCCGAGACGTCTCGCACTCGCCGTCGTCCTCGCCCTGCTCCTCCCCGTGCTCGCCGCCGAGTCCGCTCTCCGCCTGAACTACACGGGCGACATGAAGACGGGCACGTACAGCAGGGGCCGTGACGCCATCTGGCTGGGGCATGCCTGGGTCGACGGACGCAAGACCGACGCCGACGTCACCGCGCTCGCCCGCCGCCTCAAGAACACCGGCATCCGCGACCTGTACGTCCACGCGGGCCCGCTCGAACACGACGGCACGCTTCCCAAGTCGGCATATCCCAAAGCGCGTTGGCTCATCGCGGCCGTGCACCGCGAAGCCCCCGGCACACGCGTGCAGGCGTGGCTCGGCGACGTGCTCGCGACCGAGAACCCGACCGGGATGCGTCTGGAGCGACCGGAGACCCGCGCGGCCGTCGTCACCTCCACCCGGCAGATCCTGGCCGCCGGTTTCGAGGGCGCCCACTTCGACCTGGAACCGTTGCACTCCGGCGACCGCGACTACCTCACCCTCCTGGACTCGCTCCGCTCGGTCACCCGCGCGCATCACGCCCTGCTGTCCGTCGCCGCCCATCAGATCGACCCGCTCCCCGGGTTCCACGCCTTCTGGGGCACGGTCGCCGGGCACCCGAAGTGGTGGTCGCAGAGGTTCTTCGGGCAGGTCGCGCGCCGGGTCGACCAGATCGCCGTGATGTCGTACGACACCATGCAGCCGCTGCAGAGCCTGTACGGCGGCTACGTGGCCCAGCAGACCTCGCTCGCCCTGGAGGTCACCCCGAAGTCGACGGACCTGCTGATGGGCCTGCCCTTCTACCACGAGAACCGGTTCGGTCACTGGAACCATGCGGAGACCGTTCCCGCGGCCGTCCGTGGCGTCCGCCTCGGCCTGTCCCACACGGATGCCGGTCGCGCCCGCTTCGGCGTCGCGCTCTACGTCGACTTCGCGGCCACGGAGGCGGACTGGGCGGCGTACCGGGACGACTGGGTGCGGTGAAAACGCCCTGCCGCGGCGCGGGCGGGCTGCGAGGATCGGCAGAATGACCGTCACCCGCAAGCCGCTCACCCGGGGTGACCTCGCCCCGCTCGCCCGAGCCGCCGTCGGCCCCCACCGCACCCTCTCCGCCGTCACGCGCCTGCGCGGGGGCACCAAGAAGGGTGTCTACCGCCTCGCCTTCGACGACGACTCGACGGCCGTGGCCTACGTCTGGTCGGCCGACGAGGACTACTGGGACGCGGGCCCCGCCGACCTCCGTGACCCCTTCTCCCACGGCACCGGCCTCGACCTCTTCACGGCGGCGCACGACCGCCTGTCCGCGGCCGGTGTCCGCACCCCCCGCCTCCTGTACAGCGACGCCACGCACACTCGTCTCCCGGCGGACGCGGCGGTCGTCGAGGACGTGACGGGCGGCAGCCTGGAACAGGCGCTGGAACGGCATCCGAACGCGGCCCGCGCGTCCCTGGACCTGCTGTCCGCCCAGCTCGGGGAACTGCACGCACAGGTGGGCCCGACCTTCGGCAAGGTCGCCCTCGTCGACAACGGCGGTACTCCGGCGGCCGGTTCGTGCGAGCAGCACGTCACCAAGGGCGCCCTGCGCGCCCTCGACGAGATCGTCGTACGGGATCCACGGGCCGCCGCCGCCCGCGAACAACTGACGGACACCGTACGGGCGTTGTCGGCCGCCGTCCGCCCTCGCACCCGTCACGTCCTCATCCACGGCGAACTCGGCCCGGACCACGTCCTGTTGACTCCGGACGGCCGTCCGGCCCTCATCGACATCGAGGGCCTGCTGTACTTCGACGTGGAGTGGGAGCACGTGTTCCTGCGGATCCGTTTCCACGAGCACTACGAAACCCTGCGTACCCCGGACCTCGACGAGGACCGCCTCCGCCTCTATCACCTGGCCATGCGACTGTCCCTGGTCGCGGGCCCGCTGCGCCTCCTGGACGGCGACTTCCCCGACCGGGCGGCTTTCCGCGCGATCGCGGAGCACAACCTGGTGCAGGCCCTGCGCCTGGTGGGATGCTGATCGGCATGCACATGTACCTGGTGGTGGCGGGCGCTCTGGCCGTGACGTTGTTGGCGGCGGGGGGCGTCGCGGCCGTCGTGACCGGCTGGGTGATGCCGTGGCGCCGGTCCCTGGTGCTGCGCCCCAGGCTCTGGGGGTACGGATCGCTGATCTGCGCGGTCGGCGGAGGGCTGTTCATGTTCCTGGGACCGCTCTCGGGGCATCTGAGCGGCGCGCGCGGTGACGTCGCGTGGTGCGGCTGGATCGCCTTCATGGCGGGCCTGGCAGTCCAGTACCTCGCCCAGCGACCCGGCCGCACCCCGCGATCTACGAGGACCGCCGCCTGATCTTCGACCCCAGCCACACCAACGGGTCGTACTTGCGGTCGACCGCGCGTTCCTTCAGGGGAATCAGCGCGTTGTCCGTGATCTTGATGCCCTCGGGACAGACCTCAGTGCAGCACTTGGTGATGTTGCAGTAGCCGAGGCCGTGTTCGTCCTGGGCGGTCTTCTTGCGGTCGAGGCCGCTGTCGGCGGCCGCGTCCAGCGGGTGCATGTCCAGCTCGGCGACGCGCATCAGGAAGCGCGGGCCGGCGAACGCCGGTTTGTTCTCCTCGTGGTCGCGGACGACATGGCAGGTGTCCTGGCACAGGAAGCACTCGATGCACTTGCGGAACTCCTGCGAGCGGTCCACGTCCTCCTGCATCATCCGGTACTCACCGGGGCCGAGGTCCGCAGGCGGGACGAAGGCCGGGACCTCGCGCGCCTTGGTGTAGTTGAAGCCGACGTCCGTCACCAGGTCGCGTACTACGGGGAAGGCGCGCAGCGGTGTGACGGTGATCGTCTCCTCCCGCGTGAACACCGACATGCGCGTCATGCACATCAGGCGCGGCCGCCCGTTGACCTCCGCCGAGCACGAACCGCACTTGCCCGCCTTGCAGTTCCAGCGCACGGCGAGGTCGGGGGCCTGGGTGGACTGGAGGCGGTGGATGATGTCCAGGACCACCTCGCCGTCGTTGACCTCGACCTCGAAGTCCTCCAGGTCGCCGCCCTTGATGTCGCCCCGCCACACCTTGAAGCGGGCCTCGTAGCTGCTCACTCGTACAGCTCCTCTTCGGCGAGGTACTTGACCAGCTCCTCCTTCTCGAAGAGGGCGAGCAGGTCGGCGCGGATGGATTCGGTGGTCTCGCGGGTGAGGGCGATCTGGCCGCGCACGGGGTCCGTGGCCGCCAACCCGCCCGTGGGATCGGTCAGTTGGCACAGCAGGTTGATCCGGCGCCACGTGCGGTCCATCGTCGGATGGTCCTCGCGGGTGTGGCCGCCGCGCGACTCGGTGCGCTCCAGCGCCGCCCGGGCCACGCACTCGCTGACCAGCAGCATGTTCCTGAGGTCCAGGGCGAGATGCCAGCCGGGGTTGAACTGGCGGTGCCCCTCGACACCGGCCCGGCGGGCCCGTACCCGAAGATCCGCCAGCTTCTCCAGCGCCTGCTCCATCTCGGCCTCGCGGCGGATGATGCCGACGAGGTCGTTCATGGTCTGCTGGAGTTCCTGGTGGAGGGTGTACGGGTTCTCCGGCGGCCGTCCGTCCGCCCTGGCCGGCTCTCCCGGTGCGAGGCCCTCGGGGCCCTCGGCGGAGAAGGGGCGCAGCGCCTCCGCGGCCGCCGTGTCGACCTGGACCTCGTCGACGGCGGGCCGTTCGAAGGCCAGGGCCGCCGCGTGTTCGGCCGCGTGCCAGCCCGCCCGGCGCCCGAACACCAGCAGGTCGGACAGGGAGTTCCCGCCCAGGCGGTTCGAGCCGTGCATGCCGCCCGCCACCTCACCGGCCGCGAACAGCCCCGGCACGCCGCGTGCGGCGGCCGTGTCGGACTCGACCGCGATGCCGCCCATCACGTAGTGACAGGTCGGCCCGACCTCCATCGCCTCGGCCGTGATGTCCACGTCCGCCAGCTCCTTGAACTGGTGGTACATGGACGGCAGCCGGCGCTTGATGACCTCGGCGGGCATACGGGTCGAGACGTCGAGGAAGACGCCGCCGTGCGGGGAGCCGCGGCCCGCCTTGACCTCGGAGTTGATCGCACGGGCGACCTCGTCGCGGGGGAGCAGCTCGGGCGGACGCCGGTTGTTGTCCGGGTCCTCGTACCAGCGGTCGCCCTCCTCCTCCGACTCCGCGTACTTCTCCTTGAAGACGTCGGGGACGTAGTCGAACATGAAGCGATTCCCGTCGGAGTTCCTGAGCACCCCGCCGTCGCCGCGGACGGACTCGGTGACGAGGATGCCCTTGACCGACGGCGGCCAGACCATGCCGGTCGGGTGGAACTGCACGAACTCCATGTTCAGCAGCGGCGCCCCGGCCAGCAGGGCGAGCGCGTGCCCGTCGCCCGTGTACTCCCACGAGTTCGACGTCACCTTGAAGGACTTGCCGATGCCGCCGGTCGCGATCACCACGGACGGGGCTTCCAGGACGAAGAAACGGCCGGTCTCGCGCTCGTAGCCGAAGACGCCGGAGACGCGGCTGCCCGCGGTGGAGCCGCTGTCGGGCACGGTCTTGAGGATCCTGGTGACCGTGCACTCCTGGAAGACCTTCAGACGGGACTCGTAGTCGCCGGTCTCCCGCTTGTCCTCCTGCTGCAGCGAGACGATCTTCTGCTGCAGCGTGCGGATCAGCTCCAGGCCCGTACGGTCGCCGACGTGCGCGAGACGCGGGTACTCGTGGCCGCCGAAGTTGCGCTGGGAGATCTTCCCTTCCTTCGTACGGTCGAAGAGGGCGCCCCAGGTCTCCAGCTCCCACACCCGGTCCGGGGCCTCCTGCGCGTGCAGCTCGGCCATCCGCCACTGGTTGAGGAACTTGCCGCCGCGCATGGTGTCGCGGAAGTGGACCTGCCAGTTGTCGTGCTCGTTGACATTGGCCATGGCCGCCGCGATGCCGCCTTCGGCCATCACCGTGTGCGCCTTGCCGAACAACGACTTGCAGATCACGGCCGTACGGGCACCCCGCTCGCGCGCCTCGATGGCGGCGCGGAGGCCCGCGCCCCCGGCACCGACCACGACGACGTCCCACTCCTGCCGGTCGACCACGGACATCAGAAAGCCCCACCCAATCTAGAAGAAGCGCGGATCGTCGAAGGCGCCCGAGGCGACCAGATAGACGTAGAAGTCGGCGAGCGCCACGCTCACCAACGACGCCCAGGCGAGCAGCATGTGACGGGCATTCAGTTTCCCGACGAACTGCCAGGCCTTGTAGCGCACGGGATGCTTGGAGAAGTGCTTGAGCTTGCCGCCGACGATGTGCCGGCAGGAGTGGCAGGAGATCGTGTACGCCCAGATCAGCGTGATGTTGATCAGGAACACGACGGTGCCGAGGCCCATGTGGCCCCAGTTCTCGTCCGTGTCCCGGAAGGACAGCACCGTGTCGTACGACAGCACGCAGGCGACCAGGATCGCGGCGTAGAAGAAGTACCGGTGGATGTTCTGCAGGATCAGCGGGAACCGGGTCTCGCCGGTGTACTTCTTGTGCGGCTCGGCCACCGCGCAGGCCGGCGGGGACGCCCAGAAGCCCCGGTAGTAGGCCTTGCGGTAGTAGTAGCAGGTCAGGCGGAAGCCCAGCGGGAAGATCAGGATGATGATCGCCGGGGAGATCCCCCACCAGCTGCCGAAGAGGTCGGCGTTCGGGCCCGAGGGCATGTTCTTGCAGTTCTCCGCCAGACACGGCGAGTAGAACGGCGAGACATACGGCGCCGAGTAGTAGTCCGCGTTCGCGAAGGCCCGCCATGTCGAGTACACGATGAAGGCCAGCAGACCGGCCGCGGTGACGGCCGGGGCCAGCCACCAGCGGTCGGTCCGCAGATGCGGGGCGTCGATCGCGGCGCGCGTACCGGTCCGTACGCCGCCGCTGTTCAGATGTGGTTCCGTACCAGTGGCCAACTCATGACTCCGGTCGGGTTCAGGGGGCGTGGCGGTCGCGGGCGCCGAGTCCTTCGTCGTCCGTGTCGATCCACAGCGAGGGGTCGTACGGGGTGTCGGGGATGGTGACGAGTTCGGGCTTGCGGGGCGCGCTCGGACTCGACGCGGTCTCGCGCAGGAGCGCGACGCTCTCACGCAGGTGATCCGCGTCGACACGCACGCGGCGCATGTCCAGCCCGCCGCCGCCCAGCTGCTTCTCCAGGCGGCCCACGGACCGCGCCAGGTCGTCCAGGCAACGCTGTACTGCTGTCAGGTCGTCTTGCACGGACATGACGTGACCTCACTTCCATGGGCCGTCCGGCCCCAGGTGGCAACGTTCATGCGCCTGCGAGTGTTGCGCGTCACACCTGCCGGTGGGAAGGGATGTGCAGCGATTGGCGGATTGCATGCCTCCACTGCACGCCCGCAAGCGCTCTGTGTGCGCCGGGGGCGCACGTTACGCCGCACGAGTGGGCTTCCCCGCGCCTGTCGCCGTGTCGCCGCCGGTCGGCGGAACCTTTCCTCTTCAGTGGGGCCGTAGATCTGATCAACTCCAAAATACCGCCAAATGTGATCAGACCCCACCCGTGTCATCGGCGGGAGCGGCTCCTCGGAGGTAGCAGAGATGTCCCACGACGGCGTCGGACCCACGGCCGGGCCATGTCAGCCGCGGCGCGGCAGCGCCCCGAAGGGGCGCGGGGAACTGCGCGAGCAGCCACGACGTGCCCGCAGGCGATCCACGGCCGATCCCGGGTCTTCCCGCGGAGCGCTGCGCTCGGTCGCCTTCCTCACCGCAGGCGCGCTCGCCGTGTCCGCGCTCGCCGGCTGCAGCTCCGAGAACAAGGCGGGCAAGCCCCTCGCGGGGCCGGACTACGCGCCCGCCGCCCGTGACCTGGTCGTCGACGGCGGCACGCTGCGCTGGGCCGTGGACGACGTGCCCGAGACCCTGAACACCTTCCAGTCGGACGCCGACGCCGCCACGAGCCGTGTCGCGCAGGCGGTTCTGCCGTCCATGTACCGGCTCGACCAGAAGGGGCGGCCGGTACGCAACGCCGACTATCTGGAGTCCGCCAAGGTCGTGGACACCGAGCCCAAGCAGGTCGTGCTCTACAAGCTGAACCAGCAGGCCGTCTGGAGCGACGGCCGCGAGATCGGCGCCGCCGACTTCGCCGCCCAGTGGCGCGCCCTGTCCGGCAAGGACAGCGCGTACTGGACGGCCCGCAACGCCGGCTACGACCGCATCGAGAAGATCGAGCGCGGCGCCAACGACCTGCAGGTCAAGGTCACCTTCGCCCGGCCGTACGCCGACTGGCAGTCGCTGTTCTCGCCGCTGTACCCGAAGGACGTCATGGGTACGCCGGACGCCTTCAACGACGGGGCGCGACGAAAGCTCAAGGTCACCGCTGGGCCCTTCGCCCTGAAGCAGGTCGACACCAAGAACGAGCAGGTCACCCTCGTCCGCAACCCGCGCTGGTGGGGCCGGCCCGCCAAGCTCGACGAGATCGACCTGAAGGCCGTACCGCTCGACAAGCGGGCCACGGCGCTGGCCGAGGGCAAGATCGACCTGGCCGAGATCGACCCGTCCGACGCCGGGCACTTCGCCGTCGCCGACCGGGCCAAGGGCACGGGCACTCCCCTGATGGGTCCGGGCGGCCGCCGTGCCGCCGCGAAGGGCCTGGAGGACTTCGTGGTCCGCAAGTCGCTGGAGCCCGCCTACACCCAGCTCGCCCTCAACGGCTCCACGGGACCCCTCGCGGACGAGCGCGTCCGGCGCGCCGTGGCCCGCGCCCTCGACCGCGCGGCCCTCGCCGAGGCCGTCCTCAAGCCGCTCGGCCTGCCCGCGGTGCCCGTCGGCAGCCACCTCGCGCTGTCCGGGCAGGCCGCCTACGCCGACAGCAGCGGTGCGCTCGGCGGTCAGGACACCGCGGAGGCGCAGGCGCTGCTCGCGGACGCCGGATGGGTGCGCGGCGGTCCGGTCAAGGAGCAGCAGGAGAAGGCCGAGAAAGCCGAGAAGGCCGCCGGCGCCAAGGGCAAGAAGGCCGAGCACGATTCCGAGGGCGGCGACGACGGGACGTACATCGTCGGCGAGGACGACAAGAGCGGGGACACCGGGGACATCGGGGACACCAAGAACGGGGACAGCCGGGACGGGGACGGCAAGGACCCCAAGGACCACGCTAAGAAGCACGAGAACGCGAAGGGCGGCGAGGGGAGCGGTAAGCACCTCGCGGACGGCGGTCAGTACGCCGAGCAGCGGGTGATGCAGGGCGGCGCGCCCGGCGCCTACGCCCCCAAGGGCACCGCGGTCCCCGCGGGCGCCGCGGCCGGGACGCTGGCCAAGGACGGCAAGCCGCTCAGCCTCCGTTTCGTACTGCCGTCGGGCGCCGGCTCGGAAGTCCTGCGGACCGTGGCCGACCGGATCAGCCGCATGCTGCAGCGGGTCGGCATCACCACGCAGATCACGAAGGTCGCCGACGAGAGCTACTTCAAGGACCACATCGCGTCCGGGCAGTTCGACCTCGCCCTGTACTCCTGGCCCGCCTCCGCCTTCCCGGCCACGGACGCCCGGCCCATCTACGCCAAGCCGGTCCCGGCCGCCGACGGCTCCCTCGACGTCGAGCAGAACTACACCCGCATCGGCACCGACCAGGTCGACCAGCTCTTCGACCGGGCCGTCGCCACCCTGGACGGCGACGACAACCGCGCCCTGATCCGCAAGGCCGACTCCCGCATCTGGGCCGCCGCCGGCTCCATCCCCCTCTACCAGCGCCCCCAGCTGACGGCCGCGAAGAAGAGCGTGGTGAACGCGGGCTCCTTCGGCTTCCAGACGCCGGTCTACGAGAACATGGGCTTCCTGCAGAAGGGCGCGAAGCCGTCGGCGAGCCCTTCGACCGGCAACTGAAGCTCAGTTCGTCCTCAGATCTCTTGCCGTGTCACGCCCGGCGCCCGCACGATGATCATCAGTGATCGTGGTGCGGGCGCCGGGCGTCCGTCTTCGGGGGAAACGAGGGGTCGGCTCATGCACGGCACGACACGACGGACCTGGGCGGCGGGACTGGCCGGGGTGGCGCTGGTGGCGGGGCTCACGGGTTGTAGCGGGGACGGCGACGGCAGGGCGGCCGCGGCCGCCAGGAGCAGTGCCCCGGCCGTGGCCAAGGCCTGTACGGACGGCACGTTCACCTGGTCCGCCGTCAAGAAGACGGAGAAGCTGACCGGTGTCTCCGGGGTGCAGTCGTTGGGCAAGGGCGGCGGCACGCTGTCGGGTCCGCTTGAGCGGGTGTACACCCCGCGGGCGTCGGTGAAGGCCTCGGGGCCGGCCGTCTCCCCGGCGGAGGTCCTCTTCTCGCTGGGCAAGAAGATCGGCGAGATCCAGTCGGACGCCCGCACCCTCGCGGAGGCGGACGGCGGCGAAACATGGAGCTTCACCGACGTGAACGTCAAGCCCCCGTCGCTCGACGGGGGCCGCATCACGGTCAAGGACGCCGGGGAGAACGTGGAGTACGCCGGGGTGCGCGAGGTGGCGGGTGACTTCAACTACACCTGCCCGGGCGGTACGACGACCAAGGGGCGTGCACGGACCTGGCAGGTGGACATGGCCGGCGTCCTCGACTGCCAGGAGGGCGTCGACGACGCCGGCATCGCCCTTCAGGCCGCCCGGCACTCATGCGAACCCGGCTCGCCGGCCACCCGGAGCGCCTGACCCCCGGCTGCCCGGCGAGCCGCCGCCGCAGCGGCCCCGTACCATGGGGTGAGGCCGTGGCGTGTCCAGCCCGGCAGGGTCCGCGTAACACAGACGTACGCGTCGGCCTTCCTCACACTCCAGGAGTACGCCTTCATGGCCACGCGCCACGACATCCGCAACGTCGCTATCGTCGCCCACGTCGACCACGGCAAGACGACCCTCGTCGACGCAATGCTGAAGCAGGCCGGTGCCTTCGCGGCGCACGCCGCCGAGTCGCTCGACGACCGAATGATGGACTCGAACGACCTGGAGCGTGAGAAGGGCATCACGATCCTGGCCAAGAACACGGCCGTGAAGTACCACCCGAAGGATGGCGGCGACGTCATCACCATCAACATCATCGACACCCCGGGCCACGCCGACTTCGGTGGCGAGGTCGAGCGCGGTCTGTCGATGGTGGACGCGGTGGTCCTGCTGGTCGACGCCTCCGAGGGCCCGCTGCCCCAGACCCGCTTCGTGCTGCGCAAGGCGCTCCAGCAGCGCCTGCCGGTCATCCTCTGCATCAACAAGACCGACCGCCCGGACTCCCGGATCGACGAGGTCGTCAACGAGACCTACGACCTCTTCCTGGACCTGGACGCGGACGAGGAGCAGATCGAGTTCCCCATCGTCTACGCGTGTGCGCGTGACGGCGTGGCCTCGCTGACCAAGCCCGAGGACGGCACCGTCCCGCAGGACAGCGACAGCCTGGAGCCCTTCTTCTCCACGATCCTGTCGCACGTCCCGGCCCCCCAGTTCGACGAGGAGGCCCCGCTCCAGGCGCACGTCACCAACCTGGACGCCGACAACTTCCTCGGCCGTATCGCGCTGCTCCGCGTCGAGCAGGGCGAGCTGCGCAAGGGCCAGACCGTCACGTGGATCAAGCGTGACGGCACGATGTCCGCCGTCCGCATCACCGAGCTGCTGATGACCGAGGCGCTCACCCGCAAGCCGGCCGAGAAGGCGGGCCCCGGTGACATCTGCGCGGTCGCCGGTATCTCCGACATCATGATCGGCGAGACCCTGGCCGACCCGGAGAACCCGATCCCGCTGCCGCTGATCACGGTCGACGAGCCGGCGATCTCGATGACCATCGGCACCAACACCTCGCCGCTGGTCGGCCGTGGCGGTACCGGCAAGGGCGCCGACAACAAGGCCGCCGTCAAGGACCGCAAGGTCACGGCCCGTCAGGTCAAGGACCGCCTGGACCGCGAGCTGATCGGTAACGTCTCCCTGCGCGTGCTCGACACCGAGCGTCCGGACGCCTGGGAGGTCCAGGGCCGTGGTGAGCTGGCGCTCGCCATCCTGGTCGAGCAGATGCGGCGCGAGGGCTTCGAGCTGACCATCGGCAAGCCGCAGGTCGTCACCAAGGACGTCGAGGGCAAGGTCTACGAGCCGGTCGAGCGCATGACGATCGACGTGCCCGAGGAGCACATGGGCGCGGTCACGCAGCTCATGGGCGTTCGCAAGGGCCGGATGGACAACATGTCCAACCACGGCTCGGGTTGGGTCCGCATGGAGTTCGTGGTTCCCTCCCGCGGCCTGATCGGCTTCCGTACCGAGTTCCTCACCCAGACCCGCGGCACGGGCATCGGCCACTCCATCCACGAGGGCCACGAACCGTGGTTCGGCACGCTCACGACCCGTAACAACGGCTCGCTGGTCGCCGACCGCTCCGGTGCCGTCACGGCCTTCGCGATGACGAACCTCCAGGAGCGCGGCGTGCTGTTCACCGACCCCGGCACCGAGGTGTACGAGGGCATGATCGTCGGCGAGAACTCGCGCTCCGACGACATGGACGTGAACATCACCAAGGAGAAGAAGCTCACGAACATGCGGTCCTCCTCGGCCGACTCGTTCGAGGCGATCGTCCCGCCGCGCAAGCTCTCGCTGGAGCAGTCGCTGGAGTTCTGCCGCGACGACGAGTGCGTCGAGGTCACCCCGGAGGCGGTCCGCATCCGCAAGGTGAACCTGGACGCCCGCGAGCGCGCCCGCGCGGCGAGCCGCGCCAAGAACGGCTGACACGCACCGTTCCACGAAGCTGCCGGGCACTCCGCAACGCGGGGTGCCCGGTCTTCTGTTGAGGCAGGGGTAGGGAAAACCCTAGTTCTTGTCGTGGATCCGTAGAAGCGGATCACATGGCACTAGTCTTCTGCCGACGTGCTGCTGTCCGTCCCCTGTGAGGCCCGGCGAACACCCTCGGGGCACAGGTCTGTTGGCTGGAAGTGGTGGGCCGTGCACCTCCTGCACAGCCACCATGAATCCGCAACTGAATTTTCATGCCCCTGGCGTTCGGTATACGGACATGCGGGACCGATTGATGTGTAACAAGTCCGTTTCGCAGGGATCTTTCAGCAAACCCTTTGTCCGGATTTTGGAAGATGTACGCGTCAGGTGTGATCGAACCGAGACCTTTTGAGTGTGGTTCGGCCATGGCGCATGGCAGATAGTTAGGCGCGTAGAGCTCGGGTCAACGGGTCAGGCGCTGACGCAGCGCCGACCTCACGAGCGCGGGAAAACGCACCTCACTGTTTCAGGCGCCGGTGACGGCGGAGTGTCGTGTGCTTCCCTCTGCGGTGAATCAATGGACTCATGAGGAGGAGCCCCATGCGTGGTGCCAAGAGCGCCAAGTGGGTTGCGATAGCCGCCGTTGTGGCGCTGGGTGCGACGGCCTGTGGCGGCGGCGGGGACGACGGCAGCTCGGGCAAGGGCAAGGGCAACGGCGTCGTGTCGGTGGAGATCGGTGAGCCGCAGAACGGCCTGGTCCCCAGCAACACGTACGAGACCGAGGGCGGCCAGGTCATCAACGCCCTCTTCACGGGTCTGACCAAGCTTGACGCCGACAACAAGGTCGTCAACGCCATGGCGCAGTCGATCGAGACCAAGGACAACAAGGTCTGGACGATCAAGCTGAAGTCCGGCTACACGTTCCACAATGGCGAGAAGGTCACCGCCCAGTCCTTCATCGACGCCTGGAACTACGGCGCGAACCAGACCAACGCCCAGCAGACCAACCCGCTGTTCAGTCACATCCAGGGCTACAGCGACCTGAACCCGGGCGAGGGCAAGAAGCCCAAGACGGACAAGATGTCCGGTCTGAAGGCCGTCGACGACAGCACCCTGCAGATCACGCTGAACGGCGCGTTCTCGGCGTTCCCGTCGCAGCTGTCCTTCACCGCCTTCGTGCCGCTGCCCAAGGCGTTCTTCAAGGACCCGAAGGGCTTCGGCGAGGCGCCCATCGGTAACGGCCCCTTCAAGATGAAGGGCACGTTCAAGCACAACGAAGAGATCGACGTCACGAAGTACGACAAGTACCCGGACGCCTCGAAGATCGAGGCCAAGGGCGTCAACTTCAAGATCTACTCGAACCTCGACACGGCCTACAAGGACCTCGTCGCGGGCAACCTGGACGTCCAGCTCGTCATCCCGAACTCGGGTCTGCCGACGTACCACAAGGACCTGCCGGGCCGTTACATCGACGAGGCCGACTCGGGCGTCGGTTACATCGGCTTCCCGATCAAGTACAACAAGGCCTTCCAGAACGCGGACCTCCGCAAGGCCATCTCCATGTCGATCGACCGCAAGACGATCGCCTCGAAGATCTTCCTCGGCGCCCGTACGCCCGCGGACGACTTCATCAGCCCCATCATCGACGGCTACCGCAAGGGAGCCTGTGGTGAGGCCTGCACGCTGAACGCGGCCAAGGCCAAGGAGCTGTACAAGGCGAGCGGCGGTCTGCCGGGCAACACGCTGGAGATCGGCTACAACGCCGACGGTGACCACAAGGCGTGGATCGAGGCGGTCGCCAACCAGATCCAGCAGAACCTGGGCATCAAGGTGACGGCCAAGCCGTTCGAGCAGTTCCAGACGATCCTCAACGACCTGGACGCCAAGAAGTACCAGGGCGCGTTCCGTATGGCCTGGAACATGGACTACCCGGACATGGAGAACTACCTCCGTCCGATCTTCTCGAAGGAAGCCATCACCAACGGCTCCAACTACTCGGGTTACGTCAACCAGGACTTCGAGAAGCTGCTCGTCAAGGGCGACCAGGCCGCCACGCACGAGGACGCCGTCAAGCAGTACCAGCAGGCCGACGACGTGCTCCTGAAGGACCTGCCGTACATCCCGGTGTACTTCTACACCCTGAACACCGGCTTCAGCGACAAGATCAAGTCGATGAAGATCGCCGGCCACAACATCCTGTGGGACTCGGTCAAGCTCAGCTGACCAGTTTCTGAGCAGTCCTGACACAGCGTTACGGGGTGAGCAGGGGGAGGAACAGCCTTCCCCTGCTCACTCCTGCTGCCGTCTCCCGTCCGACCGTGCCATCCCCTCGGCCACGGTCGGGTCGAGCACCCCTCTGGAGTACCCATGGGCCGATACGTCGTGCGCCGCATGCTGCAGGTGATCCCTGTGGTGATAGGCGTCACGTTCATCATCTTCTGCCTGGTCTTCGCTCTGCCCGGCGACCCGATCCAGGCACTGGCCGGCGACAAACGCGCCGACCCCAACATCGCGGCGGTTCTGCGTGCGCACTACCACCTCAACGAGCCGCTGTACCAGCAGTACTGGCACTACATCAGCGGCGTCTTCACCGGTGACCTCGGCGAGACGTACAACGGACGCTCCATCTCTGAGATCGTCTCCGAGAGGTTCCCCGTCACTCTGAAGCTGGGCCTGACCTCGTTCGCCGTCGAGGCCGTGATAGGTATCGTCGCCGGCATCTTCGCCGCCCTGAAGAAGGGCAAGTTCATCGACAACGTCGTGCTCATCTCGACGCTGGTGCTGATCTCGATCCCCGTCTTCGTGCTCGGCAGCGTGCTCCAGCTGGAGTTCGGCGTGAAGCTGAAGATCACGCCGGTCGCCGGCATCGAGAAGGGCTGGCCGCAGAGCTACATCCTCCCGGCCATCGTGCTCGCCACGACCTCCATGGCCTACATCGCCCGTCTGGTGCGGGCGAGCATGACCGAGTCGGTGCGCGCAGACTACGTGCGCACGGCGATAGCCAAGGGCCTGCCGACCCGGCGGGTCATCGGTGTGCACGCGCTGCGCAACTCCCTGATCCCGGTGGTCACCTTCCTGGGCTTCGACCTCGGTGCTCTCATGGGTGGTGCCATCATCACCGAGCGGGTGTTCAACATGCCCGGTATCGGCGGGCAGTTGGCCCAGTCCGTCTATCTGCGCGAGCGGCCCGTCGTCGTCGGTCTGGTGACCCTGCTGGTGCTGATCTACCTGGTCGCCAACCTCCTCGTAGACCTGATGTACGCCGTGCTCGACCCGAGGATCCGTTATGAGTGAGAAGACGATAGAAAGGCCCACCACCGACGAGGCCTCCATCGCCAAGGAGATCGAGGCCGAGGAGAAGGCGGCGGCCCGGCAGGCGAGCCTGCTCAAGGACGGCTGGGTGGACCTGCGCAAGCGGCCCATGTTCCTCGTGTCGGCCTTCATCATCGTGTGCCTGCTCGCCCTGGCGATCGCGCCCAGCCTGTTCACGGCGCGCTCGCCGCTCTCGGACGGTTTCTGCCAGTTGCAGAACTCCATGAACGGGCCGTCGTCCGGGCACCTGTTCGGCTACGACCAGCAGGGCTGCGACATCTACACGCGGACCGTCTACGGCACCCGCAACTCGATCGTCGTCGGCGTGGTGACGACCGTGGTCACCACGCTCATCGGCGGTCTGCTGGGCATGCTGTCCGGCCTCCTCGGCGGCTGGCTGGACGCGCTTCTGTCCCGGATCACCGAGGTGTTCTCGGCCCTGCCGCTCATCATCGGCGGTCTGCTGATCATGTCGATCTGGGGCGGCGGTGACGTGTGGACCGTGTCGTTCATCATGGCGATCCTCGGCTGGCCACAGGTCTTCAGGATCATGCGCGGCGAGGTCATCGCCAACAAGTACAACGACTACGTGATGGCCGCCCGCGCGCTGGGCGCGGACTCCTGGCGGATCGCGTTCCGGCACATCCTGCCGAACACGCTCGCCCCCGTCATCGTCATCACCACGATGAACCTCGGCGTCTACATCTCCGCCGAAGCCGCCCTGTCCTATCTGGGCATCGGCATCCAGCCCCCGAGCATCTCCTGGGGCGTGATGATCAGTGACGCCCAACAGCTGTTCCTGACCAACCCGCACGCGCTGCTGTTCCCGGCTGGCGCCCTGAGCGTCACCGTGCTGGCGTTCATCGTGCTTGGCGACGTGGTCCGCGACGCCTTCGACCCCAAGACACGCTGAGGGAGGCGTACGTGACCATCATCGACCCGACGGACGCCATCCCGGCTCCGAGGCCCGGCGACCCGGAGCGGACCGGCCCACTGCTCGAAGTGCGTGACCTGCACGTCGAGTTCCAGACCCGCGAGGGTGTGGTCCGCGCCGTCAACGGCGTCAACTACTCCGTGAACTCCGGAGAGACCCTCGCCGTGCTCGGCGAGTCCGGCTCCGGCAAGTCCGTGACCGCGCAGGCGATCATGGGCATCCTCGACATGCCGCCGGCCCGCATCCCCCAGGGCGAGATCCGCTTCTACGGCCAGGACATGCTCGTCATGTCGGGCGAGGAGCGGCGCAAGCTGCGCGGCGCGCGGATCGCGATGATCTTCCAGGACGCGCTGTCCTCGCTCAACCCCGTGCTCAGCGTGGGATACCAGCTGGGCGAGATGTTCCGCGTCCACCAGGGCCTCTCGAAGAAGCAGGCCAAGGCCAAGGCCATCGAGTTGATGGACCGGGTGAAGATCCCGGCCGCCGCGGCCCGTGTGAACGACTACCCGCACCAGTTCTCGGGCGGTATGCGCCAGCGCATCATGATCGCGATGGCGCTCGCGCTGGAGCCCGACCTGATCATCGCCGACGAGCCCACCACGGCGCTCGACGTGACGGTGCAGGCCCAGGTGATGGACCTGCTCGCGGAGTTGCAGCGCGAGTACCAGATGGGGCTCATCCTCATCACCCACGACCTGGGTGTCGTGGCGGACGTCGCCGACAAGATCGCGGTGATGTACGCGGGACGCATCGTGGAGACGGCGCCGGTGCACGAGCTGTACAAGCGCCCCGCGCACCCCTACACCCGAGGCCTGCTCGACTCGATCCCGCGTCTGGACCAGAAGGGCCAGGACCTCTACGCGATCAAGGGTCTGCCGCCCAACCTGCTGAAGGTGCCGAGCGGTTGTGCCTTCAACCCGCGGTGCGAGAAGGCGCAGGACATCTGCCGCGCCGACCGTCCGTTGCTGGTCCCGGTGACCGAGCGGGACGGAACGGAACTGCCGGGCCGCGCCAGCGCGTGCCACTTCTGGAAGGAGACGATCCATGGCTGAGTCGACCAAGACCGACGCGCCCACGGACGCGACGCCGAACGTCTCCGAGGTGGACGCCGTCGACGCGCGTTCGGAGGAAGAGGCGGTCGCCGCCCTCGACGCACACGTGGAGCGCGGCGAGCCGATTCTGCAGGTCCGCAACCTGGTGAAGCACTTCCCGCTGACCATGGGCATCGTCATCAAGCGGCAGGTCGGCGCCGTGAAGGCCGTTGACGGCATCTCCTTCGACCTGTACCAGGGCGAGACGCTGGGCATCGTCGGCGAGTCCGGCTGCGGCAAGTCGACCGTGGCCAAGCTGCTGATGAGCCTGGAGCGGGCGACGTCCGGCGAGGTCTTCTACAAGGGCCAGGACATCACCAAGCTGTCCGGCAAGGCGCTCAAGGCCGTCCGCCGGAACATCCAGATGATCTTCCAGGACCCGTACACCTCCCTCAACCCCCGTATGACGGTGGGCGACATCATCGGGGAGCCCTTCGACATCCACCCCGAGGTGGCACCGAAGGGCGACCGGCGCCGCAAGGTGAAGGAGCTGCTGGACGTCGTCGGGCTCAACCCCGAGTACATCAACCGCTATCCGCACCAGTTCTCCGGCGGTCAGCGCCAGCGCATCGGCATCGCCCGCGGACTTGCCCTCAACCCCGAGGTCATCATCTGCGACGAGCCGGTGTCGGCGCTGGACGTGTCGGTGCAGGCGCAGGTCATCAACCTGATGGAGGGGCTGCAGGACGAGTTCAACCTGTCGTACATCTTCATCGCACACGACCTGTCGATCGTCCGCCACATCTCGGACCGTGTCGGTGTGATGTACCTCGGCAAGATGGCCGAGATCGGCACCGACGAGCAGATCTACGAGCACCCGACGCACCCCTACACCCAGGCGCTGCTGTCGGCTGTCCCGGTTCCGGACCCGGAGGCCCGCGAGCACCGCGAGCGGATCATCCTCACCGGCGATGTGCCGTCCCCGGCCAACCCGCCCTCGGGCTGCCGCTTCCGCACCCGTTGCTGGAAGGCGCAGGACAAGTGCGCCGAGGAGATCCCGCTGCTGGCGATCCCGGAGCGCTTCAAGGGCGCCGACTCGCCGGCGGCCCACGAGTCGGCGTGCCACTTCGCCGAGGAGAAGGACGTCGTCAACGCGGTGTGACCTCCATGACGGAACTGGGTCCCGGCACCGCCACACGGTGCCGGGACCCGGCCGGTTGGAGTCACTCGAGTTGGATCAGGCCTTGGACTTCAGGATGAAGGCGAATTCGGCGGTTCCCCCGCACCATTGAGCCTCGTTCCCGACTCCATTCACCTCGAAGTAGCGGCGAAATTGGATCTGCTTGTCGTTGAAGGTCACTGTCTTCTTGATGGGGTAAGTCTGGGTCGTGGACGTGCCGCCATCGATGGTGACGACATACCGGCCGTCTGTTCCGTAGACAACCTTGTTGTTGCCGTTCACAAGGTTTATGCGGCCGACGTTGACGCTCTTACCCGCGATAGGTGCCGTGTATTTCACGCTGAGCTGCTTGATGTAAGCGCTGGACTTTGTCACCTTGCCGAGGCTCCACGTGGCCGTCGCGGTGAACTGATTGCCCTTCTTGCAAGTCGCCTGCCCTGCAGCGTCGATGCTCAGTTGCTCGCTCTTGTAGCTATGAGCTGTAGAAGTGCGCTTGGCAGTGGTGGTCGTTGCAAGTTTGGTCGTGGCCGACGCCTGTCCGACGAAGACCAACAGCGTCGTCGCGGCGGACGCAGAGGCGATGATCAAGCGCCGTGTACTTGTCTTCATTTGATTCCCTCGTTTTTGGTGCTTGGTCTCGGGGCGTGGTCGCTTTCTGCCCTCGGCCATGCCGCCGAGCTAAATGATCTATGAAAGGTTGATGAGGGTGCAAGGGGTTTGATCAAGGTTTGAGCTGTCGCTGAGGAAGGGTGCTCGCTTTCGATCGCAAGGAGGGGAAGTAGATGGTTTGCTCCATCATGTCGAGTTATGGATCGCCGACCCTCCCGCGCTGCTGGCGAATGGGTCGGCTCCGGCTCCTCGGTCCGACCTGCCTGGTCCTGGAGCAGTCGCCCACGATGAGCTCCGGCACCCAAGGCCGCATGCGCCCCGGCCTCAATCACCTGGCGTTCCACGCCGGACCGCCCTCGCAGGTCGACGCACTGGCCGAGGCCGGCCCCGCGCACGACTGGTCGCCGCACGTCGCCGAGAAAATACCCCCACGCGGGCGACCCGGAGCACTACGCGGCCTGCCTTGCGAACACCGACGGCTTCGAAGTCGAGCTGGTGGCCGGGGAGCTGTCGTTGTGAGGGGGCGTCACCTAAAGGGTTCAGGAACCGGTTTTGCGGATTCCTGGAAGTGGGTACGGACGCGTACCGCCCCTGAGGGTGGGTGAAGGGATCCGCGCTATGCCCGAGGCCGATATCCGCATCCCCGCTGGCTTTGACGGCAGTTCGTGGCTCGACGTGGCAACTTGGGTTAACCGAGTGGGAAGAGAAGGCGTCGGTGGCCATTGCTTCCAACGAATCATTTGGAGGGTGGAAGAAGACCTCCATCGGTCCCCGGCTCTGCACGGCGATCCTGATCCGGCTCGCCTTCGGCGGCAACACCTTCGGGACCGGTACCGACTCCTATCGGCTGGGACACGCCAAGGCTCAGCAGGACAGCGGCTGACCGCAGCAGCGACTACCGCGGTCACTCCCCGGAAGTTCGTTCGGCTCGGCCCGGGCCGGCACCTGGTGGGCCAACTCCTGACGGGTCAGCTCGCCGTCCAGGAACACCGTGTCACTGGGCAAGGTGTCGGCTGCGGCCCGAGGTCGCGAGCTTCAGCCCTTCGATGAAGGAGGTGAAGGCACCGGTCGGGAAGGTGAGGATCGCTCCAGTCGGGATCTTGGAGTCGCGTATCGCCATTCGGGTGAGGTCGTTTGCGATTTCCACGCAGGAGTTGCCGTCGCCCGGGCCCGAGTAGGACGACTTCCGCCAGTTGTCTGGGGTGTCCATGGGGTGTTTCACAGCTCTTTCGTCAGCCGGTGGATGAGGTCGCGCGACCGTTCCGGTTCGAGTGACGCGTCCTCCACCTTACGGAAGAGCGTTCGAAAGGCGTCCAGTTCGGCCTCGGAGTCGATGAAGGCGGTGCTGTGCGGCGCATCTTGTATGACGGTGTCCAGCTTGGGTACGGCGCCGCCCGCGTACACCATGGCACTAGCGGCACCGGCGAAGCCCTCCAGGGTGAAGGGGATGACCCGTACCGTGATGTGATCCGCTTCGGAGAGTTCGACGAGGCGGGAGAGCTGGCCTCGTGAGGCAACGCGGTCGCTGACGTTGATACGCAGTGCCGCCTCGTGGATGACCGCTTCGTACGGGGTGCTCTTGAGGAGGACCTTGCGCTGCATCCGGTGGCGCACGCGCAACTCAAGCTCTTCCTGGGGGAGTTCGGGAACCCGGTAGTTGAAGACTGCCCGCGCGTAGTCCTCTGTCTGAAGTGGACCAGGGATGAATAGGAACTGGACCTCACGCAGAAACGCGGCATGGTGCTCCAGCTCGGCGAGGTCGAGGAACGGTGCGGGCAGCCGGCCTTGGTACTCCTCCCACCAGCCGCGTGTTCGGTCGGTGGCCATGGCGACCAGGGCGTCGATGAACTCCGTGTCCGTGCAGGCGTAGTGGGATGCGAGTCGGTGGAGTCGCTTCTCGCTCACCCCTGCGAGTGCCGACTCGATATGTGTGATCTGAGCAGGGCTCACTTCGAGCAGAGCTGCTGCCTGGCGGGCGTTTAGGCCCGCGGCCTCTCTCAGCCTGCGTAGCTCAACCGCCAGGCGCATCTGACGTGCTGTTGGCTCGCGCCTCAGGGCCATTGACTGCTCCTTGCTCCCAACGCGCCTGTGGGCGCGACACATTCGAGGGGCAGATTACGCGACCAGCTTGCAAGACATGTAGATATAGACCTACCGTCGGTGATGTGACGCTCACGCAGCGGAAGCGCACTGCTCCGTCCTGCCGTGACGGCTGCGGCAATGCCACCGCGCGTGAGATCCCCTCCCTCTGAACGGAGTTGACGCATGCCCGAAACCTGGGACTACACCCTCTACATCCCGAACGACCTCAGAGCCGTCACCGTCTGCCGCCGCACCCTGCGCCTGATCCTGACCATGCACGGCCTGATCGGGCTGGTGGACACGGCCGAACTCCTCGCGACGGAGTTGGTCGCCAACGCCGTACGCCACCCCAAGGGGCCCGCCGCCCTCAGGGTCCGCCGGTCCCCGGAGAGTGCGGTGTGGATCGGGGCGTGGGACGCCGACCCCGAACCGCCGGAGCCGCCAAGGTCGTTGAACGAGGTCGGGGACCTGGAGGAGGGGCGGGGGCTCGGGCTGGTCGCGGCCTGCGCGGACAACTGGGGCTGGCAGCCGTCGGCCCGGTTCGGTGACCGAGGCAAATTCATCTGGTGTGACCTGGCCGTCTCGTAGCTCGTTGATCAACGCCGGAAAGAAAGGAGAGCCGATGGTCAGCTCATTGCACGAGGCGATGCACCGGATCTTCCAGAAGGACCCCGCGCTGCTGACGCGGGCCCTGCAGCAGGTGCTGGGTGTCGCCTTTCCCGAGCCGCGGGAATTCGCCGGCATGAACATCGACCTCACCGAGATCGAACCGGTCGAGCGGCGCGTGGACACGCTGTTACGCGCGGAGACCGACGACGGCCCCTACCTTCTGGTCGTCGAGTCACAGCGGCGGAAGGACGAGGCCAAGCGCGGCAGCTGGCCGTACTACCTCTCATACCTGTACGAGAAGTACCGCTGCGAGCCCGTGCTCATCGTCACCACGCAGTCCAGCGCCACGGCCCGCTGGGCGGCCGAGCCCATCCATCTCGGCGTGCCCGGCCGGCCCTCCTTGACGGTCCGGCCGCTCGTGCTCGGACCGGACAACGTGCCGGTGATCGCCGATGCGCAGGAGGCCGAACGGGACGTACCGCTTGCGGTGCTCTCGGCCATGACGCATGGGCGGGGGCCGAAGGCTGCCGCCATACTGGAATCGCTGGCAGCCGCCCTGAAGACTGTCGACGCAGACAGTGCCGCGGCCTTCGCGCAGTTCGTCGACTCATGCCTGGCCGACCCCCAGGTGAAGCAGATGTGGAGGGACCTGATGACAGCGATCCAGTACTTCTGGCGGCATCCGCTGGCCGAGCAGGTGCGGGAGGAGGGCCGAGAGCAAGGCCGTATCCAGCACGGCGTCGAGATGATTCTCCACATCCTGGAATGGCGTGGTATCCCCGTGCCCGACGCCGTCCGGGAGCGGGTGGAAGCCTGCACGGACATGGGCCAACTGGAGGTCTGGGCGCAGCGGGCTGTCCACGCGATGGACGCGGGGGAGTTGTTCATGGAGTGACCCGCATCGGCCCTGCCCGATTGCGACGCAGGCCCGCGCCTGGGCAGGTGCGGGCCTGTCGGTACTACTCCGAGGTCACTTACGGGACAGCCCTCAGGTAGGCCGTCTGACAGCAGTCCGCGCCCGTGCCCAGTGACACGCCACCTGCTCCCCGCCGCCCCCGCCCAGCACCTCCAGATCCTGGTTCCGGCACGCGTCCGCGACACCAGCCCGCTCCGCCTCCCCGCTGGCCAGCACCTGACAACGGGCGTGGAAGCGACACCCGGAAGGGACGCAAGACGGGTCCGGGGGCTCGCCCGTCAGGACCACCGGATCGCCCTGGGCCTCCGGCAGCACCGACAACAGTGCCTGGGTGTACGGGTGGCGAGGAGCCGTCAGCACCTGCTCCACCTCGCCCGTCTCCACGATCCGGCCCAGGTACATCACCGCGACCCGGTCGGCGATGTTCCATGCCAGGCCCAGGTCATGGGTCACCACCAGCGCGGACAGGCCCAGTTCGGTGCGCAGGCGCAGCAGCAGGGCCAGGATCTCGCCGCGCACGGAGGCGTCCAGCGAGGCCACCGGCTCGTCGGCGACGAGGAGTTCGGGTTCGAGGACCAGCGCGCCCGCGATGACGACGCGCTGGCGCTGGCCGCCGGACAGCTCGTGCGGATAGCGCAGGAAGAAGCGCTCCGGAGGGCGCAGGCCCGCACGGGACAGCGCCTCGGCGACCGCCGCCCGTTCGTCCCCCGCGTACCCGTGGATCCGCAGCCCCTCGGCCACCGCTTCGTACACGGTGTGCCGCGGATTCAGCGACCCGCTCGGATCCTGCAGCACCAACTGGACCCGCCTGCGGTACGCCTTCAGGGCCCGGGAGGAGTACGCCAGTGGCTGTCCGGCGAAGCCGACCCGTCCTGCCGTCGGCTCCACCAGGCCGAGCAGCGCCCGCGCCAGCGTCGTCTTGCCGCAGCCCGACTCACCGACCAGCGCCACGATTTCGCCGGCCCGGATGTCCAACTCGACGCCGTCCACGGCCCGTACGGGCGCGGCGCCGTGCCGTCCGGGGAAGGTCACGTGCAGTTCCTGGGCGCTGAGCAGTGGCGATTGCGGGGGTGTTGTCGTCATGTCGTGCTCCTCGCGTCCTCGGCCGACGCGGTGGGCCCCGGGACCGTCGGCCCCACGTGCACGCAGGCCGCCTGCCGTCCGGGGCCGGCGTCCCGCAGTGCCTGGTCCTCGGTGGCGCACGCGGCCAGTGCTTCGGGGCAGCGCGGATGGAAGGCGCAGCCGGACGGCACGGCGGACGGGTCGGGCGGGTCGCCGGCCAGGCCGCGCGGGGCGAACCGGGAGGCCGGGTCGCCGATCCTCGGGAACGCCGCCGACAGGGCCTTGGCGTACGGGTGCCGGGCATCCTCGTAGACCTGCCGGGCGGGGCCCTCCTCGACGATCCGGCCCGCGTACATCACCGCGAGACGGTCGCAGGTGTCGGCGAGGACCGCGAGGTCGTGGCTGATCATGATCAGACCTACGTCCTGCTCTGCGACGAGCTGTTCGATCAGCCGCAGGATCTGCGCCTGGATCATCACGTCCAGCGCCGTCGTCGGCTCGTCGGCGATGATCAGCCGCGGGTCGCAGGCGAGCGCCATGGCGATCATGACGCGCTGGCGCTGGCCGCCGGAGAGTTCGTGCGGATACGCGGAGGCCCGGGACACCGGCAGCCCCACCTGCTCCAGCAGCTCACCGGTCCGCTTCCTCGCCGCCGCCGCGGTCGCTTTGCCGTGCAGCAGTATCGGCTCGGCGATCTGGTCGCCGATCCGGTGCACCGGGTTGAGCGAGTGCATCGCCCCCTGGAAGACGATCGAGGCGCCCGCCCAGCGCACCGCCCGCACCTGCCCCCAGCGCATCGTCAGGACGTCCTCGCCGTCCAGCAGGATCTCCCCGGACACCCGGGCCTGGGCCGGCAGCAGCCTGAGCAGCGAGAGTGCCAGCGTGGACTTGCCGCAGCCCGACTCGCCCGCGACACCGAGCTTGCGGCCCGCGTCGAGGGACAGGTCCACGCCCCGTACGGCCGCCACCCCGCCCGGGTAGGTCACCTCCAGGTTCCGGACCTCCAGCAGCGTCAACGGGCCACCCCCAGCCTGGGGTTGAGAACGGACTCCACCGCGCGCCCGCACAGCGTGAACGCCAGCGCGACCACCGCGATAGCGATGCCCGGCGGCACCAGGTACCACCAGTCGCCCGAACTGACCGCACCCGCCTCGCGCGCGTCCTGCAGCAGGCCGCCCCACGAGATGACCGTCGGATCACCGAGGCCCAGGAACGCCAGCGTCGCCTCGGCGAGGACGGAGGAGGAGATCATCAGGGTCGTCTGGGCGAGGACAAGCGGCATCACGTTGGGCAGCACATGCCGGGTCATCACATGCCAGTGGCCGCCGCCGAGCGCCTTGGCCCGCTCGATGTACGGCCGGGACTCCACCGCGAGTGTCTGCGCACGCACCAACCGGGCCGTCGTCGGCCAGGAGGTGACACCGATCGCGAGGATCACCGTGCCGAGGGAGCGGGACATGACGGTGGCCAGCGCGATGGCCAGCACCAGCGCCGGCATCACCAGGAACCAGTCCGTCACGCGCATCAGCACGGTCGCGTACGCCCCCCGGAAGTGCCCGGCCGTGATCCCGACGAGCGTGCCGATCACCACCGACAGCACGGCCGCGAACAGCCCGACCAGCAGCGAGACCCGTGAGCCCCACACCACCAGGCCCAGCAGATTCCGTCCGAACCGGTCGGTGCCCAGCGGGAATTCACCGCTCGGGGACTCCAGCGGGCTGCCCGGCGCGTGGGTCACCCCGGCCACGTCCGAGCCGACCGTCAACGGCGCCGTCAGCGCGAGCAGCGCGAACAGGGCGAGCGCGGCCAGCCCGACCAGTCCGACGCGATGGGTGCGGTACTCCCGCCAGAACCGTAGGACGGAGCGGCGGCGGCGCTGCCGGGCCAGCGCCCGCGGTCCGGCGGGCCGGATCCCGGGCACCGGGGGAGGGGCTTCGGTCGTCATCGGCCCACCCTGGGGTCGAGCAGCGGATAGAGCAGGTCGGCCAGTGTGTTCATGACGATCACCGCCGAGGCGAAGAAGAGGAACAGCCCCTGCACCAGGGGCAGGTCGGGCACGCTCAGCGCCTGGTAGAACAGTCCGCCGAGGCCCGGCCAGGAGAAGACGGTCTCGACCAGGATGACGCCGGCGACGGTCCGGCCGAGGTTGACGAAAACCAGGGTGACCGTGGGCAGCAGCGCGTTCGGTACGGCGTGCCGGCGCCGGACCAGGTCGTCCCTGAGGCCCTTGGCGCGGGCGGTGGTCAGGTAGTCGCTGCCCATCTCGTCGAGCAGCGCCGAGCGGGTGACCAGCAGCGTCTGCCCGTACTCGACCGCGACCAGTGTGATCACGGGCAGTACGAGGTGGTGGGCGACGTCGAGGACGTAGGCGAAGCCCTCCTTGCCGCCCGACTCCATGCCGCCGGTCGGGAACAGCCCGGGGACGGGGCCGAGGCCCACGCCGAACACGATGATGATCAGCAGGCCCAGCCAGAACGACGGGACGGAGTACAGGGTCAGCGCCAGACCGGTGTTCAGCCGGTCGCCGAGGCCGCCGCGCCGCCAGGCCGAGCGGGTGCCGAGGAACATGCCGAGCGCGGTGTAGAGCACGAAGGCCGTGCCGGTCAGCAGCAGTGTGTTCGGCAGCGCCTCGGTGATCTTGTCGATGACGGGGGTGTGGAACTGGTACGACGTGCCCAGGTCACCGGTGAGCGCCTTGCCGCAGTAGTCCGTGAACTGTTGCCACAGCGGCAGGTCGAGCCCGAACTCCTTCCGATACGCGGCCAGTTGCTGCGCAGAGACCTGACGGCCGCCGGTCATGGTCTTGACCGGGTCACCGGGGATCAGCCGGAACAGGAAGAACCCGGTGACCAGGACGGCGAGCAGCGACACGGCGGCACCGCCCGCCTTGCCCGCCCCGTAGCGCAGATACGCGGTGGTGGTGCGCGATCGCGGCCCGCGGACCGCCGGAGGGGCGGGAACCGGTACGGCGGCCTTGTCGACCGAGGCGGACGCTGCGTCAGGGGCTGTCGGCTGCATCGGCTACTCGCGGTCGTCGGCGGTGGCGCCGCGGCGCCTGGCGAAGAGGAATCCGGCGCCGGCGAGGACCACGACGCCCGCGACGACACCGACGATCACCCCGGTCGAGGAGCCCCCGGAGGAGGAGTCGGAATCCGCCGGAACGGCCGACCACCAGCTCCAGTAGCCGTCCTGGCCGTAGATGTTGCCGGCGGCCCTGGGCATCGTCTCGATCGACTGGATCTGGTCGGTGCGGTAGGCCTCGACGGCGTTCGGATACGCCATGACGTTCATGTACCCCAGGTCGTACAGTCGCGACTCCATCTGCTGGACGATGTCGGCCCGTTTGGCCGAGTCGTACTCGGCGAGCTGCTTGGCGTACAGCTCGTCGTACGTCTTGTCGCAGATGAAGTTGTCGGTCGCGCCGGTGTCCTTCGGGGTGGCGGGCAGGGCGGCGCAGGTGTGGATGGACAGGACGAAGTCGGGGTCCGGGTTGACCGACCAGCCGTCGAAGGCGAGGTCGTACTTGCCGGCGAGCCAGGGGTCGGTGACGTTGTCCAGGCAGTCGAGCGTCATGCCGATGCCGAGCCCCGCCCACCACTCCTTGAGGTACTGGCCCACGGCCTTGTCGTTGGGGTCGGTGGCGTGGCACAGCACGCGGTAGTGGAGCGGCTTCCCGTCCTTGCCGACCCGCTTGCCGTCGGCCTTCTTCTTGTATCCGGCCTGGTCGAGGAGTTGGCCGGCCTTCGTGGGGTCGTAGGAGAGCGTCTGGCTCGCCGACGGCTTCCAGAAGTACGTCGAGAAGCGCGGTGGGATGTAGCCCTGGCCCTCGACCGCGTGCCCCTGGAACACCTTGTCGATGAGGGTCTTGCGGTCCACGGCCATGAACAGGGCGTTCCGCACGCGTTGGTCCAGCAGGGACGGGTCGCCGTCGCCGAACTTCCGGCCGTTCTTCGCCCGGGCTCCCGGGTTGGTGGCGAGGGCGTAGAAACGGCGGCCGGGAGCGTCGTTGACCTTGATGTCCTTCTGGCCCTTGAGCGAGGTGGCCTGAGCCGGCGTCAGGGCAGGCTGGCCCGCCACGAAGGAGACCTCGCCCTTGCGCAGGGCGGCCACGGCCGCGTCCTGGTCCTTGTAGTACTTGAAGACCAGCTCGTCGAACTTGGGCGCCCCGCGCCAGAAATCCTTGTTGGCCTTCAGGCGGACGTAGCTGTCCGCCTTGTAGTCGGTGAGGACGAACGGCCCGTCGCCGACGATGGGGAAGGACTTGTCGTTGTTGAACTTCGACAGGTCCGAGACGTTCTTCCACACGTGCTCGGGCACGATCGGCACGTCCAGGGCGGTCATCGTCGCCTGCGGCTTCTTCAGCTCGACTACCAGCTTGGTGGGGCTGGGGGCCGTCACCTTGCGGAAGTTGCCGACGAAGCTGCCGTTCGCGGTGGCGGCGGCCTGGTCGGTCATCATCTTGTTGAAGGTCCAGGCCGCGTCCTGGGCGGTCACCTTCTGCCCGTCCGACCACTTCGCGTCGGAGCGGATGGTGTACGTCCAGGTGAGCTTGTCGGCGGACGGCGCCCACTTGGTGGCGAGGCCGGGGACCGGATGCGCGTCACCGGGGTCGTAGTCCGTGAGGTACTCGTACGTCAGCCGCAGGATGCTCGTGCTGACCAGACGCACCGCCAGGAACGGGCTCAGCGAGTCGACGCTCTGCGCGACCGCCACGGTGAGGACCTTCTTGCCGCCGGCGGCCTCCGCCCGCTGGGGCGCCGGGTTGAGCGGAGTCGCGAGGCCTGCCGAGAACGTCAGAGCGACGGCGCCGGCGGTCGCGACGAGCCGGAGCGTACGGGGTCGAGGGATTCTCGGATGTGAACGCCTGGTGCCGTACTGGTCTTGTGTGCTCATGAATCGTGACCTCGCGTCATCGCTCGCACAGGGACGGCTTGTTCGGACTTCGGAACCGGGTTTTGCCTGGTGGCGCCAGCTGGGTGATGAGTGTGTCTATCAGCGGCGGTCTCGGTGCGTCAACGGCACGGGAAGCCTGCGTGGCCTGCGGAAACGGCGAGTTGATGTTCGAGTCCGCAAATATTGGTCCAGACCGGTGAAGGGGTCCTGGTGGAACGCTGGCGCCGGTCGGCGACCGGGTTTGTCACCGTGACGCTCCCGCCGGTCAGCGGACGACCCGCCCGCGCAGCACGATGCGGCGGGGATGCCGCAGCACGGCCGGTTCGCGGCGCGGGTCTGCGTCGTAGACGGTGATGTCGGCGAGAGCGGACTCGGCGAGAGCGGTCAGGCCCAGAAAGGCGCGGGCCGTCCAGCTCGCCGCACCGACGGCGGTCTCGGCGGGCAGTCCCGCGGCGATCAGGTGCTCGACCTCCGTGGCCACGTTGCCGAAGGGCGCGGAGTCTGTGCCGGCGAGGACGGTGACACCGGCGTCATGGGCTTCGCGGACCCGGCGGATCATGGTCGCGTGGCCCGCGTGCCAGAGGCGGCCCCGGGAGGTGTCCCTGGTGCGGTGCGGGGCACTGCGCGCGAAGGCGGTGAGGGTGGGTACGTAGGCCGTGCCGTGTCCGGCCATGAGGTCCACGCACTCCAGCGGCATCCCCATCCCGTGCTCGATGGAGTCGGCGCCCGCGCGAGCCGCGTTCAGCACACCCTGCGCGGACTGGCAGTGCACCGCGACCCGGCCGCCGGCCGCGTGCACGGCGTCGGTGACGGCGCGCAGCACCTCGTACGGCACCGGGTCCGCCTCGAAGTCCCAGTCGCCCAGGAGCTTGCACCAGCCGTCCCGGGAGCCCGCCTCGGCGACGGCGGCCACGGGGAGGTCGTCGGTGACGGTGTGGAAGGGAGCACTCTTCGACAACCCGGCCCAGGCCAGCCACTTCCCCGCGCTCACCATGCGCGGCAGGCCGGGTGCCTCGCGCAGCCCGGCGGGTATCTCCCCCAGGAGCCCGGGGAAGCGCAACGCCGTCGTCCCCGCGTCGCGGTGTGCGGTGACCTGTGACTCGAACACCTCGGCGTCGAAGGCCGGCTCGTCCTCGGACGGGGAGCCGGGATGTGTGTGCACGTCGACCAGGCCGGGCAGCAGGAAGCCCCCGTCGGCCACGGTGTCGGCCGGTCCCGAGGGCCGCTCGAAGGTGATCCGGTCCCCGAGCGTCCAGATGTCGCGGACCGTGCCGTCGGGAAGTACGGTCCCGCGCAGGTGAAGGGCCATGGGGCTGCAGTGTCGCCGCGGGGCACTCCGACCGCAAGACGGCCCGTCGGGGGAACCGGGGGCCGCGCCCTGCCCGCCCTCCTGGCGGCCGGTCCTCGTGCCCTCTTGCGCTGGTGGAGCCCCCCATACGGGTGGGGCTGTCCTGCGTACGGGTTGCCTGGAATGCGCTGTATGCGTGTTGTGGCGATATTGACCGATAACGGATCAGCGCTCCGGCGCTGCGGCCACAGCGCGTATCCGCGCATTCATGAGGAGGCACTCCATGCGTGGAGCCACGCACGCCAAATGGGCCGCATGCGCGGCGGCGGTCGCGCTCGCCGCGACGGGCTGCGGCGGCGACAGCGGGAGCGGGAGCAGTGGTGGTGACAGCAGCGCCGTGCTCAGCTCCTCCTGGGGGGACCCGCAGAACCCCCTGGAGCCGGCCAACACCAACGAGGTGCAGGGCGGCAAGGTCCTCGACATGATCTTCCGCGGGCTGAAGAGGTACGACCCCAAGACCGGCGCCGCCAAGGACATGCTGGCCGAGAAGATCGACACCACGGACTCGCAGAACTTCACCATCACCGTCAAGGCGGGCTGGAAGTTCAGCAACGGCGAGGCCGTCACCGCCAAGTCCTTCGTGGACGCCTGGAACTACGGCGCCAGCCTCAAGAACAACCAGAAGAACGCGTACTTCTTCGGCTACATCGAGGGCTACGACAAGGTCCACCCGGAAACCGGCACGCAGACCGCCGACACGCTCACCGGCCTGAAGGTCACCGGCGACCGGACCTTCACCGTCAAGCTGACGCAGAAGTTCTCGACCTTCCCGGACACCCTCGGCTACCCGGCGTTCGCGCCCCTGCCCCAGGCCTTCTACACCGACCACGCCGGGTGGATCAAGAAGCCGGTCGGCAACGGGCCCTACACCGTGCAGTCGTACACCAAGGGCTCGAAGATGTCCCTGCGGAAGTGGGACGCGTACCCCGGCACCGACAAGGCGCAGAACGGCGGCGTGGACCTCAAGGTCTACACCGACAACAACACCGCCTACACCGACCTGATGGCCGGCAACCTCGACCTGGTCGACGACGTCCCGGCCGCCCAGCTCAAGAACGTCAAGAGCGACCTCGGCGACCGCTATCTGAACACCCCCGCCGGCATCATCCAGACGCTCGCCTTCCCCTTCTACGACAAGGACTGGAACACGAGCGGCGCGGTGAAGGTCCGCCAGGGCCTGTCCATGGCGATCAACCGCCAGCAGATCACCGACACGATCTTCCAGAAGACCCGGACGCCGGCCACCGACTGGACCTCCCCGGTCCTCGGCACGAAGGGCGGCTTCCAGGACGGGCTGTGCGGGAGCGGCTGCGAGTACAACCCCAGCGAGGCCAAGAAGCTGGTCAAGGAGGGCGGCGGGCTGCCCGGCGGCCAGGTCAAGATCACGTACAACGCGGACACCGGCTCGCACAAGGAGTGGGTTGACGCCGTCTGCAACTCCATCAACAACGCGCTCGGCAACGACAAGGCGTGCGTCGGCAACCCGGTCGGCACCTTCGCCGACTTCCGCACCCAGATCACCCAGAAGAAGATGTCGGGTCCGTTCCGGGCCGGCTGGCAGATGGACTACCCGCTCATCCAGAACTTCCTCCAGCCGCTCTACTACACCAACGCCTCGTCCAACGACGGCCACTGGTCGAACAAGGACTTCGACAAGCTCGTCAACCAGGCCAACACGGAGACCGACACCACCAAGGCGATCGGCATCTTCCAGAACGCCGAGAAGGTCGTCCGCGACAACATGGCCGCCATCCCGCTCTGGTACCAGAACGGCAGCGCCGGCTGGTCCGAGCGCCTCTCGAACGTCGCGCTCAACCCGTTCAGCGTCCCCGTCTACAACGAGATCAAGGTCGGCTGACCGCGCATGGGACGGTACGTGGTCCGGCGTCTGCTCCAGATGATCCCGGTGTTCATCGGGGCCACGCTGCTGATCTTCCTGATGGTGAACGTGATGGGCGACCCCATCGCGGGCCTGTGCGGCGAGCGGCAGTGCGACGCGGCCACCGCCGCCCAGCTGAAGAAGGAGTTCGGGCTCGACAAGCCCGTCTGGCAGCAATACCTGACCTACATGGGGAACGTCTTCACCGGCGACTTCGGTACGGCGTTCAACGGCCAGAAGGTCACCGAGCTGATGGCGACGGCGTTCCCGATCACCATCCGCCTCACTGTCGTCGCGATCCTCATCGAGATCGTCATCGGCGTCACGCTGGGCGTCATCACGGGGCTGCGGCGCGGGAGCGCCGTCGACACCTCCGCCCTCGTCCTCACCCTCGTCGTCATCTCCGTCCCCACCTTCGTCACCGGCCTGCTGCTCCAGCTCCTCCTCGGCGTCGAGTGGGGCTGGATCAAACCGTCGGTCTCCACGGACGCCACCTTCGGCGAGCTGATCGTGCCGGGTCTGGTCCTCGCGTCCGTCTCGCTCGCCTACGTGACCCGGCTGACCCGCACCTCCATCGCGGAGAACCGGCGCTCCGACTACGTCCGCACGGCCGTCGCCAAGGGCCTGCCCCGACGCCGGGTCATCATCCGCCACCTGCTGCGCAACTCGCTCATCCCCGTCGTCACCTTCATCGGAACGGACATCGGCGCGCTGATGGGCGGTGCGATCGTCACCGAGCGGATCTTCAACATCCACGGCGTCGGCTACCAGCTCTACCAGGGCATCCTCCGGCAGAACACCCAAACCGTCGTCGGCTTCGTGACCGTCCTCGTCCTCGTCTTCCTGCTCGCCAACCTGATCGTCGACCTCCTGTACGCCGTACTCGACCCGAGGATCCGCTATGCCTGAGCAGTACGAGTCCGAGGGCGCCATCTCCTCCGCGGGCATGGGCGGCGCGATGGACCTCGCGGTGACCGAGGCGGAGACACTGGAGAGGACTCCTGGTGGCCCGGAAGGCACGGGCCCGGCGGAGAAGCCCCGCTCCCTCTGGTCCGACGCCTGGCGCGACCTGCGCCGCAACCCCGTCTTCATCATCTCGGCGCTGGTGATCCTCTTCCTGGTCGTCATCTCCATCTGGCCGTCGCTGATCACCTCCGGCAACCCCCTCAAGTGCGACCTCGCCAAGGCCCAGGAGGGCTCACAGCCCGGCCACCCCTTCGGCTACGACGGCCAGGGCTGCGACGTCTACACGCGCACGGTGTACGGGACCCGCGTCTCCATCAGCGTCGGCGTCCTGGCCACGCTCGGTGTCGCGCTCCTCGGTTCGATCCTGGGCGGGCTCGCCGGGTACTTCAGCGGGGGCTGGGACTCGTTGATGTCCCGGATCACCGACATCTTCTTCGCGATCCCGGTCGTGCTCGGCGGCCTCGTCCTTCTCTCCGTGGTGAGCAGCAACACGATCTGGCCGGTCGTCGGGTTCATGGTGCTGCTCGGGTGGACGCAGATCTACCGCATCGCACGTGGTGCGGTCATCACCGCCAAGCAGAACGACTACGTGCAGGCGGCCCGCGCCCTGGGCGCCTCCGACTCCCGCATCCTGCTCCGCCACATCGCGCCCAACGCGGTCGCCCCGGTGATCGTCGTGGCGACCATCGCGCTCGGCACGTACATCGCGCTGGAGGCGACCCTGTCGTACCTCGGCGTCGGCCTCAAACCCCCGACGGTCAGCTGGGGCATCGACATCTCCGCCGCCTCCGCCTACATCCGCAACGCCCCCCACATGCTCCTGTGGCCGGCCGGAGCCCTGGCGATCACCGTGCTCGCCTTCATCATGCTGGGCGACGCGGTCCGCGACGCCCTCGACCCGAAGCTGAGGTGAGTCGTCGTCATGTTGCTCGAAGTGCGGGATCTGCATGTGGAGTTCCGGACCCGGGACGGGGTCGCCAAGGCCGTCAACGGGGTCAACTACAGCGTGGACGCGGGGGAGACCCTTGCCGTGCTCGGGGAATCCGGGTCGGGGAAGTCCGTCACCGCGCAGGCGGTCATGGGCATCCTCGACATCCCACCCGGGAAGATCACCGGCGGTGAGATCCTCTTCCAGGGCAGGGACCTGCTGAAACTCAAGGAGGACGAGCGGCGCAAGGTCCGTGGCGCCGAGATGGCGATGATCTTCCAGGACGCGCTGTCCTCCCTCAACCCCGTGCTCTCCGTGGGCGACCAGCTCGGCGAGATGTTCGTCGTGCACCGGGGCATGTCGAAGAAGGACGCGCGGGCGAAGGCCGTCGAGCTGATGGAGCGGGTGCGGATCCCGGCGGCCAGGGAGCGGGTCAGGGACTACCCGCACCAGTTCTCCGGCGGTATGCGCCAGCGCATCATGATCGCGATGGCCCTCGCCCTGGAGCCAGCCCTCATCATCGCCGACGAACCCACCACCGCCCTCGACGTCACCGTGCAGGCCCAGGTGATGGACCTGCTCGCGGAGTTGCAGCGCGAGTACCACATGGGGCTCATCCTCATCACCCACGACCTGGGCGTGGTCGCCGACGTCGCCGACAGGATCGCCGTGATGTACGCGGGCCGGATCGTCGAGTCGGCCCCGGTGCACGACATCTACAAGCTGCCCGCGCACCCGTACACCAAGGGCCTGCTGGAGTCGATCCCGCGGCTCGACCAGAAGGGCCGGGAGCTCTACGCCATCAAGGGCCTGCCGCCCAACCTCATGCACATCCCACCGGGCTGCGCCTTCAACCCCCGCTGCCCTATGGCCCAGGACGTGTGCCGTACCGACGTACCGCCCCTGCACGAGGTGGACGGTCCGGACTCGGCCCGGCACAGCGCCTGCCACTTCTGGAGGGAGTGCCTGAATGGCTGAGTCGATTCTGCAGGTCAGCGGGCTCGTCAAGCACTACCCGCTCACCCGGGGGATTCTCTTCAGGAAGCAGGTCGGCGCGGTGAAGGCCGTCGACGGCGTGGACTTCGAACTCGGCCGTGGCGAAACCCTCGGCATCGTCGGCGAGTCCGGCTGCGGCAAGTCGACGGTCGCCAAGATGCTGGTCAACCTGGAGAAGCCGACGGCCGGGAACATCCGCTACAAGGGCGAGGACATCGCCAGGCTCTCCGGCAAGGCCCTGCGGTCCGTGCGGCGCAACATCCAGATGGTCTTCCAGGACCCGTACACCTCCCTCAACCCCCGGATGACGGTGGGCGACATCATCGGGGAGCCGTACGAGATCCACCCCGAGGTGGCGCCCAAGGGAGACCGGCGGCAGAAGGTCCAGGAGCTGCTGGACGTCGTCGGGCTCAACCCCGAATACATCAACCGCTATCCGCACCAGTTCTCCGGCGGCCAGCGCCAACGCATCGGCATCGCACGGGGGTTGGCGCTGCGCCCCGAGATCATCGTCGCCGACGAGCCGGTCTCCGCGCTGGACGTCTCCGTCCAGGCCCAGGTGATCAACCTTCTCGACCGGCTGCAGAGCGAGTTCGAGCTGTCGTACGTCTTCATCGCGCACGACCTGTCGATCGTCCGGCACATCTCGGACCGGGTCGGGGTGATGTACCTGGGGCGGATCGTGGAGATCGGCAGGGACGAGGAGATCTACGACCATCCGACGCACCCCTACACCCAGGCGCTGCTGTCGGCCGTTCCCCTGCCCGATCCGGAGGCACGTGAGTACCGGGAGCGGATCATCCTCGCGGGTGACGTGCCGTCGCCGACGAACGTCCCCTCCGGATGCCGCTTCCGCACCCGCTGCTGGAAGGCGCAGGAGCGGTGCGCGCTGGAGGTGCCCGCGCTCGCGGTGCCCGCGGAGTTCCGGTTCGCGAGCGGGCCGGCCGCGCACGACTCCGCCTGCCACTTCGCCGAGGAGAAGGTCGTCGTGCCGCCGGAGGAGCCGAAAGGACTGAGAGGACCTGAGGGACCGGAGGGGGAAAGCAACGGGCCGGGGTGACATGGCGACACCCCGGCCCGTTTACGGCACCCGCACGGCCGTACGTTGTTCAGCCTCGCGCGTCCGTATATCGGTATCGCTTCCCTGAAGTTGCCTGCTTGTTAACGCGGTTCATGGAGATTTGCGCGGCTGTGCGAGCGAACGCCGCAGGAAATCCAGCTGGAGCCGCAGCAGGTTCTCGGCGACCGACTCCTGCGGGGTCATGTGGGTGACGCCGGACAGGGGCAGCACCTCGTGCGGGCGGCCGGCGGCGAGCAGGGCCGAGGACAGGCGCAGGGAGTGGGCGACCACCACGTTGTCGTCGGCGAAGCCATGGATGACCATCATCGGGCGGTGCGGCTCGGCCGCGTCGACCAGGCCCGCGTCGTCGATGAGCGAGTTGCGGCGGTAGACCTCCGGCTGCTCGGCCGGGTGGCCGAGGTAGCGCTCCTGGTAGTGGGTGTCGTACAGGCGCAGGTCGGTGACCGGGGCGCCCACCACCGCCGCGTGGAAGACGTCCGGGCGGCGCAGCACCGCGAGCGCCGCCAGATAGCCGCCGAAGGACCAGCCGCGGATCGCGACCCGGCTCAGGTCCAGCGGGAAGTCGGCGGCGAGCGCCTGGAGCGCGTCCACCTGGTCCTCCAGGACGACCGCCGCGAGGTCGTCGCGGACCGCCTTCTCCCAGGCCGGGGAGCGGCCCGGGGTGCCGCGCCCGTCGGCGACCACCACCGCGAACCCCTGGTCGGCGAACCACTGTGACGTCAGATGCGGATTGTGGGCGGCGATCACCCGCTGTCCGTGCGGACCGCCGTAGGGATCCATCAGGACGGGGAGCGGGGTCGCACCGTCGTGATCATGGGGGAGCAGGACGGCGCACGGGATGCGCCGTGCGCCCCCCTCGGTGAGGATCACGCGCGGGGACATACCGGGATCTTCGGCGTACGAAGTGATGGTCGCCGCGCTTCCCGGGCCTCCGGCCGACGGGACCCCCGGCTCCCTTCGGCCGCTGTCGCGAAGGATCTGCACGCGGGCGCCCGGCCGGTCGAGCGAGGCGGACACCAGCACGGTCACGCCTCCCGCCCGTACCGCCGAGTGCACGCCGGGCTCCCGCGAGATGCGCTCCAGGCCCAGTTCGTTGACGCGGTAGACGTGCACCTCGCCGGTCTCGGGGGCGTCGGCCTCCGCGCCGGCCGACGCGGAGATGAGCACGTCGTCCGAAGTGACGTCCAGCACCGCGCGGACATGCAACTGCGGTCCCGTCAGCGGGCGTTCACCGACCGCGAGAACCCGCGCGCCCCCCTCGTCGGCGATGCGCACGAGCTGCCCGGACGGGCTCCAGCAGGGCGCACCGGGGAAAAGATCAAGCCAAACTCGATCTTCGTCCGCGTGTACGAGCCGGGTCTCGCCCGTCTCCGGGGACACCGCCAGGAACAACTGGCTGCGCTGGTCGCGTGCCTGGACGAGCAGCAGCGGCGCACCCGCGTCCGACCAGTGCACATGGGCCAGGTACGGATAGCGCGCCCGGTCCCAGAGGACCTCCGTGCGCACCCCGTCCAGGCCGATCACGAACAGCCGCACCTCCGCGTTGTCGGTGCCCGCCGCCGGGTAGGCCACCTGCTGCGGATCACGCTCCGGCTGAGCCGGGTCGGAGATCCACCAGCGCGCCACCGGTGTGTCGTCCACGCGTGCCACCAGCAGCCGGTCCGACTCCGGCGACCACCAGAAGCCGCGTGAACGGCCCATCTCCTCGGCCGCGATGAACTCGGCCAGTCCGTAGGTGACGTTCTCCGACTCCGGCTCGGCGAGCGCCCGTTCGTCCTTTCCCTCGGCGCCCACGACCCGCAGCGCACGGTGTGCGACGTAGGCGACGTGCCGGCCGTCGGGGGAGGGGCGCGGGTCGATCACCGGTCCGGCGGCGGGGAGTTCACGTGCCGTGCCGGCCCGCAGCTCGGCCGCGAAAAGCCGCCCCGACAGCGCGAAGGACGCCAACTCCACGGCCGCGTCGGTGGCGTAGCCGACGATGCCGGCGCCGCCCTCGCGGCTGCGTTCGCGGCGCGCCCGTTCCTCCGGGGGGAGGTCCTCCGAGGTGCCACCCAGCAGGGCGCGCGGGTCGGCCGCCACGCGCTCCCCGCCCTGCGCCGCATCGAGGACCCACAGGGAACTCGCCTTGTCCGTACCGGAGGTGGAGCGCAGGAACACCACACGGGCGCCGTCGGGTGCCACGGTGAAAGCGCGCGGCGCGCCCAGCGTGAAGCGCTGGGTGCGGGCGTGCCGGCGGGGGAAGGAATCGGGCCTCGTCGTCATGGACCGACCATATTGGCCATGCGCCCCCTTGTGCGGCCGTGCGCCGAGCGATGCGCGCGTTCGGATAGTTATGATCACTAGCGCATAGTGGGTATGAACCTGCTGGTTATCGCATGGATTTATCTGCCCCCTCAGTCCGACCCCCGCGCTCTTGGGACCTTTGGAGGTGAGCCGCCGTGGCACTCTCGATTTCGGCGGTGGTGCTGCTGGCGATCGTCGTCTTCCTGTTGGTCAAGAAGTCAGGCTTGAAGGCGGGGCATGCGGTCGTCTGCATGCTGCTCGGCTTCTATCTGGCCTCCTCGACCATCGCTCCCACGATCAGCGAGCTGACGACGAACATCGCGGGGATGATCGGCAGCATCAAGTTCTGACCCCCGGGCTGAAAGTTCCGACCCCCGGGCTGCGTGGTGCTGTCGGTACCGCCTCGTAGGGTGGGGTCCATGACGGAACTGCCAGCCCGGCGTCTGCTACTGGTGCACGCGCACCCGGACGACGAGTCGATCAACAACGGCGCGACCATGGCCGCGTATGCGGCCGGGGGTGCTCACGTGACCCTGGTCACCTGCACCCTCGGTGAGCGCGGCGAGGTCATCCCGCCGGAGCTTCGGCACCTCACCGGCACCGCCCTCGGCGAGTACCGGCTGCGCGAGCTCACGGCCGCCATGCGTGAGCTCGGCGTCGAGGACTTCCGTCTGCTCGGCGGCCCGGGCCGCTACCGGGACTCCGGGATGATGGGCCTCGCCGACAACGACGACCCGGCCTGCTTCTGGCAGGCGGACGTCGACGAGGCGGCCCGGCATCTCGTCGAGGTGATCCTGGAGGTACGCCCCCAGGTCCTCGTCACCTACGACGACAACGGCGGGTACGGCCACCCCGACCACATCCAGGCCCACCGGGTCGCCATGCGCGCCGCCGACCTGGCCGCCGAGGCGGGCCGGCCGATCCCCAAGATCTACTGGAACCGGGTGCCCCGGTCCGTCGCCGAGGGTTCCTTTGCCCGGCTTGCGGAGGATCTGCCCGCTCTGCCGTTCTCCAAGGCCGCCGTCATCGACGACGTACCGGGTGTCGTGCCGGACGAGCGGATCACCGCCGAGATCGACGGCACCGCGCACGCCGCCGCCAAGGCCGCCGCGATGCGGGCGCACGCCACACAGATCGAGGTGGCGGAGCCGTACTTCGCGCTCTCGAACGAGCAGGCGCAGCCCCTGTTCACCACCGAGTGCTACGAGTTGGTGCGCGGGCCGGACGGGGCGGCCCGGGAGACCGATCTCTTCGCCGGGACCGGGGAGGCGTCATGACCGAGCGGGGCTCCCTGCTGGCCCAGCCGCTGCAGCGGCCCTCCGCCTGGCGGACGTTGTTGTACGTGGGTCTCTTCGTGCTCGGCCTGGTCGTCGGCGCGGCCGGTGCGCTGGTGCAGGCCGGCTGGTTCCCGGGCGGGCTGCTGCTCGCGCTCGCGGGCGAGGCGGGCCTGTGCCTCGGCGGTGGACGGGCCACCGGCAGCCGGGGCGGGTCCATCGCGCCCGCCGCCGCTTGGATGATCGCCGTCATCCTGCTCACCGCCAGCAGACCCGAGGGCGACTTCCTCTTCGGCGCAGGAGGCGGCTCCTATCTCTTCCTGCTCGGAGGAATGGCCGTGGCTGTGATCTGCGCCACCCTTGGACAGGGGCGGCAACCAGGTGGCCGTGACGTCCGACTTGGGAAGTGACGTACTACTTCGCCATTAAGTCTGCGTGCGAGTCCCGTGTGGGTTTCCCGGGCGGTCATGGGATACGCGCCAGAAGTGGCCAGTATGGTGGTGCGCGCCGCCGAGCCGCCCGTGAGGTTGTGTCGGGCGGCGGAGCCAACCGGGAGAACCTGCCTTGAGTCGTGAAACTGACACTCCGTCCTCCGGGCCCAACGGGCGCGGCGGAGCCGCATACCCGTCGGGCACGCCGCCGTACGGGACACCCACGGCTTCCGACGCCGGTACGGATGCGGGCCGTTCGGCCGCGCAGCCGGAGGACCGCAAGACCGAGACCACACTGACGACCCGGATCCGGATCAACATCCCCGGGTCGCGGCCCATTCCGCCGGTCGTCGTGCGTACGCCCGTCGCGGACACCGAGGCCTCCGACGAGGCCCCGCAGACCGAGACTCCTGCGCCGGGCGTGACCCAGGCCATGAGCACGGTCGAGTCCCCGGCCGAGCCCGCCCCGACCGCGGAGGAGAAGACCAGCGACTGGTTCGCGCCCCGCAAGTCGGGGCCGGGCCCGGGCGGTCAGGGCGGCGGCGCCACCAACGGGGCCGGTCTGCCGGGCGGTTCGGGTACGCAGGGCGCGCCCGCCGCGGGCGCCGGGGCTCCTGGCGCGGGCGCCGCTCCCGGCAGTGCACGGCCGGGAGCCGGTCGTCCCGGCGGCGTGGTCGGCTCCATGAGCGTGCCGGGCGGCTCCCGCCCCGGTGGCGCGAACGGCGGTGCCCCGCGCCCCGCCGGGACGAACGGCGCCGGGCTGCCCGGTGCGACCGGCGGGCCGGTGGCTCCCGGGCACGGCGGTGGCACCGGTTCCTTCGACGTCACCGAGGCGCTGGCCGCGGGACCGCTCGGAAACAGCTCGCGTCCCGGCGGCGAACCGCGTCGCGACGACCTGCCGTACTTCTCGGAAGGCGAGCACGGCGCCCCGAACGGGCCGGGCGGCCAGAGCGGCTACGGCGGCCCGGGCGGCGCGAGCGGCTTCAACGGTCCGGGCGGCCACGGCGGCCCTGGCGGCGCACAGGGTCCCGCGGGCCCGACCGGCGGACCGGTCATGGGCGACAGCCCCCTGACCGCACCTCTCGGCGGCCCTCCCCTCGGCGGCGCTCCCCTCGGTGGCGCACCCGGACCCGGCGCGCCTGCCGGACCCGGCGGCATGGGCGGCCCGCACGGCGCCGGTCTGGGCCCCGGTGGCGGCCTCAGCGACGACACCGCGATCCTCACCCCGCAGAAGCCGGCCCCCGGGCCGGGCACGCAGGGTTACCCGGCCCCCGACAACGTCTCCGGACACACCGTCACCAGCAGCATGCCGGTCGTGCCCACCGACGCCAACTCGCCCTTCGGGCCCGGCGCCCACACCGACGGCCCGCTGCCGCACACGCCCCCGAAGCTGCCCGAGCCGGTCGCACAGAACGTGCCGGCGTCCTCCGCACCCAAGAAAAAGAAGAAGGGCCGCAACAAGCTGGTGCTGGTCGGCACCGGCGTGTTCGTCCTCGGCGGTGTCGCGTACGGCACCGGGCTGCTGATGAACCACTCCGACGTGCCCAAGGGCACCACCGTGCTCGGCGTCGACATCGGCGGCGGCACCCGCGACGACGCCGTCAGGAAGCTCGACGAGGCCTTCGGCGACCGGGTGAACAAGCCGCTGAAGCTGTCGGTCGGCGGTGACACCGTCACCCTCAAGCCGGATCAGGCGGGGCTCCAGTTCGACGAGCAGGCCACGGTCGCCGCGGCCGCGCAGAGCGACTACAACCCGGTCTCCGTCATCGGCTCCCTCTTCGGCAACCACCGCGTCGTCGACCCGGTGATGCCCGTCGACGAGGAGAAGCTGACCGCGGCCCTGAAGTCCTCGGCCGGCGGCTCCGGATCGATGACCGAGGGCACGATCGAGTTCAAGTCCGGCAAGGCCGTCGCCGTCTACGGCAAGGCGGGCAAGGGCATCGACGTCGCCAAGTCGACCGAGGCGGTCGAGGAGGCGTACCGCAACCAGGTGGAGACCGACGCGACCTCCCCGGTGACGGTCGCGACGACGACCCAGCAGCCGTCGGTGAGCAATGCCGAGGTCGACCGTGAGATGAAGGCGTTCGCCGAGCCGGCGATGTCGGGCCTTGCCACGGTCAAGACGGACACGGGTGTCTCGCTGCCGCTGAGCCCGCAGAACTCCCTGTGGAAGTTCCTCAGGGTCGAGGCGGTCAACGGCAAGCTCGTCGACAAGCCGGACCTCGCCGCGCTCAAGCAGCTCTACGGCGGCCAGTTCAACGGCGTCCTGATCACTCGGGGCACCGGCAAGAAGACGGCCGTCACCCCCCAGGACGTCTATGTCGCCCTGCGCCAGGCACTCCTGAGCAAGACCAACAGGGTCGGCGTCATCGAGTCGAACCCCAGCTAGCGGCACAGCGCACGAGAGGGCACCCGGCACCCGTCGGGTGCCCTCTCGTCGTATGTCACCGCCTTCGGCATGACATCTGTCATCCGGCAGTCAGGACCGCCGACACTGCCGCGGCAGGGGCCTGCGCGGCCACGATGGTGCACATGACGACGACAGCGACGACGACCGCCACACAGGTCGTCGGGTTCGAGCAGGTGAGCAAGACCTACGGGACCGTGCGGGCCGTGGACGGGCTGACGCTGGCCCTGCACCCGGGGGAGACCGTGGCCCTGCTGGGGCCCAACGGGGCCGGCAAGTCGACCACCCTCGACCTGCTGCTGGGCCTGAAGCAGGCCGACAGCGGCACGGTCAGTGTCTTCGGCACCAGCCCGCGCGAGGCCATCGTCGCCGGCCGGGTGGGCGCCATGCTGCAGAGCGGCGGGCTGATGGACGAGGTGACGGTCGCCGAACTGGTGAAGCTCGCCTGCGACCTGCACCCCAAGCCGTACAAGGCCGGCGACGTCCTCGCCCGCGCCGGTGTCGCGCAGATCGCCGACCGCAAGGTCAACAAGCTCTCCGGAGGCCAGGCCCAGCGCGTGCGCTTCGCTCTCGCCACCGCCGGCGACAGCGACCTGATCGTCCTCGACGAGCCCACCACCGGCATGGACGTCTCCGCCCGCCAGGCCTTCTGGGCCACCATGCGCGAGCAGGCGGACCAGGGCCGGACCGTCCTGTTCGCCACGCACTACCTGGAGGAGGCGGACGCGATCGCCGACCGGGTGCTGGTGCTGCACCGGGGGCGGCTGCTCGCCGACGGGACGGCGGCCGAGATCAAGGCGAAGGCGGGAGCCAGGCGCGTCGCCTTCGACCTGGAGGGCACCATCGACGAGGCCTCTCTGCGCGCTCTTCCCTTCCTCACCTCCCTCACCGTCAGCGGCCAGACCGTCCGCATCCAGTCCGCCGACGCCGACGCGACCGTGCACGCCCTCTACGGCCTCGGCGTCTACCCCCGCAACCTCGAAGTCGCCGGGCTCGGCCTGGAGCAGGCCTTCGTCGCCATCACCGCCGCCGAGGAGGCCAAGCAGTCATGCTGAATACATTTGCTTCGCGGGCCCTGATCAAGCTGGAACTGGCACGCGCCCTGCGCAACCGCAAGTTCCTGTTCTTCTCGGTGATCTACCCGTCGGTCATCTTCCTGCTGGCCTCCAGCCAGACGGGCACCGTCGACGGCACCGGCCTGAGCGTCGCGTCGTACGTCATGGTGTCCATGGCCTCCTTCGGCGCCCTGACCGCGGTCCTCATGGGCAACAGCGAGCGCATCGCCAAGGAGCGGGAGAGCGGCTGGGTACGGCAGCTGCGGCTGACCACGCTGCCGGGGCGGGGCTACGTCCTCGCCAAGACCGCCAGCGCCGCCGTCGTCAGCCTGCCGTCCATCGTGGTCGTCTTCGTGGTCGCCGCCGCCGTCAAGGACGTACGCCTGGACGCCTGGCAGTGGCTCGCCCTCACCGGCGCGATCTGGGCCGGCAGCCTGGTCTTCGCCGCGCTCGGCGTCGCCATCGGCTACCTCGCCTCCGGGGACGCGGTCCGCCCGATCACGATGATCATCTACTTCGGTCTGTCGATCCTCGGCGGCCTGTGGTTCCCCTCCACTGGCTTCCCAACCTGGCTGCAGGACATCGCCAAGTGGCTGCCCACGCACGCGTACGCTGCCCTGGGGCGCTCCATCGAACAGAGTCAGGCCCCGCACGCCCAGGACATCGCCATCCTCGTCGCCTTCTTCCTGCTCTTCGCGGGCGGCGCGGCCTGGCTGTACCGGAAGGACACGCTGAAGGCGTGAGCGCGATGACGGACGACGGGCTGCCCGACGAACTGCGGGCCGAGAACACGATCAGGATCGGCCAGCAGCCCCGCAACGGTGGCGAGGCGCTGCGCAAGCTGGTCTGGATCCTGCCCTGGCTGATCTTCCTCGGGGCGCCCATGCAGGACCTGGCCTCCGGCCGGCACACCCCCGCCGCCACCGCGGCGGGCTGGGTGGCCCTGGCGACCTTCACCGGCGTCTATCTGACGCTGGTCTTCCGGAACATGGGCCGCCCGTTCTCGGGCCCGGCCGTCGGCGCCTTCGTCGTCCTGCTCGCCACGCTCGCCATTGTCCTGGGCCTCACCCTCGGCTACCCGTGGATCGGTCTCTTCGTCTACGTCTCCGTCACCTGCGGCGCCGCTCTCCCGATGCCGGTGACGTACTGGGCGATCGGGCTGAACGCCCTGGCGATGCTCCTGGTGGGCCTGTACAACAGCAAGTTCGACTGGAGCCTGCTGCTGGTGGTGGTGCTCCTCGGCTTCGCGATGACGGGCGTGAAGCAACTGGTGCGCACCACCATAGAGTTGCGCAAGGCCCGCGCCACGGTCGCCCAACTGGCCGCCAACGAGGAGCGGTTGCGCCTGGCCCGCGACCTCCATGACCTGCTCGGCCACTCCCTGTCGCTGATCACGTTGAAGAGCGAGCTGGCGGGCCGCATGCTCCCCGGCGACCCCGACAAGGCGGCCCAGCAGGTCGCCGACATCGAACAGGTCAGCCGTCAGGCCCTGGTGGACGTCCGCGAGGCGGTCACCGGCTACCGCCGCCCCCGGCTGTCCGCGGAGCTCGCGGGCACGCAGGTCGCCCTGACGGCCGCCGACATCACCGCCGACGTGCCCGCCGAACCCGACCTCGCCGGCGTCTCCGAGGAGAGCGAGTCGGCCCTGGCCTGGGCGCTGCGCGAGGCGATCACCAACGTCGTGCGCCACAGCGGTGCCGGACGGTGCACGGTGGAGGTGCTCAGGCGGCAGACCCTGGACGGGCAGATGCTCGAACTCTCCGTCGAGGACAACGGATCCGGCGGCTCGGGCAAGGGGCCGGGCAACGGCCTGACAGGCCTGACCGAGCGTCTGGAGAAGGCGGGCGGAAGCCTGGAGGCGGGGCGCACGAAGCAAGGGTTCCGGCTGGTCGCCCGCGTCCCCGCGGGCTCGCCGCCGGCCGTAGGATCCGGTGCATGAGCCCTACGATCAAGGTTCTGCTCGCCGAGGACCAGTCGATGGTCCGCGAGGCGCTGGCCGCCCTCCTCGGTCTTGAGGACGACATCGAGGTCGTCGCCCAAGTGGCGCGCGGCGACGAGGTGGTGGCGGCCGCCCGCGAGTACGACGTGGATGTGGCCCTCCTCGACATCGAGATGCCGGGCTGCACCGGTATCGAGGCGGCGGCCCTGGTCCACAAGGAACTCCCGGCGGTGAAGGTGGTCGTCCTCACCACCTTCGGCCGTCCCGGCTACCTCCGCAGCGCCATGGAAGCGGGCGCCGACGCCTTCCTGGTCAAGGACGCCCCGGCCGCCCAACTGGCAGAGGCGGTACGCAAGGTGCTGGCGGGAGAACGGGTCATCGACCCCACCCTCGCCGCCGCGGCCCTGGCAGGGGGCGCGAACCCGCTGACCGACCGCGAACGGGAGATCCTGCGCGCGGCGGCCGACGGTTCCACCAACGCGGAACTGGCAGCGGCGCTGCATCTGTCGCAGGGCACGGTCCGCAACTACCTCTCGACGGCGATCCAGAAACTGGCGGTACGCAACAGGGCCGAGGCGGTACGCATCGCGAGGGAAAAGGGCTGGCTCTGAAACGCCGACGCACTCAGTTGAGCAGTGCCCGAGCGGCTCGGGCCTGCCCCAGCACCTGCTCCGCAGCCCCTTCGTCCACCACCCTGATCAACTCCGCGTACTCCTCCAGCTCCACCGCACCCTCGACGAAGTCCCCCCGCTGCACGAGCAACTGAGCCCGCTCGTACCGCAACCGCGCCGGATGCGAAGGCACCAGCAGCGCCAGCTCCACCGCCCACAACGCCACGTCCGACCGCTCGGGCCGCGCGGCGGCCCACGCACGGATGTTGTTCAGGATGCGCGACACCACCTCCAGGGGCGCCGCGGGCACCAGCATCGACGGATCCAACGGCGCCCCCGTGGCCCCGGCCACCAGCAACTCCACGTCGCCCCCGCCGAGCACCCGCCCCCCGTCGAACGGATCGACGAGCGCCTGTTCCTCCGGAGGCCCGAACCCGACGACGAAATGCCCGGGCAGGGCGACCCCGTACACCGCCGCCCCCGCCCGCCGCGCGACCTCCATCCACACCACCGACAGCAGGATCGGCAGCCCGCGCCGTCGCCGCAGCACCTCGTGCAGCAGGGACGACTCCAGGCGCTGGTAGTCGGCGGGAGAGCCGCGGAAGGCGTTCTGCACGCCCAGCAGGTGGTGCAGCGCCATCGCCCAGGACAGCGACCCGCCCGGCCGGAACGGCAGCTGCCCGGCCAGCCGGTCCAGCTCCACCTGGGCGGCGTCCAGGCCCGTCTCGTCCAGCGCCCCGTCCGCCGCGGCCCCCACCAGCAGGCACAGCGTGGACAGATCGGGCCGCTCGGACCGCGCCTCCTCGGCGAACCGCCGCCGCAGTTCGGCGGACCGCTCGGGCGGTGGTGGGTATGGGGGACGCATAGCAGGCTCGTGCCCTCTCACGGCGATCGGTACTACTGGCCGCTGCCGGGAGCCGCCGGCTCCCGGTAGTGGTGGTACGCGTGATGCGCGGCGAATCCCATTCCGGCGTACAGCGCCCGCGCGCCCGCGTTGTCCTCCTCGACCTGCAGCCAGGCGGCCGAGGCGCCCTCGTCCAGGGCGCGTCGGGCCAGCGCGGCCATGACGGTGCTCGCCAGCCCGCGCCGCCGCATCGCCGGGTCCACCTCGACGGCCGCGAAGGACGCCCACCGCCCGTCCACGACACACCGCCCGATCGCCGCGGGCGCCTGCTCCCCGGGGACCGTCGCGAACCACACCGACGGCCCGCTCCCCAGCACCTTCAGCGCCACCTCGCTCACGCCCTTGCGCTGGTAGCGCGCGAGCCACGCCTCGTCGGCCTCCCGGGTCAGCACGACGCCCGCGCCCTCCGCCCGGTCGGCGACCGGCGCGAGCGCCCCGGTCCACAGCTCGGCGGTCACCTCGCGCACCCACCCGCGCCGCTCCAGCTCCGCGCACAGCAGCTCCTGCGTACCCTCGGCGCCGGTCGCGGTCTGGACGTAGGCGGGCAGCCCACGGTCGCCGTACCACCGCCGTACGGCGGTCAGCGCCTCGTCGAGCGGCATACCGGGCTCGCCCAGTGGCAGCACGGAATTGGCCCGCCGGGTGAATCCGCCCGCGGCCCGCAGCTCCCACCCGCCGAGCCGCTCGCTCTCGACCGGCCGCCACGCGCGCGAGGCGACGTGGGCGAGTTCCTCGTACGAGGCGGCGGGGCCCCTGCGCCGGGCGGGCGCCGCGGGCACGGTCTTCCCCGCGACCAGCGAGGACTCCGGAATCCGGACGCTCTCGCCGCCCTTGCGTGTGATCAGCAGCACACCGTCGTCCCATGATGTGAGAACACCCACCGTGTCGGTGAACTTCTCTTCCAGGACTCCGGCTTCGATCAAGCGTCGCACGGAGACTCGTTTTCCCACGTCAGCAGCGGTGATACGAACCTCAAGACGTCCGCCGGCCGAGATTTCCACAGGTCAGTTCACCCCTCCTGTTCGGATCGTGCCCAGGAACGGAGATACTAGGGGCGGGCATCGACGACGCCGCGCTCCCGCGCGCCAGGCGGCGGAGCCTGTGGAGGCCCGCCGGCGCCCTATCGAGGAGGAACGACAGCGTGACCTACGTCATCGCGCAGCCTTGTGTCGACGTCAAGGACAAGGCGTGCATCGAGGAGTGCCCGGTCGACTGCATCTACGAGGGCCAGCGGTCCTTGTACATCCACCCGGACGAATGCGTCGACTGTGGGGCCTGTGAGCCGGTCTGCCCGGTAGAGGCCATCTTCTACGAGGACGACACTCCGGAGGAGTGGAAGGACTACTACAAGGCGAACGTCGAGTTCTTCGACGAGCTCGGCTCCCCCGGCGGCGCCAGCAAGCTGGGCCTGATCGAGCGGGACCACCCCTTCATCGCCGCACTGCCGCCGCAGGCCGAGTAATCACGCAAGCGGCCCGCATACACGTGCCGCCTCGGTCCCGTACGGCCTGATCGCCGTACGGGGCCGGGGCGTTTGCCGTTCCCGGGCCTCACGCCGTACCAGAAAGTGAGCCAGATCCCGTGTCCGCAGTCTCCGACCGCCTGCCCACCTTCCCCTGGGACAAGCTGGAGCCGTACAAGAAAGCGGCCGCCGCGCACCCGGACGGCATCGTCGACCTCTCCGTCGGCACCCCGGTCGACCCGGTCCCGGAGCTGGTCCAGAAGGCCCTCATCGACGCGGCGGACTCCCCGGGCTACCCGACCGTCTGGGGCACCCCGGCGCTGCGCGACGCGATCACCGGCTGGCTGGAGCGCCGCCTGGGCGCCCGCGGAGTCACCCACAGGCACGTCCTGCCGATCGTCGGCTCCAAGGAGCTGGTCGCCTGGCTGCCGACCCAGCTGGGTCTCGGTCCCGGCGACACGGTCGCCTTTCCGCGGCTCGCGTACCCGACGTACGAGGTCGGCGCCCGCCTGGCCCGCGCACACCACGTGGCCTACGACACGGAGACCTTCGCGGCTTCCCCCGCGGGGGCCGGCCTCGACCCGACGAACCTGAAGCTCCTCTGGCTCAACTCGCCGTCGAACCCGACCGGCAAGGTGCTGAGCAAGGAGGAGCTGACCCGCATCGTCGCCTGGGCCCGCGAGCACGGCGTCCTGGTCTTCTCCGACGAGTGCTACCTGGAGCTGGGCTGGGAGGCCGACCCCGTCTCGGTCCTGCACCCGGACGTGAACGGCGGCTCGTACGAGGGCATCGTCTCCGTCCATTCGCTGTCGAAGCGCTCGAACCTGGCGGGCTACCGCGCGGCCTTCCTGGCCGGTGACCCGGCCGTCCTCGGCCCGCTGCTGGAGATCCGCAAGCACGGCGGCATGATGACGTCGGCGCCCACGCAGGCGGCCGTGGTGGCGGCCCTGGGCGACGACCAGCACGTCCGCGAGCAGCGGGAGCGGTACGCCGCCCGCCGTACGGTCCTGCGCGAGGCGCTCCTCGGCCACGGCTTCCGCATCGAGCACAGCGAGGCCAGCCTCTACCTGTGGGCGACGCGGGACGAGTCCTGCTGGGACACGGTGGCCCACCTCGCCGAGCTCGGCATCCTGGTCGCGCCGGGCGACTTCTACGGCTCGGCCGGCGAGAGGTTCGTACGGGTGGCGCTGACGGCGACGGACGAGCGGGTGCGGGCGGCCGTGGCGCGTCTGTAGGCGCGGCGCGGGCGGCAGAGTCGCCTCACGCACGATCAGGGGGCCCGGGAATCTGTCCCGGGCCCCCTCGTCGTACAGGTTGCTCAGCCGCCGATCGGCAGGCCCTTCACGGGCAGGCTGCCGGTCGCCGGCAGGCCGCCCTTGGTCAGCGAGTCCGTCGGCAGGCTGGCGCCGCCCTTGCTCGCCGTCTGCGTGGTGGCGCCGACGATCTCCCCGACGGAGCCCGCCGCGACCCCCGCGGCCTTCTGCGCCGCCGGAGCCGCCTTCTTCGCGACACCGCCGCCGGTCTTGCCCGCGTTCGGCACGGCCTTCTTGACCGCGTTGGCACCGGTGGCGCCCGCGAGCCCGGTGACGTTCTGCGCAGCACCGTCCACGGTGTTGCCGACGCTCGCCCCGTCCAGCGCGGTCAGGCCGCCCACGTTCGGGGTGGCGGGCAGTTCGGGGGCCGCGCTCGCGGAGCCGGCCGCACCGACCCCGGCAGCCGCTCCCGCTGCGACGAGCAGCGCGGCACGGGCGATCCGACGGGTCAGGGGGAGGGACATGATGCTCCTTCGATGGATGTGATCGTCCGGGTCGGACGCTGTAACTACCGCTCGAAGGCCTCGAAGGTTGCGGCGGCCAAAAGTAAAGAGTTGGCAATGCGTCGCATAATCGGCTGCGGATAAAAACGGGCAAAAAGTGCACGGTCGGAAAGTGTGCGGAATCCTTACAGCCCTTTGTTTCCAAGGGCTTTTACGGATCCAGGGGTGAGGGCGCGAAAACCTGCCCGCTCCACGCCCCGCGCATGCCTGAGGTAACCCGTGCGAGTGAAGGCCCGTACTACTGGCCGGTGACGATCCGTACCGCGCCCGCGGTCGTGCGCGTCTCCTCGGCGCCCGCCGCGGTGGCAGTGCGCCACTTGCTGTCGGTGTTCCCGGCGATCCACTCCCGCCCGCCGTAGGAGACGCGTTCGATGTGCAGCGCCGAGGAGTTGGCCACCGCCCAGTGGGCGAGCTGCCAGCCGCGCTGCCCCGCGCTGCGGCCCTTGGCGCGGCTCGGGTCCTCGTCGACGGGGAGCGTGACGGTCCGCGAGGGGGCCCGTGAGCTCGGGGTCGCCGGGGGCGTCGGCGTCGTCGCGGCGCCCACTTCCGCGGCGGCGGGCTGCAGCGCGTCGCGCCCGAAGTCCCGTACCAGCGCGGCCCGTACCGCGTCCGGGCCCGCCGCCCGGGTTCCGGCCGGGCGGCCGTCGCAGGTCAGCGTGGCGGCCGAGTTCCCGGTGAGGGCGGCGGACAGGAGGGTGGCGTCCATCTCGTGCTTGGCGTACGCCTCCGGAAAGCCGCTGCGCTGCACACGCTGCGCGGCCACCGTGAGGGGAAGCTTCGGATAGTCGCGCACCTTGGCCAGGTGCTTGTAGAAGACGCCCGCCGCGTACGTCGGGTCCAGGATCTGCTTCTTCGTGCCCCAGCCCTGCGAGGGCCGCTGCTGGAACAGGCCGAGCGAGTCCCGGTCGCCGTGCTCGATGTTGCGCAGCCCCGACTCCTGCAGCGAGGTCGCCAGCGCGATGGTCACCGCCCGCTCGGGCATGCCGCGTCCGGTGCCCACGGCGGCGATCGTCGCCGCGTTCACCGCCTGCTCGGGCGTGAACTCGTACGTCGCCCCTCCGGCCTCGTCCGAGACCACCTTGCAGCCCGGCCCGCCGCTGCCCCCGGTGACGTACTGCACCGCGAGATAGCCCGCGACGGCGAGGAGGACCACGAAGGCCGCCCCGATGCGGAAGAGGCGGCCGCGGCGTTTGAGGGTGGGTGACGGCTCTGGCACGCCGTCCAAGGTAGCGGAGGCCACTGTGTCCCACGTGCCGGGTGTGGACAGTGGGCCGAAGTGCGGGCGGGTTAGGGTCGACGGCATGGCCGACACCCCGCTTGACCTCACTCTGGACGCTGCCGAGCTCACTGCCCAGCTCGTCGACTTCGCGTCCGAGAGCGGTACCGAGAAGCCGCTCGCCGACGCGATCGAGACAGCCCTGAGCGCCCTGCCGCACCTGACCGTCGAGCGGTACGGCAACAACGTCGTCGCGCGGACGAACCTGGGACGGTCGCAGCGGGTGATCCTGGCAGGCCACATCGACACGGTGCCCATCGCGGACAACGTCCCCTCCCGGCTGGACGAGGACGGCGTCCTGTGGGGCTGCGGGACCTGCGACATGAAGTCGGGTGTGGCGGTGCAGCTGCGCATCGCGGCGACGGTGCCGGCCCCCAACCGCGACCTGACCTTCGTCTTCTACGACAACGAAGAGGTCGCGGCCGAGCTGAACGGCCTCAAGCACGTGGCCGAGGCGCACCCCGACTGGCTGGAGGGAGACTTCGCGGTGCTCCTGGAGCCCTCGGACGGCGAGGTCGAGGGCGGCTGCCAGGGCACCCTGCGGGTCCTGCTGAAGACCACGGGCGAGCGGGCCCACTCGGCGCGCAGCTGGATGGGCTCCAACGCGATCCACGCGGCCGCGCCGATCCTGGCCCGCCTGTCCTCGTACGAACCCCGTTACCCCGTGATCGACGGCCTGGAGTACCGGGAGGGCCTGAACGCGGTGGGCATCTCGGGCGGTGTGGCGGGCAATGTCATCCCCGACGAGTGCGTCGTGACCGTCAACTTCCGCTATGCGCCCGACCGCACGGAGGAAGAGGCGATCGCCCACGTCAGGGAGGTCTTCGCGGACTGCGGAGTGGACGAGATCGTGGTGGACGACCACAGCGGCGCCGCACTGCCGGGCCTGAGCCGTCCGGCCGCGGCGGCCTTCATCGAGGCGGTGGGCGGCACCCCGCAGCCCAAGTACGGCTGGACGGACGTGTCCCGCTTCTCCTCCCTCGGCATCCCCGCCGTCAACTACGGCCCCGGGAACCCGCACTTGGCCCACAAGCGGGACGAACGGGTCGAAACGGCGAAGATCCTGGCGGGCGAGGAGCGCCTGCGGGCCTGGCTGACGGCCTGACAGCGGGCCGGTACGACTGTCGTGCCGGTGCCTCTTCACGGCGGACATGCCCACGTCCCCCCTCCGTAACCCGCGTGGATCTACGCTGAGGTGGAAACACCCCGCAAGCGGAGGGAGCGCACATGGCTACCGGGAACCCCGAGGGCAAGAAGCAGCCACCGGAGGAACAGCGCCTTGGACCGGTCCTCCGGCGGCGGAACCAGGTCACGGCGAGCACGACGGACCAGCGGCTGCTGGACGCGGGCGGTCCGTCGGACTGGGTCCACACGGACCCCTGGCGCGTACTGCGCATCCAGTCGGAGTTCATCGAGGGCTTCGGCACGCTCGCCGAACTGCCGCCCGCGATCAGCGTGTTCGGCTCGGCGCGCACCAAGACGGACTCACCGGAGTACGAGGCGGGAGTACGGCTCGGGCGGGGCCTGGTGGAGGCCGGCTGGGCGGTCATCACGGGCGGCGGCCCCGGCGCCATGGAGGCGGCCAACAAGGGCGCCGTGGAGGCGAAGGGCGTCTCGGTCGGACTGGGCATCGAGCTGCCCTTCGAACAGGGGCTGAACGCCTACGTCGACATCGGCCTGAACTTCCGCTACTTCTTCGTCCGCAAGATGATGTTCGTGAAGTACGCGCAGGGCTTTGTGGTCCTGCCCGGCGGCCTGGGCACCCTCGACGAACTCTTCGAGGCCCTCACCCTGGTCCAGACCCAGAAGGTCACCCGCTTCCCTATCGTGCTGTTCGGGAGCGAGTACTGGGGCGGCCTGGTGGACTGGCTGAGGAACACGCTGATCGCCCAGGGCAAGGCCTCGGAGAAGGACCTGCTCCTGTTCCACGTCACGGACGACGTGGACGAGGCGGTCGCCCTGGTCTCGAAGGAGGCCGCCCGGTAACACGGGCCTACGCGAGCCCCCGGCGGCCGACCGCCGGGGGTCGGTGACCTGCGATCGACGCCACCATGTCGAGCACCTGGCGGGTCTCGGCGACCTCGTGCACGCGGTAGACCTGCGCGCCGAGCCAGGCCGAGACCGCCGTGGTGGCTAGCGTCCCGACCACCCGCTCCTTCACCGGCATGTCCAGGGTCTCGCCCACGAAGTCCTTGTTGGACAGGGACACGAGCACGGGCCAGCCCGTCTCGACCATCTCCCCGAGCCGCCGCGTCGCCTCCAGGCTGTGCCGTGTGTTCTTCCCGAAGTCGTGCCCGGGATCGATCAGCACGGACTCCCGGGGCACCCCCAGCGCCACCGCCCGCTCGGCCAGCCCGAGCGTCACCCGCAGGATGTCGGCCACGACGTCGTCGTACGTCACCCGGTGCGGACGGGTCCGCGGCTGCGCCCCACCCGCGTGCGTGCACACCAGCCCGACGCCGTACCGCGCCGCGACCTCCGCAAGGCCGGGATCGACACCGCCCCACGCGTCGTTCAGCAGATCCGCCCCCACCTCGCACACGGCCTCGCCGACCTCGGCCCGCCAGGTGTCCACACTGATGACGACATCCGGGAAGCGCCGCCGCACGTCGGCCACGAAGCCGACCGTCCGCCGCGCCTCCTCCTCGGCCGACACCTCGTCCCCGGGACCGGCCTTGACCCCGCCGATGTCGATGATGGCGGCGCCCTCCGAGACGGCCTGCTCCACGCGCGCGAGGGCGGGTTCGTCGCGGAAGGTCGCTCCTTGGTCGTAGAAGGAGTCCGGGGTCCGGTTCACGATCGCCATGATCACCGGCTCGTGCGCCTCGAATTCGCGCCTGCCCAGCCTGAGCATCCCCTGTGACCTCTCCTAGTACGTCCTGGGTGTACCGGCCTTTCGGCCGCCTGCGACCCTAACTGTCAGAGTCGCATGGCACGATCGGACCCTGACAGATTCAGCTTCCGGACATCGAGCGTGGGGACCACAGCGATGGTTATGTTCTTGTTCCTGGTCATCGCTCTCGCCGTCGTGGTCGCCGCGGTGACACTCGCCGTGGTCGGCGGCGGAGAGGGCGAGGGCCCGCTGCCCGAGGTGGCCCCCGAGCGACTGCGGGACCCGCTGCCGCCCGACCGCCCGGTGGGCCGCGCCGACGTCGACACCCTGCGCTTCCCGCTCGCCGCCCGCGGCTACCGCATGTCGGACGTCGACGACGCCCTGAACCGGCTCGGCGCCGAACTCGCCGAGCGCGACGCCCGCATCGCCGACCTGGAGTCCGCGCTCGCGGGCGCCCAGGCCGCCGCCCACCACGTCTCCATGGACAAGCCGACGCATGGCCGGGAGGACCAGCAGTGAGTGACGGCACCGCCCTGGCCGGCCCCGACGGGGGGCTGCGCTGCCCATGGGCCCTGTCCACCGAGGACTACGTGGCGTACCACGACGAGGAGTGGGGCCGCCCGGTCCACGGCGACGACGCCCTCTACGAGCGCCTCAGCCTGGAGGCCTTCCAGTCCGGTCTGTCCTGGATCACGATCCTGCGCCGCCGCCCGGGCTTCCGCGCCGCCTTCGCCGACTTCCGGATCGAGAAGGTCGCCGCCTTCACGGACGGGGACCGCGACCGGCTCCTCGCCGACGCGGGCATCATCCGAAACCGCGCCAAGATCGACGCGACACTGGCCAACGCACGCGTGCTGGCGGACTGGGGCCCGGGGGAACTGGACTCCTTCATCTGGTCCTACGCACCGGCCGCGGGCCCGGCCCCGAAGACGTTGTCCGACGTCCCAGCGGTCACCCCGGAGTCGACGGCCCTGTCGAAGGCCCTGAAGAAGCGGGGCCTGCGCTTCGTGGGGCCCACGACGGCGTACGCGTTGATGCAGGCATGCGGCCTGGTGGACGACCACTTGGAAGCCTGCGTTGCGAGACGCGCCCTTTGAGGGGCGCGGGGAACCGCGCGAACAACCACAACGAACCCGCAGTCCCCGATGGCGCTCAAGTTCCCGAGCGCTCATCGGCCCAAGTACTTCGGCTTCTCCTTGTTGACGAAGGCCTGCACCGCGATCACGTGGTCCTCCGAGGACCCGGCACGGGTCTGCAGCTCATCCTCCTTGTCCAACGTCTCGGACAAGGTGTGCGAGAACCCGAAGGCCACCGCCTCCTTGATCGCCGCATACGCCACCGTAGGCCCCTCGGCCAACGCACGGGCAACCTTCTCCGCCTCGGCATGCAGCTCGCCGACCGGCACCAGACGGTTGGCGATACCCAGCTCGTACGCGTCCTGCGCCTTGATGCTCCGCGGGAAGAGCAGCAGGTCGGCGGCCCGTCCCGGCCCGATGACCCGCGGCAGGGTCCAGGAGATGCCGGAGTCGGCGGTCAGCGCGACACCCGCGAACGACGTGTTGAAGGCGGCCGTGTCCGCCACGATCCGGTAGTCCGCGGCGAGAGCGAGCCCGAAGCCGGCCCCGGCGGCAACCCCGTTCACACCGGCCACCACGGGCTTCGGCATCCCGGCCAGCGCCCGCACGATCGGGTTGTAGTGCTCCTTCACCGTGCTCATCGTCTGCCCGGACCCCGTCTCCCGGTCCTGTACGAGCAGCCCGATGTGCTCCTTGAGGTCCTGCCCCACGCAGAACGCCCGCTCCCCGGCGGCGGTCAGCAGCACCGCCCGTACCGCGTCGTCCTCGGCCGCGGAGCCAACCGCCTCCCGCAGGGCGACCTTCGTCGCGATGTTCAGCGCGTTCATCGCCTCGGGGCGGTTGAGGGTGATCGTCGCGAGTCCGTCGCTCACCTCGTAGAGCACGGTGTCCGCCATGGTGTGTCCCCTCCGCTGTCGCGGCTCGGGCGTACCGGTCGGTACGCCCCTGTCCGTAGGACAGCATGGCGGAGATCACCGCCGGGAGACCTGAGTGGACGTGTGACCTGCGTCAAAGAATTCTGGACGGATTCCGGGCCGCGGACGTCCGTGCGGCGGCGCAGTATCGCAGTCACATCGCCGAATTGGGTGGTTTTGCTCGCGCGCGTTGCCCAAGCGATGCCGACTGATGTTGGTCATCGGGTCCTGAGATGCGGGATAATGGCTTGGAAGCAATGTGTTCGACGCCGGTGTCGCGTGTCCCACGCTAGACACGCGTGCCCTCCCAGGGCCGTCGGCTTTGACGATGAGCTGGTTTCAGGAAGGGGAACGAGCATGGCGGCCATGAAGCCGCGAACGGGCGATGGCCCGCTCGAGGTGACCAAGGAGGGGCGGGGCATCGTCATGCGCGTTCCGCTCGAAGGCGGCGGTCGGCTCGTCGTCGAGCTGACCCCTGACGAGGCCGACGCGCTCGGCGACGCCCTCAAGAAGGTCGTCGGCTGACGCGGAAGCGACCATACCCTTTCGACAACCCCGGCATCCCAAACGGTGCCGGGGTTGGTGTTTGTGCAGTTCACCGCCGTGCGGGGCTCAGCGTCGGGCGGGGCTCAGCGCTTGACGGCGCACAGCAGCCCGTCGCCGACCGGCAGCAGGGACGGCACCAGTTCCTGGGTCTCGCGCACCGCACGCAGCAGCTCCCGCAGCCGCAGGACCTCCGTCGGCTGCGGTCCCGAGTCGACCGTACGGCCGCTCGCGAAAACCCCCTCGAAGACCACCAGGCCACCCGTACGCAGCAGGCGCAACGATTCAGCGAGGTAGTCCATGACCTCCTGCCGGTCGCCGTCGCAGAAGACGAGGTCGTAGCCGGCGTCCGCGAGGCGCGGCAGGACGTCGAGGGCGCGGCCCGGGATGAAGCGGGCGCGATTGCTGGCGAAACCGGAGGCGCGGAAGGCCTGGCGGGCGAACTGCTGGTGCTCGGGCTCGGGGTCCACCGTGGTCAGCACCCCGTCCGGGCGCATGCCGTGCAACAGATGGATGCCGGAGACGCCGGTGCCGGTACCGATCTCCGCCACCGCCTTGGCGTCCACCGAGGCGGCCAGCAATCGCAGGGCGGAGCCCGTGCCGGGCGACACCGAGCGCAGCCCCGCATCACGGGCCCGGTCACGGGCCCAGTGCAGTACTTCGTCCTCGGCGACGTAGGCGTCGGCGAACGCCCAGCTCGTCTGCCGGTTGCCGGTAATGACCCTCTCCTGTCCCCGTGGTTGCCTCGGCGTGACTGTATCCGTTGGGCCCGGGAACCTGCTGATGGGACCGGGCGTTTAGAGGGGTGGGAACGACGGCGGGGGGACACAGTTGGATCACGATGAGGGGCGGGCGCCCGAGCAACTGCTGACGCAGCGGTCCGAGCGGTATCAGCCCAGATCAAATTCTCGTAAAACCGCTTATCCGGAGCTAACGGGCGAGGTGGCTATGGTAGGGGCTCCACTGGACACCACCAGAGCCGACAGGGGAGGTGCGGCTGCGCCTGCGGATCGGGGAGGAGTGCTGCGGCGCTTTCTCGGATCGGCGGGTAGGCCGAAATCCGTGAACGACACCGCTGCTGACCCCAGCCACGCCGCTGACCACGCCCAGACCGCGACATTCTCCACCGACGCGGACGGGCAGGCGTGGACTCCGCCCACCTGGGAGGAGATCGTCAGCACGCACAGCGGCCGTGTGTACCGCCTCGCGTACCGCCTGACCGGCAACCAGCACGACGCCGAGGACCTCACACAGGAGGTCTTCGTCCGCGTCTTCCGCTCGCTGTCGACGTACACGCCGGGCACCTTCGAGGGCTGGCTGCACCGCATCACCACCAACCTCTTCCTGGACATGGTCCGCCGCAAGCAGCGGATCCGCTTCGACGCGCTCGGCGAGGACGCGGCCGAGAGGCTGCCCAGCCGGGAGCCCTCGCCCCAGCAGGTCTTCAACGACGCGCACTTCGACGCCGACGTCCAGCAGGCCCTCGACACCCTCGCACCCGAGTTCCGTGCCGCGGTCGTCCTGTGCGACATCGAAGGACTGTCGTACGAGGAGATCGCCGCGACCCTGGGCGTCAAGCTCGGCACGGTCCGCTCCCGGATCCACCGCGGCCGTTCGCAGCTGCGCAAGGCCCTCGCGCACCGGTCGCCGGAGGCCCGGGCGGCCGAGCGGCGCCCCCTCGTGCCGCGTGTGGCCGCACTGGGGGGAGGGGGCGCGAGCGCGTGAGCGGAACACGACCCAGCCCCGCCGAAAGGCGTCTGGCCGAGCAGCACCTGGGAGACCGACTCTCCGCCCTGGTGGACGGAGAGCTCGGTCATGAGTCGCGCGACCGAGTCCTCGCGCACCTGGCCACCTGTGCCAGGTGCAAGGCGGAGGCGGATGCGCAGCGACGTTTGAAGAACGTGTTCGCGGAGGCCGCCCCGCCGCCGCCCTCCGAGAGTTTCCTGGCCCGCCTCCAGGGGCTTCCCGAGGGAGGTGACGATCCGGACGGTGGCTCGCCGTTCGGCGGGGGAGGACTCCCCGGCTCGGCCTCCGGGAAGTTCGGCACCACCGGCGTCTTCGGCATGAAGCGGGGCGACCGCTTCGAGTTCGGCTACGTCCCCTCCACCCCGCACGTCCCCTCCGTCCCGCATGCCCCCGCTTCCGTGCTCCCCGACTCCGGCCGCGGTTTCCGCATACACGACGTCAGCCGCCATGAGGCCGAGCGGTCGGCCTCGCGCGGGATGCGGTTCGCGTTCGTCGCCGCCGGTGCGGTGTCGCTCGCCGCTATCGCGCTGGGCGGTGTCACGACAGTGAGCCCGACCGACACCGCGGACGCGCGCGGTGGCACGGGCGCGGGCAGCAACGTGACTCCGATGCGTACGCAGGGGACGGGTGCTTCGACGGCTCCCGAGAACCAGCGACGCCGAGGCAGCGGCCCGCTGCTCGCGCAGGGCCGGCAGTCGCTCGGTGACGCCCCGGTGGCCCCGACCGAGGTGTCCGCGCCGCTGCTGCCGGGCGTGCCGAGCCCTGCGGGCGCGCTGCGGGTCGGGCAGCAGGCCATGCACACGCTGACGCCCCCCGTGATGGCGGGCGCCGCCGTGATGTCCCCCCTGATACGCCCGCTGTCCACCACCCCGCCGCTCACCCTGACCTCGTGGTCCACAGCCCCCGAGGCCGCGTCCCCCGGCCTTCTCGCCGCTCCCCTCCCCGACTCGACCACCCCTCCCTCCTCACCTCACACCTCCCGCTGACCGGCCTCTGCGCGACGGCCTGCGAACCTGGTTGAATCCAGGGTGGGCCGCGCCCACGGCAGACAGCCGCGCGCGGAGTCGACAACTGAGGCCACGGCTGACGAGCCGTGCCGTGCTGTGGCCAGCTGTGGGGAGAGCATGAACGAGGGGAAGCCCACGAAGCCGAAGTGGTGGAACCGGCCACGCCTGCAGGATTCTGCGGGGCAGGCGGAGGGGGCCGCGACCGCACCGGGTCCTGGTGGTGGCGGGGCGGTGGGTCCGACGGACGCCGCATACATCTCCGACGGTGACTTCGAGCTGGCGCGCCCGGACGGTGTGGGCAGCGGGCGGGTCGCTGACTCCGGGGGCGACTACGAGTTGGGGCGCCCGGACACCGGCAAGGGCACGGCTGTCTCCAACGGCGGCCCTGCGGTGGACCAGCCGGACGGTGTCGTGAGCGAGGGCGCGGCTTCCGGGGAGGTCGCCGGGGCGAGGCGCTCCGCAGAGGCAGAGGCCGACCATGGGCAAGCACCCCTGCCCGAGGGCGACTTCGAGTTGCGGGCTCCACAGACTCCAAGGGCTCCGCGGGATGTGGTGCGTGGGGAAGCGGACAGTGGCACGGCTGTCGGTTCGGTCGGCGAGGCGGCGGCCGGCCTGGCTCCAGGTCCGGCGGGCGACTCCGAGGCCGCGGTGCCGGATGCGTCCTGCGCCGACGGTGACTTCGAGCTGGACCGGCCCGCAGCGACGGCGTCCGCCGCCCAGGCGGACCCGGCACAGGCTCCCACCCCCACCGCTCCCACCAGTGAGCGCCCCAAGCCCCTGCACGACCCCGACCCCTACAGCACCCCGCCCTACGGCGAGCCCGGCCCCTGGGCCCCCGCCCCGCCGGTGCAGCACCCTGCGGCGACACCCGCCCAGGGGACGACGGCGATACCGACACCGGCCTCCCACCACGGCGCAGCGACTCAGACGGCTCCTGCGACACACGGTGCGCTGCCCCAGGTACCGGCAACGGCTCACGGCGTAGCGCCGACGCCGGTCTCCGGCACCTCCGCCCCGGAGGCTGCTGCGCCGCACACTTCACCTGCTCCTGCTCCTGCTCCTGCTGCGGCTGCGGCTGCGGCTGGGGCTGGGGCTCCCGCCTCCACCCCTTGGCAGAACTACGACCCCTGGGCCCCCGCCCCCCTCCAGCAGAACGGGGCGGTCGTCGAAGGCAAGGACAAGCGGCGTAGGCGGGTGAGGAGGGCCCTTGTCGGGGGTGCCGCGGTGCTCGCGCTGGTGTCCGGGGGCGTCGGTGGTGTCATCGGTGCCTATCTGGAGCGCAACGGCGGTGTGGGGGCCGTAGAGCTGCCGCAGGCCGGGAAGGAGCCCGCGGGGCGGGCGCCGGACAGCGTGGCCGGGATCGCCGCACGGGCCCTGCCGAGCGTGGTGACCCTGCATGTGACCGGCGCCGAGGAGTCCGGCACCGGGACGGGCTTCGTGCTCGACGACCTGGGGCACATCCTCACCAACAACCACGTCGTCGAACCGGCCGCCGGCTCCTCCGGCCAGATATCCGTGACCTTCAACAGCGGGGACACGGCCAAGGCCACCGTCGTCGGACGGGACAGCGGTTACGACCTCGCCGTCGTGAAGGTCAGCAATGTGCGCGGGCTCAAGCCAATGCCGTTGGGCAATTCCGACAACGTCCGGGTCGGCGACCCCGTCGTCGCCATCGGCGCTCCCTTCGATCTGGAGGGAACCGTCACCTCGGGCATCATCAGCGCCAAGGAACGGCCCATCACAGCCGGCGGCGACAGCGCAGGCGGCAGCGATGTGTCGTACGTCGACGCACTGCAGACCGACGCGCCGATCAATCCCGGCAACTCCGGCGGGCCCCTCCTCGACTCCGAGGCCCGTGTCATCGGCATCAACTCCGCCATCCGTTCCGCCGACGACGGCGGGGACTCGGGCGGTGGCCAGGCGGGTTCGATCGGCCTCGGGTTCGCCATTCCCGTCAACCAGGCCAAGCGTGTGGCCGAGGAGCTCATCAACACCGGCAAGGCGACCCACCCGGTCATCGGCGTCACGCTCGACATGGACTACACGGGCGACGGCGCCCGCGTCGGCACCAAGGCACAGGGCGGCGGCCCCGCGGTGAACGCCGGCGGCCCGGGCGACAAGGCAGGAATCAAGGCGGGCGACGTCATCACCGCGGTGGACGGTCAGCGCGTGCACTCCGGCGAGGAACTGATCGTCAAGACGCGCGCCCACCGCCCCGGCGACCGCCTGGAGCTGACGGTGCTGCGCGACGGCAAGGAGAAGAGGATCCCGCTGGTGCTCGGCTCCTCGGACGGAGGCTGAGGAACGGTGGCGAGACTCAGGCAAAGTTCACAGAAAACGTCAGTGGGAGCCTCTGCCGCCGCTTCACCTGGGGCCGCACAAGGCAAACAACCCCCAAAACCACCCACGAAGACCCACTCGGAGCCCTCGGGACAGTACCGGTCGTACGGGATGGCCGGGTACCGTGGATCCGGCCCGGACCACGGACGACCCGCACAGACCACCGAGGGCCGAGGACCGAGGACATCGCAAGGAGCTTCAGGTGTTCAATGACATAGGACCGCTCGAGCTGGTCACGCTCGTTGTCCTTGCCGTACTCGTCTTCGGTCCGGACAAGCTCCCGAAGCTCATCCAGGACGTCACGCGGACCATCCGCAAGATCCGTGAGTTCTCCGAGAGCGCCAAGCAGGACATCCGGTCCGAACTCGGCCCGGAGTTCAAGGACTTCGACTTCGAGGACCTCAACCCCAAGACGTTCATCCGCAAGCAGCTGGACAACGACGACCTGGGGCTCAAGGAGATCCGCAACGGCTTCGACCTGAAGAAGGAGATGGCCGAAGTCACGGACGCGGTCCACAGCCGCGAAGCGGACTCGCCGTCGTCAGGCTCGTCGGCCTCGTCGTCCTCCGAATCCACCGGTGGCCGCGTCGACATGACGAAGAAGCCCGAGGAAGACGACCGTCCGCCCTTCGACGCGGACGCCACCTGAGCCGTACGCTCCGGCCGCTCACCCCCGTCGTACGTGACGCGTTTCATACTCGACGATGCCTTCGCGCGGCCTGAACCGGGCCTCCGCGCGACCCACGTGCCGGGCGGTTTCCCTGCTGTCCCGAGTGGGGTGGCTATGCTGCCGAGTTGTTGTGCGGACCGGACGAGTACGCCCGAAGGGGGGCGGGCCGCTCCGATCCGACGAGAGCGAGGAGGCGTCCGGGCACATGGAGACGACGAGTCAGGCAGTCGCGCAGGCGCCGGCCGCGGAGGGCGGACAACAGCTTCCCTCCGCCCGGCGCACGGTCGACGGCTACCTGCTGGCGCCCTTCCCGTGGTACGGCCTCGACGAGGCCTTCACGGGACCGCGCTGGCTGATGCAGGTCGGGACGGCGGCCGACGGAGCCGTCGAGCACGGTTCGATCGGACACGGCGACGAGCCCTCCGTGAAGAACGAGTACGCGGTCGGCTCCGGTGAGCCGCGGGAGAAGTTCGCGGTCGTGGTGACGGTCGCGGCGAGCCCCGTACGGCGCAGTGCCGACGGCACGGGGCTGCTGGAGGCCACATCGGTGTCCTCGGCGGCCTGGCTCGCGGGTGTGGGGCTGCTGTCCTTCACCTGGCCCGGGCAGATGGACCACTCCCTGCGGGACGACTGGCTGGAGCAGCAGACGGAGACGGCGTGGGCCCTGGCCGACGACCTGTCCGGCCCCGAGTGGTCGACGCTCTCCCTCCCCGTGGACGGGGTGCCCACGCCGTTCCACTACCGCGAGTCCGAGTTCGGCTGGGTCCTCGCGGGGTCCACGAGTGAAGGGCTCCACGTGGGGGCGTACGGAAGAGGCATGAGCGCGTACGGCCTCGGCTTCGCCATGATCAAGGACATCAGCACGTACGCCTAGCGAGGCGTGACGACTGTGGGGGCGCCGTCACACAGGACGGCGCCCCCACAGTCGTCTCCGGCCCCGGAACTGCCCCGGGCCGGCCCCGGAACTGCCCTAGAACTTGTTCTTCGGTGTGATCCCCAGCGACAGCCCCGAAAGGCCGCGCTGACGGCCCCCCAGCTTCCCCGCGATCCCGCGCAGGGCCGCGCCCGCAGGGGAGTCCGGGTCGGTGAGGACGACCGGCTTGCCGTCGTCGCCCCCCTCGCGCAGGCGGACGTCGATCGGGATGGAGCCGAGGACGGGGACCGTCGCGCCCGTCGTACGGGTCAGGCCGTCCGCCACCGACTGGCCGCCGCCCGTGCCGAACACGTCGACCATCTCGCCGCAGTGCGGGCAGGGCAGGCCGGACATGTTCTCGACGACGCCGACGATCTTCTGGTGGGTCTGCACGGCGATGGAACCCGCGCGCTCGGCCACTTCGGCGGCCGCCTGCTGAGGCGTCGTCACGACCAGGATCTCGGCGTTCGGGACCAGCTGGGCGACCGAGATGGCGATGTCGCCGGTGCCGGGCGGGAGGTCCATCAGCAGGACGTCCAGGTCGCCCCAGTACACGTCCGCGAGGAACTGCTGCAGGGCGCGGTGGAGCATCGGGCCGCGCCACACCACCGGGGCGTTGCCCGGGGTGAACATGCCGATGGAGATGACCTTCACGCCGTTCGCCGACGGCGGCATGATCATGTTCTCGACCTGGGTCGGGCGCCCGTCCGCGCCCAGCATGCGCGGCACGGAGTGGCCGTAGATGTCGGCGTCGACGACGCCCACCTTCAGGCCGTCGGCCGCCATCGCCGCCGCCAGGTTCACCGTCACCGAGGACTTGCCGACGCCGCCCTTGCCGGACGCGACCGCGTACACGCGGGTGAGCGAGCCCGGCTTGGCGAAGGGGACCTCGCGCTCGGCCGTACCGCCGCGCAGGGCGGTCGCCAGTTCCTTGCGCTGCTCGTCGCTCATGACGTCGAGCGTGACGTCGACGCGGGTGACGCCCTCGACGCGGGAGACCGCCTCGGTCACGCGCTGAGTGATCGTCTCGCGCATCGGGCAGCCGGAGACCGTCAGGTACACGGTGACCGCGACCGTCCCGTCCGCGCCGATCTCCACCGACTTCACCATCCCGAGTTCGGTGATGGGCCGGTTGATCTCGGGGTCGTTCACCGTCGCCAGTGCCTCGCGCACCGCGTCTTCGCTAGCCATAAGGACGATGGTACGGCGCCGCGGGGTGCCCCCGGGATGCCGGTCAGCGGTCTTCTACGTCACGTCGGCGCGACCGTTCTGCCGGGAATACGGCATGTTGGTGGTGACCGTCCTGACGTTCCTCCAGCTCCTTGACCAGGTCCTGCAGCTCGGAGCGGATCCAGTCGCGGGTGGCGACCTCGCCGAGGCCGATGCGCAGGGAGGCGATCTCACGGGTCAGGTACTCGGTGTCGGCGATCGACCGCTCGTTCTGCTTGCGGTCCTGTTCCAGATTGACCCTGTCCCGGTCGTCCTGCCGGTTCTGCGCGAGCAGGATCAACGGGGCCGCGTACGAGGCCTGGAGCGACAGCATCAGGGTCAGGAAGATGAACGGGTAGTTGTCGAAGCGCAGGTCACGCGGTGCGAAGATGTTCCACAGCACCCACGCGATGATGACGACCGTCATCCAGACGATGAACCGTCCGGTGCCCAGGAAGCGCGCGATGCGCTCCGAGAACCGTCCGAAGGCCTCGGGGTCCCACTCGGGCAGGATCCGGCGGCGCGCCGGCCGGGGCTGGTCCAGCCGGGCACGCGTGCGTGAGGACGCCGTCGCCCCCGCCGGGATCCGCTCGCGGCTGTTGTCGCGCTCAGGAGCCATGGGCCTTCGCCCCCTCGGCACCCTCGCCCTCGTCCAGGTGGAACTCGGTCTCCCGCCAGTCCTCGGGCAGCATGTGGTCCAGTACGTCGTCCACCGTCACCGCGCCCAGCAGCGACCCGGCCTCGTCGACGACGGGCGCCGCGACCATGTCGTACGTCGCGAAGAACCCGGCGACGACGGGCAGCTGGGCATCTGGGTCCAGATGTTGCAGGTCGTCGTCGATGATCGAGCTGACCAGGGTGTACGGCGGGTCGCGCAGGAGGCGCTGGAAGTGGACCGTGCCGAGGTACTTGCCGGTCGGTGTCTCGTCGGGCGGGCGGCAGACGTAGACCTGGGCGGCGAGGGCGGGCGACAGATCGCGGTTGCGCACGCGGGCGAGGGCATCGGCGACGGTGGCGTCGGGGCGCAGGATGATCGGCTCGGTCGTCATCAGACCGCCGGCCGTGTGCTCCTCGTACGACATCAGTCGCCGCATGTCGGCCGCGTCGGAGGGCTGCATCAGGCTCAGCAGCCGCTCCTTGTCCGCCTCGGGGAGTTCGGAGAGCAGGTCGGCGGCGTCGTCCGGGTCCATGGCCTCCAGGACGTCGGCGGCGCGCTCCTCCTTCAGCTTGCCGAGGATCTCGATCTGGTCGTCCTCGGGGAGCTCTTCGAGGACGTCGGCGAGGCGGTCGTCGTCGAGGGCGGCGGCCACCTCGGCGCGGCGCTTGGGGGAGAGGTGGTGCAGGACGTTCGCCAGGTCGGCGGGGCGCAGCTGCTCGAAGGTGGCCAGCAGGCTCTCGGCGCCCTGTCCGTGCTCCTCCAGGGAGAAGCCGGTGACGGCGGACCACTCGACGGTCAGGGTCTCGCCCTTGGCCCGGCGGAAGGTGCCGCTCTTGCCCTTTCGTACGAACACCCGGCCGATCTCCCAGTCCCGTCGGGCCGGCAGCTGCTGCACCGAGATGTCGAGGACGGTGACCTCCTCGCCGGTCTCGACGAGCGTGACGCGTCGGTCGAGGAGTTCACCGAAGACCATGCGCTCGGTGGGCCGCTGCTCGAAGCGGCGGACGTTGACCACCCCGGTGGTGATGACCTGGCCGGACTCGATGCCGGTCACCCGGGTCATGGGCACGAAGACAAGGCGCCGCGTGGAGATCTCGACGACCAGTCCGAGCACCCGGGGAGGCCGCCGCCCGACCCGCAGCATGACGACCAGATCGCGGACGCGGCCCACCTGGTCGCCGCTCGGGTCGAAGACGGGGACGCCGGCGAGGTGTGAGACGAAGATCCGGGGGGCGCCCGCTGCCATGGCTGCGCCTCCTTTTCGTACGGGTGTTCCGGGAACGTGGTGCGTGGAGTTGCTGTGCGTCTTTTCCGAATTGCCCGCTCAGGTGGGCTTCAGGCTAGCCCGTGCCGATCGGGTCCGCCCTGGTGGGGGGTCCGGACGGACTGCCTCCGTTCGGTCTGTACGACCCCGGTACGCTGCGGTAGCCGTTGGGGCCCTGTCGGCCCACGTCCCTCGACAGAAAGGCAGCCCCGCCTGTGACTGTGATGCGCCAGGGCCGGATCCGTCGGACGACGCTGGTGGGTGCGGTGTGCGCTCTGGTGGTGACGGGGACGGGGCTGCTCGCGGGGTGCAGCGAGGACGCCGACGCGGGCACGAACGGGGTCGGCAAGCTGCCGGCCGACACGATCCAGTCGAAGACCAGGGCGGCCGCCGACTCCGCCGAGGCGGTACGGCTCTCCGGAACCGTGGTCACCAACGGGCGCACGTACACACTCGACATGCGCCTGAAGTCCGGCGGCGGCAGCGGCACGGTCACCTCCAAGGGCGCGGCCTTCGGGCTGCTGCGCATCGGGGAGAAGCTGTATCTGAAGGCCGACGCGCGGTTCTGGAACCACGCGGACGGCAACAGCGAGTCAGCCACCTCGGGCACGCTCGACGGCAAGTACGTGAAGGTGCCGCAGGGCGACCCCTCGTACAAGAAGTTCAGCGGGTTCACGGACAAGGACGTCCTCCTCGACGGTCTGCTGACCCTGCACGGCGCGCTGGACACGGACGGCCACCACGAGCAGGCGGGTACCCGCACCATCCGCATCACCGGCGACAAGGGTTCCGGGGGCACGCTGGACGTCTCCCTGGAGGGCCGGCCCTACCCGCTCCGCCTGGAGCGCGCGGGCGGCGCCGGCACGCTGACCTTCTCGTCCTGGGGCAAGGACTTCGCGCTGACCGAGCCGAAGAAGAACGAGACGGTGGACTACGGCAAGCAGCTGCCGACGTCGTAGCCCGCTCGTCGGCACTACGAGCGGCGTTTGCGCTTCTTGAGCAGCAGGCGCGGCAGTCCCGCGGGCATCGGCTCGCGGGTCGTGGCCGGTGAGGGCAGGGGCGCCTCGGCCAGGCTGCCGTCGGGCAGGGGCGCCGAGGCCCCCGCCGGCTCCAGGCGCAGTACCCGGCACTCGCGGGCCCAACGGTCCGGCATGGCCTCGCCGTCCGGGGCGTTGAGGCGCTTGCCCTTGAGCTCGGCGACCGTCGCCCCCCACACCTCGGAACCCGGCGCCAGCTCCACGACCTTCGCAGGCCAGGACACCAGCCGGCCGCCCTTGTCCTTGCTGCGGACGGTCACCTCGGCCGCGGCCCCGTCGGCCAGTCCCGGCAGCGGCTGCTCGCCCGGCCCGTCGCCGATCACACACGCGGCACCCTCGTGCCACACGTGCCACAGCGCCCGGGCCGGGACGCCGGGACCCCTGACCCAGATGAGGCCGGACTTCTTGGTGGCCTCCTCGACGAGGGCCTGGTCGAGCAGTTCGCGTGTCATGCGCCCAGCCTATCCAGGCGCCCTCACAGCCAGCCGTTGCGCTTCAGGGCACGGTGGATGCCCAGGCAGAGCACCACGGTGACGCTCATGATCACCGGATAGCCGTACTTCCAGTGCAGCTCCGGCATGTACTTGAAGTTCATCCCGTACACCCCGCACACCATCGTCGGTACGGCGATGATGGCGGCCCAGGACGTGATCTTCCGCATGTCCTCGTTCTGCGCGACGGACGCCTGCGCGAGGTTGGCCTGGAGGATCGAGTTGAGCAGCTCGTCGAAGCCGATGACCTGCTCCTGCACGCGGGCGAGGTGGTCGGCGACGTCCCGGAAGTACTTCTGGATGTCGGGGTCGATCAGCCGCATCGGCCGCTCGCTCAGCAGCTGCATGGGGCGCAGCAGCGGAGAGACGGCCCGCTTGAACTCCAGCACCTCGCGCTTGAGCTGGTAGATCCGGGCCGAGTCCACACCGCGCGAGACGCCGCCCCGCCGCCCCGGCGAGAACACCTCGGTCTCGACCTCGTCGATGTCGTCCTGGACGGCGTCGGCGACCGCGACATAGCCGTCGACGACGTGGTCGGCGATCGAGTGCAGCACCGCCGAGGGGCCCTTGGCGAGCAGCTCCGGGTCGTCCTGCAGCCGGTGCCGCAGCGCACGCAGCGAGCCCTGACCGCCGTGCCGGACGGTGATGAAGAAGTCCCGTCCGGTGAAGCACATGACCTCACCGGTCTCGACGACCTCGCTGTTGGCGGTGAGCCGGTCGTGCTCGACGTAGTGGATGGTCTTGAAGACGGTGAAGAGGGAGTCGTCGTACCGCTCCAGCTTGGGCCGCTGGTGGGCCTGGACGGCGTCCTCCACGGCCAGCGGGTGCAGTCCGAACTCGCCCGCGATACCGGCGAATTCGGCCTCCGTCGGCTCGTGCAGGCCGATCCACACGAAGCCTCCGTCGCGGCGCACCAGGCGCATCGCCTCCTGCGGGGTCATCGGCTTGCCGCTGTCGACGCGGGCGCCGTCGCGGTAGACCGCGCAGTCGACGACGGCGGAAGGCGTCGCGGGGTCGCGGGTCGTGTCGTATGCGCCGGTGTCCTTGCGCAGGGAGGTGCGGGACGGACGGACGGCGGCCCGGAGGTCACGGATCATCGACATGGCTGGCTCCTTCGTGGCAGGCAACGAAAGGGCACCGACGAGGGGTGGAACTACCCGGAATGGGGACGTCCTGCGTGCGGGTGTTTGGCACGTCCACAAAGCGGGGAGCACCGCACCGTCGCGGTGGCGAGCTTCGCTGCTGATTCAGATCAGACAGATCAGGCAAAACGAAACGAAGTGCTCTTCCGCAAGAAGACGTGAGCGTGAAAGGCGGCAGTCAGCCAGAGCCGGATCAGCTGTATCAGCGGCAGGAAGAGCGAGTGGTACTGCACGGGTGACTTCGATCCATGACAGCCCCACCTCCTCCGGCCGGTCCCTCGTAAGGGACGGTTCAATCCCGCAAGGGAGTCTCAATGGCGTCGGGACTCGATCGCGACGCTTCTGCGTGCTGCCCCGAACGACCGGGCCAGAGTATCAGCCGCCCAAACTGTCAAGGCGCTGCTTTGCCCGGTACTGACGAGTTCTATGCTCACCGCATGGTTGATGTTCTCCCTCTGGTCGAGGCCCGGTTGCGCACCGCGCTGGGTGAACCGGACGCCCGCGCGGCGGTCACGTTCCTGGGCACGGACCGCATCGAGGTACTGCGTTTCCAGGAGGGCGACATCGTCCGCTACGCCACGCTCGGCATGTCCGCCCAGCCGATGAGCGATCCCACCTCGGCACTCGCCGACCCGGTCAAGGGCCCGCGCGCCGAGCTGATCCTCTCGGTGCGCGGAGGCCTCGCCGACACGGACAAGGTCCTTCGCCCGCTCGCCGTACTCGCCGCGTCCCCGCAGGTCGAGGGGGTCATCGTGGCCCCCGGCGCCTCGCTCGACGTCGGCGAACCCCTGTGGCCAGGCGCCCCGTTCAGCTCGGTGCTGGTCGCCGAGCCGGGCGGCCTGGCCGAGGACCTCGACCTCGACGAGCCCCTGGACCCCGTGCGGTTCCTGCCCCTGCTCCCCATGACGGCGAACGAGGCCGCCTGGAAGCGCGTGCACGGCGCACAGGCCCTCCAGGAGCGCTGGCTGACGAACGGGACGGACCTGAGGGACCCCTCCCGCAGGTCCGTCCCGCTGGATTGACCGCGCCGAGTGAGCAAGCTCACCAACGCGCCGCTGCCATCGGTCAGTTGGCGAAGACCGCGACGCCGTCCTCGGTCGCGTGCCTCGGCTCCAGCTCCTCGGCCTCGTGCGTGAGGGAGGTGCGTCGTACGAACACGACCACCGCGCCCAGCACCGCGGTGACGGCCGCCACCACGAACGGGATGCGGATGTTGCTCCACTCCTCGATCTTCGGCGCGAAGTACGGCGCCGCCGCGGCCGCGAACCAGCGTACGAAGTTGTAGCCCGCGCTCGCCACGGGGCGGGGTGCGTCCGAGACGCCGAGAGCCAGTTCCGTGTACACGGTGTTGTTCACGCCGATGAAGGCGCCGGAGAGGATCGTGCACACGACGGCCGTGGTGTGGCTGCCGTATCCGAGGGCGAGGACGTCGGCGCCGAGCAGCACCAGCGAGCCGCCGAGCACCTTCAGCGAGCCGAACCGCTCCTGCATCCGCGGGGCCACCAGCACCGAGAAGACGGCGAGCAGCACACCCCAGGCGAAGAACACGGCCCCCGACTTGTACGGGGTCATGTTCAGCACGAACGGCGTGAAGGCCAGCACCGTGAAGAACGTGTAGTTGTAGAAGAATGCCGAGACCGCCGCCGAGGCGAGCCCGCCGTGGCCGAGCGCCTTGACGGGGTCGAGCAGTGAGGTCTTCCCGGCCGGCTTCGGCTGCTCCTTGAGGAACGCCGTGATGCCCAGGAAGCCGACCGCCATCAGGAACGCGGTGCCGAAGAAGGGGTAGCGCCAGCTCTGGTTGCCGAGCAGTGCGCCCAGCAGCGGTCCGCACGCCATGCCGAGGCCGAGCGCGGACTCGTACAGCAGGATCGCGGCGGCGCTCCCGCCCGCGGCCGCGCCGACGATGACCGCGAGGGCCGTCGAGACGAAGAGGGCGTTGCCGAGGCCCCAGCCGGCGCGGAAGCCGACCAGCTCGCCGACCGAGTTCGAGGTGCCCGCCAGGCCCGCGAAGACCACGACGAACGCGAGGCCGAGCAGCAGGGTCTTCCTGCCGCCGATGCGGCTGGAGACGAAGCCCGTGACCAGCATCGCGACGGCGGTGATCAGGAAGTACGAGGTGAAGAGCAGGGAGACCTGGCCGGCCGTGGCGTCCAGGCCCCTGGCGATGGACGGCAGGATCGGGTCGACGAGTCCGATGCCCATGAACGCCACGACGGACGCACCGGCCGTCGCCCACACGGCCTTCGGCTGCCGCAGGATGCTGCCCGCTCCCGCGTCGAATGGGTCGTCCATGCTTCCTCCACTCCGGTTCACTTCGGTTCGCTCGGTTCACTTCGGTCAGAAAGTGGTTGGTGTATACACATAGTAAGTTAGCTGAGCTAATTAATGCAAGTGGCATCTAGTTTTGCCCGGCGAGGGTTCCGGTGAAGGGTTCCGTCCGGACGGGTGATCGTCCTTGACGTGGGGGAGCGAGGGTAGGACCGTGGGGCCCTATGAGGGGCGAACCCAGTTGCCCGAAGTGTGGTGGCCGGGTCAGGGCTCCCGGACTCTTCGCCGATTCGTGGCAGTGCGACGAGCACGGCACCGTGCATCCGGTGCAGCCTGTGGTCCCGCCCAGCGTCGAGGCCCTCAGCGTCGTGGTGCATCGCACTCAGGTTCCGGTGTGGATGCCGTGGCCCCTGCCGGTCGGCTGGCTGTTCACGGGCGTGGCCTGCGCGGGCGACGATCGCCACGGTGGTCGGGCCACCGCGGTGGCCTGCTCGGGGCCGGGGCCGCTCGGCGGTATGGGGGAGCTGATCCTGGTCGCCGAGGAGCTCGGTGTCGGGCTCGGCGCCCGGTACGCGGGTGTCGACGGTCCGGATCCGGGGCCGTATCTGAACGTCGAGAAGCCGCCCGAGGCCAAGGTGCTGGCCGGCGGCCGGCCCACTCCGCTGTGGCATGTCTCCGGCGGCCCGGACGACCGTGCGGTGTTCGCGGGTGAGGCGCTCGGTCTGTGGCTCTGGGCGGTTGTGTGGCCCGAGCAGTCGGGACTGCTGATGTACGACGAGCTGGTGCTGACGGATCTGCGGGATGCGGGGGCCGAGCTGGAGCTGGTGCCTTGCGGGGCGCTCTCGCCGCGCTTGCTTGAGCCGTAGCGCCCGGTCTCCGCGCGCTTGCCTGAGCCGTGGCGCCTGCTGGGGTGGGTGTGTGGGGTGCGTGGGCGGCTGCGGGCCGTCTGTGGCTGGTCGCGCAGTTCCCGGTGCCCCTTCGGGGAGTTGTCCACAGCGTGTTCGTAGGGGGCGCTCGGTGGGTGCGGGTGTGACAGGGGGGCTGGAAAATCCGGTTATCCTTGAGCGTTCCCTTCCGTCCCGTCATCGCCTGGAGTTCGCGTGGTGCGTATCGATCTGCACGCCCACTCCACTGCTTCCGACGGTACGGACACGCCGGCCGAGCTGGTGCGCAATGCCGCGGCGGCCGGGCTGGACGTCGTCGCCCTGACCGACCATGACACGACCCGTGGATATGCCGAGGCGATCGGCGCACTGCCCGAGGGGCTCACGCTCGTCACCGGTGCGGAGCTGTCCTGCCGTGTCGACGGTGTCTCCATGCACATGCTCGCCTACCTCTTCGATCCTGAGGAGCCGGCGTTGCTCGCCGAGCGCGAGCTGGTGCGGGACGACCGGGTGCCGCGAGCCCAGGGCATGGTCGCCAAGCTGAACGGGCTGGGCGTGCCGGTCACCTGGGAGCAGGTCGCGCGGATCGCCGGTGACGGTTCGGTCGGGCGCCCGCACGTCGCCACCGCGCTCGTCGAGCTCGGCGTCGTACCGACCGTGAGCGACGCGTTCACCGCGGACTGGCTGGCCGACCGGGGCCGGGCCTTCGTCGAGAAGCACGAGACGGACCCCTTCGAGGCGATCCGGCTGGTCAAGGCCGCGGGCGGCGTCACCGTCTTCGCGCACCCGGGCGCCAGCAAGCGCGGTCGGACGGTACCGGAGTCCGCGATCGCCGAGATGGCCGCCGCCGGGCTCGACGGCATCGAGGTCGACCACATGGACCACGACGAGGAGACGCGGGCACGACTGCGCGGGTTGGCGAAGGAACTGGGGCTGCTGACCACCGGCTCCAGCGACTACCACGGCAGCCGCAAGACGTGCGTGCTCGGCGAGTACGTCACGGATCCCGAGGTGTACGGGGAGATCACGCGGCGGGCGACGGGGGCGTTCCCGGTGCCGGGGACCGGCGGGGCCTGAGCAACGGCCCCCTCCCGCTCACGCTCACGTCTGTTCCTCACCGTCCCTCTCCCGCAAGGCCAGTAACCCATGTTCGACGTCGCCGTCTTCGGCTCCCTCTTCCTGACCCTTTTTGTCATCATGGATCCCCCCGGGATCACCCCGATCTTCCTCGCCCTGACCGCCGGACGCCCCGGCAAGGTGCAGAAGCGGATGGCCTTCCAGGCCGTTTGCGTCGCCGGCGGCGTGATCACCGTCTTCGGGCTGCTCGGGCACCAGATCCTCGACTACCTGCACGTCTCCGTGCCCGCGCTGATGATCGCGGGCGGGCTGCTGCTCCTGCTCATCGCCCTCGACCTGCTGACCGGCAAGACCGACGAGCCCAAGCAGACCAAGGACGTCAACGTGGCGCTCGTACCGCTCGGCATGCCGCTGCTGGCCGGTCCGGGCGCGATCGTCTCCGTGATCCTCGCCGTGCAGAAGGCCGACAGTGTGGCCACGCAGGTGTCGGTGTGGTGCGCGATCCTCGCCATCCATGTCGTGCTGTGGGTGGTGATGCGGTACTCACTGCTGATCATCCGGGTCATCAAGGAGGGCGGCGTGGTCCTGGTGACGCGGCTCGCGGGCATGATGCTCTCCGCCATCGCCGTGCAGCAGATCATCAACGGCGTCATGCAGGTGATCAAGGGCGCGTGAGCTCGCCCCGTCCTTCGCCCGCCATGCGCAGAGCCCCCGTACGGCGTCGATGCCGTACGGGGGCTCTGAAGTTTCTGCGGTGATCCGCGTCTGTTATACGGCCGAACTCTCGGCCGGCCGGATCCAGAGCCGCTGCCCGATGGCGGCAGCCTGCTGAACGATCCGGTTGACGGAGGCGGCGTCCACGACAGTGCTGTCCACGGTCGTGCCGTTGACCTCGTCGAGTCGCATGATTTCGAAGCGCATGGCCTCTCCCTTCGTCTCGCTGTGTTCGTAGTAGTCAACGGGCTGCGTGTTACAAACATTCCCTACGCTAAAGAAATTTTTCGAACGGCTAACTACTCGGCGGTAAGCCATCGCAGGGGAGACCGACCGGGACCAGTTGTGTTCGCAGCGTGACCGCCGGGACAATGGAGGCGATGAACGACGACCACGTGGCTCTCAGTGCCCGCATCGACCGCACGAACGAGCTGCTGCAGCGCATGCTCGCCGAGGTGGCGAAGACACCCTCGACGCATGCGATCTTCGTCGACGCGGGATACCTGTACGCGGCCGCGGGCCGGCTGGTGGCGGGCACGGAGGACCGTCGCGCCTTCGACCTGGACGCGGAGGGCCTGATCGAGGCACTCATCGACAAGGCCCGCACGATCTTCGCGGACAGCCGGCTGCTCCGCGTCTACTGGTACGACGGCGCGAGACGCCGTATCCACACCGCCGAGCAGCAGTCGATCGCCGAGCTCCCGGACGTGAAGGTCCGGCTGGGCAATCTCAACGCCAACAACCAGCAGAAGGGCGTCGATTCGCTGATCAGGTCGGATCTGGAGTCACTGGCCAGACACCGCGCGATCAGCGACGCGGCCCTGCTTGGCGGCGACGAGGACCTGGTGTCCGCGGTCGAGGCGGCGCAGGGGTACGGGGCGCGCGTCCACCTGTGGGGCATCGAAGCCCCCGAGGGACGCAACCAGGCGGAGCCCCTGCTCTGGGAGGTCGACAGCCAGCGCACCCTCGACCTCGACTTCTTCAAGCCGTACGTCTCCCGGCGCACCGCGGCCGCCTACGAGTCCACCACGGCGCGGCCCACCCGCGAGGGCGTCCGATTCGTCGGCGCGCAGATCGCGGCGAAGTGGCTGGCCGCGCGGGGCCGCGACTCCCTGGTGGAACTGCTGCCCGGGCACCCCTACCTGCCGGGCTCGGTGGACCAGGACCTGCTGGTGGAGGCGGAGGGCCTGCTGCAGTACTCACTGCGCGGCCAGGCGGATCTGCGGCGCGCGCTGCGGGACGGATTCTGGGAGCACCTGCAGACGCAGTACTAGCCGGGACTGGACAGCACCGGTGTCCTGCGCCTGAAATCCGTCGGTGGGTGTTCCCCCGTTGCGGTGCAGGACCCTAGCGGGACTGAGACCGGTCCCAGAAGTCCGCGAAAGCGCGGGCCGTGTCGAGCGGGTTGTCCGTGTTCGGTGAGTGTTCGGCGCCCTGCACGACGGTGCGGTGCGCGCGCAGCCGCAGCGCCATGTCGTCGAGCAGAGGCACCGCCCAGGTGTCGTCGCGGGAACCCGACAGGACGTGGAACGGCAGTGCCACGGCGGCCAGATCCGCAACCCGGTCCGGTTCGACGCACAACTGGAGGCCTGTGGCGATGAGTTGGGCGGGCTTGTTGCCGAGCCAGCGGCGGCGCAGGTCGTCCTGGTCGTCGAGCCCCGCGTCCAGGTCGCCGGTGTCGGTCTCCTCGGGCGGCTCCATGGCCTGGATCGCTTCCCACACCTCGGCCATGCTCATCACGGCGAGCGCGTCCCGGAGCAGCTTGACGCGCTGCTGCTGGGAGACGGAGATCTGGGCGGGGCCGGAGGCCATCAGCGTGAGCGACAGGAAGGGAGCGCGGTCCAGCAGGACCGCGGCCCGCGCGATCTGGCCGCCGAGGGAGTGGCCGACGAGGTGCACGGGGGTGCCGAGGGCGGCAGCCTGGGCGAGCGCGTCCTGCGCCAACTCGGCCTGGGCGTAAGCCGATTCGTCGTCCCGGGGCCCGTCGGACTCGTACTGCCCCCGCCCGTCCACCGCGACGGTCCGGTAACCGCGCGCCGAAAGTGTCTCCTGCAGTGGGTTGAAGTCCTCCTTGCTGCCGGTGAACCCGGGCAGCAACAGCGCGGTTCCCTTGGGCACGACTCCGTCCGCCACGGGCGAGTCGACGACGGCGAACTCTCCGCGCGCGGTACGCAGCGAGTACGCGCGGGCGCCGGGGGGCGGGGTGAAGCTCGGGGGCCTGCTCATGAGGTGAGGTTATCGGGCGACGGTGACGGGGAGGGGGACGGGCTGGGACATCCGGGGTGGCTTGCGACTGTCGCGGAGGGGGGCGAGGCGGTCTGTCCGGGCGGTGTCGCGGGGCCACGGCTGCCCCACGGTGAGGCCGGCAGGGGCAGGCATGAAGGCAGGTGCCGGAACGCCGACGGCCCGGTCCACACGAGGTGGACCGGGCCGTCGGTGAGGGAGGGATCAGCTCTCCGCGGACTCCGCTGCGGCCGTGGCCTTGCGCGTACGGCGCGTCCTGGGCTTGGCCTCGGCCGCGTCCGCGGTGGCCTCGGCGGATGCCGTGGCCTTGCGGGCGCGGGTGCGGGGCTTGGCCTCGGGCTCCTCGGCGGCCTGCGCCGGGATCGCGGCGACGGCGGCCTTGCGGGTGCGGCGCGGCTTGGCCTCGGTGGCCTCGGCCGTGTCGACCGCGGGGGCCGCTGCCGCCTTGCGCGTCCGGGTACGGGGCTTGGCTTCCGTGGCCTCGGCCGTGTCGACCGGGGTCTCGGTGGCGGCGGTCGTCTTGCGGGTCCGGGTGCGCGGCTTGGCCTGCGTGCCCTCGGCCGTGTCGACCGCGGCCTCCGCCGCAGCCGTCGCCTTGCGCGTACGGCGCGGCTTCGCCTCGGTGGCCTCCGGCGCCACAGCGACGTCGGCGGACTCGACGACCTTGCGCGTACGCCGACGGGGAGCTGCCGCCTCGGTGGTTTCCGAGGCGGCCTCAGCCGTCTTGCGGGTCCGGGTGCGCGGCTTGGTCTCCGTGCCCTCGGCCGTGTCGACCGCGGCCTCCGCCGCAGCCGTCGCCTTGCGGGTCCGGGTACGCGGCTTGGCCACCGGCTCCTCGGCGGCCTGCGCCGGGATCTCGGCGACGGCGGCCGCCTTGCGCGTCCGGGTGCGGGGCTTCGCCTCGACCGCTTCGGCGGTGTCGACGGTGGCCTCGGCGGCAGCCGTCGTCTTGCGCGTCCGGGTACGGGGCTTGGCTTCCGTGGCCTCGGCCGTGTCGACCGGGGTCTCGGTGGCGGCGGCCGTCTTGCGGGTCCGGGTGCGCGGCTTGGCCTGCGTGGCCTCGGCCGTGTCGACCGCGGTCTCCGCCGCTGCCGTCGCCTTGCGGGTCCGGCGGCGCGGTGTGGTCTCGGCCGGCTCCGGGGCGGACTCGGTGGTGGCCTCGGCCGTGTCGACCGCGGCCTCCGCAGCGGTCGTCGCCTTGCGGGTGCGGCGGCGCGGCCTGGCGGCGGGAGCCTCGGGCTCGGGGGCCGCCACGGCTGCCGGAGCCTCCGCGACCGACGGCGTCTCCTGAGCAACCGTCTCCGCTGCCGTCGTCTCCGCGGACTTGCGGGTGCGGCGGCGACGCGACGGCACCGGGGCCTCGGGGGCTGCGTCCAGGGCGGGGCCCTCCGCCGTCGTGACGGCGGCTTCCGCTGCCTCGGGCGCCGTGGCCGCGGCCGTCACCGGCTCCGACCCCGAACCGCCACGGGTGCGGCGACGACGACGCAGGGTGCGGGGGCCGGAGGCCTCCTCGGGCGACGAGACCTCCGTGGAGACCTCGGCGGAGATGTTCGGAGTGGCCGTCGCGTCCACCGTCGACCCGCCGCGCGTACGGCGGCGACGACGCGGCGTACGGTCCGGGCGCTCGCGCTCGCGCTCGGCGGGGCGGGACTCGCCCCGGCCGCCACGCTCGTCACGTCCACCGCGCTCGTCACGTCCACCGCGACCGCGGCCACCGCGTGCGCCGCGGCCGCCGGTCTCGCCCAGGTCCTCCAGCTCCTCCGCGTCGAGCCCCGCGCGGGTGCGCTCGGCACGCGGCAGGACACCCTTGGTGCCCGCGGGGATGCTCAGCTCCTCGTAGAGGTGCGGGGAGGTGGAGTACGTCTCCGGCGGGTCGTTGAAGCCCAGGTCCAGCGCCTTGTTGATGAGCTGCCAGCGCGGGATGTCGTCCCAGTCGACGAGCGTGATCGCGATGCCCTTCGCACCCGCGCGGCCGGTACGGCCGATGCGGTGCAGGTACGTCTTCTCGTCTTCCGGCGACTGGTAGTTGATGACGTGCGTCACGCCCTCGACGTCGATGCCGCGGGCGGCGACGTCGGTGCAGACGAGGACGTCCACCTTGCCGTTGCGGAAGGCGCGCAGCGCCTGCTCGCGGGCGCCCTGGCCGAGGTCGCCGTGGACCGCGCCGGCCGCGAAGCCGCGCTGCTTGAGCTGGTCGGCGAGGTCGGCCGCGGTGCGCTTGGTACGGCAGAAGACCATGGCCAGGCCCCGGCCGTCGGCCTGCAGTATGCGGGCGACCAGCTCGGGCTTGTCCATGTTGTGCGCGCGGTAGATGTGCTGCGTGGTGTTCGCGACCGTCGCGCCCTCGTCGTCCGGCGAGGTGGCGCGGATGTGCGTGGGCTGTGACATGTAGCGGCGCGCGAGTCCGATGACCGCGCCCGGCATGGTCGCCGAGAACAGCATCGTCTGGCGGCGGGGCGGCAGCATGTTGATGATCTTCTCGACGTCGGGCAGGAAGCCCAGGTCGAGCATCTCGTCGGCCTCGTCGAGGACAAGTGCCTTGATGTGCTTGAGGTTGAGCTTCTTCTGGCCCGCGAGGTCCAGAAGGCGGCCCGGGGTGCCCACGATCACGTCGACGCCCCGCTTCAGGGCCTCGACCTGGGGCTCGTAGGCCCGGCCGCCGTAGATGGCGAGAACGCGTACGTTGCGCACCTTGCCCGCGGTCAGCAGGTCGTTGGTGACCTGCGTGCACAGCTCACGGGTGGGGACGACGACGAGCGCCTGCGGGGCGTCGGTCAGGTCGTCGGGCTTCGCGCGCCCCGCCTCCACGTCCGCGGGGACGGTGACGCGCTCAAGGAGCGGGAGACCGAAGCCCAGCGTCTTGCCGGTGCCGGTCTTGGCCTGGCCGATGACGTCCGTGCCCGAGAGGGCGACGGGGAGGGTCATCTCCTGGATGGGGAAGGGGGTGATGATGCCGACGGCTTCGAGGGCCTCGGCGGTCTCGGGAAGGATGCCGAGATCTCTGAACGTGGTAGTCAGGGTGCTGCCTCTTCTGTGTGCGCGGTGCGAGGCGAGCGCGGGGGTCTTTGACGGACCGTGCCGGGGGACGTCGGCTGCCTTACGGGCTTGCCGTAACGCACGGGACCACTGCCGACGCTCTAGCGCTCGTACCGCTGAGGGATGTCCCTCCGAACGCCGTACGCAATGTGCCGTACGGACAAGGAGGGCTGTCGGGTCGGAGCCGATCGGGCCACCGACCGGGCATCCTCATACGTGCGGCCCGTCGAGTAGTCGGCAGGCGCATTACCACCATACCCCGGAATCTCGCACATGCGGTGGCCGATTTGGTCACGTAGCCGTCATCACACTGATTGACCAGGGACTTCCGCGGCCCGGCAAGCGGACTATTGTGCGCTTCATGACGACGCCTGACAACACCTCTGACGCACCCGCCGAGCACACCGGAGTGGCCGCCCAGGACTGGGACCGGTCGTCCGCGGACCCCCAGTACCGCGCCGCGGTCGTCGACCTGCTCGGCGCGCTCGCGTACGGCGAGCTCGCCGCGTTCGAGCGGCTCGCGGAGGACGCCAAGCTGGCGCCGACGCTGGCGGACAAGGCGGAGCTGGCGAAGATGGCGTCGGCCGAGTTCCATCACTTCGAGAGGCTGCGGGACCGGCTCACGGAGATCGGCGAGGAGCCGACGCGCGCGATGGACCCGTTCGTCGCCGCGCTGGACGGCTTCCACAAGCAGACGGCGCCTTCGGACTGGCTGGAAGGGCTGGTCAAGGCGTACGTCGGCGACTCGATCGCCAGTGACTTCTACCGGGAGGTCGCGGCCCGGCTCGACTCGGACTCGCGTGAGCTGGTGCTGGCCGTTCTGGACGACACCGGGCACGCCGGCTTCGCCGTGGAGAAGGTGCGGGCCGCCATCGACGCCGATCCGCGCGTGGGCGGCCGGCTGGCGCTGTGGGCGAGGCGGCTGATGGGCGAGGCCCTTTCGCAGTCCCAGCGGGTGGTCGCGGACCGGGACGCGCTGTCGACGATGCTGGTCGGGGGTGTGGCCGACGGGTTCGATCTCGCCGAGGTCGGGCGGATGTTCTCGCGGATCACCGAGGCGCACACGAAGCGGATGGCCGCGCTGGGCCTGGCCGCGTAGCACCCCCGCGCGTGGCCCGGTCGTATGCGCGGCTGCGGCGGGGTGAGGACTGCGGCGGTGCGAGTGAGGGCTGACGCGGAGGCTGAGGGCTGAGGCGGGGTGGGGGCTGTGGCGGGATGGGGCCGGCGCAGCCCACGCCGCAGCCACAGATCGGTACAGCCCCGCGCCCTTACGGACGCTGCCCGCGCCGTCGCTCGAACCGGCGCCGTATGCCTACGCCGGGGCCGAGCGGCGGCGGAGTCTTCCCGCCGGGCGCAGCAGCAGTGACAGGGAGGCGGTCGAGACGATCGCCGCGCCGATCAGGACGAGCAGCGCGAAACCGGGGTCGAAGGCGCTCTCGGTGACGAAGGCGCCGAAGAGGGCTCCGGTGACACCCGTCGCCAGCACGAGCGAACGGGCGGGCAGGCGGTGGGAGAGACGGCGGTCCGCGCCCCACGCCAGCACGAGGCCGAGCAGGGCGGAGCCGAGCGCTTCGAACAACATCATGAGGGTCCCTCCCACGGCCACACTGCGCGTCACGGTGAGTATCACGTTCGTAGCCCGTCATACCCGTGACCTGCGGAATGCAATCCTCCCCTGTGTGCGAGTTGTGCTCCAGACGTGGAGAAAAAAATCTTGCGGAAAACGGGAAGGGGTCCGGCAGCCATCGGCTGCCGGACCCCTTCCCATGATGTGTGCCTACAGCGCTCCGAAGCCCACCTTGCGCGGGGCCGGCTCGCCGAGCTCGACGTAGGCGAGGCGCTCGGCCGGGACGAGGACCTTGCGGCCGTGCTCGTCCACGAGGGTCAGCAGCTGCGACTTCCCGGCAAGTGCCTCGGCCACGATCCGCTCGACCTCCTCGGCACTCTGACCGCTCTCCAGAACGATCTCGCGGGGCGCGTGCTGCACGCCGATCTTGACCTCCACGGCTAAGTCCCTCCGACGGTCAGTGAAGTGCGCGACCTTTACGCGCCGTACCCAGCACACATTAGCCCGGTGAGGGGACGAACACGCTCCGCCCCGGAACGCCAAGAGCGAACAGGCGACGGGAACAAATGCCCGCCGGAGAGGAGTGCCGCGCCGTCAGTGGTGCTGTTCGATGCCGTGCAGCGGGAAGCCCGCGATACCGCGCCAGGCCAGCGAAGTCAGCAACTGCACCGCCTGGTCGCGCGGCACGCTGCGGTCGCTGTGCAGCCACGAACGCGCCACCACCTGGGCGAGACCGCCGAGACCGGAGGCCAGCAGCATCGACTCCGCGCGCGACAGGCCGGTGTCCTCGGCGATGACCTCGCAGATCGCCTCCGCGCACTCGGTCGTGACCTTGTCGACGCGCTCGCGCACGGCGGGCTCGTTCGTCAGGTCCGACTCGAAGACCAGGCGGAAGGCGCCGCCGTCGTCCTCGACGTACGCGAAATAGGCGTCCATCGTCGCCCGTACGCGCTGCTTGTTGTCGGTCGTCGACGCGAGCGCTTCGCGTACCGCCCCGATCAGCGACTCGCAGTGCTGGTCCAGCAGGGCGAGATAGAGGTCGAGCTTGCCCGGGAAGTGCTGGTAGAGCACCGGCTTGCTGACGCCGGCACGCTCGGCGATGTCGTCCATGGCGGCCGCGTGGTAGCCCTGCGCCACGAAGACTTCCTGGGCGGCGCCCAGCAACTGGTTCCGTCGGGCACGGCGCGGCAGGCGCGTGCCTCGCGGGCGTGCTGCCTCTGTCTGCTCGATGGCTGTCACGCCGCCTCCCAAAATCGTCCACATGCGGTGTGCGCCGCGCCGCCATCGTACTTTTCGGTAACCCTGGTGTGCGCGGTGCGAGCGCAGAATTTCACGGACCGGACGGTGACGAAAGCCGCGCAGAGAGTTTCAAACCGGACTGAAACGGGCATCAGGCAGCGCCGTTCCAGCTCAGTGGCACCCTCCGGCGCCTCCGTGTCCCTCGTCATCCCTCGTCAGCGGTAATCGTCCTCGTCGATGGAGACGACGCGGCGCTGCTCGATGATGTCGGCCTCGTTCGCCTTGGCCGGGTCCACGTCCTCGAGAGGGTCGTCGCGGTCCGGCGTCAGGCCCGCGAGCTGCTCCGCGGCGTCGTTCTCCGGGGCCTCGACGTCGATCTCCTGGGCTTCCTGCGCGTCCTCGACCTCGAACGTCTCGGGATCGGTGGGGTCTATGGCCATGGTTGGGCTCCCTTCCTACGAATGTCCCTGAAAGAAGCAGGGGCCACAGCGGGTGCCCTCAATACGAGCCTAGGAGACACGGCATCCGGACGCTATGCGGTGTGAACGCGATCTGTGACGGCGAACACAGCCGAACACACGAGCCACTACGTGATCGTCTCGTAACATTGCCGCATGTCTTCGACCGAGCTGCCGTCCGTGCCGGCGACCAATGTGCTCCCGAAGGTGGCGCCCGTCAGGGTCGCGGAGGGCGAGCGGCTCAGGTCGGTCGGACTGCCGGGGATCACGCTGACGGTGCGGTCGAGACCACCGACACGCGAGGGGCTGCCGCCCGCGTTGTACGTCCACGGGCTCGGCGGTTCCTCGCAGAACTGGTCGGCGCTGATGGAGCAGCTGGAGGGGGTCGTCGACGGCGAGGCCGTCGACCTCCCCGGATTCGGCGACTCCCCGCCGCCGGACGACGGCGACTACTCGGTCACCGGGCACGCGCGCGCGGTCATCCGCTTCCTCGACGGGTCCGGCCGCGGGCCGGTGCACCTCTTCGGCAACTCACTCGGTGGCGCCGTCACCACCCGCGTCGCGGCACTGCGCCCCGACCTGGTGCGGACGCTCACGCTCGTGTCGCCGGCGCTGCCGGAGATCCTCGTCCAGCGGACGGCGGTGCCGACGGCGCTGCTGGCGCTGCCCGGAGTCACCGGCCTGTTCACCCGGCTCACCAGGGAGTGGACCGCGGAGCAGCGCGTTAACGGGGTGACGGCGCTGTGCTACGGCGACCCCGGACGGGTATCGCCGGAAGGTTTCAGCAACGCCGTGGAGGAGATGGAACGGCGCCTTCAACTGCCGTACTTCTGGGACGCGATGACGCGTTCCGCGCGCGGGATCGTGAACGCGTACACGCTGGGCGGCCAGCACGGGCTGTGGCGCCAGGCCGAGCGCGTCCTCGCCCCGACCCTGCTCGTGTACGGCGGCCGCGACCAACTCGTCGGGTACCGCATGGCGCGGCGGGCGGCTCGCGCCTTCCGCGACTCCCGCCTGCTCACCCTGCCGGAGGCGGGGCACGTGGCGATGATGGAGTACCCGGAGACGGTGGCCCGCGCCTTCCACGAACTCCTCCGCGATGCGGGCGAGTTGGCAGCGGGTCTTCCACCAGGGAAGCCGGCCGTCAACGGCTCGGCCTCCGCCGACGGCGGTGATGCGGTCGTCGGCGACGGCGAGACCGCTGCCGAGAGCTCGGGGAGCTGAGGGCCGACGTGGGACGCCACAGCCGCCGCGGAGGCCCGACCTCCGCGAAGGACGCCGGGGACACGGGCGACGGGCGGGAATCCGGGGACTCCGGCGGCTCCGGGGGGCCCGGAACCGCTGCGGGTACCGGCAGGGCCGGGGCTTCCGCCGGTTCTGCGGGATACCCGGCTCCTGCGGGGCCTGAGGGAGTTGGAGCTTCCACGGGGCCCTGGGGCGCCAGGGGGCGTCGCGGCGCTCGGGGCTCGGAGGGGCCGGTGCCGCAGGGGCAGGGCCAAGGGCCGGGGCAGGGACCGCAGGGCGGTGCCGGTGGGCGCAGGGTGCCCGGGCCGCCGTCCGGGCAGCAGCCTTCGACGTACGGGACGCCGGGCAGGGCGGAAGGCACGCCTGCCCGTGGGGTTCCGCGGCCGGCGGACGGTACGCCGGCACATGGGGTGCCGCGGTTTGCGGACGGTACGCCCGCGCGTGGGGTGCCGCTTCTTCCTGACGGCACGCCCGCGCGTGGTGTTCCCCGGCTCGCCGACGGCACCCCTGCCCGCGGCACGCCCCAAGTCCGTGGTGGTCACCCCGAGCAGCGTGAAGGCGGCGGCGGATGGGGTGAGCTGAGAGGGTCCGGCGTCCCCATACCGCGGCAGCGGCAGGCGCCGCCCGGCGGGCCGCGGCAGGACTACCTCGACGCCTTCGGCGAGGACGACGACGTCTTCGCGCCTCGCAACGCCGTCTCCGCACACGCCTCGGACCCGTACGCCTCCGTCACCGACTGGGATCCGCGCACCGGCGTCGGAGTCCCCTCCGAGACCGACGACGACGCGCCGCCGGCCGGTGTGCCGACCGGTGTGCCGGCGCAGGCCAAGGGCGGCAAAGGGCGGACGTTCACCGGAATCGCGGCCGCCGCCGTCACCACCGTGCTGGCCGTGATCGTCGCCGGGCAGGTCACGGACGGGCGCGACGACGACGCCGTAGGAACGCGGTCCGCCACCGACCAGGCGCGGGACGCCCGGGGCTCGGACGCGCGGCCGTCCTCGTCGCCGAGCGTGGCGACGCTGACCTATGCGCAGGCGATGGGGGAGAAGTACCCGCTCGGCGCGACGCTCAAGGGGCCGGGGAAGTTCGACGCGGTCCCCGGGTTCGACAAGGCGCCAGGCACGGGACAGAAGTACACCTACCGCGTGGACGTGGAGCAGGGGCTCGGGCTCGACGGCGCACTCTTTGCCCAGGCCGTACAGAAGACGCTGAACGACGACCGGAGCTGGGCGCACCACGGCGCCCGGACCTTTGAACGCATCCACACCGGCAAGCCCGACTTCGTGATCACACTCGCCAGCCCGGGAACGACGGCGGAATGGTGCGCCAAGTCCGGCCTCGACACCACCGAGGACAACGTCTCGTGCGACTCGGCCTCCACCGAGCGCGTGATGATCAACGCGTACAGGTGGGCACAGGGATCCCAGACCTACGGTGATCAAATTCACGCCTACCGGCAGATGTTGATCAATCACGAGGTCGGTCACCGGCTCGGCCACGGCCACGTCTCCTGCAGCAAGAACGGCCAGCTCGCGCCGGTCATGCAGCAGCAGACCAAGTTCCTCGACCACGACGGGATCCACTGTCTGCCCAATCCCTGGCCGTACCCGGCGAGTTGACAGGCGCCTCATATGTCACGTTGACATGCGCAGAAAGTTCATACATATTTCTGGGCATGTCGACCCCCCATGCCTTCGCGCGCGCCGCCTTCGAGCTGGCGCTCATCGGCGTGACCCCGCTGTGCGTGGCCGACATCCACTGTCGCTGACGTCCGCCTTCAGGCGTTCGCGTCGCGATCTTTCTTCCCTTCGTGAGCCAGTCACTGTGATTCGGTCGCAGTGACTCGGTCACGAATTTCGACGACCTGACGCCCGGGCAGAGGTCTGTTCACTTTCGTCTCACTCCTCGTCCATCCGTCTCACGATTCGGGCCAACCGGTCCGAACCACCCGAGAGGTCGTCAATTCCGATGCGTCAACCGTCCACCACAGCGCGCCGTGTGGCCGCGGCATCCGTAGGCCTGGTTCTGGCAGCGGGCGCCGCCGCCTGCGGGCCGAAGGACAACGATGCCAAGGGCTCCGGTGGCGACTCCACCCCGCACAAGGGCGGCACGCTCACGGTCCTGAACTCCGAGGCCCAGACGGACTTCGACCCCGCGCGTCTGTACACCTCCGGCGGCGGCAACGTCCCGTCGCTGGTCTTCCGCACGCTCACCACCCGCAACCGCGAGAACGGCGCGGCCGGCGCCAAGGTCGTCCCGGACCTCGCCACCGACACCGGGCGCCCCAACAAGGACGCGACGGTGTGGACGTACACCCTGAAGAAGGGTCTCAAGTACGAGGACGGCACGCCGATCACCTCCGCCGACATCAAGTACGGCATCGAGCGCTCCTTCGCGCCCGAACTGTCCGGCGGCGCCCCCTACTTGAGGGACTGGCTGGTCGGCGCGGCCGGCTACCAGGGCCCGTACAAGAACAAGAAGGACGCGAAGGGCCTGTCGGCGATCGAGACGCCGGACAGCCGGACCATCGTCTTCCACCTGAACAAGCCCGAGGGCGAGTTCCCGTACCTGGCCACGCAGACGCAGTTCACGCCCGTACCCAAGGCCAAGGACACGGGTACGAAGTACGAGGAGCACCCGATCTCGTCCGGCCCCTACAAGGTCGTCAAGAACGAGAACGACGGTGAGCGCCTCGTCCTGGAGCGCAACACGTACTGGTCCACGGCCGTGGACGACGAGCGCAAGGCCTACCCGGACAAGGTCGACGTGCGGTCCGGTCTGGACTCCTCCGTGATCAACCAGCGGCTGTCCGCGTCCCAGGGCGCGGACGCGTCCGCCGTCACGACGGACACCAACCTCGGTCCGGCCGAACTCGCCAAGGTGTCGGGCGACAAGAGCCTGGCCGCGCGCGTCGGCACGGGCCACTTCGGCTACACGAACTACATAGCGTTCAACCCGACCGTCAAGCCGTTCAACAACGTCAAGGTGCGGCAGGCGATCTCGTACGCCATCGACCGGTCGTCGGTGATCAACGCGGCCGGCGGTTCCGCGCTCGCCGAGGCGGCCACCACCTACCTGCCGAACCAGAAGTCCTTCGGCTACACGCCCTACGACCTCTTCCCGGCAGGCAAGACGGGCAATGCGGCCAAGGCCAAGGAGCTGCTGGCCCAGGCGGGTTACAAGAGCGGGCTCACGATCACCCTGAGCCACTCCAACGCCAAGGACTTCGAGACCAGCCCGGAGATCGCGACCGCGATCCAGGACGCGCTCAAGAAGGCCGGCATCACGGTCAAGCTGCAGGGCCTGGAGGACAACGACTACCGGGACAAGATCCACAACGTGAAGACCGAGCCCGGCTTCTTCCTCGCCCACTGGGGTGCCGACTGGCCCTCCGGCGGTCCCTTCCTCGCCCCGATCTTCGACGGCCGGCAGATCGTCAAGGACGGCTCGAACTTCAACAACGGCCTGTTGAACGACAAGTCGGTCAATGACGAGATTGACGCGATCAACAAGTTGACCGATCTTGACGCGGCCGCCAAGAGGTGGGGTGCACTGGACAAGAAGATCGGTGAGCAGGCCCTGACCGTGCCGCTGTTCCACCCCGTCTACAAGCGCCTGGTCGGCAGCGACATCAAGAACGTCGTGATCAGCGACTGGACCGGCGTGCTGGACATCTCGCAGGTCGCGGTCAAGTAGCGCCGTGAGCGAGGCACTTGTCGCCACCCAGGTCCCCGAGGTGTCCTCCTCGGGGACCTCGGGGGCCCGTCAGTTCTGGCGGCGGCTGCGTACGCAGCGCGCCGCCCTCGTCGCGGCGGCCGTCGTCGCGCTGCTGGTCCTGGTCGCGCTCGCCGCGCCGCTGCTCACGGCGATCGAGGGCCAGGACCCGACCACGTACCACCCCTCGCTCGTCGACTCCGCGCGCGGAGGCGTACCGATCGGCTCCTTCGGAGGCGTGAGCGGGGACCACTGGCTCGGCGTCGAACCGCAGACCGGACGCGACCTGTTCGCGCGGCTGGTCTACGGCGCCAGGGTCTCCCTGGGCGTCGCGCTCGCCGCCACCGCCGTGCAGGTCTTCCTCGGTGTCGTCGTCGGCGTCGCGGCCGCGCTCGGCAACCGATGGGTTGATCAACTGTTGAGCCGGCTCGCGGACATCATCGTCGCCCTGCCATTGATGATCATGGCGTTGGCTCTGCTGGCCATCGTGCCCAGCAGCTTCCCGAGGCCGGTGCTGGTCGCGCTCATCATCGGCTTCGTCGCCTGGGGCACCATCGCCAAGATCGCGCGCGCCGCGACGCTCAGCCTGAAGGAACTCGACTACGTCTCCGCCGCCCGGCTCAGCGGCTGGAGCACCTGGCGGATCGCCCGCCGGGAACTGCTGCCCGGGCTCGCCGCGCCCGTCATCACCTACGCCGCGCTCATGGTCCCGGCCAACATCGCCATCGAGGCCTCGCTGTCCTTCCTCGGTGTCGGTGTGAAGCCTCCGACGCCGTCCTGGGGACAGATGCTCACCTCCGCCAACGTCTGGTATCAGGCCGCCCCGCAGTACCTGCTGCTGCCGGCGAGCGCGCTGTTCGTGACCGTGCTCGCCCTCACCGTCCTCGGCGACGGCATCCGCACCGCCCTGGACCCGCGCGCGGCCTCCCGCCTGCGCGTGGGCACGGGCCGCAAGCAGGAGGCCAAGGCGGACACGGGCGCCGAGCAGGAGGCGCGGTCATGAGCGGCTTCACCGGTTTCGCGCTGCGCCGGACCGTGGCCACCGTGATCACCCTGCTCGCCATCTCGGTGATCATCTACGTCGTCTTCTACGCCACTCCCGGCAACGTCGCCCAGATCACCTGCGGCCCCCGCTGCTCACCGGAACAGGTCCACCAGGTCGCCCAGCAGCTCAAGCTCGGCGACCCGCTGTACCTGCGCTACTGGCACTTCCTGGAAGGCATCGTCGTCGGCCAGGACTACTCGACCGGCACGTCCGTCGAGCACTGCTCGGCACCCTGTCTCGGGCTCTCGTACCAGACCGACCAGCAGGTCACCCAGATCATCCTGACGAAGCTGCCCGTCAGCCTGTCGCTGGTCGTCGGAGCGATGGTGCTCTGGCTCCTGCTGGGCGTCGGCACCGGGGTGCTCTCCGCCTGGCGTCGCGGCCGGTTCACCGAGCGTGCGCTGACCGGCATCACCCTCGCGGGCATCTCCACGCCGGTCTTCGTCATCGGCCTCGTCCTGATGATCGTGGTCTGCGGGCAACTGGAGCTGCTGCCCTTCCCGGAGTACGTCTCCTTCTCCGACGACCCCGAGCAGTGGGCCTGGGGCCTGCTGCTGCCCTGGTTCACCCTCGCCCTCAGCGAGTCGGCCTACTTCGCCCGGCTCACCCGGGCGTCGATGCTGGAGACGCTCGCCGAGGACCACATCCGCACCTTCCGCGCCTACGGGGTGGGCGAGCGGTCCATCGTGGGCCGGCACGCCCTGCGGGGCGCCATGGCACCGATCATCGCCCTGAACGCCAACGACTTCGGCAGTGCGGTGGGCGGCGCCGTGCTCATCGAGTCGCTCTTCGGGCTGCCCGGCATCGGCCAGGAACTGGTGCATGCCGTGACCGTCGTGGACCTCCCGGTCGTCGTCGGCATGGTCCTGGTGATCGGCTTCTTCGTGGTCCTCGCCAACGCCGTCGCCGACGTGCTGTACGCGGTGGCCGACCGACGGGTGGTACTGACGTGAGTCTCGTCCAAGTCACGGATCTGTCCGTCGAGTTCGGGGACCTCAGGGCCGTCGACGGCCTCTCCTTCAGCCTGGAACAGGGCGGTGCCCTGGCCCTGGTCGGCGAGTCCGGCTCCGGCAAGTCCACGGTCGCCTCGGCCCTGCTGGGGCTGCACCGCGGGACCGGCGCGCGGGTCGGCGGCTCGATCGAGGTCGCGGGCGTCGACGTACAGCAGGTGTCCGAGGACGGCCTGCGGCGGCTGCGCGGCGCGAAGGCGGCCATGGTCTTCCAGGACCCGCTGTCGTCCCTCGACCCGTACTACGCGATCGGCGACCAGATCGCCGAGGTGTACCGCGTGCACACGCGCGTGTCGCGACGAGCGGCACGCGCGCGTGCGACGGAAGTACTGGACCGGGTGGGAATTCCGGACGCACGGCGCCGGTCGCGGTCCCGTCCGCACGAGTTCAGCGGCGGCATGCGGCAGCGCGCGCTCATCGCCATGGCGCTGGCCTGTGAGCCCGGCCTGCTGATCGCCGACGAGCCGACCACCGCGCTCGACGTGACCGTCCAGGCCCAGATCCTCGACCTGCTGCACACGCTGCGCGAGGAGACCGGCATGGGGCTGCTGCTCGTCACGCACGACGTGGGCGTGGCCGCCGAGAGCGTCGACGAGGTGCTCGTCATGCGGCACGGGCGCGTGGTCGAACACGGGCCGGTCGGCACCGTACTGGGATCGCCCGCCCAGGCGTACACCCGCGAACTCCTCGGCGCCGTCCCGCGCGTGGACGCGCCGCGCGCGCCCTCGGAGGCGTCCGACGAGGTCGCCCTGGAGGCGAAGGGCCTCAGGCGCGAGTTCGGGCGCGGCAAGCGGGCGTTCGCGGCCGTCGACGACGTGTCGCTGACCGTCCGCCGGGGCGAGACCCTCGGCGTCGTCGGCGAGAGCGGCAGCGGCAAGACGACCCTGGGGCGCATGCTGGTCGGGCTGCTGGAGCCGACCGCGGGGGAGGTCCGGTACGACGGGCACGCGCGCGTGGGCGTGAACCCGGCCGTGCAGATGGTCTTCCAGGATCCCGTCTCCTCCCTCAATCCCCGCCGCAGCGTGGGCGAGTCGATCGCCGACCCGCTCCGCGCGCGTGGGGAGCGGGACGAGAAGCGGATCAGGGGGCGCGTGAGGGAACTGCTGGAGCGCGTGGGGCTCGACGGGGCGCACTACGACCGCTACCCGCACGAGTTCAGCGGTGGCCAGCGCCAGCGTGTGGGCATCGCGCGGGCACTCGCGGCCGACCCGCGCGTCATCGTCTGCGACGAGCCCGTCTCCGCGCTGGACGTGACGACGCAGGCCCAGGTCGTCGCCCTCCTCGGTGAACTCCAGCGCGAACTCGGGCTCGCGCTCGTCTTCGTCGCGCACGACCTCGCCGTCGTGCGTCAGGTCAGCGACCGGGTCATGGTGATGCGCGCCGGCCGGATCGTCGAGTCCGGACCCGCCGACGAGGTCTACGACAACCCCCAGGACCCGTACACCAAGCAGCTCCTGGCCGCCGTGCCGGCGCTCGACCCCCAGGTCGCGGCCCGACGCAGGGCGGCCCGGCGGGAGTTGGCCGCTGCCTGACGTAACGTAACTGCTTGATCTCTTAGCGCGATCGAACGCCACCCGCACGGGAAAGTTACGAGCGTTCACCCCTTCTGGTGGTGCGACGGACAACCGTCCGTCGCACCACCGCCTTGTCCGCATACGTTCTTCCCGCTGCGAGCCGCCGGGTCAACGGCGGCTCTCCAAACGGGAGATCGGGGGTGCGCTCGTGCGCATCGGACTGCTTACGGAGGGTGGCTATCCGTATGTGAGCGGTGACGCCAGGCTCTGGTGCGACCGGCTCGTGCGCGGGCTCGGGCAGCATGAGTTCGACGTCTACGCGCTCAGCCGCACCGAGCGCCAGGAGGACGAGGGCTGGATCCCGCTGCCGCCGCAGGTCAGCCGCGTGCGTACGGCGCCGCTGTGGACGGCCGACGACGACGGGATCCGGTACGGGCGGCGGGCGCGCCGACGGTTCGCCGAGTGCTACGGCGAGTTGGCGACCGCGCTGTGCGCGGGGAGCGCCGGGGACCCTTCCGAGGCGTCCGGGAAGACCCCCGCCACTGAGGCGGACCGTTTCGGCAGCGCGCTGTACGGGCTCGCCGAACTCGCCCGCGACGAAGGCGGGCTGGTGGGAGCGCTCCGCTCCGAGACGGCCGTACGCGCCCTGGAGCGCGCCTGTCGTGCGCCCGGCGCCCTGAGGGCGGCGCGCGAGGCCCGCGTACCGGATCTGCTCGCCGTCGCCGCACATCTGGAACACACCCTGCGCCCCCTCTCGCTCGACTGGTTCGAGGACGACGGGCTCGGCTCGGTAGACCTGTGCCATGCCACATCCGGCGGCCCCGCGGCCCTGCCCGGCCTGCTCGCCGGCCACTTCCACGGCGTACCCCTGCTGGTGACCGAGTACGGTGTCCGGCTGCGCACGCACTACCTGGCCGCCACGGACGCTCCACCCGCCGTACGGTCCCTGCTCGCCTCCTTCCACGGCAGGCTCGCCGCCGAGATCTACGACCGGGCCGAGGTCGTCACGCCCGGCAACGCGCACGCACGCCGCTGGCAGGAGCGCTGCGGTGCCGACCGCGCGAAACTCCGCACCGTCTACCCGGGCATGGAGGCCTCCCGCTTCGCGGAGGTCGGCGAGTCCCCGGAGTGCGCGGATCCCGACACCCTGGTCTGGGTCGGCCGCGTCGAACCCGCCAAGGACCTGGTCTCGTTGCTGCACGCCTTCGCGGAGATCCGCAAGGAGGAGCCGAGGGCCAGGCTGCGGATCGTCGGCACACCGGCCGGCGCCGAGGGCGAGGCCTATCTCGGGCACTGCCGGGTGCTGGCCGCGCAGCTCTTCCCCGACGAGGCCGAAGGGCCGCACTCCGTCGGCGACAACCCCGTCTCCTTCCAGGAGGTCGGCGGCCCCGAACTCCCGGACCTCGCCGACGCGTACGCCGCAGGCGCCGTGACCGTGCTGTCCAGCGTCGTCGAGGGATTCCCGATCAGCCTGGTCGAGGCCATGTTCTGCGGCCGCGCGACGGTGTCCACGGACGTCGGCGCGGTCGTGGAGGTCATCGGCGGCACGGGGCTCGTCGTACCGCCGCGCAACCCGCGGGCGCTCGCCGAGGCGTGCCTGGCGCTCCTGCGCGACCCCGAGCGCCGTGAGCGCTTGGGTGCCGCCGCACGCGCGCGTGCGCTCGAACTGTTCACCGTCGAGCAGAACACCACGGCATTTCACGGCATTTACCTGGAGATCGTGTCGCACACGCCGGTGCGCCGAGTCGTCCTCGACGCCGCCGGGGAGCCCCTGCCCTTCGCCGCCCCCGCCGAGGCCCGTGTGCCCGGCCGCTGGACCGACCCGGCAGCACGTGTCGTGGCCCGCGGCGGCCCCGGCTGGGCGGCGGCGAGCGCACCGGGACGCGCGACGCCGCCGACGCCGGCCAGGCCCGCGATGCCGGCCACGGGGGGTGCGCGATGAGCGACTTGGGAGCACTGGACCGTCCCGGCATGCCGGACAGCCCCGGAGCCTGGGACGAACGGTCGCAGGGGTGGCTCGCCGAGGAGACTCCCACCGCGTACGGCGCCGGAGGCGAAGGGGCACCGGGTCTGCCCGACGGTGACGGGACACCGGCGCGCGGGGGCGGCGAGGCGGAGGCCTGGGTGCGCCCGGGTGGCGACGTGGATGCGCCGGTGCGCATGGGCGCCGACACCGAAGCGCCCGTACGCACGCGTGCCGATGCCGATGGCGATGCCGATGTCGACGCCCCGGCCGCCCGGCGGCAACCTGCCCCCCGGCGGACCGGCGCCGACCCCGTGAAGGCGTTGATGCACCGTCACCGTGAGCTGTGCGAGCGGGCGGTGGACTCCCTGGAGATCGCGGCGGGCCTTGAGGCCCACGGCCTCACGGACCGGACCGCCACCCGCTTCCGTCACCGGGACGTCTTCTCCCTGGCGGAGGAGATGTACGCGCGCGTGGGCCGCGACGACGACGCCCCTGCCCACCCCGCACCCCTCAACACTCCCCGGGCGCGCGCCGACTGGGCCCTGCTCACCCTCCTGCCCGGAGCACTCTGCGCCGCGACCGTGGCCGCCCTGCACCTCACCCACGGACAGTCCCGAGCGATCGCGGCCGGCGTCGGCGTCCTCGCCGTGGCCCTCGCCCTGCGCGCCGCGCTCACCCGCGGCCCCCTCGGCACCACGAACCGCACACCTCCGGGATCCGCCCTGCACGGGTCCGGCAGCCGAGCGTGGACGTACTGGCTCGTCGCCTACGCCGTCCTCGGCGACGGCCTCCTGCGCGCGGCCCTGGCCGGAGGCCCCGGGGGCCCGCCCACCGGCAGCGCCGACGGCCCCTGGCCCCTCGCCACGGCCCCCGTCCTGGCCCTCACCCTGTCCTGCGCCCCCGCAGCCTGGTGCGCCCACCTGTTCGCCGTACGCGCCCGTCGCAGACTCACCGCCAGCCGTGGCCTGGAGGAGTTCGCCGCCTCCGTGCGGCCACTGCTGCTCGGCACGTTCGCCCTGTTCCTGTGCGCCCTGACGGCCCTGCTCGCCCTGTGCGGCACAGCCCTGGGCGAGAGCGCGGCCTACGCCCAGACCGTCGCCCTCGGCGTCCTGCTGCTCCTCGCCCGCCTCCTCACCACGCACGGCTTCGCCCATGCTCCGGCGCTCGCCCTCACCGCCACTGCCACGGCCGAGGCGACGGCCCTGGCCACGGTCTTCGCGGGCCGCCTGCCCGGATGCGGCTTCCTCGCCGTCCCGGTGAAGACCGTGTCCGACGCCTGGGGCCCCGGCAGCGTCCCTGCGCTCGCCTGCGGGGCGGCCGCGCTGACCCTGCTGATCCACTCGGCCCGCACCCTCACCCGGGCCTCGGCCCACGCCCCCCAGGACCGGCCGTGCTGACGCGCCGGATAACCCCGCAGCACCTCCACGAGTCGTCCCCAGGCCGGCGAGCTTCGGCCCGCACCACGCCGAAGCCGCCCGGTCCCGCCGCCCGAGGCAACCGCACCACCCCCTCCGAAGGAGAAGTCCAGATGATCACCTCCCGACCCGACGCCTCGGCCCCGGGAGCAGCCCGATGAGAGTCCTGTTGATCGGGGCCAACGGCTACCTCGGCCGCTTCGTCGCCGACCGTCTGCTCGCCGACCCGGCCGTCCAGCTCACCGCACTCGGCCGCGGGGACGACGCCGACGTCCGCTTCGACCTCGCGTCCGGCAGCCCCGGCGCCCTCACCCGCTTCCTCGACGCGGTCCACCCCGGAGTCGTCGTCAACTGCGCCGGCGCCACCCGGGGCGGCGCCCGCGACCTCACCCGCCACAACACCGTCGCCGTCGCCACCGTCTGCGAAGCCCTGCGGCGCAGCGGCTGCGGCGCCCGCCTGGTGCAGATCGGCTGCGGTGCCGAGTACGGCCCGAGCCAGGCCGGCTCCTCCACGGCCGAGGACGCGGTGCCGCGCCCCGGCGGCCCGTACGGAGTGAGCAAGCTCGCCGCCACCGAACTGGTCCTCGGCTCCGGCCTGGACGCGGTCGTCCTGCGGGTCTTCTCACCGGCCGGCCCCGGCACCCCCGCCGGCTCGCCGCTCGGCCGCCTCGCCGAGGCCATGCGCCGCGCCATGCAGTCCGGCGACGGCGAGCTCAAGCTCGGCGGCCTCGGCGTCCAGCGCGACTTCATCGACGTACGGGACGTGGCCCGCGCCGTGCACGCCGCCTCGCTCTCGGCCGCACAGGGCGTCATCAACATCGGCTCGGGCCGCGCCATCCGCCTGCGCGACGCCGCCGCCGTGCTCGCCCGCGTGGCCGGATACGGCGGCGCCCTCCACGAACTCGACGCCCCGCCCGGCGCCCTGCGGCCGACCATCGGCCACCCGCGCCCCGAACCCGACCACGCGGCCCCGGTCGCGTACCCGTATCCGGACGGCTGCGGCAGCTGGCAGCAGGCCGACGTGCGTACCGCACGCGACCGGCTCGGCTGGCGTCCCCGGATCAACCTCGAAGAGTCCCTCGCCGACATCTGGATGGAGGCGGCATGCCGTATCTGACCAGCACCAGAGCGGGCACCGCGAGCACCGACGTCCGCACCGGCTTCGGCATCCCCGGCTACGCACACCCCCTCGTCGCCCCCACCGAGTGGGCCGAACTCACCCGACCGGGAACGCCCCTGCACTGGGTCGTCCTCAACGTGTCCGACGGCCCCGGCTCCCGCCCCGATCCACACTGTCTTGAGGCAGCCGGCCGCCTGCGCAACGCGGGCGTCCGGGTCCTCGGCCATCTCGACTGCGCGTACGGGGCGCGGGCCTTCGGCGAGGTGATCTCCGACGCGTACCGCCACATCGACTGGTACCAGGTCGACGGCTTCCTCCTGGACCGCTGCCCGAGCGAACGCGCCCCGCTCCCCGAGATCCGCCGCACCGTCAGTACGCTCCGCACGATCCGTGACGGTGCCCACATCGTCCTCGGCCACGGCACCCACCCGCACCCCGGCTATGCGGACAGCGCCGACCAGATGGTCACCTTCCGCGGCCCCTGGAGCGACTACCGCTGGTCGCAGGTGGCCGAGTGGACGGCCGGCCACCCGCCCGAGCGGTTCTGCCACTTCGTCCACGGGGTGCCCCGCCCGCACCTGGAGGAGGCACTGCGCATCGCCCGCTGGCAGGGCGCCTCGACCATCTACTTCACCGATCACACCGACCGCGGTGGCCGCAGCGACCCCTGGGCGACCATGCCCGGCTACTGGGACGAGATCGTCTCGCGGATCGGAACGGGTGTCTCGGAATGAAGAAGGCCGTGGCAGTGTTACGGGGAGAACAACTGTAGTGATTGACCGACCAACGGAGTCCCCGTGTCGCTGCCACCCCTGGTCGAGCCCGCTTCTGAGCTCACCGTAGACGAGGTCCGCAGGTACTCCCGCCACCTGATCATCCCCGACGTGGGGATGGACGGGCAGAAGCGGCTGAAGAACGCCAAGGTGCTCTGTGTGGGCGCCGGCGGCCTGGGCTCGCCGGCGCTGATGTACCTGGCCGCGGCGGGCGTGGGCACGCTCGGCATCGTGGAGTTCGACGAGGTCGACGAGTCGAACCTGCAGCGCCAGATCATCCACAGCCAGGCCGACATCGGCCGCTCCAAGGCCGCGTCCGCGCGCGACTCCGTCCTCGGCATCAACCCGTACGTGAACGTGATCCTTCACGAGGAGCGGCTTGAGGCCGACAACGTGCTGGACATCTTCAGCCAGTACGACCTGATCGTCGACGGCACGGACAACTTCGCGACCCGCTACCTGGTCAACGACGCGGCCGTGCTGCTCAACAAGCCGTACGTGTGGGGTTCGATCTACCGCTTCGACGGCCAGGCCTCCGTCTTCTGGTCCGAGCACGGCCCCTGCTACCGATGCCTCTACCCGGAGCCCCCGCCGCCGGGCATGGTCCCCTCCTGCGCCGAGGGCGGCGTCCTGGGCGTGCTGTGCGCGTCCATCGGCTCCATTCAGGTCAACGAGGCCATCAAGCTCCTCGCGGGCATCGGCGAGCCTCTCGTCGGCCGCCTGATGATCTACGACGCCCTGGAGATGCAGTACCGCCAGGTGAAGGTCCGCAAGGACCCGAACTGCGCGGTCTGCGGCGAGAACCCGACCGTCACCGAGCTCATCGACTACGAGGCCTTCTGCGGCGTCGTCTCCGAGGAGGCCCAGGAGGCCGCCGCCGGCTCGACGATCACTCCCAAGCAGCTCAAGGAGTGGATCGACGACGGCGAGAACATCGAGATCATCGACGTCCGCGAGATCAACGAGTACGAGATCGTGTCGATCCCCGGCGCCAAGCTGATCCCGAAGAACGAGTTCCTCATGGGCACCGCCCTGGAGAGCCTCCCGCAGGACAAGAAGATCGTCCTGCACTGCAAGACGGGTGTCCGCAGTGCGGAAGTCCTCGCGGTCCTGAAGTCCGCGGGCTTCTCCGACGCCGTGCACGTCGGCGGCGGCGTGATCGGCTGGGTCCACCAGATCGAGCCCGACAAGCCGGTGTACTAGCCCGACAAGCCGGTGCGCCGGCCCGACAAGCCGGTGCACTGGTCGGCGCATCAGGCGTACGCCTTCTCGGCAGGGGCTCGGCACTTCGCGTGCCGGGCCCCTCTCCGCTTCCCGGATCAGGAGTGCCCGGGCTACGAGGCGCAGACCTTGCCGTCCTTCGGCACCGTCCCCCGCAGCAGATACGCGTTCACCGTCGAGTCGACGCAGTCGCTCCCGCTGCCGTACGCGCCGTGTCCCTCGCCCTTCCAGGTGAGCTCCACGCCGACGCCCCTGCCCAGCTCGTCGGCCATCTTCTTCGCGCCCTCGTACGGAGTCGCCGGGTCGCCGGTGTTGCCGACCACCAGGATCGGTGCCGCACCGGGCGCGCTCACCTCCGGGGTGTCGTACTGTCCGGCCACCGGCCAGTCGTGGCACCAGCCGGCCGTGTCCCAGCCGAGGAAGTCCCCGAACACGGGCGAGATCTTCTCGAACTCCGGCAGCAGCTTCTTCGTCTCCTCGGCGGTCGGCCGCTGCTTGTCGTCCAGGCACGATATGACTCGTTGCGAGTGGGTCGTCGTGCCGTAGTGCCCCGAGGTGTCTCGGTCGTTGTAACCGTCGGCGAGCGCCAGCAGCTCCGAACCGTCGCCCTGCTCCGCCGAGTTCAGAGCGCTCGTCAGCGTCGGCCAGCCGGCCTTGCTGTACAGCGGCAGGACGATGCCCGTCAGAGCGAGCGTCTGCGTCAGTTTCCGCCCGGACGAGGTGGGCAGCGGGTTCGCGTCGAGCCGCTTCACCAGGTTCGCAATCTTCTGGGTGCCCTGCTTCGGGTCCTGGCCGGTCGACTTGAGGTAGTCGTCCAGGGCGCGCTGGAAGCCCTTGGTCTGGTTCTCGGCGTGGCCCACGGTGTCGGCGCTCGGGTCGACGACCGCGTCGAGGATCAGCCGCCCCACGTGCCGGGGGAACAAGTGGGCGTAGACGCCGCCGAGTTCGGTGCCGTACGAGATGCCGAAGTAGTGCATCTTCGTGTCGCCCAGCACCTGGCGCATCAGGTCCATGTCGCGGGCGGTGTCTGTCGTCGACGCGTGCGCCATCAGCTTTCCGGCGGCCTTCGCGCAGCCTTTGGCGAAGTCGACGGCGTCCTGGAAGTACGCCTTCTCCTCGGCGGGGGTGTCCGGGGTGGCGTCCACGTCCTCGGCGGCCTGGATGTTCCTGTCGCTGCGGCAGCGCACGCCCTCGCTGGCGGCGACCCCGCGCGGGTCCCAGCTCACCAGGTCGTACCGCTCGCGGAGCACGGACACCGTGGAGGCGTACGAGGGCATCATGGACACGCCCGAGCCGCCGGGGCCGCCGAAGTTGAACAGGAGCGAGCCGATGCGCTTTCCTCCGCGGGCCTTGGCCCGGATGAGTGCGAGGCCGATCGTGTCGCCCTGCGGCCTGGACCAGTCCAGCGGGGCCTTCAGCGTCGCGCACTGCCAGTCGTTGCCCGGCGCCGGGGAGCCGGCGGTGCCCTTGCAGTGGCCCCAGGCGAGCTTCTGCCCGGTCAGCGAGGAGGGCAACGCGGCGGTCGTACCGGCGGGGGAGCCGGACGATGGTGAGGCGGCCGTGCTCGTCCTGTCACCGCCCTTGCTGTCGTCGGACGACGAACCGCTGCTGCAACCGCCCACCAGGAGCGCCGCGGCGGCCCCCAGCGCGGTGAACCGCACCCATCGCGCCATGTGCCTTCCCCCCTCACAGGCCGTCCGCATCGAGCAGCAGACGGCGGTCAGGCCATGGTAGGCGGATCAAGCCACATCTGCCCGAGCCTGTGGATAACCTCCTGACCTGCGTGTTTATCCAGAATTCGCCGTGCGCTTCAGGAGCAGACGATTCCGGCCGGTGGCACCTTCCCGTCCAGGAGATAGCCGTTCACCGCAGCCTGCACGCACTTGTTCTTGCTGTCGTAGGCGCCGTGCCCCTGGCCCTTGTACGTCAGCTCGACGCCGACACCCTTGCCCAGCGCGTCCACCATCTTCTTCGCGCCCTCGTACGGCGTGGCCGGGTCGCCGGTGTTTCCGACGACGAGGATCGGCGCGGCCCCCGGCGCGCTCACGTCGGGATGGTCGGCGGCGCCCGGCACGGCCCAGTCGGTGCAGCCGGCCATGCCCCAGGCCAGGAAGTCACCGAACAGGGGCGAGGCCGACCGGAACTCGGGCAGCTTCTGCTGCACGTAGCCGGTGCTGTAGCGGGGCTTGTCGTCGGCGCAGTTGATCGCGATGTTGGCTGCGGTGATGTTGCTGTACTCGCCGTTCTCGCTGCGCCCGTTCAGCGAGTCGGACAGCGCCATGAGGACCTTGCCGTCACCGTCGTACGCCTGCTCCAGGCCCTCGGTGAGGTACTGCCAGAAGTCCTTCGAGTAAAGCGCCTGCGCGATGCCGTTGGTCGCGGCGGTCTGGGTCAGCCGGCGGGGGAAGATGCCGGAGATCGGCTTTTTGTCGAGCTCCTTCAGCAGTGTGGCGATGCGGTCCTTCACGTCCTGCGCGGTGTCGCCGATGGCGCAGTCCGTGGTCTTCGACGTGCAGTCCTCGGCGAAGTTGTCGAGCGCGAGCTGGAAGCCCTTGGCCTGTCCGAGCGAGCCCTGTTCGGAGTTCTGCGTCGGGTCGACGACCGCGTCGAAGACGGCACGGCCCACGTGCTTGGGGAACAAGTGGGCGTAGACGCCGCCGAGTTCGGTGCCGTAGGAGATGCCGAAGTAGTACAGCTTGTCGTCACCGAGGACCTGTCGCATCAGGTCCATGTCCCGGGCCGCGTCGGTGGTGCGCACATGCGGCAGCACCTTCTTGGAGTTCTTCTCGCAGGACGCGTTGAACTCCTTGGTGTTGTCCAGGAACTCGGCGCGCTCGGCGGCGTCGTCGGGGGTCGCGTCCTGCTGGAAGTACGCGTCGAGCTGCTGGTCGCTCTCGCACTTCACGGGAGCGCTGCGGCCGACTCCGCGCGGGTCGAAGCTGACCAGGTCGTAGCGGGTGCGCAACTTCGCGTAGTCCTGGCCGAAGGAGGGCAGCGTGGAGACGCCCGAGCCGCCGGGCCCGCCGAAGTTGAAGACGAGCGAGCCGATACGCCCGCTCTTCTCGCCGCTCGCCTTCGCCCGGATCAGCGCGATGCCGATCGTGTCGCCCTTGGGTTCGGCCCAGTCGAGGGGCGCCTCCATCGTGGCGCACTGCCACTGGCCACCGTTCGGCAGAGGCGACGGGGCGTCGCCGCCGCCCTCCGCCGCGGACGGGGCCGGGCAGTCCTTCCAGTCCAGCTTCTGGGCCGACAGATCCGTGTCCTGCGAGTCCTTGGAGTCGTCGGTGCAGCCCGCCAGCAGCACGGAGGACAGCAGCACCACGGTGGCGGTCAGTGCGGCGGCGCGCAGGCGGGGAGGGTTCGGCATGCTTCCATCCTGCGGGCACGCGCGTGTGGGCGCTCGGGACGCGAGCCGTAAGGGGTACGAAGGGGTACACCCGTCTACGGCCTTCGTACTACAGCGCGCCCTTGCGTGACAGTTGGTTGAAGGCCAGCCAGCCCGGCAGCACCGGCAGCCACAGCGTCAGCAGACGGAACAGCAGGACGGCCGGGGCCGCCACCTCCTTGGGCAGGCCCACGGCGATCAGACCGACCGTCAGGGTCGCCTCGACCGCGCCCACACCGCCCGGGGTCGGGGCCGCGGACCCGAGCGCGTTGCCCGCGAGGAAGACGACGGCGACGCTGGCGATGCTGAGGGAGGTGCCCTGGCTGCCGAAAGCACGGATCGAAGCGTCCAGGCACATCACGAAGCAGGCGGTCAGCAGCAGCATGCCGCCGATGCCGGTGACGAGCTTCTGCGGCCGCTGCAGTACGTCCAGCATGCGCGGCACGACACCGGCGAAAAGCGACCGCACGCGCGTGGAGACGAATTTCCGCAGGAAGGGCACCGAGGTGACCACCAGAACGAGCACCGCCACCGTCAGCAGACCCGCGATGACCGTCCGGGACGGCGACAGCGAGGGCGTCTTCTCGGTGCCGGTGAGGTAGCCGAAGGACAGCAGCATCAGGATGTGGCAGCCGAGCCCGAACAGCTGTGAGGCGCCCACGCTCGCCACCGCGAGCCCCGGACGCACCCCCGAGCGTTGCAGGAAGCGGGTGTTGAGGGCGACGCCGCCCACCGCGGCCGGAGCGACGATCTTGACGAACGACCCGGCGACCTGCGCCGCCACGGCCCGCAGGAACGGCACCCGCTCGGGCACGAACCCCAGCAGCGCCATCGCCGCCGCGAAGTAGCTTGCCGCCGAGAACGCCACGGCCGCCAGGACCCAGCCCCACTGCGCGTTCGCGACCAGAGGGCCGAGTTCGATGTGGGTGAGCTGCGTCAGCAGGAAGTAGGCACCGATGGCGCCGGCGATGAAACTGATCAGCGTGCGCGGCCGCACCCGCTCCAGGCGGGCCGGCTCCACCGGCGCCTGCGGCCTGATCAACAGCACCTGATGACGGATCTGTGTGAGCAGATCCTCCTCGCGAGCCTCGTCCAGGGCCTCGTCGATGGCCCTCTTCTCGGCCCGCTGCTCCGCGCGTACGGCCTTCTTGTCGGGCTTGTCGAGTACGACGGGCCCGGTGTCGTCCGACGCCTCCTCCAGCCGGGCCTGCTTGGCCTGCCGGGACGCCTCCAGGACCGCCTCGCGCTCGCGCTGGGCGCGCTCCCGGGCCAGCTTGCGCAGGGTCGCGCGGGAGGTGCGGCTGAGGGCGATGGGCTGCAGCATCGGCAGACAGTCCGCCACGTCGTCCGGGCCGAGCACGCCCACCGCCGACGCCACCGCACGCTCGGCGCCCACCCGCAGTCCGAGCGTCACCAGGAGCTGCGAGATGTCCATGCGCAGCAGCAGGTCGCCGGCCGCGATCTCGCCGACGCGCAGATCGGTCAGGATCACCGTGCCGGAACGATCCACCAGAATCGCCTCGCCCACCAGCCTGCGGTGTGCGATGCGCCGAGACTGCAGCGCCCGAACCTGGTGCCACGTGTCGTGCAGCAGCTCGTCGGTGATCTCGTCGTCCGCCAGGGCGTCGAGCGTGCGCCCGCCCGTGTGCTCGTAGACGAGTATCACGGCGTCGGGGCCGAGCTCCGAGGTCGCGATCAGCTTGGGCGCGTTGGCACCGGCCGCGATGGCCGCGTAGGCGAGCAGCGCCTCCTGCTCCAGCGCCTGCCGCAGCGACTGGAGGCTGCTGCGCGTGGCGAAGCCGCGCAGCGTCAGATTGCGCCACGCGCGGTAGAAGAACCCCTGCGCCTGCTGCTCCCGGTCGACCACCGTCACGTCCAGCGGCGGTCCGTCCTCCAAAGTGACGAAGTAGCGCCGGCCGCGATCGCCCGTCTCCGGGTTGTCCGACACCTCCTCGCGGGCCGCGCTCACCGGACGGAAGCCGACGTGCCGGAGGCCCGCCATCAGCGTCCGCCCGGTGGGACGGACATTGGGCGAGCCGACCGCGTACAGCGTCCCGTAGGCCACGGTCCAGCCCATCAGCACCGTCAGAATGATCGAGAACGGTGTCGTGTAGCCGGTGACGAGCATCGAGAAGGCGTCGAGGAGCAGCACGATCCACAGCACCGCGCGCCAGCGTGGCCGCCGGGACATGCCGACGGCCGTCATGTACGCGATGACCGGCGCGAGATAGCCGTGCACCGGGTCGGTCAGGGCGTGGATGTCGCCGGGGGAGGGCTGGGTGAGCGCCTCCTGGATGGAGTCGGGCGCGGCCTTGGCGACCCACAGGTCTGTGGCCAGAGTCACTCCGTGCGCGAGGACCGCGGCGAGCACACCGTCGGCGATGCGCAGCCCGTCGCGCTTGATCAGCCGCTCGATCGCGAACGCGACCGGCACCAGGAGGATCGCGATGCTGGACGCCAGACCCGCGATCTTGATGAGCAGATCGGGCGCCTGCCCGGTGCCCTTGTTGATGTCCTGTTCGAGGCCCGAGGTGGTGCCGTGGGCGAACGCGGCGATCGCCAGCAGGACGACGACGGCGAGCACGCCCACCAGAAGGCGCATGAGGTCGGACGGACGGTGCACGCGCGCGGGGAGCAGCGGTTCGTCGCCCTCGACCTCGTCGACGTGCGCCTCGTCGCAGAACTCGTCCTCGCCGCTGTCCACGTCGGAAGGAGTGTCCTTACCGCCCGTACCGGCACTGGAATCGGCGTCGGAGTCGGGGCCGGAACCGGTGTGAGGGCGCGACGAAGCGGCAGAGGTGCTCTCCGCGTCCTCTGGGTGCGCACCCTGCTGTTTCATCGTCTCTTCTTGATCTCGTATCACCGGTCACCGCCCGCATGATGGTGGCATGCCCCACCGACACGCGGGGGTGTCAGGGTGCACATGCGGGGGCGCACAGTCTGCCGGAAGCGCCGCCCGGGGGCGAGGGACAGGCACAGGCACACGCACAGTCGCGAGCCCGCCACGCTGTCGGTGGCGTGGGGCAGGATGGGCCGGATGAGCGAGGAGAGCCTTCCGCACGACGACCGCCCGGAGCCCCCGGACGCCCTCCCGGAGTACGCCGAGCGCGTCCTGGACGTCGCCGAACTGATCCCACCCGGGCGTGTCATGACATACGGCGACGTTGCCGAGTGGCTGGAGGAAGGCGGTCCCCGCCAGGTCGGCCGCGTGATGGCGCTCTACGGGGGAGCCGCTCCCTGGTGGCGCGTCGTGCGCGCGGACGGCGCTCTCCTCCCGGGCCACGAACTGCGCGCCCTTGACCACTACCGCGTCGAGGGCACACCCCTGAAGGAGGCGGGCAGAGCCACCGAGGGCCACCTGCCACGCCTCGACATGAAGCGGGCGCGGTGGGACGGCGGCGAACACGCGGACGGTCACACCTGACAGCTTCCGCCATCCGAAGGGTCTGCGGGTGGCCCGTGATCCGTACGAGGGAACAGGGGCACGTCCGTGGCATGCCGTACGTTCGTGGGGCGAGGGACGCGCGGGTCGCGAGTGCCGTACGGGAAGAAGAGGAAGCCCTGCTTCCGCACCGGTCGTCGGCGTAGCGTCGGCGGCACGCGTCCCCCTCACCTCCCGATCACCGTCCTCCACGCACGGTGGTCCGACGACCAGCACAACCACCAGGACCGGCGAACCACGTGAGCTCCTCTTCCTCCACCAGGCGCCTGTCGCACCCCCGGGTGCGGCAGGGGAACCGTGGCGCTTACCGACTGGTGCGTACCCCGCCGGCCACAGCGGCTCCCCCTCGTCTGGACGCGGCACAGCGCTCCGTGGTTGACCACAGGAACGGCCCGCTGCTCGTCCTCGCAGGCCCGGGCACCGGCAAGACCACCACGCTCGTCGAGTCCGTGGCGGCCAGGATCGCCCGCGGCGGGGACCCCGAGCGCATCCTGGTGCTGACGTTCAGCCGCAGGGCGGCCGTCGAACTGCGCGACCGCATGGCGCTGCGCATAGGGGCGGCACGCGCTCCCCGGGCGACCACCTTCCACTCGTTCTGCTACGCCCTGGTCCGCGCCCACCAGGACAGCGAACTGTTCGCCGAGCCGCTGCGCCTGCTCTCCGGCCCCGAGCAGGACGTCACGGTCCGCGAACTGCTCGCGGGACAGGGCGGCCTGGAGCGGCTCGGCCTCGCGCACGTGCGCTGGCCCGACGAGCTGCGCGCCTGCCTCACCACCCGCGGCTTCGCCGACGAGGTCCGCGCGGTCCTCGCCCGCAGCCGTGAGCTGGGCCTGGGACCCGGCGCCCTGGACGCGTTCGCCCGCCGTATCGGCCGCCCCGACTGGCGCGCCGCGGCCGCCTTCCTCGCCGAGTACCTCGACGTGCTCGACATGCAGGGCGTGCTCGACTACGCGGAACTGGTCCACCGCGCGGTCCTCCTCGCCCACCGCCCCGACGGCGCCGCGCGGCTCGCCGCCCAGTACGACGCCGTCTTCGTGGACGAGTACCAGGACACGGACGCCGCACAGGTACGGCTGCTGCACGCGCTCGCGGGCGACGGCCGCACCCTCGTCTCCTTCGGCGACCCGGACCAGTCGATCTACGCGTTCCGGGGCGCCGATGTGAACGGCATCCTGGAGTTCCCGGCGGCCTTCCCGCGCGCGGACGGCAGCCCGGCACCCGTCGAGGTCCTGCGCACCTCCCGCCGCTCCGGCGCCGCGCTGCTCGGCGCGACCCGGCTCCTCACCCAGCGCATGCCGCTCACCCGCCTGCCGGCGGAGAAGGTACGCGCGCACCGCGACCTCGCCCCTGTCCGTGACGGAGGCCGCGTCGAGGTCTACACGTACCCGACGCCCGGTACGGAGCTGGACAACATCGCCGACATCCTGCGCCGGGCACACCTTGAGGACGGCGTTCCGTGGCGCGAGATGGCCGTCCTGGTGCGCGCCGGATCCCGCACGATTCCAACGGTCCGCCGCGCCCTCACGGCCGCCGGCGTCCCCCTGGACATCGACGGCGACGACCTGCCCCTGCGCCACGAACCAGCGGTGGCGCCACTGCTGACGGCACTGAAGGCGGTGGCCGCGGCGGAGGCGGCCTCGGGGGGAGCGGAGGAGGACGTACGTGGCAAGGGCGGTGTCGACGGTGAGGGCTACGGCGCGGGCGAGGACGCGGACGTAGCGGCGGAGTACGGCGAGGACGGGCTGAAGGCGCCTGAAGGTGGCAAGGGAGAGCCGGCGGCATCGGAAGGCGGCGGGGGAGGGTCGGCGGCATCGGAAGGCGGCGGTGACGAGCGGGCTGCACCTGAAGATGGCGGAAGCGAGCTGACCGCGCCGGAACACGGCGGGGAGGAACTCGCTGCACCGGAAGATGGAGTGGACGAGGTGACGACATCGGAGGATGGCGGGGAGGAACTCGCTGCACCGGAAGATGGCGTGGACGAGGTGACGACATCGGAAGACGGCAGGGAACAACTCGCTGCACCGGAAGACGGCGAGGCCGACTCGGCCGATGCGCCGGACCCGTGCTGGCTCGACACTGAAACCGCCCTGATGCTGCTCGCCTCGCCCCTCGCCGGTATGGACGCCGCCGATCTGCGTCGCCTCGGTCGTGCCCTGCGTGACGAGGAGCGGGCCGCGGGCAACGCCCTGCCGCCGCCCTCGGACGAGCTGCTCACAAGGGCGCTGGCCGAGCCTGAGCGCCTGGTCGCGCACGACCCCACGTACGCGCGTGGCGCACAGCGTCTCGGCGCGCTGCTGGGCAAGGCCCGTGAGCGCCTCGCGGGCGGCGGCACGGCCGAGGAGGCCCTGTGGGACCTGTGGGAGGGCACACCCTGGCCGGCCCGCCTGGAGCGGTCCGCGCGGCGCGGTGGTGCTGCCGGACGCAACGCCGACCGTGATCTGGACGCCGTGTGCGCGCTGTTCGCGACCGCCGCGCGCGCGGAGGAACGCACCGGAGGCAGGGGCGCCCTCAACTTCCTGGAGGAGATCGAGGCCGAGGACATCGCTGCCGACACCCTCACGCGGCGTGCCGTACGCCCCGACGCCGTGCGCCTGATGACCGCGCACCGCTCCAAGGGCCTGGAGTGGCGGCTCGTCGTCGTCGCGGGCGTCCAGGAGGGCCTGTGGCCGGACCTGCGCCGCCGTGGCTCGCTGCTGGAGGCCGACCGCATCGGCCGCGACGGACTCGCCGAACCGCTCACTCCGGGTGCGCTGCTGACGGAGGAGCGGCGCCTGTTCTACGTGGCGGCCACGCGCGCGCGTGAACGGCTCGTCGTCACCGCGGTGAAGGCCCCCGCGGACGACGGCGACCAGCCTTCCCGCTTCCTCACCGAACTCGGCGTCGAGCCCAGGGACGTCACGGGCCGCCCGCGCCGCCCGCTGTCCGTCGCCGCGCTCGTGGCCGAACTGCGTGCCACGACCGTCGACCCGCGTGTCTCGGACACCCTGAGGGAGGCCGCCGCCCACCGGTTGGCGCGGCTCGCCGCGCTCGCCGACGAGGACGGCCGCCCGCTGGTCCCCTCAGCCCACCCCTACCGTTGGTGGGGCATGTACGAGCCGACCGAGAGCAAGGTGCCGCTGCGCAACCGCGACGAGCCCGTCGTGCTCTCCGGCAGCGCCCTCGACCAGCTCGCCAACACCTGCGCCCTGCAGTGGTTCCTGGGCCGCGAGGTCAAGGCCGACGCCCCCGCGACCGCCGCCCAGGGCTTCGGCAACGTGGTGCACGTCCTCGCCGACGAGGTCGCCTCCGGCCACACCCCCGCCGACCTCGCCGTCCTCATGGAGCGCCTCGACTCCGTGTGGAACGCGCTCGCCTTCGACGCGCCCTGGAAGTCCGCGCAGGAGAAGGACAACGCGCGCGTGGCGCTCGAACGCTTCCTGAAGTGGCACGTCGACACCAGCGGCGCCCGCTCGGGCCGCGCACCCGTGGCCAGCGAGCACGGCTTCGACGTCACCCTCGAAGCGGGCGACTACGAGGTCCGCATCCGCGGCTCCATGGACCGGGTCGAGACCGACGGCGAGGGCCGCGCCTACGTCGTCGACTTCAAGACCGGCAAACAGGCGCCGACCGCACGCGAGATGGAACACCACCCCCAGCTCGCCGTCTACCAGCTCGCCGTCCGCGAAGGCGCCGTGGACGACGCCTTCGACGGGGTGCGCCCCGAGCCCGCCGGCGCCGAACTCGTCCAGTTGCGCCAGGGTGCCGCCCGACGCGACGGCGGCGAGACCCTGCCCAAGGTGCAGGCCCAGGCACCACTGGAGGGGGAGTGGGTCGGCGAGCTGCTGGCCAACGCCGCCGGGAAGGTCCTCGACGAGCGGTTCACACCGAGCGCTGGCCAGCACTGCACCCACTGCGCGTTCCAGGCGTCCTGCAGCGCACGGTCCGAGGGGCGGCACATCGTCGAGTGACGTGAGTGATCCACGACACCACCCGTGCCGACCTGCGCTTCCGCCCGCCCCGAGGCGGATCCGTCCGCCACTGTCAGTGGTCGCCGCTAGCCTCTCTGACGTGCCGCCCCGTATCACCGACCCCGATCAGCTCAAGGAACTCCTGGGGATTCCGTTCACCCCGGAGCAGACGGCCTGCATCGTCGCGCCGCCCGCCCCCCAGGTGATCGTCGCCGGAGCCGGGTCGGGCAAGACGACCGTGATGGCGGCACGCGTGGTGTGGCTCGTCGGCACCGGCCAGGTCGCCCCCGAGCAGGTCCTCGGCCTCACCTTCACCAACAAGGCCGCCGGCGAACTCGCCGAGCGCGTCCGCAAGGCGCTCGTCAGGGCCGGGGTCACCGACCCCGACGTCATCGACCCGGACAACCCGCCCGGCGAGCCCGTGATCTCGACGTACCACGCCTTCGCGGGCCGCCTCCTGACCGACCACGGCCTGCGCATCGGCCTCGAACCGACCGCCCGCCTCCTCGCCGACGCCACCCGCTACCAGCTCGCCGCACGCGTGCTGCGCGAGGCACCGGGCCCCTACCCGGCGCTCACCCGCTCCTTCGCGGACCTGGTCAGCGACCTGCTCACCCTCGACGCGGAACTCTCCGAACACCTCGTACGGCCCGAGGACGTGCGCGCGTACGACACCGAGCTGCTGCGCACCCTGGAGGGCACCAAGCTCGGCAATGACGCGTTGCGGCAGGTCCCCAAGGCCGCCGCCGCGCGCCGTGACCTCGCCGGCCTCGTGACCCGCTACCGCGCCGCCAAGCGCGAACGCGACCTGCTCGACTTCGGCGACCAGATCGCCCTGTCCGCACAGCTCGCGCAGATCCCGGAAGTCGGCCGCATCCTGCGCGACGAGTTCCGCGTGGTCCTCCTCGACGAGTACCAGGACACCTCGGTGGCCCAGCGCATCCTCCTGGCCGGCCTGTTCGGCGACGGCACCGGCCACCCCGTCACCGCCGTCGGCGATCCCTGCCAGGCGATCTACGGCTGGCGCGGCGCCTCCGTCGCCAACCTGGACGACTTCCCGCAGCACTTCGCGCACCCCGACGGTCACCCCGCCGCCCGCCAGGCGCTCAGCGAGAACCGCCGCAGCGGCGGCCGGCTCCTGGACCTGGCCAACGGCCTCGCAGAGCCCCTGCGCGCCATGCACGCGGGCGTGGAGGCCCTCCGCCCCGCCCCCGGCGCCGAGCGCGACGGCACCGTGCGCTGTGCGCTGCTGCCCACCCACGCCGACGAGATCGAGTGGCTCGCCGACTCCGTCGCCCACCTCGTGAACACCGGGAAGGCACCCGGCGAGATCGCCGTCCTGTGCCGTACGGCGACCGACTTCGCCGAGATCCAGGGCGCACTCGTCGCCCGGGACGTGCCCGTCGAGGTGGTCGGCCTGTCCGGACTGCTGCACCTCCCCGAGATCGCCGACCTGGTCGCCGTCTGCGAGGTCCTCCAGGACCCCGGCGCCAACGCCTCACTGGTTCGCCTGCTGACCGGCCCGCGCTGGCGCATCGGCCCCCGCGACCTCGCCCTTCTGGGACGACGCGCACGGCTGCTCGTGGCCCACGCACGCGTGGACGGCGACGACGACCGCGACCGCCGGCTCGCCGAGGCCGTCGAGGGAGTCGACCCCTCCGAGGTGACCTCGCTGGCGGACGCCCTCGAAACCTTCCTGGAGATGCCGCTCGACGCCGGACGGGAGGACGACGCACTGCCCTTCTCCCCGGACGCACGTGTCCGGTTCGCGCGCCTGGCCGCCGAACTGCGCGACCTGCGCCGCTCCCTGGCCGACCCGCTCATGGACGTCCTGCACCGCGTCCTCGCCGTCACCGGCCTGGAGGTGGAACTGTCCGCGTCCCCGCACGCCCTGGCCGCCCGCCGCCGCGAGACCCTCTCCAACTTCCTCGACATCGCCGCCTCATTCGCCGCCGGCGACGGCCAGGCCAGCCTGCTCGCCTTCCTGGCCTTCCTGAGAACGGCCGCCCAGTACGAGAAGGGCCTCGACAACGCCCTGCCCGGCGGCGAGAACACCGTCAAGGTCCTCACCGCGCACAAGTCCAAGGGCCTGGAATGGGACGTCGTGGCCGTGCCCGGCCTGGTCACCGGCACCTTCCCCAGCACTCAGGGCCGCGAGAAGTGGACCGCCCAGGGCAAGGTGCTGCCGCACGAACTGCGCGGCGACTCCGACACCCTGCCCGACGTGGACACGTGGGACTCCCGCGGCCTGAAGGCCTTCCAGGAGGCCATGAAGGAGCACCAGCACACCGAGGAACTCCGCCTCGGCTACGTCACCTTCACCCGCCCCCGCTCCCTGCTCCTCGGCTCGGGGCACTGGTGGGGCCCCACCCAGAAGAAGCGCCGCGGACCGTCAGATTTCCTCCACGCCCTGTACGACCACTGCACGGCCGGACACGGCGAGATCGAGGCATGGGCGGACGAACCCGCCGACGACGAGGAGAACCCGGCCCTGCACGCCGCGACCGCCGACCAGGTCTGGCCCCTGCCCCTGGACGACGCGGCCCTGACCCGACGCCGCGCGGCCGCCGAGACAGTGCTGAACCATCTGGCCTCCCACAGCGACGGCCACCCCGCGGCCACGCACGACCCGGACAGCCACGACGACCCGGACTGGCCACCACCGGACGACGAGGACGCGCCCCACGACGAGGAGGACCCCTTCACGGACGAGGACGCCGCCGACTGGGACACCTGGCCCACGGCCCGCCCGACCGTCCCGCACCAGGCCACGGCCCCGGAGAGCACCGAACACCGCAGCACACCCGACAGCGCACGCACCCACCCGGAGCGCACAGCACACGAATCCGCCCCCGCGCACCCCCACCCCACCCCCGCCCACCCCCGCCTCACCCCCGAGGAAGCCCGCACCCTCGCCTCCTGGGACCGCGACCTCGACGCCCTCACCGGCGAACTCCTGCGCGCCCGGGAAGCCGTCACCGACGTCCCCCTCCCCACCTCGCTCACCGCATCCCAGGTGCTGCGCCTCGCCGCCGACCCCGACGGCTTCGCACAGGAACTCGCACGCCCCATGCCACGCCCCCCGCAACCCGCCGCACGACAGGGCACCCGCTTCCACGCCTGGGTCGAGGCACGCTTCGAAGAGCTCACCCTGCCCGTCCTGGAGCCGGACGAACTGCCCGGCACTGAAGCCGAGATCGCCGACGAACGCGACCTCGAAGCCCTCAAGGACGCCTTCGAACGCACCGCGTACGCCCACCGCACACCCCACCGTGTCGAAACCCCCTTCCAGCTCGCCATCGCCGGCCGAGTGGTCCGAGGGCGCATCGACGCCGTCTACAAGGAGCACGACGGCGACGCGACGACGTACGAGATCGTCGACTGGAAGACCAGCCGCACCCGCACCGCCGACCCCCTCCAGCTCGCCCTGTACCGGCTCGCCTGGGCCGAGCAACAGGGCGTTCCCCTGGAGTCCGTCAACGCCGCGTTCCTCTACGTACGCACTGGTGAGGTTGTACGACCGCAGGGCCTGCCCGACCGGGCCGCACTGGAGCGGCTGCTGCTGGCAGAGCCGGCCGCGCAAGCAAACTGTGAGGAACCGCCCACCGAGGATGTCGGTGCGGGCCGATAGGCTCGTGACCATGAGCCAGCCCGTTGACAGTGCCGTCAGCGCCGTGCGTTCGTACATCGAGCAGCACCGCGCCGTCTTCCTCGACGACCTCGCGGAATGGCTGCGCATCCCGTCCGTGTCGGCCCAGCCCGACCACGCGCCCGACGTACGCCGCAGCGCCGACTGGCTCGCCGCCAAACTCCAGGAGACCGGCTTCCCGACCGCGCAGGTCTGGGAGACGCCCGGCGCCCCCGCCGTCTTCGCCGAATGGCCCGCCGCCGACCCCGAAGCGCCCACCGTGCTCGTCTACGGCCATCACGACGTCCAGCCCGCCGCCCGCGAGGACGGCTGGGACACCGACCCCTTCGAGCCCGTCATCCGCGAAAACCGTCTCCACGCGCGCGGGGCCGCCGACGACAAGGGCCAGGTGTTCTTCCACACACTCGGCGTCCGCGCCCACCTCGCCACCACCGGCCGCACCGCCCCCGCGGTCCACCTCAAGCTGCTCATCGAGGGCGAGGAGGAATCCGGCTCGCCGCACTTCCGCGCGCTGGTCGAAGAGCAGGCGGACAGGCTCGCCGCCGACGCCGTGATCGTCTCGGACACCGGCATGTGGTCCGAGGACACCCCCACCGTATGCACCGGCATGCGCGGCCTCGCCGAGTGCGAGATCCGCCTCCACGGCCCCGACCAGGACATCCACTCCGGCTCCTTCGGCGGCGCCGTCCCCAACCCGGCCACCGTCGCAGCCCGACTGGTCGCAGCCCTCCACGACGAACACGCACGCGTGGCGATCCCCGGCTTCTACGACGACATCGTCGAACTCACCGACCGCGAGCGCGAACTCTTCGCCGAACTGCCCTTCGACGAGCAGCAGTGGCTGCACACCGCCAAGTCCCACGCCACCCACGGCGAGACCGGACACACCACCCTCGAACGCATCTGGGCCCGCCCCACGGCGGAGGTCAACGGCATCGGCGGCGGCTACCAGGGCCCCGGCAGCAAGACGATCATCCCGTCCTCAGCCATGGTGAAGCTCTCCTTCCGCCTGGTCGCGGGCCAGGACCCCGACCACATCGAGAAGGCAGTCCGCGCCTGGGCCGCCGAGCAGGTGCCCGCCGGGATCCGATGCGAGATCACCTTCGGCGCGGCCACCCGCCCATGCCTGACACCGCTCGACCACCCCGCCTTGCAGTCGGTGGTCCGCGCGATGGGCCGCGCCTTCGACCAGCCGATCCGCCACACACGCGAGGGCGGCTCCGGACCGGCCGCCGACCTCCAGGAAGTCCTCGGAGCACCCGTGCTCTTCCTGGGCATCTCCGTCCCCTCCGACGGCTGGCACGCCCCGAACGAGAAGGTCGAACTCGACCTGCTCCTCAAAGGCGTCGAAACCAGCGCCCATCTGTGGAGCGACCTCGCCGACACCTGGCGCCATGCACCCTGAGCACCCCGCACCCACCGGAAGGGCAGCGCCCGCGCGGCACACTGGACGAACCGCCCCGCACCGCCCGCCACCACCGGATCCGGATGCCGCCTCCCGCTCTACGTCCCGCCGAACCGCCCGCCGAAACAACCCGTTCCACTGGGGGAGTTGGAAGCACTCGTGACCACCTGGACCGACCACACCGCCGACCGCCCCATCTCGCTCACCGCGCCCAGCGGCATCGACCGCGCCGCCCACCACCGCCTCGACGAGGCCTGGCTCGCGGCGGCATGGAGCCACCCCACGACCCGCTGCTTCGTGGTCTCCGGCGGCCAGGTCCTCATCGACGAGACGGCCGACGGCCGCACCGAACTCGTCATGACCCCCTCCTTCGAAGCCCCCCTCACCGAAGCACACCGCTACTTCCTCGGCACCGACGACGACGGCGCCAGCTACTTCGCCCTCCAGAAGGACGCACTGCCCGGCCGCATCGACCAGTCCGCGCGCGCTGCCGGCCTGCGCGAGGCCGGACTCCTGCTGTCACCCCGCGACGCAGGCCTGATGGTGCACGCGGTCGGCCTGGAGAACTGGCAGCGCACCCACCGCTTCTGCTCCCGCTGCGGCGAGCGCACCGTCATCGCCGCGGCCGGTCACATCCGCCGCTGCTCCGCCTGCGGCGCCGAGCACTACCCGCGCACCGACCCCGCCGTGATCATGGCCGTCACCGACGACGAGGACCGAATCCTGCTCGGCCGACAGGTCCACTGGCCCGAGGGCCGCTTCTCGACCCTCGCCGGCTTCGTCGAACCCGGCGAATCCATCGAGCAATCGGTGCGCCGCGAGGTCTTCGAAGAAGCCGGCATCACCGTCGGCGCGGTCGAATACGTCGCCAGCCAGCCCTGGCCCTTCCCCTCCAGCCTCATGCTCGGCTTCATGGCCCACGCGACCTCGACCGAGATCAACGTCGACGGCGACGAGATCCACGAAGCCCGCTGGTTCTCCCGCGACGAACTGGGCGCCGCCTTCGAATCCGGCGACGTACTGCCTCCCTACGGCATCTCCATCGCAGCCCGCCTCATCGAGATGTGGTACGGCAAGCCCCTGCCGACGAGGAGCTTCGTCTGAGGCCCGGCCGCAGCTTCCGGCGCCGACTGCTGTCGCGCTCCACGGTGACGTAGGACACGCCAAAGAGGGCGGTCCCTGAGACACCTCAGGGACCGCCCTCCGCACAACACAGCGCAGCAGTTACGCGCTGATCTTCTGCTTCACCTGCGCCAGCGACGGGTTCGTCAGCGTCGAACCGTCCGGGAACAGCACCGTCGGAACCGTCTGGTTTCCGCCATTCGCCTTCTCCACGAACGCCGCGGACTCCGGGTCCTGCTCGATGTTGATCTCGTCGTACGTGATGCCCTCGCGGTCCATCTGGCTCTTCAGCCGACGGCAGTAGCCACACCACGTGGTGCTGTACATCGTCACAGTGCCCGGCATGTCTCTCGCGCTCCTCAGCTGCTCGGCAATCCTTGCTCGCAGAGAGGGAACGTACTTGAAAGAGCCACCATTCCCACCCGCCGCGGACCACCCGACGTGACGCCTGCCGCATTAGTACGACTAACAGTGCCTGCCTGTGGACAACCACCGCTCCCGTCTCCGACGACCTGGCAGCATGGCCATGTGACACCAGCAACGCACTCCACGCTCTTCCCGCACGGCACCGGCAGCTCCCAGTACTCGGCTCCGCCGAGCGGTGCCGACGCCGTGCTCGAAGGGCTCGACCCCGAGCAGCGCGAAGTAGCCACCGCACTGCGCGGACCCGTATGCGTACTGGCAGGCGCAGGCACCGGCAAAACTCGGGCCATCACCCACCGCATCGCCTACGGAGTGCGCGCCGGCATCCTCCAGCCCTCCACCGTGCTGGCCGTCACCTTCACCAACCGCGCCGCCGGCGAGATGCGCGGCCGACTCCGCCAGCTCGGCGCCGCCGGCGTCCAAGCCCGCACCTTCCACTCCGCCGCCCTCCGCCAACTGCAGTACTTCTGGCCGAAAGCAGTCGGCGGCTCCATGCCCCGCATCGTCGACCGCAAGATCCAGCTCGTCGCCGACGCCGCCGCCGCCTGCCGCATCCGCCTCGACCGCGGCGAACTGCGCGACACCACCGCCGAAATCGAGTGGGCCAAAGTCACCCAGACCGTCCCCACCGACTACGCACCCGCAGCAGCCAAAGCCGGCCGCGCCGCCCCCCGCGACCCAGCCGAGATCGCCCAGCTCTACTCCGTCTACGAGGACCTCAAACGGGACCGCTCCGTCATCGACTTCGAAGACGTCCTCCTGCTGACCATCGCCATCCTCCAGGACCGGCACGACATCGCCGAGCAGGTCCGCGCCCAGTACCAGCACTTCGTCGTCGACGAATACCAGGACGTCAGCCCCCTCCAACAGCGACTCCTGGAACTGTGGCTCGGCGAACGCGACAACCTCTGCGTCGTCGGCGACGCCAGCCAGACCATCTACTCCTTCACCGGAGCAACCCCCGACCACCTCCTCGACTTCCGCACCCGCCACCCCGGAGCCACCGTCGTCAAGCTCGTCCGCGACTACCGCTCCACACCCCAAGTCGTCCACCTCGCCAACGGCCTCCTCGCCCAGGCCCGCGGCCGCGCCGCCGACCACCGCCTGGAACTGATCTCCCAACGTTCCGCCGGCCCCGAACCCGGCTACACCGAGTACACCGACGAGCCCGCAGAAGCCGAAGGCGCCGCCCGCCGCATCAGCGAACTCATGGCCACAGGCATCCCGGCCAGCGAGATCGCCATCCTCTTCCGCACCAACTCCCAGTCCGAGACCTACGAACAAGCCCTCGCCGACGCCGCAATCCCCTACCAGCTACGGGGCGCCGAGCGGTTCTTCGACCGCCCCGAAGTACGCAAAGCCGGCGTGGCCCTGCGCGGCGCAGCCCGCTTCGGAGGCAACGACTCCCTCCTCGACGACGCTGTGGACCTGCCCTCCCAAGTGCGTGCCGTACTCTCCGGGGAGGGCTGGACACCCCAGCCCCCAGCAGGCTCCGGCGCGGTACGTGAACGATGGGAATCCCTCGCCGCCCTCGTGAACCTCGCGCACGACTTCACCGCAGCCAAACCCCAGGCCACCCTCGGTGACCTCGTCGCAGAACTGGACGAGCGGGCGACCGCACAACACGCCCCCACCGTCCAGGGCGTCACCCTGGCCTCCCTGCACTCCGCCAAGGGCCTCGAGTGGGACGTCGTCTTCCTCGTCGGCGTGGCCGAAGGCATGATGCCGATCACCTACGCAAAGACCGACGAACAGATCGAGGAAGAACGCCGCCTCCTCTACGTCGGCGTCACCCGCGCCCGCGAGCACCTCCATGTCTCCTGGTCACTGACCCGCTCACCCGGCGGCCGCCCCAACCGCCGCCCCAGCCGATTCCTCCACGGCCTGCGCCCGGGCTCCACCGCCACCGCCGGCCGCACCGCGGCAGGCGGGCCGGGCGGAGTCGAGCGAGGCTTCACCAGCACACCGGACGCCGTACCGCGGCGCACACAGCGCACCCCCGCCCGCTGCCGGGTATGCGGACGCACGCTCACCGACGCCGGCGAGATGAAACTGATGCGCTGCGATGACTGCCCCTCCGACATGGACGAGGGCCTCTACGAGCGGCTGCGCGAATGGCGCGCGGACCAGGCGCAGCGCAGCGGACAGCCCGCCTTCTGCGTCTTCACCGACAAGACCCTCATGGCGATCGCCGAGGCCGTCCCCGACGACGACGGCGAACTGGCACGGATCCCCGGAGTCGGCGTACGCAAGCTCAACCGCTACGGAGCCGATGTCCTGGCCCTCTGCGCAGGCCAGGAGCTCGGAGAAGACGACAAAGGCGACTGATTCAAACTCGTCGAAAAAATAGTTTGCGCATGCCCCAGCAATCCCCATAGGTTCTTGTCCACGGGGACGGAGGCCTTCTCGGAGGCCCCGATTCCGTGTTCTACTTGCATTTCCGTCGGACTGGCTCACCCCAGTCCCCCGAGACGCCGAGAGGAGGCGATTGAAGTGATCAGCATCAGCAGCAGCTCCATCAGCACCGCCAAACTGACCGATCGCTCGGTCGTCTCCACGTGCATGCTCGGCGCCTCGAACCCGGGCACCGGTCTGTCCGGCATCCCTGCCGCGCGTCCGGCGTCCCCCGTGTCTCTCGCGGGTCTTTCCACCCGTGAGCGCAATGAGCGACCGAGCAAGGCACTGGAAGCAGTAGTGGCACAGGCGACGGCCTATGCCTTTACGGCGGCCGGTGCCGGTAGCCGGAAGCAGACGCAGCACCACCTGATGTGGGCCTTCCGTGGGCCAGAACCCTGGAGTGATCCAGCCTGATCGTCGATCAGGCCGGCGCCTTCAGGGCCGCGGAACCCCACCCGGGATCCGCGGCCCTTCTGTTTGTCCTCCAACGGGGATGACGGACCGAAGGGGCCTCGGGACAAGAAAAGAACCCGGTACCAGCCGCCACCCGGTCCAACAGGACCGGAACGACCAGACGAGGAAGACGAACCGTGCAACTCGAAGCGCACGCCCCGTCCGTACCGCCTTCCGAAACGATCCCCCCGCCCGGCCTCACGGAGGACTCCACCTTGATCCCGCTCACCGCGCTCACCGCGCTCGACGACGCCATCGAGAACCTCGGCGTACCCGTCCCCTGCCGCTCCTACGACCCGGAGGTCTTCTTCGCCGAGTCGCCGGCCGACGTCGAGTACGCCAAGTCCCTCTGCCGCACCTGCCCGCTGATGGAGGCCTGCCTCGCCGGCGCCAAAGAGCGGCGTGAGCCCTGGGGCGTCTGGGGTGGCGAGCTGTTCGTCCAGGGCGTCGTCGTCGCCCGGAAGCGGCCGCGTGGCCGCCCGCGCAAGAACCCGGTCACGGCATGAACACCACAGGAACGATCGACCGTCCCCTCACGAACGACCCCAAGAAGCAGGCCCCGATGAAGCCGTCCACCAGCGAGCCCACCGGCTCCGCGATCGAAGATTTCACCACCACCGGCGCGACCGGCTCGCGCCAGAACAGGACCCGAGAGATGCAACTCATCCCAGAAGCCCTGGCTCGTGCGCATATGCGCGAGCGACTGCATGAGGCGGAGCAGGAACGCCGGGCCGTGAGCCTGGTGGCCGCCCGCCGGATGCAGCGCCGGGCCGAGCGCGCCTCCATGCGCGCCCGCCGTGCGCTTGCCATTGCGGTCATGCAGTAGACACCCACACCTGAAGCGGTGGCCTCCCTGCCCAGGGGGCAGTAGCTCCCCCGCGGGGGCCGGTCCGTCCGAACGGACCGGCCCCCGCGGTGCGTTCACCCGGCGATCCGCCGACCACGGCGTTATCGTCACCGGGTGACGAGTCTTTCCGGAGGCAGTGACGACACAGGCGCCCCGGCGGAGCCCCAGGCCCTGATGTGCGCCCGCTGCGGCGCCCGGGCAGAGAGCCCGCCGCCCACCTGGACCTGCTCGGTGGAGAACGGCGTCCGCCAGTACATCTGCGACACCTGCTCCAGGGAGAACCTCAGGGCTATCGAGGGGCGGTTGGACTCGGCCTGGTGGTAAGACCACTCGCCAGTCCTCCTGGGGGCAGCCCGAATCACGCCTCCACTGCCGGCTCCTCCTCGACGGCTTCCTCCAGGACGAATCCCGGAAGCCACTCCTCCAGCTCCTCGCGCAGCCGTACCGTCGCCCCCAGCTGGCACAGCACGCCGATGGTGCTCAGTGTCACCCGGTGTATCAGGAGGTAGGCGGGTGGCAGGTTCAGCTGTTTGCCCAGTTGGTAGGCGGGGGAGCGGGGGTCGGCAATGCGGGCCGCCTGGCTGCGCATCCAGCCGCGAGTGAAGGTGAACTCGTCGACCCTGGCCGGTTCGATGATCGGCAGGAGGTAGTCGAGGACGGCGCTCGGGTCCAGCTCTATCGAGTCCTTGACGAAGCCCTCCGCGCAGAGGAGGTCGTAGACGGACTCGGCCTCGTCGTCGAGGGTCATGCGCAGGGAGTCGCCGATGGGGGTCGGCAAGCCGCCCGGGAGGCGGTCGACCGTGCCGAAGTCCAGGACGCCCAGGCGCCATTCGTCTACGCCGTCCGGGTCGCCGGGCAGCAGGCGGAAGTTGCCCGGGTGCGGGTCGGCGTGGAGCAGGCCGGTGCGGGCCGGGCCGGAGAAGAGGAAGCGGGCCAGGAGCTGTCCGGCGCGGTCGCGCTGTTCCTGAGTGCCGTCCGAGATGATCTCCGAGAGCGGGATCCCGTCGATCCACTCGGTGATCAGTACCTGGTCGCACTGGTGGACCACGCCGGGCACCAGGACGTCCGGGTCGTCCGCGAACTCTTCGGCGTGGGCCTGCTGGGCCTGGGCCTCCAGGCCGTAGTCCAGCTCCTCCGAGACACGGTCCTTGAGCTCCGCGATCAGAGGCTTGATGTCCATGCCGGGGATGAGCGGCCCCAACAATCGGGCGAAGCGGCTCAATTGGGTCAGGTCGGACAGGAGGGCCTCGCCGGCTCCCGGGTACTGCACCTTGACCGCCACCTCGCGGCCGTCGTGCCACACCCCACGGTGCACCTGCCCGATCGAGGCAGCCGCGGAGGGCTTGTCCTCGAACTCGAGGAACAGGTCGCGCCAGTCCTCCCCCAGCCGGTCGCCGAGCACCCGGTGCACGGTGCTGGTCGGCATCGGCGGCGCCGCCTCCTGCAGCTTCGTCAGCGCCGCACGGTAGGGGCCGGCGACCTCTTCGGGCAGCGCCGACTCGAAGACGGACAGGGCCTGGCCGAACTTCATCGCGCCGCCCTTGAGCTCGCCGAGCACCTTGAACAGTTGATCCGCCGTGCGCTGTTGCAGCTCGCGGCCGACGATCTCCGCGGACTCGCCGACGATCCGCTTGCCGAGTCCCCACGTCGCCCGCCCGGCAAAGCCGAGCGGAAGCGCGGCGAGCTTGGCGGTCCGGGTGACCGCCTTGCGCGGAAGATCAGACATGCGCCCTCCAAGTCCCTGCCGGCCACGCCGCGTCTGCCTTACGGCACAACTGCTCCGGCGGCCGATGCCCTGCCATTGTCTCGTGTGACTCCTCGTCCTTGGAGGTGTGTTCTCCCTTACCTTTCTCCGCGGCGCCGCACGGGCATGCGGGATGTGCCCACACCGGTCGAGCATGCCAGGTCAGACCGGGCAGGGAGACCTCCCAGCGCGCGCCGGAGCTGCTCGGGAGGCGGCCGTCCAGGAAGGCGAGAGCGTGCGCGGCCGCCAGTCCGGCGACGGTTGTGGCCAGAGTCAGATCGCAGGGCTGCGCCTGGCGTGGCGTGCCGGAGCGCCACTGCGCGACCAGCCGGGGCCAGGCCGGATCCCGGTCGGTGCGCCCCTCGTGCAGGCAGCCCGCGCAACCCGTCTCACCTGGCAGGACGAGGGGGCCGACGATGCCGGTCGCCTCCACGACGCCGGCGTACAGATGCGGCGTGCCCGAGGCGATGAGGGGTTCCGCGGTGGACGGCGGAGGTGCGTGCACGGCGACGTCGTCGCGTGGGGCGAGGATCACCAGTGAGAAGCCGGGCTCGCCGTCCGGGAGCGGGGTCGTGCGGCTGCGGCGCGGTGGGCGGTCCGGAGCGGAGCGGCGTACGGCCTGTCGGGCGGCCTCGTCGCGGCGGTGGCCGATGGACTCGGCGGGCAGTCCGCCCGGCGCCACGTCCCCCGCCTCGACCCGGCCGACGTCCCGCACATCGACCTCCCCGATTCCCGCGCCGGCCAGCAGTGAGGCCAGCATCGCGCCCACCCGGCCCGCGCCCCGAACCTGCACGCGCAGTGAGCGGCGCGCCGCCAGGTGCCTGATCGCGTCGCCCGGTTCGGAAGTGATCAGGGACAGTGAGGCGAGGTCGGGGCGCAGTCGGGCGATGACGTCCTTCTTTCCGCGCAGCGTGTCGGCGGCCGGCCCGCCGCCCTTTGCGTCGTCCAGGAGGCCGGCCCGTGCCAGCCGCTCCACCAGTCGGTCGACATGCCCGTCGGGTAGGTCCATGCGGCGGCCCTCCTCGCGCAGAAGGGGCAGCCCCCGGGTGCCGTTGAGCAGGTCGAGGAAGCTGCCCGTCGCCGTGTCCATCGGACCGAGTGTCAGCGCGTGCGCCGGTGTCATTCCGAACTGCACGGTGTTGAGGTCGCGCCAGCCGCGCCTGAGCGCGGGCTTCATCACCGGAGCAACCGGAACAACTGGAACATCTGGAACAGCTGGAACGAGCGGAACCATTGGATCCATGACAGGCCCCCGTATGCCTTCGTTGAACATCCCCGTTCGCCGGTGGAAGTCGGTCGGTGACCCGCGTCGATGGTCGGTCGACGGTGGGCCGTGGCTGCCCCGGCGAGAACCAGCATGCCCAAACCGGGCGAGGCGTGCGGAAAGTTGTCCACAAGCTGCGAGGATTCGTCGTACAAATCGAGCGCGCGGTGGGCGATCGGCGCGGAACCGTCCCGGAGTCGGGACTTCACCCGTGTGCAGCGGGTAACGTCGGGGCGTGCCCGCCGACCCACTGCAGAGCGCCGGAACGCCACAGCGTAGAACGACGAGCCAGCCGCCGAGCGGCTCGGTGGCGAGCGCGATCGAGGTCCGCAGGAGTTCCCGTCGACGCCGGACGGTCTCCGCGTACCGCGAGGGCGATCGCACCGTCGTACTCATCCCTGCTCGGATGTCCGAGGCGGAGGAGCAGCGCTGGGTGACCGTCATGCTCGACAAGCTGGCCGCGCAGGAGAGCAAACGGCTCCTCGGCGACGACGAGCTGGCCGGGCGCGCGGAGCGGCTGTCGGTCCAGTACTTCGAGGGCCGCGCCCGGCCCGCCTCGGTGCGCTGGGTCACCAACCAGAACACGCGCTGGGGTTCGTGCACCCCGTCGGAAGGCAGCATCCGGCTGTCGCACCGGCTGCAGGGGATGCCCGAGTACGTCGTCGACTACGTCCTGCTCCATGAGCTGGCACATTTGCTCGTGCCCGGACACGGTCCCCGTTTCTGGCGGCTGCTGGAGGCGTATCCGCGCACCGAGCGGGCCCGGGGCTACCTCGAAGGGGTGGTCGCCGCCGAACGGCTGCCGCATCTGCCGGGTGCTCGCGGGGAGTGACGGCCACCTGGGCGCGATGGTTGTGTACCGGGTGTGTACCGACTTCATCCGGTGTCCGAGTTTGCCGTTAGCCTGGCGCGACGCAATCGCATTCGGGATGGGGGACGGTCGTTACGCATGGCCAGGGAATTCCAACGCGGCCACAAGGCCAGGATCAGTGACCTCACCGCGGGCACCGATCTGTACGTAGGTGTGCAGATCAGCGGTCCCGGACTGACCTTCGACATCAGCTGCTTCGGTCTCGACGCCGACGAACGGCTCTCGGACGACCGCTACTTCGTCTTCTTCAACCAGCCGAAGTCGCCCGAGGAGTCCATTCAGCTCCTGGGCGCGCAGGCCGGCGATTCGGAGTCCTTCCGGGTCACGCTCGACAAGATTCCCGCGCAGATCCAGAAGCTGTCGTTCACGGCGACACTCGACGGCGCCGGACAAATGTCGCAGATCGCCCCCGGACACATCCGCATCGTCGCGGGCGGCGAGGAGGTGGCCCGGTACTCCTTCAACGGCTCGGAGTTCTCCACCGAACGGGCCGTGATGCTGGGCGACTTCTACCTGAAGGACGTGTGGCGGTTCGCGGCCGTCGGACAGGGCTTCGACGGCGGCCTGGACGCGTTGCTGAAGAACTTCGGCGGCGAGGTCCTCGAGGAGGAGGCCCCCGCGGCACCTGCCCCCCAGCAGCCGCAGACCGGCGCCGCACCCAGCTTCGCACCGCCCGCGTTCGGCGCCCCGGCGGCGCCTGTCCCGGCCCCCGCGCCCGCCCCGCAGGGCTTCGCGCCGCCCCCCGGAGCGACTCCGCCCCCGGCTCCGGCGCCGAATGTGCACGCCGCGCCCACCCTCATCGCGCCCATGGCCCCGCCCGGCGGCGCCCCGGTGCCGCCCCCGGGGCCGGTGCCCGCACCGTACGGCCAGCCGCCCCAGCAGCAGCCGTACGGCCAGCCCCCCGGTCAGACCGCCCCGCCGCCACCCGGCTACGGCCAGCCCCAGGCGCCGCACGCGCCCCAGGCCCCGACCCCGCCTCCCGGTTACGGTCAGCCCACCCCGCCTCCCGGCTACGGCCAGCCGACCCCGCCCCCCGGTTACGGTCAGCAGGCCCCCTTCGGACAGGCTCCGGGGCAGCAGGCCTACGGAGTTCCGCAGGGCGCTCCCCAGGGCGGCGCAGGTGTCGCCGCCGCGCTCCAGCAGTTCAAGGAGACGCCCACCGGGCAGCGCTGGACGCAGCAGAACAAGAAGCTCGTCCGCGTCGACCTCGGCATCGGCGGCCATCCCGTGCTCGCCCGCCAGGGCAGCATGGTGCTCTACCAGGGCAAGGTCGACTTCAGCTACAAGGGCGCGGGCTTCGCGGGCCGGATCGTCGGCAACGCCACCGGCCAGGAGATGCAGCTGATGCGCTGCAGCGGCCAGGGCCAGGTGTTCCTCGCCGAGAACTCCACCCACCTGCACCCCGTCGAGCTCCAGGGCGACGCGATCTGCGTCTCCGCGGAGAACGTCCTCGCCTTCGACGAGAGCCTCCAGTACGAGGTCCGCCGCATCGAGGGACACGGCATCCCCGGCGGTGCCCTGTTCACCATGCAGTTCCAGGGCACCGGCACGATCGTCGTCAAGACGCACGGCACGCCCGTGGTCCTGCCGGTCACGCCGACGACCTTCGCCGACTGCAACGCCGTCGTGGCCTGGTCGGCCGCCGCCCAGGTGATCGTCTCCAGCCAGGTGCGGATGCGCCGCAACGCCTACCCGGGCGACACCGGGGAGAGCGTGAACCTGCAGTTCCGGGCCGCCCCCGGCAACTTCGTCGTCGTCCAGCCCTACGAGGTCTGAGGGAGCCCGTCATGAACCAGCCACTCGCGGGCTACGCCCCCGCGCCCATCACCACCCGCATGGAGAACCACGGCAACCAGATGCTGAAGGTCGCCATGCAGACCGGAAACGACCTCCTCGCGCGCGTGGGGTCGATGGTCGCCTACGAAGGCTTCATCCAGTACGAGCCCAATCCGCCGGCCGTGCGCCAGATCGCCCGCGACTGGATCACCGGCGAGGGCGCGCCCCTGATGAAGTGCTCCGGCGACGGACTGCTCTACCTCGCCGACTACGGCGCCAATGTCGTCGTCATCAACCTCAACGGCGACGGGATCTCCGTCAACGCCACCAACCTGCTCGCCTTCGACGCGTCCCTCACCTGGGGTGTCGAGCGCGTCAAGGGCCTCGCGAAGTTCGCCGGTCAGGGCCTGTGGAACACCAAGATCTCCGGGCAGGGCTGGGTCGCGCTGACCTCCCGGGGCAAGCCCATCGTCGTCGACTGCGGCGGCGGCGAGGACGAGACCTACGTCGACCCGGACGCGCTCGTCGCCTGGTCCCCGAACCTCAAGGTGAAGGGCAAGCGCAGCTTCAAAGCGCAGTCGCTGATCGGCCGCGGCAGCGGCGAGGCCTACCAGATGGCCTTCTCCGGTCAGGGCATCGTCGTCGTCCAGCCCAGCGAGGACAGCACCGACCGTCTCCGGTTCCGGGGCTGAGGGGGAGCCAGAAACGCCATGCAGAGTCCGCTTTTCGCCTTCAACGACTCGCAGTCCCAGGAGCGCTACAGCCTGCAGAACAAGCAGATGCTGCGCGTCACCCTGGAGGGCCACGACGACATCCTGGCCCGCAAGGGCACCATGGTCGCCTACCAGGGCCTCGTCGAGTTCGACGCCGAGTACCAGAACACCCAGCAGGCGTACGCGCGCGCGGCCACCGGCGAGGGCCTCAACCTGATGCGCTGCCACGGGCAGGGCACGGTCTACCTCGCCAACCTCGCCCAGCACGTCCACGTGGTGGAGGTCGAGCAGGACGGGCTGACGGTCGACAGCAGCTATGTCCTCGCGATGGACTCCTCACTGCACCACGAGGTCATCGCCGTCGACAGCCAGTACGGCATCTCCGGCTCCGGGAAGTACCAGCTCAACATCACCGGCCGCGGCAAGGTCGCGCTGATGACGTCGGGCGCGCCGCTGATGATGCAGGTGACGCCCGACAAGTACGTCAACTGCGACGCCGACGCGATCGTCGCCTGGTCGACCGGGCTGCGCGTCCAGATGCAGGCCCAGACGCACTCCTCGGGGGTGTGGCGGCGCCGCGGCAACACCGGTGAGGGCTGGGAGCTCAGCTTCATGGGCAGCGGCTTCGCGCTTGTCCAACCGAGCGAGCTCCTCCCGCCGCAGAACGCCCAGGTCGGGCAGGGTCTCGCCGCCCAGTACGGCATGGGGCAGCACGGGGCGCGGGCACAGAACCAGGGCAACGTCTGGAGCTGAGCCTCCGGAAAGCCAACGTAAGGGGCGCCCGCTGTTGCGGGTGCCCCTTACGCGTTGTCGAGGGTCACAGCCTCGCGCGGGTGGCTTCCAGCAGCCGTACGACCGACTCGTCCGCCACGTCCGCCACCGCGTCGTAGGCGAACCAGCGCAGGTCGAGGGACTCGTCGCTGATCTCCTGGACCGCCCCGGACGGTGCCACGACCGCGTACTGCACGTCGAAGTGCCAGTGGCAGGGCGCCGGAATCGGGTGCCGGTCCAGCCGCACCGGACCGCCGGCGAGCAGCGTCAGCCCCGCGATCCCCGACTCCTCCGTCGCCTCGCGCAGTGCCGCCGCCTCCACAGTGGCGTCCCCCGGCTCGCAGTGGCCGCCCATCTGGAGCCACATCCGCAGCTTCCTGTGCAGGGTCAGCAGAACCCTGCCGTGCTCCGGATCGACCACCAGGGCGCTCGCCGTGACGTGGCCCGCGTGGCAGGCCTTCCACATGCCGTCCGGGTGGGCCGCCAAGTGGTCGAGATACGCCTCGCGCAGCTCTTCCTGGTCCCCGTACTCCTTCAGGACGAGGACCGCGTCGTCGTACAGGCTCACTCGGTGCCGTCGCCCTTGCCGTCGCCCTTGTCGTCGGTCTTGGAGTCGTCCTCGGGAGTGTCCTTCGTCAGGTCCGGCTTCCCCGTGGAACCGCCCGCCGCCTCGCCGAGCATCTTGTCGAGCTCGGAGAAGTCCAGCTGCTCGCGGTGCACGAAGCCGTCCGGGTCGTCCAGGTCGGACGCCGTCGGCAGCATGTCCGGGTGGGCCCACAGGGCGTCCCGGCCGTCGACCCCGCGCGCGTCCGTCAGCGACGCCCACAGACGGGACGCGTCCCGCAGCCGACGCGGACGCAGCTCCAGGCCGATCAGCGTGGCGAACGTCTGCTCCGCAGGCCCCCCCGTCGCCCGACGGCGGCGCAGGGTCTCACGCAGCGCGTCCGCTGACGACAGGCGCGGCTTCGCGGCCGCGTGCACCACCGCGTCCACCCAGCCCTCGACGAGCGCCAGAGCGGTCTCCAGGCGGGCCAGAGCCGCCTTCTGCTCCGGGGTGTCCTCCGGCTGGAACATGCCCTGCTGCAGGGCGTCCTGCAGCTGCTCCGGGTTCTGCGGATCGAACTGGCCGACCACGTCCTCCAGCTTGGCCGTGTCGACCTTGATCCCGCGCGCGTAGCCGTCGACTGCGCCGAACAGGTGGGATCGCAGCCACGGCACGTGCGCGAACAGGCGCTGGTGGGCGGCCTCGCGCAGGGCGAGATACAGCCGCACCTCCTCCTTCGGCACGCCCAGGTCCTTACCGAACGCCTCGACGTTCACCGGAAGCAACGCGGCCTTGCCGACCGGGCCCAGCGGCAGGCCGATGTCGGTGGAACCGACGACCTCGCCCGCGAGCACACCGACGGCCTGCCCGATCTGGGTGCCGAACATCGCGCCGCCCATGGAGCGCATCATGCCGATCAGCGGTCCGGCCATGGCCTGCATCTCCTCCGGCAGGACATCGCCCATCGCCGCGCCCACCCGCTCGGCGACCGGGTCGACCAGCTCCTGCCACGCGGGCAGGGTCGCCTCGACCCACTCCGCGCGGGACCACGCCACGGCGGTGCCGGCGCCGGACGGCAGCGACGTCGCGTCGTCCAGCCACAGGTCGGCCAGGCGCACCGCCTCCTCGACCGCGGTCCGGTCGGCGGGGCCGACACTCGTGTCCTTGGTGCCGTCAGGGGTGCCCTGGGAGACCGTCTGGCGGGCGATCTGCTTGGCCATGTCCCAGTTCACCGGGCCGCCCTCGTACGAGAGCATCTGGCCCAGCTGCTGGAAGGCGGCGCCCAGGTCGTTGGGGTTCAGCGAACCGAACATGGCTGCGAGCGGATTGTCCGCACCGGGGGCGCCGAAGCCTCCGGCTCCGGGCAGCCCGCCGAAACCGAACGGGTTGGCCGGTCCCTGACCACCACCGCTCTCCTGGTCCTTCTTCTTGCCCTCGTCGCCGTCTTCCGGCTCCTCCGGCGGAAGGCCGAATCCGAATGGGGTGTCACTCACGGGATTCCTCGGCTGGTAAGGCCGCCGGTTGTCTCCGACGGCACGACTGCCCGATAACACCACCCAGCGTAGACACCGCGGGCGGTTCGGGCCTCGGTGCTTCGCCGACTCCTGGCCTGCGGCAGGATGGATGCCACCTGGTACGGACGCGTCACTCGCGTTCTTACTGAAGACAACCGCTGGAGACGCCCGGTGAGTTCCCCAGATCCGCAGGTTCGCGCAGCGCGAAACGAGTCAACCAATTCCGCCACCCGCGGACCCGTCGTCGCGGTCACCGGCGCCGCGTCCGGCATCGGCGCCCTGCTCACCGAGCGGCTCGCCGCCTCGGACGAGATCAAGCAGGTCGTCGCCATCGACGAACGGCGCGGCGAGTGCGCGGCGGCACAGTGGCACATCCTGGACGTACGGGATCCGGCCATCGCGGACAAACTGCGGGGCGCGGACGTCGTCGTGCACCTGGCGCTCGATCTCGACCTGGAGACCGACGCCGCCGCCCGAACGGCCTACAACGTACGGGGGACGCAGACCGTACTGACGGCCGCCGCCGCGGCCGGGATCCACCGGGTCGTGCTGTGCACGTCCGCGATGGTGTACGGGGCGCTGCCCGACAACGAACTGCCGCTGTCCGAGGACGCCGAGCTGCGGGCCACGGCCGAGGCCACCGGGGTCGGGGACCTGCTGGAGATCGAGCGGCTCGCCCGGCGCGCCCCGCGGGCCCATCCTGGACTCAACGTCACCGTCGTACGGCCCGCCGTGCTGATCGGAGGCACGGACACCGCGCTGACCAGGTACTTCGAGTCGCCCCGGCTGCTCGTCGTCGCCGGGTCACGGCCCGCCTGGCAGTTCTGCCATGTCGAGGATCTGTGCAGCGCACTGGAGTACGCCGTCCTGGAGAAGGTCGACGGGGAACTCGCGGTGGGCTGCGACGGATGGCTGGAGCAGGAGGAGGTCGAGGAGCTCAGCGGGATCCGGCGGATGGAACTGCCGTCTGCGGTGGCCCTCGGAGCGGCGGCCCGGCTGCACCGGATCGGGCTGACACCGTCCCCGGCCGGAGACCTGGCGTACACGATGTACCCGTGGGTGGTGAGCGGAAGCCGGCTGCACGACGCCGGGTGGCGGCCGCAGTGGACCAACGAGGAAGTGCTCGCGGAGCTTCTGGAGGAGGTCTCCGGGAGGCACACGGTCGCCGGACGGCGACTGGGCCGCAAGGACGCGACGGCCGCCGGGGCCGCGGGCGCGACGGTGGCCCTGCTCGGTGCCGCTGCCGTGGTGCGGCGGGCACGCAAGGCCCGGCGCCGGATCTGACGCCGGGCCCCGCACGGGGCCCGCGGGCGCGCCCGGCAGCGGCGGCTCGCGGCGAGCCCTGTAGGAGACTCCAAGAGCCCACGCGCGCGTGCCGGGCGAAACGTCTATTCCGTGCTGTCAGTGGCGTGCGGCACGATGGAGGCATGGCACCCACCAACGACCACCCCGGCGAGCAGGCCGCGCAGGACCCCGTCAAGCTGATCGCCATCCGGGAGACCGCGCTCTCCCTGGACGAGGTCTTCAGGGCCGTGGGCGACGACGCAGCCGGAGGGACCGCCCTCTTCGTGGGGACCGTGCGCAACCACGACTCAGGCGCCGACGTCGATCAGCTCGGCTATTCGTGCCACCCCAGTGCCGAGGCCGAGATGCGGCGGATCGCCGAGAAGGTCGTCGCCGACCATCCGGTGCGGGCCCTGGCCGCAGTACACCGCGTCGGTGACCTCCAGGTCGGTGACCTCGCCGTCGTCGTCGCCGTGTCGTGTCCGCACCGCGGCGAGGCCTTCGAGGCCTGCCGGAAGCTGATCGACGACCTCAAGCACGAAGTGCCGATCTGGAAGCACCAGACGTTCTCGGACGGCACGGACGAATGGGTCGGCGCGTAGCGCCCTCGGTGAGGGGCTGAACCCTTGTGCCGTACTGGAGTTGCGTAACCGCACCCCTGCCGTGAGCGTTGTCAGTGCGGATGGTTAATCTGCTGATCAGTCAGTTGTTGCGGTTGCTCACCGGGGTCGGGAGGTCGGCATGGGGGCGCTCCTGTGGTTGTTGATTCCGCTCGTCGCGGCGATAGGCGCCGGACTGTGGGGCAGTTGGGCCAACCGGACCCGCAAGATGCGCGGCGACGGACCCGAGCTCACCGGGTACGCCCGGTTCCGTGAGGCCATGGAGAGGTCCGACTCCCGTACATGACAAGACAGAGGCGGGGCTGACGGTGCGCTGACAGGACCGTCCCGTACTGTCTTGGCATGCCACGCCGCACCGCGACGATGCTCGCCTCCACCCTGATGCTGATCGCGCTCCTGTGCGCGGGAGTGTTCATCCCCGTGCCGTACTCGGAGATGTCCCCGGGACCGACGGTGAACACGCTCGGGGACCATGACGGCGAGCCGGTGCTGCAGATCTCCGGACGCAAGACCTACGCGACCAGCGGCCACCTGAACATGACGACCGTGCGGGTCACCAGCGCCGACTACCGGATGAACCTCGTCGAGGCCGTCTACGGCTGGCTCGCCCACGACGGCAAGGTCGTCCCGCACAACACGCTCTACCCGGACGGCAAGACCGAGGAGCAGTCGACCCAGGAGAACGCCGAGGAGTTCAGCGAGTCCCAGGAGAGCGCCAAGGTCGCCGCCCTGAAGGAACTCGACATCCCGGTGAAGAGCTTCGTGATCGTCTCGACGGTGGTCAAGGGCTCCCCGGCCCAGGGCAGACTGCACGCCGGTGACGTGATCAAGGCCGTCGACGGCACGGCCGTGAAGCAGCCGACCGACGTCGCCAAGCTCGTGACCAAGCACAAGTCCGGCCAGAACGTCGTCTTCACGATCGTGCCCGCCAAGGACCAGGCCGCCGCCGAGAAGAAGAACACGACGGCGACCAGGACCCGGAACATCACGATCAAGACCGCCACCTCCGACGACCGCGGCGAGAAGCGCGCCATCGTCGGCATCTCCGCCGGGACGGACCACACGTTCCCGTTCGCCATCGACATCAAGCTCGCCGACGTCGGCGGACCGAGCGCCGGTCTGATGTTCTCGCTCGGCCTCTACGACAAGCTCACACCGGGCAGCCTGACCGGCGGCAAGTTCGTGGCCGGCACCGGGACGATCGACGACGACGGCAAGGTCGGCCCGATCGGCGGCATCGAGATGAAGACGGTGGGTGCGCGCAGCAAGGGCGCCCAGTACTTCCTGACGCCGGCCGACAACTGCGCGGCTGCCGCCAAGGACACCCCCGACGGGCTCACCCTGGTCAAGGTGAACACCATCGGCGACGCCCTCGGCGCGCTCAACGACATCCGCACCAACAAGACGTCCGACCTGCCGAAGTGCACGACGAAGTAGCCCGCGCGGCCCGCGCGGGCCCGCCCGCCTACTCCTCGAACGTCGCCGACAGCGCCTCCGCCAGGCCCGGCACCAGGCCGGCGCCCGTGAGGACCTCCGTCGGGGTGTCCTTGTCCCGCAGCCGCAGAGCCGAGTCGCGGGCGCCGTCGCGCAGGACCGCGACTGTCATACGGACCTCCTGACGGCCCGGGTGGTCCGCCACCCACTTCGACAGCGCGGCCTCGTCCAAACCCTCCGGGACCTGGGCCTCGGCGGACGGCGGCAGCACCAGCCGCTCCACCGTCAGCGCGCAGCCGGCCACCGCGTCGGGCCAGGCGATCGTGGCGAGGAACTCGTCCAGCGGCTTGCCGGCCGGGATCTCGTCCTGCTCGATCGGGGTGAGACCACTGGTCTCGGGCTCGTTCTCCAGGCCGAGCTGGGCCGCGAGGGCGGGTTCCTGGGACCGCAGGCGAGCGGTGTCTACGAGGGCGAAGAGGCGGGCGGGCTGGTCCCAGCCGAGGCCGGAGGCGTACTCGTCGATCTCGAGTACGGCCCGGGTGAGCGGGCTCGCTGCCATGGGAGTGTTGGACATGGTCACAATCCTGCCTCGTTCATAGCCGGAATCGGGAACCGAGTAAACGGTGAGTAAGTTGCATAGGTGTGGGCCCACGATCACGGGGGGCCACGGAAGGTCCACGAACACGCGGGCCTGACGAACCGACAGCGACTTCGAGGTGCGCACCTTGGCTTTCCAGATGCCGGACCGCGGCGGAGGCCCGACGGGGCCACGGATCAGAGTGGGCCGCCCGTCCCGGCGAGTCCGGACCCTGCTCATGACGCTGGGCGTCCTTGCCGTACTCGGCATGGCGTTCACCATGTTCGCGGGCTTCTGGACGGACTGGCTCTGGTACCGCTCCGTGAAGTACTCGTCCGTCTTCACCACCACGCTGTGGACGAAGATCGGACTGTTCTTCGTCTTCGGCCTGCTGATGGCCCTCGCGGTCGGCTTCAACATCTGGCTGGCGCACCGGCTGCGACCGCCGCTGAGCGCCATGTCGATGGAGCAGCAGAGCCTCGACCGCTACCGGATGGGCATCGCTCCCTACAAGGCCTGGCTGCTGCTCGCCATCACCGCCCTGGTCGGTCTGATCGCCGGCGCCTCGGCGTCCAGCCAGTGGCGCACCTGGCTGATGTGGGTCAACGGCGTGCCCTTCCACCAGAAGGACCCCCAGTTCCACCTCGACGTCTCCTTCTACGCCTTCGACCTGCCCTGGTACCGCTTCCTGCTCGGCTTCGGCTTCGCCGCCGCGATCCTGTCCCTGATCGCCGCCGCGCTCACGCACTACCTGTACGGCGGCCTCAGGATCACCTCCCCGGGCGCGCGTGCCACGGCCGCCGCGACGGGACATCTGTCGGTACTGCTCGGCGTATTCGTCGCCCTGAAGGCCATCGCGTACTGGCTCGACCGGTACGGCCTCGCGGTGAAGTCCAGCGACTTCAAGGCGACGGACGACTGGACCGGCCTCAGGTACGTCGACGCGAACGCCTACCTGCCGGCGAAGACGATCCTGTTCTGCATCGCCGTCATCTGCGCGCTGCTGTTCTTCGCCACCCTGTGGCGGCGCACCTGGCAGCTGCCCGTGATCGGCTTCGGCCTGATGGTGCTCTCGGCGATCCTGATCGGCGGGCTCTACCCGGCGATCGTCCAGAAGTTCCAGGTCCAGCCCAACGAGCAGGCCAAGGAAGCGCCGTACGTCCAGAAGAACCTCAAGGCGACGCGCGAGGCCTACGGCATCGACGACACCAAGGTCAGCGACTACTCGGGGACGGGCACCAGCAAGGACAAGAACAAGCTGCGCGACGACGTCGGTTCCACGGCGAGCATCCGCATCCTCGACCCGAACATCGTCTCGCCCACGTTCCAGCAGCTCCAGCAGATCAGGAACTACTACGCGTTCCCGACCAACCTGGACGTTGACCGATACAGCAAGGACGGCAAGAACGCCGGGGATCAAGACACGGTCATCGGTCTGCGCGAGCTGAATCTGAACGGCATTCCGAAGAACAACTGGATCAACGACCACTTCCGTTACACCCACGGCTACGGCGTGGTCGCCGCCAAGGGCACCGCGGCCGACCCCAACGGTCAGCCCGTCTTCACCGAGTCCGACCTGCCCTCCAAGGGAAACCTCGGAACGTACGAACAGCAGGTCTACTACGGCGAGAAGACCACCACCTACTCGATCGTCGGCGGTCCCCAGAAGGAGATCGACTACTCCGACGACAGCGGTGAGAAGACCACCAGCTACCAGGGCAAGAGCGGCGTCAACCTCGCCAACCCGATCAACCGGGCCGCGTACGCGGTGGCGTTCAACGAGCCGCAGATCCTCTACTCCGGTGCCATCGGCGAGGGTTCGCGCATCCTGTACAACCGCACTCCCAAGGAGCGCGTCGAAGCGGTGGCGCCCTGGCTGACCATCGACGGCGACGCGTACCCGGCGGTGGTCAACCACCGCATCCAGTGGATCGTGGACGCGTACACGACGACCAATGGCTATCCGTACGCCTCCCGTACGACCCTGGGGGACACGACGGCCGACTCGCTCACCGCGACCAACAACTCGCGTGCGGTGGTGGCCCAGCAGAACCAGGTCAACTACATCCGCAACTCGGTGAAGGCGACCGTCGACGCGTACACCGGTGAGGTCAAGCTCTACCAGTGGGACACCAAGGACCCGGTCCTGAAGACGTGGATGAAGGCATTCCCGGGCACCGTGGAGCCCAGGACCGCCATCTCGAAGTCGCTGATGGACCACCTGCGCTACCCGCAGGACCTGTTCAAGGTCCAGCGCGAGCTGCTGACCCGCTACCACGTCACCAACCCGACGACCTTCCTCAGCGGCAGCGAGGTGTGGCAGGTCCCCGACGACCCGACCAACAAGTCGGGCAACGCGGTGCCTCCGTACTACCTGAGCATGAAGATGCCCGACCAGTCGGCGCAGGCGTTCTCACTGACGACGACGTTCACGCCCAACGGCCGGGACAACCTCAGTGCGTTCATGACGGTCGACGCCGAGGCGGGCACCGGCGACTACGGCAAGATCAGAATCCTGAAACTGCCGACCAGTACGACCGTCGACGGACCCAAACAGGTGCAGAGCCAGTTCAACTCCGAACAGGACATCGCCGAGTCGATCAAGCTGCTGAAGGGCGGCGACTCCGACATCGAGTACGGCAACCTGCTGACCGTGCCACTCGACGGAGGACTGCTGTACGTGGAGCCGGTCTACGTACGCGGTGGTGGACTCAAGTACCCGCTGCTGCGGAAGGTGTTGGTCAGCTACGGCGACAAGACCGCCTTCGAGAACACCCTCGACGAGGCCCTCAACAAGGTCTTCGGAGCGGAGAGTTCGACCACGCCACCGCCGGACCAGGGGACGACCGAGCCACCGACGTCCAGCAACCCGACGGTCCAAGCGGCACTGAACGACGCCCAGAAGGCCTTCGACGCCGGTCAGGAAGCCCTCAAGAAGAACGACTGGCAGGCGTACGGCGAGGCGCAGAAGGACCTCGAGGACGCGCTCAAGCGGGCCGAGGACGCGCAGGCCAAGGCTGACAAGACCGGCGGAACCGGCGGAACCGGCGGAAACGGGAGCAGCAGTCCGAGCCCGAGCGGCAGCCCCCGCCCGAGCGGCAGTCCGAGCCCGAGCAGCTCCTCCGGCAGCGGCTGATCAAGGACCCCCCGCGTCGTGGTACGGTTGGCACACAACGACGCGGGGTGGAGCAGCTCGGTAGCTCGCTGGGCTCATAACCCAGAGGTCGCAGGTTCAAATCCTGTCCCCGCTACGGAAGTCGAAGGCCCGGATCCAACAGGATCCGGGCCTTCGTGATGTGCGAACGGATGTGCCGATCCGGGGATGGCCGCGCCGCCACGGGGAGTTGAGGGAACTGTGTTTGACTTGTCTCTCTGTGGGCATGTCGACAAAACGCTGAAGTGACCTCACTGGCTGCGGTATACCAGGTGTACCCAGGTTGCAGGTGGTGCGACGATGGACGTTATGGGGGACAAGGCAACTCTGTTCGAGACAGGGCGATTTGTGCAGCCTTCCGAACCCGCCGAAGCGGGGGAGGTGGCTGAGGAGGCCGTCGAGGAAGTTCGTCAGCGGCTCGCGGCCGAGGCCGGCGATGTCGAGGCGATGAGCGTCCTCGGGGCCATGCTGCTGCGCCGCGGTGATCTCGACGGAGCCGAGCCCCATCTGCGTGCCGCAACCGCGGCGGGCGACCGCGCCGCCGCCAACAATCTCGGGGTTCTTCTTCATCAGCGCGGATACGCCGACGAGGCCGCCGGCTGGTGGCGGGTCGCCGCCGTCGCCGGATCCGCGGCGGCCGCGCACGCGCTGGGCCGGTACCACCGCGAGCGCGGGGACGAGCCCGCCGCCGAGTACTGGCTGCGGCAGTCCGCCGAACAGGGACACGCCCTGGGCGCCTACGCGCTCGCGGATCTGCTGGAGCACCGCGGGGACGCCGGCGCCGGGGACTGGATGCGGGCCGCGGCGGAGCGCGGGCACCGGGAGGCGTCGTACCGACTGGCGCGCGCGCTTGACCGCAAGGCCGTGTGCGAGGGCGAGAGCGGGTCTGACAACGGTGTCGCACTGCTGGCCGAGGCCGAGCAGTTCTATCGGCAGGCCGCCGCGCGCGGGCACCGGCGCGCCGCGCTGCACCTCGGGGCGATCCTGGAGAAGCGCGGTGAGCTCAAGGAGGCCGGGCGCTGGTATCTGACGTCCGCCAAGGACGGCGAGGCGCGGGCCGCCTGCGCGCTCGGCTTCCTGCTGCGGGACGCCGGGGACACCGAGAGCGCCGCCGTGTGGTGGCTCAGGGCCGCGCAGGACGGCGACGGCAACGCCGCCAACGCGCTGGGCGCGCTGCACGCCGAGCGCGGGCAGACCCAGACCGCCGAGCGCTGGTACCGGGCGGCCATGGACGCCGGGGACGACAACGGCGCGTACAACCTCGGGCTGCTCTGCGCCGAGCAGGGACGCACCGCACAGGCCGAGCAGTGGTACCGCCGCGCCGCCTACGCCGGCCACCGCGAAGCGGCGAACGCGCTGGCGATCCTGCTGCTGCAGGGCGGCGACACGGCGGGCGCCGAGCCGTGGTTCTCCAAGGCCGCCGAGGCCGGGAGCGTGGACGCCGCGTTCAACCTGGGCATCCTGCACGCCGGGCGCGGCACCGAGGAGGACGCGGGCATCGCGCTGCGGTGGTACGAGCGTGCCGCGGCCGCCGGGCACACCGAGGCGGCACTGCAGGTCGGCATGGCCCGGCTGCGGGACGGCGACGAGCAGGCCGCCGAGCGGCATCTGCGGTGCGCGGCGGGCGGCGGCAGCGCGGAGGCCGCGTACCGGCTGGCGACCGTGCTCGACGCCCGGCGGCCGCCCGCGCCCGCACACGAGCTGGGGGAGCCCGCGCATGAGAAGACCGAGTGCGAGGAGTGGTACGAGCGCGCGGCGTCCCAGGGGCACCGGCGGGCGCAGGTTCGGGTCGGCATGATGGCCGCGGCCCGCGGCGACGTGGTGGAGGCGGCCCGCTGGTATCGCGCGGCGGCCGAGGCCGGCTCCCGTAACGGCGCCTTCAACCTGGGCCTGCTGCTGGCCCGGGAGGGCAGCGAGCCCGAGGCGGCGGTGTGGTGGACTCGCGCCGCCGACGCCGGGCACGGACGGGCCGCGCTCCGGCTGGCCCTGGTCTACGCGCGTCAGGGCGAGCTCGCCGAGGGGCAGCGCTGGGCGGACCGGGCGGTGAGGCTGGGGCCGGCGGCGGTGTCCGAGCGGGCGGCCCGGCTGCGGGACGCGCTGCGGGAGGAGTTGTCGGCGTGACGCAGGGGGCTGCCGTAAGCGATTTGCGTTTGTCGTCTCCGCTGACGTAATGTTCCATTCATCGCCGCGGGGTGGAGCAGCTCGGTAGCTCGCTGGGCTCATAACCCAGAGGTCGCAGGTTCAAATCCTGTCCCCGCTACTGAAGGCCGAGGGCCGGAATCCAGAAATGGATTCCGGCCCTCGGTGTTTCCGCGTGCGCAGGACGTGGCCGGCCGCCCAGGAAGTCTGTACGCAACACAAAGCCCCGGCATCCTCAAGGGAATGCCGGGGCTTTGATGCAGGCCGCTAGGCCGCCGCGCAGTTCGGGCAGATGCCGCGGTACGTCACCTCGACGTCCGAGACGGTGAAACCGAAGCGCTCCGTGTCGGGGAGGTCGGCCAGCGGGTTGCCGCTCGGATGGACGTCGCGGATCGCGCCGCACTGGGCGCAGACCAGGTGGTGGTGCGGCCGGTGTGCGTTCGGGTCATACCGCTTGGCGCGCTTGTCCGTGGAGACCTCGAGCACCTCGCCGAGGGAGACCAGCTCGCCCAAGGTGTTGTAGACGGTCGCCCGGGAGATCTCGGGCAGCTTGGCGACGGCCCGGGAGTGGACCTCGTCGGCCGTCAGGTGGACGTGCTCGCCGTCGAGAACCTCGGCCACGACGCGCCGCTGCGCGGTCATCCGCCATCCGCGTCCGCGCAGCCGTTGAAGAAGGTCGCTCATGAAGCCCAGCCTAACAGCAGGGGGACCATTTTCCGAACAGGTGTGAATTTGGACAGCGACTCAATTTGGATTGAGTCCAAACATGGAGACCCGGTCCCCGATCCTCCGGTCCCCGATCCTCCGGTCCCCGGTCCTCCGGTCCCCGGTCCTCGGTCCCCCCGCGCGCTCAGGCGGGCACGTGCTGTCGTGCGGGTGCCCAGCAGCGGATGATGTCGCGGACCGAGACGATGCCGGCGGGCTCGCCGCGGTCGAGGACGATGAGGTGGCGGAAACCGCCGTGGGCCATGGCGCGGGCCGCCTCCTCCAGCGTCCAGGACGGGGCGGCGAAGACCACGTCGTTGGTGGTGTGGTCGTGGGCGCGCTCCGTGTCGGGGCTCTGGCCGAGGCCGACGGAGTTGAGGATGTCGCGTTCGGTGAGGATGCCGATACCGCCGGCGTCAGGGTCGAGGACCACCGCTGCGCCCACCCGGCGGGCGGACATCAGGGCGGCGGCCTGGCGGAGGGTGTGGGCGGGGCCGATGGTCAGGACCACCGTGCTCATGGCGTCGCGGACGAGCATGGGACGGAGCCACCTCCAAAGGAATCCACTTAGTGCAGGGATTCACAAGTTCACAAGTGGGGGGACTCTCAGAGTCGCAGGTAAAGCGGGGGTCAACAAGGGGGCGCGTGCGGCCAATTGAGGGCGCACGCGCTCATCTGTGCTTTACGCGTACTGCTCAGTAGCGCTCATTGAGATACCCCAGGAACTCGTCGTGCAGCAGGCCGTTCGACGCGGCCGCGTTGCCGCTGTGCGGGCCCGGGCGGCCGTCGAGGCCGGTGAAGGTGCCGCCGGCCTCGGTGACGACGATCGCGTTGGCGGCCATGTCCCACAGGGAGAGTTCCGGTTCGGCGCAGATGTCGACCGCGCCCTCGGCGACCAGCATGTAGGGCCAGAAGTCCCCGTACGCGCGCGTGCGCCACACCTCGCGGGTCAGGTCCAGGAACCCGCCCAGCCGGCCCTGGTCCTCCCAGCCGGTCAGGGAGGAGTACGCGAACGAGGCGTCCGACAGCTTCGCGACCCCGGAGACGTGCAGGCGGGAGGCAGAGGAGAGGCTGCGGCCGGTGAAGGCGCCGTGGCCCTTCGCGGCCCACCATCGGCGGCCCAGCGCCGGGGCGGACACGACGCCGACGACGGGCTGGAAGCCGGTCTCGCCCGCCTCCATCAGGGAGATCAGCGTGGCCCACACCGGGACGCCGCGTACGTAGTTCTTGGTGCCGTCGATCGGGTCGACCACCCAGCGGCGGGGACCGGTGCCCTCCAGGCCGTACTCCTCACCCAGGACCGCGTCGCGGGGACGGGCGCGCTGGAGCTGGCCGCGGATCAGCTCTTCCGCCGCCTTGTCCGCCTCGCTCACCGGGGTCATGTCCGGCTTCGTCTCGACCTTGAGGTCGAGGGCCTTGAAGCGGTTCATGGTCGCCGCGTCGGCGGCGTCCGCGAGGACGTGGGCGAAACGGAGGTCGTCGAGGTAGTCCGGCATGGAACGAACGCTATCCGCCGTGGTCGGCATGGGGCTACCGGGCCTTGGTCACGGTCTGGCGGCACATGGTGACCGACGGGCGCCCCCGCGTGCGCCCGCGAACCCTTGACAGTGCCGCCGGGCGCGTCAAATCTGGGCGCAGAGCCGCTCGGCCCAGGGAGGCGACGATGCCTGCAGCACGGGAATCCCTACTGGACGCCGCGTACACGGCGCTGGCCCGCAGGTCGTGGTCCACCGTGCGGATGGTGGACGTCGCGGCTGTGGCCGGAGTGTCCCGGCAGACCCTCTACAACGAGTTCGGCAGCAAGGAGGGTCTCGCCCGGGCACTCGTGAGACGGGAGGCGGACACCTACCTCGCCGGGATCGAACGGGCCCTCGCCACCCACAGCGACGCCCGCGAGCGGCTGGCCGCGACAGCCGAGTGGACCGCGTCCACGGCTCGCGACAACGCGCTCGTGCGGGCCATGCTGACCGGCTGCTGGAGCGAGCGGCTGCCCTCGCCGACACTGTCCGCGGTGCCGTCCTCCTCGGCGGTGCCCGCGCAGCGGCGGGCGGACGGGCCGCTGCCGTCGCCGGGCGACTTCGTGGTGATGGTGCGCGACCGTGCCGTGGCCGTGCTCGCGGGACCGGGCCCGGCCAAGCCGGACACGGCGGAACTCGCGAGGTCCTGCGAGCTGGTCGTCCGCCTCGCGCTGTCCTGCGTGGCGGCCCCGCCGGGCGAGGGCGGGGTGGCGGATCTCGTACGGGCCGCGCTGCACCGCCAGTTGACCGCGTGACGGGTCAGTGCGCCGAGCCCGACAGCTGCAGGCCGATCACGCCCACGATGACGAAGCTGATCGAGACGAGCTTCAGGGTCGACACCAGGTCACCCAGGAAGATCATGCCGTAGATGGCGGTGCCGGCCGCGCCGATGCCCGTCCACACGGCGTAGGCGGGGCCCACGTCCAGCTTTTTCAGGGAGAGGGTGAGCAGGCCGAAACTGCCGAGGGCGAAGACGCAGAACGCGATCGTCGGCCACAGCCGGGTGAAACCGTGCGAGAGCTTGAGGCACACGGCGAAGCCGGTCTCGAGTATTCCGGCCACGACGACCAGCAGCCACGCCATGTGGTGTCCTCCCGTATGTCCGGCTCGGTGCGATTATGCACTTGCCGGACCCGCGCCCCCACAAACAACGCGGAGGTCAGTCGCCTTCGTTGCGCTCAGTCGCCGTCCGTCCGCTCACGGGTCGACAGCAGCCGGCGCAGGGAGTACAGGCGGGCCGGGTCGGCGTGTCCGTCGGCCACCCACTGGTCCAGCGCGCAGTCCGGTTCGTCGTGACTGCACGCGCGCGGGCAGCCCTCGGTGCCGGGCTCCAGGTCGGGGAAGGCCTTGATGACCCGGGACGGGTCCACGTGATGCAGGCCGAAGGAGCGCACACCGGGGGTGTCGATGAGCCAACCCGCGCTGTCCGGCAGCGGGACCGCGCGCGCCGAGGTGGTGGTGTGCCGGCCGCGGCCCGTGACGGCGTTGACATGGCCGGTAGTGCGTCGCCGTTCCTGCGCGACCAGCGCGTTGACCAGGGTCGTCTTGCCCACGCCCGAGTGCCCGACGAACGCCGTCATCTTGCCGTCCAGCTGCTTGCGGACACGTTCCACCGCGGCGCCGCTCTCCAGTTCCTCGCGGCTGGTCACGACGTACGGGACGCCCAACGCCCCGTACAGCTCAAGGAGTTCGTCGGGTGAGGCGAGGTCGGACTTGGTGAGGACGAGCAGCGGGTCGAGACCGCCGTCGTACGCCGCGACCAGACAGCGGTCGATCAGGCGCGGGCGCGGCTCGGGGTCGGCGAGGGCGGTGACGATGGCGAGCTGGTCGGCGTTGGCGACGACCACGCGCTCGTAGGGATCGTCGTCGTCCGCGGTGCGCCGCAGGACCGAGGTGCGCGGTTCGATGCGGACGATACGGGCGAGGGTGTCCTTGGCCCCGGAGAGGTCGCCGACGATGGCCACGCGGTCGCCGACCACCGCGGCCTTGCGGCCCAGCTCGCGGGCCTTCATCGCCGTGACCACGCGGTCCTCGACGAGGCAGGTGAGGCGGCCCCGGTCGATGGTGACGACCAGGCCCTCCACCGCCTCCTCGTGCTTGGGCCGGATGTTCGTACGCGGCCGGTTGCCCTTGCGGTTCGGGCGGGAGCGGATGTCGTCCTCGTCGGTGTGCTTGCCGTAGCGGCGCATGGCGTGAGTCCCTACGCCCCGAGCATCCCGGTCCACATATCGGGGAAGTCCGGCAGGGTCTTCGCCGTCGTCGCCACGTCCTCGATCTGCACGCCCTCCACCGCCAGGCCGATGATCGCGCCGGCCGTCGCCATGCGGTGGTCCTCGTACGTGTGGAAGATCCCGCCGTGCAGGCGGCGCGGGCGGATGTGCAGGCCGTCGGCGGTCTCGGTGACGTCACCGCCGAGTTCGTTGATCTCCTTGGTGAGCGCGGCCAGGCGGTCCGTCTCGTGCAGCCGCAGATGGGCCACGCCCCGCAGGGTGGAGGGGGAGTCCGCGAGGGCCGCGACCGCCGCGACGCCCGGGGCCAGCTCGCCGACCTCGCCCAGGTCCACGTCGATACCGTGGATCGCACCCGAACCGGTGAACTCAAGCCCGTACTCGGTCAGTTCGCAGGAACCGCCCATGTCGGTGAAGATCTCCCGCAGCTGGTCGCCGGGCTGCGTGGTGCGCGCCGGCCAGTCGGGTACGACGACCTTGCCGCCCGTCACCAGGGCCGCCGCCAGGAACGGCTGCGCGTTGGACAGGTCCGGCTCGATGGTGAGGTCCCGGCCGAGCAGCGCGCCCGGCGTCACCCGCCACACGTTCGGCTCGCCGCCCGACTCCGGCGTGTCCACCTGGGCACCGACCGCGCGCAGCATGTCGACGGTCATGCGGATGTGCGGGAGGGAGGGCAGGGAGGAGCCGATGTGGCGGACCTCCACGCCCTGGTTGAAGCGCGGGCCGGACAGGAGCAGGGCCGACACGAACTGGGACGACGAGGACGCGTCGATCTCCACCGGGCCGCCGTCCAGCGCCCCGCCCCCGTGGACCGTCAGCGGCAGCGCGCCCCGCCCGTCGTCGTCGATCCGGGCGCCGAGCACGCGCAGCGCGTCGATCACGCCGGTCAGGGGACGCTCGTACGACCTCGGGTCGCCGTCGAAGCGGATGGGGCCGTCGGCGAGCGCGGCGACCGGCGGCAGGAAGCGCATCACCGTGCCGGCGTTGCCCACGTCGACCGTGGCCGGGCCGTGCAGGCCCGTGGGCAGCACCCGCCAGGTCTCGCCCGTGCCGTCCGGGCCCACGCCCTCCTCGATGCCGACGCCCATCGCGCGCAGGGCGCCCGCCATCAGCAGCGTGTCCCGGGAGCGCAGGGGGCGGCGCAGCCAGCCGGGTTCGGAGGCGAGGGCGGCGAGCACGAGCGCCCGGTTGGTGACGGACTTGGACCCCGGCACGTGGACCGTCGCGTCGACGGCCCCGCTCGCGTGGGGGGCGGGCCAGAGGGCGGTGGGTGCGGGGTTCGGGGCCATGGCCCCACTTTATAAGCAGGCCGTCGGTCGAGTGCGGCGCCGTGAGGCCGGTCGCGCCCCGCGGTAAAGACGCTCACCCGCGCCGCCCCACCCCCCTGTGACCTGCGCCCCTTCGGGCCGCGCTCACACCTCCAGCAGCCACCTGCCGCCGCCTATCAGCGAACACAGCGACACCGCGTGGAAAAGAAAGAGCCACAGCCCGGCCGGTACGTGGGTCAGTCGCGACAGCTGGTCCGCGTCCGAGTCGCCCGCGCCGCCCCGTGACCTCTTCGCCTGGAGTTCGAAGGCCGGGCGTACGCCGCCCACCAGCAGGAACCAGACCACCGTGTACGCGAACGCCGCCTGGACCTGGGGGCCGGCCAGCCAGGACACCAGCAGGAACGTGCCACCGGTGACGACTACCGTCAGGGCGCCGTACGCGTTGCGGATCATCACCAGCATCGCCACCAGCAGCGCTGTCGCCAGCCACAGCAGCAGCGTGATGTGACCGGCGGCCAGCAACGCGGCGCCGCCGAGGCCGAGCAGCGGGGGAGCGGTGTAGCCGGCCGCCGCGGTGAGGATCATGCCCAGGCCGTGCGGCTTGCCGCGGCTGACGGTGAGGCCGCTGGTGTCGGAGTGCAGACGTATGCCCGTGAGCTGCCGGCCGGTGAGCAGAGCTATCAGGCCGTGGCCGCCCTCGTGGGCGATGGTGATCGCGTTGCGCGCCAGGCGCCAGACGCCGTGCGGGACGGTCACGGCGACCGCGGCGACCAGGGTCGCGAGCACCACCCACAGGTCGGGGTCGGGCTGGGTGCCGAAGACCCGGTCCCAGAGGGAGGCGAGCGAGGATGCGGTGCTGTCCATGGGCGGCGGTGGCTCCCGTTGGTCGGTGGAAAGGGCTGGCGCGCAGGGCCGTTGTCGTGCGAGGTGGTGGCAGGGCGACGGGCGGGCCTGGCAGTGTGGCACGTATGTGCGGACGGTATGCAGCGAGTCGTAGGCCCGAGGATCTCGCAGGAATCTTTGAGATCGAGAAGTGGGAGCCGGAGGAGACCCTGGCCCCCGACTACAACGTGGCGCCCACCAAGGAGGTGTACGCCGTCCTCGACCGCACTGTTAAGGACGTGGAGGACCCGCGACCGGTTCGCCAGCTGAGGAAGCTCAAGTGGGGCCTCGTTCCGTCCTGGTCGAAGACCCCCGAGGGCGGCGCCCGGATGATCAACGCCCGCGCGGAGACCGTGCACGAGAAGCCGTCGTACAGGCGGGCGTTCATGTCGAGGCGCTGCATCATTCCCGCCGACGGCTACTACGAGTGGGTAACCGGCACGCAGGAGCGGGACCTGGAGGTCGAGGGGAAGAAGAAGCGGCCGCGCAAGCAGCCGTACTTCGTGCTGCCCGCCGACGGCTCGGTCTTCGCGATGGCCGGCCTGTACGAGTTCTGGCGGGACAAGACCCTCCCGGACGACCACCCGCAGGCCTGGTGGGTCACCTGTTCCGTCATCACCACCGAGGCGGAGACGACCCCGCTCGCGGTGGCCCCGGCCGAGGGCCCGCACGCGCTCGCCGACATCCACCCCCGGATGCCGCTGATGCTCACCCCGGACCGCTGGGACACCTGGCTGGACCCCTCCCGCACCGAACTCGACGACCTGCGCACCCTGCTGGAGGCGCCGCCCGCCGGCCTCATGCGCGCCTACCCCGTGTCCACGGCCGTCAGCAACGTCCGCAACAACGGACCGGAGCTGCTGAAGGAGCTGGAGGGGCCCGAAGAGGGCACACTCTTCTGACGTGACGACCGAGATCATTGCTACGGATGCGGGGGACGCCCGCATCACCTGGCACCGGGCGACGAAGGCGCGGCTCGTGCTGGCCGTCAGCCACGGTGCGGGCGGCGGCATCGAGGCGCGGGACCTGCGGGCGCTGGCCCAGGTCCTGCCGGGCCACGGTGTGAGCGTCGCCCTCGTGGAGCAGCCCTGGCGGGTGGCCGGCAAGAAGGTGGCACCCGCGCCTCGCACGCTCGACGTGGGGTGGCGCGGGATCTGGCCGGCGCTGGCCGGGCCCGGGCTGCCGGTGATCTCGGGCGGGCGCAGTGCGGGCGCCAGGGTCGCCTGCCGGACCGCGACCGAACTCGGCGCCCGTGCCGTGCTCGCCCTCAGCTTTCCGCTCCACCCGCCGGGACGGCCGGAGAAGTCCCGGGCCGGGGAACTGCTCGGGGCCGGGGTGCCCACCCTCGTCGTGCAGGGAGGCAACGACCCGTTCGGGAAGCCGGACGAGTTCCCCCACGGTGTATACGAACTGGTCGAGGTGCCGTACGGCGATCACGGGTTCGCCGTACCCAAGCGGGCGGATATCGGCCAGGAGGAGGCCGTGGCGATCATCACGGACGCCGTCGTGAAGTGGGCCGGATCACTGGAGTAAAGGCTCGGGAATGTTGCGGACCGGCCCTGGTGTTGAGCGGGACAGAAGTGCTGAACCACCAGCACCGACGTCGTGGGAGAGGAAGTCCGCCGCATGGGTTCGACCGTATGTCCGAGCCGCAGCAGCCGCACTGACCTGGACTGGACGGTGCTGTCTGCGGCCAAGACCACCCCTATTCGAGGGGCGGCGGGGACGGGTCGTCGTCTATCCTCCGATTCTGGTGGTACCGGTCTCGGTGCTGCCCGCAATCTTGAGGAGGTGGGTCCGGTCACTGGGATCGACGCAGGGACCGACAACGGCCAGGCGGAGCTGCCCGAGGGCCAGGGCGTCAGCGCGGAGTCGACCTCGGAGCGCAGTGCGCGCTTCGAGCGGGACGCGCTCGAATTCCTCGACCAGATGTACTCGGCCGCGCTGCGCATGACGCGCAACCCTGCCGACGCGGAGGACCTGGTGCAGGAGACGTACGCGAAGGCGTACGCGTCCTTCCACCAGTTCCGTGAAGGCACCAACCTCAAGGCGTGGCTGTACCGGATCCTCACGAACACGTTCATCAACTCGTACCGCAAGAAGCAGCGTGAACCCCAGCGCTCGGCGGCCGAGGAGATCGAGGACTGGCAGCTCGCCCGTGCCGAGTCGCACATGTCGACGGGTCTGCGCTCCGCGGAGTCGCAGGCGCTCGACCACCTGCCGGACTCGGACGTGAAGGCAGCACTCCAGGCGATCCCCGAGGAGTTCCGCATCGCCGTCTACCTCGCCGACGTCGAGGGCTTTGCGTACAAGGAGATCGCGGACATCATGGGGACCCCCATCGGTACGGTGATGTCCCGGCTGCACCGGGGCCGTCGCCAACTGCGCGGCATGCTCGAGGACTACGCCCGTGAGCGCGGACTGGTCCCGGCGGGCGCGGGAGAGTCGAACGAAGCGAAAGGCTCGGGCTCATGAGCTGCGGAGAGCCGCACGAGACGGACTGCAGTGAGGTCCTCGACCATCTCTACGAGTTCCTCGACAGCGAGATGCCGGACGTCGACCGCGACAAGTTCAAGCAGCACTTCACGGAGTGCTCGCCGTGCCTTGAGAAGTACGGCCTGGAGCAGGCCGTGAAGAAGCTGGTCAAGCGGTGCTGCGGGCATGACGACGTGCCGAGCGACCTGCGCGCCAAGGTCATGGGGCGGCTCGACCTGATCCGCTCCGGGCAGGCCGTCCCCGAGCACGACGTGACCGCGACCCCGCAGGAGTCCTGACCCCACCGGACCCCGTCCGCAACGGGCTGTCGTCACTCGTACGTGCTAATCCGCGGTTCATAAGCCCGCGAACTCCCCCGATACCGCCCTAGGCTCCTCAGCCAGAGCTGGCCGGCCGGGGGAGGGGCGCGATGGAGGCGGTTCCGGCAGGGGCACGTGTGTATGTCGCCTGCGCGGCCCTCGGCGCCCTGTTCTGTGTGCTCCCCCTGCCCGGCACGCGTACGCCCTGGTGGGCGATCGCCCTGCTGGCCGTGCTGTACGCGGCCTGCGAGCAGGCCGCCGCGCGATGGCGCTTTGCCGGAACGTTCTACCCCGTCCTGCTCGCCGCCGCCTTCCTGCTGCCGCCGCCCGCCGCCGCGCTCGTCGCGCTGCCGGGTGCGCTGCTCTCCCGGATCGACCGGCGGCCGCGCCGCCTGCGGCGGGCCTGGCGGGCGGCCCAGCTGGTCCTCGGCGTGTGGGCCGCGAGCCGGGTGCACTGGGCGCTGGGCGGCCGGCACGCGGTCGTCGCCTGCGACTTCCCGTACGCGCTGGTGCCCGCCGGCGCCGCGGTGCTCGCGTTCTGCCTGGCGCTGACCGCCCTGGACGGCGGGATCCGCGCACTGGCCGACCGGCTGCCGGTACGACGCGCCTGGCGGGGCCTGCTCGTACGATCCCTCGCGCCCGTCGCCGTGCACGGGCTCGCCGGGCTGATGATGGCCGTCCTGTGGCGCAGCCCGTACGGGCCCGTCGCCGCCCTGCTCGTCCTGCTGCCGATGTGCGTGTCCTGGTGGGTCTTCGCGCAGTACCACCGCGAGCGCGCCGCCCATCAGGCGACGATCCGCGCGCTGGTCCAGGCCGTCGACATCAAGGACGAGTACACGCGCGGCCACAGCGAACGCGTCGGCCAGGCCTCGATGATGATCGCCCGTGAACTCGGCATGGACGACGAGCGCGTCGAGGTGCTGAGGTTCGCGGGAATCCTGCACGACGTGGGCAAACTCGGCGTCCCCACACGGCTGTTGCGCAAGGACGGCCCGCTCACTCCCGAGGAACGGCGGGTGATCGAACTGCATCCCGAGTACGGACACGAGATGGTGCGCGGCATCGGCTTCCTCGGTGAGGCGCGGGCCGCCGTACTCCACCATCACGAGCGGCTGGACGGCAGCGGCTACCCGTACGGACTGAGGGGCGCCCAGATCCCCGAATCGGCCCGGGTGGTGGCCGTGGCGGACGCCTTCGACGCGATGACGTCCACCCGCTCCTACCGGCGGTCGCGGCCCGTGCCGGCCGCTCTGCAGGAGCTGGAGCGGTGTGCGGGATCGCAGTTCGACCCGCGGATGGTCACGGCACTGATGCGGGCCCTGTGCCGCAACGGCTGGCATCCCGCGGTCACCGCACAGGAGCAGCCGCGCCCGCCCGCACAGGCCACGCCCGTCCCCATCCGTCCGAGAACCCACCGATGAGTGCCCCGCCACCCCTGACGGCCCTCATTCACGGCTGCGCCGCCCTGCTCGCCGTCGGCTGTCTCGCCGTCACCCGCGTGAGCGGCCTCCAGGAGCGCCCCACCGCGCTCGCCTTCGGCCTGCTCGTCACCGTCGGCGAGCTCCACCGGTGGACCGGCTCGCGGGTCAGGGAGGCCGCGCCGCTCGGGGCCGCCGGAGCCCTCGCGTACGCCCTGCTCGGAGAGGACGCCGGGCGGCCCACGCACCACGGCGTCACCCAGGTCGTCGCCGTCGTCCTCGCCGCCGCACTGATCGGCAGCGTGCCGCACATCGCGCGGGGACGGGGACCCGTGCTCGACCATCTCGCGCGGCGCGTGCTCACCGTCGCGTTCGCCGCCGCCTGCTTCCAACCCCTGTACAACCGGGGGACGTTCAGCCGGTGGAGCGGTCCCGCGTACGCGCTGCTGCTGCTCGCGATCCTCTGCCTCACCGCGCTGTGCGACGCCGTGCTCGCCGCCGCACTCGCGCACTCCCGGACCCGCTGGCCCTTCGGTCCGCTCCTGAGGGACGAACTGCACGCCCTCCTCGGCATCGGCTCGGCCGTGTGCGCCACGGGCGCCGTGATGGCGCTCGCGGTCGCCGTCGTCGGGCTGTGGGCGCTGCCCGTGTTCTCGCTTCCGCTGCTGCTGACCCAGCTGTCCCTGCGCCGGTACGCCGCCGTGCGGACCATCTACCGGCAGACCATCACCTCCCTCGCCCGGGCCACCGAGATCGCCGGCTACACCCCCGCCGGGCACGCCCTGCGCGTGGCGACCCTCAGCCGCGCCGTCGGGCGGGACCTGGGGCTCACCCGGCCCGCGCTGACCGTTCTGGAGTACGCGGCCCTGATGCACGACATCGGCCAGCTGAGCCTTCTCGACCCGGTGCCGGCCGGCGCCACCGCCGCGCTGCCCGCGCCCGAGCAGCGCCGGATCGCCCTGCTCGGCGGCGCCGTCGTACGCCAGACCGGGGTGGACGCGGCGGTCGCCGTGGTCGTCGAGCGGCAGGCCGACCCCTACCGGGAGCAGCCGGTCGCCGCGCGGATCGTGCGGGCCGTCAACGCCTACGAGGAGAAGGCACGCGACGCAGGGCCCGGCGGCCCCCTGACGGCCCTGGAGGAGCTGCGACTGGCCACCGCGGAGGAGTACGCGCCCGAGGTGGTGGAATCGCTGGCCCGGGTCCTTGCCCAGTCCGGGGGCCGGCGCGGCGGGGGCGCCGCCCAGGCGTTCGGCTCCGGGGGAGCTTCGGCCGGGGGTGGTGGCGGGTGACGGGCGGGCTGTCTGACCCTGCCCGCGGCTGGGTAACCCATGGGTAATGAGCGCCCTTCCAGCCGTACGTGGTTGGATGCGAATGAGAGGGTGTGTCCGGGGGCAGCACTAGCCAGCCCACTCCACGGAACTGGCAGGGAATCGTGAGGATCTTCGGCAAGGGACGGCACCGGCCCTCCGCCTCCTGGCGGCAGGCCACCGATCGGGCCTTCACACTGATCGGGGACGGCCGGTACGAGGACGCGGGCGCGTTGCTGACACGTGCCGCCGATCTGGAGCCCTGGCTGTCCGAGTCCTGGTTCAACCTCGCTCTGCTGCACAAGTTCCGGCATGACTGGGAGCAGGCCCGGGCGGCGGGCCTGCGGGCTGTCGCACTGCTCGACCGGGAGAGCGGGGCGCCCGACTGGTGGAACGTCGGCATCGCGGCCACCGCCCTGCAGGACTGGCCGCTCGCCCGGCGGGCCTGGCAGGCGTACGGGCTGCGGGTACCGGGCATGGCCACCGCGTCCGGGGAGCCCCTCGGCATGGACCTCGGCAGCGCCGTCGTGCGGCTGTCCCCGGAGGGGGAGGCCGAGGTGGTGTGGGGGCGGCGGCTGGACCCCGCCCGTATCGAGGTGCTGTCGATCCCCCTGCCGTCCTCCGGGCGGCGCTGGGGCGAGGTCGTGCTGCACGACGGGGTGCCGCACGGCGAGCGGACCACGGCGGCCGGGCACTCCTACCCCGTCTTCGACGAGATCGAGCTGTGGGCGCCGTCGCCCGTGCCGACCTGGGTGGTGCTCCTTGAGGCGGCCACCGAGGCCGACCGGGACGCGCTGGAGCAGCTGGCCGCGGACGCGGGCTTCGCCGCGGAGGACTGGTCGTCCTCCGTGCGGCTGCTGTGTCGTATGTGCTCCGAGTCGCAGATGCCGTCCGACGAGGGTGACGGAGAGCACCTGGATCCGCACGACCACAGTGAGCCGGGACACCCCGGGCCGCTCGGGCATCGGACCGACGGGCAGCTGTGGGTGCCCGAGCGGGAGTGCGGCGTCGCCGCCCCGGCCTCGCTGGTGCGGGGGTTGCTCGACGGGTGGGTCGCCGACAGCCCGGACTCCAGGGACTGGCGGGACCTCGAAGAAGTCTGCTGAACAGACCTCCCTGCGGAACTCCCTCTAGGCTGTAGTCGCAGAATTCTCATGGTTGCAGGAAGGCATACGTCGGTCATGGCGCAGCAGGACACCGATCAGCAGCACGCGGGCGTGCTCCCCGTGGACGACGAGGGCTTCGTCATCGACACCGAGGAGGCCGAGGAGCGGGAGCAGGCCTGGCGGGAGGCCGGGACCTCGCGGCCGATCACGGTCGTCGGGAACCCGGTGCTGCACAAGGAGTGCAGGGACGTCACCGACTTCGGGGAGGAGCTGCAGCAGCTGGTCGCGGACATGTTCGCCAGCCAGCACACCGCCGAGGGCGTGGGCCTGGCCGCCAACCAGATCGGCGTCGACCTGAAGGTCTTCGTCTACGACTGTGGTGACGACGAGGGCGCGCGGCACGTGGGCGTCGTCTGCAACCCCAAGCTGGTCGACCTGCCCGCCGAGCGGCGCCGCCTGGACGACAGCAACGAGGGCTGTCTGTCGGTGCCCACCGCGTACGCACCGCTCGCCCGTCCCGACTACGCCGAGGTGACCGGGCAGGACGAGAAGGGCAACCCGATCAGGGTTCGCGGCACCGGCTACTTCGCCCGGTGTTTGCAGCACGAGACCGACCACCTGTACGGATACCTCTACATCGACCGCCTGTCCAAGCGCGAGCGCAAGGACGCGCTGCGGCAGATGGCCGAGAACGATCCTCGCTACCCCGTGGTTGCCAACGACTGAGGTCTCACGACCCTCATCACCGATCACCACTCCCATACGCACGGCGCCTGTTCACGTTCACCTCGCTGACCAGGTGCCGTTCGTGTGTCCGTCGCACGTTCGATCGGATGTGTGCCGGTAGCGATCCATATTCAGTCACACAAGGGGAGATTCTCGGCACGTTGGGGTAGTGAGTGGAGCAAATCCGTTCCCAGAACGGTCAGTTGTAGTGCTGAATGGGATGTGCGGGGATACGCAACGGCGCACGCCCGGCATCGCGGGAGGGGCGTGCGCAACTGGCGGCTGAGAGGGGTTTGTTCGTGCCTGTTTTCTCACACAGCACCACAGCGACTGCGATCGCGGTCCCACCGTCACTCTCACTTCCAGTGATCGAGGCAGCGTTTCCCCGACAACTGCATCCGTATTGGCCTCGATTGCAGGACAAGACACGCACCTGGCTGCTGGAGAAACGGCTCATGCCGGCGGACAAGGTGGAGGAATATGCCGACCGACTTTGCTACACCGACCTCATGGCGGGGTACTACCTCGGCGCCCCGGACGAGGTCCTCCAAGCGATAGCGGACTACAGCGCGTGGTTCTTCGTCTGGGACGACCGCCACGACCGCGACATCGTGTTCGGCCGGTCGGCGGCCTGGCGACGGCTCAGGTTCAGCCTGCACAGGGCCCTCGACTCCCCCGAGCACCACCTGCACCACGAGGACCCCCTGGTCGGGGCGTTCGCGGACAGCATGGTGCGTCTGTACGCGTTCCTGCCGGAGTCCTGGAACGCCCGCTTCGCCCGGCACTTCCACGCGGTGATCGAGGCGTACGACCGCGAGTTCACGAACCGCACCGAAGGGATCATCCCCACCGTCGAGGAATACCTCGAACTGCGCCGCCTCACCTTCGCGCACTGGATCTGGACCGATCTGCTGGAGCCGAGTGTGGGCTGTGAACTCCCGGACTCCGTGCGTAAGCACCCGGCATATCGGCGTGCGGCGCTGCTGAGCCAGGAATTCGCCGCGTGGTACAACGACCTCTGCTCGCTTCCGAAGGAAATCGCGGGCGACGAGGTGCACAACCTCGGAATCAGTCTCATCAAACACCAGGGGCTGACTCTGGAAGAAGCCGTCGCCGAAATGAGGCGGCGCATCGAGAAATGCATCTCCGAATTCCTCGTCGCCGAACGCGGTGCCTTACGGTTCGCCGACTGCCTCGCCGACGGCACCGTGCGCGGAAAAGAACTCAGTGCCGCCGTGAGTGCCTGCGTCCGCAATATGCGGAACTGGTTCTCGACCGTCTACTGGTTCCACCACGAGTCCGGCCGTTACATGGTCGACAGCTGGGACGACCGGTCCACGCCCCCGTACGTCAACAACGAAGCGGCAGGTGAAAAATGACCGTCGAGTCTGTGAAGCCCGAACCGCAGATATATGCGGAATCCGAACTGCGTGAGCCGCCCCTCGCCGGCGGCGCGGTCCCGGTCCTCGGCCACGGCCTGAAGCTGGTACGAGACCCGCTCGCCTTCATGTCCGGGCTGCGCGAGCACGGCGACGTCGTACGGCTCAAGCTCGGTCCCAAGACGGTGTACGCGCCCACCACCCCGGAGCTGACCGGGGCCCTGGCGCTCAACCCCGACTTCAAGATCGACGGCCCGCTGTGGGAGTCCCTGGAGGGGCTGCTCGGCAAGGAGGGCGTGGCGACCGCCAACGGCCCCCGCCACCGGCGTCAACGGCGCACCATCCAGCCCGCCTTCCGGCTCGACGCGATCCCCGCGTACGGCCCGATCATGGAGGAGGAGGCGCACGCGCTGACCGAGCGCTGGCAGTCCGGCGAGACGATCGACTGCACCTCCGAGTCCTTCCGTGTCGCCGTGCGCGTCGCGGCCCGCTGCCTGCTGCGCGGCGACTACATGGACGAGCGGGCCGAGCGGCTGTGTGTCGCGCTCGCCACCGTCTTCCGCGGCATGTACCGGCGGATGGTGGTCCCGCTCGGGCCGCTGTACAAGCTGCCGCTGCCGCCCAACCGCAAATTCAACCGGGCGCTGGCCGATTTGCATCTCCTCGTCGACGAGATCGTCGCCGAGCGCCGCGCATCTAGTCAAAAGCCGGACGATTTGCTGACGGCATTGCTGGAGGCGAAGGACGAGAATGGCGACCCCATCGGGGAACAGGAGATCCACGACCAGGTCGTCGCGATAGTCACCCCCGGCAGCGAAACCGTCGCGTCCACGATCATGTGGCTGCTGCAGGTCCTCGCGGAACACCCGGAACACGCCGACAAGGTGCACGACGAAGTCGAATCGGTCACCGGCGGCCGACCGGTCGCATTCGACGACGTCCGCAAGCTCAGGCACACCAACAATGTCGTCGTCGAGGCCATGCGTTTGCGGCCGGCCGTATGGATATTGACCCGGCGGGCGGTGACCGAAACGGCACTCGGTGGCTATCGCATTCCGGCCGGGGCCGACATCGTCTACAGCCCGTACGCGATCCAGCGCGATCCGAAGTCGTACACGGGCAACCTCGAGTTCGACCCCGACCGCTGGCTTCCCGACCGGGTCAAGGACGTGCCGAAACACGCCATGAGTCCGTTCAGCACGGGCAATCGCAAATGCCCCAGCGACCACTTCTCGATGGCCCAGCTGTCCCTGATCACGGCGGCGGTGGCGAGCAAGTACCGCTTCGAGCAGGTGGCCGGTTCCGACGACCGCACCCGCGTGGGCATCACGCTGCGCCCGCAGAAGCTGCTGCTGAAGCCGGTGCCGAGGTGACCGTCAGGCCGCTTCCGGTCCCCTGAACGTGCGGCGGTAGGCATTCGGGGTGGTCCCGATCGCCTGGACGAACTGGTGACGCAGCGCGGCCGCGTTGCCGAACCCGGTTCGGCCGGCGATCGAGTCCACCGTCTCGTCCGTCGCCTCCAGCAACCGCTGGGCCTGCAGCACGCGTTGGCGCAGGATCCAGCGGTAGGGAGTGGTTCCCGTCTCCTGCTGGAAGCGGCGGGCGAAGGTGCGCGGCGACATGTGCGCGCGCTCGGCCAACTGCTCGACGGTGACCTCCTCGTCGAGGTGGCGCTCCATCCACACCAGCACCTCGGCGACCGTGTCGCCGTGCGAGCGGGGCAGCGGGCGCTCGATGTACTGCGCCTGCCCGCCCTCCCGGTGCGGCGGCACCACCATGCGCCGGGCGATCTTGTTGGCCACGTCCGGGCCCTGCTCCTTGCGCACGATGTGCAGACAGGCGTCGATGCCGGCGGCGGTGCCCGCGGAGGTGATCACCGGGTCCTCGTCGACGTACAGGACGTCGGGCTCGACGGTCAGCCGCGGGTACGCCAGCGCCAGCTGGTCCGCGTCGTGCCAGTGCACGGCGCAGCGCCGGCCGTCCAGCAACCCGGCCGCGGCGAGTACGAAGACGCCGGAGCAGACGCTGAGCACCCGGGCCCCGCGCTCGGCCCCGCGCCGCAGCGTCTCCAGCAGCTCGGGCGGAAACTCCCGGGTCCCGTAGCAGGCGCCGGCCGGTACCGCGATGAGGTCGGCCTCCTCCAGCCGCTCCAGGCCGTGCTCGACCTGCATGGAGAAGCCCGCGCGCGTGCTCAGCACCCGCCCCTCGGCCGAGGCGACCGCGAAGTCGTACACGGGCAGTCCGTCGTCACTGCGGTCGGTGCCGAACACCTCGCACACGACGGCCAGTTCGAAGGGATTCACGCCGTCCAGCACGACGGCGGCAACGTTCTGCAGCATGTCTCCAGTGTGCCTCGACATTGGCAGTATTTCGAGGGCCTACGGCAGTCCTGCCACTGTTTGTAAGGAGTGAACGGGACGACAGTGGTGTCCATGGATACGGCACACATCGAAGGACTGATCGGAATGCTGACCGTTCTCGCCATCCTCGTCGTCATGGTCGTCCCGTCAGTGATCGGCATCGCGCACGATCGTCGTATCGACCGTCGGATCCGCGAGGCCGACCGCGCCCGCCGGGAGGCCGCGGGGACCGCGCCCACGGAGCGCCTCACACCGAGGCAGCGCTACCTCACCACCACGGTGACCCACCACTCCTGAATGCCCAGGCAGGAGACCCGGCCCGTCTGGGCGGCGCACAGCGGCCGTGTGGACGTGAGCCGGGTCTTTCCCGTCGACACCGCCTTGAAGGCGGCGCTCGCGTCGCCGCGCTGCAGGACGATCCCGCTGTTGGTGGGTTCGAGCCCGGAGCCGTCGGCGGACAGGGGCTTCCAGGGCCGCTCGGCGGTTCCGTCCAAGGTGACGCGCACGGTGTCGCCCACCGCCAGGCACACGCTCCGGCCGCTGTCCTTGGCGCCGAGCGTCGATGCCTGCGTGCAGCCCGTGGGGCTCGTCGGCGGGCTCGACGGCCGGGTCCCCGTGGGGGTGGGGGAGGACGACACGTGGGTGCCGTCGCCGCCCTTGCCGCTGTCGCTCTGGCTGCCGCAGCCGGCGAGGACAAGGGTGAGTGCCGCGAGGGCGAGGGTCGTGTGGCGGATTGTTCGACGCATGGGGGCCTCCTCTCCCTTCTGACGTGTCACCCGCTCTCCTGGATCCAAGCCGGGCCCCGGCCGCGAAGGCGGCGACCGGGGCCCGGGGTCGTGCGGGTCGTGCGGGGTCGTGCAAGGCAGAGCGGGATCAGCCGGTCGTCACGGCCGTGTCGTCGACGACGAAGCTGGTCTGGAGCGAGGAGTCCTCGGCACCGCTGAACTTCAGGGTGACGGTCGAGCCGGCGTACGAGGACAGGTCGATGGACTTCTGGGCGTACCCGGAGGATTTGTTGAGGTTGGAGTAGGTGGCCAGGGTGGTCGAGCCCGCGGTGACCGTCAGCTTGTCGTAGGCCGTGCTGCTGGAGGTCTCGGCGGTGTCGACGTGCAGGTAGAAGGTGAAGATGGCCTTGCAGCCGGCCGGGATCGTCACCGACTGGGACAGCGTGTCGCTGTGGGTGGAGCCGTAGCCGTCCAGCCACGCGTAGGAGGAGCCGGTGTGCGCCGACTCACCGCTGTCGCTGGTGATGACACCGCTGGAGGCGGTCCAGGTGGTGTTGCCCGACTCGAAGCCCGGGTTGCCGAGCAGCTGCGCCGAGGTGCAGGTACCGCCGCCCGAGGTGCTGACCGTCCAGGTGAAGGACGTCGAGCCGGAAGCGCCCGTGCTGTCGGACGCGGTGACGGTGACCTGGTAGGTGCCCGCGGTGGACGCCGTGCCGGAGATCACGCCGGTCGAGCTGTTGATGGACAGCCCGGTCGGCAGACCGGAGGCACTGTAGGTGAGGGTCGCCCCCGCGCTGTCGCTCGCGCTGATCTGCAGGCCGGCCGAGCTGCCGGTCGCGGTGGACTGGCTGCCCGGGTTGGTGACGGTCACCGTGTTGCCCGAGGTGCTGCCGGCGGTGAAGGCGGTGGTGCCGTTGGGGGTGCCCCAGCCGGTCGGGCCGTCGTAGCCGGTGGCCGCGGTGCAGAAGTACGAGGGGGAGCAGGAGCCGTTGTTGCCGCTGGTGACGTCGTACAGGTTGCTGGTGTGGCTGTAGGGGTACTTCGCCGGGTAGTCGGCGGAACCCGGGGTGCCGGCGAGGGCGTACACACCGGCGATGATCGGTGCGGAGGCGCTGGTGCCGCCGTAGACGGCCCAGCCGGAGCCGCCGTAGGTGTCGTACACGGCCACACCGGTGGCCGGGTCGGCGACGGCCGAGACGTCCGACTCCATCCGCTTGCCGCAGCCGGTGTCGGTCTGCCAGCTCGGCTTGGCGTCGTACGCCGAGCAGCCGGAACCGGTCCCCTCGGTGCTGCTGGTCTTCCACACGGACTCGGTCCAGCCGCGCGAGCCCGAGGAGGTGGACAGGGCGGTGCCGCCGACGGCGGTGACGTACTGCGAGGTCGCCGGGTACTCGGCGCCGTAGCCCTCGTCGCCCGCGCTCACCGTGATCGCGACGCCCGGGTGCTTGAAGTACGAGGTGTCCTCACCCGTCTGCGACGAGGACTCGCTCCCGCCCCAGCTGTTGGACACGAACTTGGCGCCGAGCGCCACGGCCTCGTTCTCGGCGGCGCCGAGGTCGGAGTCGTTGGCGGAGTTGGCCTCGACGAGGATGATGTTGCAGTTGGGGCAGACGGCGCTGACCATGTCGATGTCGAGCGCCTCCTCACCGGCCCAGCCGCTGTCGTTCGAGGGCAGCGAGGTGGTCGAGCCGGTCTGACTGACCTGCTTGAAGCAGCCGTTGGCCTTGGTGCAGTCGGACAGACCGTACGTCGAGCGGTAAGTGGCCAGGTCGGAGGCGGCGTTGGGGTCGTTGTAGGCGTCGACCACGGCAACCGTCAGGCCCGAGCCGCCCGTTGAGGGGAGGTTGTAGGCGCTGTGCAGGTTGGCCGGGCTGAGGCCGGAGGGCGCGGCGGCGGCGAGTGCGGAGGCCAGCCGCTGCCTGATGTCGGTACGGCGCTGGGCGAAGCAGGACGCGTGTCCGGGGGCCGCGGTGGCGCACAGGTGCCGCGTCGGCACCTTCTGGCCCGCCTTACCGGTGGAGTGGAACGTCTGCCGGTCGGGGGAGGTGAGGGCCCTGGCGTTCTGGGTGGAGTGGGTGGAGTGGGAGGAGTGCGCGGCAGCGGGCACCGCGTGCGCGGGGGCCGCGACGAGTCCGGCGAGGCCGAGGGCGAGCGCGGGTATGGCGGCGGTCAGGAGTCTTCGCAGGCTCCGTCTGGGGCTACCGGTACGTGTCTGACGCATAGGGGTACTGCCTCCGTCGTTGGAGTGGGGTTCTCGACGCTGATGGCAGGCCTGTGACGCGCGTAGCGGCGGCGGGGCGCGATGCCGTCATGGGCATGACACTTTGAACGTCCCGCACGGAGGTGTGCGGGACATGACAGGACGGCCAGAAAGTAGCCGGGCGCGACGAGAGCAGAACAGATGCGTCAGCAGAACTTTGCCGCTCCATAGGAACACCATGGACGGCCGATGGAGGGCCTATGGACGCTCCATGGACGAGCCGCCGTGCGGCCACGGCAGCACGGTCAGTTCCGGCCACTGCCCTTGCCAGCGCACCGACTTGGCCTCGTATACGGAGCGCGGGGCGAGGACGGGGTTCGGCCGCAGGACGAGGTTGAAGAGGTTGGAGAGTCCGTGCGGCGCGTACACCCGCCACCGCCCGCCGGCCTCCAGCCGCACACCCAGGCAACAGGTCGTCGCGGCGAAACTGTCGATCGCCGCCTCGGTGCTCGGGTACGGCGGACAGGGCACCCCGAACTTGTCCTCGTACCAGAGATGCACCCGGGCCTCGTTCCGGATCTCGACCTCGGCCGGAAGGTCCGCGAAGACCTCCCGACCGGCCCTGATCACCGCGTCCTCGGCCTCCCAGGACAGGTCGCCGTCGTCGAAGTAGAAGACGTCGTAGTCCTTGATCCCGCCGGCCGGCGGTCTGCCCGTGACGACGTTCCAGACGGTCTGGAACAGGCATCCCGCGGTCAGGTACCACCCGGGCAGACCGAGCGACGCGGTCCGCGCCAGGACGTCCGTCAGTACGTCGTTGCGGGAGAGCACCGTGCGCAGGGATTCGAGTTGCTCGTCGAGAGGGAGACGGCTGATCACCCTCTCGATCTATCACAGTCGGGCGTCGTCAGAAGTCCTCGTCCAGGTCGACCGTGCCCTCCACCGCCACCTGGTAGGCCGACGCGCGGCGCTCGAAGAAGTTGGTCAGTTCCTGGACACCCTGCAACTCCATGAAGGAGAAGGGGTTTTCGGAGCCGTAGACCGGGGCGAAGCCGAGGCGGGTGAGGCGCTGGTCGGCGACGCATTCCAGGTACTGGCGCATCGAGTCGGTGTTCATGCCCGGCAGGCCCTCGCCGCACAGGTCGCGGGCGAACTGGAGTTCCGCCTCGACTGCCTCGCGCAGCATGTCCGTCACCTGCTGCTGGAGCTGGTCGTCGAAGAGGTCCGGCTCCTCCTTGCGGACCGTGTCGACCACGTCGAAGGCGAAGCTCATGTGCATCGTCTCGTCCCGGAACACCCAGTTGGTGCCGGTCGCCAGCCCGTGCAGCAGGCCACGGCTGCGGAACCAGTACACGTAGGCGAAGGCGCCGTAGAAGAACAGGCCCTCGATGCAGGCCGCGAAGCAGATCAGGTTGAGGAGGAAGCGGCGCCGGTCGGACCTGGACTCCAGTCGGTCCAGTTTGTCGACCGAGTCCATCCACTTGAAGCAGAAGCCGGCCTTCTCGCGGATGGAGGGGATGTTCTCCACCGCCGCGAAGGCCGCCGTGCGGTCTTCCGGGTCGGGGAGGTACGTGTCCAGAAGCGTCAGGTAGAACTGGACGTGCACTGCCTCCTCGAAGAGCTGGCGCGACAGGTACAGGCGCGCCTCCGGGGAGTTGATGTGCTTGTAGAGGGTCAGCACGAGGTTGTTCGCGACGATCGAGTCGCCCGTCGCGAAGAACGCCACCAGGCGGCCGATCAGGTGCTGCTCGGCGGGCGTGAGCTTCGCGAGGTCGGCCACGTCCGAGTGGAGGTCGACCTCCTCCACCGTCCAGGTGTTCTTGATGGCGTCCCGGTAGCGCTCGTAGAAGTCCGGGTAGCGCATGGGGCGCAGGGTCAGCTCGAAGCCCGGGTCGAGGAGCTGGGGGTTACGGGTGGGGCTGGTCACTGGCAGGCCTCGCAGGACTCGGGGTTCTCAAGGGAGCAGGCGACCGCATCGGGTTCGGCCGACTGCTGTACGGGGAGGGCGGCTCGGGCCGCGCGGGCGATCCTCGTCGCCGGGCGGGAGCGCAGGTAGTACGTCGTCTTCAGGCCCTGCTTCCAGGCGTACGCGTACATCGAGGAGAGCTTGCCGATGGTCGGCGTCTCCAGGAACAGGTTCAGGGACTGGGACTGGTCCAGGTACGGGGTGCGGGCCGCGGCCATGTCGATCAGGCCGCGCTGCGGGAGCTCCCACGCCGTGCGGTACAGCGCCCGCACCTCGTCCGGGATCCAGGCGAAGTCCTGCACCGAGCCGTTGGCCTCGCGCAGGGCCTCGCGGGTGCGGGCGTCCCAGACGCCGAGTTCCTTCAGGTCGTTCACCAGGTACGAGTTCACCTGCAGGAACTCGCCGGACAGCGTCTCGCGCTTGAAGAGGTTCGACACCTGCGGCTCGATGCACTCGTACACGCCCGCGATCGAGGCGATGGTGGCGGTGGGGGCGATCGCGAGGAGGAGGGAGTTGCGCAGGCCGACCTTCGCGATGCGCTCGCGCAGCGCCGCCCAGCGCTCCGGCCAGGCGTGTTGCGTGTCGTAGTGGTCGGGGTGCAGGACTCCCCTGGCCGTACGGGTCTTCTCCCAGGCCGGCACCGGGCCGTTGCGCTCGGCGAGGTCGGCGGAGGCCTCGTACGCGGCGAGCATGATGCGCTCGGCGATGCGGGTGGAGAGCCGGCGGGCCGCGGGCGAGTCGAAGGGCAGGCGCAGCTTGAAGAAGACGTCCTGCAGGCCCATGGCGCCGAGGCCGACGGGGCGCCAGCGCGCGTTCGACCGGCCGGCCTGCTCGGTGGGGTAGAAGTTGATGTCGACGACGCGGTCGAGGAAGGTGACGGCCGTGCGGACGGTCTCGTCGAGCCGTTCCCAGTCGATGTCCTGACCGGCCACGAACGCCGCCAGGTTCACCGAACCCAGGTTGCACACCGCCGTCTCGCCGTCGTCGGTGACCTCCAGGATCTCCGTGCAGAGGTTGGAGGAGTGGACGACGTGGCCCGGCTCGGCCGTCTGGTTGGCGGTGCGGTTGGAGGCGTCCTTGAAGGTCATCCAGCCGTTGCCGGTCTGGGCCAGGGTGCGCATCATGCGGCCGTAGAGTTCGCGGGCCGGGATGGTCCTGCGGGCGAGGCCCGCCGCCTCCGCCCTGCGGTACGCGGCATCGAACTCCGCACCCCACAGGTCGACCAGCTCGGGCACGTCGGCGGGGGAGAACAGGCTCCACGGCTCGTCGGCGTTCACCCGGCGCATGAACTCGTCGGGGATCCAGTGCGCCAGGTTCAGGTTGTGCGTACGGCGGGCGTCCTCACCGGTGTTGTCGCGCAGCTCCAGGAACTCCTCGATGTCGGAGTGCCAGGTCTCCAGGTAGACGGCGGCCGCGCCCTTGCGCCGGCCGCCCTGGTTCACGGCGGCCACCGAGGCGTCGAGGGTCTTGAGGAACGGGACGATGCCGTTGGAGTGCCCGTTGGTGCCGCGGATCAGTGAACCGCGGCTGCGGACACGGGAGTAGGCGAGGCCGATTCCGCCGGCGTGCTTGGAGAGGCGGGCGACCTGGTGGTAGCGGTCGTAGATGGAGTCCAGCTCGTCGAGCGGGGAGTCGAGGAGGTAGCAGGACGACATCTGGGGGTGCCGGGTGCCGGAGTTGAAGAGGGTGGGGGAGGAGGGGAGGTAGTCGAGGCGGCTCATCAGGCCGTAGAGCGCGGCGACTTCGTCCACCGGGCGGGGGCCCGTTTCCGAAGCGGACGGGGTGTCGTCGGCGAGACCGGCGGCGACACGCAGCATGAAGTGCTGGGGCGTCTCGATCACCCGGCGGGTGATCGGGTGCCGGAGCAGGTAACGGCTGTGGAGGGTGCGCAGGCCGAAGTAGCCGAAGCGGTCGTCCGCCTCGGGGTCCACGAGTGCGTCGAGGCGCGCGGCGTGCAGGCGGACGAACTCCGCCGTGCGGTCGGCGACGAGCCCTTCCCGGTGGCCCACTTCGACCGACTCGGTGAAGGTGGTGACGCCCTGCGAGGCGGCCTCGGCGGCGATGCTGATGGTGAGCAGACGCGCGGCCAGCCGCGAGTACACGGGGTCCTCCGAGATGAGCCCGGCGGCCGCCTCCGTGGCCAGCTCGCGCAGCTCCGCCTCGTCCGCCTGCGCCGAGCGGCCGCGCAGCGCGGCGGCGGCGACCCGGCCGGGGTCGGCTCCGGGGAGGCCGGCGGTCAGCTCGGTCAGGGTCCGCAGCAGTGCGGTTCCCGGGCCGTCCGTTGTCGCCGTTGTCGCGGACGGTGTCGCTGAAGCCGGTTCGGCTGGCGCGATGGTCACGTGGGGCTCTCCCTCGCTCGGCACGGGGCCTTGCGGAGGGCAGGGGGAAGCACGAGCGCGCACGGCGTCGCGTCCACCGGCCCATTCCACGAGGCCCGGACGTCTGAGCACCCGGACGGTTCGGCCGGGCGCACTGTCGGCAGGTCCTCGGACTGACGCCCATACGTGTGCGAACACGCATGAGTACACCGTTGCGGGACAGTTCCGGATTCGCACCGGATTCCCCTGCGACGACAGCGAGCATGAGCATACATCTTGTGCCGGGTGAGGACGGCACCCCCATATGTTGTGTCGCGGTGATTTCGGAGCGTGTCAGAGCGTCAACTCATAGGTGAGGAGTGTGAAGTCGTGGCCCGGGATCGGGTTCCAGTCGCGCCCGGGGGTGCGGACGAATCCGGCGCGTTCGTAGATGCGGTGGGCGGCATGCATGAGCGGCTGGGTGCACAGGACGATGCCGGTGCACTCCGCGGCTCTTGCCCGGTCGACACAGGCGCGTACGAGGGCTTCTCCCGCGCCTCGGCCGCGGGCTGCCCTGTCGACGGCCAGCATGCGTATCTCGGCCTCTCCCGGGCCGGCCAGGTCTGCCATGGGGCCGCCGGACGGGACGTAGGTGACGCCTCCGACCGGCCGGCCACCCAGGTCGGCGACCAGCACCTCGGCGGCGGCCGCTCGCTTGGCGACGTCCCTCAACTCGCCGACGCTCTCGCCGAAGGTGAGCAGGCCGTCCTGAAGGTAGGCCTGGGCGGTGATCTCGCCGATGGTCTCGTACTCTTCGGGCTCCGCCTGCCTGATCACGATGTCCATGGTCCCGAGTCTGCCGGACGGGTACGACAACGGGCCGCCGGATTACTCCGACGGCCCGCTGATCGCCGTAACCGCTAGTGGGACGTCCCCGCGGTCGCCGGAGGCAGTGCCACCTGGACGCCCGCGTCGCCCGCGTCCGCCGTGTAGTCCTCCGGCCTGGTCTCGTCGATGCCCTCCGGGGCCTTCACGGCCTTGAGGACGAAGGTCAGGACCACCGTCACCACCACGTTCAGGACGAACGCCGTCAGGCCGATGTAGCCGATCTCCCCGATGCCGGGGATCTCCTTGGCCGAGCCGCCGAAGTGCTTCTGCGTCGGCGAGGCGACGCCGTACGCGGCGAGGGTGCCGTAGACCATGCCGACCGCCCAGCCCGCGAGCAGCGCCCAGCGGTGGAACCAGCGGGTGAACAGACCGCCGACCAGGGCCGGGAAGGTCTGCAGGATCCAGATGCCGCCCAGGAGCTGGAAGTTGATCGCGACCGTCTTGTCCATGGTGAGGACGAAGACGAGCGCGCCCACCTTCACCAGCAGCGAGACCAGCTTGGAGACCTTGGTCTCCTGCGCGGGCGTCGCGTCCGGCTTGATGAAGTCCTTGTAGATGTTGCGGGTGAAGAGGTTCGCGGCCGCGATCGACATGATGGCCGCCGGGACGAGGGCGCCGATGCCGATCGCCGCGAAGGCCACGCCCGCGAACCAGTCGGGGAACATGTTCTCGAACAGCTGCGGGATCGCCAGCTGCCCGTTCGTGACCTTGACCCCCGCCGCGATCGCCATGAAGCCCAGCAGGGCGAGGAGGCCCAGCATCAGGGAGTACAGCGGCAGGATCGTGGTGTTGCGGCGGATCACGTTGCGGCTCTTCGAGGACAGCGTCGCCGTGATCGAGTGCGGGTACATGAAGAGCGCGAGCGCGGAGCCCAACGCCAGTGTGGCGTACGTCCATTGGCCCGGCTCGGCCGGCGCCAGCGCACCGCGCGGCTTGCCCGTCGCCGGGTTGGTCTGCGCGAACGCGTGACCCGCCTTCGCGAAGATGTCGTCGAAGCCGCCCAGCTTGATCGGGATGTAGATGATCGCCACCGCGATGACGAGGTAGATCAGCCCGTCCTTCACGAACGCGATCAGCGCGGGGGCCCGCAGACCCGAGGAGTACGTGTAGGCCGCCAGCACGCCGAACGCGATCAGCAGCGGCAGGTCCTTCACGAACCAGTTGGTGTTCTCGCCGCCGCCCACTCCCATCACGTCGAGGACGGCCTGGATGCCGACCAGTTGGAGCGCGATGTACGGCATGGTGGCCAGGATGCCGGTGACGGCGACCGCCAGCGACAGCCCCTTCGAGCCGAAGCGGCCGCGCACGAAGTCCGAGGTCGTCACGTACCCGTGCCGGTGCGAGACCGACCACAGGCGGGGCAGGAACGTGAAGATCAGCGGGTACACGAGGATGGTGTACGGCACCGCGAAGAAGCCGGCCGCGCCCGCCGCGTAGATCGCCGCCGGGACCGCCACGAAGGTGTAGGCGGTGTACAGGTCGCCGCCGAGCAGGAACCAGGTGACCCAGGTGCCGAACGACCGTCCGCCCAGGCCCCATTCGTCCAGGCTCTGCTCGTTCTCGGCCTTGCGCCAGCGGGCGGCCAGGAAGCCCATGGCCGTGACGGCCAGGAAGAAGAAGATGAAGACGCCGAGTGCGACGCCGTTCACGCCGTCGTTCATTCCGGCGCACCGCCCTTCTGTGAGGCGCGGGCGCGCTGGTCACGCTGCCACAGCTTGTACGCGGTCATGGTCAGCGCCGTGGAGATGACCACCCACAGCATCTGGTACCAGTAGAAGAACGGGATCCCGATGAACGCCGGGTCCGTCTTGGCGTAGGAGCCGACCCACAGCATCGCCACGAACGGTGCGATCAGGCAGAGGGCGATGACCACACGGACCGGTGTCACCATCGGTGGTCTCACTTCGGGCACTTCGGACATGTTGCGGCTCCGTCCCCTCACGATCACCTGTGATCACCTGTGTAATGCGCAGGCAATCTAGGTCACCGTGTCACGGGAACGGAAGACCTCGTCCGCATATCGGTATGTCGATTCGGTGAAGGCCCGACATCGGTGTCAACAGCGGCGTGCGGGCGGCTGGTCGTCGCTCCCCACGCCCCGTCAGGGCTCTCAGTCGACAGGCCTCTTCAGCCGCGCCACGAACTTGTAGCGGTCCCCCCGGTACACCGACCGCACCCACTCCACCGGCTGGCCCCCCCGGTCCAGTGAGTGCCGGGACAGCATCAGCATCGGCAGGCCCACGTCGGTGCCGAGCAGGCCTGCCTCGCGCGGGGTGGCCAGCGAGGTCTCGATGGTCTCCTCGGCCTCGGCGAGATGGACGTCGTAGACCTCGGCGAGCGCGGTGTAGAGGGACGTGTACTTGACCAGGGACCTGCGGAGGGCCGGGAAGCGCTTGGCGCTCAGGTGCGTGGTCTCGATGGCCATCGGTTCGGCGTTGGCCATCCGGAGGCGTTCGATCCGCAGCACCCGGCCGCCGGCCGTGATGTCGAGCAGTTCGGCGAGGCGGTCGTCGGCGGTGATGTAGCCGATGTCCAGCAGCTGCGAGGTGGGTTCGAGTCCCTGGGCGCGCATGTCCTCGGTGTACGAGGTGAGTTGGAGCGCCTGCGAGACCTTCGGCTTGGCCACGAACGTGCCCTTGCCCTGGATCCGCTCCAGGCGCCCCTCGACCACCAGCTCCTGGAGGGCCTGGCGCACCGTCGTGCGGGAGGTGTCGAACTCGGCGGCCAGCGTGCGCTCGGGCGGTACCGGCGTGCCGGGAGACTGCGTCTCCGTCATGTCGAGCAGGTGCTTCTTCAGGCGGTAGTACTTGGGCACGCGCGCGGTACGGACACTCGCCCCGCCCTCGTTCTCCGCACTGCTGACATCGGTGGTCATGCTCTGCCTTCCCGGCTCCGGATGCGGCTCACGTCGTGATCCCTTCTGTATACCGTCGCCACCTCTTTTGGTCTAGTCCACAAGCCCAAGTGGTCTAGCGGAAGAGAGTACTCCGGCCTCACTGTTTTCGCTGGCTTCTTACTTAAAGGTTCCTGCATATGTAGGTCGCATAACAGCTGGTCAGGGCCTTTTCCCACACCCTTGACAGGCGTTTTGGTCTGGTCCAAGCTCCGGGTACTGGTCTACACCATTGGTCCAGGTCCCGGCCCATGGGCGGGGGGGTGTGGCATCCCTGAGGAGGGTGGCGTGAAGCGCAAGCTGACAGTCGCGATCGGTATCGCGGGCATGATGGTCTCCATCGCCGCGTGCGGCGGCAATGACGACAAGGGCTCTTCCAACAGCGGCGCGGACGCCAAGGAACTGACCGTCTGGCTCACCGTCGACGCCCAGAACAACTGGCCTGACCTGGTGAAGGCCGCCGACGCCTCGGTCAAGAAGGCGCATCCCGGCATCAAGATCAACCACGAGTACTACGGCTGGCCGGACAAGAACACCAAGCTCGACGCCGTCCTCGCCACCGACAAGGCGCCGGACGTGGTCGAGATGGGCAACACCGAGATGCTCGGCTACATGGTCAAGGGCGCCTTCGCCCCCGTCGACGCCTCGAAGTTCACCAACTCCTCCGCCTGGCTCGACGGCCTCAAGGCCTCGGTCACGTACGGCGGCAAGACCTACGGCGTCCCGTACTACGCGGGTGGCCGCGTCGCCAACTGGCGCAAGGACGTGTTCGCCTCGGCCGGCGTCAAGACCCCGCCGAAGACGTACGCCGAACTCACCGCCGCCCTCGACAAGGTGCAGAAGAAGGAGGGCGACAAGTTCTCCGCCTGGTACCAGCCCACCCGCGACTGGTACGCGGCCATGTCCTTCGTCTACGACGCCGGCGGTTCCATCGCCGAGGAGTCGGGCGGCCAGTGGAAGGCGAACCTCTCCTCGCCGGAGTCCGTCAAGGGCCTCACCGAGTTCAAGAACGTCGTCGACAAGTACATGCACGGCGACAAGACCAAGGACGAGTCCGACCGTTACATCGTCTACGGCCAGGGCAAGTCCAGCATGATCTTCGGCGCCGCGTGGGAGGGGGCGACCTCCGCCGACCCGAAGAACGACAAGACCGGCAAGCTCAAGAACAACCTCGAGAACTTCGTGATGCCCGGTCCGTCCGGCAAGAACATGCCCGTCTTCCTCGGCGGCTCCGACCTCGCCATCCCGGTGAAGTCCAAGGCGCAGGCCGTCGCCGCCGAGTGGATCAACGCCTTCACCGGCCCCTCCGGCCAGAAGGGCCTGATCGCCAAGGGCAACCTGCCCAACAACAAGACCGACCTCGCGACCCTGAAGAACGACCCCGCGACGGCGGTCCCGGCCACCGCGGCCGAGTCCAACTGGTTCGTCCCGATGGCGCCGGGCTGGGGCCAGGTCGAGAAGGCCCAGGTCCTGCAGACCATGCTGCAGAACATCGGCACCGGCAAGAAGTCGGTCGAGGCAGCCGCGAAGGACGCGGACGCCGCGATCGACAAGGTCATCAACACCAAGTGACCTTCGGAGCAGGGCTCTGTTGCGCCGACAGGGCCCTGCTTCCCGTACGCCCGTACGGGTTTCGCTTTCGTACGACCTGAGGGACCGCTGAGGAGCGCGCCATGAGTGCCGCAGACACGACCACCCCCGCCAAGGTGCCGCCGCCGCGGCAGGCGCCGCCACCGGCGCCGGTCACCAAGTACCCACGCAGAGCCCGGACTTCGGGCGGCTCGGCCACGCCGTGGCTGCTGCTCGCCCCCTGCCTGCTGATCCTGGCGCTGGTCCTCGGCTATCCGCTGGTCCGCCTGGTCACCCTCTCCTTGCAGAAGTTCGGGCAGTCCCAGCTGTGGGGCTTCCAGCCGGCCGACTGGGTCGGGTTCGACAACTTCAGCGGCGTACTGGGCGACGGCGAGTTCTGGCAGGTCGTGGTGCGCACGATCGTCTTCGCCGCCGGCTCGGTCATCTTCACCATGGTGCTGGGCATGCTGATCGCCCTGCTCCTGCAGCGGGTCTCCGGGTGGGTGAAGACGCTCGTCAACATCGTGCTGGTGGCCAGCTGGGGCATGCCCATCATCGTCGCCACCACGGTCTTCAAGTGGCTGTTCGACGCCGACTACGGCATCCTCAACGCGCTGCTCAGCAAGCTGCCCGGGGTCGACCTGATCGGCCACAACTGGTTCGCGAGCGGCCCGCAGGGCCTGGCCGTGATCATGCTCCTTGTGGTCTGGGGAGCCGTCCCCTTCGTCGTCATCACCCTCAGCGCCGGCCTCACCCAGGTCCCCGCCGAACTGGAAGAAGCGGCCCGGCTGGACGGCGCCGGCTCCTGGGGCGTCTTCCGCCACGTCACCCTGCCCATCCTCAAGCCGATCATCGTGATGCTCACGACCCTTTCGGTCATCTGGGACATGGGCGTCTTCCCGCAGGTCTTCGTGATGCGCAACGGCCACCCCGAGCAGGAGTTCCAGCTCCTGACCACCTACTCGTACGACCGTGCCTTCGTCGTCAACGACTACGCGCAGGGCTCGGCGATCGCCCTGATCACCGTTGTGCTGATGCTCGGTGTGGTCGCCGTGTACATGCGCCAGATGCTGAAGATCGGAGAGGTCGAATGACCATCATGGACGCCGTCGCCACCACGGGGAGCGGGGCTGGGCGCGGGCGGGGGAGCACCCCGCGGCCCCGCAACTCCAAGCTCGGCTGGAACCTCCTCGGTCTCCTCGTCTTCCTCACCGCCGGCTTCCCCGTCTACTGGATGCTCAACACGGCCATCAAGCCGGCCAAGGACACCATCGACCCCGACCCGAGCCTGCTGCCGACCGGCTTCACGCTCGACAACTTCCGCCGGGCGCTGGCCATCGCGGACTTCTGGGGCCCGGTCGGCCGCAGCCTGATCGTCTCCCTCACCGTGGTGGCGATCGGCATCGTCGTCGGCATGCTGGCCGCGCTCGCCATCTCCCGGTTCGCCTTCCGCGGCCGCAAGATCGTCATCGTCGGCATCCTCGCGGTCCAGATGGTCCCGCTGGTCGCCATGATCATCCCGATCTTCCTGCTCCTCAACGACCTGGAGCAGTACGACAAGCTCTCCGGCCTGATCATCACCTACCTGACCTTCATCCTCCCCTTCACGGTGTGGACGCTGCGCGGCTTCATCGTCAACATCCCGAAGGAGCTGGAGGAGGCGGCGATGGTGGACGGCTGTTCCCGCACGGGCGCCTTCATCCGGGTCGTCTTCCCGCTCCTGGCCCCGGGCATGGTCGCCACCTCGGTCTACGGCTTCATCCAGGCCTGGAACGAGTACCTCTACGCCCTGATGCTGCTCAGCCAGAAGAACCAGACCGCGACGGTCTGGCTCGGCAACTTCACCACCAAGCACGGCACCGAATACGCACCGATGATGGCCGGAGCCACGATGATGGCCGTGCCGATCGTCGTGCTGTTCCTCCTCGTCCAGCGCAAGATGGCCGCGGGGCTGACCGCGGGCGCAGTGAAGGGATAACGCCCCCCGATGACGACATTCGCCAGCGGCACAGACACCCTGACCCGCGACGCCCTGTCGGTCCTGCAACCGGGCTTCACCGGCACCACCGCCCCCGACTGGCTGCTGCGCCGCCTCGGGGAGGGCCTCGCCTCGGTCGGCCTGTTCGGCCGCAACATCGCCTCGCCCGAACAACTGGCCGCCCTGACCGCCCAGTTGCGCGCCGAACGCGACGACGTCCTCGTCGCCATCGACGAGGAGGGCGGGGACGTGACCCGCCTGGAGGTGCGGACCGGTTCCAGCTTCCCCGGCAACCTCGCGCTGGGCGCCGTGGACGACGTGGAACTGACCCGGGAGGTGGCCACCGAGCTGGGGCGCCGCCTGGCCGCCTGCGGGGTGAACCTCAACTGGGCCCCGTCGGCCGACGTGAACTCCAATCCGGACAACCCCGTGATCGGCGTGCGCTCCTTCGGCGCCGACACCGGCCTGGTCGCCCGGCACACCGCCGCCTACGTCACCGGCCTGCAGTCCGCCGGCGTCGCCGCCTGCACCAAGCACTTCCCGGGCCACGGGGACACGGCCGTCGACTCCCACCACGCGCTGCCCCGCATCGACGTGGACACGGCGGTACTGAACTCCCGCGAACTGGCGCCCTTCCGCGCCGCCATCGCCGCCGGCACCCGCGCCACCATGAGCGCCCACATCCTGGTCCCCGCCCTGGACCCGGACCGCCCGGCCACGCTCTCGCGCACCGTCCTCACCGATCTCCTGCGCGGCGAACTCGGCTACGACGGACTGATCGTCACCGACGGCATGGAGATGCAGGCCATCGCCGGTACGTACGGCATCGAGCGGGGCAGCGTCCTCGCCCTGGCCGCCGGCGCCGACGCGATCTGCGTGGGCGGCGGCCTCGCCGACGACGAGACCGTACGCCGCCTGCGCGACGCCCTCGTCTCGGCGGTGCACACCGGCGAACTCCCCGAGGAACGCCTGGCGGACGCGGCGGAACGGGTCCGGGCGCTGGCGCGCTGGACCGCCGCCGCGGCACAGGCCGACGCGGAACGCACCGCCGACCCGGAGGTCGGCCTGCGCGCGGCCCGCCGCGCCCTGAGGGTGACCGGCGCCGAACGCTTCACCCCGCTCACCGAACCGCCCTACGTCGCCGCCCTCACCCCCGTCGCCAACTTCGCTGTCGGCGACGAGACACCCTGGGGCGTCGCAGCGGAACTCTTCCGCCTTCTCCCCGGCACCGAGACGGGCAGCTTCGCCGGCGAGCACGCGGGCCGCACGGCCCTGGACGCGGCCGGCCCCCGCCGCATCGTGGCCGTCGTCCGCGACGAACACCGTCATCCCTGGATGGCCACGGCCCTCGACACCCTGCTCGCGGCCCGCCCCGACACGATCGTGGTCGAGATGGGCCTCCCGCAGGCTCCTGCCCGCGGCGCCCTCCACATCGCCACCCACGGCGCTGCCCGGGTCTGCGGCCGCGCGGCGGCGGAGGTCATCGCGGGCGCGTAGAGCCGTGCGACGAGCCAGGCGCCGGTTCCCTCCGGAGGGAACCGGCGCCTGTATGCCGTCGGGGGCGCGGGCCACTGCGCGACCGGGCCACGACCACCAGCAGTCCGCGAACAGCCGATCCCGGCAGACGAGACCGCCTCCAGATCCCCTTAAATCCCCTGCCAATCAGGCTTGTTGACATACGTGTGCCGGAAATAATCGGCCAGCTTCAACTTGGACGCGGCACCCTCGTCGACCACGACCGTCGCATGCGGATGCAACTGCAGCGCCGACGCCGGGCACATCGCGGCCATCGGTCCCTCGACCGTCGCGGCGACCGCGTCCGCCTTGCCCTCTCCCGTCGCGAGGAGCACCAGGTGCCGCGCCTCCAGGATCGTCCCGATGCCCTGCGTGATCACGTGGTGCGGCACCTGCTCGATGTCGCCCTCGAAGAAACGCGCGTTGTCGATCCGGGTCTGCTCGGTCAGCGTCTTGATCCGGGTGCGCGAGGCGAGCGACGAGCACGGCTCGTTGAACCCGATATGCCCATCGGTCCCGATCCCGAGCACCTGCAGATCCACCCCGCCGGCCTCGGCCAGCGCGGCGTCGTACGCCTCGCACGCCCCCAGCACGTCCTCGGCCGTCCCGTCGGGCCCCATGAACGCGTCCATCCCGATCCCGAGCTGCTCCAGCACCTCGCGCCTGAGCACGGAACGGTACGACTCCGGATGCTCAGCCGGCAGCCCCACATACTCGTCGAGCTGCGCGATCCGCGCCCGCGAGACATCCACGACGCCCGACCGGACCTTGGCCGCGAGCGCCTCGTAGATGGGCAGCGGGGTCGAGCCGGTGGCCACGCCGAGCAGCGCCTCGGGCTTGCGCCGCAGGAGCTGGGCCATGGCCTCGGCGATCAGCTCGCCGCCCGACTTGGCGTCCGGAACGATGACAACTTCCACGCTGGGCCTGCCGTTCTGAAGGGCTGTGTGGTTTAGACCAATCTAACAGAATCGACCTCTGCGCCCCAGGGTGGAAGCGGGACATCGCCATTCCACGTGGAGGACAGGCACCGTTGGGCACAGGGGAGTGGAATGGGTGCGGTGCTGCCGGTGTGCAGCGCCGCTCACGGCGACGAGCGACACCCGGGAGGAACCCACCATGACCGCCACGACGCCCGACCCGGCACCCGCCTCGACACCGGCCCCGGCATCCGCCACGACCCCCGGCCCTCGGCACGACGTCCCGGGCCGGATCATGGCCCGTGAGATGGCCGAGCAGCCCGCCGTGCTGCGCCGCATCCTCGAGCAGGGCGCCCCCGTCATCCGGCGGGTGGCCCAGGACATCGCCGCCCGCAAACCCCGCTTCGTCCTGCTGACCGCCCGCGGCACCTCCGACAACGCCGCCCTCTACGCCAAGTACCTCCTTGAGATCCGTCTCGGCCTGCCCTGCGGCCTCACCTCGATGTCCACCACCACGGCCTACGGCGCCCGCCCCGACCTCACCGACGTCCTCGTCGTCACCGTCAGCCAGTCCGGCGGCTCCCCGGACCTCGTGGCCTCGACCCGTGCCGCCCGCGAGGCCGGCGCGATCACCCTCGCGGTCACCAACAACCCCGACTCACCGCTGGCCGGCGTCTCCGAATACCACGTCGACATCATGGCCGGGCCGGAGAAGGCCCTTCCCGCGACCAAGACCTATACGGCCTCCCTCCTCGCCCTCTACCTCTTCGTCGAAGGTCTTCGCGGCGGCGACGGCGCCCCCGCGAAGGTGCTGCCGGACCTCGCCGAGCAGCTACTCGCCCGGCAGGACGAGGTCCGCGCCCTCGCCGCCCGCTACCGGTTCGCCGAACGCATGGTCATCACCTCCCGCGGCTACGGCTATCCCACGGCCAAGGAAGCCGCCCTCAAGCTCATGGAGACCAGCTACATCCCCGCCCTCTCCTACTCCGGTGCCGATCTGCTGCATGGCCCGCTCGCCATGGTCGACAACGTCTCCCCGGTCATCGCGGTCGTCACCGCCGGCAGGGGCGGCGAAGCCCTCCAGCCCGTCCTGGACCGGCTGCGCGGTCGCGGCGCCGACCTGTTCGTCGTCGGTCCCAGGAGTCAGGTCGAGCAGGCCTCGGCCGGCTTCGTCCTGCCCACCGAGGGCGTGGCCGAGGAGGTCCAGCCGGTCCTGGAGATCATCCCGCTGCAGCTGCTGGCCCACGAGATCACCATCGCCCGCGGCCAGGACCCGGACGCCCCCCGCGCACTGGCGAAGGTGACGGAGACGCACTGAGCCGGTGGCTCCGGCGGTTCAGGGCTCGCGTCCCACGCCCCGATCCGCAGCCCGCCGGCCATGGATACGGCCGTGCGCGCCCGGCGGACAGGCCGCGCCCCGGAGAACACCTACGTGAGCGAACCCCCTGTCGCGTCCACCCAGCTTCCCGTCACCCACCGTCCGGCATCCGACGCCAGGAACGCCACCACGTCCGCTATGTCGGCCGGCTCGCCCACCCGCCCCAGCGCCGAGACCGCGGCCGCCTGCGCCCAGCCGTCCTCGGTGGCATGCAGGAACTCGTGGGTGTTGTCCGTGTCCACGAACCCCGGCGCCACCGAGTTCACCGTGATGCCCCGCGCGCCCAGCACCTTCGACAGGTCCCGGGAGAACACGTCCAGCGCGCCCTTGGTCATCGCGTACGCCATGTTCCCCGGCATGACGGCGGACCGGGCGAGGCCCGACGAGATGTTGATGACCCGGCCGCCGTCCCGCATCCGCTCGGCGCCCTGCTTCACGAGGAAGAACGGCGCCTTCACATTCACCGCGAAGACCCTGTCGTACTCCTCCTCGTCCATGTCCTCGATCGGCCGCGTGTTCCCGATCCCGGCGTTGTTCACCAGGATGTCCAGCCCCTCCGCATGCCGGTCGAACTCCGTCCAGAGGGCCTGCGTGTCCCCGGGGCGTCCCAGCTCGACGCCGATCGCGAACGCGGAACCGCCCGCGGCCTCGATCGCCGTCACCGTCTCCTTCGCCGCCCGCTCGTTCCTCCCGTAGTGCACCGCGACCCGGGCCCCCTCGCGCCCCAGCCGCTCGGCGATCCCGCGCCCGATCCCCCTGCTCGCTCCCGTGACGAGTGCCGTCCTGCCCGCAAGCACGCCCATGTCGACGCCCCCTTCGCAATTCCCTAGCGGTCGCTACAGAAAGGACCGTACAGCAGCCCGCCGATATTTCTCTAGCACCCGCTATACAATTCACTCCATGGTGGGCAGCGAGGAGACCAGCACGAAGGCCGGCGTCACGTCGAAGCCGCGTGGCCGGCCCCGTTCCTTCGACCGTGAGACCGCGCTGGAGAAGGCGGTCATGGCCTTCTGGGAGCACGGGTACGAGGCGACCTCGGTCTCCGACCTCACCCGCGTCATGGGTATCGGGGCGCCGAGTCTGTACGCGGCGTTCGGTGACAAGCGAGCCCTGTTCGAAGAGGTCGTGACCTCGTACGGCACGCGCTACGGCTCCTTCGGCGACCGGGCCCTCGCCGAGGAGTCCACCGCCCGGGCGGCCGTGGAGCGGATGCTGCGGGAGGCCGCCGCCGAGTACACGGCCCCCGACCGCCCGCACGGCTGCCTGGTCATCCACGCGGCGACGAACTGCACGACCCCCGAGGTCGAGGTCTCCCTGCGCGACCGGCGCAATGCCAACATCGCCGCGTTCGAGAGTCGTATCAAGGACGGCGTCGCGGCAGGGGAGCTGCCGGCCGGCACCGACGCCGCCGCGCTCGCCCGGCACACGGGGGCGGTCATCCAGGGCATGTCCCAGCAGGCGCGGGACGGGGCGAGCCGGGAGGAACTCGAGGCGCTCGCGGAAATTGCCATGACCATCTGGCCCCGCACATGAACCGACACGGGTTAGGCTGCGTGAGGGATGCTAGGGCGTCCGAGTAGTCGCTCCGGCCCCGGAACTGACAACAACAAACAGGCTCCAACGCATGGACACACAGAGTGGTCTAGTCCACAATGCGTAAAGAGCGTGCGTTGTAAGCATGCGAAGCAAGCAAGCTTCCGTCCTCCCCGCACAGGAGGACGGACGGAGGAACCGGAGCTCTCTGCCCTGACTGCCCCGGCTCCTCATCCTTCGGCCATCCGGGACCGCACACCCCGCGGCCGATGTTGCTCCGGGCTGCGGTGCCGGGAGGGCTGAGGGTCCCTCCCAGGCGCCGCGGCCCGCGGGTGTTTTCAGGGCTTGTACGCAGCCCCGTCGACGGAGCCCGTCGGCCGCCAGTTTTTAGGACCTGCACATACCCCCAGGTACGCTCACACACGTGCCCTCCATGAACGAACTGGTCCGCCAGCACACCGCCCTCGACGACTCCGACCTCGAGTGGCTCCACCTGCTGGTCTCGGAGTGGCAGCTGCTGTCCGACCTCTCCTTCGCCGACCTCGTCCTGTGGGTCCCCACCCGCGACGGCACCCGGTACGTCTCGGTCGCCCAGATGCGCCCCAACACCGGCCCCACCTCCTACCAGGACGACATGGTCGGCCACCTCGTCCCGCGCGGCCGCCGCCCCATGCTGGACGCGGCGCTCGACGAGGGCCGCATCGTGCGCGAGGGCGACCCCGAGTGGCGCGAGGAGGTCCCCGTCCGGGTCGAGTCGATCCCCGTACGACGGGAGGGGCGCGTCCTCGGAGTGATCGCGCGCAACACCAACCTGTTGACCGTGCGCACCCCTAGCCGTCTGGAACTGACGTACCTCCAAAGCGCCTCGGACCTCGCGCAGATGATCGCGGCCGGCTCCTTCCCGTTCGCGAACCAGCAGATGGACATGGACGCCGCACCGCGCGTCGGCGACGGCCTGATCCGTCTCGACGCGGACGGTCTCGTCCAGTACGCCTCCCCGAACGCACTGTCCGCCTACCACCGCATGGGCCTCGCCTCCGACCTCGTCGGCCAGCACCTCGGCAGGACCACCGCCGAACTCGCCCCGACCCGTGGGCCGGTGGACGAGGCACTCGCCAAGGTCGCCAGCGGATGGGCGCCGCGCGAGTTCGAGATCGAGGCCCACGACGGGGTCATCCAGTTCCGTGCGATCCCGCTCAAACCCAAGGGCACCCGCATCGGTTCACTGGTCCTGCTCCGGGACGTCACCGAACTGCGCCGCCGCGAGCGCGAGTTGATCACCAAGGACGCGACCATCCGGGAGATCCACCACCGGGTGAAGAACAACCTCCAGACGGTCGCCGCCCTGTTGCGCCTGCAGGCCCGGCGCATCGAGTCCGACCGCGGACGGGAGGCCCTCGAAGAGGCGGTCCGCCGGGTCGGATCGATTGCGATCGTGCACGAGACGCTGTCCCAGAACCTGGACGAGCGGGTGGAGTTCGACGAGATCGCCGACCGCGTCCTGTCGATGGTCGCCGAGATCTCGCCGGGCAAGGTCGCCGGCCGGCGCAGCGGCCGCTTCGGAATCCTGGACGCCGAGGTGGCCACCCCGCTGTCCATGGTCCTGACGGAGATCCTCCAGAACGCCCTCGAACACGGATTCCGTGAAGGCGACACCGGCACGGTCGAGGTGTCGGCCGTCCGCGGTGGCACGACGAAGGAGGCCCGCCTCCTGGTCACCGTCCAGGACGACGGCGTCGGCCTCCCCGAGGGCTTCGACCCGCACACCTCCGGCAACCTGGGTCTGCAGATCGTACGGACCCTGGTGGAAGGGGAGTTGGGCGGCACGTTCGACATGGTGCCGGCGCCGGAGCGAGGGACGCGGGTGATCCTGGACGTTCCGGTGCAGACCCACAAGTAAGGCGCCGGGCCGGTACACAGCAAGAAGCCCCGGACCTCAAGGTCCGGGGCTGAAATGCTCGTTGCCAGCTTGTGCTGCGCATCGGGGGTACTGCGCGCTGCGGCTCGGGGGCGGGAGATGCATACTCGCTGTACGCGCCGCCAAGCTCAGGCTGTTGCGGGGCGGGTTGTCAGGCGGAGGCCTGACGGGCCCGGTTGCGGGCGGCACGGCGCTTCATGGCGCGACGCTCGTCCTCGCTGAGACCACCCCAGACGCCGGAGTCCTGGCCGGACTCGAGCGCCCACTGCAGACACTGATCCATAACGGGGCAGCGACGGCAGACGGCCTTGGCTTCCTCGATCTGCAGCAGCGCAGGACCGGTGTTGCCGATGGGGAAGAAGAGCTCGGGGTCTTCCTCGCGGCAAACGGCGTTGTGACGCCAGTCCATGGCTGCTACCTCTCCTTGGTATTACATGCAAGTTGCTTGTGAATGTGAACGCTTTCACGAATCCCTCAACAAGTGAAGGGCCGTCCAACAGGTTTCCCTGTTGTGGTCCTGTGGTTTGAAGAGGGGTTCCGGTGGTCTGTGGACGCCGGTGTTGCGGGCTGTCCCGACCGCCACGTAGAGACTCGCAAACCTCAGCGGCGGATACAACCCCTTCCGGAAAGTTTTTTTTGATTCCTCGGTGTCGACTAGGTCACAGCCGTACTTCCATGGGGTGGATCCTGGCCTAAACGTTCGAGTGAAAGGACTTCAGCCCTTTCTGCTCACACAATCACACGCAGTGCACGGCGTACGCCTGTGAACGTCACGCTCGTACGCAGCCCCAGGTGGTCGCCGTCCATCTGAAGGGGTAGAGGCACCTTCGAATGCAAGGTGAACTGGTCCAGGTCGTGCAGGGACACGGCGTGCTTGCCATGGGGTCCGCGCTCGGGGGACGAAGTGAGCAACTGGGTGGCATACCGGGCAGCCGAGACCGTGGACATGCGGCTGAGACCGACCAGGTCGAGCCCGGTGTCGAACGAGGCCTTAGGCGACGCGTACACCGGACGATTGCCCAAATAGGTCCACGGCGAGGTGTTGCAGATTATGGACAGCACCAGATCGGTCATCGGTTCCTGGCCGGGCCGCTCCAGCGTGATGGAGCCGTGCCGCCGATTGGGCTCCTGCAGGAACTGGCGTACGACCTGGCGCAGGTACAGGGCATGCGTGGATCTACGACCCTGCTCGCGCTGCTGTTCGACCCGTCCGACCACGCCCGCGTCGAAGCCGAGTCCCGCGCAGAAGGTGAACCAGCGGGCCGGAACCGCCTCGTCGTCGGTACCCGGTGTGCCCTCGGCGATTCCCATGCCGACCGTGCGCTCGCTGCCCTCGCGCAGGGCGTCCAGCAGTGCGCCGGTCGCCTCCACGGCGTCGTTGGGCAGGCCCAGGGCACGGGCGAAGACGTTGGTGGAGCCGCCGGGGACCACGGCGAGGCGCGGGAGGCGCTCGGGGTCCGGGCCGGCGTGCAGCAGTCCGTTGACCACCTCGTTGACCGTGCCGTCGCCGCCGAGGGCCACGACCAGGTCGATGTCGTCGCTCTCCGCCGCCTGCCGGCCCAGGTCGCGCGCGTGGCCGCGGTACTCGGTGGTGACCGCCTCCAGCTTCATCTCGCTCGCGAGCGCGTGGATCAGCACATCGCGCGTACGTGCGCTTGTGGTGGTTGCCGCCGGGTTGACCACGAGAAGTGCACGCATGAGTTGCAGCGTACCTACTGGGAAGTACCGGGCACAGGCCGAGGTAGGGATCAGGTAAGAGGGGAGGGGGTGAGCCTCGCCACGGGTGCCCGTCTCAACCTGGACACGGAGGCCCGCGTCCCCGGAGCTACCCTTCTGGGGTGACCAGTGAGCAGACCCCAGCCGCCCAGGAAGACACCGGCCCGCGCCCGCGTCGGTTGACGTATGCCGCGGCGCTCGCCGCGCTGGAGGGGCTCGCGCTGGTCGTCGGGGGCGTCTGGTTGCTCGTGGAGGGTCTGACCGGCGCCCCGGACGACAGCCGGTCCGCCGTCACCGGCGGCATCACGCTCGCCGTCCTCGCCCTGCTGCCGCTGCTGGCCGCCCGCGGTCTGCTCGGCCGGCGCAGCTGGAGTCGCGGCCCCGCCGTCATCACCCAGATCATGGCGCTGCCGGTGGCCTACAACCTGCTGCAGGCCGACAGCGTGGCCATCCCGGCGGGTATCGCCCTCGCGGTCGTCGCCCTCACCGCGCTGGTCCTGCTGATCAATCCGGCCACGACCCGGGCCCTGGGAATCCGGGGCCCGGGCCGCGCGCAGGACGGCGAGCGGTAGTCGTACGGCGCGCGGCGGCAGTCGCGGAGCGGAGTACTACTCCTCCACCAGCAGCTTCTCGCGCAGCTGTGCCAGCGTGCGCGCCAGCAGGCGCGAGACGTGCATCTGCGAGATGCCGACCTCCTGCGCGATCTGCGACTGGGTCATGTTGCCGAAGAAGCGCAGCAGCAGGATCCGCTTCTCCCTGGGTGCCAGGTCCTCCAGGAGCGGCTTGAGGGACTCGCGGTACTCGACACCCTCCAGAGCCTCGTCCTCGGCGCCCAGCGTGTCCGCCACGGCAGGCGACTCGTCGTCCGTGTCGGGGACGTCCAGGGACAGCGTGGAGTACGCGTTGGCGGACTCCAGGCCCTCCAGGACCTCCTCCTCCGAGATCGCCAGCTTCTCGGCGAGCTCGTGGACCGTGGGGGAGCGGCCGTGCTGTTGCGAGAGCTCCGCGGTCGCCGTCGTCAGCGCGAGACGCAGCTCCTGCAGGCGCCGCGGCACGCGCACCGCCCAGCCCTTGTCGCGGAAGTGCCGCTTGATCTCGCCGACGACCGTCGGGGTCGCGTACGTCGAGAACTCGACGCCGCGTTCCGGGTCGAACCGGTCGACCGACTTGATCAGGCCGATGGTGGCGACCTGGGTGAGGTCGTCCAGCGGCTCGCCGCGGTTGCGGAAGCGGCGCGCGAGATGCTCGACAAGCGGCAGGTGCATACGGACCAGCCTGTTGCGCAGTTCCGCGTACTCCGCGCTGCCGTCCTTCAGCTCGCGCAGTTCGATGAACATGGCGCGCGCCCCGCTGCGGTCCTGCGGGTCGTGGTGCGTGGCGTGCTGCACGCTCTGTGGGCCCTGCCCGTCGCCCTCGGCGTTTCGCTCGTGCTCGCTCATCGTCCCGCCCGTCGCCCTTCTCCGAGCCCTCGCCTCCGCTCGGACCGGGGTGACCCCGTTCCGCCCGTCCAGAGGCGTGCTCTGCACGGCACCTTCCCGATCCGGCTGCCCGTCGTCCAGGAGGCCGAGCTCCGCGGAGCCGTCCTCCGGATGCGGCCGGGCCTGCTCGGGGATGCCGTCCATGCCGTCGGAGCCGCTGACGGCGTCCCCCGTGCGTCGGGACCCGCCTGTGCCCTCGGCCGGCAGCTCTCGTGTGCCGCGCTCTTCGTCACGCACCGGCCCGTCCCCTGTCCTCACGCCGGCCCGGGTCCCGCGCCGCGCTGTTTGTAGAGGCTGATCGAAACGGTTTTGTCCTCGTCCACGGCCGAGGAGACCTTGCCCGCGAGCGCGGACAGGACGGTCCAGGCAAAGGTGTCACGCGCGGGGGCGTGGCCGTCCGTGGTCGGGGCCGAGACGGTGACCTCGAGGGAGTCGTCGACGAGCCGGAAGACGCAGCTGAGCACCGAGCCGGGCACGGCCTGCTGCAGCAGGATCGCGCAGGCCTCGTCCACCGCGATGCGAAGGTCCTCGATCTCGTCCAGGGTGAAGTCCAAACGGGCCGCGAGGCCGGCCGTAGCCGTACGCAGCACCGACAGGTAGGCACCCGCAGCCGGCAGCCGGACTTCCACGAAGTCCTGGGTCGCGGGCTCGCCTGCGATCTGGGACACCCTCACCTCCAAGGTGGTACAAGCTGATCGGGGCCGAGGGTCGCCCCCCGGGATAACGCGATGTGTGGTTCAGCGGTGACGCTATCGCGCTCTCAAGTTTCCTGTTCCCGGGACCCCGACCCTTGTCGTTACTCACAGTAAAACTGTGGACACGCTCCGTGTCTAGGGGTCTGCGGCTCCAAATGGGAAGAACGCGCGCCGGGTTGACGTACCCAGACGTCAGACGGTCGAACCGTCCGGATCGTGGGTCGTCCTCCGGTCTTCCAGGGTCACACGAGAACGTGGTCCACGAAGCACCAACGCCAATCCTCACCGGGCTCGAATGTGCGCATGATCGGATGGCCGGAGTCCTTGTGGTGCTCCGACGCGTGCCGGTTCGGCGAGGAATCGCAGCAGCCGACATGGCCACAGGTGAGGCACAGCCGCAGCTGAACCGGGTGTGTGCCGTCCCGCAGACACTCCGGGCACGTCTCGCTGAGCGGACCGGGTTGCGGGTCTGGCAGCGCGTCGGCGTGCGTGCACTGTTTCATGATTGCCAGATTACGACGGGCGTGCGGATGACCGCGCGGAAAAACGAGGGCGGGCGAGGACGATGGACGTGATGCCACTGCTGTTGCTGGTGGCGGGCAGCGCCGCGGTCGCCGCGGCCGGCCGGCGCACCCCGGTGCCGGCGCCGCTGCTGCTCGTCGCGGTGGGGCTCGCGGTCTCCTACGTCCCCGGAGTGCCGGACTACACCCTCGATCCGGCCATCGTGCTGCCGCTGGTGCTGCCCCCGCTGCTGCACAAGGAGGCCGTCGAGAGCTCGTACCTCGACCTGCGGGCGTCGATGCGGCCGGTGGCCCTGCTGTCGGTGGGATACGTGCTCTTCGCGACCTTCGTCGTCGGCTGGGTCGCCTATCTGATCGTGCCGGGGCTGCCGTTGCCCGCGGCGCTCGTGCTGGGCGCGGTGGTGGCGCCGACGGACGCGGTCGCGGCGGCGGCGGTCGCCCGTCGGGTGGGGCTGCCCTCCCGGATCACCACGATCCTGCAGGGCGAGTCCCTGCTGAACGACGCGACCGCGATCACCGCCTACCGAGTGGCCGTCGCGGCCGCCGTCGGCGCGGGTGCCTCCTGGATCGGCGGGATCGGCGAGTTCCTGCTGGCCGCGGTTGGCGGTGTCGTGGTCGGTCTGGTGCTGATGCTGCCGATCCACTGGCTGCGCACGCACCTGAAGGAGGCGCTGCTGCAGAACACCATGTCCCTGCTGATCCCGTTCGTCGCCTACGCCGTCGCCGAGCAGGTGCACGCCTCCGGAGTCCTCGCCGTCGTCGTCGTCGCCCTCTACCTGGGACACCGCGCGTGGGAGGTCGACTTCGCCACCCGGCTCCAGGAGGAGGCGGTGTGGAAGGTGGTCGCGTTCGTCCTGGAGTCGGCGGTGTTCGCGCTCATCGGACTGCAACTGCCGATCGTGCTCAGGGGCCTGGGGGAGTACCGGGGTGTGGACGCCGCCTGGTACGCGGTCGCCCTGTTCCTGGTGGTCGTCGCGACCCGTTTCCTGTGGGTGTACCCGGGGACGTTCCTCCCCCGCATGCTGTCCGCGCGCATCAGGGAGCGCGAGGACAACCCCACCTGGAGAGGGCCGATCGTCACGTCCTGGGCCGCCATGCGGGGCGTCGTCTCACTGGCCATCGCCTTCTCGATCCCGCTCACCGTGCACGGCGGGGGCGCCTTCCCGCAGCGCAACCTGATCCTCTTCCTGACCTTCACGACGGTCATCGGGACGCTGGTGGTGCAGGGCCTCACCCTGGCCCCGCTGATCCGCCTGGTGAACTTCCCCGCCCGGGACGCGCAGGCCGAGACCCTCGCGGAGGCCAACGCCCAGGCGCAGGCCTCCCGGATCGCCGAGGAGCGCCTGGACGTGCTCCTCACCGACGAGCGCAACGCCCTCCCGCCGCCCCTCGCCGAGCGTCTCCGCCAGGTCCTGGAGCGCCGGCGCAACGCCGTCTGGGAGCGCCTCGGGCAGGTCAATCCGGTCACCGGTGAATCCGTCGACGACACCTACCGCCGGCTGTCGCGGGAGATGATCGGCGCCGAGCGTGCGATGTTCGTCCGGCTGCGGGACGGCCGCTACATCGACGACGAGATGCTGCGGACACTGCTGCGCAGGCTGGACCTGGAGGAGGCGGCGGCCTACCGGGAGACCGCGTAGCCCTGCGCCGCGCGGGACTGCGGGCCTACGGGAAGGGCCGCCCGGTGACCACGGCGGCCACCGTCGTCCCGCGCGCGAAAGCGCCTTCCCGGGCCAGGGTGACAAGTCCGTACAGCAACTTGGCGACATAGAGACGCTCGACCGGCACGCCGTGGCGCTGCTCGAAGTCCTCGGCGAAGGTGTCGAGTTCGGCGGTGGTGCGGGCGTAACCGCCGAAGTGGAAGCGGTCGTCGAGCGTCCACGCGCCGCGCCGGCCGCCGAACGCGCGTTCCTGGAGCGCCTCTGTGTCGGCGGCCAGGAAGCCTCCCCTGAGCACGGGTATGCCGAGCGCGCGCTGATCGGGGGCCAGTCCGGCGGCCAGTCCGGCCAGCGTGCCTCCGGTGCCGCAGGCGAGGGCGACGACATCCGCCCGCCCGCGCAGCTCCTCGCCCAGGGCCCGACAGCCTCGTACGGCCTCGGCGTTGCTCCCGCCCTCCGGGACGACGTACGCGTCCGCGGCGCCGGCCGCGCGCAGCACGCGCGCGAGGGTGGCCGGTTCTGCCTTGCGGCGGTACGTCGATCTGTCGACGAAGTGCAGTCGCATGCCGTCGGCCGCACACCGGGCCAGGGAGGGGTTGAGGGGGCGGTCGGCCAGTTCCTGGCCGCGGACCACGCCTACCGTCGACAGCCCGAGGAGACGGCCCGCGGCGGCCGTGGCGCGCAGATGGTTGGAGTAGGCCCCGCCGAAGGTGACGACGGTACGGCCGGACGCGGCCACGAGGTTCGGCGCGAGTTTGCGCCACTTGTTGCCGATCAGCTCCGGGTGGATCAGGTCGTCGCGCTTGAGGAGGAGACGGAGGCCGTGGCGGGTGAAACGGTCGTCGGGCAGTTCCTGCAGGGGGGAGGGGATGCGCGGGTGCAGGGTGTCGAGGCCGGTCACGCAACCATTGTGACCTGGTGACTCACTTGAGGCGCTCCCGGATCCGCTCCCGCAGCCAGGCCATCGTGAACCCTCGTGGATCGACCTTCCCGGGCTGCCACTCCAGGTGGCCGATCACCGACCGTTCCGTCCACCCGTGGTGCCGGCACACGGCTGCCGCGGCCTTCTCGATGGCGTCCAGCTGGGCGGCGGGCCAGGGGTCCTTGCCGTCGCCGAGGTTCTCGCACTCGAAGCCGTAGAAGTGGCGGTTGCCGTCGGTGTTCGCCTCGTTGTCCGGCGGGAGCGTCTTCTCGGCGATCACCGCGCGCAGCACGTCGTCGTCGCCGAGACCGGCGTGGTTGGCGCGGCCGTAGCCGACGAGGTGGACTCTGCCGTCCTTGGTGATCACGCCGTGGCACAGCGGTCCGGGAAGTTCGGCGTAGCCGTCCCGGCAGAGCTCCACCGTGTGTTCGCTGCCGCTCGTGACCGTGTGGTGGATCATCACGCCGTGGACCGGGCCCCAGGGGCCCTTGTGGTTGCGGTTGTGATGCCTCCAGTCCCCGACCTCCGCGACCGTGAGGCCTTCCGCCCTGAGGCCGCTCAGGAAACCGCCCGCGGACATGGGTGAGGCCATGACCGTCTCCTTCTTGCCGTGCCGACGGCCGCCCGATGCGACCCTCCGTGAGGGGTGTTGTACCGAAGGTGAGCATCCGGTTACACATTGTGTTCGTGGCGAGGGTCCGAATCCGGCCAGCTCGCGACCGTCGGCGTAGGGGCGGAGCCCCCTGTGTGCCCAGCCCGACGAAGATCCAACCCCGCTCTTTCGGGTAATAGCACCGACACGTTCCGTGATGAAAGGCTGGTCCGCGGAGATCGACGCAGCGGCGCAGATCGGCGTCGGCTGTATGAGCGGGAGGGCAATTCTCATATGTCGGTAGGCGAAGAGGTCCGTTCGGAGCAGGGCAAGCCGCAGCAGAGCCTCGGCACGGCAGCCGCACGGAACCTGGCCACCACGACCAAGTCGGCACCCCAGATGCAGGAGATCAGCTCGCGCTGGCTGCTGCGCACGCTGCCGTGGGTGAATGTCCAGGGTGGTACGTACCGGGTCAACCGGCGACTGAGCTACGCCGTGGGGGACGGCCGCATCACGTTCGTGAAGACCGGCGACCGAGTCGAGGTCATCCCCGCGGAGCTGGGCGAACTGCCCGCGCTGCGTGACTACGAGGACGACGAGGTGCTCTCGGAGCTCGCCCAGCGCTGCCGGCAGCAGGAGTTCGCGCCGGGTTCCGTGATCGCCTCGTTCGGCAGCCAGGCCGACGAGGTCTATCTGCTGGCGCACGGCAGGGTGGAGAAGGTCGGCACGGGCCCGTACGGCGACGACGCGGTCCTCGGTGTGCTCGCCGACGGCGCCTACCTGGGTGACGCGGCGCTGCTCGACCCGGAAGCGATCTGGGAGTACACGGCCCGCGCGGCCACCGCGTGCACGGTGCTGATCCTCTCCCGCCAGGACGTCGACCAGGTCGCGGAGCGCGCCGACTCCCTGCGGGCGCACCTGCGGCAACTGCGGGCGATTCCCGAGCAGCGCACCAACAAGTACGGAGAGAAGGAGGTCGACCTCGCCGCAGGCCACAGCGGCGAGCCCGACATCCCGCACACCTTCGTGGACTACGAGGCCAAGCCCCGCGAGTACGAACTGAGCATCGCCCAGACCGTGCTGCGCATCCACTCGCGCGTGGCCGACCTCTACAACCAGCCGATGAACCAGACCGAGCAGCAACTGAGGCTGACGGTCGAGGCGTTGAAGGAGCGCCAGGAGCACGAGCTGGTCAACAACCGCGAGTTCGGCCTGCTGAACAACTGCGAGTACGACCAGCGGCTCCAGCCGCACGACGGTGTGCCCAGCCCCGACGACCTGGACGAGCTGCTCAGCCGGCGGCGCGGCACCAAGCTGCTGCTCGCCCACCCGCGCGCGATCTCCGCGATCGGCCGCGAGCTCAACAAGCGGGGGCTCGTCCCCGAGACGATCGAGGTGGGCGGCAACCGCATCCCGACCTGGCGCGGTGTGCCCATCTACCCGTGCAACAAGATCCCGGTCACCGAGGCCCGCACGACCTCGATCATCGCGATGCGTACCGGCGAGGCCGAGCAGGGCGTCATCGGACTGCAGCAGGCCGGCATCCCGGACGAGATCGAGCCGAGCCTGTCCGTGCGGTTCATGGGCATCAACGAACAGGCGATCATCAAGTACCTGGTGACGGCCTACTACTCGGCCGCGGTCCTCGTCCCGGATGCGCTCGGTGTCCTGGAGAACGTCGAGATCGGCCGGTGGAGGTGACGTTTCTGCGCCTGGGGGTCGTGTCCCCGCCCACCGCGGCGGGTACATCCCGGTCGTATGTGCCCAGCCGCAGCGGAAGCGCCGCCGTCCGCGGACTGACCGAGGGAGATCCCATGGCCGAGTTCATGACGGAGGCGAAACAGCGCACCCCGGACGGGCAGCCGCTCGACGGGCACGAGGCGGCGGTGATCCTGGAGCGCACCCGGGCGTCCGTCGACCCCCAACTGCGCGCCGCCATCGACTCGTTGCCCGGCTCCATGCGCCGGATCGCGCTCTACCACTTCGGCTGGGAGCACGCGGACGGCACCCCGGCGGCGGGTAACGCGGGCAAGGCGATCCGTCCCGCGCTCGTTCTCACCGCGGCCGCCGCGCTCGGCGGTGCGAGGGCACGGGAGGCAGCCGTCCGGGCGGCCGCGGCGGTGGAGCTGGTGCACAACTTCACGCTGCTGCACGACGACGTGATGGACCGGGACACCACCCGCAGGCACCGGCCCACCGCATGGACCGTGTTCGGTGACGCGGACGCGATCCTTGCCGGGGACGCCATGCAGGCGCTGGCCCTCGGGCTGCTCGCCGAGGATCCGCACCCGGCGTCCGGGCCGGCCGCCGCCCGGCTCGCGGCCTGTGTCGTCGAGCTGTGCGCGGGCCAGCACGCGGACACGGCGATGGAGCGGCGCGGCCCCGGCGAGGTCACCCTCGACGAGGTGCTGACCATGGCCGAGGCCAAGACGGGCGCGCTGCTCGGCTGCGCCTGCGCTCTGGGCGCGCTGTATGCGGACGCGTCCGCCGAGGACGTCGAGGCGCTGGACGCGTTCGGCCGCGAGGCCGGGCTGGCCTTCCAGCTCATCGACGACGTCATCGGCATATGGGGCGATCCGCTGCGCACCGGGAAACCGGTCGGCGCGGATCTGGCGGCCCGCAAGAAGTCCCTGCCGGTGGTCGCCGCGCTCACCTCGGGCACCCCGGCGGCAGCGGAACTGGCCGCGCTGTACGAAGCGCCGTACGACAAGGAGGGAGGTGAGGGCGACATCGCGCGGACGGCTCTCGCCGTCGAGCAGGCCGGTGGGCGCGACTGGGCGCAGGTCCAGGCCGCTGACCGCATGGCCCGCGCGATGCACGAGCTGTCCCGGGCGGTCGCCGACCCGGCGGAGGCGGGCGGCCTGCTCGCCCTGCTGGAGTTCGTGACACGACGCAGCAGCTGACCTCTGCCCTTGCAGGCCCCGGGGCCCACCGGGGCGGTCGCGCGGCTCCTGACCCCGCACGGCCGCCGAGGCTCCGGCCCGGCGGGTCCCGCACATCCCCACGGTGTGCGGGGCCCGTCTTTATGCGGAGGCCCGGTTGCCACTCCCTCAACTCCCTCAGCTCCCTCAACGCACTCGGCTCACAGCCCCGTATAGGCTCAACAGCCGTACGGCCGAGGTCGGTTGAGGCGAGGAGACGGCATATGGGCGTGGCGATCCGGACGGCGGGCGAGGGCGACCGGGAGCTGGTCGTGCGGCTGCTGGACCAGGCCTTCCAGGACGATCCGGTCAGTGGCTGGGTCTTTCCCGGGGCCGAGTACCGCCGTTCGACTCACCACCGGCTGATGGCCGCCTTCACCGGGATCGTGCTCGACGACGGCCGGATCGATGTCACCGAGGACGGCAGCGCGTGCGCGTTGTGGCTGTCCGTGCCCGCCGAAGCGCACGACGCCGACGACGACGGGCCCGCCCAGCTGCGGGCCGCGGTCGACCCCGGGAACGAACGCGTCGAACTGATAGGCTGGCTGACGGCCCGAATCCACCCCGTCGGCCGCGCCCACGAGTACCTGTGGATGATCGGCGTGGCGCCGGAGCGCCAGGGCGAGGGGTTGGGGAGCGCGCTCGTCCAGCACGTCCTCGACCGCTGCGACCGCGAGGACCTGCCCGCCTATCTGGAGGCCAGCAGCGCTCGCAGCCGCGTACTCTACGAGCGCTTCGGCTTCGAACTCGCCGGCCGCCCCCTGGAGCTTCCGGATGGCCCGCTGATGTGGCCGATGTGGCGCGAACCCCGCGGTTGACCCTGCGGCTGAACCAGCCCTCCGGTGGAGTCGGTGCGCACGTTCGGCAACGGAGTACCCGTCCGTACGTACGCGCGGCGGCGCCGACCGGCCTACGCTGAGGGCATGGACAGCTCAGAACGCGTCTGTCCGGAGTGCGGACAGCCCGTGGAGACGGTGGTCAAGCGCCACAAGACACTGGGCGCATGGGTGCCGGTGTGGGTGTCGGGCCCCTGTCGCAACCCCAGGTGCGAGGCATACGTCCCCCGGGGCGCCGAGTCCGGCGAGGAGCCCGGAGAGACGGCCGCGAAAAAATCCTGAGACCCGTGTCGAGAAGCCCGGCCCGGCTCCGACGTCCCCTGTGAGAGCCGCCCGCCACGGGCGGCGCGAGCCGAAGGAGCAGAGTCATGAAGTACCTGGTCATGGTGCAGTGCACGCAGGCGGACTACGAGGGCATGAGCGGCAAGGCCAACGCGCACTCCCCGGCCTGGAGCCAGGAGGACGTCCAGGCCATGTACGCCTTCATGGGCGCCGTCAACAACGACCTCGCCGAGAGCGGCGAGCTGGTCGACGCGCAGGGCCTGACCGAGCCGGCGAAGACCCGGCTGGTCGGCCTGGGTGACGACGGCAAGAGCGTGATCACCGACGGCCCGTACGGCGAGACCAAGGAGCTGCTGGCCGGCTACTGGGTCCTGGACTGCGCGAGCCTGGAGCGCGTCACGGAGATCGCCGAGCGCATCATCCAGTGCCCCCAGCCCGCCGGGGCGGCCGACTACCCCGTGGTGATCCGGCCCATCGACAGCGGCTCCGCGGACGTCTGAGCACAGCCGCATGGGCCGAGCCGCCGAGGTCGAGGACCTGCTGCGCCGGAATGCGCCGCAGGTCCTCGGCGCGCTGGTGCGCCGGTACGGGCACTTCGACGCCGCCGAGGACGCCGTACAGGAGGCGCTGCTGGCGGCGGCCGACCAGTGGCCCACGGCGGGAGTGCCGGACAACCCGCGCGGCTGGTTGATCAAGGTGGCCTCGCGGCGGCTGACCGACGCGCTGCGGTCGGAGGAGGCGCGACGGGCCAGGGAGGAGAGGGTGGTGGCGCTGACTCCGCGCGACGCGTTCACCGCTCCGCCACCGGGAGTGGACCGGGCGCCCCGCGAGGATGACACCCTCACGCTGCTCTTCCTGTGCTGCCACCCGGACCTCACCCCGCCCGCCCAGATCGCGCTCACCCTGCGTGCGGTCGGCGGTCTGACGACGGCGGAGATCGCCCGCGCGTATCTGGTCCCGGAGACGACGATGGCGCAGCGCATCAGCCGGGCCAAGCAGAAGGTGCGGGGGGTGCGCTTCGGGCGGCCGGAGAGCTGGCAGAACCGTCTGCCCGCCGTTCTGCACACGCTCTACCTGATCTTCAACGAGGGCTATACGGCGACGTCGGGCGCGGTGCTGCAGCGGCGCGAACTGGCCGGCGAGGCGATCCGGCTGACCCGTACCGTCCACCGGCTGCTGCCCGACGACGGAGAAGTGGCCGGTCTGCTGGCCCTGATGCTGCTCACCGACGCCCGCCGCGCGGCACGCACCGGCCCGCACGGCGAACTCGTGCGCCTCGACGAACAGGACCGCGACCGCTGGGACAAGGCCGCGATCGAGGAGGGCGTCGCGCTGGTCACCCGGGCACTGTCCCGGGGCGGCGCGGGCCCCTACCAGGTGCGCGCCGCCATCGCCGCCGTACACGACGAGTCGCCGTCCGCGGAGGCGACCGACTGGCAGGAGATCCTCGGTCTGTACGAGGTGCTGGTCCGCCTGGTCCCGGGTCCCGTCGAACGCCTCAACCGCACCGTGGCCGTCGCCATGGTGGACGGTCCGGAGGCAGGGCTCGCCGAACTCGACCTGCTGGAACCGCAGTTGGGACACCGCCTCGACGCGGTCCGCGGCCACCTCCTGGAGCGCGCGGGCGCCCACGAACAAGCCCGCCGCGCCTACGAGTCCGCGGCAGCGGCGACCCTGAGCCTGCCCGAACAGCGCTATCTCCAGGGGCGGGCGGCACGGCTGAGGCCGTAACCTGGGCCCATGACCGGTGAGTTGGGGGGAACGCGCCGCCGAATGTGGCGCTGGGCCGTGCTGGTGTGGGCGACCGCCGTGGCCGTCGGGGGAGGGCTCACCCTGTGGCTGCAGGACTCCATGCAACCGCGGCCGCCGGCTGTCCGGGAGCAGGAATCCCCCGCCGAACCGGCCGCCCCGCTACTGAAGGCCACCGCCTGCCCGAGGGGGCCACGGGCTTCGTGTGCGTGGACGCGTGGGCGACTCCTTGAGAGTCGGCGTATGAGCCTCGGCCGGTCCGGGGGGCGCGTCTCGGCCCGCGGGTTCACCGTTCCATGAACCGCAGCATGTTCCCCGCCGGATCCCGGAACGCGCAGTCCCGGACCCCGTACGGCATGTCCGTCGGCTCCTGGATCACCTCGGCGCCCGATTCCTGGACGCGGGCGAAGAGGGCGTCGCAGTTCGCGGTGGTGAAGTTGACGCCGCGCAGCATGCCCTTGGCCAGCAGCTGCTCCATCGCATCCCGGTCGGCGGGGGAGAGGTCGGGGTTCGCCGCGGGCGGTTCGAGGACGATCGACACGTCCGGTTGCAGCGGCGACCCGACGGTCACCCACCGCATGCCCTCGTACTTGACGTCGTTGCGGATCTCCAGGCCCAGGACGTCGCAGTAGAAGGCGATCGCCTTGTCGTGGTCGTCGACGGCGATGAAACAGTTGTTCAGTTTCAGGTCCATGCATCCAACCTAAGGTCATGAGCGGCGCTACGCCCGGGTCGGGCGCGTGTACGCCCGCGCCACGCAGGGCGGGATCGCCGCGCTCTCCTCGTGCGAGCGAGCCCGGTAGGAGCTCGGCGTCTCGCCGACCAGCTCGGTGAAGCGGGCGCTGAAGGAGCCGAGGGAGGAGCAGCCCACCGCCATGCAGACCTCCGTCACGGTCATGTCGCCGCGGCGCAGGAGGGCCTTGGCCCGTTCGACCCGGCGGGTCATGAGGTAGCCGTACGGTGTCTCGCCGTAGGCCTCCCGGAAGCTGCGCTGGAAGTGGCCCGGCGACATCAGCGCGGTGCGGGCGAGGGCGGGGACGTCGAGGGGTTCGGCGTACTCGCGGTCCATGCGGTCGCGTGCCTTGCGCAGCCGTACCAGATCCTCACGGTTCACCACGTCAGCATCGCACGATCCACACCGTCCGGGTGCTTGGTTCTGGAGCGTGCTTCACCTCATGTTCGCCTGCTGTATGAAAGCGCTTGTTCCCCTAAGGCGATGGACCACATCACGTTCCTCGTGGCGGTCGTCATCGTCACGGCACTGGCCTTCGACTTCACCAACGGATTTCACGACACCGCAAACGCGATGGCCACCTCCATCGCCACCGGCGCCCTCAAACCCAAGACAGCGGTGCTCATCAGCGGAGTTCTCAACATCGGCGGTGCGTTCCTGTCCACCGAGGTCGCCAAGACGATCTCCGGCGGCATCGTGGACGACACCCTCGTCAGCCCGGGGATGATCTTCGCGGGGCTGGTCGGGGCGATTCTGTGGAACCTGCTGACCTGGCTGGTCGGGCTGCCGTCCAGTTCCTCGCACGCCCTGTTCGGCGGGCTCATCGGCGCGGTGTGGGTCGGCGCGGGCTCCAACGGCGTGCACTTCGACAAGGTGGTCGACAAGGTACTGATCCCCGCCGTGGCCTCGCCGATCGTGGCCGGCGTCGCCGCCCTGATCGCCACCTACCTCGCCTACAAGCTCACCGCCCGCGGCCGCAGGGACTCGGTCACCAAGGGCTTCCGGCTCGGCCAGATCGCCTCCGCCTCGCTGGTCTCGCTCGCCCACGGCACCAATGACGCGCAGAAGACCATGGGCATCATCACGCTGACCCTGATCTCGGCGGGCGCGCTCGGCCACGACGCCGGCCCGCCGGTGTGGGTGATCGGTTCGGCCGGTCTCGCCATCGGCCTCGGCACGTACATCGGCGGCTGGCGGATCATCCGCACGATGGGCAAGGGCCTGACGGAGATCCAGTCCCCGCAGGGCTTCGCCGCCGAGACCGCCTCCACGACCGTCATCCTCACCTCCGCGCACCTCGGCTTCGCCCTGTCCACCACGCAGGTCGCCTCGGGCTCCATCCTCGGCGCGGGCCTCGGCCGGCGCCTGGCGGAAGTGCGCTGGGGCGTCGCCGGCCGCATGGTCGCCGCCTGGCTGATCACGCTGCCCGCCGCCGCGCTGGTCGGAGGCGTCTCCGCGAGCGTCGTCAAGCACGGCGGCAATCTCGGCACCGTCGTCGTCGCCCTGGTCGGTGCCGCCGTCGCCGCGGGCATCGTCGTCGTCTCGCGCCGCAACCCGGTGCACGCCGACAACGTCAACGACCACCACGAGGTGGCCATCCGCACCGAGCCGCCGGCCAGCGTCGGCACGGCCGCCTGAGACACGGAGAGTTCGCATCATGAACATCGACTGGAGCGCACTCGGCCAGGTCACCGGGGTGAGCATCGGCGCCACCGTCGCCGTGGTCGTCGTCTTCGCCCTCGGCGTACTCGGCGTCGCCCGATTCGAAGGGGCACGGGAAGATGGCGGTGGGACCGGCGGTGGGACCGGCGGTGGGATCGGTGGCGGGGTCTCGTCCCTCGGTCTCGCCCAGGCCGGCCTGTGCTTCCTTGCCTGCGCCGCCGTGGTGGCGTACGGGATCTACCTCATCGTGCCGCAGTTCCACTGACATCCGGAGCAAGGATGACCATGCCGCCCCTGCTGTCCGAGTCGGCCGACCTGACGGTCGACTACACCGACCCCGACGACCCCGTACTCATCCGCCCGGACGGAAGCCCGATCGACACCTGGCGGGAGAACTACCCGTACGCGCAGCGTATGGAGCGCAAGGAGTACGACTGGCACAAGCGGCTCCAGCAGATCGAACTGCTGAAGCTGCAGAGTTGGATAAAGGAGACCGGGCGCCGGCTCGTCATCGTCTTCGAGGGGCGTGACGCGGCCGGCAAGGGCGGCACCATCAAACGCTTCACGGAGCACCTCAACCCGCGCGGCGCACGGGTGGTCGCGCTGGAGAAGCCGACGGAGCGCGAGAGCGGCCAGTGGTACTTCCAGCGCTACGTCGAGCACCTTCCGACCGCGGGCGAGATCGTGCTGTTCGACCGGTCCTGGTACAACCGGGCGGGCGTCGAGCGGGTCATGGGCTTCTGCTCGGACGACGAGTACCGGCGCTTCATGCGCCAGACGCCGCTGTTCGAGCGGATGCTCGCGGACGACGGCGTAGACCTGCTGAAGTTCTGGTTCTCCGTCTCGCAGGGCGAGCAGCGCACCCGATTCACCATCCGCCAGGTCGACCCCGTACGGCAGTGGAAGCTCAGCCCGATGGACCTGGCCTCGCTGGACCGCTGGGACGACTACACCGCCGCCAAGGTCGCCATGTTCCGTGAGACGGACACCGAGCACGCGCCCTGGACAGTGGTGAAGAGCAACGACAAGAAGCGGGCCCGCGTCGAGGCCATGCGCAGCGTGCTGGCCCGCTTCGACTACTCCGACAAGGACGAGGAGGTCGTCGGCAGCCCCGATCCACGGATCGTGGGCGCGGCGCCGGGCCTGCTGGAGGCGGGAGAGGACGACGACGACGGCCGTTAGGAACGTCCGCCGTCAGGAAAGCCGAAGCCGTCAGCAACGTCGAAGGGGTCAGGAACGCCGAAGGGGTCAGGAACGCTGAAGGGGTCCGGCCGGTTGCCCGGTCGGACCCCTTCGGTGTGCCCGTGGACCTGCGATGGTGCACCGATCGCCGGTCCTCGCGAACGGGGCGTTCGTCAGGCCTTCTTGGTCTCCCAGAAGATCTTGTCGATCTGGGCGATGTAGTCCAGGGCCTTCTGACCCGTGGCCGGGTCGGTGGACGCCTTGGCGGCCGAGAGGGCCTTCAGGGCGTCGTTGACCAGCTGGTGCAGCTCCGGGTACTTCTCGAAGTGCGGGGGCTTGAAGTAGTCGCTCCAGAGCACCGAGACGTGGTGCTTCGCGAGCTCGGCGCGCTGCTCCTTGATGACGGTGGCGCGCGCCTGGAAGTGCGGGTCGTCGTTGGCGGCCATCTTGTCCTGCACGGCCTTCACCGACTCCGCCTCGATGCGGGCCTGGGCCGGGTCGTACACACCGCAGGGCAGGTCGCAGTGTGCGCTGACCTTGACCTTGGGGGCAAACAGGCGGGAAAGCATGGAGCGTTCCTTCCTCGTGATCGTCTTCTCAGGTGCGACATTACTCCCTGGGGGAGGCGTTTTCGCGAGTGCCCCCATGGGCTTAGGACAAAAGTCCGGGGTCAGACTGAGACTGGTGGAGGAACGTACCGGGGAGGTGCCGGGTATGCCGGAGCTGTCGCAGGAGATCGAGCGTGGGCGGGCGCTGCTGCCCTTCGGGACGGCCGAGGTGACCGGCCCGTCCATGGTGCCCACGCTCCACCACGGGGACCTTCTCGTGGTGCAGTACGGGGCTCGGGTCAGGCCCGGTGACGTGGTCGTCCTGAGGCATCCGTTCCAGCAGGACCTGCTGGTCGTCAAGCGTGCGACGGAGCGCCGCGAGGGCGGCTGGTGGGTGCTCGGCGACAACGCCTACGCGGGCGGCGACAGCACGGACTACGGGACCGTACCGGAGGAGCTGGTGCTGGGCCGGGTGCGCTTTCGGTACCGGCCGCTCAGGGCGGATCAGCGCTCGCCGTTCGCGCTCGCGCGCTGGGCGCTGTCGGCCGCCAGGCCCGTCTTCCCGGACCGGTCGGCCTCCAGGCGCTTGCGGGCGCGGTAGGCGGCCACGTTGGCGCGGGTCGCGCATCGGTCGGAGCAGTAGCGCCGGGAGCGGTTCGTCGACGTGTCCAGGTAGGCGTTGCGGCACGGCGCCGCCTCGCACAGGCCCAGACGGTCGACGCCGTACTCCGTCAGATGGAACGCCAGGCCCATCGCCGCGATGGCCGCGAAGCCCGCGGTGGCGTTCGACGGGTGGTCCGCCAGGTGCATGTGCCACAGCGGGCGGCCGTCGTCGTCCCGGTGGTCATGGCCCGAGATCTGCGGGCTCACCGGGAACTCCAGCAGCAGCGAGTTGAGCAGGTCGACCGCGAGCGTCTCGTCCCCCTTGTCCGCCGCCTCGAAGACCGCGCGCAGCCGGGCCCGGACCGAGCGGAAGCGGGTGACGTCGGCGTCGGTGGCGCGCCGGGCCGCCGACGCGTTGGCGCCGAACAGCTCGCGGACGGCCCCGACCGAGGTCAGGGAGTCGTTGCCCCGCGTCGGCTCCTCCGTGTTGACGAGTCGCACGGCGTAGTCGGAGTAATAGGCCAGTTCCACTTGTAGTCCTTACAGAGGAGCTCTATGGTCGTGTGCGGGAGGAGGTAACGGCTGCCTAACCTCCCAGGGTATTACGCGACGGACGGGAGAAGGGGACTCCATGAACGCCACGACCCAAACCGGTGCGGCGCGCACCGACTGGCAGGCCTGGCAGAAGAGCTGGGACCGACAGCAGGAGTGGTACATGCCGGACCGCGAGGAGCGGTTCCGGATCATGCTCGACATGGTCGAGGCCTGTGTCGGGCCCGAGCCGCGCATCCTGGATCTCGCCTGCGGCACCGGCAGCATCACGGCGCGGCTGCTGAGCCGCTTTCCGGAGGCCGTCAGCACCGGCGTCGACCTCGACCCGGCCCTGCTCGCCATCGCCCGCGGCACCTTCGAGGGGGACGACCGGGTCACCTTCGTCGAGGCCGACCTCAAGGACCCCGACTGGCCCGCACGGCTGCCGTACGACACGTACGACGCGGTACTCACCGCCACGGCCCTCCACTGGCTGCACAGCGACCCACTCGCCGCCCTCTACGGCCGGATCGCGGAACTCGTCCGCCACGGCGGCGTCTTCATGAACGCCGACCACATGATCGACGAGACCACGCCCAGGATCAACGCGGCGGAACGCACCCAGCGGCACGCCCGCATGGATCAGGCCATGCGCGACGGCGCCCTGGACTGGGCGGAGTGGTGGCAGGCGGCGGCGAAGGATCCCGCCCTCGGCGAGCCCACCGCCCGCCGCTTCGAGATCTATGGCGAGCATGCCGACGGGGACATGCCGTCCGTGCAGTGGCACGCGCGCGTGCTGCGCGAGAAGGGGTTCGGGGAGGCACGGGCGGTGTGGTGCTCGCCGTCGGACACGCTGGTCCTGGCCCTGAAGTGAGATAGCCGTGCCGATGCGGTATGGCGCCTTCCGGGGGACGTGCCGTGCACGCGAAGCCGCTCCGCGAGCGTCAGGGGTGGGAGGCAAAGGAGCAGTGCGATGCAAAGGGCCGGTGCGGAAGGGAGATTCCCTTCCGCACCGGCCCTTTGCCGATCCCTACCAGGTCCAGGTCAGAGAACCTTCGACAGGAACGACTGCGTCCGCTCGTGCTGAGGGTTCGTCAGGACGTCGCGCGGGTGGCCGGATTCGACCACCACGCCGCCGTCCATGAAGACCAGGCTGTCGCCGACCTCGCGGGCGAAGCCCATCTCGTGAGTGACGACGATCATCGTCATGCCGGACTCGGCCAGGTCGCGCATGACGTCGAGGACGTCGCCGACCAGCTCCGGGTCGAGGGCCGAGGTCGGCTCGTCGAAGAGCATCAGCTTCGGGTCCATGGCGAGCGCCCGGGCGATCGCGACGCGCTGCTGCTGGCCGCCGGAGAGCTGCGAGGGGTAGCCGGCGGCCTTGTCGGCGAGGCCGACCCGCTCCAGCAACTGATGGGCGCGCTCCCGGGCCTGGGACCGGCTGACACCCTTGACCTGGACCGGGGCCTCCATGACGTTCTCCACGGCCGTCATGTGCGGGAACAGGTTGAAGCGCTGGAAGACCATGCCGATGTCCCGGCGCTTGACCGCGACCTCGCTGTCCTTCAGCTCGTACAGCTTGTCGCCCTTCTGGCGATAGCCGACCAGTTCCCCGTCGACCGACAGCCGCCCGGCGTTGATCTTCTCCAGGTGGTTGATGCACCGGAGGAAAGTCGACTTGCCGGAGCCGGAGGGGCCGATGAGGCAGAAGACCTCGCCGGACCTCACCTCCAGGTCGATGCCACTGAGGACCTCAAGGGGGCCGAAGGACTTGTGGACGCCCTCCGCCTTGACCATCGGGATGCTGGAGTCGCGCACGGGCGCGTCCGTCTTGCTGAGCTTGTCGGTCATGCCGTGCCTCCCTTCGGACGGCCGATGGACAGCAGGTTCTTCCTGATCCTCTGCCACGGTGTGGGCGGCAGGCTGCGGCTGGAGCCGCGGGCGTAGTACCGCTCGATGTAGTACTGCCCGACGCTCAGGACCGAGGTGAGGATCAGGTACCAGGCGGCGGCCAGGAACAGCATCTCCACCGGGGCGCCGGAGGTCTGCCCGATGTCCTGGGCATAGCGCAGGAGTTCGGGATACTGCACTGCCGAGACCAGCGAGGTGGTCTTCAGCATGTTGATGACCTCGTTGCCCGTGGGCGGCACGATCACGCGCATGGCCTGCGGGATGACGATGCGTCGCAGGGTCTTGCCGTGGCTCATGCCGAGGGCGTGCGACGCCTCCGTCTGTCCTTCGTCGACCGAGAGCAGGCCGGCACGGCAGATCTCGGCCATGTACGCGGCCTCGTTGAGACCGAGGCCGAGCAGCGCCGTCAGGAACGGCGTCATGAAGTCCGACCAGTAGTTCTTGTAGATCGGACCGAGGTTGATGTACTCGAAGACCAGACCCAGGTTGAACCAGACGAACAGCTGGACCAGGACCGGGGTACCGCGGAAGAACCAGATGTAGAACCACGCGATGGACGAGGTCACCGGGTTCTTCGACAGGCGCATGACGGCGAGCAGGACGCCGCCGGCGATGCCGATCACCATCGAGGTCACCGTCAGGAGCATCGTCTGGCCGACGCCCTTGAGGATGCGGCTGTCGAAGAAGTAGTCCGGAACGGCACCCCAGTTGATCTTGCCCTGGGCGAACGCGTAGATGATCGCGACCAGGACCCCGATCGCGATCACGGCGGAGACGTACCGCCCGTAGTGCCGGACCGGGATGGCCTTGATGGCCTCCGGTCCGGCCGGGGGAGTGTCCTCGGGGCCCGCCGTCTTGTCGATGTCAGCAGTCACGGGTATTGCCTTTCAGTGGCCGCGGGCCGCGGTCACTTGCCGCCGTTGACGGTGGCTGCCTTGACGGAGCCATCGGCGACGCCCCACTTCTGGATGATCTTGTCGTACTCGCCGCTCTTGATGATCGCGTCGAGCGCGGCCTTCAGGGCGTCCCGCAGCTGGGTGCTGCTCTTGGCGACCGCGATGCCGTACGGGGCGGCCTCGACCTGGTCGCCGACGATCTGGAAGTCCTTGCCGCCGCCGGAGGTCTTCACGGCGTACGCGGCGACCGGGAAGTCCGAGGAGCCGGCGTTGACGCCGCCCGCGCGGACGCGGGTCTGGGCCTGCTGGTCGTTGTCGAAGGACTCGATGGCGAGCTTCTTGCCGGCCGGGCACTTCTTGGCCTCGGCCTTGGCGAGGTCCTCGGAGACCGTGCCGCGCTGCACCGCGATCTTCTTGCCGCACAGGTCGGACCACGACTTGATGCCCTGGTCGTCGCCCTTCTTGGTGTAGATCGAGACACCGGCGTTGAAGTAGTCGACGAAGTCGACGCCCTCGCCGACCTTCTTGCCGGTCTCGGAGTCGATGCCCTCCTGGCGGTCCTTGGTGTCGGTCATCGCGGACATGGCGATGTCGTACCGCTTGGAGCGCAGACCCGTGATCAGGGTGTCGAAGGTGCCGTTCTGGAAGTCGAACTTGACGCCGAGCTGCTTGCCCATGGCGGCCGCGAGGTCGGGGTCGATGCCGGCCGTGTTGCCGGAGCTGTCCTTGAACTCGACCGGCGCGTACGCGATGTCCGAACCGACCTTGATGACACCCGCGTCGCGGATCGAGGCCGGCAGCTTGTCGGCCAGCGGCGCCGTGCTCGTCGACGCGCTGCTGCTGGCCGAGTCCTTGTTCTTGGTCTGGTCACCGCAACCGGTGAGGATCAGGGCGCCTGCGACCGCGATCGCACCGACCGCGGCCAGACGGGTGCGTGCGGCGGTCGTACGACGGGTGGAGCTTGCGGTCATTTTGGGTTCCTCCGGCGGATGGGTGGAGTTGCCGATGAGTCGACGAGAGCACACACCTTCGGGTGTCGCGACCTCGTGTGTTTACGGCATCTTGCCATTCGGACTAAGCCGTTCAGACGACCCGCCATGTCAAAATCGGATAACGGGTGCCCCCCGAAACGCACCAGGTTGGTACAACCTGGCCGGATCATCTGCGGGAATCCTCCATTCCGGCCGGAGGATCTTCGGCCCGTCGCGTGATACGGGACGTGTACTCCGAGGCATTGATCACTGTTCGACCGCTGGTCAAGGGTTCGTCGAGGACGTGTCCCCATATTTCGTGACGATCCTTGTCACCGGGACGTGACCTTCCGGTTCCACGGTGTGACCTTGGACTTATTGGACTCGTCTCGGCCCAGTGCGTCCGGTAAGAAGGTTCTTTACACCCCTCATCCGGGGCTCAGGGCGCGTGTGCGGCGCGCCCGTCGCGTACGGCCCGTACGCATCACCGAAACCGGGCCGGACGCGGTGCCCGCCCACCCCTCACCAGGAGTGGCCACCCTCAACCAAATGAAGACTTAAGGGGTAAAACAAAGTGGCAGCGGAGATCGTCAATCCTCGCAGCGACAGCAAAACGGATCAGGACGGCGGGGCCGAGCCCCTCGATTCCTTCGATCCCGCGTTCGCGCTGCACCGCGGCGGCAAGATGGCTGTGCAGGCCACCGTGCCGGTCCGTGACAAGGACGACCTGTCCCTCGCATACACACCGGGCGTCGCGCGGGTGTGCACCGCGATCGCCGAGCAGCCGGCACTCGTCCACGACTACACGTGGAAGTCGTCCGTGGTGGCCGTGGTCACCGATGGCACGGCCGTGCTCGGGCTCGGGGACATCGGCCCCGAGGCCTCCCTTCCGGTGATGGAAGGCAAGGCGATTCTGTTCAAGCAGTTCGGCGGCGTGGACGCCGTGCCGATCGCGCTCGCCTGCACGGACGTCGACGAGATCGTCGAGACCGTGGTGCGGCTCGCCCCGTCCTTCGGCGGCGTCAACCTGGAGGACATCTCGGCACCGCGGTGCTTCGAGATCGAGCGCAAGCTCCAGGAGCGGGTCGACATCCCGGTCTTCCACGACGACCAGCACGGCACGGCGGTCGTGACGCTGGCGGCCCTGCGCAACGCCGCGCGGCTCACCGGGAAGGGGCTCGCCGATCTGCGGGCCGTCATCTCCGGCGCCGGTGCGGCCGGTGTCGCCATCGCCAAGATGCTGGTCGAGGCCGGCATCGGCGATGTCGCCGTCGCGGACCGCAAGGGCGTCGTCTCGGCCGACCGGGAAGACCTCACGCCGGTCAAGCGTGAGCTCGCCGGGTTCACGAACAAGGCGGGGATCACCGGGTCGCTGGAGGCGGCGCTCGAGGGCGCCGACGTCTTCATCGGCGTTTCCGGCGGTACGGTCGCGGAGGAGGCCGTCGCCTCGATGGCCGAGGGCGCGTTCGTGTTCGCCATGGCCAACCCGAACCCCGAGGTGCACCCCGACGTCGCGCACAAGTACGCGGCGGTCGTGGCGACCGGGCGGTCGGACTTCCCGAACCAGATCAACAACGTGCTGGCGTTCCCGGGCATCTTCGCCGGTGCGCTGCAGGTGCGGGCCTCCCGGATCACCGAGGGCATGAAGATCGCGGCGGCCGAGGCGCTGGCGGGGGTCGTCGGCGACGACCTCGCCGCGGACTACGTCATTCCGTCGCCCTTCGACGAGCGGGTCGCTCCGGCGGTCACGGCGGCCGTTGCGGCGGCCGCCCGGGCCGAAGGTGTTGCACGGCGCTGACTCTCCGCGTCGGCTGAATGGCCCCGTCCGTTCGGGCGGGGCCATTTCTTTGCCCACTCGCCCGCCCGTTCGGGTGGACGAGGCGTGGACGGCGCCTGTGCGGGTTCGCCGCCGGACGGGCTGCCATGCGCCGGGGACGGGGACGGGGACGGGCACGGGCACGGGCACGGGGCACGGGGACGGGTCGGGATGCCGCAGCGCCAACCCTGTGACAAGAGGGTGTGTGTCACAGCGCCTCCCGGTTCCGTCGAGGCAGGGCGCCGCCTATGGTCAACTTCATGTTCGCCGTCTACGCCGCCCGAATCGACCGCGACCAGCCGCTCAACGGCCTTGAACTGGGGGACCGTCCGGCTCCCCAGGCCCGGTCCGGCTGGAGTGTCGTCAACGTCAGGGCCGCCTCCCTCAACCACCACGACCTCTGGTCCCTCAAGGGCGTGGGTCTGCCCGAGGACAAACTGCCGATGATCCTCGGCTGCGACGCCGCCGGCGTCGACGAGGACGGCAACGAGGTCGTCCTGCACTCCGTGATCGGACAGAGCGGTCACGGAGTCGGCCCCAAGGAACCCCGTTCCATCCTCACCGAGCACTACCAGGGCACCTTCGCCGAGCAGGTCGCCGTGCCGACCTGGAACATCCTGCCCAAGCCCAAGGAGCTCTCCTTCGAGGAGGCCGCCTGTCTGCCGACGGCCTGGCTGACGGCGTACCGCATGCTCTTCACCAACGCGGGTGTACGGCCCGGCGATTCGGTCCTCGTCCAGGGCGCCGGCGGTGGTGTCGCCACCGCCGCGATCGTGCTCGGGAAGGCCGCGGGGCTGCGGGTCTTCGCCACCAGCCGCGACGAGGCCAAGCGAAAGCGCGCCGTGGAACTGGGTGCCGTCGAGGCGGTCGAGTCGGGGGCCCGGCTGCCGCAGCGGGTGGACGCCGTCATCGAGACCGTCGGCGCGGCGACCTGGTCGCACTCCGTGAAGTCGCTGAAGCCCGGCGGCACGCTCGTCATCTCCGGTGCGACGAGCGGTGACCGGCCCTCGCACGCCGAACTGACCCGCATCTTCTTCCTGGAGCTCAAGGTCGTCGGCTCCACGATGGGCACCAAGGACGAACTGGAGGACCTGCTCTCCTTCTGCGCCGCCACCGGAGTGCGCCCCGTCATCGACGAGGTGATGTCGATGGACCGGGCCCGCGAGGGCTTCGAACGGATGGCGTCCGGCGAGCAGTTCGGGAAGATCGTGCTCACCAACGGCTGAGGGCCGCGTCCGCACCTCCTGTCATCAACGGCCGACCTGGCTGCTCTCCAGGTCGGCCGTCTGCGTTTGTCAACCATGATTGACAGGGGCGGAGTGTCAATGTAAGTTGACATCATGACCGAAGCAACGGATCTCGCCGAGCGCGCGGGCGACCGCGATCCACGGGTCGGACTGCGCGCCGTCGCCGCACTGCGCAGGCTGCTGGAGCAGTTGGAGGCGGTGCAGGTGCGCAGTGCGCGCAACCAGGGCTGGTCGTGGCAGGAGATCGCCGCGGAACTCGGTGTGAGCAGGCAGGCCGTGCACAAGAAGTACGGGAGGCATTGATGTTCGAGCGGTTCACGAAGAACGCCCGCGTGGTGGTGCAGGAGGCCGTTGCGCACGCGGACGGGGCGGGAGCACCGGCCGTCGACGCCGAGCACATGCTGCTCGCGCTCCTCGACCACGAAGGCACTCGCGCCTCGTTCGCGCTCGCCTCGCTCGGGGTGGCCGGTGAACGCAAGGAGTCGGTACGGGATGCGGTGACCGAGGCCCGACGGCGGGCCGGACTGTCCCAGGCCGAGACCGACGCCCTGGCCGGGCTGGGGATCGACGTGTCGGAGATCGTCGCCCGGGTCGAGGAGGTGCACGGCGTCGGGGCCATGTCCGGCGACCGCAGGGACAAGGGCTCGTGGTCCGGGCGCCGTCCGTTCAGCCGTGCTGCCAAGCAGACCCTTGAGAAGTCGCTGCGCATCGCCGTCGCCCACGGCGACCGGCACATCGGAGACGAGCACATCCTCCTGGCCCTGACCGTCCGTCCCGGCCTGTCCACCGAACTCCTCGCCGACCATGGCGTCACGCACGAGTCGCTGACCCGGGTGCTGTACGGCAGCGGAGAAGCGAAGGCCGGCTGAGCGGGGGCGGGCGCGCACACCCGGTTCGCCCTGGAGGGCGTCGTCTCGCGTATCTGCTCCAGGGTGGGGAGAGGCCCGGCGAGGAGTGGCGGCCGGTGGCCCGACTGGACTCCTGCGCGCTGCCCCTCGGCGTCAACCTCGGTGCCGCGGGCGTCGGTTACGCCTTCCGCTCGCTGGACGGCAGGGAGGGCCTCTTCATGTGGCGGTGCCTGAGGCTTCGCCGGGCGCACCGCCACATGAAGCGGCCTCCGACGCCGTGGCTCAGACCCTCGGCCCGCGCAGTATGGCGCCGATGTGTGCCGCCGCCGTCGACAGGTGGCGACGGGCGTCGCTGAGCTGATCGTCCGTGACGCCGTGGTCGCGGGCCGCGTCGCGGATGTCGTCCCGGAAGCGGTCGAGCAGGCGGTCCAGGTCGCGGGTCGGGTCGCCGGTGGCATCCTCGTGCGCCCAGGACGGTTCGTACTCGGCGGGGAAGTCCTCCTTGGTGTGCGAGTACTCGGGCCGCGGTGCCGAGGCGCCGGCGGCGGTGCCCCGGCCGAACCCGAAGTCCTTCCCGAACTCCTTGCCGAAGTCCTTTCCGAAGTCCCCGAACTCCTTGGCCAGTTCGGTCAGGCCCTCGCGTACCCCCGTGGGCCAGTCACCCCGTGCGAAGTGGTCCTGTACCTGTTCCTGCACCCGTCGGCCGATGCGCTGAAGCTCCTCCTGCGCCTGGGCCCGGACCCGCTCCTGCGCCTCCTTGGCTTGGCGCCTGGCCCGCTGTGCCTCGTCGCGGGCCCTTCGGCTTTCGTCCTTGGCGCGCCGGGCCTGCTCCTTCCACTCCTGCTTGACGCGGCGCATCTCCTCCTTGGCGGTACGCCACGCCTCCTTGTCGGCGTAGTCGGCGAAGTCCCCCAAGGGGGCGTCCTGCTCATCGCGGCCCTTGGTGCCACCGCCGCGGCGCGCCTCGCTGGCCGCCGCCCGCATCTCGCGCCGCAGGTCACCCGCCGCGCCGCGCACATCGGCCCTGATCTCGGCGGCGAGCTCCGCGACCGACTCGCGGATCTCCAGCTCCAGGTCAGCCAACTCGCCGCTGCGGTCGGCCAGTTCGGCGCGGCCCGCCTCCGTGATGGCGTAGACCTTGCGGCCGCCCTCGGTGGTGTGGGTGACCAGGCCCTCGGCCTCCAGCTTGGCCAGACGGGGGTAGACGGTGCCCGCCGACGGTGCGTACAGCCCCTGGAAGCGCTCCTCCAGGAGGCGGATCACCTCGTAGCCGTGGCGCGGGGCCTCGTCCAGCAGCTTCAGCAGGTAGAGGCGGAGGCGGCCATGGGCGAAGACGGGGGGCATGTCAGAGCACCTTCTTGTCGGTCGTGCCGTCGGCCGGGGCGTCACTCGCACCGTCGCCCCCGCCGGAAACAGAATTGTCCCCCGAGTCGCCGTGCGGTTCGGCCGCCGGGGTGTCTGCCGGGCCGGCCTCCGCGGCCGTCTCTTCGGCCGGCGGTCGGATGTCCTCGGTGCGGATGTCCTCAAGGTCGATGTCCTCGGGTTCCACGTCCCAGGGCTCGTCCTCGGCCGGAGGCCTGCGCAGCAGGGCGATCGAGCCCGAGACGGTCGTCGCCTTCAGGCTGCCGCTGCCCGCGCCGAGCCGGCCGGTGATCCTCTTGGCGCCCCATTGGCCGCTGACCCGGAGGTCCTCGAAGGCGTTGGAGACGGAGCCGCTCGCGGTGTTCGCCTCCACCTGCGCGTCCGCCGGGTGGGGGAGCCGGATGGCGATCTCGCCCGAGACGCTGGTCAGGTTGATGTCGGTCGGACGGCCGGCCGGGTCGAGGTCGACGATCATCGAGCCGCTCACCGAGTCCGCCTTGACGGACGACCCCGCCTCGACCACGGTCAGGTCCCCGGAGACGGAGTTGAACCGGAGGTCTCCGCTGAGCGCCTGCGCCTCCACGTTCCCCGAGACGGTGTCCGCGCGGACCGGGCCGGTCAGCCTCACCAGGGTGGTGTCACCGGTGACGCCCTTGACCTCCGCGCGTCCGTCGAGCCCGGACACCACGGCCGCGGCGCCGACGACACCCACCTCGACGCGCGTGCCGGCCGGGACGGCGAGGGAGACGGCGGCGCTGCGCCGCCAGCCCTTGCGGTCGAGCCACTTGAGGAAGCCCTTCCAGGGGAGGTCCTCGTAGGCCACGGTCAGGGTGCCGCCCCGCTGGGTCACCGCCAGTGGTGGTCCCTCGATCTGGGTGACCTCGAGTCGGGAGGAACCCTCGTCGGTCCCCACCACGTTCACCGTTCCGTTGACGATGCGTACGTGGAGCTCTTGTACGGGCTCGTCGAACGTCAGTTTCCTGGGTTCCGTGACGGACCACTCGGACATGGTGCAGACCTCCCCGTCGCAACGCGCCATATCGCGTCTCCTGTAATTCACGATATATCGCGGCCGTCGAAAGTCAAGACACGTCGAGACACACGTTCTGGTGATCCGCACTTCCCGCGCCTCCCCGAAAATGACCGATGGGCGTCCCTGAAAATGACCGATGGAAGGAATCGCCCTAGTTTGTGACCATGTCGACGGAAGTCCCTCGCAGCGGTCCCGCCGGTCCTGCCGACACCGCCCCCGGCGCCCTGCTGCTCTGCCGGGCGGAACCAGGGTCCGTCGCACCGGCCGCCCACCTGCTGCGCGAGCACATGCTGCTCACCGGCGCGGGCTCGGGTTGGAGCGTGCTCGTCCCCGAGGGTTCGCCGTGGCTGTACGGCGATGAACCCGTCGACCGCGTCCTGACCGGCTGGGCCACCGCCCTCGCCGTCGGCGCCTCCTGGCCCGTGCTCGCCCTGTGGTGGGACGCAGACCGCGCCGGATACACGCTCGCGTCCGGCTTCCGCCGACCGGTCGGCTACATCTGGCTCGCGAAGGGCACGCCGGCCGGCGAGGACGAGGCGATGCACACCTTCGCCACCCGCCTGGGCCTGGACCCCGTACGGGATCTGCAGTCCCTCGAAGAACTGACGAAACCGGACCCCGGAGCGGACGCCCGCGCGCGGCTGCGCGGTCTGCTCGCGGTCCTCACGCGCGCGGGGGTGTCCCTACCGGCCGGCCTCGCCCCCGGCGAACCCGCCGACCGCCTCCACGAGATCGCGTCCGGCCGGACGGACGCCCAGCAGATCGAGTGGCCGGGCCGGCACGAGGCGGTGCGCACGCAACTCGACGCGGTCGACCGCAGTCGGCTGGGCCCCTGGATGCCCTGGGCAGGCACCCCGAAGGCGCGTGCCCTGTCCCTGGCCCAGGCGGCAACGGGCCTCCCGCTCACCGTGTGGGGCCTGCGGCGGCGCAGCGGGGGATGGACCCTGGCGGGCGCGCTGCTGCTGGCGAACGGGGCGGTGGGGGTGGCGTACGAGCTGATGCGGCCGCGCGACTGACGGCCGGTCGCGCTGTCAGTCGTCCTCGTCCTCGTCGTCCAGCCGCGCCAGCCACGTCGCCAGGCGCTCCACCGGCACTTCGAAGTCCGGATTCAGATCGACGAACGTCCGCAGCTGTTCGGCGAGCCACTCGAAGGTGACTTCTTCTTCGCCACGCCGCTTCTCCAGTTCTTCGATGCCACGGTCCGTGAAGTACATGAGGTCAAGGATAAGTGTGCTGAAACGGCCGGGCCGCACCCCGCTCGGGGGTGCGGCCCGGCCGCGCGTGACAGAGGTCGCGACTACGCCTCGAACACCTCACGCACCAGCTGCTCCTGCTCGGCCTGGTGCCGCTTCGCGGAACCGACCGCCGGGGACGAGCCGTGCGGACGCGAGATCCGCCGCAGACGCTCGCCGTGCGGAATGTCCGCGCCGACCGCCAGGTCCAGGTGGTCGATCAGGTTGAGGGCGATGAACGGCCAGGGACCCTGGTTCGCCGGCTCCTCCTGGGCCCACAGGTACTTCTCGACGTTCGGGTACTTGGCGATCTCCGCCTGGAGCTCGGCGCCCGGCAGCGGGTACAGCCGCTCGACGCGGACGAACGCCACGTCCGTGGCGCCGCGCTTGGTGCGCTCGGCCTCCAGGTCGTAGTACAGCTTGCCCGACACGAAGACGACCTTGCGGACCGCGGCCGGGTCGACCGTCGAGTCGCCGATGACGGGGCGGAACTGACCCGACGTGAACTCCTCCGTCTTCGACGCGGCGGCCTTGAGGCGCAGCATCGACTTCGGGGTGAAGACCACCAGCGGCTTGTGGTGCGGGTTGTGCACCTGCCACCGCAGGAGGTGGAAGTAGTTCGACGGGAGGGTCGGCATCGCGACCGTCATGTTGTTCTGCGCGCACAGCTGCAGGAAGCGCTCGACGCGAGCCGAGGAGTGGTCCGGGCCCTGGCCCTCGTAGCCGTGCGGGAGCAGCAGCGTGACGCCGGAGGTCTGGCCCCACTTCTGCTCGGCCGCCGAGATGTACTCGTCGACGATCGTCTGTGCGCCGTTGACGAAGTCGCCGAACTGCGCCTCCCACATCACGAGGGACTCGGGACGGGCCAGCGAGTAGCCGTACTCGAAGCCCATGACCGCGTACTCGGAGAGCAGGGAGTCGTAGACGTTGTAGCGCGCCTGGTCCTCGGCGAGGTACTGGAGCGGGGTGAAGTCCTCGCCCGTCTCGCGGTCGATGAGGACCGCGTGGCGCTGGCCGAAGGTGCCGCGACGGGAGTCCTGGCCCGAGAGGCGCACCGGGGTGCCCTCCAGGAGCAGGGAGCCGATGGCCAGGGTCTCGCCCATGCCCCAGTCGATCGTGCCGTCCTCGACCATCGTCGCCCGGCGTTGCAGCTGCGGCAGCAGACGCGGGTGGACGTGGAAGGTGTCGGGGATGTTGACCTGGGACTCGGCGATCCGCTTCACGACCTCCGAGGAGATCGCGGTGGTCACCGGGACCGGGAACTCGGCCTGAGGGTCCGACACCGGGGCGACACCCGGCTGGGCGATGGCCTCGCGGACCTCCGTGAAGACCTTCTCCAGCTGGCCCTGGTAGTCCTGCAGGGCCTGCTCGGCCTCTTCCAGGGTGATGTCGCCGCGACCGATCAGCGACTCGGTGTACAGCTTGCGCACCGAGCGCTTCTTGTCGATCAGGTCGTACATCAGGGGCTGGGTGAAGGCCGGGTTGTCCGACTCGTTGTGACCGCGGCGGCGGTAGCAGATGAGGTCGATCACCACGTCCTTGTTGAACGCCTGACGGAACTCGAAGGCCAGCCGCGCGACGCGGACCACGGCCTCCGGGTCGTCGCCGTTCACGTGGAAGATCGGGGCCTCGATCATGCGGGCCACGTCGGTGGCGTACATCGACGAACGCGAGGACTCCGGCGCCGCCGTGAAGCCGACCTGGTTGTTGATGACGATGTGGACCGTGCCGCCGGTGCGGTAGCCGCGCAGCTGCGACATGTTCAGGGTCTCGGCCACCACGCCCTGGCCCGCGAAGGCCGCGTCACCGTGCAGGGCGACCGGCAGGACCGTGAAGTCCGTGCCGCCCTTGTTGATGATGTCCTGCCGGGCGCGGACGATGCCCTCGATGACCGGGTCGACCGTCTCCAGGTGGGACGGGTTGGCGGCCAGCGTGACCTTGATCTGCTCGCCGTCCAGGCCGGTGAAGGTGCCCTGAGCGCCCAGGTGGTACTTCACGTCGCCGGAGCCGTGCATCGACTTCGGGTCGAGGTTGCCCTCGAACTCGCGGAAGATCTGCGCGTACGACTTGCCGACGATGTTCGCGAGCACGTTCAGGCGGCCGCGGTGGGCCATGCCGATGACGACCTCGTCCAGCCGGGACTCCGCCGCGCTGTCGAGGACCGCGTCCAGCAGCGGGATGACGGACTCGCCGCCCTCCAGGGAGAAGCGCTTCTGGCCGACGTACTTCGTCTGCAGGAAGGTCTCGAAGGCCTCCGCCGCGTTCAGGCGGCGCAGGATGCGCAGCTGTTCCTCGCGCTCCGGCTTGGAGTGCGGGCGCTCGATGCGGTCCTGGATCCACTTGCGCTGCTTGGGGTCCTGGATGTGCATGAACTCGATGCCGGTGGTGCGGCAGTACGAGTCGCGCAGCACGCCGAGGATGTCGCGCAGCTTCATGAGGGACTTGCCGGAGAAGCCGCCGACGGCGAACTCGCGCTCCAGGTCCCACAGGGTGAGGCCGTGCTCGGTGATGTCCAGGTCGGGGTGCTTGCGCTGGCGGTACTCCAGCGGGTCGGTGTCGGCCATGACGTGGCCGCGGACCCGGTAGGAGTGGATCAGCTCGAAGACGCGCGCGGCCTTGGTGACGTCGTCGTCGTGCGAGGCGTCGATGTCCTTGAGCCAGCGGACCGGCTCGTAGGGGATGCGCAGGGCCTCGAAGATCTCGTCGTAGAAGCCGTTCTCGCCGAGGAGGTAGTTCGCGACGACGCGCAGGAACTCGCCGGAGGCGGCGCCCTGGATGACCCGGTGGTCGTAGGTCGACGTGAGCGTCATGACCTTCGCGATGCCGAGCTTGTTCAGGGTGTCCTGGGAGGTGCCCTGGAACTCCGCCGGGTAGTCCATGGAGCCGACGCCCATGATGACCGACTGACCGGGCATCAGACGCGGGACCGAGTGGACGGTGCCGAGGCCGCCGGGGTTGGTCAGGGAGACCGTGACACCGGTGAAGTCGTCCATCGTCAGCTTGCCGTCGCGGGCGCGGCGGACGATGTCCTCGTAGGCCTGCCAGAACTCGAAGAAGTTCAGCGTCTCGGCCTTCTTGATGCCGGCGACGACTAGCTGGCGGTCGCCGTTGGGCTTCACCAGGTCGATGGCCAGGCCGAAGTTGACGTGCTGCGGCTTGACGAGGGTGGGCTTCCCGTCCTTCTCCGCGTAGTGCCAGTTCATCGACGGCATGGCCTTGATGGCCTGCACCATCGCGTAGCCGATCAGGTGCGTGAAGGAGATCTTCCCGCCCCGGGCACGCTTCAGGTGGTTGTTGATGACGATGCGGTTGTCGAACAGCAGCTTCACCGGGACCGCGCGCACGGACGTGGCCGTGGGCAGTTCCAGCGAGGCGTTCATGTTCTTCGCGACGGCGGCGGCGGGGCCGCGCAGCGTGACCAGCTCCGGGCCGTCGGGGGCCGCGGCCGCGGGCGCGGCCTTGGCCGCAGCAGGCTTGGCCGCGGCGGGCTTCGCCGGAGCCGGAGCAGGGGCCGCGGCGGCCGGCTTCGCGGGAGCGGGCGCCGGAGCGGCGGCCGCGGGCTTCGCGGCGGCCGGGGCGGGCGCGGGAACCGCGGGGGCGGCCGGAGCCTGCGCAGCCGGGGCGGGTGCCGGGGTGGTGGTCTCTGCGGCCCCCGCGGCCGCAGTACCCGCCGGAGCCGGGGCGGCGGCCGCCCCGGGCTTGTAGTCGGCGAAGAAGTCCCACCAGGCTCGGTCTACCGAATTCGGGTCCTGGAGGTACTGCTGATAGATCTCGTCGACGAGCCACTCGTTGGGGCCGAACGCCGCAGCGGGGTTCTTGCCCGCTTGGTCTGCGTCGGTCGAAATGCTCGAGTTACTGGGGGACTGTGGCGACACGGCGGCAACCGCCCTCTTCCGCTTCACAAGGTGATGGACAGCGGAAATAAAGGCTACGCCCCCGAGACCCCGAAGGTCAGGCCGGGCCGGTTCATCGTCGTGTAAGTCACACCGGAAAGTGTGTTTCGGGCCTGGAAATGGCGGGAAACAAACGCGGTTTCGCTACAGATCAGAGGTGCTGGGAAACGCAGACGCAGGCCCTGTACGCGCGGCGTACGGGCATCGGCCTGATCACACGTGTCCGGCAGCGCGGACGTCGGTGGATCTTGAGGCTCCGGTTCGGACTTTACGTCAACTTGGAACGGATGTCTCTCCCGGGAGAGTGACGAGGATCCGGCAGCCACGCTCGGATTCGGCCACTCCGATCCCGCCTCCGTGGAGGTCGACGGCCCAGCGGGCGATCGCGAGCCCGAGGCCCGTACCGCCGTCGCCGCCCTGCCCGTTGGACGCGCCCGCGCCACCCCGGTTGAAGCGCTCGAAGACCCGGTGCCACTCCGAGCGCGGAATGCCGGGGCCCTCGTCCAGCACCTCCAGCTCCAGCGACTCCGACTGCAGCCCGCGCCGCGCCTTCACGGTCACGCGCCCGTGCGGCGGACTGTGCTTGACCGCGTTGTCGATGAGGTTCGCCACCACCTGGTGGATGCGCTCGGGGTCCGCGTGCGCGGTCAGCTCCGGCGGGGACACGTCGAGGTGCAGATGGACGTCCGTACGGGTGTGGCTGCCGGAGCCCGAGGCGATGCCCGCGCGCGCGGGCACGGCCATGTTGGCCTCCTTCAGCACGCCCGACAGATACGGCCAGACCTCGAAACGCCGCTGGCGCAGCGGTACGACGCCGTTGTCCAGCCGGGACAGGTCCAGCAGCGTCTCCACCAGCCGGCCGAGGCGCTCCGTCTGCTTCAGGGCCGTACGCATGGTCTCGGGGTCGGCGGTGGTGACGCCGTCGACGATGTTCTCCAGCACCGCCCGCAAGCCCGCGATGGGGGTGCGCAGCTCGTGCGAGACGTTCGCGACGAGCTCCTTGCGCTGCCGTTCCTGGGCCTCCAGGTCGTCGGCCATGCGGTTGATCGTCTGTGCGAGGTCGCCGAGTTCGTCGCGGCGGTTCTCGCGCACCCTGCGGGTGTAGTCGCCGTGCGAGATGGCGCCGGCGACCGCGTTCATGTCGTCCAGGGGCGCGGTGAGCGAATGGGCCACGAACTGCGTGATCAGCAGTGTGGCGACCATCGAGAAGACCGTGATGAAGCGCAGCTCCGTCGCCGTGCGCATCGCGATCATCATCAGCCCGGTGGTGATGAGGACGGCGATGACGACCAGTGCGCCCAGCTTGGTCTTGATCGAGAACGGGCGGACGCCGCCCCAGGGCTCCTCCCCGGGGCTTCTCCGTGCGGGCGGCCCGCCACTCATGGCGTCGGGGTCTCCAGTGCGTAGCCCACGCCGTGCACCGTGCGGATCCGCTCGGCGCCGATCTTCCGGCGCAGCGCCTTGATGTGGCTGTCGACGGTCCGGGTGCCGGACGCGTCGGCCCAGTCCCACACCTCGGCCAGCAGCTGCTCACGGGAGAGCACCGCGCGCGGGGTGTTCGCCAGGCAGACCAGGAGGTCGAACTCGGTGGGCGTGAGATGCACGTCCTCCGAGTGCACGCGCACCCGTCGCTGGGCGTGGTCGATCTCCAGCTCGCCGAGCCGGAGGATGCCGCTTCTGGGCGTCGCGGCGGCCAGCGCGGCACGCTCCACCCGGCGCAGCAGCACGTGCACGCGGGCGGCCAGCTCGCGCATGGAGAACGGCTTGGTCATGTAGTCGTCGGCGCCGACGCCGAGCCCGACCAGCATGTCGGTCTCGTCGTCGCGCGCGGTGAGCATCATCACCGGCACCGGGCGCTGGGCCTGCACGCGGCGGCAGACCTCCAGGCCGTCGAAGCCGGGCAGCATGATGTCGAGGATCAGCAGGTCGGGCTGCCAGGCCTCGGCGGTGTCGACGGCCGCCGGGCCGTCACCCGCGGTCTGCACGAGGAATCCCTCTGCGCGCAGGCGGGCCGCGATGGCATCGACGATGGTCGCGTCGTCCTCGACCACCAGGACCCGGCGCTGCGCGCCCGGGGTCGCCGTCGTGCCGTTGTGGGATGTGTGGGTCTGCTCCATCGCCCGCCCCTGAGTTGCTTTCCGGAATCTGTGGGGTGATCCGTATTTACTGGCACAGGCATGCGCATGCCTGTGCACGCTTGCGATTGACGCTTGAATGATCTGCGCCAGGCAAGCAGGGTACGGGGAGTCACCGCGCTGCGGCTATCCAGGTCGGACGGCGATGTGCACGACGTCGGGAACGCCCCGGGCAACCGGGATCTCTTCGGTACGCACCTGTTGGAACCCGGCATTCCACAAGGTTTCTTCGAATTCCGGAGAGGGCTGGGCGGACCATACCGCCAGTACCCCGCCCGGCTTCAACACCCTTGTGCAGCTTGTCAGTCCGTCCGGCGAGTAGAGATCGTCGTTGCCCTCGGTGACCGTCCAGCCGGGGCCGTTGTCGATGTCCAGGCAGAGGGCGTCGTACGTGTCGGATGTCTCATTGACGTAAGTGATCAGGTCCGCCTCGACGATCTCCGTGCGCGGGTCGGCGACGGCCTGCGCCGAGAGGGCGGCGAGGGGGCCGTCGCGATGCCAGTCGATGATGGCGCGCTCGCGCTCCACGACGGTGATCGCGCCCCAGTACGGGTCGGCCGCCGCGTGCGCGAGGGAGAACCCCACACCCAGGCCTCCGATCAGTACGTCCGGTTCCGTGCGCCGGCCCAGGGCGTCGCGTGCGACGTCCACGAGCCGCCGCTCCGAACGGCCGTCGGAGGTGTCCATCAGGAAGCAGCCGTTGGCGATGATCTGCAGCAACGCGCCGTGCCGGCGCAGCACGACCTCGCCGTACGGGCCCTCGCGCCGGTCCAGGACTAAAGGGGTGTCGCAGCTGGCGGTCATGGCCCCATCCTGCATGAGCTGCGGGGCGCGCCGCGGGCCTCACGCCGCGAGTGCCGTGAGAAAGAGGAGCGCGGGCGAGCCGTGGGGTGGCGGCCGCAGGGCTCCGGCAGGGGCGTGGTGCGAGACGGTGGGAGGACGAGCGGAGCGGCAGGTAGTGCTGCAGTGAACCGATGCGCGCGGGCCTCCGCGACGACGCCATCAGCGACGCCTCCGTCCACCGCACCGGCGACCGGGACCCGGCGACCCGGGCGGCGCACGCCGGCACGGCCGATGGCGAGGAACTGCCCCCGGACGCGTAAGAAGCCTGAGAGGTTGCTGTGAATCGCCTCTCGCGTGGCGTCGGTCACAGACAGGGACCCCTGCGGTTGTCGAGGGTGGAGCGCAACAGAAGGAGCGCCTCACCGTGGAACACACCGCGACGGCCGAGAACGAGCCCTCGGTCGCGCCCCCGCCCGGCGTGTCCGGGCTCCTGGACGGCATGCCCCGCCAGCGCGGCCCGGCGAGCATCGTGGCGCCCAGCCTGCCGGTGCCCGTCCGCACGGCCCGCGCCCTCCGCCCCTGGCGCCTCCTGCCGACCCCCACCGGCACCCCGTTCACCTTCGCCTACGCGGCAGTCCTGGTCCTCACCTCACTGATCACCGCGTACGCCTCCCCCTCTCTCGTCTACACCCTCTACCAGGCGTCCAGCACCGACGTGGCGCACCTCGTGCAGACGCCCGTCCTGGTGCTGCTCGCCAGCGCCCTGTGGGTGGCGGGCGGGATCGCCTCGCCGTACATGTTCGCGTTCCTGCTCGTCATGACCGCGCTGGAGCGGCGGATGGGCGGGGGGCGGGCGGCCGTCGTCTTCCTGCTCGGGCACGTCCTGGCCACCCTCGCGACCGAGGGCACGGTGGGTCTCGCGGTCCTGGTGGGCCATCTCCCCGACAGTTCCCTGCACCGCCTGGACTACGGCATCAGCTTCGGCGTGGCGGCGGGCGTCGGCGCCCTGGCCGGACTGCTCACGCCGTGGCTGCGCTGGCCGTTGCTGGCGCTGTTCGGCGGAATGCTGGTCCAGGACCTGATCGAGTTCACGGACCCGATGACCAACTGGGGGCACCTGATCTCGCTGGCGATAGGCATCGCGACCTGGCCGATGATCAGGCGCTGGCACCGGGCGGGGCCGCCCGGCGCGGCCCGCTAGCGGCCCTGGTAGTCCCGCGGTTCCTGGGAGTCCTGGGGTTCCTGGGAGCCCTCGGGCTTTTGGGGGTCGCAGCCTGTGAACGGGTTCGGGAAGCTGCAACGCCGTTCCTGTGAACGGCGTTGCAGGTTCTTGGCGTTGGCCCTGCAAGCCCGAGGCCGACATGCCCCGCTCAGGGCCGGCCCGCCGGGCCCACGAACTTCGCGCTCGTCAGCGGGGCCACAGTGCGCCAGCCCAGCGCCTCGTACAGCGCCCGCCCCGCCGGAGTCCCCGCCAGCACGCCCGTCTCGGCGCCCTGCTCGGCCGCCGTGCGCTGCAAGGTCCGCATGACCACGCTCCCGAGCCCCCGTCGCCGATGTGCCGGCGCGGTCTCGATCCGGTCGGCGACCGCCGTCGCGCCGTTCGTCGCGATCTGGCCGCGGGCCGCGAGTGACCCGTCCGGCGCCGCGACCAGCACCGTGGTGACACCGCCCCGCGTCCAGGACCGCAACCGGTGGCCGTACGGAACCTCCGTCTCCTCGGCTCCCGTCAGCGGAATCGTCATCAGATACCCCGGTTCCGGATCCACCCACCAGCCCGCGCCCACCCACTCCCGCGCCACCGACGGATCCCGGAACACCTTCAGCCAGACACCGGCCCCGGTCACCGCACCGGCCACCTTCCGCACGGTGTCCTCGTCGACGTCGTCGTTCGTCGCGCCGAAGACATGGCGCGAGACCTGGTCCACCAGCCCCACGTCGACCGTCCAGCCCCATGGTTCCTCCATCGGGGGACCGGCCCGGCGCGAGACGACCCACCCGTGCACCCATGCCCGTACGACCTCGTCCACGACACCCCTCCTGTAATGACTGAGTTCCACCTTCGTCTATTACTGAACCGAAGATATGTGCAGCTCACGCTCCATCGACAGAGGTGATCGCTCACGGCGAACACGACCTCGGGAACATTCATGGCGTCCCGTGCATTGAGTCGGCATAACTCAACTTGACTGCCGGAGGGTAGATCATGGCTTCGACGTCCACACCGCTCACCCTGCCCGTGCTGCCACTCGACGACGAGGTCGTGCTGCCCGGCATGGTGGTGCCGCTGGACCTGAACGACCCCGATGTACGCGCCGCGGTGGAGGCCGCCCAGGCCGCCGCCCGGTCCGAACCGGGGAAGCCGAAGGTCCTGCTGGTGCCACGTGTCGACGGCGCATACCCGGGCACCGGCGTGCTCGGCACCGTCGAGCAGGTCGGCCGGCTGGCCGACGGCGACCCGGGCGCCCTGATCCGCGGCCGCGGCCGAGTGAAGATCGGCGCCGGCACCACCGGCCCGGGCGCCGCGCTGTGGGTCGAGGGGACGAGGATCGACGAGAGCGTGCCGGAGCCGCTGCCCGGCCACGTCACCGAACTGGTCAAGGAGTACAAGGCCCTCGCCACCGCCTGGCTGCGCAAGCGCGCCGCCTGGCAGGTCGTGGACCGCGTCCAGGCCATCGACGACGTGTCCCAGCTCGCCGACAACTCCGGATACTCGCCCTTCCTGACCACCGACCAGAAGATCGAACTGCTGGAGACCGCCGACCCGATCGCCCGTCTCAAGCTCGCCACCCAGCAGCTGCGCGACCACCTCGCCGAGCAGGACGTCGCCGAGACCATCGCCAAGGACGTCCAGGAAGGCGTCGACAAGCAGCAGCGGGAGTTCCTGCTCCGGCGCCAGCTGGAAGCCGTCCGCAAGGAACTGCGCGAGCTGAACGGCGAACAGGACGGCGAGGAGTCCGACGACTACCGCGCCCGCGTGGAGGCCGCCGACCTCCCGGAGCACGTGCGGGAAGCGGCGCTGAAGGAGGTCGACAAGCTGGAGCGGTCCAGCGACCAGTCCCCCGAGGGCTCCTGGATCCGCACCTGGCTGGACACCGTCCTGGAACTCCCGTGGACCACGCGGACCGAGGACGCGTACGACATCCAGGGCGCCAAGGCGATCCTCGACGCCGAGCACGCGGGCCTGGAGGACGTGAAGGAGCGGATCACCGAGTACCTGGCGGTGCGCAAGCGTCGCAGCGACCGCGGCCTCGGCGTCATCGGCGGCCGGCGCGGCGGTGCCGTCCTGGCCCTCGTCGGCCCGCCCGGCGTCGGCAAGACGTCTCTCGGCGAGTCGGTGGCACACGCCATGGGCCGGAAGTTCGTCCGCGTCGCCCTCGGCGGAGTGCGCGACGAGGCCGAGATCCGCGGCCACCGCCGTACCTACGTCGGTGCCCTGCCCGGCCGGGTCGTCCGCGCCATCAAGGAAGCCGGTTCGATGAACCCGGTCGTCCTGCTCGACGAGATCGACAAGGTCGGCTCGGACTTCCGCGGCGACCCCGCGGCGGCACTGCTGGAGGTCCTGGACCCGGCGCAGAACCACACGTTCCGCGACCACTACCTGGAGGTCGAACTCGACCTCAGCGACGTCGTCTTCCTCGCCACGGCGAACGTCCTGGAGGCCATCCCGGAGGCCCTGCTCGACCGTATGGAGCTGGTCCGCCTGGACGGCTACACCGAGGACGAGAAGGTCGTCATCGCCCGCGACCACCTGCTCCCGCGCCAGCTGGAGCGGGCGGGCCTGGACACGGACGAGGTGACTCTCGACGAGAGCGCCCTGCGCAAGCTCGCCGGCGAGTACACGCGCGAGGCGGGCGTCCGCACCCTGGAGCGGTCCATCGCCAGGCTGCTGCGCAAGGTCGCGGCCGAGCACGAACTGGGCGGGCGCGAGCTGCCGTTCACCATCACGGACGGTGACCTGCGTGCCCTGATCGGACGCCCGCACCATGTCCCGGAGTCCGCCCAGGACCCGGCGGAGCGCCGTACCGCGGTCCCCGGTGTCGCCACCGGCCTGGCGGTCACCGGCGCGGGCGGAGACGTCCTGTTCGTGGAGGCGTCCCTGGCCGACCCGGAGACGGGCGCCGCGGGCCTGACCCTCACCGGCCAGCTCGGTGACGTGATGAAGGAGTCGGCGCAGATCGCGCTGAGCTTCCTGCGCAGTCACGGCGCCGAACTCGAACTGCCGGTGGCCGACCTGAAGGACCGGGGTGCCCACATCCACTTCCCGGCGGGCGCGGTCCCGAAGGACGGCCCGAGCGCGGGCGTCACGATGACGACGGCGCTGGCGTCCCTCCTGTCCGGCCGCCTGGTCCGCACGGACGTGGCGATGACGGGAGAGGTCTCACTGACCGGCCGGGTCCTGCCGATCGGCGGCGTGAAGCAGAAGCTGCTCGCGGCGCACCGCGCGGGCGTCACCACCGTCATCATCCCCAAGCGCAACGAGGCCGACCTGGACGACGTCCCCGCGGAGGTGCTGGAAAAGCTCGACGTCCACACCGTCACGGACGTCCGCCAGGTCCTGGAACTGGCACTCGCGCCCGCCACGAGCGACGCGACGCCGAAGGTTCCCGTGGCGGCGTGACGGACGCCGCGGGATGAGGGAAGGCCCGGGCCCCGTGAGGGTGGCCCGGGCCTTCGCCATGTGCGTGCGGAGGGATCAGCCGTTGGCGAGGGCGACGACCCGGTCCAACGCCCCGTTGAACTTGTCGTGGTCGCCGACGGTCGGCCCGGACGAGGTGTACTGCCACATCGTGTAGACACTCCAGCCGGCCGGCAGCGTTCCCGGATCGGAGGCGTACCGCGCGATCCACAGCGGGTTGGCCGACGCGAAGCCCGCGTGGTTGCCCGTGCAGTCGGTCCACCAGCTGGTGGCCGTGTAGATGACGGCGTCCCGGCCCGTGCGTGCCCTGTACGTGTTCAGGAAGTCGGCGATCCAGCCGACCATCGCGCTCGCCGACTTGCCGTAGCACTCGGCGCCGTAGGGGTTCCACTCGATGTCGAGGGCCCCGGGGAGGGTCCTGCCGTCCTTGGACCAGCCGCCGCCGTGGTCGACGAAGTAGTTGGCCTGGGTCGCGCCGCTGGTGGTGTCGGGGGTGGCGAAGTGGTAGGCGCCGCGGATCATGCCGACGTTGTAGGAGCCGTTGTACTGCTGGGCGAAATAGGGGTTCGTGTAGTACGTCCCCTCGGTCGCCTTCGTGTACGCCCATCTGACCCCGCTGCTCCACAGGGTCGACCAGGCGACGTTGCCCTGGTGGCCGGAGACGTCCACGCCCTCGGTCTGGGCGGCGCCGACGGCGTACGGGGTGCCGTCGTGTCCGTCGTGGGCTAGGACGCCCATGCCCATGTGGGCCGAACCGCGGGCCGGGGTGTCCGCCGCGGAGGACGGCGGGGCGCTGAGGGCGAGGGAGAGGGCGGCGAGCAGCAGTCCGGCGAGGAAGAGGCGCCGGGGGCGGGGCGGTCCAGGTCTGTGCGCAGGCATGGCGTGCCTCCGAGGGCTCGGTGATGCTCGGTGGGGAAGCGCTGAGGTGCCGATGTGCTGCTGGCGTGGGCATGCCAGACATTGCCTGCTGAAGAAGCTACGCACGTAGAGGAGAGGGTGGGAAGAGGGGCCGGATGCTGCCGTTGGTCTAGCCCTGCGAAATACTTGGAGAGCTGCGGCAACGACGGGGTCTGGCGGAAACTTTCAGGATCGGGAAACCGAGGCAGGGGCTGACGTGCACGAAGGCGATAACGGGGACGAGCGCCGCCTCCCGGCGCAGGCGTCACCGAGTGGCGCAGACCATGAGTACCTGTCGCTGGAGCGTGAACTCACGGTCCTCTTCCGGCGCGCCCGCGCCAATCAGGGAGAGATGGCGCGCGAGGTCCACCCCGACCTGGAGACGGCGGCGTACGGGCTGCTCATCCGGCTGGACGAGTGCGGCCGGCAGCGTGCGACGGAACTCGCGGCCTACATCGGCGTCGGCAAGGCGACCATGTCCCGTCAGCTGCGCGCCCTGGAGGACCTCGGGCTGGTCGCCCGCGAACCCGACCCCGCCGACGGTCGCGCCTGGCTCGTCCACCTCACGGACGAGGGCCACCAGCGGGTGAGCAAGGTCCGCGACGCCCGACGGGCGCGGTACGTCAGCCAGCTGTCCCACTGGGATCGGCGCGAGGTGGCCGAACTGGCGCGGCTGCTCGGGCAGTTGAACCGGGGAATGGAGAGGTAGGGGCGGGGGAGCGGAGGGGGCCCGCGCCCGTCGCGGGGAGCGTCACAGCTCCACGTGGACCACCGTCGCGTCGTCGTGCGTCTTGCTCCGCCGCAGGAACACCCGTTCCGTGTCCGCGGTTTCGAGCGTCCGCACCCGCTCGACCAGCGCCCCCGCTCCCTCCTTCCGTACGAACCGGAGGCAGTCCGCCCAGTCGCCCTCGCGGAACTTCTCCACCCACCGCGTCGCCCCGTCGGTCAGCGCGGCCAGCGCACGTACCTCCCCGCGGGGGAGGGCCCCCGTCACGGCCCGCTCCGCAACCGACGGATCCGCGGCCGCCGTGAAGAAGCCGCCCTCCTTGTTCCGGATGGTGGAGTCCACCAGTGCGTCCGTCGCCAGGGCCGTGCGCGGCAGCCGGGACAGGCGGTCGTCCAGTACGGCCGTCACCGAGCCCTCCGACGACTCCAGAAGCAGGGCGGAGTCGGACAGGACCAGGTACTCGACGGTCTCAAGGCCCCAGCGCGCCACGACGACCGTTGCCTGTGGGGTGCGTGGGTGAGAAAGGTCACAGGTGTCCGCATGCGCCTCGGCCGTGCGGGCGATGGCCCGGGAAAGGGTCTGGGGCAGCGGAACATCCGGGAGGGAAACAGTCAGTTCGGTCAGGGCGCCGCCGAGGCGGGCGACGTACCAGGGGACCGAATGCAGACAGCCCGTCTCGTCACGCGGAGGCGTCACTCCGTCCAGGACGACGAGGGCGCCGCCCTGGCCGGAAGCGGGCAGGGCCACCGCGGCGAAGTCCTCGTTGGGGCGGGTGGAATCCCCGGGCTCCGAGACAAGTTCCGTACGCATTCAGCGAGTCTGCACGACGTCTTCACGGGGTTCGCCGAAAGGTGTCACTGGTTACCCAATCCACGCACTCGCGCAGGTCAGGCGCCTGGTTTGGGGTGGAATCCGTTGTTCCGGGAACGCGTGTCGGCGAATACTGCCACCGCCGGGCGCAGACGTCCAACCGGCCTGCCGTGCAAGGCCGCTGCACCCCTCCGAGGAACTTGCTCGCCAACTCCCCTCCGATGTTCACTCCTTCGGGTGGCGGGTCAGGTGATGCTCGGCCACTGCCCACCGGCACTGGGAGGGTCGGGGACCGTACCGGCGGTACGCACGGTCGGCATCAGTTGACGGAGCGTCACCCGGGCCCATGAGTATCACGAGTCAGGAATGCGAGCACCGGTGCAGAAGACGCGGCCTCGTCGCACAGGCAAGCAGACGGACCCCGCAGCGGGCGCGGAGCGCACGCCCGGCAGCACCGGCACCACCACCGGCAAGGGCCGGCCCACCCACGTACGCAACCGGCTCGTCGTCGCCGTGGCCGTCGTGGCCGCCGCCATCGCCGGCGCCGGTGCCCCCTCCGTCCTCGCCGCCTCCGGGCAACTCAAGGACTCCCAGGACCTGGTGACGCTCGCCGGGCAGACCCAGGACGCCCTCAATCTCGCCCACTCGCTCGCCGACGAGCGCGACGAGGTGACGTCCTACATCGCCGTCGGCCGGGCCAAGTCCAAGGCGCCCACCGAGCAGGCGAGCGCCCGTGTCGACCGGCAGGTCGAGGACCTGCGGGAGAACACCGACACGTCCGCCTCCCTGCGCGGCGACCTCGACGACATCGCAGCCCTGCGCCGCTCCGCGCTCACCGGCAAGAGCAGCGCCCTTGAGGCGCACGACGCCTACTCCGCCGCCATCACCGAACTGCACGGCCTCGCCGAGCAGCTGGCCCAGCAGATGCCGCCCCGGGCCGGTTCGGGCGCGTACGCTCTCGCCGAGCTGGACTCCGCCGTGCAGCAGTCCGCCGCCGCCCGCGGGCTGCTCCTCGCGGCGCTGAGCGTGCCGACGTCCCAGCAGTCGGTCATCAGCCCCACCACCGGCCTGCCGACCACGACCACCACCTCCTCGGCCGCCGACACCAAACAGCGCAATGCGCTGACCGCCGCCGCCCAGCAGGCCCGGCTGCGCTCCGACGCGGCCCTCGCCGACTTCCACGACACCGCGCCCAAGGCCGCCCGGACGTCGTACGACTCGACGGTCACCGGTGCCGAGGTCAACTCCGCCGAGCAGTACCTCGCCGCCCTCACCGACCAGCCGACGCTCTCCCCGTCCGAACTCGGCACCAGGGCCACGAAGGTCGACGCCGCGCTCTCCGCCCGGATCGACGCCATGCGCGGCGCGGAGTCCGCCCTCTACGACCGCCGCACCAAGGACCTCGCCCAGCTGCGCGACGACGACGTCAGCACGCTGGAGATCCGCATCGCCGTCCTCGGCGCCCTCATGCTGCTCGCGGTCGGTGTCGCCACGGCGATGGCCCGCAGCCTCACGCGCCCGCTCTCCGTCCTGCGCCGCGGCTCGGCCCGGCTCGCCGAGGCGGAGGACCCGGCCGCCCAGGAACCGGTCACCTTCACCGGCCGCAACGACGAGTTCGCCCAGGTCGTCCGCTCCGTCAACACCCTGCACGCGCATGCCGCCGCCCTGCACGAGCGCATCGCCACCCTGGAGGCCGACCGCAAGCACCTGGTCGGCCAGCGGCAGAAGATGGCCGACGCCCGCGAGGAGCTGCGCACCGATCTCGCCGACTCCGCAGCCCAGTTGGAGCGTCTGCGCGAGAGCATCGGCGGCAGGTTCGTGAACCTGGCGCTGCGCACCCTCGGCCTGGTAGAGCGTCAACTCGCCGTCATCGAGGGCCTGGAGGAGCGGGAACACGACCCGGACCGCCTCGCCACCCTCTTCAAGCTCGACCATTTCGCCACGGTGATGCGCCGGCACAGCGAGAACCTCCTCGTCCTCGCCGGCACCGAGCACGTGCAGCAGAGCGCGCATCCCGTGCCGCTCGTCGACGTCGTGCGTGCCGCGGTCAGCGAGATCGAGCGGTACGAGCGTGTCCGCATAGCCGTGCTGCCGCCGCACGCGTACGTCGCGGGCTTCGCCGCGGACGACCTCTCGCACCTGCTGGCCGAACTGCTGGAGAACGCCACCACGTTCTCCCCGCCCGACCTGCCCGTCGAGATCTCCGGCTGGCTGCTGGAGAACGGCGAGGTCATGCTCTCCGTGCAGGACGAGGGCATCGGCATGGCCGGCGAGCAGATGACGCGCCTGAACGCCCGCCTCGCCGAGTTCGACCCGGAGACCTCCTACAACCACGAGGGCGACGAGGGCCTCGGCCTCGGCCTCTACGTCGTCGCGCGCCTGGCCCACCGCCACGGCGTCCGCGTCCAGTTGCGCGAGCAGAAGCAGGGCGGCGTCGCGGCGGTCGTGGTCGTGCCGGGGGGCTTGCTCGCCTCGGCCCAGCCGTCCGCCGTCCCGTCGGCCACCGCGCCCACCACGGGCGCCACCCCCGCCTTCTCCCTCCCCGGCGCCGACGCCGAGGCCAATTCCAACATCCTCTACGGCCGCTCGACCTCCACCGACCCCCTGGTCGCACTGGCGGAGAACGCGATACGCGAGCGGCCGGAGCCGACACCGGAGCCCGTACCGGCACCGGCCGCACCGACAGCACCGGAGCCCACGGCCACCGAGCCACAGCCGACCTCCGACGACGTGCCGCCGACCGCAGGCTCGCAGCCGGGGCTTGAGACGTCGGCGGCCGCCGGTTCGCAGCCGGGGCTCGACGGAGCGGCGGACGTCGAGCCGCAGCCTGCATTCGACGCTGCACCGGCCACAGGCCCACAGCCGGGCTCCGACGTACCGGCGGATGCTGAGCCGCAGTCGGAAGCCGATGTACCGGCGGACGTCGAGCCGCAGTCGGAAGCCGATGTACCGGCGGACGCTGAGCCGCAGTCGGCACTCGGTGCACCGGTAGATGCCGGGCAGCAGTCAGGGTCCGACGCACCGGCGGCATCCGAGCCGCAGCCGGAGTTCGGCGCACCGGCGGGCGGCGAGCCGCAGCCTGGCTTGGCCGTTGCACCGGCCGCAGGCCAGCAGTCGACCTTCGATGTACCGGCAGATGCCGGGCAGCAGTCGGAATCCGACGTAACGGCGGAATCCGAGCCGCAGCCGGAACTCGGCGCACCGGCGGACGCCGAACCGCAGTCGGAGTCCCCTGTGCCCGACGTGCCGGCCGCCGAGATCACGATGGAACTTCTGATCCCGTCATTCGTGCCCGAGGCTCAGGACGAGCCGGTGGCCGAGACGCCCGAGAGCCATGACCGGCCCGCGCATGAGACGGCCGAGGCGCACCCGCAGCCGGCGGCCGGGACGATCCCGCTTCCGGCTCAACGTGCGGCCGCCGACGCCGAGTTCGCCCCGCAGGGACCACCCGCACCCGACGGCCAGGTCGGTACGAGTGGTGCCGGTGGGTACACAGCCGGCGAAGGCGATGCCGAGGCGGAGCACACCCGTACCCCGGACGAGGAGCCCGTCACCGCCAAGGGCCTCCCCAAGCGCACCCCCAAGATCACCGCCCCCACCCAGTCCGCGCCCCCACGCCGACGCTCCGTAGACGCGGAAGCCCTCCGCAGGAGACTCGGCGGCTTCCGCCAGGGCGCCCAGGCCGGCTACCGCGACGTAGAGACGGAGATCGCCGAACGGACGGCCCAGACCCAGGTACCGGCTCAGGCACCGACCCGGGTACCGACCACCGAACATGCCGTATCCGAAGAAGCCACGGGGGGCACTGTCGAGGAGGCAAGCAGTTGACCGCGCCCAGTACCTTCGGACTGAGCAGTGAAGCCCGCAACCTGCACTGGCTGCTGACGAACCTGGTCGAGGAGGTGCCGGGCATCCAGTCAGTAGCGGTGGTCTCCTCCGACGGCCTGCTCCTGCTCTCCTCCGACCCTGGTCGAAACTCCGCAGCCCGCGAGGCTCGCGGAAGCAGGCCCACCGGCCCCAGGGGCTCCTCGGCCGACCTCGCCGCGATCGTCTCCGGCATCGGCAGCCTCACCATCGGCGCGGCCAAGCTGATGGGCTCCGGCAACGTGAAGCACACGATGGTCGCGATGGACGAGGGAAGCCTGTTCGTGATGTCGATCAGCGACGGCTCGCTGCTCGGCGTGCACGGCTCCGCGGACTGCGACATGAGCGTGGTCGCGTACCACATGGCCCTGTTCGTCGGCCGTGCCGGCCATGTGCTCACCCCCGAACTCCGCAGCGAGCTACGGAAATCCCTGGAATCGCAGTCCACGGGGAGCACCCGATGAGCGGTACGCCCAAGAAGCTGCCCGTGCGTCGCGGCGACCGCAAGCCGGCCCGCGTGCGCCCCTACTCGCTCACCGGCGGCCGTACCCGTTTCGGCCACGTCCTCCTCGTGGAGACGTTCGTGGCGGCGCTGGAGGCCCCCGAGGAGCGCAAGGAGCTGACTGGGGGCGCCGCCCACGCCATTGGCAGTGGGGGAGGGTCCCTCAGCACCCGCGTCATGCCGGAGATGCTCGCCATAGTCGAACTGTGCCGCCGCATGCGCACGGTGGCCGAGATCGCCGCGCTGCTGAAGATGCCGCTCGGTGTGGTCCGCGTGCTGCTCAGCGACCTCGCGGACCAGGGAAGAATCCGCGTGTACGGAACCGGTACCGGTCACGGCACCGGCCGTCCGGACCGCGCGCTGCTGGAAAGGGTGCTGAGTGGACTCCGTCGTCTCTGACGCCGCTCGCGGCGTCCTTCCGCTCCTCGAGGAAGAGGGGCCCGTACAGCCCTGGCAGACGGATCGCACCCGCGCCCCCATCGCCACGAAGATAGTCGTGGCGGGTGGCTTCGGCGTCGGCAAGACCACTCTGGTCGGCGCCGTCTCGGAGATCACGCCCCTGCAGACCGAGGCGCTGATGACCGAGGCGAGCGAGGGCACAGACGACCTCACCGACACGCCCGGCAAGCTGACCACCACCGTGGCCATGGACTTCGGCCGCCTCACGCTCGACGACGACCTGGTGCTCTACATGTTCGGCACGCCGGGCCAGCAGCGGTTCTGGTTCATGTGGGACGACCTGGTGCGCGGCGCGATAGGCGCCGTCGTCATGGCCGACACCCGGCGTCTGAAGGACTCCTTCCCGGCACTGGACTACTTCGAGAGCTGCGGACTGCCGTACGTCGTCGCCGTCAACCACTTCGACGGCACCGAGCTGTTCGAACCGGCGGACGTGCGGGAGGCGTTGACGATCCCCGCGCACATACCCGTAATGATCATGGATGCACGGCGGAGGATCTCGGTGATCGAGACTCTCCTGTCCCTCGTCGGCCACGCGCTCGACGAGACCCCCGAGTAGTAGAGCCCCCTTAGGAGTAGTCACCCGCATGCGGAAGATACTCGTCGTAGGAGCCGGTCAGTCCGGTCTCCAGCTCGCCCTCGGCCTTCAGTCGCAGGGGTACGAGGTCACCCTGATGTCGAACCGGACGGCGGACGAGATCCGTTCCGGCCGGGTCATGTCGACGCAGTGCATGTTCCACACGGCACTGCAGCACGAGCGCGATCTCCAGCTGAACTTCTGGGAGTCCCAGGCCCCGAAGATCGAAGGACTCGGCGTCTCGGTCGCGGCCCCCGGCTCGCACGACCCGGGCCCGACACAGCGTGCGATCGACTGGGTGGGCAGGCTCGACGGGTACGCGCAGTCGGTCGACCAGCGGGTGAAGATGGCCGGCTGGATGGAGACGTTCGCGCAGCGCGGCGGCCAGCTGGTCATCCACGGCGCGGCGGTCTCCGACCTCGACTACTTCTCCCGTACGTACGACCTGGTGGTGGTGTCGGCGGGCAAGGGCGAGCTGGTGTCCATGTTCGGCCGGGACGCGTCCCGTTCGCCGTACGGCGAGCCGCAGCGCGCCCTCGCGGTGGCGTACGTCCATGGGCTCGGCCCGCGCCCGGAGCACCCGGAGTTCGACGCGGTCCGCTGCAACCTGGTCCCGGGCGTGGGCGAGCTGTTCGTCATGCCGACGCTCACCACCTCCGGCCGCGCCGACATCCTCTTCTGGGAGGGCATACCCGGCGGCCCGCTCGACGTCTTCAACGGCGTCAAGGACCCGGCGGAGCACCTCTCCCTGACCCTGGAACTCATGGAGCGGTTCACGCCCTGGGAGTACGCGCGGGCCACCAAGGTCGAACTGACCGACGCGGGCGGCGTTTTGGCCGGCCGCTACGCCCCCACCGTGCGCAACCCGGTCGGCCGGCTGCCCGGCGGCGGCCTGGTCCTCGGTGTCGCGGACGTCGTCGTCGCCAACGACCCGATCACCGGCCAGGGCTCCAACTCGGCCTCCAAGTGCGCCGCTTCCTACCTCTCCTCGATCGTCGAGAACGGCGAGAAGGAGTTCGACGAGGCCTGGATGCGGGCGACGTTCGACCGCTACTGGGACACCGCCCAGCACGTCACCAAGTGGACCAACGCCATGCTGGCCCCGCCGCCGGAGCACATCCTCAACCTCATCGGCGCCGCGGGCCGGCTCCAGCCGGTCGCCGACCGCTTCGCCAACGGCTTCAACGACCCGGCCGACTTCGAGAACTTCTTCTACGAGCCGGCCAAGACGGAGGCCTACCTCGCCTCGGTCGCCGGAGCCTGATCGCCGCCCGCCTGATCATCGTCCGGCCGGCCACCGTCCGGCCGGCCACCGTCCGGCCGGACGGCTCCCAGGACCGGATAGGTCGCGAGCGGCGAGACCTTCACCTTCTCGCCGGTGCGTGGGGCCTGGATCACCATGCCCCGGCCCACGTACATCGCGACATGAGTTGCCTCGGGGAAGTAGACCACCAGGTCACCGGGGCGCAGCTGGTCGAGAGGGACGCGCGGCAGCTGCGCCCACTGCTCCTGGCTGGTCCGCGGGATCGGCTTGCCCGCGTGGTCCCAGGCCACGGACGTCAGCCCCGAGCAGTCGTACGACTTCGGGCCCTGGGCACCCCACTGGTACGGCTTGCCCAGCTGCCGCACGGCGTACCGCAGCGCGCGGTCGCCGTTCTTTGACGCCGTGTGCTCCTCGCTCAGCGCGCCGGACGTCACCAGCCGCTGCTGCGCCTTGTCGACTCCGCTCTTCTCCAACTCGTTGAGCGCGGCCAGCTGTTCGGGAGTGAGGGAGACGAGGAGTTCCTCGACGGCCTTCAACCGCCCCTGCACGTCGTCCCGGTCCTTCTTCTGCTGTTCGGCGAGGGAGAGCTGGTCGTCGAGGCCCTTGCGCGCCTTGCGGGCCAGGATGCCGGCCTTCTTCTCGGTGCCGGTCAGCCGGCCGACCGTCTCGGCCCGCTCCCGCGCCAACTGGCCGATCACATGGCCCTGGTCGAGCGCCTGCTGCGGGTTGCGGGCCAGCAGCAGGCGTACGTACGAGGAGATGTCGGTGCTGCCCTGGTACTGCTGCCGGGCCAGGCGGCCCGCCGCGCCCCGGCTGTCCTGCAGCGAGAGGCGGGTCCGGGCCAGGGCGCGGTCCAGACGGGCCACCTCGGCGCGCTGCTTCTTCAGCTTCTCCGCGGTGGCGTTGTAGGTCTCGGTGGACCGCTCGGCCTCGCGGTACAGCCGCTGAAGGTCCGTCAGCTGCTGGGCGACGGTGCGTTCGCCGCCGGGCCCGGGCTCGGGCACGGCTGCGGCGGGCAGCGGTGCGAGGACGGCGCCGGCGGCCATCGCCGCCGTACACACCAGACGCAGAAGCCTTCCTGACACGTCATCACCTCCCGTGCGGGGCGGTCTCTCCGCTCCGTACAGTCAGCTCTTGACGTCCGTGGCACGTAATCGCACCGGGTGTGGGCGGTTCGGCGCAATCAGGTCACCCGTCGGTGTCGTCCGGCTTGCCGCCCGGCGTGGCGTCCGGACCGGTGTCCGGCTTCGACCACGGCCACTTCAGCCTGTCGATCCTGCCCGTGGGGTCGTACTCGTACTTCCATCCCTGCGGCAGTCCGAGCCGCTTGCTGTGGCCGCGTGGGACGCGCCGGTAGACGAGCACGGTGGGCGGGCCCCCGGCGGCGTCCGGGAGCGGGATGCGGTACGTCTTGGGCGGGTGCCCGGTGGGACCCACGAGGACCGGCAGCACACGGCCGTCCATCGGGCCGCCCTCGAAGGGGGTGTGTTCGCTCTTCACGGCACCAGTGTCAGACATCCTCCGCCAGCGCCCGCACCAGCGCGGCGGTCTGCGGGTCCCGGCCGGCGGTCACCGAGAGGACGGCCATGAACTGCTCGACCAGCCAGTCCCGCAGCTCGGCGACCGGCGGCTGCTTGTCCTCGTCGAGCCAGATCAGGGAGGCCGCCTCGACCGCGGTGATCCACATCCGTACGGTCATGCGCAGCAGCAGCCCGGGATCCGTGACCTCCAGATGGCTCAGGATGTGCTCCGCGGCGGCCCGGCGTACGCCGTCCACGATGGCGGTCGTCCGGGACGTCTCGACCACACTGCCGCCCTGCAGCAGCGCGCTGAAGCCGGCGTCGTGCTGGTCGACGAAGGCGAGGTAGCGGTCGAGGGCACGGGCCAGACGGCCGAGGAGGGGGCCTTCGCGAGCCTCGTCGAAGCACTGCTGCAGCTCGTCGGCGGCGGACCGGAGCGCGGCCTCGTACAGCTGCTGCTTGCCGCCGGGGAAATACCGGTACACCAGCGGCCGCGACACCCCGGCCGCCTCCGCCACGTCGTCGAGGGAGACCTCCTCGGGGGCGCGGTGTGCGAAGAGACCGAGGGCGGCTTCGAGGAGCTGACTGCGGCGCTCCTCGACGCTCAGGCGGCGGTAGGCGGGCGCGGCAGGGCTCATGGGTGCAGCGTAGTCGGGCCGCTGCGCGCGCGTCGTGGCTGGTCGCGTGGGCGTCTGTCGGTTCGTGACGGCCGCCCACCGGTTCGCGCTGGGCGTCTGTCGGTTCGTGACGGCCGCCCACCGGTTCGCGCTGGGCGTCTGTCGGCTTGCGCCGGCCGTCCACCGGTTCGCACGCGGCGCCTGTCGGTTCGCGCCGCGGGTCTGTCTGCCTGTACACGGCGCCTGTCGGCTCGCGCTGGCCGCCCAGCGGGCCCGCAGTCGGCGCCTTCCGGCCCTTATCGACCCGCCTCGGCCCTCGTCGACCCGCACCGGCCCCCGCCGGCAGCCCGCCGGCACCCCGCATCAGGCCAGCAGCCCCGACGACCTCCACAGCCGCCGCCCGACCCCCCGCAGCACGCCGATGTCATCCAGGAAGTCGGTCAGCTTCTTCGCTCCGCTCTGCATGACCTCCCGCCGATGGCCACTGGCCTTCACCTGTGCCATCGCCTCCCGCTGGTCCAGCCCCACGTTCGTGTAGACCTCGGGATTGACGAAGGCGACCGAGAACACCCGCGCGAACTCGCCGGAGGTGACCCGGGTGAACTCCTGCGACCACCTCGGCGCCGTCACCATCTGCCGCCGCAGCTCCTCACGGGCGTACCGGACATGCCGGGCCTCCTCGACCACGTGGATGCGCGTGACGCCACGGATCAGCGGCTGCACCCGCTCGTCCGGGAACGTCAGTCGCTGCATCCAGTCGAGGACCTCCTCGCCGAGCAGGGTGGCCGTGAAGGAGCCCGGCGTGGTCGAGATCGTCTTGAACAGCCGGCCCAGGTTCTGGTGCACGCGGGCCACCGGGTACCAGGGCGCGTCCCCGCGCTCGATCAGCCGGGCGAACATCTTCGAGTGCCGGCATTCGTCCTCGATCTCGGTGAGCGCGTACCGCACGTGCGCGCTCGTGGCCGCCTTGTCGTAGATGTGCCGGACCAGCAGCTGCATGAGGATGAGCTCGAACCAGATGCCCAGCGAGGCGAGCGCCGCCGCCTCGTGCTGGGAGAGCAGGATCCGCTGCTCCTCGCTCATCCGCTTCCACATCGGCGTCTCGTACAGCGACACCAGTTCCGGCGGCCAGAACCACTTGCCCTCCTCGAAGGGCGCGTCCCAGTCCAGCTCCTTGTCCGGGTCGAAGGAGTGCTTGGCGGAGGAGGCGAGAAGCCGCTCGGCCACCTGCTCGCGGTCCTTGAGCAGCCCGAGCGCATCGCGCAGACCGTCCAGCGCGTCGGCTTCCGTCAGGGTCGTCATCGTTCTCCCACCTTGTTACCCGGGGTCACATCCTCCACGGGTTATGAGACTGCTTGTCAGCAAGCTCGTCAATCCCCTGCGCGCGACTTGTTGACCCCGCGTCTACCACGTGTGAGCCTGCGAGACATGCCGACTTACGACCTGTACGCCATGGACGCGGGAGAGCCCCACTGGCAGGTACCGGCGACCGGCGCGGCGCGTTTCGCCTGGGAGTACGACGACGGCCGTGACCGCCTGCTCGCCCTGTACCAGAAGGGCAAGGACAAGCAGTGGGACGGGCAGCGGCGGATCGACTGGGATCTGGAGGTCGATCCGTACGATCCGCTCGGCACCCCGGACGAGTCGATGTCCCTGTACGGCACCAAGCACTGGGCCAAGCTCACCGACAAGGACAAGGGCGAACTGCGCAGGCACTACGCCTCCTGGCAGTTCAGCCAGTTCCTGCACGGCGAGCAGGGCGCGATGATCTGCGCCGCGAGGATCGTCGAATCGGTCCCCGATCTCGACGCCAAGTTCTACTCGGCGACCCAGACGATGGACGAGGCGCGGCACGCGGAGATCTACGGCCGCTTCCTGCACGAGAAGGTCGGGATGCTGTACCCGATCAACGACAACCTCCAGTCCCTGCTGGGCGACACCCTCCGGGACTCGCGCTGGGACATGCCCTACCTCGGTATGCAGGTCCTGATCGAGGGACTGGCGCTGGCCGCCTTCGGCATGATCAGGGACACCACCGACAAGCCCCTCCCCAAGCAGATCCTCGCCTACGTCATGCAGGACGAGGCCCGGCACGTGGCCTTCGGGCGCATGGCGCTGCGCGACTACTACAAGCAGCTCAGCGACGCGGAACTGCGCGAACGCGAGGAGTTCGTCATCGAGGGCTGCTACCTGATGCGCGACCGGCTGCGGGGCGTGGAGGTGCTGGAGAACTTCGGTATCCCGACCGAGGAGGCCGAGGAGTACAGCGAGCAGTCCGAATTCCTGGCGCTGTTCCGGCAGTTGCTGTTCTCCCGCATCGTCCCCTGCGTCAAGGACATCGGGCTGTGGGGCAAGCGGCTGCAGCAGGCGTATCTGGACATGGGTGTGTTCGAGATGGGCGACTCGAACCTTGACCTGCTGATGGCCCAGGACGAGGAGATCGCGGAGCAGTTGGACGCGGAACGGTTCGCGGCGGAGGAGCAGGAGCGGGTGGCCGAGGTGACGGGGGCGATCGAGGAGGGCGCGGCCGAGGGATGACGGTCACCCGTATGCAGTAGCGTGCTGACGTGTCCACGCCTCCGCCGCCCCAGGGTCCCTACGGGCCGCCGCAGAATCCCTACGACCGGCAGTCGCCGCCCCAAGGCCCTCTCGCCCCCGGTCCGTACGGGCAGCCGCCCGCGCAGCCGTACGGCCAGGCTCCGGTCCCGCCGTACGGGCAGCCGTACCCCCAACAGCCCTTCCCGCAGCAGCCCTTCCCGCAGCAGCCCTACGGCTGGGGTCCGCCGCCGAAGAAGCGGCGGGTCGGGCTGGTCCTCGGCATTGTGGGCGGGGTCGTCGGAGTGATCGTGGCGGTCCTGGTGGGGCTCGCGATGCTCGGGTCGAAGGTCGAAAGCGGCTTTCCCGACGCCGACTTCGCCCTGACGCTGCCCAGGACACTTCTCGACGGGCGCTACGAACTCACCGAGGACCTCTCCGACACCCAAGGACAGAAGATCGAGGAGGAGATGGACGGTGCCTGGGACGCCAAGGTCACCGACGCCAAGGTCGGGCAGTACAGCCTGAGCGGCGGCGACGCCAAGGGCGAACTCGTGATCTCGGGCATGTACGGGCGGTTCCAGCACGTCGACAAGGGCCGCGACAGCATGCTGAAGGGCGTCGCCGAGACCGACGGCATGACGGTGGCCGTGCCGCCGAAGGACTTCCGGCCCGGTGGCTCCGGCATCACGGTCACCTGTGAGGTGGTCACCCAGAAGCAGCTCGGTTCGACGCTGACCTACCCGGTCTGCGCCTGGGCGGACGGCAACACGGCGGCGGTCGTCGCCGAGGTGACCGCGAAGACGATCACCCAGTCCCCGTCCGACGTCGACCTGGAGGCCGCCGCTGACACGACCCGCCAGGTCCGTTCGGAGACGGTGAGGGCGATCCACTGACGGCCGCCGCTAGACCGAGCACCCCAGACCGTCCGGCACCTCCAGCGGCACCGGCCCCGCCCCCTGTGCCGGGAACGACGTGCGCAGGGTGAAGGCGTACGGCGTCGGGCCGTTGGTACGCAGATGCAGCACGCGGGACTCCGCCTCGGCGACCGTGGGGCGGTGTCCGGCCGGCACCCACCACAGGGCCACCATCGCCTCCTGGACCCGCTCGAACCACTCCCTGCGGCGGGCGAGCATCTCGCGGTGGCGGCCCCGGTACATGTACGCCGTCAGCGCGTCGGCGTCGCGCCAGACCGACATGTTGATGATCAGCCACTCGTCTCCGAAGACGGCCAGGCCCGTCGCGTCGCCGTTCCCGTCCTGCAGCCGCCACACGAAACCGTCGGCTGCGTCCGCGTCGGCGTTCACGGGGTCGAGGTTGTCGACGAAGTCCTTCAACTGCTCCGACTCCAGCGGGGCCTTGAGGCGGCCGATGTTCACCTGGGCGAGTTCGTACGCGAAGGCAGAAGTCATGTACCGAACGTTAGGTTGGTCGGGCCGGGTTCATAACCCCCGTCTCATTCCTTGGAGTTGAGCACCGACTCCATCACCGCGCGGGCGATCGGAGCCGCCACCCCGCCCCCGGTGATCTCCCCGCGGTCCGCCGAGCCGTCCTCCACCACCACGGCGACCGCGACCTTCGGTTCCAGGTCGCGGTCGTCCTGCGCCCACGACACGAACCAGGCGTACGGCACGCCGGCGTTGCCGATGCCGTGCTGGGCGGTACCGGTCTTGCCGCCCACGATCGCGCCGGGGATCGCGGCGTTCGTACCGGTGCCCTCCCTGACGACGCCCTCCATCAGCTCCTTCATCCGGTCGGCGGTCTCCGGGCGCATCGCCTCGCGCGTGGGGCGCGAGCCCGCCGTGGCCACCGTGGCACCGTTGCGCGTCGTCGTCCGCTCCACCAGATACGGCGTCCGCACCTGCCCGCCGTCGGCCACCGCCGCCGCGACCATCGCCATCTGCAGCGGGGTGGCCCGCGTGTTGTACTGCCCGATCGACGACAGTGCCAGCTGCGCCCTGTCGACCCTGGTGTCGAAGGTGCTCGGCGCCACGGAGAAGGGGATCCGCAGACCCGCGTTGTTGAAGCCGAAGGCCTGCGCCGTCCGCGCCATGTCCGCCACGCCCACGTCGACACCCAGCTTCGCGAACACGGTGTTGCAGGACCACTCGAAGGCGTCCCGCAGCGGGGCGTCCTCGCAGCCTTCCCCCTCGTTCATCAGCGAGGTCGTGGTGCCCGGCAGCCGGTACGGGTCCGGCGAGTCGGTCGCCCTGTCGAGGTCCGTGACCACACCCGCGTCCAGCGCGGCCGCCGCCGTGACCACCTTGAACGTCGAGCCCGGCGGGTACGTCTGCCGCACCGCCCGGTTGAGCATCGGCTTGTCCGGATCGGAGTTCAGCCGGTACCAGGACCGCGCTGTCGCCGCGGCGTTCCCCGACAGCACGGCGGGGTCGTACGAAGGACTCGACACCAGTGCCAGCACCCGCCCCGTCGACGGCTCGATCGCCGCCACCGCACCCTTGCGCCCGTCCAGCCCTTCGTACGCCGCCTGCTGTGCCGCCGCGTTGAGGGTCGTGACGACGTTGCCGCCCCGGCCCTGGGCCCGCGTGAGGCCGTTCACCAGGGGGAACGGCGAGAGCATCGGGTCGGTGCCGGACAGCACGGCGTCCCCGCTGTGCTCCAGGAGCGTCGTGCCGTACACCTGGGAGGCGAAGCCGGTCACGGGCGCGTACAACGGGCCGTCCGTGTACGTCCGTTCGTAGCGGAGCTGCTCGTGGGAGTCCCGGGAGCCGGTCACGCTCTCGCCGCCGACCAGGATGTCGCCGCGCGGCTGGTGGTAACGGGCGATGGCGGAACGGCGGTTGGCGATGTTGCCGTCGTAGGACGCGGCCTTGAAGATCTGGACGCGGGCGGCGTTGGCGAGGAGCGCGGCGAGCAGAAGGACGCAGAAGAAGCCGGCGTGCCGGATGTGCTTCGTCATCACGCCGCCACCTCCCCGTCGTACGGGCTTCGTACGTCGTACTGGCTTCGTGCCGCATGGCTCACCCGGATCAGCAGCGCCACGATCGCCCAGTTGGTCACCACGGACGAGCCGCCCTGCGCGAGGAACGGCATCGCCATGCCCGTCAGCGGGATCAGCCCGGTCACCCCACCCGCGATCACGAACACCTGGAGCGCCACGATCGAGGCCAGCCCGACCGCCAGCAGCCGGCCGAAGGGGTCGCGCAGGGCGAGGCCGGTCCGGTAGCCGCGCTCCACGAGCAGCCCGTAGAGGAGGAAGATCGCGGACAGGCCCGCCAGGCCCAGCTCCTCCCCGGCGGTGGCGAGGATGAAGTCGGACTTCGCCGCGAAGCCGATGAGGATCGCGTGGCCCACGCCCAGGCCCGTCCCGAGCGTGCCGCCGGCCGCGAAGGCGAACAGGGACTGGGCGACCTGGCCCGGGCCCTGGCCGGCGTCGATCGACGCGAAGGGGTGCAGCCAGTCCTGGACGCGGCTGTGCACGTGCGGCTCCAGCCAGCCGACGGCCACGGCGCCCAGGGCGGCCAGCAGCAGGCCGACGGCGATCCAGCCGGTGCGGCCGGTGGCGACGTACAGCAGGACGACGAACAGCCCGAAGAACAGCAGCGAGGTGCCGAGATCGCGCTCCAGCACCAGAACGCCCACGCTCAGCAGCCAGATGGCGAGGATCGGGCCCAGCACCCGCCCGGTGGGAAGCTGGACCCGCCTGAACCGCCACACCTGACGTCCGGTGTACGCCAGCGCGTTACGGTTGCCCGCGAGATACGCGGCGAAGAAGACGGCCAGCAGCACCTTCGCGAACTCGCCCGGCTGGATGGAGAATCCGGCGACGTGGATCCAGATGCGCGCGCCGTTCACGGCCGGGAAGAGGATCGGGAGCAGCAGCAGGACGAGCGCCCCGACGACGCAGACATAGGCGTAGCGCTGCAGCACCCGGTAGTCGCGGAGCATCAGCACGACCACGGTGAACAGGGTCACCCCCAGCGTGGACCACACGAGTTGGGTGGGGGCCGCGTGGTCGTGCGGGGTCTCCAGGTCGAGCCGGTAGATCAGGACCAGACCGAGGCCGTTGAGCAGGACGCCGATGGGCAGCAGCAGCGGGTCGGCGTAGGGGGCGCGCAGCCGCACCGCGAGGTGGGCGAGGAGCGCGAGCACGCCGAGCCCGGCGCCGTAACCTGCGGCGCCGGGCGGGACGGTGCCGTTCCTGGCGAGGCCGACGGCGCAGTAGCCGTACACGGACAGCAGTACGGCGATGACGATGAGGGCGAGTTCGACACCACGGCGCCGCCGCGGGCGTACCGCGCGAGCGGGGACGTCCGCCTGTACCACGGTGGTTCCGGTGGTTCCGGCCTTGATCATGTCCGGAACCTACCCAAATCGTGCATCTCGTGATCTCTTGGTCTCAGCACCAGCGTGGCGGGGTTCCGATGGTGTCGATGAAGCGGGCCGAGCCCCAGGCCCAGGTGCCGTCCGTGAGGAGGTACCACTGGCGGTTGCCGTCCACGCTCTGGCCGTTGGTCCTGCAGAAGATCGAGACGCGCTCGCCCCGGTGGGCCACGCGGATCACCTGGCTGCCGCGGTTCGGCGCGCTGCGCAGCAGCAGCTCGCTCGCGGTCACGACGCCCCGGGAGAGCCGTTGGTCGTCGTGGTGATCGTCCCCCTGGTTCCAGTCGCCCTGCTGGCCTTCCTGACCGCCTTGGCCGCCTTGGCCTTCCTGGCCGCCTTGGCCACCCTGGCCTTCTTGGTCGCCTTGGCCGCCCTGGCTGAAGCCGGGGTCGCCGCCGTCTCCGCCGCCCCAGTCGTCGTCCGCGAGGGCGGGAGTGACGGCCACGGAGGTGATGAGAGCGCCGGCGGCGGTGGTTATGGCGAGGCGGGTGAGGGTGGATCGCAGGGACATGGGAGTACCTCCACGAAATGGGGCGATGCTGATGAAGCTGACTAATCGCCACATTAGGAGCAGTCAAAGGGGGCCGCCCGTCACGCTGGTCCATAGGAGCGTCCCGCGCCTCGCACCCTGCGGTCCGCGTCCCGCGCAGGGCTCCGGCTCCGGGGGCCCGTTGCGAAAGTGGCGTCTGCCGCGCGACGCCCGGCATGCTCCGCCACTGCCTCAAGGTCGTGGGAGGTGCCCCCTCCG